>NZ_CP191200.1:2500-742500 GCF_059831465.1 Bacillus sp. 5RYD7K
TAACTCGCCGGTTCATTCTACAAAAGGCACGCCATCACCCGTTAACGGGCTCTGACTACTTGTAGGCACACGGTTTCAGGATCTATTTCACTCCCCTTCCGGGGTGCTTTTCACCTTTCCCTCACGGTACTGGTTCACTATCGGTCACTAGGGAGTATTTAGCCTTGGGAGATGGTCCTCCCGGATTCCGACGGAATTTCACGTGTTCCGCCGTACTCAGGATCCACTCTGGAGAGAACGACATTTCAGTTACAGGGCTGTTACCTTCTTTGGCGGGCCTTTCCAGACCTCTTCGCTTATATCATTCATTTGTAACTCCGTATAGAGTGTCCTACAACCCCAAGAGGCAAGCCTCTTGGTTTGGGCTGGTCCCGTTTCGCTCGCCGCTACTCAGGGAATCGCATTTGCTTTCTCTTCCTCCGGGTACTTAGATGTTTCAGTTCCCCGGGTCTGCCTTCTCATATCCTATGTATTCAGATATGGATACCACTCCATTACGAGTGGTGGGTTTCCCCATTCGGAAATCTCCGGATCAAAGCTTGCTTACAGCTCCCCGAAGCATATCGGTGTTCGTCCCGTCCTTCATCGGCTCCTAGTGCCAAGGCATCCACCGTGCGCCCTTTCTAACTTAACCGTTAAAAAGAATCACTACGTGATTTCTTGCATTACAATTGAATGTGAATTACTTCTGTTATCTAGTTTTCAAAGAACATTATCTCGAAGAATCGAATGATCCTTCAAAACTAAACAAGACAGGGAACGTTCTGTTTATAAGACCCAAGGTCTTATATTCCGTTAAAATCCTTAGAAAGGAGGTGATCCAGCCGCACCTTCCGATACGGCTACCTTGTTACGACTTCACCCCAATCATCTGTCCCACCTTCGGCGGCTGGCTCCATAAAGGTTACCTCACCGACTTCGGGTGTTACAAACTCTCGTGGTGTGACGGGCGGTGTGTACAAGGCCCGGGAACGTATTCACCGCGGCATGCTGATCCGCGATTACTAGCGATTCCAGCTTCACGCAGTCGAGTTGCAGACTGCGATCCGAACTGAGAACAGATTTGTGGGATTGGCTTAACCTCGCGGTTTCGCTGCCCTTTGTTCTGTCCATTGTAGCACGTGTGTAGCCCAGGTCATAAGGGGCATGATGATTTGACGTCATCCCCACCTTCCTCCGGTTTGTCACCGGCAGTCACCTTAGAGTGCCCAACTGAATGCTGGCAACTAAGATCAAGGGTTGCGCTCGTTGCGGGACTTAACCCAACATCTCACGACACGAGCTGACGACAACCATGCACCACCTGTCACTCTGCCCCCGAAGGGGACGTCCTATCTCTAGGATTGTCAGAGGATGTCAAGACCTGGTAAGGTTCTTCGCGTTGCTTCGAATTAAACCACATGCTCCACCGCTTGTGCGGGCCCCCGTCAATTCCTTTGAGTTTCAGTCTTGCGACCGTACTCCCCAGGCGGAGTGCTTAATGCGTTAGCTGCAGCACTAAGGGGCGGAAACCCCCTAACACTTAGCACTCATCGTTTACGGCGTGGACTACCAGGGTATCTAATCCTGTTCGCTCCCCACGCTTTCGCTCCTCAGCGTCAGTTACAGACCAGAGAGTCGCCTTCGCCACTGGTGTTCCTCCACATCTCTACGCATTTCACCGCTACACGTGGAATTCCACTCTCCTCTTCTGCACTCAAGTTCCCCAGTTTCCAATGACCCTCCCCGGTTGAGCCGGGGGCTTTCACATCAGACTTAAGAAACCGCCTGCGAGCCCTTTACGCCCAATAATTCCGGACAACGCTTGCCACCTACGTATTACCGCGGCTGCTGGCACGTAGTTAGCCGTGGCTTTCTGGTTAGGTACCGTCAAGGTGCCGCCCTATTTGAACGGCACTTGTTCTTCCCTAACAACAGAGCTTTACGATCCGAAAACCTTCATCACTCACGCGGCGTTGCTCCGTCAGACTTTCGTCCATTGCGGAAGATTCCCTACTGCTGCCTCCCGTAGGAGTCTGGGCCGTGTCTCAGTCCCAGTGTGGCCGATCACCCTCTCAGGTCGGCTACGCATCGTCGCCTTGGTGAGCCGTTACCTCACCAACTAGCTAATGCGCCGCGGGTCCATCTGTAAGTGGTAGCCGAAGCCACCTTTTATGTCTGAACCATGCGGTTCAAACAACCATCCGGTATTAGCCCCGGTTTCCCGGAGTTATCCCAGTCTTACAGGCAGGTTACCCACGTGTTACTCACCCGTCCGCCGCTAACATCAGGGAGCAAGCTCCCATCTGTCCGCTCGACTTGCATGTATTAGGCACGCCGCCAGCGTTCGTCCTGAGCCAGGATCAAACTCTCCGATAAATGGATCACAGACTAAGTTCACTGCATCCTGCAGTAACATCTGTGTGACCTGCATCATGCAGACCTTAGTTTGACTGACTACGCACATCACTGTGCGATTTATTTAAAACTTTGAATTAACAGGTACGTTTTGTCTTGTTTAGTTTTCAAAGATCATCTTCAACCTCATCTTGAGGCGACTTTCTCAGTATAACATTTCAGCGAGTTGCTGTCAAATGTTTTTTTGTTTTTATTTCTCCGCCGCTGTGTGCTTTTTGTCGAAGCGCATCAGCGACGTTTAATAATATAACACGCCTATAATTCAGCGTCAACACTTTTTTTGAAAGAATATCCTCGATGATATACTTCCTGCCCTTTTGTCTCTATTTGAGATACTTCAATAAAACCTTTTTCCGTCAGGTAATCAAGCATGACACCGAGATCTTGGGTGAAAGGCGCCAGCTCAGGATGCTGGAGCAATTCTCCAAACTGCCACATTTCTTTTTCACTCATAACTTGAAAAAGATGCGCCGAACCGATTTCAGCTTTTGAATGGATGAGAAAATCATTTGCTAAGAATAATAATTCGAGCCTTTTCTCCAAACTTTCGTGACTCTCAACAAGTTCGGAATATAACTTATATACCTGCGGCTCAATATGGCGGACCTGATTCCAGACAGTCGTTTCAGGATAGAACCCCCGGTCAATCACTTCTATGCGGGCCAAGTGGTGAAGAGCATGCACGACCGCATAATATGCATCCAGAAAATGATCAGCTTCAAAAAACGCTTTTCCTTCTACAAACCTTCTGATCAGCTTGCCGTATTCCATTCCGATCTTTAATTTCCGCTCAGCGAAAGGAAAAGTGCTGAGCCGGTCATTGAGTTCAGATATATATTCATTGCGGTCAAACAGCACCTTGCCGTTTATGATCCAATCTATAACTCTTCTATTTGTCCCCAGCAGAATCCATTCCTGGAGCAGGGCATCCGTTACAATATGTAAGGAAGCGGTTTTGTGTTCGAATTCATAATGCTTTATAAAAAGTGGCTCTTCAGCCTGTTTGACAATGACAAGCATGACCGCATCAAAGTTATCTGTGATGGATGATGCTTTGCTCCTTCTCTCAATCATAAGGACGGCCAGCGTATCGGGATGACTTGCTCTTTCTTGGTAAATTGGACGGAGAAGATTGTCCATTACGATTCCTCCAATGCGATTGTTTCACAAGCTTTTGTTTCTACATTTCTATGATAAAACATGAAAGTCCTTTTTTCTAAACACATTGAACTATTATAACAAATTTCCTTTCAGCTGCCATATCTATTCTTCCCTTTTCTTACGAAAACATGAAGAATATGCCATCTGATTTGTGCTATAGTTAAACCAGAGGGGGATGGACATGGCGAAATACTCAAGCAAAATTAATAAGATCAGAACGTTTGCGTTAAGTTTGGTTTTCGTTGGGTTTATCATTATGTACATCGGGCTGTTCTTTAAGCAGTCTGTTTTACTTGCCAGCTTGTTTATGATTCTCGGCCTGCTGTCGATCGGGCTCAGCACCGCCGTTTATTTTTGGATTGGCATGCTGTCCACAAAAGCGGTCCGGGTGATATGCCCCGCCTGCGAGAAAGAAACGAAGATTCTGGGCAGAGTGGATATGTGCATGCATTGCAGAGAGCCGCTTACATTGGATAAAGGTTTGGAAGGCAAAGCGTTCGATGAGTCTTATAATAGAAAAAACAGTGTGAAATAAACAAAGCTGACCGTATCAAAGCGGTCAGCTTCGTTTAATGGTTTTCTTTTTTGGAGCATTCTTGGCAGACGCCGTAAATCTCCAAACGATGGTGGCTTACCTTAAACCCCGTTACGTGAGCCGCAAGCTGTTCCACTTCGTCAAGGCCAGGATAATGGAAGTCCACGATTTTTCCGCAGTTTTCACAAATGGCGTGATAATGGTCAGAGGTGACAAAGTCAAATCTGCTGGACGCATCTCCGTACGTAAGCTCCTTTACAAGCCCCGCTTCCCGGAATACACGCAAATTGTTATAAACTGTCGCAACACTCATATTAGGGAATTTCCCTTCCAAGGCTTTATATATATCGTCCGCTGTCGGATGAGCCATAGAGTCCACGAGATATTCCAGAATGGCATGACGTTGAGGAGTAATCCGGACTCCCGTATCCTTCAACGTGTCTAAGGCTTCTTTTAATTCATGTGCAGCCATCCGTCATGCACCTCTCTTCTAAAAAAGATTCTTACTTTATAATGTTTATAATTAGTGTACATCTTTTCCCGGTCTCCTGTCAAATGCAATCTGACGAAAACCCCGTGAGTTCAGCATTTGTCCATTAATTAGACGCAATTTGTTCCAATTCGCGAAGCGCTTCCGCAACATGATCTTTTACTTTTACCTTTCTCCATTCCTTCACGAGACGGCCTTCTTTGTCTAACAGAAAGGTGGAGCGTTCGATTCCCATATATTCTTTCCCAAAATTCTTCTTCAGCTTCCACACATCAAAAGCTTCCGCCAGTTTGTGCTCATCATCGACGAGGAGCTGGAAAGGAAGATCGTGTTTCTGCTTGAATTTTTCATGTTTGTCACGGCTGTCAGGGCTTACTCCGATGATAACCGCATCAAGTCCCGCGAAACTTTCGTGCTGATCACGGAAATCGCATGCTTCCGTCGTGCATCCGGGTGTCATGTCTTTCGGATAAAAATAGAGCACGACGTACTTTCCTCTAAAATCCGTTAATGATACTTTTTCTCCGCTGTCGTTCACTAATTTCATATCCGGTGCTGCTTGTCCGATTTCAATCGTCATTTCTTATACCTCCGGGTTTTTTATTAAGCGTATCCAATTCGCGTTAAGATTACAACCGTTATCCCCCGCTCTTTTCTGGAAGCAAGAACCGTTGTGCTCACATTGAAGCATGCTACAATAGAATATGATGTAAGGAGATATTAGGAGGGTCATTTTTTGTATACAAAATCAGTTGAACTTCATAAAGAAGCGTTAGAGCATATCGTGGGAGGCGTGAACAGCCCGTCCAGATCCTATAAAGCGGTAGGCGGCGGTTCACCAGTTGCGATGGAAAAAGCAAACGGCGCTTATTTCTGGGATGTAGACGGGAATCAGTATATTGATTATTTAGCGGCTTACGGTCCGATTATTACCGGACATGCCCACCCGCATATTACAGAAGCGATTAAAAAAGCCGCTGAAAACGGCGTACTGTACGGAACGCCGACTAAGCATGAGGTCACTTTCGCTAAAATGCTGAAGGAGGCCATTCCTTCACTTGATAAAGTGCGGTTCGTAAACTCGGGTACTGAAGCTGTGATGACAACGATCCGGGTTGCACGCGCTTATACAGGCCGGACAAAAATCATTAAATTCGCCGGCTGCTATCACGGCCATTCTGATCTCGTGCTCGTCGCTGCGGGTTCAGGTCCGTCTACGCTCGGCACCCCCGATTCCGCCGGTGTGCCGAAAAGCATCGCCAAAGAAGTGATTACCGTTCCTTTCAATGACATTGACAGCTACAAGGCCGCATTGGACAAATGGGGTTCAGAAATTGCAGCGGTTCTTGTCGAGCCGATTGTCGGCAATTTCGGCATCGTTGAACCTAAAGAAGGCTTTTTGGAACAGGTCAATGAATTGACCCACAAAGCGGGCGCGCTCGTCATTTATGATGAAGTGATCACGGCGTTCCGTTTTATGTACGGAGGCGCGCAGGATCTTCTCCAAGTAAAGCCTGATTTAACGGCGCTCGGAAAAATCATCGGAGGCGGGTTGCCGATCGGCGCTTACGGAGGCAAAAAAGAGATCATGGAGCAGGTCGCTCCGCTCGGTCCGGCATATCAAGCCGGCACGATGGCCGGGAATCCCGCATCCATCTTATCAGGTATCGCCTGTCTGGAAGTGCTGAAGGAAGAAGGCGTTTATGAGCGGCTTGATCAGCTCGGCGCCAGACTTGAGCAAGGCATTCTCGCCCATGCGGAGACACATGGCATTACCATTACCGTCAACCGTTTAAAAGGCGCGCTTACGGTTTACTTCAGTGATGAAAAAATCGTCAATTATGAGCAGGCGGAAAATACGGACGGAGAAGCATTTGCCAAGTTCTTCAAGCTGATGCTAGAACGCGGGATCAATCTCGCCCCGTCGAAGTATGAAGCTTGGTTTATCACAACCGCACATACTGAAGAAGATATCGACGCCACTTTAAAAGCGGTTGAAGATGCGTTCAGACATATGAAAAAATAACTGCTGAAACAAGCGGGAGCCCGGGGCTTCCGCTTTTTCTTTTTGTCCGATTTGTGAGATAATGGTTTTTTCAAAAAAAGACCTTGAATAATTGGTATGATCCCTGTATATTACTTTATTGTTTAGCAAATAAACCGACAGGGAAATGTAAGTGTCAGCCGTTCGTTCGGCACATAATTTATTAGAGAAAGGAATGCACGCACAAACCAATGAAACTTGGTGCCCGCATTTTTAAAACAGGGATTGCGATTACGCTCGCCCTCTACTTAGCATCATGGATCGGACTTCCGTCGCCGATCTTTGCCGGGATTGCAGCTATATTTGCCATACAGCCCTCTATTTACAGGTCTTTTCTTATCATTATTGATCAGGTGCAGGCAAATATCATCGGCGCTGTCATCGCTACGGTATTCGGACTGATTTTCGGACCGAGTCCGATTATGATCGGATTGACCGCAGTCATTGTCATTACGATTATGTTAAAACTGAAAATTGAACACACCATTTCGATTGCGCTCGTTACGGTTATCGCGATTTTGGAAACACCGGGAAACAGCTTCCTGACGTTCGCTCTGATTCGAACAAGCACCGTTATTTTAGGCGTGCTGTCTTCCTTTATTGTGAACCTTGTGTTTCTTCCGCCGAAATACGAAACGAAACTGACTCATCATACGGTTGAATATACCGATGAGATCATGAAATGGATCAGACTGACCATGCGCCAGTCGACGGAGCACTCGATATTGAAAGAGGATATTGAGAAGCTGAAGGAAAAGATGATGAAGCTTGACCATACGTATCTTCTTTATAAAGAAGAGAGAAGCTACTTTAAGAAGACGACGTATGTAAAGTCGCGCAAGCTTGTTTTATTCAGACAGGCGATTATTACGGCGAACCGGGCGCTTGATACGCTGAAAAAGCTGCATCGCTATGAAAACGAGATTTATCATATGCCGGAGGAATTTCAGGAGACGCTGACAGAAGAAATTGATTATCTGCTTCATTGGCACGAAAGAATTTTGATGCGGACTGTCGGCAAGATTAAGCCGCATGATGACGATGCTGAAGAAAGCATAAGGTATAAACAGCTTTTGACGAAGTCTTTCTTGAAAAATCAGCAGAACTGCGAGGATGAACTGCTTGATTACAATATGCTCAGCATTATGGCTGCGGTTGCAGAATACCGCGAGCAGCTGGAACATCTTGATACACTGATTACGAGTTTTCAGACATACCACCCGAAAGACAGCGAATTAGAAACAGACGATGATGAGTAACCCGGTGCTAAGAAGAACCGGGTTTTTTTGTATAAAAAAACTTATGCCGCCCATTCGGTCGGCATAAGTTTTTCGGTCAATTTAAATTCTGGATCGTAAATAAATGTCTGTACTGGCCGTCCCGCGCCATTAATTCTTCGTGCGTGCCGCTTTCAATGACAGAGCCGTTTTCCATGACGACAATTTTATCCGCATGCGTAATCGTGGACAGCCTATGGGCGACGATAAATGTCGTCCGGTTTTTCGCAAGCTTGTCCATCGCTTCCTGAATGTAGTGTTCACTTTCAAGATCAAGAGCCGATGTCGCTTCATCCAAAATCAGCAGCGGCGGATTTTTTAAGAATACACGGGCGATCGAAATCCGCTGCTTCTGCCCGCCTGACAATTTGACGCCCCGCTCGCCTACTTTGGTCTCATAGCCTTCGGGGAAACCCATAATAAATTCATGGGCATTTGCCGCTTTCGCAGCCGCAACAACCTCATCCAGAGACGCTCCCGGTTTACCGATGGCGATATTTTCACGAATCGTCTCACTGAACAGAAATGTATCCTGAAGCACCATTCCGACTTGATTGCGGAGGCTTCTCGCTTCATAATCGCGAATATCTGTGCCGTCAATCAGCAGGCTGCCGCCGGACACATCATAAAAACGCGGTATGAGGCTGACAAGCGTCGATTTTCCGCCGCCGCTCATTCCGACAAGCGCAACGGTCTCCCCTTTTGTCACCTTTAAGGAAACGTCCCGCAAGATCTTTTCTTTCCCTTCTTCATAGGAGAACGAGACATTTCGGAATTCAACCTCGCCTTTAATGCCGTCAGCTTTGACGGCATTCGGTTTATCAGTCAATTCATACGGCTCGTCGATAAATTCAAATATGCGGTCCATTGAAGCAATCGACTGGGTCAGCGTCGTCGATGAGTTGATCAATCTTCTGACCGGATTGTACATTCTGTCAATGTAACCGACGAATGCAACCATTGTTCCTACTGTCAGCGGGCCGTTTATGACAAAATAGCCCGCAAACGCGATAACGAGCAGCGGCGCTAAATCCGTAATGGTGTTTACGACCGCAAACGTTTTGGCGTTCCAATTCGTATGACGGATCGCTTTGTCCAGAAAATGTCCGTTTTTCTCATCAAAATTGGCTTGTTCATAATTCTCAATGGCGAAGCTTCTGATAACGGGCATCCCTTGAACTCTTTCGTGCAAATGGCCCTGCACCTGAGCGAGAGCCTGAGAGCGCTCGCGTGTCAGTTTTCGGAGACGGCCGTAAAAGTATTTCACTGAAATTCCGTATAACGGAAATAAAATGACAGATATCAGTGTCAGCTTGATATCGAGTGTGAACATAATACAGATGACGATCAGCACCGTCATCATATCAAGCCAGATATTCATCAGTCCCGTTATGACAAAGTCTTTTGTCTGTTCGACATCATTTATCACCCGGGAAATGACTTCGCCTGTCCTCGTATTGGCATAAAACCGCAGGCTCAATTTTTGAATATGGTCAAACAATACTCCTCTGATATCGTAGAGCACCCGGCTGCCCGTCCATTGCGCGAAATATTGCCGATAATACTCTACCGGCGGACGCAGGACTAAAAACAGCACGAACATGATGCCCATAATCGTGAATAGTGATGACGTTTTAGCGCTTGCTGTTCCGCTCCCTTGAATAATGTCGTCGACTACGTATTTTAACAGAAGCGGGAGAGCCAGCGGGATGGAGAACTTTATAATACCGATACACACTGTGATAAAGATTTGTTTTTTATAAGGTTTTACAAATTGCATATAGCGTCTGATTACGCCCACACTTTATCCCCCTCTCTCTTTAAGGCGTGTGAGCCCATGTGAAAAACCTGTTGACACCCCAACAGGTTTTTATTATATTCTTTATTTTGTATAGCGCAGATACCGTTCATACCACATATCAACAAATTCCGGAGCAAACGGTCCTTTCCGCTGATGAATACAGTGCAGCAGCGTATTCAGATACTCCTTCAAAATGCTGTCGATCTCTTTAGGGTAATTCATTGATTTGCGGTGATCATCGTATTCATCTTCGTCAAGAATGTTATACGTCATATCCGGAAACACCTTGACATCCAAATCGTAATCAATATATTTGATGGCCTCCCCGTCATAAGCGAACGGCGAGCTGATGTTGCAATAATAGTGAACCCCGTCATCTCTCAGCATTCCAATAACGTTAAACCACTGACGGGCATGAAAGTAGCAGATCGCCGGTTCTCTCGTCACCCACGTCCGTCCGTCGGATTCGGTCACCATTGTCCGGTCGTTAGCTCCGATGATACACAATTCCGTACTTTTTAAAATCGTCGTTTCATTCCAAATTCGATGAAGCAGCCCGTTATGCTTATAGCTGTGAATTTGAATGGTTTCTCCTTCCTTGGGATATCCCATATTTCTCCCCTACTTTCTGTAAAGCCCTGCAGTCAATGCAGCCGCAATTGCTTTCCGACAAGTCTTTTCACTATTATACCGTTACGAATTAAAAAATGAAAATAAAAGAACCACTCCGCTTCCGGAATGGCACATTCATTTCTGCACATAGGAAGACGGCTTTTCCGTGCTGCGATAAGACTGGATGACTTGCTCTGTCTGCCTTTGGAATAACTCCTGTATGCCGGCCAGATCTTTTCGCTTTGTCGCAATTTCGTCCTGTACATTGTCCAGCTTCGCATCTCTTTCCAGACTGATGAGTTCCGCCTCCACCTGCCGGCAGCGGTCGAGTTCTGACTGCAGCTCGAGAAGCTGATCCATGATCTTCATCTGTTCACTTACAAGCTTTTCAAACTCTGACATCGGGTTCCTCCTTAGGCTTTTAGGTTGATACTCCTTACCATTTCGATTTTCTGCAGGAAAACCCTTTGACTCATTCTGTAGAGGAATCACAAGTTTTGTCGTTTGGATAAAAGAAAAAAAGCACTTCCACCCGAAGATGAAGTGCTTTTTTGTTTCAGTGATTAGCTGTTTTGCTGTTTGTTTTGTTCAGCAGATTGGTTTTGCTTTCTTACCTGCTGTGCATCAGTTTCACTGCCGAATTCAGTGCCGTATTGACCTTGACCGGAAGCTGATTGCTGGTTTTGTTTTTTCACCTGCTGAACGTCTGTTTTGCTGTATTTTGAGTTTGCCATTGTTATCACCTCCACGCACTTTAGAATGTGCAGGAGGTGTTAAGGCTATTCATGTTTTTTAAAAACTTATACGAGCAGAGAGCGTCCGCCGTCGATAATGATGGTCTGGCCGCGGATCATGTCCGCTTTTGAAGAAACTAAAAACTCCACCGTATCGATCATATCTTTAATTTCGACCATTCGTCCGGCCGGCGTATTTTGGCGGGCATCTTCAAGCAATTCGTCTCTGTTAGGGAAATGCGTCAGCGCGTCCGTATCAATCGCTCCGCCGGAAACCGCGTTTACGATGATGTTTTTCGGAGAAAGCTCAACCGCCAGGTAACGGGTTAACGCTTCTAAAGCGGCTTTTGAGACACCGACCGTCGTATAGTTCTCAAGATAGCGGATGCTGCCGAGCGAGCTGATGCTGACGATGTGGCCGCCTCCGTTTTTCTCCATCAGCTTTGCCGCTTCCTGAGCGCAGAAAAGCAATGCTTTCGCGTTGATATTCATCGTCCAGTCCCAATGTGTTTCTTCGAGTTCCATGACCGGTCTCAGCACGCCTGAAGCCGCGTTATTGACGAATACGTCCAGTCTGCCGAATGTTTCGTCGATCTGGCGGAACATGTCTTTAATTTTTGCCGGCTGGCCGACATTGGCTTTAATGACGAGCGTTTTAACGCCGAGTTTCTCAATTTCTTCGGCTGTTTCTAATGCCGCTTTTTTACTGCGGGCGTAATTGATGACGATGTTGTAGCCTTTTTCCGCGAGTCTGATGGCTGCCGCTTTTCCAACGCCTCGGCTGCTTCCTGTGATCAGTGCGCATTTATTTTGTTCCATTTTTCCTCAGCTCCTTGCTGCGTATAGTTCTTTTCATTCAACAAACAATAAAAGCAATAATTGTTGAAAGGGGTCTTTTTATATGTATGTCGGACGTGATATGGGCGAATTGGCTATGATGCCCAAACAAGATTGGAAAGATTCAGAGCTCGCCTATTTCCACCATGCCTTCCAGCAAATTATGCCGTATTTAAACGAGGAAGGCCAGTCCAAATACCGGGAACTGATTCAGGAAATCGAATCCCGCGGCGGACTGAAACGGAATGAGGCGGATTACAGCCACGGCACGCGCGTCAGCTATGACTGACGCTTTTTACCGGCGGCCGCTCTCGTCCGCCATTTTCCAAATCTTTTGATGGGAAACGGGAAAAGCATATTCCCCGAGTTCCTCTTTTGTGACCCGTATTAATTCTGATGTATCCGACACTTGTTTTACTTTACCGAAAAAGACCGAAATATTCCAGACGAGATGAGTAAAAACATGCTCAACGATGCCTTCCAGCTCCCCGATTTCAGCGGTTGTTCCCATCTCTTTTTCTAAAAAGGCTTCAAGCTGCTCTCTTTCGGTTTTGATTCCTTTTTGGGTTTCGGTGTTCGGAAACTCCCACAGATTGGCGAGCAATCCTTTTGGCGGCCGTTTATGAATATAGACATTGTCCTGGTCGTCTGTCAGCACAACGGCTGCCATTGTTTTCACCCCGGGTTTTTTCTTTTTGCTTTTGACGGGCAGCTCCCGCTCTGTCCCTTCCGCAAATGCCGAACAGTGCTTTTGCACGGGGCACAGCAGACAGGACGGCGATTTCGGAGTGCAGATGATCGCGCCGAGCTCCATTAAACCCTGATTGAATTCAGAAGGTTTTTCATGAGAAATGAATGCGGATACCGCCTGTTCGAAAATGGTTCTCGTTTTCGGTTTTGCGATATCGTCCCATATGGAAAGAATTCTCGACATGACACGCATCACATTGCCGTCTACGGCCGGAATCGGCTTGTTGTATGCGATGCTGAGCACGGCGCCTTTTGTATAAGGGCCGACACCTTTCAGTCCGCCGAATTCCTTTTCCCCGTCAGGAACGACTCCTCCGTACCGCTCGTGCACTTCTTTTACGGCGCTTTGCAGATTTCTCACACGGGAGTAATAGCCTAACCCTTCCCAGGCTTTGAGCACTTTTTCCTCATCGGCTTCAGCGAGCGCCGAGACGGTCGGAAATTGCTCAAGAAACCGTTGGAAATAAGGGATGACGGTATCTACGCGCGTCTGCTGCAGCATGACCTCTGACACCCACACCCGATACGGGTCCTGATTTTCTCTCCACGGCAGAATTCTCTGTTCTCTTTCGAACCATGTAATTAAGTCCTCACGAAATGCGTCTATATCTTTTTGTTTCAATTTTTCTTCAAGTGCGTTCATATCTTCTCCTCAGATGTTTCGGGTCCCGCTTTTCTTGACACTGTATTTTGGTGTAAACTAAGGGCACGTTACGATAATATGTTACATTAAATAGTGATAAAGAAAAAGCGGAAACATATGAGAACGGCGGATAAACGCCATGATTGGGCAAACAGAAAATGGGGAATATCTTATAATGCGAAATATGCGGGCGACTGATGTATAACGCCTGCTAGGAGGTCACCAATGGATACTGGCACTCACGTTGTCATGGGCATCGCGCTTGGCGGAATCGCAACTCTCGATCCTGCCGTCGGCATGCATACCCCCATGTCTCAGGCAGTTATGATCGCCGCTCTTGCCGGCTCTCAGGCACCTGATATTGATACCATATTGAAGCTGAAAAATAATGCCGTTTATATTCGAAATCATAGAGGGTTCACGCACTCCATTCCCGCCGTTTTATTTTGGTCCATTCTGATTCCGGGCATTCTGTTTATGTTTTACCCGGAAGCGAACTTTCTGCACTTGTGGCTGTGGACGCTTCTGGCTGTCGTTTTGCATGTGTTTGTCGACATTTTTAACGCGTACGGAACGCAGGCCCTCCGCCCGTTTTCGAAAAAATGGGTCGCTCTCGGTCTCATCAATACCTTTGACCCGTTTATTTTCATCAGCCATTTGACCGCGATTGCCGTGTGGTATATCGGAGGCCATCCGGGCGTGACATTTTTGACGCTGTATATCATCCTCGCGGGATATTACGCCGTACGGTTTTTGATGCAGCTGCGGATTAAGCGGCGGCTGCGTGAGATGATTGAAGAAGAAATTGAAACCATCATTATTTCGCCGACGATGAAATTCAGGCAGTGGCGAATCGCCGTAACGACGGCGCATGCCTTTTATGTCGGCAGAAGCCTTGACGGCCATGTGGTGATATTGGATACATTCAACCGCGTGCCCGTACCGGAAACCGATGTGATGAAGGCCGCGAAACAGGATGAAAATATTGCAGCTTTTCTATCGTTCTCGCCCGTTTACAGGTGGGAGGTCGATACCTTTAAAGATCATTATGAGGTGCGCTTTATTGATTTGCGCTATCGAAGCAAAGGGCACTACCCCTTTGTCGCCATCGTCCACCTCAGTCATGATTTAGAGCCTCTTTCTTCTTACACGGGCTGGATTTTCAGCGAGGAAAAACTGCAGAAAAAATTAAAGCTCGGCTCTGTTTAAGAGCCGGGCTTTTTTTGTCTTCTCACATATATGGCGGAAAACACGAGGCTGATCACCGATAGAGCGGCAGCCGGTTTAAAAAACGGCGGGTAATACGTTAATTGAATATCATTTTTTCCTTTTTGCGCTTTAAATCCGATAAAGGAATAATCCGCTTTTTCAACCTGTTCTTGTCTGCCGTTTACCTTCAGCTCCCAGCCCTTTTCATATGGAATCGGAAGCATGATGTACGGCGCGCCGGTTTTGTTTTTATACGAGATATGAAGCGTATTTCCGCGCCAGCTGAGATCGGCCGGCGGTTCTTTTTCCGCTTTTCGGTATGCATTTTTCAGCGTTCCGTACCGTTCTTCATAAAGCGCCAGTCTGTCGAGCTGATACGTTCCTTTCGGCAACCGGATTTGAATGTTTTTTGTTTTCGGCACTCTGACGGTGAGATCATTTACACCTGTTTTATAAATGGATTGATTCGATTTTCTCGTTGTCGTGTAATCGTTCACTTTTAATGTAAATCCCTGGTCCTTCGCTTTGTTCAATAAATAAAAGCTGACATAATAATCTCCGCCGCCAGCCTCAGCGCCGTGCGGTGTAATGATCAGGCCGCCGCCGTCTTCGTTTACCGTCAGGACGCCGTCTTGATAACCCGCATGGTCGGCCGTTACCTTTGCCTGACGGATCATATTTTTCACTTCTGGCGCTTTTTTCGTTTTTACTGTGCTCGATTCCGTGATGATCCCATCAAGCATCGCCCGCTCCCTGGCAAGGGCGGGCGCTTTTTTCAAGTCGCCCTCGTTATATACACGATCGGCTGTCCGTACGAACGGGAGCACATATTGATTTTGATAAACCGCATAGCGGGATGACTCCATGATTTTTTTGAATCCGTAAGGGACGCCGGCCTCGTTTGTTTTTTCCGTCATATAATATTTTCCGTAAAGCAGGCTGTATAAATTAGCCCTGTTTCCTAATGTTGCATAGCGGCTGACGCTTTCCCTGCCCATATCAATCTGGAGGTCGTTCCAGTAAAAGGACAGCAGATTGCGGTTCAGGATGCTTGAGTATACGCTGAATCCGTTGAACCCGTAAATGATCGGGGTATTATTGAATACTCCGTTCATCCAATCTAAACGGGCAAAGGGATCCGGGTCTTTTTCTTTCAGACGCTGAATAAGCTCTGTTTGTTCTTTGCCCTTATAGTCAGGACCCGTCATAAAGGTATGCGATACCGTATAAATCTTCCCGCCTTCTGATAACGCATATTTTTCATATGTATTAGCCGTCAGCACCGCCGTCAAGAGAATGACGGCATAGACGGCGGGCACCGCGCCTTTCAGTCTTGTCTTTGCTGCAAGGAAAGCGATAATGGTCAGCCCCAGAAGGAGCAGGATAGGCAGGTTGGCCTGATCAGAAATATCCAGGCTGAACCGCCTCACCTGGCTCCAATAGAGCAGAACGGCGAGTACGGCGGATATCAGCATACTCTTCATGCTGATGTCTGAAAGCTTAGAAAGCCCTGCTGCGACCGTTCCGGCAATCGTGAAGCACAGGACGTATTCAAACCTGTTTTGCGGAGCTGAAAAACCGTTAAAAGCACTTGCCGCAAACGGACTGAAGTGAAACAGAATGTACAGCAGACTGATTCCCGCAAACAGCCGGAACAGCCGGTTTTTGTATAAAGAAAATGTAAATAGAAAAAGCAAAAAAACCGCCGGCAGAATGATTATCCGGCTTGAAAATAAAATGTTGTCGGAAAAATCAAGCCATGTAATTTGCTCTGCATACGGCGGCCGCAGATTATGAAGATATCCGTATACGACAGGGATAAAGGAGACTGCGCTTATGCCGAAGCCGAGCAGGCCTGACAGAATAAACATTCTGCATTGAGTGAGCTTTTTGGCTTCATTGTCTTCAAGATGAATGACCCATCTGAATAAGATGTAAATGCCGATGAAAATCAGATTAATATACGCAAAATAAAAGTTGTTGATCAATGTCAGCGCACAGGCGAAGATAAACCACGCCGGCTTTTTTTCTGTGATGATTTTTTCCGCGCCGAGCACGAGCAGCGGCAGCCACACCATACTGTCAGTGAAAAAGTCCCAATACACCTCATGCCGGAAGTAGATAATCGAGACCCCGTACAACACGGCGCCGACAAAAGCAGGCACTGTCCGTTTGACGAAATAACGGAACACACAGGCTGCCGTGAATATGACGAAACTCTGCTTAGCGATGCTGATAAAAACGGAGGCCTGGGCCCAAAACAGCGCATCCGCGTCACCCGACAGCTGCATAAGCTGCAGGATGCGGACAGCGGCGGAGATAAACAGAAAGAGAAAAGAAGTAGAGAAATAATAGCCGAGCTGACTGTACACTCCCCCGCCCATTCCGAACGAATAGCTGTAAAACAGCCGGCCGTTCATATATTGGTCAAACAGCAGCTTTTTGAAGACCGCCATTTGGGCGATCCCGTCTCCAGACCCCGTCATATAGCGGCCTTCTGACCACTCCTTCAAGAAAAAAATATGAGCGGCTGCCGCAGCCAGCACACAGGCTGCCGGCAAGATCCATTTATTTTTTTTCATACAACGTCTCCAGACCCTGCGCACAGCGGCGGCTGTTTAATGGTTCCACTTGCGCTTTTTTGTATAATTCGTTTCATTTTGTTCTCCGTACGTAATATTCGCTTCTTTAATTAAATAGTGCGGGCGTTTTTTCGTTTCATAGTAAATCCGGCCGATGTACTCGCCGATGATGCCGAGACTCAAAAGCTGGATGCCTCCTAAAAACAGCACGGCGGAAATAATGGTGAAGTATCCGGGAACGGACACGCCGTTTGTCAGAATATGAATAAAGGTCGTTACAATATAAACCATCGACAGAAGCAATATCAGAATACCGGTGAAAAAGCAAACCCTCAGCGGTTTGTTGTTAAAGGAGACGACGCCGTCCATTCCGTAGTTGAACAGATTGCTGAATGACCATTTGGACTTGCCGTTCTTCCTTTCGACATTTTCATAAAATACGATTTTCTGGTCAAACCCGATCCAGCAGAACAGCCCTTTTGAGAAGCGGTTCCCTTCACTCAGCTTCAAAAGGGCATCAACGGCCTGCCGGCTCAGCAGGCGGAAATCGCCGACTCCGTCACGCAGATCCACTTCGACGGCTTTGTTAATAAATTTATAATACAGGGAAGAAAGCACGGAACGCACGGGGCTGTCACCTTTTCGGTTGCGCTGCGCAATGACTTGGTCATACCCTTCTTCATAGCCTTGAATGAAGTCTTTCAGCAGATGCGTCGGGTGCTGCAGATCGGCGTCCATCACGATTACTGCTTCGCCCTGCACGTGTTCAAACCCCGCCAAAATGGCCGCTTCTTTCCCGAAGTTGCGGGAAAAAGATATGTATTTGACGCGATGGTTTCTGGCGGCCAGTTCCTTAATCTGCTGAAGGGTGTCATCCGCGCTTCCGTCATTAATGTAGAAAATTTCATAGTCATAATGAATCGATTGAAACTCTTTTTTTAAAGATTCATGGATGAGCTTGACGTTGTTTCCTTCATTGTAAGACGGAATAATAATTGAGATTAACCTTTGTTTCATGAAGGCACCTTCTTTGTATTATTCTTTTTTTAATACGGCCTTAGTGGAATAGTCCGCAAAACTTCAGTAAGGCTTTTCCTTTTTTTAAAGTCGTTTAAACCCTTTTTTCGTTACAGGGAAAGAAAAATTTTTCTGCATATGGTTATATATTTTTATTTTGTCATGTTTTTCGGCAGATATGAGAAAAAAAAAGAAAAAGTCTGTACGCGGGACAGACTTTATTGCTGAAGGTATTCATGAATCAAATGGCTGACGATGCGCGGTTTTTCGTGAATGACCCAATGCGAGGCATCGTCTATGAAGATTAAGTCGCCGTTTGGAATCATCCGTTTTGTTTCCAAAGCGAGCTTTTTGCTCAGCGCGCGGTCATTGACGCCCCATATTAATCGGTACGGAACAGACATTTTAAGCGGAACGGCAGGGCCTAAACCGCCGCATCTGATCGCCCTGTACCAGTTCAGCATAGCCGTGAGGGCTCCTTTTCTGCCCCACGCTTCTTTGTAGCTGTCGACATCTTCCCGTGAAAAAAGCTCCGGGCATTCGGATAAGCCGATGGCGTGATCCAATACGCGGTAATTGTCTTCAGATAATCTCCGCTCAGGTTTTTCCGGTAGCTGAAAGAATGCGATATAAGAGCTTTTCTTCCATTGCGGCGGGTAGAACGGTGTGACCTTCCGCATAACCGCCGGATGCGGGATATTGACCGTGATCAATTTTTCAACGTATTGCGGCCGCGTGGATGCCAAGTGCCAGGCTACGGCTCCTCCCCAATCGTGACCGATGACGACAGCCTTGTCATCTGTAAAGTGAGTGATCAGCCCGATAATGTCATCCCTGAGTTTATCAATGGTATAGTTTTCAATGCCCTCCGGTTTATCACTGAGATTATAGCCGCGCTGATCGGGCACGACAACATGGTATCCGGCATCCGCAAGCGGTTTGATCTGGCTCTTCCAGCCGTGCCAAAATTCCGGAAACCCGTGCAGCAGCACCGCCAAAGGGCCGTCTTTCGGACCCGCTGAAGCCGTGTGCAGCGTCACTCCGTTTGTTTCGATCATGTGAAAAGTGATGTCATTCAATCGGTTCTCCTCCCCTTTTGTTTTAATCTTCTTTCTGTTAAAGCTATGATCAGCGCGCTGATCGCAATCAAACATACGGCCTGAACGATCAGGCTGTACGGCTGTGTGAGCGGAATGAGCAGGCTGCCCGCAAATCCGGCCGCAGCCGTCAGAAGGCCGAACAGAATCATGAGGATCGCACTGAAACGGTTGCCTTCTCTCCACTGGGATTCATCCGCCATTGAGCGTTTTGTCCGATATCCGTACAGGCTGTTAATTGACTTCGGCGGGAAAAGTGTGACTAAAATGCCGGCTGCAGCCATCAGAAGGCCGCCGATTACCATTATCATATCCGTCACTCTCCTTTTCATTTCATACGAAAGGAAAGGCGGAACGTTTCAGAAAAAAAGCAGGCTCATCCGCCTGCCTGAATCTTTATTTTTGAACTAAGTCGGCCGTCTTCACATAACCTGCTTTCCCGCCGTATGTGACGTACCCCCATTTACGGTCAAATCCTCCGTCATGGCTGAATCCCCAGCCGAGCACATTGACGGTTTCCCCCGCTTTCACGGAGCTTTTTTTGCCGGTTTCCAAAGTCGGCGTATAAAAAGCGGTTTGTTTCGCGGTCACTGCCTTCATCGGCTGCTTCATCAGAAAATGAGTGGAGATATAGGCTTTCTGGCCTTTGTAGTTAATCTCGGCCCAATCTGCCCCTTCAAGCTGTTTAACCTTTACGGCATCTTCTGAACGGAGCGTGCCGACAATCCGCCCTTGTTTATTTGGTTCTTTACGGACGTTAAGTTCTCCTGCTTTCACGATATATGTATCTGCTGCGGTGTCTATTTTTGTCTGCTGAACTGCTGTGGCATTCGCTGACGGATCAAAAAAAACGGTGCCTGCGGCTAAAAATAAGCAAAGTCCTGCGGCCGGAATAATTGCGGTTAACCCTTTTTTCATGTTCATTGTGGTTCCTCCCCGCTATTTTAAGTTATTACACAATTCCACACTTTGCGGGTCATCAAACATGATTTTCCTATTTCTTTTATAAAAAGAAAAAACCGCCGGAAGATTCCGGCGGAACGCACTATTATGTTAATGCAGGAGTCCCCTGCTTTGATCCAAATAATGAGAAACGTCTTCCCGCATGCTTTGGAACATATGAAGCTTGCTGCCGTAAGATTCAATCCATTCCTTGACGACGCGTTCTGTCATTTGCTCTCCCTGATACGGGCGGCCGGCTTTTGCGTAAGTCGCTTCGAAATCTCCCCATAAAAGCTCCACCCAAGTACGCGCTTGCAAATAGCTGAGCATATCATTTTTCTCAAGCAGCAAATTCGTCAGTTTGTCGATATATGTATTCATGTCTCTGTCTCCTTTCCTTGGGAAAACCTGCTGCTTTTACGCAGCTTGTCACAGGCATATACTAACTTTACGTCTTCAGTCCAGAAGGCGCAACCTTTTGATATTGGCCGAGGGGGAAAACAAATGGTCCGGAACAAAGCAAAAGGATTTCCTAATCAGAACAATAATAAGTTTGAAGGCGAACCGCGGGCAAAAGATGACTACGCTTCTAAACGGGCGGACGGTTCAATTAATTCGCACCCGCAAGAGCGCATGAGAGCTTCAGGCAGACGATAAATACACCGTAAAGAGACCGGGAATGATCCGGTCTCTTTTTTGCATCCGAAAAAATCCTCTTGAGTCCGTAATATGTCAGTGAAAAACCGCTGCCCGTTACTCTCGCGGACGGCTCACCGGCTGAAGGTGTGACGGCTCACCGTGATGAAAACTGAAAAAGCTTGCGGACGGAATATCCGCTGCAAGCTTTTTGTTATCCTTTATGCATTTGGTATTCATAAACGTCCTTCTTCTCAGACAGATGAGCGAACGTGGACAGCACAAGGCCGAGAGCGGTCATCAGAGCACCGCCGGCAAACAGCCATGAGTAAGATCCCGTTCCGCCGAGAATCAAACCGCCGATCCAGGCGCCGAGCGCGTTTGCCAGGTTAAAGGCGGAAACGCTCACCGCGGCGGCGATCGTCGTGCCGTTTTCAGAGGAAGATATAACCTTTGTCTGTAAAAGCGGCGGCGTGCCGAACGCACACGCACCGAATAAAAATGTCGCCGAAACGGCGGCGGCGGGAAACACAGCGATATAAGGGAAAATCGCCATGACGCCGATCAAGCCGATCATCACGCCGATCATTGTGCGTGTCAGCAGTTTGAGCGGCACTTTCCCTGCGAAGAAATTCCCCGCCACTCCGCCGAGACCGTAGGCAAATAACGCGCCTGTGATGCCGACCGTGCCGAATCCCGCTGAATCTCTTAAAATCGGCTCGATAAACGTGTAAGCGATAAAAACGCCTGAGTAGCCGAGAATGGTGATCGCAAAGGAAAAAATGACTTGCTTATGCTTAAAGACACTCCATTCATTCATCAGCATCGGAATCACTTTCGGTTTTTGATTCGGTACGACCAGCATCAGGCCGATCAGTCCGATCAGGCCTAAAACAGAAATAATGAAAAAGACGGCACGCCAATTAAGGGCATCCCCTAAATAAGAGCCGAACGGAACGCCGAGCATCAGCGCCACAGTTAATCCTCCGTTCATCGAGGCAGCGGCGGCGGAACGTTTTTCAGGCGGCACCATTTCACTTGCAAACACCATAGCAATCGCAAAAAAGGCTCCGTGAATGGATGCGGATAAAATTCTGGAAATCGCCAGCACGGCAAAATTTGGCGCAAAGACGCTCATCAGATTGGCAAGGACGAAGATGCCCATCAACCCGAGCAGCACCGGTTTTCTCGGGAGCTTAACCGCGATAATGGTTACGATCGGACCCGTCAGGCAGACGCTTGCCGCGTACGCCGTAACAAGCATGCCCGCTGAGGACACATGTATATGAAAGTCATCGGCAATCGACGTCAAAATACCCATGACAGCATATTCCGTATACCCGATGGAAAACGTGCAAATCATTAAAACAAAAATCATTAATTTCACTGATGGCTGTTTCATTTTGATATTCAACGCGAATCGCCTCCTTTTTAATAAAAAAACAACGAATTTCATCTTAAAAGATATCGAAATTGAATTCAATCATTTTTTACTGAACGTTTGAAATGAATGTGCCCGAAAAAAAGAGGCCGGAACCGGCCTCTTTTGTTAACTTTTTTCTTTTAAAACAGAAATCGGCAGCGCCTCTTCCCGGTCAGGCGACGAAGATCTGTGCCCCCAGGCGAATACGCCGTTGATGTAATCAATGCTGAATGTGTCATCAGAACCTTCTATCTGATACACTGCGCCGGGCCGAAAGTCTTCCGGCTCCAGCATGTAGGCTTTGGCCATCGTGATTTTCCGTTCAAGCACGGCCAATTCATTTACAATGCCCATCTGTTCCGCTTTTCTCGCTTTTTCCGTCAATCCCGCAATTTCTGTCTGTAGTTCATGAGGCGTCATTTGACTGTATCGTTTATCCATTTCGGTTTACTCCTCTTCCTGCAAAAATTGTTCAATATCGTCAATCGAGAATCCTTTTCTGAATAAGTACTGTTTGACCTTCATTCTGCTTTCATAGCTGCCGTCATAGCGGTATTTCCTGATCGCCTTTTCCGCATGAATCTTCAGGGCTTCCATCTCAGTTTCGTCATCATTCTCATACTCCGTCTGCTCCAGGGCGGCGTTGATAACGTCGAATGGAAAACCTTTTCGCTGAAGCTGCATCTGCGCCCGCTGTCTGATCTCTTTTGTGGACAGCTTTTTGTCTTTTTTCAGGATTTTCCCGATATGTTTCAGCGCTTCTTGTATCTGCTCGTCAAATGTAAACGCACTGAGAGTCTCCTTGATGGTATCGTCGTCTATTCCTTTCGCTTTCAGCTCGCGGAACAAGACGTCAGGGCCTTTGCCGTTTGTTTTCTTGTGGGTGCTTGCATAGGCTTCGGCAAATTCTTTGTCATTTAAGTAGCGGTAATCGTACAGTTTATGGATGACTTCAGGAATGACCATCTCAGGTGTTTCTTTTTTCTTCAGATGGTCCCGGACTTCTTTTTCAGAGCGCATCCGGTATGATAAAAAATCTACGGCGCGGTTAAAGGCTTTTTTCGCTTCATCGCCGTGCTGGATTTCAAGAATGTCAAGCTCGTCCAGTTCTTTCCCTTTTTTCAGGTCAAAACGCACAAGCACGTCGGCGTCGACGCTGAATGCATATTTCTCATCAAGAAAGATGTTGAAGCGCTCAGTGTTTTTCTTTTGGGTCGATATTTTTGTAATAAACGGCATACCGGTCTCCTTTCCCGCCCCGATGTTCAGGCGTTTTTCTTTTCGGCAAATGAGGTACAGTATATGTATCAACGTGTAAGGAGAGATGGATATGAATATCGCGATGACAGGCGGCACGGGTTTTCTCGGCCGGCATCTGACAGGTGTGTTTACCCGCCGGGGACATCATGTCTATATTTTATCAAGAAAACAGAGAGAAACCGAACAAAAAAATGTGACATATGTTCAATGGCTGGCCGAAAACGCGGCGCCTGAGCGCGAGCTTCCCCCTATTGATGTATGGGTGAACCTCGCCGGCAAATCCATCTTTGACCGCTGGACGGACACAACGAAGGAACAAATTATCTCAAGCCGGGTAAAAGCGACGAGAGAAGTCAGACGGATTATTAAGCAGCAGCCTCAAAAACCGCGGGCTTTCATTCAGGCTAGCGCCGTCGGCATTTACGGCACCAGCACAGAGAAAACGTTCACTGAGCAGTCCGATACGTCAAATGAAGACTTTCTCAGTCATACGGCTCATATGTGGGAGCGTGAAGGCCAGAAAATTGAAGCGCTCGGCATTCGGACGGTATATGCCAGATTCGGCGTGATGCTCGGTGAAAAAGGCGCCCTGCCGCTCATGGTTCTCCCTTATAAGCTGTTAGCGGGCGGCACCGTCGGCTCGGGACGGCAATGGCTGTCATGGGTTCATGTCGATGACGCCGCGGAACTCATCGCGTATGCGGCGGAGCATGATGACTTGTCCGGGCCGATGAATGTGACATCGCCGAACCCCGTTGAAATGAAGCAATTCGGAAAGACGATCGCAAGCGTCCTGCACCGCCCCCACTGGATTCCAGTACCGGAATTTTTTCTGGAGAAAGCATTGGGAGAGATGAGCCTGCTGGTCGTAAAAGGCCAGCGCGCCCTGCCTAAACAGGCGCTGACATCCGGTTTTCAATTTACGTATGAAGAACTTGATTTGGCTTTAAAGGATCTCTTATCTGCATAAAAACGGAAATAAAAGCCAATCCTATTGGTATTCTGTTTTGAAGGAGGGTCTTCTTTTATGGAAAAGAAGCGCGAAAAACATCAGCAGGGAGCCAATCTCAAAAAAATGCAGGAAGTCCTTTATTCCGGTGAATTCAAAAAAGCGGAAAGAGCAGCCAAACGGAAATAAACGAATAAAGATCGGGACCGGGCAGATACTATGTTTGTTTGATATCACTTTTTTCAGGGGGCGATTGTTATGGGCAGAAATCATACTCACAAAAACCGTGATAAAAACAAACAAAAACTTCCTCAAGTTCCGGCTGCTTTGAAACGTGAAACAGACGGCACATATGAGGAATATTCAAGCGAGCTTGCTGATTCCGCTGACCGCGAAGCGCAGGCGCGGATGAAAGCCGCTGACAACAGAGCAAAAAGCAAAACCCGCTAATACAAAATCCCCGCCTCTTCTTGAGGACGGGGATTTTTTTACAGTTCGGTAAACAGGCTTTTTGCCGGCGTCCGTTCTTTCGCCTTAGGCTGTTCATCCGGATAGCCCGTTTGGATGATGGCAGCGAAGCGTTCATTGTCTGCAAGGCCGAAGTCTTGATGCACTTGTTTGTCATACATAATGCGGCCGCTTTTCCAAACCATGCCGATGCCGTTTTCATGTGCGAGAAGCTGAAGGTTTTGAATCATGCCGCTCAGCGCCGCGAAATCATCATTTCGCGTAAATTCATTTTCATCTTCTTTTAAGACGACCAACAAAAATCCCGGTACGGCACTGAGATTTTTTCTCATGTTCCGCTCTTTTTCCTCGTTGAAATCATCTTTTATTTTTTTGAAAAATGAGACGTAGCTGTCCGCAAGCTTTTCTTTTCCCGCTTCGCTTGCCGCGTAGATAAAACGCCATGGCTCCGTCAGTCTGTGGTTCGGTGCGTAAACGGCTGTTTCGAGCATATCTAATATGACTTCAGAAGGAACGGTTTCCGGTTTAAATGACCGGATGGATCTTCTGTTTCTGATCGTATGTTTAAGACTCTCGTTTTGTTGTAATTGTTCGGTTTTCGGCATGCCGATTCACCTTCCTATTCAATTGAAAATGATTATCATTTATAATATAACGGATAGAACCGTCTTTTGTAAACCATTACGGAAGCTGAAGATTAATTGATTCGGCATACACGGCAGTTCCCGTCATCTCGATTTTCACCTCGCCGCCTTCCTCCGTGATCCTGATTTCCACTTTTCCGTCTTTCCCTATTTCCTGGCCTTGTTCAATCGTGAGGCATTCGGCTTCAGAGCCCCCGTATTGCCGCATATAGGCCGCCATAACGCCTGAAGCGGTTCCCGTGACGGGGTCTTCGGTCGTTCCGGAAAAAGGAGAAGAAAAATGGCGTCCGTGCAGATCGCTTTCCTGATGAACAGTTTCCAGAGAAAAAGGATGAACACTCGCTTTCGGAAGATCTTGCAATACAGCGGGAAATTGTGAGTTGTCCGGCACCATATTCCGTGATGCTCCCAGTGATTTCAGCGGAACAATCAGTGTCCAGATTCCCGTTGATCCGTAAACAATCGGAAGCTCGCCGTGGAAATCCTCAGCCGTTATCCCGAGCGAAGCCGCAAGCTTTTCTTTGTCTCCTGTAAACGGCAGAAATTGCGGGGGAGCCTGTTCAAGCGTGATGTATACCCGCCCGTTTCGTTCAGCGGCTTTTACGGGAAGAATACCGGCTTTTGTCTCAATCCGATACGTCTGATCAGCCTGAAGCCTTCCCTTTTCAATTAATGCGTAGAGAGAGGCAACGGTAGCATGTCCGCATAAATTCATTTCATGGCCGGGTGTAAAATAGCGGATGCGCAGATCGGCTTCTCCGCTTTTACAGAGAAATGAGGTTTCATTGTACCCTGCCATTTCGGCGATCATCTGCATCTCTTCATCTGAATAATCATCACCGTTAAAGACGATTCCAGCCGGATTTCCCAGATCAGGAATATCGGTAAACGCTTCATATTTAAATACGGCTGCCTGTTTCATTCATCAGTCTTCCTTTCGTCTTATGGTATGTTATTCAGTATAACAAAAGAAAATTAGAATTTTTAGTTAATTACATTAAAGGAAAAAAAAGACGCCTTTTAACGGCGTCTTTTTTTTGTTTTTCCGATCAGGCGGGTGACGAGAAACATCGTGACAGACAGCGATCTGTTTTTGCGGTATGCCAAGTATTTCCCGCGCCATTCCGGTTTGTATTTTTCTTTAAAGGCCCGCAGCCCGCTGAAGCTGTACATATACCGGACGTTATTGAAGATGACGGCTGCGATTCTTTCCGACCAGAAAGATGTAAAGGCCGTTCCTACGTTTGACAACGGCGCCATCCCCATATTAAAAGTGGTATAGCCTTTTTCCTGCGCCCAGAGAAACAGACGGATGAAAAGCGCGTCCATGATCCCGTTCGGCGCGTTTTTCCGATAACGCATCAAGTCGACTGATATTTCGCCTTCCTGGTACATCGGCATAAGGTTGGCAAAAGCGATGATCTCCCCTTCTGTGTCTTTTACGTAAGCAATCGGAGCCTGTTCCAAATAGTCCCGATCGAAGAAACCGAGAGAGAAGCCTTTCTCTTTTTTCGGTCCGAGCCATTCGTCCGAAATGTCTTTCAGCTTGGTCATAAACTCGGAAGAAAACGGCGGCTCCCCGACATGAAATGTATAGCCTTCGCGGTCAAATTTGTTGTTAATCGCGCGCAGACCCGCTTTTTTCTTTCCTGACAGCGTAAATGCCTCCATATCCACGAGAGCTTCTTCTCCAAGCTTGAAGAAGTTATAGCCGAAGTCGTGGTACAGCGCCATGTCTTCACGTTCAATCTGATAAAACATGACACTCAGCCCCTGCTTATGCGCTTCGTTCAGAAATTCCTCGATCACCAGCGGAAAAGAGTCTTTCTGTCCCGACGGATCACCGAGCACGACAAGTCTTCTCGAAATCTGGCCGAACAATAAAAGCGCTTTGCCGTCGCTTGAGAAATAAAACCGCTTATCCCCGAGAAAGCCGAGATGGCTGAGCGCATTTCCGCCTTCTTCCGCCAAAAAGGTCTTCAGCCGTTCAGGATCGGCCGCTTCCCCGATCGGCTTCAATCTTTTATGATAAATTGCCGTGAAGACAAAGAAAAACAGAGGCACGACAATAATGGCCGTCATCGTCGCATATGTAATGTGCGAATTATTATGGACGAAGTAATCGTGGCGCAGCAGCCGGTTCATTTTATCCCAAATAAAACCGGCAATGAGATTATAGTTAAACAAGGCGATAATAAACAGAGCGGCCGCAAAAATCATCTGGCCGAGTGTATACGATGCCTGCTCCCTGATAAACTGCCGCTTCAGCAGCACAAGCACGACGATGACGACAGGCAGAATAAAGATCGCACTGATGTTCATTCCTTTTAAGAAACTGAACACAAAACCGCCGACCAGCGCGGCGACCGCCATTGAATAAGAGCGTTTCGTCCGTTTGTATAATTCAATCGGCAGGATTAATAGAATCAATGCCGCGCTTAGCGATAACGCGTTAAACGCAAGGAGCGCCGGGCGCGGAATGTGCGGAATGACCGTCTCCCTGTCAATCGGCAATGCGACGGACGCAAGCACGACGACTCCCGACACGAAAACCAAAAGCGACAGCGAACCGTAGAGCACTCTGATTAAGATCCCGCGCTGCAATACGAGAAGCACGTTCGTCGTTTCTACGGCAGGCGCCATCTTCGGATTTGATTCCAGCCGTTTCAGCGTGTTTTCCGTTAAGTCGCCGGCCGCAAAGAACAGCCCGAACACAAACGGAATAAATGAATACACAATCCGGTAGATGACGATGGATGTCACGACTGCCTCCTGCGGAAAGCCCATATTCTGCATGCCGAGCAGAAACAGGAGGTCAAACGAGCCGAATCCGCCCGGCACAAGGCTGATGATTCCCCCGATAGCGGCTATCGCGAATACACCGAATACATGGCGGACATCTGCGTGAATCCCCATGACGTGCAGTGAATAATACATAACGACGGCCGCCGCAAACCATTCGGCAAACGAAGCTCCGATATAAGAAAAAATCGGATGCCTCAGTTTTGCTTCACCATCTTCCGTTCGAGCTTTTTTATTGTTGATCCAAGCGGCGATTAAGGCCACCGGCACAATAAGCGCCACGCCGGCGATGACAGCCCACAGCCACGGCTTCTCGCCTGTGATTTCGCCCACCGGCAGCACCCGGGCGACGGTCAGAATACTGAAGACCGACAGCCCGAGCAGCGCTGAAGAAGTAAGCCAGGCAATGCCTGCGACAAGTCGTTTTACGTCGCTCGTATGCTCTTTGTACAGCATCGTCCGCAGTCCGACGCCCGCCAGACCCCCGAATCCAAGGACATTGTTAAAGGAATTGGCGATAAAGGAAACCCTGAACACTTTCCAATTCGGAATGTTGAGCCGCAGCGTCCGTTTCAGCACAAAGTCATAAAAGGACATCGCACTGACGGCAAGGAGGCCGAGCAGAACGAGGATAAATAAATCGTACCGTTCAATCCCGTTAATAATGTACAGCGTGCGTTTAAAAGAAAGATCCGTCAATTCCTTCTTCGACTGATAAATGACTAAAAGCAAAACTGCAATAGGAAATAATACTTTTAATATCGATAAGGCATTCTTTTTAGTCAGCAATATTCTCTCCAATCATCATAAAATAGCTTATTTATTATAATTCCCCCAATAATCTCCAACATATTATACACTACCACCTCCTATTCAAACAAAACTCGCCTGCAACTTTCTTTCTCAGATGAAAATCAGTAATATGGTATGAAGGAGTATGAATGAGGAAGTGAGACGATGGATTATAACCTGCATGATACAACGGTCTTGGGCGGCGATATTTTTTCTCCTGAGGAACGGGATATTTGGGTGCTGTACATGAAAGTGATGACGTCGGCGGGACTCGGCGATGTGTCAGAATGGATGAAGCTTGATATGAGCATGCCGCAAATGAAGGTACTGATGCTTCTGAACAACCACGGGACGCTGAAGGTGAGTGAAATTGCAGAAAAAATGGGCGCTTCCCTTTCAAATACGACGGGGCTGCTCGACCGGTTGGAAAAATCAGGTTTCGTTACACGCGCCCCGTCAGAAGAAGACCGCCGTTCAGTCGTCGTTCAATTGACGGAAAACGCGAAAGACATTTTCCGCAGCCTTTATCAAAAAGGGCATATAAAATTGAAGCGTTCATTGGAAACGCTGACCGCTGAAGAAAAACAAACGGTCAATCAAGGACTCGCCATTTTGGCAAAAGCGCTGGAATCCTCCAAACAGGCATAGAGATGAAAAAGGCCTGCCGTATCGGCGGCCTTTTTTCATTTGACATTTAATTCACTCCAAGTGAATAATATATTTTAAGTGAATTAAAATGGAAGGATTGATCAGTATGCCGAGACGAGTGCAAACAGGAAAAAACCAGAGCTGGGCCATCACCCTTTTTACGATCGGTGTGTTCATGGCGGCGCTGGACAACGGAATTATTTCCGCTGCTCTGACGACGATTAACAGCTCTTTTGATATTTCTCCTTCATGGGGATCGTGGGGCGTGACCCTTTATACATTGGGACTCAGTGTCAGTGTGCCGATTGTCGGCAAGCTGTCGGACCGCTACGGGCGGAAAAAACTGTTTATGATTGAAGTCGGACTGTTTGGTCTTGGCTCTTTGCTTGTCGCACTCAGTCAGAGCTTCCCGATGTTTTTGGCGGCGCGGCTCATTCAAGCCTTTGGCGGCGGGGGAATTTTTATTATCGGCAGCTCACATGTGCTGGCTGTGCTTCCGAAAGAAAAACAGGGAAAAGCTCTCGGGCTTTTAGGGGCGATGAACGGTATGGCGGCCGTCCTCGGACCGAATATCGGGAGTTTTTTGCTTGATGTAACCGGGTCGTGGCATTGGCTGTTTTTGATTAATCTGCCGATAGCCGCCGCTTTGGTTGCGTGCGGGGGTTTGTTTATCGCTGAAACGAAAGAGCCTGAGGCGAAAAAGCTTGATCTTGCCGGCACGATGATGCTGTCTCTCGCAATCTTATCTTGCATGATCGGTATCACGAACCTCGACGGGGCAAAGCTGTCAGAAAGCATAATGGACGTGAAGGTGTACGGATATCTTCTGGGGCGGCATTTCTCTTTCTTGCGCTGCTTAAGGTTGAAAAGCGGGTTGAACACCGCGGGGACGATCCGATTCTCGCCTACTCGCTGCTGCAAAATAAAGTGTTTCAATGGACGCTTGTCATCGGGTTTTTATCGGGCGGGCTGCTCGCTGCGGTCATTTTTATTCCTTCTTACGCGGAGCAGTATTTGCACGTATCCGCGGAGAAAGCGGGTTATTGGGTGACGCCGCTCGCGTTGGCATCAGGCATCGGCGCATGGCTCGGCGGGGCGGTCACGGATAAAAAAGGGCCGGTCTTCTCTGCTGTTGTATCAGGCGCTATCGCATTTGCCGGCTTCAGCCTGTTTCCGTTATGGGTGACGGATAAATGGGAATTTGTCACGGCGAGTGTCATTGCGGGGACCGGTTTCGGATTTCTGCTCGGAGCTCCGCTGAATGTGCTTGTATCAGAAACGGCGGGCCAAAACAAAGGGACGGCGCTCGGCACGCTTTCTCTCGTGAGGCAGGTCGGGCTGACGCTCGCCCCGGCCTTATATGCCGGCTTCATTACAGCCGGCTTTGACCGGATCGGAGATGACATCAAAAACCGTTTAGCAAAAAGCGGCGTTCCCGCTGATCAGGCGCAATTGCCCGATATCAGCGGCGGGCTTTCTTCGTTGCAGGAGCTGGTAAGCCGAATCCCCGTTCCCGCCGTCAAAAAAGCGGTTTCTGATGCGATTGAAGCGGGCATTGCCAGCGGCTATCATCACCTTTATACGGCAGCCGCCGTCATTTCGTTATGCACGATTGTGTCCGCGGCTGTTTTGGCGTTTTTCCGGAAGCCGGCATCCTCTAAGACAAATGCCAGCCCATCCGCTGGCAAAGCTCAGTAATATGGGCGATATGATGTTCAGAGTGCCAGACATATAATCCGAGCGCTTGTTCCAGCGTAACCGTCTCTTTGGAAACAGGATGGAAGTATCTCCGTTTGAATTGGGCTTCCGTCATGGAGCGCAAAAGAGCGGCCCATCTTCTGTGCAGGATTGTTAACAGCTCAAGCGCATCCCCGCAAGCGGCGGTTTTTGAATCATGAAGATCGGCCCAGCCTTTTTCATCATAGGGACGGATTTCCGGTTCATCTTCTGTTAAAGCCAATTTAAACCGGGTATAGCCGTTCATGTGGCTGTCCGCCAGATGGTGAACCACTTGACGGACAGTCCATCCCCCTTCGCGGTACGGCGTATCGAGCTGATTGTCCGACATCGCTCTGACAGCTTGTTTCAGTTTGGCCGGAGCGTGTTCCAGCGCATTGATCCATTCTTGTTTCTGTCCGCCCGAAATCGATTCAGCCGGCTGATATTCTCCAATCGGATAGCTGAGGGTTTGTTTTTCCATTTTTGTCTCTCTCCCGTTGATCGTATTATGAAAGTATGATGGTGATATCGCAGCCTTCCGCTTTCGCTTCACGAAAGACTTGAAGCACACTCTCGGCGCCGTTTTCTGTAAGCTGCTTGCTTTGTTCAAACTGTCTCCATTCTAAAACGAGGGGGTACTCGACCCAGCCGGTCAGACAATCCCATAAAGCGTCAAGGTTTTCACCGTAGTATTCAGGAAGGGCAAGCTCCTTTTTCAATGTCTTGTGCAGGTCGCTCATACTTCTGATTTGTTCCCCGTTAATAATTGCTTTTTTCATGTGCGGCTCCTTTCTCATGATTTTATTCTATCAGTTTACCATTTTCCTCTTCAGAAGTGACCGGAGTCTGCCGCGGTTCCAGCTGGACGATGCCTTGCCCGCCGTCAACGGCCACCCTGTCCCCCGTTTTCAGTTTTGACGTTGCATTTCCGCACCCGACAACAGCAGGAATCCCCAGTTCCCGGGCGACGATCGCCGCGTGGGACAAAGGGGCGCCGATGTCCGTTATGATAGCAGCCGCTCTTGGAAAAAGCGGGGTCCAGCCTACATTGGTTGTCGAAGTCACTAAAATTTCCCCCGCCGCAAAAGAATCCCCGTCTTCCGGGACATCAAGGACACGGACAATGCCCTCCACTCTCCCGGCCGCTCCCGCGAAACCTTTTAAAGTATACGCATCATCAGTTTCCGCAGGCATAAAAGCATCATAATAATCCGCTCTTCTGTCAGGTTCCTCAGCCCATTTAAACGGATTGAATCTTCCGTTAATAACGGATGGGAACGGCGGCAGTTTTTTATAGGTTTCATAGTTTTGCTTTCTCGCTTGAATCGACGCAACCGCCGGCTCTTTCCCCGCGAGCAGATCGGTTATTTCATGCAGATACAAGAAGAAAATATCGTCCTTCATGCCGGTCATTTCCGCCGCTCTGAGCGCGAATGCTCTGGCTGTCCGGTACACCCTGACAAATTCGGATCTGGTTGTTTCTCTAATATTCGCGTATTCTGACGCTTTTTCCATTTTGGCTTTGAGCCATTTGACCTTACGAGGAAACTTTTCTTCAAATCTTCGGAAGGCCTGTTCATGCGCCCGCTGCTGTTTCAAAAGCAGTTGTTCGGCATCAATACCCGACGCCTTGTGTTCTTTGATCTGCTTCGTCAGCCAATCCCGGTTTTCTCCCGGATGCGGTATGGAAAGTTCGTATTCATGCGGGCCTCGGTGGCCTTGGTTCCTGAGATATTCTTCCTCGCTCATACGGCCTTTCATGACTTGATCAATGCCGATAATCGGCTCCAGGCTGGCCAGTCCGCCTTTTCCCCTCAGATTGGAAAGCAGGAGATTCGCATCTTCTATGCCTGCGAGTTTTGTTAATTGAGAGGTTAACGACGAAGAGGATTGCGCAGAATCACGCCCGCCGGATATTAACGCAAACCACGCGTTGCATAAATACGGATAGATCTCATTGTTCCATATCGCCAATAATGCCCGCTCCGTTTCGGCACGTTTCAGCTTTTCCTCAATATTCCGGCACCACTCCGGCGATTCGTCCAAGTAGGAGGACATGTTTTTTTTTGCGTGCTTCATTTTCGACAGATACGGTTTCAGTTTTTTCGAGATGATCTTCAAAAGTTCATACTTTGAGAACGGATATAAAGGAATCTTCATTTCCGCCGGGATTTCTCCCAATGTATCGCTCATCATTTTTCCTATTTTACCGCCTTTCGGATTCAGACCGAAAGCGGCGAGAACGGAAAGCGGCTGGCTCATATTGTTATAGGCTCTTCCGCAAATATTGCCGGACCAGACATAATAACCCGGAATAATGCCCGACTCTTCATCCAGATTCCGGAGGAGCGACCATGTCAGCGGCGTCATCACATCGGGAATCGCTTCTCCTATATTTGTGTTTGTCCATAAAAAATCACCGCTGAAAGAATCATTCCATTCATAGGTTTCCAGATTTCCGGCTTGTAAGGTCGTAATCGGGCGGGATTGAAGAATATACAATGTCCCGCCCGCGGCGGCCCATTCAATATCCTGCGGCCCTCCAAGATCTTTTTCCAGCTTTTTCGCCAGTTTATAGAGCTTTGACGCATATTTACGAAATTCCCCGGGGCCGTCATATTTTTTCTTGGGCCGTGCCAGTTTAAAAGAATAGGCATCGGCTTCCCCGGAAACGAGCTGCTCCCCGAGACCGTAGACGTAATTGCCTGTCATCTCCCGCCTGCTCCCCGTAATCGGATCTGCGGTAAACAGCACTCCGGATATCTCAGACGGTATCATCAGCTGGATGACGATTGCGATTTCATGCTCATCTTCCATTCCCTGAACGGCGCTGTACGCTTTTACCCTTTCTGACTGTGCCGATCGGCGGACTTCATCAATCGCCTTGGACATGTCTTGATCTGTTTTGACATTCAACACCGTATCGAATTCTCCGGCAAAGGAAGCCTGAGCGGAATCCTCGCTCAGCGCAGATGAGCGTACGGCAAACAACGCAGTTGCATGGCGGCTGCGGATGGAATTCACATATTGATCAATAGCCTCTCTCGCCTGATGGCGGAGCTGTCCGTCCTGAAAAGCTGACGGCAAAATCACAAACCCTTCAGGCACAGGATACCCGCTTTGATACATTTTAGAGAGAATGCTTCCTTTTCCTCCCGCAGAGGAATAAAGTTCGGCCGGAAGTTCTCCGAATGTTTTGACACAGTCATTCATAATGTCCCCGCTCCTTTTTAGTCGTTCATCCAAGCTCACCGTTTTTCTCTTTTTCACTTTTTTTGAAAGTATTTCCTATAAGTATACAATATATCGGTCTTCACAAGGGAGAAAATCGATGGCGTTATGTTGTCATAAATGCATCCGGTCAAAACGGATGCAGGCGGGGGTCTTCAGCCTTACAGTGAAAGCGCTATTAAAATTAGAGATTGGCCGCCCGATACCGCTTACCTGGCATTCGCTGTCGGCTTGCCGCGGGGGGCTTTGTATGCAGGATGTACAACTATCCGTCCTCGTGCCGGATAAAGCGGACCCGTATCAAAAAGGCGGCCGAAACGCCGCCTTTTTTCAGATTGTGCGGCTTTGAGACGCCGCCGTATTTCTTTTGGTCTGCTTCGGCTGATACACTTTCCCGACAAACAAGTATCCGTATCTGAAATGGCTGCACACCCAAGATAAGAAAATGGGACCGATCGTGCAGATCAAAAATAAAAGAAGGATGGCAGCCGGCAAAGGCATTGATCGCAAATAGCCTTCCAGAAGATATCCGCTGATTAAAAAGTAGGAGTGCAGCAGATAGATTGAAAACGAATAGTTGCTGATCATCATCACAATCGCGGGCACTTTTTTGAGCTTTGAAAACAGATGAAAACACAGAAAGATCATACTGACCGCGTAAATCATAATATCCGGACGCTTAGAGGAAATGGAGCCGCCGCTGACATATGAAACCGTCACAATCAATATTGCCGATACGGCCGCACTGAAGTAAACCGCATAACGGTATTGATTGATGAGCGCTAAAAAACGCCGGTATTCCTTTCCGCAATAAAATGCCAGACAGAAATAAAACAGCCAGCCCGGAAACGGAACCCAAAAGAACGGAAAAATAGAATCAAGCCCCGATGAAGCAGGTGGACGAACGATTGAAAAATAGGCCAGATAGACGGCGTTGATGATAAACGAAACAGCCAGCACCCACACGGGAGATGTGTTGCTCAGCCAGCGGTGCAGCAGCATATGGAGAATGTAAAATTGAAAGATCACAAGAATGAAATAGCCGATAAAGTTTCCTAAAAAGACGTTTTCTAAAAATTTACCGAAAACTGAAACGAAACCGGCTCCCTCTTCTGCGACACTTTTCATTAAGATGGCATCCACCGCGGCGATAAACAGAAACGGCACGAAAATAACTTTTCCCCTTTTCTTTAAGAAACCTGCGGGGACGCCTTCCGGATAGGACCTGGCAAGCAGAAATTCCGAGATAAAGATAAACGCCGGCGTGCTGAACATCAGCAAGGTCCGGAATGCATCAACCGTACGGGCGGCGCTTGCTAAGAACTCTTCCTGAATCATCAGCACCATTGACACCACGTGCAGCAGAACGACACTTAAGCAGGACAGACAGCGGATCACGAAAATTTCTTTTATCTGCATGCGGCCGCTCCTTTTTCACAAGCGCGGCGGACTTTGGCGTATGCCTGGCGAAGCCGCTTTTCCCGCAGCTCGGGTGTGCTCGTTTTAACTGAGGATATAAAGTTCCGTTCGGCTTTTTGAATGCCGCAACATTGCAGAATTCCTTTTTTCAGCGTAATCCAGTCCGCGTTTTTCCGGAACCACTTTAAGTGCCTGTTCGGGGAGTCTGCTGTATAAAACACCTGTGCCGTCTCTGCCCGAAGCAGGCCTTTTACGCGGCCGTTTTCAAATGTGTAGGCTTCTCCGGCGACAAGCACTTTGTCAAAAAAGCCTTTCATAATCGCCGGAACGCCTCCCCACCACAGCGGGTAGATGAAAATGAGATGATCCGCTTCTTTCACCAGTTTCCGGTATCTCTTCGTTTCAGCGTCCCGTTTCATATCCGCCCGCTTTTTTTCATCTCCGGCCTTCAGCACGGGATCAAATTGATCGGCGTATAAGTCAATGACAGTATAGCTTTTGCCGCTGTCCTTCAAAGCCATGGCGACGTATTTTACGATAGCCGCATTGAAGCTGTTCTCATCCGGATCTGCATACACAATCACCGTCTTCATATGTCCCTCCCAGTATTTTTTAATTTTTACAATGATTATATCATGATGTCATATGAATAAGGCAAAGACATGATGAAAGGCGTTTCAAATCTGTATGCGGCTGAGGATTGCCGCATCCGGCACTTCTGCGTTTTTTCGCAGCCGTGTGGTATACTAGCTGTCAAATGAATGGGCTTGGAGGACAACATGAGAATTTTAAAGTACGCGATTTTAGGGCTTTTAAGAAAAGGCGAATTGAGCGGATATGATATATCGAGCTATTTTAAAGAAGAGCTCGGCCAGTTCTGGAGCGCAAAGCACAGCCAGATTTATCCGGAATTGAAAAAACTGACGGCTGAGGGGTTTATTACGTTCCGCACTGCGATCCAAGGAACGAAGCTTGAGAAAAAAATGTACACGCTGACCGGCAACGGAGAACGGGAGCTTGCCGCCTGGCTGACGAAAAAAGATCCGATTCCGGAAACGGTGAAGGATGAATTTATGCTGAAGGCTTATTTCATCTCAGCTTTGACCCGGGAGGAAGCAGATGAACTATTCACCGATCAGCTCGTAAAGCGGAAGGAAAAATTGTCCGACTTGGAAAACAGTTATCACGAACTGATGACATCGTCCGAGGATGCGGATTCATTTTCGTCTCCCGATTTCGGCCATTATCTCGTGCTGACAAAAGCGCTTGAGCGGGAACGCAATTACATTTCCTGGCTTGAAGATATTTTGGCTCTCATCAAAAAAGCATAAACAAAAAAACGGGCGGCTCTGTATCTATAAGCCGCCTGTTTACGTACTGAGAACCGCCATTATTAACGAATCAGCCATTAAAATAAGAAAAAGCAGGCTGAAATATACAATCGAATACAAAAACATCCCCTTCGACCATTGCGTGTCATCCGCCGCCTGAAAACCTTTGACGCTCCGGTACAGCCAGATGGCTCCGAGCAGAAGAGCGGACGCGGTATAAAGCGGGCTGACATCTATATAGAAAGGAACGAGCAGCGAAACCGCAGTCAGAACGGCGATGTAACGCAGCATTTTCATTTTTGTGACGCGGTTGCCTTTTACAATCGGCAAAAGCGGAATACCGGCGGCACGATACTCTTCCTTTCGCCTGATCCCGATCGCCCAAAAATGCGGCGGCTGCCACAAAAACATAATCGCATATAACAAAATCGCGGGCATATCAATACACCCGGCCAGCGCGCAATAACCGATTAATGGCGGAGCGGCTCCCGGAAAGCTGCCGACAAATGTGCTCCAGACGGATTGTCTTTTAAACCAAAGCGTATAAACGACGGCATACAGCAAAAACGCAAGCAGGCCAAGAACGGCAGTCAGTACATTAAGCGCAGCAAGCATGATGAATCCGCATGCGCCGTGACAGATGCCGTACAGGATCATGACCGGCGGCGGTATTTTCCCCGTGACGCTTGCGCGGGTGCGGGTTCGCGCCATCTTTGCATCCATGCCGCGGTCAAAGAAGTTATTAAAAACAGTGCTTGATGCCATGACAAGCGCCGTTCCGATCATGGCGATCGTCATAGCCGCAAATATACCGGGCCCTCCGCCCGTCCTTTCTGACTGAAGCCACGCGATCCAAAATCCGCCCAATGCGGCGAGTGAATTTGAGATGATAATCCCCGGTTTGGCAAGGATGATAAAGTCCTTGACCGTCACCCGGTTTTTATTATGCTTCATCGGCTGTTCCGTCTGTGCTGCATTAGAATTCATCAGTTCAGGTTCTCCTTTTTCGGCTTATCATATCAGGAAGAATAAGGAAGTTCAATTCATGCTGGTTACTTTTCACAAAATTGTAAATAGTATACGAAAAGCCGCATCTTCTGACCGAATGCGGCTTTCGGCTCTTGCCGGACGTACACAGTTTTCAATTCAGCGGAGGTTCTGAGCGCGGGCCGGCGATGGCGGGCTCCAGGCGCCATTTTTGCGCGTCACTGTGATTTTCGCTCTCTTTCGAGAACACTTCAGAAAAATAAAAAACCTTGCCGGCAGACGGCAAGGTTTCTTTCTTACAATGTAAATGCGATATCCGCCCCTGACACAGGGTCTTTGACGAATATGCCCGCTTCTTTTTCTTCAATCTCAAAGCCGGCATCGGTCAGCGCTTTTGTCACACGTGAGAGCTCTTTTTGATGCGGAAGCACGATGGTGTAATAATCCAGTCCGCTTGCGTTTCCCGGTTTCGGCGGCGCATGTGTTCCGGCCCATATATTCAGGCCGATGTGATGGTGATACCCTCCCGCTGAAACAAACAGGGCGGACATGGAGGCGTAATTGCCGACAATGTCAAAACCGAGGATATCGGTATAAAAAGCTTTAGCTTCCTGTAAATCCGTCACATGGAGATGGATGTGACCGATTACGGTTCCTTCCGGGAGACGGCTTTTACGTTCAGCTCCGGCTTCTTTCAAAAGCCCGTCCACATCGACGGGCGCCGTTTGCATGACGTAATTGCCCTCTGCATCGCGCTGCCACGTGCTGCGGGGACGATCGGCGTATATTTCAATGCCGTTTCCGTCCGGATCAGACAGGTAAAGAGCCTCACTGACCGCGTGATCCCCCTGACCGAGCGCGATGCCGTTTTCAATCAGCCGGGCCAATGCGATGCCGAGTTCTTTCCGGTCAGGCAGAAGTATCGCGAAATGGTACAGGCCGGTGACAGACCGCTCCGGTAGAATGACGGCGCTTGGATTTTCTTCAAGCATCAGCAGGACGCGTTTTCCATCTGCTGACAGTTCTGCGGAACGATCGGTTTGCGAGATGACTTGAAAGCCGATCACATTTTGGTAAAAGTCGAGCGACCGTTCCAAATTTTTGATGGTCAATTTGACATAACCGATTGCTGTATCTTGATGAATGCCGGTCATTTGAACGCCTTCTTTCTTATGCTGAAAAAGTTTCTCCCTTTTTTGATTTGAAAAGGAGCTGGTCCAATGAAAGCAGACGGCTTCCTGAAAGCGCTAAGTGAATAGATGCCGCCAGTAAGATGAAATCAAATTCCGAGCCGCCCATAAATGGGGAGGAAAGCTTCGCCGTAAAGATGGCGCCGACTAATGTAAGGGCAAACAGAACGCCGATTATGCGCGTCGCCAAGCCGAAAAAGATCAGAACCCCGCCGACAAGCTCAATCGTTGCGATGACATAGACCATAAACGCCGGAAGCCCGATGCTTTGGAAAAATTGTGTGGTGCCTTCTAATCCTTGGAACTTGGATAAACCGTGTACAAAAAAGATAATACCTGTTACAACCCTTAAAAGCAGTGTTCCTGTTTCGAATGATTTATTCATAAAATCCTCCTTGAAAATTATTATCACTTACTTTATGTAAGCTAGTATATATACATAACTTATTTACGTCAAGTAATTTCGTTACATTTCACGAAAATAACTGAAAAGTACTATTTATCCGCATAAAAAAAGACCTCCGCACTCTGTCGGAGGTCTTTGTCCCTATTTACAATATTTACGATTCCCGGAACTGGCTTTCATATAATTCTTGGTAAAAACCTTTCTGGCTGAGAAGTTCGGCATGGGTTCCTTTTTCAGCCATTTCGCCGTCTTTCAGCACAAGAATCTGGTCGGCTTTTTGAATCGTGTTCAGCCTGTGAGCAATAATGACGCTCGTTCTGCCTGCCATTAAGCGGCCGAGCGCTTCTTGTATTTTCACTTCGGTCACTGTATCAATGTTGCTCGTCGCTTCATCCAAAATGAGCAGAACCGGGTCCGCGAGCACAGCTCTCGCGATGGAAATGAGCTGCTTCTGTCCTTGACTGATGCCCGCGCCGTTTTGGGTAAGAACGGTATCGTAGCCTTTCGGGAGCCGTTCGATGAATCCGTGGGCATTGGCGGCTTTTGCGGCTTCCTCCACCTCTTTGTCAGAAGCATCCAGCCGGCCGTAGCGGATATTCTCTCTGATGGTGCCCTGGAAGAGAAATGAATCCTGCAGAACAAACCCCATGTTTTTTCTCAGACTGGATCTTGTCAGTTTTTTGATGTCCGTTCCGTCAATGAGGATTTTTCCTTCATTCGGCTCGTAAAAACGGGCGATCAGGCTCGTAACGGTTGTTTTACCCGCTCCGGTCGGACCGACGAAGGCGATTGACTGCCCTTTCGGAACGCTGAAGGACAGATGTTTTAAGATCAGGCTGTCTTCCCGATAGCCGAAGGAGACATTGCGGAATTCGATGTCACCCGTTTTGATCGGCTGATGCGCCGCATGCTCTTCATCTTCCCGCTCCTCTTTTTCATCAAGCACGTCAAACACCCGTTCAGCCCCGGCGATTGCCGATAACATCGTATTGAACTGATTGGCTAAATCATTCAAAGGGCGGGTGAACTGCCGCGAGTATTCGGCGAATACGACAATGGAACCGATCGAAATCCACCCTTTCAGCGCAAACAGCCCGCCGACCGCCGCTATAATCGTAAAGCTTAAATTGTTTAAAGAGTTCATTACTTTCGGAATGAAACCCGAAATTGTCTGCGCCCAAAACCCTGATGATTTTAACGCCGCGTTTTTTTCTAAAAATTGCTCCATGACGCGGTCTTCTCTGGAGTAGGCTTTAATGACCTTCGCTCCTGATACCGACTCTTCAATAAAACCGTTCAGCTCGCCGAGGTTTTTCTGCTGCTGCTTAAACAGGAGTCCCGTCCGGTTGGTGATCCATTTGATGCTTAAAAACATGATCGGAATGATCAAAAGCGTGATCAATGTTAAAAGCGGGCTCATGTACAGCATCACGGCGATTGTGCCTGCGAATGTAATGACGCTGGAGAGCACCTGAATGACGGATGTATTTAAAGTGGAGCTGACATTTTCAATATCATTGGTGACCCGGCTCATCAAGTCGCCGAGCCGCTGTTTATCAAAAAACGGAATCGGCAGCTCATGCAGATGGGTAAACAGCTCGCTCCGCATTTTAAACACGGTGCTTTGCGAGATATTGATCATCCAATAGTTTTGAAACCATAAGGACAACGATTGCACGAGGTAAATCCCAAACAGTATGAACAGCACCCCCGCCAATCCGTCCGTCGTCCGTCCGACGATGAAATGATCAATCGCTTTCCCGATGACGAACGGTCCGAGGAGGCCGAATACGGCGCTTATGACTACCATGATAATCACAAGAGTCAATAGCCCTTTTTTCTCTGCTACATACGACCAGATTCTGCGCAGCGTGCCTTTTGCATCTTTTGCTTTCGCACGTTTTCTGCCGCCTTCACTCGATTTGAGCGGTATTTTCGGATAACGGAAAGGTTTACGAATGTCTTTCTCCACTGTCAGCTCCCTCCTTTCCGAATTGGGATTCATAAATCTGCCGGTACAGATGAGACTCTGCCATCAGCTCTTGGTGCGTGCCTTTTGCCAGCAGTTCGCCGTCTTCAAGCAATAAGATGGTGTCAGCCTTCATTGCGGTCGTTATTTTTTGCGTGATAATCAGTGTCGTGCATTCATATGATCTGATCGCTTTTAAAAGCTTTGCTTCCGTCTGAAGATCCAGCGCGCTCGTACTGTCGTCTAACAGCAGGAGGGACGGCTTTCTGATAAAAGCGCGCGCGATGGAAATGCGCTGCTTCTGCCCGCCTGACAAATTGACGCCCCGCTGTCCCAGCACCGTGTCGTATCCGTTTGACAGCTTCATAATCGTTTCATGGATTTGCGCGTCTTTGGCTGCTTCCATTACTTCATCTAGTGAAGCATCCTCCCGCCCCCAGGCGATATTTTCACGGATTGTGCCCGAAAACAGGAGCACTTCCTGCGGAACATAGCCGATTTCCCTGCGCAGCCCGTGAGCGGAGAATTCACCGATCGGTTTTCCGTCTATGAAAATACTGCCTGAATCAGCCGTGTACAGGCGCGGAATCAGCTGAAAGAGCGTTGATTTTCCTGAGCCTGTCGCGCCCATAATGGCAACCGTTTCTTTCGGACTGGCAGAAAAGGACACGTGATGCAGCGCGTCTTTTTCCATGTCCGGATAGCGGAAGGACACTTCGCGAAACTCAATTTCGCCTGCAAGCGCTTGTGCCGGGTCATGTCCCGTTCCCTCGCCGCCTTCTGTTTCCAGCACCTCGCCGATTCTTTCTCCGGAAGCCTTCGCCCGGGAAAATACCATAATGAGAAATGGCAGGACGGACAGCGCGCCTGTAATCCGCGTCGCATAGTTAATCACGGAAACGATATCTCCGACCTGCGCCCCTCCCTGGTCAATGCTTTTGGCGCCGAACCATAAGATAAACAAAATGCAGCTGTTCATCAGCAGCATTAAGATCGGCATCGCCGCTTCCACGAGACGAAAGGCGGATACTGTTTTTTCCATCAGCTTCGTATTCGATTTCAAAAAACGTTTCACTTCGTGGTTTGCACGGAGAAGCGCTTTAATCAGTTTGATCGCCGTCAGGTTTTCCTGCATGATCGTATTGACCTGGTCAAGCCGCTTTTGCACAGACCGAAACAGCGCGCCGCCTCTTTTCAGCACCCACAGTAAAAACAAAAGCAAAATCGGCACAGTGATCAGCAGAAAAAAACCGAGTTTCGCATTGACGGTCAGCGAGAGAATAATGCCGCCCGCGATCATTAACGGCGCCCGAAGCATAAACCGGAGACTCATGAAAAGCATATTTTGGACCTGCGTCACATCGTTTGTCAGCCGGGTGATAAACGATGTGGATGAGAATTGCGCAAACGTCGAATAGGAGAAGGACTGGATTTTTTGAAATAGCCCTTTTCGCGTATCATACGCATAACTTTGGCTGATATGGGCGGAGTAGAACGAATTTAAAATGCCCGATGCAAATGAAACAACTGTCAGTCCGATCATCACGCCGCCCCACAGCCAGACCGTCCCGAGCTCCTGCTTTAAAATTCCTTCATCGATGATTTTCCCGATCAGCAGGGGCTGAATCAGTTCTACCGCAAGCTCGATGAGCATGAAAAACAGAGCGATTCCCGCCAACAGAGAATACGGTTTTACATATGATAAAGCCTTTGACATGTGTAAGCCTCCAAATTCTTTGTTCAGTATGTATGTATATTTATTTTATTTGTTTGTCTTAAATGAATAAAGGATTAACCCTTGAACCCGCACCTTTTATTATGTACTTTGTGAAGAAAAAACGGAAATCATTGAAGATCAAAATTGAAGGAATGAGGGATGCAGATATATGGAGGCTGTCTTATCTTTTCTTTTTACCAGCTCCTGAACCGGAGCCCTGATTTTAGAATGAATGAGCGGAGCCTTTAAAAAGGCGTCCGCTATTCAGGATGGTCATTTATGCTTTGTCATTTCATTTAACGAATAAAAACGAGAGCGACCCCGAATCCTTTATCGGCATCAAACTCTTTGATCACTTTCATGACCTGCCAGCGCTGGTTTGGAGCGTCGGATTTTGCTGCAATCCCGTTATGGGCATGAATAAAATCTCCCGCTTTCACAGTCTCATCGCATTTGACATATACCTGACCGATAAGCCCGACAATGTTCCACTCGTCTCTTTCTTGTCTTGAAGTGTAGTCTTCTTCAGGGCGAAAATCCGGATTTTCTTTTGGCGCCATGACCGTATGGCCGTTCGCATCTTTCTGTTCTTCATAAATATAGCCGCCAAACTCATTCTTTACGTATCGGCCCGACCAGTGAAAACTCGACTCACCGAGAATCACCCCGGCAGTCTCGGAAATAACCCCAAGCATGAGATCACCCTTTTCAGCTGGTCTGATCTTATCACCTTCAAGTGTGACAAGTGTTCCCGTCGGAATTTTCTTCCCGCTCAGACTCTCAAAATACTCGGCGTAGTCAGAGAATGTCGAGGAACCTGTTACGCCTCCGGAAGCCTTAATTGTTCCTTCTTTTGCGTGAAGCTCAATTTTTCTGTTGGCTGATGACGGAGTACTGCCGGCACCCCAGCCAAGTGCTACAGAATCTGAATTCGGGTTAATTGTATTGTACGAAGAAAGCACTGAAGATTGTGCCGCTCCGGCCGCTCTTCCCCGAACAGAACCAGCCACAAAATTATTGTTCCCTGTAGCATGAGATTCACGGGAGCCAATGACTCCGCTTCCTTTATGTTTAAATAAGAAATAAGGAGTGACTGCTCCTCCAATGTTAAAGTCAGTTTCATAACCTGAAAAATCACAATTGGATACATTAAGGTCTGGATCTGAGGAATAAATTCCAACTGTCCCGCTATTATTTTTTGGAGATCTCTGCCCCCAAACATTGCTAACAACAGACTCGTACATTCCGCTGCCGAATGCAACTCCTTTTTTTCCGGAGTCAATCAATGTGACACCATCCACCATCACTTTCCCTACTGAGTTATCCCCGCCGACAATATATAAGTCGTTGTCTGCAGTTTTAAATCCGCGGATGGTTATATTCTTTAGACTGATTAAGCGTCCTTTATAAAATACGCTGACTACTGAATTCCCCTTATAATCAATTGAACTGTCATCACAAATAGCATGGAAATTCACAACGCTCACACCATCATATCCGGAGATTTGTAACGCGTTTGGACCCGCCCCTTTGTATAGATCATTTGGTTTAGGGTTATATGAGATACAATTCGCGAGCTGCACATCATGTGCTGTCGCTGACTGAGGATCGCTTGCTGTGTGGTGACCGATATGGCGAATGCTATATCCAATGGCATTTTCGTATGCGCGACAATTAACAAGCTGTACTCTCTTCGCAGCCGGTGCATAACTGTGTGCTTTAATTTCAAAGCCTCGGACTCCTCCAATTGAGATACAACTATCAATCATTACGTCTTGAGAGCCGTCATCAATTTCAAAACAATTCGTGTTAGAAGTGCCGTCATTTAGCCCCATTGGATGGTAAGAGAGGCAATGACTGAAAGTCGTGTGTTTCCCAAAATGACAAGTAAAGTTATCATCTCCGGACCCTGTTGCTTCACAATGAGAGAACGTTACAAAGTTACAGCCGTTGGGCTGATAATAAGTGGGGTCGTCCATTTCTCCATGTCTGTTATAGTTCGGGCTTGTAGAATCAAAGCCATGCAGGCCGGCGTTCTTCGCAAACACATGCTCGACAAAAGAATAGTCAACATTCGCAAAAAGCAAACAGCTTGAAGTAGGGCCCTTCGGAATCTTCCAGCCGGCAGGACGCGTATCCTTGTTCCAGTCCAGCGTAAGATGGCCGACGTAAATATTTTCATTACCGTTCGTATAATCGCTGTTGGTCAGAACAGAATGGCCGACCGGTGTTTCGTCTAATAATTTAATGACCGTTCTTTTCTTACCTGCTCCGACAAGCATTGTATTTGACGGCACAAACAATCCGGATGTTCTGAATACACCCGCAGGAACCGTTACGACATAACCTCCGTCGGCCATAGCATCATGAAATGCCTGCGTGTCATCTGTTACTCCGTCACCTTTAGCCCCGAAATCCATAACGTTTCGCTCTGTCACATGTTCAAATCTGTTTTCATACATTTTAAGTCTTTCATTTAAATTTTCATAAGTTGACGTGCCGTCGCTAAGGGCAGCACCGATTTTACTGTCAATCGCTTCAAAGTTTTGAGCAATGCTTTCAACTTCAATCCCATCAGTTTTATCGGGTTTGTAAAGTCCTAAGAACGTCGTATAGTTTGTCATGATCTTGCCTCCCATTTTTTAATTGCTATTTGAAACATCGCAGAAGTCATTCCGTTTTTGCATCTCCCACTTTCACTCCTGCATGTACAGGTGGCAAAGGTATGACAAATTCATACATTTTTTCAAAACATAAAAAGAGCGCCGGATTAACAAGCGCTCTTCCCATTCTGCACATAGTCTGCTGCAGTATTTTAACCGTTCAATATTTTCTCGACACGCTCCCGCATTTGCGGAACGCTTAATCCGACAATGACCTGAAGCGCCTTGCCTTTTCTGACGACGCCGTGGGCTCCCAGCTCTCTGAAATCGGCATCACTTTTGACCTTTGATTCATCAGCGACTGTGACACGGAGACGGGTGGCGCAATTGGTGACCTCTGTAATATTGTCCTTTCCGCCCAGCGCTTCAATATACAAAGCAGCTGTATCCCGCTGTGTTTCGTCTGCCGCCGCTGTTTCTTTTGAAGCCTGCTTCCGTTCTCTGTATTCCTTTTTCGAATAAAGCTTTGTTTCCTGTCCTTCATCTTTCTCTCTGCCCGGAGTGGCGATGTTGAATTTGAGAATGAGGAAACGGAAGACGAAAAAGTAAATGGCGGTAAAGCACAAGCCGATGATGATCTGGTATACATACGTCAAACCATGGCTTGGCGCCAGCGGGATCCAGTTCAAGGTCGCCGCTTCAATCAAACCGCCGCCCATATTTCCGACGACGCCGGCCATATACATGACGGTCGCCATGGAAGCGGCAAGCAAAGCATGAACCGCAAATAAAAACGGCGAGATAAAAAGGAATGTAAATTCAATCGGCTCCGTAATACCGGCGACAATGGACGTCAAAGTGACCGGGATCAAAAGGCCGGCGACGATTTTTTTCTTTTCCTTTGAAGCCGTAGCGTAAAAGGCGAGCGCGATTCCCGGAATGCCGAAGATTTTCGAGTTGCCGTGAAGCGCGAAGCCCCCCTGCGGGAACAATTCTTTCAGCGGTTTGACGCTTTGGGAGTATTCTCCGAGATGCTGGGCCCAATAGGTGACGATACCGCCTTCAGCTACAGCCGGCCCGTAAACAAACGGTGAGTAAATAAAATGATGCAGACCCGTCGGAATTAAAATCCGCTCCAGGAACGTGTAAATCCACACGCCGACCGCCCCGGAAGAAACGAGAAAGCTTTGCAGCGATCCGATTCCGGACTGAACCATCGGCCATACGTAGGCCACCGCAAGTGAAATCGGTATCATAATGAAAAAAGAAATAATGACGATGTACGAAGATCCCTGGAAAATCCCCAGGAAATCCGGCAGTTTTTTATCAAAATACCGATTGTGCAAGTAAACGACAATAGATGAAATAAAGATGGCGCCGATAATATTCGTATCAAGCGTTTTGATCCCGGCGATCATCGTCAGCCCGCTCGTTCCGCCGGCTTCCTGGTTCATATCGACATGAAAAGCCCCGCCCCAAACCGTCAGAATCGCATTGATAAAGTAATTGAATGTAAGATAAACTGTAAGCGCTTCCAAACAAGCCCGCGCCTGCGCTTTTTTCGCTAAAGCGACAGGGATGCCGATCGCAAACAGGAGCGGCATTTGATTAAAGACGGTCCAGCCGCCTTGTTCAATGACGTACCAGCATTGATACCAAAGCCCGTCAGGATCAGCCAGCGGCCCCATCAGCGTTTTATTTTTAAAGAGCGTACTCAGACCGACAATAATACCGGAAAATGCAAATAACAAAACAGGCACAAACATCGCGCTGCCGAAGCGCTGGACTTTTTGCATCATTTCACGTGACCCCCCGCTATTTATCAAAATTTTCAAGCTCTTTATAATCAACATATGCACGGAATAACGCTTCGCCCACCAGAAAAAACGGGGCAAATGCGACAATTTCCGTTTTATCGCTTAACGTCACCGGCTTGCTGGTCGCATAAAGATTATACGGCGTCGTCTGCGCCAGTACGTTGTTTTTCAGATTGGTGATTGAAATGAACGGAACTCCCTTTGCGGACAAGGTCCTTGCCTGCGGAATTAATTCGGGTGTTTCCCCGGATAAAGAAATAATGATGAATACGTCATCAACCGTAAAATCATCACACATGATATCAAACTCTGTGATGTCCTGTATTAAAATCAAATACTTCCGCCGGGATACAAACATCCGCTGCAGCTCGCGGGCGCACACCCTTTGAGCCGTGCCCGATCCGTAAACGAAAATCCGTTTTGCTTCATCTATCAGCCGGCACATCTCCGTCATATCTTTTGACTTTACGTATTTTACGTTGGCTTCAATATCATCCAGCAGCTTTTCAAATGTCATATTCTCGCCTTCTTCAGGCTGATCCTCCCATTTCAGAAAAACCCGGAATTCACTGTAGCCGCTGAAGCCGAGCTTTTGGGCGAGCCGCAGAATCGAAGACCGAGAGACATTGCAGGCTTTCGCCATGTCATTGATACCGAGATGGTAGCACGTATGCTTATTGTTCAATATATATTTTAAAATATAAAAATCGTTGTCATTTAATTTCGCGTAATGCTGATTCACCAGTTCTTCAAGACTCATCCCAAAATCCCCCCGTTTTCTTTCTATTATATAGAATAACAGATGAAGAAAACGGGGAAGATTGTCATCAGGAAATATGAGACGGACTTACATCAAGCTCAGGCCAGTAATCCTTATTGGCCTCCATCAGATCTTCAAGAATCAGTCTTGCCACACGGGCATTCGGCACTGTTTTTGACAGGATCAGCGCCTGCCACAGCTTTTGAAATGACCGCTCTTCCCATGCTTCAGCCGTCAGTTTTTCGACAGATACCTGCTGTTCCATCAGGCCTTTTTGAAATTGCGGAATATTCCCGACGGAGAGCGGTTCAGGTCCGTTTGAACCTACGAGACAAGGAATCTCAACCATGGCTGATGGATCAAAATTTGCGATCGCGCCGTTATTTTCAACGATTAACAGCATTCTCTCCCCGGTATTGTAAGCGATGGCCCGGGCAAGATCGACGATATAGGAAGCATGATCGTCAATTGTAATTTCACTGTTTTCCGATGACTGCTCGCGCGTAATCATATCACATTGGCTGAAAATGAAAGCTTCGCGCCCTTCCATGACTTCGTTGGCTCTCGTATGATTCGGATTTGATTTTTTCACCATATCATCCGGGAATAAGTAATATTGCAGATATGTGTTCGGAAGCGTATCCGGATCGGCCGCCTGAACGTCGCGCGCCTTTTTGAAGGTGTCATTCCAGCTTGCTTCGGTCTGTTCGGCCTCCGTCTTCGGAACGTAGCCGTATTCACGGACATGCTCTTTCAGCTTCGGCATTAAATCATTGCCCTCTCGATCCGTGATGGACGTCCACCAGCCAAAGTGGTTCAAGCCGTAATAACGGACCTTCATTTCTTTTCTTGACGATAATCCGAGGATGTTCGCCATGCGATCCTCAATTCCGACCGGCATGTCGCAGATGTTCAATATTTTTGAATTCGGTCTGAGGCGCCGTGTCGCTTCGGCCACAATCGCCGCAGGATTGGAGTAATTCAGCATCCATGCGTCAGGCGAGTACGTTTCCATATAATCAAGGATTTCCAGAACGCCGCCGATAGACCGCATGCCGTATGCAATTCCGCCCGGACCGCATGTTTCCTGTCCGACGACTCCGTACTTCAGCGGGATTTGTTCATCCAGCGCGCGCATCGCATATTTCCCGACGCGGATATGCGCCATGACGAAATCAACATCCGTAAAAGCCGTCTCCGGGTCATCAGTCGCCAAAAATTCAATGTCCGGCGCTTTTTCTTTTATGAATACCTCACACGCACCCGCAATCCGCTCCTGCCTTTCTTTATCATTGTCATAAAGTTTCAGCTTTCTGATCGGAAACTCTTCCAGGTGATTCAAAAGCATTAATACAATTCCGGGGGTAAATGTGCTGCCGCCGCCTGCAATAACGATTGAGAATGATTTGTCTGTCATGTGAAGCCCTCCTCTGATAACGTTTACATTTTATTTATATCATGAGAACGGCTTCTCTGTACCGGGTTTGTGGGAGTTAGATCATTTAATCATTTTTAGTTATTTTTCTCAAAAAGCGGGAAAATTCTCACAGGAACAAAAAAGGCCTGCTGTGATCAGCAGACCTGTGTCTCAAAAATGCTCTTGTAAATCAGAAAGCTGCACTTCCTGCTCAAATTGAGGATTTCCGATCGGAAAAATCCTGGCCGTTTCCTTGTTCTCGTTGACATGCTGAATATAAATCGGGACGCCTTCATATGTCACATACGCCATGGCAGCGGATTCAGCAATGTCTTTCGCACGCTGTGTGTTCACGTCTCAAACCTCCTTTGGGCCTCACACATAACGTGTCCGGCAGCCAAGAGAAGTATGCTTGTTTCTTACAATTGTCCGGCGGTGAGTTTGAATTTTTTGAGGCGTTTGTAAAACGTGCTCCGCGGAATTCCCGCCATTTTGGCGGCCAGCGTGACATTTCCCTTTGCCGATTCAAGCGCGTTTACGATGATGTTTTTCTGAATGTGCTCCCGGATGGATACAGGAGGCGCTTCTTCTTGGCTAAAAGACTGAAACTCTTCTGTGAGGCCTGACGCTTCAAGCAGAGATGGGAGAGGGCGCCCTGACAGTCTTCCGTCCGGGAACATGACGGACAGACGTTCAAACACATTAAACAATTCTCTGATATTTCCCGGCCATTTGCGGTTCTTTAAGATGTCTAAAAAATCATCAGGAAGCTCTCCCGGCCAGCCGCGGTTCCGCTGAAATTCAAAGAAGAGGCCGGGAATGTCTTCGGTGCGTTCTCTTAATGGCGGGAGATGGATCGGACAGACGTGAAGCCGGTAAAATAAATCCTCTCTCAGCTTTTTGCTTTCGACAAGCTGTTTCAGATCAGTGTGGGCGGCGGTGATGATTCTGATGTCAACGGGAATTTCTTTCGTCCCGCCGATCGGGGTGACCTTCCGTTCCTGCAGCACCCGTAAGAGAGCGACCTGCATGGTGTGTGATATTTCTCCGATTTCATCGAGGAAAAGCGTGCCTTTATCGGCTTTTTGCAATGCGCCGATCTGTCCTTTCCGTTTGGCTCCGGTGAAGGCGCCTTCCGTGTAGCCGAATAGTTCGCTTTCAATCAGCTTCTCGGGGACCGCTCCGCAGTTCACTGCGATAAACGGGCCGTTTTTTCGGGAGCTGTTGTTATGAATCGCCCGGGCGGCAACCTCCTTTCCCGTACCGGTTTCTCCGGTCAGACAGACGGTTGCGTCCGTTCGGGCGACAAGCTCCAGCTGCTGCAGCATATGTCGGGATGACGGGCTTTCGCCTGCCGCGCCATGAAATATAAAAGACGGCTTTTCTTCTCGTTTGGTTACATAAAAGCATGTGAAGCCGTTCTCCTCCCGTTTGGCCTGCTTGATCTGAAAGCCCTGTTCCTCAAGCTCGCGCAGCATATGCCCGGTTAAATGCTGAACGGGGCGGCTTGCGGCGATAATCCGATTGATCTCATTGCAAAGCACGATCGGTTCATGAGACTTGGTGAGTTCCGCGAATTTGCCGATCATGTCAAGTTCTGTCATCTTCATCTTTAAGGCAAGCTCCCGTTCCGCCGTATAAGCGATGGAGGAAGCAATTCCGAGCATAAAAGGCTGAGCGCGGGCGGCAGGGCAGGAAATATCAATGACACCGGCCAGCCGCCCGTCTTCATAACGGATCGGAGCGGCGGAACAGCTCCACTGATGGGAAGCGAGTGAATAATGTTCAGAGCCGTGTATCATGACCGGCTCATTCGTATAAAGGGCCGTCCCGATCGCATTCGTGCCGACTGCCGTCTCCGTCCAGCGGGCGCCTTTTAAGAAATTGATGCGGTTCGCTTCATGAATGGTGCGCGGGTGGCCTTTAACAGAATGGACAACGCCGTCGGCATCAATCAGGAGAACCATCATTTCCATTTCCCGCATCGCCGTCTTTATTTTTTCTGTATGCGGCGACGAGGCTGCCAAAAATAGCGCATGCTTCTCGGCCTGCCTTTCTAAATGATCTGCCTGCATTACCTTCGGCCCCTTTTCCAGATAAGGGTTGACGTCGGCTTTTTTACAGCGGTGCCATGAGGCTGCGATCCTCTTCTGAATACGGGATTCATCAAGCACGCCTTCTTTCACAAAGCGCTTCCAGGTTTTAAAATCATTCCGAATGACATTCATCGTATCCGCTCCCCCCTGTTCAGACCATCTTTTCATATATTGTAGGGGAAAAGTAAAGCGCTTTCAATAAAAAATACCCCTTCTCAGTCTGAGAAAGGGTATTCCGGCTATACGGAATGCACCGCAAGTCCGGTGACATTCAGCAGAGCTTCCTGAAGCGTTTCCGAAAGAGTCGGATGCGCGGCGATCAATTGCTCTGACATATCCGCCGTCATTTCACTGTTCATCAGCATGACCGCCTGGCCGATCAATTCTGTTACGTCCGGCCCGATCATTGACACGCCGACGATTTCTCCGAATTCCGGTTCGGCAATGATTTTCATTTTGCCGCCGTGCTGATGTTTAATTAACGCTTTTCCGTTAGCGGAAAATGAGCATTCTCCGATTTTCACGTCTCCGTATGTCTCTCTCGCCTGCGTTTCCGTCAATCCGACAGCGGCCATTTCCGGCGATGTATAAATGCAGCGGGGCACCGCCCGCATATCGACTTTACTATCTTTTCCCGTGGCATGCGAAGCGGCGGTGATGCCTTCATGAATAGCGGCATGCGCCAGCTGCATTCCTCCGGCCGCGTCGCCGCATGCATATATATGCGGCACATTTGTCTGCATATGGTCATTGACTTCAATGCCGCGCGGAGAATACCGGATGCCTGCCTGCTCGATGTTCAGCTTTTGCAAACGCGGTTTTCTGCCGATTGCAACCAGAATGTGATCAGCATTGGCCTCAATTTCTTTGCCGTCTTGTGTCCACACGGCGGTTTTCCTTTCTCTGTCAATCCGCTGGAGGGCGGCTTTCGTCTGAATATCAACCCCGCTCTCTCTTAAAGAGTCTTCAAAAGCGGCTGCGATTTCTCCGTCTTCTGCCGGGAGCAGCCTGTCAGCCGATTCAATCACCGTTACTTTCGTTTTAAACCGGCTGAATAAAGATGCAAACTCACAGCCGATTACACCTCCTCCGACAATGAGAAGAGAAGAAGGAATGTGCTGCAAAGAAAGCGCATCTTTGCTGTCGATCACCCAATTGCCGTCAAAAGGGGCAAACGGCAGCTCCGCCGGTTCAGATCCGGATGCAATCAATATCCGGTCCGCTTCCAGAATGTCTTTTGCGCCTTCTTCTTCTTCAATCAGCAGCGTCTGATCTGTGAGAAATGAAGCAGTCCCGCGGATGACTTTAATCTGATTTGCTTTCATTAAGTATTGAATTCCCTGCACGAGCTGGCTGACGATTTGCCGTTTGCGCCCCTGCATGCGGGCCCAATTGAGTGTAATGTTTTGCGGGAGTTCGATGCCGAATGTATCTGCGTGCCTGATTTTATCAAGCACATTTGCGCTTTCCAAAAGCGACTTTGTCGGGATGCACCCTTCATTGAGACACGTGCCCCCGAGCGGTCCTTTGTCTATCAGAACGACTTCTGCTCCCCTCCGCGCGGCAGTCACGGCAGCTGCATATCCGGCCGGCCCGCCGCCGATAATGGCTAGTTTCATTTCTTCACCTCTCTCTATAAAATCAATCCGGCAGGCTCTTCAAGCAGCGTTTTGACCGTTTTCAGGAAGTCCGCAGCCGGGGCGCCGTCACATACTCTGTGATCAAAAGTAAGGCTCAGCGGCAGGATGGTGCTTTTGACAAGCTCATCTCCTTTGAACGCCGGTGTTTCATAGCTTGCGCCCACTCCGAGAATACCGGCTTCAGGCGGGTTGAGGATCGGGGTGAAATGCTCCACTCCGTAACCCCCGAGATTCGTAATAGAAAATGTCGATCCGCGAAGGTCAGCGCCGGAAGCATTACCTTCCCGCGCCCGCCGTGCAGATGTGCTGATGTGATCCGCAAGCTCAAGGAATGAAAGCTTTTCCGCATCCCGGATCACCGGCACAACAAGGCCGTTTTCAAGCGAAACCGCCATCCCGAGATGGACATATGGATAGGTGATGATCCGCTCCTCTTGATAAGAGCTGTTCAGTTCAGGATGCTGTTTCAGCGCAAGCACCGCCGCCCGGGATACGAAGTGCGTGACTGTCAGCTTAACACCGCTCCGCTTTTTCGCACTGTCAGCGAGCTGCCGCTGCCATTTCAACAGCTCTGTAATGTCGGCTTTCATGGTCAGCGTCAGCTGGGCGCTGTTTTGCAGGCTTTTGTGCATTCGGTCTGCAATCACTTTTCTCATCGCTGAAGCCGGTTTTCCCTCCGGCTGTGCCGTCTGAACCGAAGACTGCGGTTCAGCTTCCGTCTTTATGGCCTTGATGACGTCAGCTTTTACAATTCGGCCTCCGGGACCCGTCCCGTTCAGCGTATCAACTTTCAATCCGGCTTTCTCGGCCATTTTTCGGGCAACGGGAGATATTTTCACGCGGTGTTTACGCTTTTGCCCGGCTTTGGGAGCGGGAATATTTTCAGGTTCAGCTTGCGGTTTCCCTTCATTTTCAGGCGCCGGTGTCTCTTTTTCCCGCACTTCTTCGCCGTTTTCCCCGATATAACAGATGGCCGTTCCCGGCGGGACTCCCTCTCCCTCTTTGACTTTAATATGAAGAAGCGTGCCGCTTTCAGGCGCTTCAATGTCCATTTCTATTTTTTCAGAGTTGATGCTGGCGATGCTTTCTCCCTTTTCAACCGGGTCGCCGACTTTTTTATTCCAGACGGATACTTCACCTTTTTTCATCGCCATTCCAAGCTTCGGCATCACTACTTTTACAGCCATTCTTTATCCCTCCTTTAATACGCCAAAGGTTCTCCTAAAAGCTCAAGCGTCTCATTTACGATACGTGCCGGCGTCGGAAGATAGATATCTTCTAAGACCGGCGAAAACGGAACAGGCGTATGCGGAGCCGTGATTCGTTTTATCGGTGCGTCCAGCAGGTCAAAGCCTTTATCCGCAGCAAGCGCCGCGATGTCTGTCGCAATGCTGCAGCGCGGATTGGCTTCATCAATAATGATCAGCCTGTTTGTTTTTTCAAGTGACGCAAGGATAGCCTCTTCATCAAGCGGTGACAGACTGCGGGGGTCAAGCACCTCTGCTTCGATCCCTTTTTTCGACAGCTCTTCCGCGGCTTCCAGCGCCGTATTCACCTGCTTGCCGACTGCAAAAAGTGTCACATCGCCGCCTTGGCGTTTAATATCGGCTTTGCCGAGCGGAATCGTATAATATCCTTCAGGCACCTCGCCCGTCATGCTGTAGGACGTTTTGTCTTCAAAAAAGAACACCGGATCATTGTCCTCAATCGCAGCCAGAAGAAGTCCTTTTGCATCATACGGATTTGAAGGAACGACGGTTTTCAGGCCGGGAATGCTTGTAAACAGAGCATACATGGCTTGAGAATGCTGGGCGGCCGCTCTGAAACCCGCTCCGTAAGTCGTTCGCACTGTAATCGGCACTTGGGCTTTCCCGCCGAACATATAGCGGAATTTCGCCCCCTGATTAAGCACCTGATCAAAACAGGTTCCGATAAAGTCATTGAACATCAGCTCGGCAATCGGTCTGAGTCCGGTGGAGGCCGCAGCCATGGCCGCTCCCATGTAACCCGCTTCAGAAATCGGCGTATCAAGCACCCTGCTTCTCCCGAATTCCTGAACAAGCCCCTTCGTCACACCAAGCACGCCGCCCCATGCTTCATCATTCTGCAAATGGTCGACATCCGCGCCTCCGGCCACATCTTCACCGATTAACAGCACATTTTCATCTCTTTGCATCGCAAGTCTCATCGCTTCATTGATTGCGTCGGACATGCTCACGATTCTTGCCATTTCAACATTCCCCCTTTTTTAATAGCTCACATACACATCGGTCAGAAGCTCAGATTCGCTCGGATACGGGCTTTTCTCACTGAAAGAAACCGCTTTTTCAACCGCTTGTTTCACATTGTTTTCAATATCGGCGAGCTTTTGTTCCGCCATCTTTTCCTGAAGCAGATATGCTTTAAAAGCGCTGATTGCATCACGGTCTAAGTGAACCGTCTTTTCCTCTTTCGGCTTATACGTCTGGGCGTCTCCTTCGAAGTGGCCGTAATTTCTGTAAGTCATGCATTCAATTAATGACGGCCCTCCGCCGTTTCTCGCCCGCGTGACCGCTTCTTCTGCGGCTTCATAAACGGCCAGCACGTCTTTTCCGTCCACAGTTACGCCAGGCATCCGGTAAGCCGCCGCTCTGTCGGCAATAGAGTCACAGGCCGACGCGTACGAAAACGGCGTCGCTTCTCCGTAGCCGTTGTTTTCCGCGATAAACACGACAGGAAGATTCCATACAGCCGCCAGATTGAGCCCCTCATGAAACGTGCCTTGGTTGTTTGCGCCGTCCCCGAAGAAGCAAACGCTTACATTATTAGTCCCTTTATATTTAGCCGTCAGCGCTGATCCGCAGGCAAGCGTAAATCCTCCGCCTACAATTCCGTTTGCGCCGAGCATGCCTTTATCCAGATCCGCAATGTGCATAGAACCGCCCTTGCCTTTACACAGTCCGGTCGCTTTCCCGAATATTTCCGCCATCATACCATCCAGATCACAGCCTTTGGCGATACAATGGCCATGTCCTCTGTGTGTGCTTGTAATGCTGTCTCCATCATTCAAATGAGCGCACACCCCTGCAGCTACCGCTTCCTCACCGGCATACAAATGGACGAATCCTGGAAGCACTCCCTGCGCGAACAGTTCATGGACTTTGTCTTCAAAGCCCCTGATTTCCAGCATCTTTTGGTACATCCACAGCGCTTTCTCCTCAGTTAATGACAAGCCTTCTCGTTTTAACAATTCCATTTTTTGTGCGCCTCCTTCTATTTAGGGTTCATATTTATAAATGCAAGAAGTGTGCCAGCTTTTAAAGCCCGTAAAATCAATGTTTTTATTTTATACTGTGAGACAGTTTGATACAGGTGTCTCATTTTGTCTCGATCTATATCCATTTGTCTCGTTTCAGGTATACAAAAAAGACCGGACATCACCCGGTCTTTGACAACGATCGACGTATTTATTTCCTCGGAAATCTTTTAACAGCTTCTTCTGCACTGCTTGTCTGAATGGCTGTTACAGTTCATGCTTTTCTTCTGCAGCCTTATTCAGCGCTTGAAGCATGTAGCCAATGCCTTTGTACGATGACAGAGGCCAGCTGACATGCTGATGCTTTCCGATAACGGCTTTTAGGACGCTTCGGTATTTTTTCCCGCCAAGCATGACAATTTCAACAGTGTCAGAAAAGCCTTTTTCACAAAATTGGCGCTGCAGCTCCTCCGCTGCCATGATCTCCGGATGACCGGTTCCAAAAGTGACATCGTAATTTCCAGGAACCATATCATCCGGACGAAGGAATCCGTGCTTTGCCGACAAAATCACCCACTCATCGAAAAAAGCTTTCGCGTATCTCTCGCATGCTTGATGAAACGGGCTGAGATAGGCGTCCTCCGCCTTTACCGGCCCTGTATCCGGATTGATGTCCCAGATTTTTTTCTTGCCGCAGGGGATGATGCACAGTCGTTTCATTTTTCTTTCCCCCTTTATGCAGTTTCTCATATCAATGTACCATTATCTGCTGATTTACGCATGATAAAACGTCAGACAGAAGCCCCTGGAGAACGGGACATAGATCTGCTTTCTGTAATCAGGGTGCAGGCGGGGGAAAGGCTGCACACAAAAAGACCCGGAATTCATACTGAAATCCGGGCCGGATGAGGAATTGTATATGTCACTCTTGCTCCATCCCATCAAGATACTTTCTCTCAAAGTCATCGAGCAATGCACGCACTTCATCTGTTGACTTTGTATTCATGCATTGATTTCTTAATTCACTTGCTCCCCGGAATCCGCGGAGATAAATCTTAAAAAAGCGAGGGAGCGGTTTGTATGCTCTAGCTTCTTCTTTTGAATATTCATCATGAAGATCCAGATGCAGTCTCAAAAGATCAAGCAATTCCTTACTGCTATGCTCTTTCGGCTCCTTTTCAAAGGCGAATGGATTTGTAAAAATGCCTCGTCCAATCATAATCCCGTCAACACCGTATTGTTCGGCAAGCTTTAACCCGGTTTCCCGGTCAGGAATATCCCCGTTGATCGTCAGAAGGGTATCTGGCGCTATCTCGTCACGAAGTTTCTTGATTTCCGGGATCAACTCCCAATGCGCATCTACTTTACTCATTTCCGCTCTGGTGCGCAGATGAATGGAAAGGTTAGCAATATCCTGTTTCAATACGTGTGTCAGCCAGCCGCGCCATTCGTCTACATCCGTGTAGCCAAGTCTGGTCTTCACACTTACCGGCAGCCCTCCCGCTTTCGCTGCCTGTATTAATTCGGCTGCAACTTCAGGACGGCAGATCAGGCCGCTTCCCTTTCCGTTCCCCGCCACATTAGGCACAGGACAGCCCATATTGATATCCAGCCCTTTAAACCCTAATTCCGCCATCCCAATACTCATTTGGCGAAAGTTTTCAGGCTTATCTCCCCATATGTGGGCTACCATCGGCTGTTCATCCTCTGTGAAAGTCAAACGGCCGCGCACACTATCCTTCCCATCCGGGTGACAATAGCTTTCTGAGTTTGTAAACTCTGTAAAAAACACATCAGGCCTGCCAGCTTCACTCACAACATGGCGAAAAACGACATCCGTCACATCTTCCATTGGCGCCAATACAAAAAATGGCCGCGGCAATTCACGCCAGAAATTATCTATCATAACAAATTCATATCCTTTCATTAGGGAATACGGCTGCATCATTTATTAAAAAACTGACCATGCTTTCCTTTTACACTTATAGCACGCGAAAGCATTTCTTATCAAACGATAGTAAATTTTGAACATTTCACTTTTTACAATTGAAAAAGTGAAAAAGCAAACAGAAGCAGAACACATGAATTGAGTTAACGTAATAGTCTATCGCTATAGTTATCCTCATATCGTTCATTTCTGATCAACTCAGTCAACTCCTTAACCTTTAATAGGTTCTAAGAGAAAAAGTGTGATGATTAACTGCACCTTATTTATATTGTGGTTTATTAATAGTAGCGCTGACCTTCATCTTTCGCAGCGGTCTTACTTATGAACTTTTTGGATAAAAAGGATTCCAACCTAAATAGAATATCATATGAGTTCTCCCGATTACCAATGCAAAATAATTGTCAAAATATCTGCATAAAAAATAAATAATTACTTTTATAAGACACTTCCAGAAATCACTATATATGTTTGGATAAGGTTTCGATTCGGTAACCCTGATCCAAAACCAAAAAATAGACTGCTGACTAAGTGCCGCAGTCTTCATTTCGAATATCCTTTTTTATACCTGTGATGATTTGTGTAACAGTGAAAACCCCTAGGAAAACAGTGACAATATTAAACCATGGATTATCATAGAATGAAAGATAGTTTTGAAAGAAATCCAGTTCAACTATATTTGCTGGGAATCCATTCATTTCTCTATACTTAGGACCCCATCCCGTTAATTCTACAAAGTTAAAATAAAGCTGTGAAACTAAAAATGCCAAGACCGTGAGAAACCAACTTCTTTTATATAACGGTCGTTTTTTGTTTACTTTATCCATTTAACCAGTTTCCTTTTCTGCAATATTTTACTAAGTGTCCATCTAAAATCATTATATTATGAAGCAGCAGATGTGCCAACTTCTTTTCTCACTACCTTCATAAGTCTGTATGTGAACTGCTTTCATTCCAACCTTCAATGATTATCATCGAACGATAAGTGTTAGAGTTTTAACTGTTATAAAATTCTTTTTTGAAACGATCAATTTTTATTATTGGCTGCCGATATAACGGATTTGAGAACTAGAGTTATGCCGGCACTTTCGGAGTAGTAAAATCTCTTCCCTCTTACGATGTACTTTTCCTAAATCAGACCCTTCCAACCCACATTCCACCGTTCGAGTTGTAATAGACTTTTCCTGCATACTTTTCTGCTCGACATTAGCTGTTTTCATTCGCTTATCTCACGTTTTTTCAACTCTTTTCGTCAGTTAAAATAAGTATCCGCACATGAAAAAGATCCGGAAATCGGCAATGTTCATTCTGCCGAAATCCAGATCTGATGAGAAATTGTTTAATTTTAGTGAGACGATTTCAACACAAGCTTCGCTACAGCTTCCACATGAGCCGTCTGCGGAAACATATCCACAGGCTGAATATATTCGACGCGATAGTCTTTCGACAGCGCCTGCAAGTCTTTGGCCAGTGTGGAAGGATTGCAGGAAACGTAGACGAAGCGTTTCGGTTTTACTTTTTTGATGGTGTCTAAAAATGTTCTGTCACAGCCGGTTCTCGGCGGGTCGACGATGACCACGTCAGGGCGGAAACCTTCTTTCGTCCATTTCGGGAGCCAGTGTTCGGCTGTTCCTGTGACATATGCCGCGTTTTTGATGCCGTGTTTTTTAGCGTTCTTCTTCGCATCATCAATTGATTCTTTAATGACGTCCATGCCGCGGATCTCTTTTGCGCCGCTTGAGACCCACATGCCGATCGTACCGACGCCGCAATATGCGTCAACGACTTTCTCTGTTCCGGTCAGCTGCGCCGCTTTTTTCACTTCGTCATACAGCTTGACCGTCTGCTCAGGGTTGAGCTGGAAGAAAGCGCGGGCGCTCAGTTCAAATGACACGTCGCCGAGCACCTCTTGAATGGCATGGCTTCCGGCCAGCGCTTTTGTTTTGTCACCGAAAATGACAGATGTGCGCGCGCCGTTGATGTTTTGAATAATCGATTTCACTTCCGGCAGACGATTTTGAATGGCTTTGACGATTTCGTCTTTATTCGGCAGTGTCTCCTTCGCAGTGACAAGCACAACCTGCACTTCGCCTGTTTCAAAACCGACTCTCGTCACGATGGTGCGGACATCGCCTTTTTTGGTCCGTTCGTTATAAACAGATACGTTGTGTTTTTCCAAAATGCGGCGGACGATACCCGTTGTTTTGTTTGTCGCCGGATGCTGGACAATGCATTCCTTGATCGGAACAATTTTATGGGAGTCAAGTCCGTATAAGCCGGCAATGATGCTGCCGCTTTGCGAGCGTCCGACTTGGAACTGGCTTTTGTTCCGGTAATTCCACGGGTTGTCCATTCCGATCGTTTCTTTAATGTTCATTTCTTCGGCATTGAATCTCGTATGACGTTCCAAAGACTGAATGACGATATCGCGTTTTTCGCGAAGCTGCTGGGTGTATGCCAGATGCTGAAGCTGACAGCCGCCGCATTGGTCATAGACCGGACATGGCGGTGTGACGCGGTGTTCAGACGGCTTGCGGATTTTTTTGACGCGTGCTTCTGAAAATTTCGGCTGCACATTTGTCGCTTCAGCAACGACTTCTTCGCCGGGCAGAGCGCCGGGAACAAAGACAACCTTTTTCTTAAAATAACCGACGCCCTCTCCATTAATGCCGAGGCGTTTGATGGTCAGCGGAAATGTCTGTCCGATTTTCAATTCGGCAGGCGCCTTTTTTTGATGTTGATTCACGTTTTTTTCTCTCCGTTTCTATATAAAGCCTTCCTCATGGGAAAACGGCTGATTTGAAATACCGCATCTTTTCAGTATAACATGCAGCCGGCGGTTCCTTCATGTTTTTCATTGGAAGTTTCCAAAAAATGATCAAAGCGGTTTTCATTCAATACTTCTCCACAAATATAAGGACGCATAGCTTAAATACGGCGCCCATTCGCTGCTTACCTGGAGCATCATGTCTTTTGACGGTTTATCCTCAAGGGCGAAGCGGTGTTTGACGGCGTTTTGCAGGCCGATGTCCGCCAAAGGAAACAGATTCGGGCGGCCGAGGCCGAACATGAGGACGTTTTGGACGGTCCACGGCCCGATGCCTCTGATGGTGATCAGCTTTTTCATAATGTCTTCATCCGATAGATGGGACAGTTCCGCCAGATTGAGCGCCCCATCTGCAATCATCCGTGAAATGTCAATCGCATATTCCGCTTTTCTCATACTGAACTGGAGCTCCCTCAAGTCCTGATAATCAAGCGCCGCAATCGTTTTTGGTTCGGGATAGCACCAGACGCCGTCTTTTTGTTCACCGAAGGCATGGACGAACCGTTCCGTTAACGTAAAAGCGAAGGACAGGTTGAGCTGCTGGTGGATGATGCATTTCATGAGACAGTTGTAGACGTCATATTCTAAGACGAGCGGGGTTCCCGCATGCTCCTCAAAAAGCGCCGACAGATTTGTTTTTGAGAAATGATCAAGCACCGGCTGAAGCGGCTGCTCCCACTGAAAAATGTGTTTGATCCGTTCAATCATCTCCTCGCGGTCACTTTCTCCGCTGACGAGAAAAACCGGGTCTGCGGCGGTGCCTTCCGCTTGAACCGTGATGACGGACAGTTTGCCGTCCCGTGTTCTGAGCGGCACTTTGATTGATCTTGCTTTAAGATCGACCGCATTCAGCGGATCGAGTGACAGCCTTTCAAGCACTTTATCAAAATGATACGGCGGTGTGACCGAAACCGTTTCCTCCCACATATGCTCCACCCCTTTTTGTCCAAGTATATCATGAAGCGGCCCGGCGGCAATTCGTATACTTTTCTTCATAACGCCGCATGATATAATGGCAGGCGGAGGGTTGTTTATGATACATATAACCGCAATCACAACACATAATGAGATATTAGATAATATCCCCCTATCACGTACAGAACAACCGGACATCGCATGGTACTGGGTTGATTTTTTCGGCGCCGAGAATGATGAAACCGAGCTGCTGCGGGATTATTTTCATTTTCATCCGCTTGCGATCGAGGATTGCTTTCAGCACATGCAGCGGCCGAAAATCGACCACTATGACGGCTACCGTTTTTATGTGCTCCACGCTTTAAACCCGGACACACTGGAAATGGAAGAGGTGGACATCTTTCAGTCCGACCGTTTCATCGTCAGCTTCCATTTGCACGAATCGCCCGGCGTCTCAAGGGTGAGAGAACGGTTTTTCGCTTCTCCGGGGTTAGCTAAAAAAGGGCCCGGACATATCACTTATATGATTATGGATCAGCTTGTCGATGAATATTTCCCTGTGCTGTACAAAATTGAAGACCGGCTGAATGAAATTGAAGACAGCAGAACACATAAATCTTACGGCACTTTAATGAATGAAGTGTTTGAATTGCGGACTGATCTTTTGAACCTGAGACGGACGATCATTCCGATGCGCGATTTAATGTACCGGATTTTGAGCCTTGACCATGTAAAAGAAAGCCGTGAAACGAAGGCGTATTTCAGCGATATTTATGACCACCTGTTAAAACTGGCTGAGCTGATCGAGTCAAACCGTGATATGACGTCAGATCTGCGGGACAGCTACGTGACGCTGAATTCAAACCGGATGAACGCCATTATGATGACGTTAACCATCGTCTCGACCATCTTTATACCGCTGACGTTCATCGCGGGGGTGTACGGTATGAATTTTGATAACATGCCTGAGCTTCACTGGAAATACGGATATTTTATCGTTTTGGGCGTTATGGCCGTTCTTGTGGCCGCCATGCTGTTTTGGTTCGCCCGCAAAGGCTGGTTTAATATTTTCAAGTAAGAACGGCTGCCGGCTGTTCTTTTTTTTGAGAAAACATGATATGTTGGAAAAAAACGTAAAGAGGTGTGCGCCGTTATCATGCTTTCTCACAAAACCATTTCTTCTGTCCTCCTGCTTTTTTGTGTCATCTCCATTGCCCCGCTGTATAACGGCTGTACGATGTCTGATTACATCTTTGAATCGCTCGGCTTTTCTCCCTGGTCTGAAGACGGAGCCCATATCTCCGTCATTCCCGGGGTCGTCCTTTACTTTGCGGCGTTAATCTGGTGTGCCGCCGCGTTCAGACGGACGCTTCCCGCGGCGGGGCTGTTTTGGATCTTTCTCAGTATGGGGGCCGCTTCCGGTATCAGCCCCTTCACCGAATATGCCGCTTTTTCCTTAAAACAATTCGCACCCGAAAAAGACGCTGTCGAATATTTGAAGCACCGCAGTGAATGCAGCCATTTCATTGAGGGAAAAAGAGCGAGCATGAGCTGTACGCTTTATGTCAATCACTACGGAAAAGGGGAACAAGCCATTTCTGTCACACCGGATTTATCTGAGGACATAAAAGGCGTCACATTCAAATCAAAAACGTTCACAGTAAAGCCCCGTTCAAAAACAATCATCAAGACGCGGTTTACCGGGTTTTATAAAGGAAAAGCCGCTTCAGACTCCGGATGGTCTTCAGAACCTGAATTAAAAGTGGCAAGCCTGAACACAGCAGAATAAACACGTTGCCTATATAATGATGGAAAACACGTAATTGGAGGGATTGTTAAATGAAGATCGCCATCGTCGGACTCGGCAATATGGGACGCCCCATCGCCGACAATATCATGAAAGCCGGATACAGTCTGACTGTATATAACCGGACGAAGGGAAAAGCGGCTGATCTGCTGGAAAAAGGGGCTGAATATGCCGAAACGCCCCGCCAGGCAGCTGAACATGCGGACATTGTACTTTCAATGCTGTCAGACGATGAAGCCGTAACAGGCGTGACGTTCGGAGCTGACGGCATTATTGCCGGGTTATCTGAAAACGGCATTCATATTTCAATGAGCACCATCAGTACGGCACTGTCAGAACAGCTTTCCGCTGCACATTCGGGCAGAGGCCAATCCTTTATTGCCGCTCTCGTCCTCGGCCGGCCCGATGCCGCTGAGAAGGCCGAGCTCCGCATCATCACAGCCGGACCGGCAGAAGCGAAGAAAAAGGCCGAGCCTTTGCTAAAAAGCCTGAGCCAGCAGATATTTGACGTCGGTGAAGAAACAAAGACCGCAAATGCCGCGAAAATCAGCATCAATTTCTTGCTCGTTTCTATGCTGGAGGCGCTATCTGAATCATTCTTAATGATGGAGAAGTACGGTTTAGAACGGAAACAATTTTTAGAAATCGCCAGCGCGCTCTTTGGCTCTCCTGTCTATCAAAATTACGGTACCATTATGGCTGATGAGGCATTTGAGCCGGCCGGTTTCAAAATGTCTTTAGGGCTGAAGGATACCAATCTGGCGCTCACCGCCGCAGAACAGGTTTCGGCCAAACTCCCTCTTGCCGAGCTGGCCAAGAGCCATTTTGAAAGCGGGATCGAACAAGGATTCGGGGATCTGGATTGGGCCGCTTTGATTAAATGTCTGAAATAACAAAACACCTCTCCGTTATCAGGAGAGGTGTTTTTTACAGACGCGGCAGCTTCATTTCTTTCTCAAACATCAGATCATCAATGCTTTTAAACGTGTAGCCTTCTTTTTTCAAATCAGTAATTGCATCGTCCAGAGCTTCTGAATTGTCCTTTGAAACGGTGTGGAGAAGATAGATCGCGCCGGGATGCGCCTGTTTTATCATGTGATCATAGGCGTATTTTTTCCCTTTCTGCTCGTTAACCTTCCAATCGACAAATGCGACGGACCAGAAAACGGTTTGGTAGCCGAGGCGCTTCGTTTCTTTCAGGACATATTCGCTGAACACGCCGCGCGGCGGACGAAGATACAGATTGTCCCGCTTTCCGGTAATGTTGTAAACAGCTTCCGTGACGGAATCGAGTTCATCTTGAATCTGATCGCCCGTTTTTGTCGTCAGATCAGGATGATGAAAAGAATGATTGCCGATAATATGGCCTTCCTTTGACATCCGTTTAATCAAATCAGGCTGCTCTTTCACAAAATGGCCTGTGACAAAAAAAGTGCCTGTGACATGATGTTTCTTTAAAACATCAAGCACTTTCGGGGTATACCCATTTTCATATCCGTTATCAAACGTTAAATAAATGGTCTTTTCTTTCGTGTTGCCTAAATAAAAGGCATCGTATTTTTTGACAAGATTGTCCAGCTGTCTGCCGGCATCCGGCGGCTGATGATTGACGCTGCGTTTAAATCCCCAGTTTATCCGTTCATTCGGCACGGCCTCTGCACTCTTCATGCCTCCCGCAAGTAAAACAGCCATGCAGCAAATTGAACAAAACCATTTCATGCCCAGCACTCCTTCTGCATTTTTCCTTATTTTGCAGTAGGCTCACCTCTTTTATACAGCCGCATTATGGAAAGAGAAAAACCCCGGCGGCCTGCCGGGGTTTATTCCCAATCCTTTTTGAAGCGTTCGTATTTTGCTTCCAGATCATCAAGCATACCGATGAGCCGGTCTATATCTTCAACGTCCGTTGATTCAGGGTCTAATGAATCAATGACATTCATAAACATATCGAGTCTGTTCTTCAAGTAATCGAGCTGCTGATCTTTGCTGTTTACTGCATTCCCCATACTTCCACTCCATTCATTTTTTATAATGGTAGCGTATTTTTTGCCGTTTTTCAATGGTTCCGCTACTTGCGATCTTGGCAGATCAGGTCTAAAATTAACACTTGGCAGACGTTAGTATGCCCATTTATAAAGGAGTTAGATAGTCATGACACAAAACACAGCACTGCGTCCGATCACACCGGAGTACGATCCTTGGGAAGCGTACATGGATGTCGACCAGTATGGAGATATGAAACTGACGAACGTTGAATTTACAACGACGACCTTGTGCAATATGAGATGCGAGCACTGCGCGGTCGGGTACACGCTTCAGCCGAAAGATCCGAATGCGCTGCCGATTGACCTTTTATTAAAGCGGCTTGAAGAAATTCCGCTGTTACGCTCGATCAGCATTACAGGCGGCGAACCGATGCTTTCCCTGAAATCGGTAAAGGAATATGTCGTCCCGCTTTTGAAATATGCGCATGAACGCGGCGTGCGCACACAGATCAATTCAAACCTGACGCTTGATATCGGGCGCTACGAACGGATTATTCCTTATTTGGACGTCCTTCATATTTCCCACAACTGGGGAACGGTCGAGGACTTTGCCGACATCGGATTTGCGATGATGGAGAAGAAACCGACATTTGAACAGCGGGCGCGCTATTTTGACAAAATGATTGAAAACAGCCGCACGCTGGTCGAAGCGGGTGTAATGGTTTCAGCGGAAACGATGCTGAATAAACGCACGCTGCCGCATATTGAACATATTCACCGGCAGATTACAGAAGAAATGAAATGCCAGCGCCACGAAGTCCATCCGATGTATCCGAGTGATTTCGCCAGCGCGCTTGAATCACTCAGCCTGAAGGACATGAGACAGGCCATTCATCATCTGCTCGATATTCGCGATGAAGAAACATGGATGCTGTTCGGCACTCTCCCGTTTTACGCATGCAGCCCTGATGAAGAAGATCAGAAGCTCCTCCGCCGCCTGCGGGAAGCGAAAAACGTTACGGTGCGAAACGATCCTGACGGCCGCTCCCGCCTGAATGTCAACATCTTTGACGGAAATATCATTGTCACGGATTTCGGGGATACACTGCCGCTCGGCAATATTAAAACAGACAGCCTTCCTGAAGCGTATGACAAGTGGAGACAGACGAAGCTGAGCAAAGAGCTGAACTGCCGCTGTACAAACGTCCGGTGCCTCGGACCGAACGTCCTTGTCAAAAACAGTTATTATCAGGAGACAGATTTTTCATTACGAAAAGCCAGAGGTTAACAGAAGATGGAAACGACAATTACGGATATTTTGAAAAGCAAAGTGGTTGAGATCATCATCGTCGCTCTCGTGCTTTACGCCGGTGTCTTTCTGATCAACCGCTTTGTACAGGTGTTATTTAAACGCACAGATTTCTTGGAGGAACGGAAAGGGAAAACGATTGAGAGCCTCGTCCGCTCTATCACCCAGTATACGGCGACGATCGGATTCATCTTTTACGTCATTTCTTTATTCGTTCATGATTTCGGCAGAATTTTAGCCGGGGCGGGCGTTGCCGGTATCGTCATCGGTTTCGGCGCCCAGTCTTTAATCAAGGATATTTTGGCCGGTATCTTTTTAATATACGAACGTCAGCTGCATAAGGGCGATTACGTGACGATTAATAATCTCTTCAACGGTACAGTGGAAGAAATCGGACTCCGTTCCCTGCAGATCCGTGAGTGGACCGGCAAGCTGCTTACCATTTCAAATGGTGAGGTGAGACAGCTTCAAAACTATAACATTGATTTTATGCGGATTACCGAGTCTGTCGTGATCAGTTATAAGGAAGATCCTGAGCGGGTATATGCCGTCTTAGAAAAAGCCTGTGACATGCTCAATGATGAGCTTCGCGATTCACTGAAGCGGGATGAATTTCTCAATGCGACAGAACCGTTTCAAGTGCATGGAATCATGAGCCTGAACAAATTGACGAGAGGCATTGAATTTACCGTCAAAGGCATGGTTCAAGACAAAGAATATTTCTCGGCGAGCCTTGCGGTGAGACGCGTTCTTGCCCGGGAGCTGTACAACAACAATGTGCAATTGCTTGAGGAAATGAATTATACTCAAAAAAGCTGATTCCCAAACCGGAATCAGCTTTTTTTATTTATCTCGGCTGCGCTGTCATTTGAAAACCGAATGTGACATGATCCTGCACCGGAATCCAAGCGCCGATTCCTTGCGAGGTCACATTTTTGACGACAAGTTTCCGCTTGCTGCCTTTCAGCACCAAATACACTTCGCCGTATGTTACTTTTCCTTTTTCATTAACGGCCGGGGCATAGGCGTGTAAATAGCCGAGCCGCTGCGGAGAAATTTTATAAATCTGATCGCGTTTTGTGCCGGCGCCGATGACCGTTTCAAACGCGAGCGGCAGTTTTGTTTTCTTCATCGCTTTTTGCATCATCATGCTTTTCACGTCTTCTGCGTTCGGCACTTTCGCTGTGAGCCCGCCTTTGATTTTGTATTGCTGTTCTTGGGCGTATGAGATTTCCGCGGCTTGCTGCCCGCCCCGGTTATCCGCTCTGTTCGTGTTGATTTTTTTATATTCCCAGTTGGCGACCGTTTCGTTCGATTGATAGCCGAGCGCCCATTTCCCGAGAAATATTGTCGCCCGGTATCCGATGGCAAGCGGTGAACCGGAAACCGAAGATTCATTCAGCATCTTTATCAGATGCGGATTTTCGATGTTGATCTCTGATGTATCTAACAATTCCTTTGCCAGTTTGCTCGGCTGAAGCATCGGCTGGTCCTGTGAAGCATTCGGATACGTATTTTCCTTGGAAATGCTGACGACAGAGTTGGGAACCTTAAACGGTTTCTTTGCACCGGCAGACGGCGCTGCAAAAAAACTAAAGGATAACAGCAGAATCAATGTGGCATGAAACAGCTTTTTCATCATATCACTCTTTCTATAGCATTTTCCTTTAGTCTTTTCCTCCGTAATCGTTGTTATCCGCATTTTTTACAGGTTAAAGCAGGAAAAATCCGATCGCCATGATGACATAAGCGGCAAGGAGAGTAGCCCCCTCAAACCAGTTCGAATCACCGTCATTTGAAATCATCGTCATCAAAAGGACGGATGATATCATCGCGACAAGCTCAGGCAATGTGAATACCAGCGGCATATTCACCGGGAAAAAGACGGAACAGATCACGAGCACCGGAGCGACAAACATGGCGATCTGCAAAGTCGAGCCGACCGCGATTTCAACGGCGACATCCATTTTGTCTTTGTACGCCATAATGATGGCCGACGCATGCTCTGCGGCATTTCCGACGATTGCGACGATAATCACCCCGATAAACAATTCGCTCCAGCCGAACTGTTCAGCCACCGCATGAAACGTATGGACAAGATTTTCAGATATGTAGGCGACAATAATGGTTGCGATAAATAAGACGGCTGTCGCTCTTTTCCCCGACCATTCAGGCTGCTCCTCTTCTTCCTTGGCCTCCGGCTGGTTCGGCTGATAAACGCCGCGGTGGGTGACGAGCTTGAAATAAAGAGCCGCCACGTATAAAAGGATCATGATGATGCTGATGCCGACACTCAAATCAAGCTTGCTTTTTTCCCCCATATCCATGGAAAACACTTCGGGAATGACAAAAGCTACGATAATGGCAAATATCAGCAGGCCTGAATTATGCCGGGCATCATGAATATTGAATTCCTGCCGCTTGTATTTCAAACCGCCGATAAAAAACGACAATCCCGCGACAAGCAGAAGGTTGCCGAGCACCGAACCGGTCAGTGAAGCAAGCACGATGCCCGTCAGCCCTTCCTTTAAGGCAAATAGCGATATAATCAGCTCTACCGCATTTCCGAACGTGGCATTCAGCAGCCCCCCGACCCGCGGACCCGCGATAATGGCCAGAGATTCAGTCGCTCTCCCCATAAAACTTGCAAGCGCGATAATCGTCAAGCAATAAATCATAAACAAAACAGCTGACGGCCAGTGCATCAGGCTTCCGATAACTGAAAGCGGCACTCCCGCCGCAGCGGTAAAGAAAAAAATCCGATTCATATTCTGCCTGGCTCCTTTTTTCGAATGAGTCTTTTTATATCCTTCTCAAAAACTCCCTCAATTACACTTCCGGAGAAATCCCAATTGGCATTTTCAGGTTGCCGGACACGAAAAATCCGTGTACGATCAAGAAAGATACTGAAGAAGGAGAAAATACGCGATGTCACGACTGCACTTCTTTATTTTGGTTCTGCTTGTTTCCATCTCCGGTTTTTCCCAAGGCATGCTTCTGCCGGTCATTTCCGTCATTTTTGAAACGAACGGAGAATCAGCCGCTATAAACGGCCTGCACGCAACCGGCCTGTATATCGGCGTGCTTCTGGCGTCGCCGTTTATGGAGGCCCCGCTACGCAAGCTCGGATTCAAACCTCTGATGGTCATGGGCGGATTTCTTGTTATCATCAGCTTATTCAGTTTTATTTGGCTTCAATCCATCTGGTTATGGTTTTTTCTTCGGCTGCTGATCGGAATCGGGGATCATATGCTGCATTTCTCAACCCAAACATGGGTGACTTCAAAATCAACGCCCCAAAACAGAGGAAGAAACATTTCGCTGTACGGGCTGTCCTTCGGGCTTGGTTTCGCTGTCGGTCCGTTTATGGTCCCTCTCGTAAAAACAAGTCCGTCCCTTCCGTTTATCGTCTCCGGCTGTATCAGTCTCGCCGCCTGGCTGTTTGTATTTGTCTTACGTAATGAGCACCCGGCGCAAGGTCCGGATGAAACATCCGGGGACAACAGCGCAAAACGGTTTTACCGCGCCCTGCTTTTCGGCTGGGTCGCTTTTCTTCCGGCATTCGGCTACGGTTTTTTAGAAACGGCGCTGAACGGAAGCTTCCCCGTGTACGCCTTGCGCTTAGGCATATCCGTAGATGCCGTCGCATTGATATTGCCCGCTTTCGCCATCGGCAGTATTGTATTCCAGTTTCCGCTTGGTTTATTAAGCGATCGGTTCGGGAGAAAACGTGTCCTGCTCGTCATTTTACTGACGGGCGTCCTCTGCTTTTTGACGGCCGGATTGTTTCCGTCGCCTTCTGTCATCGGCGGCTGCTTTTTCATGGCAGGGATGGCGGTCGGCAGTATGTTTTCCCTCGGCATCAGCTATATGAGCGACCTGCTGCCGTCCCATCTTCTTCCGGCGGGCAATCTGCTCTGCGGGATTTCGTTCAGCCTCGGCAGCATGATCGGGCCGGTGGCGGGCGGCTGGTATATGCAGCGGTTTGAAAGCGCCAATTTGTTTTACTTTATTACGGTGATCCTGGTCTGTATTTGGCTTGCGCTCGTCTTCGGGAAAACAAAGCACAGCGCCGCTTCCGAATCCCATTCTTTTCCCGCCTCATAAAAAGCCGCCTGATTTAGGCCAGGCGGCTTTTTTCTAGTGGTATCCGTTCTGCCCGTTGGCGCTTCCGCTTGTTTTATTCTTCGGGCCGTTTTTTGAGTTTTGTTTATTATGGCTTCCGCCTTTTTTCGTATGCTTGGTCATAGCCGATTCCCCTCCGTTTTTCAGCTTGAACGTCATCCGTTCCTCTATAGCTTGCTCCCGCGGTACGGATTTTCATCAGGAAGCTTTTTACGTTTATGTAAAAGCGCGTTGATTTCTCCTCCTAAAATCAGCAGAGTTCCCGTAAGGTAAAACCAGATCATAAGGACGATAATTCCCCCGATGCTCCCGTATGTGGCGCTGTAGTTGGCAAAGGTGCCGACGTAAAATGAGAACAGCATACTGACGATAATCCAGCCGGCTGCCGCAAATACGGCTCCCGGCAGCACAAAACGGAGAGAAAGCCTTTTATTCGGCGCGAAAATGTAAAGCGCGGTAAAGACGATTAAAAGGATAAGCGGACTGATACCCCAGCGGACAACCGACCATACCTGCAAAAATAGGCCGGGGGCGCCGATGACATCTGCGGCCAGCAGTCCGATTTCTCTGCCGAATACCGGCAGAAGCAGTGCGATTAAAATCGTAACCACCATCGCGATGGTTAAAAAAATTGAGGTCAAGCGAATGATGATAAATGAGCGGTTTTCCTCGACTTCGTAGGCATGGTTAAATGCTCTGACAATTGCGTTCATACCGTTGGAAGCCGACCAGATGACGGCGATAATCCCGAATGACAAAAGTCCGCCGCTGCGTTTGTTCAGCGTTTGCTCCGTAATGGATTTCACCATAGACATTGCGCTGTCGGGCGCGTATTGATCGACTGCGCCGAGCACGTCTTCTGCCGATATGGGAAGATAGGCCGTGAGCGTCAGCATGAAAATTATTAACGGAAACAATGACAGAAGAAAAAAATACGCCAGCTCCGCCGATTTACTTTGTCCTTCATGCAGAGAAAATCTTGCAAACAGCTCCTTTATAAAACTCATGACATCCCACCTCAATGATCGTTTTTCGAAAAATGCTCCTTCGTCTCTTTTAACAGGTCAATGACCTGCGGCGTCGTCTGCTTCAGCTTGGTGATCTGCCCGTTTAAAAAACTCAGATCGTCCGATACGGTATTGGCGATGCTTTTCACTTGGTCCAGTTTTGCAGAAGCCTCCTGTTTCAAGGCTTCGGGATTAGTCCGGTAAAATGCCGCACGCCGCCTGCACGCGTCCATGTTCCGGAAACATGCCTCTCTTGTCGGCTTATGTAATAAAGAAAGTGCTCCGCCGGCGGCAGCGCCGATCAGAATCGCTTTTGCCATGATGCGTGTCTGCTTCATCGGTCAATCCCCCTTATAAATGATGGTCTTTCTTTATTGTTTCCAGCAAATGACGGCACCCGGACTCGATCAGAGCGTACACTTCGCTGAAATTCCCGGTATAATACGGATCGGGCACGTCCGCAAGATCCGATTCCGGTACATAATCAAGCAGCCTTGCGATACGCGGCGCCGCTTTTTTATAACCGGCCATGCTGCGCAGATGCCCAATATTTTCAGCATCCATCGCAATGACGTAATCAAAATCGGTCAGATCAGACTCACGGACCTGTCTCGCCGTAATGCCGCTTGTGCTGATCCCTTTCTCTTTAAGGATCTGCTCCGTTCCCTCATGCGGCGGATTTCCCGCATGCCAGGCGCCGATTCCCGCTGAATCAATGTTAATCTGCCCGTTCAGCCCGTTTTTCTTCACCATATCAGAAAATACCGCCTCTGCCATAGGTGAACGGCAAATATTTCCAAGACAGACAAACAGCACATGTATCATATCGATAACCTCCCTATTCTTTCCCCGCATTTTGAGGATCAAAAACCTTATCATCATCTTAGCAATTTTTCTGCGGCTGTGGAAATAAGCTTTTATTCTAAATGAATTCTGTTAGAATAAAGGGTACGAAAACGGTCATGAAAGGATGCATGAATTTGCCGAGCCAACAAACAGAAACGTTAAACAAAATGATTGAAGACATTTCGCAGAAGCTCAACATGCTCAATGTCGGCGTCATCAGAGCGGAAGATTTCAGTGATGAAAAAATAGAAGATCTTACATACCTTCATCAAATGGTCATGAAAAAAGCATCATTCAGCCCGAGTGAAATGCAGGCCATTGCTGAGGAACTCGCCTCTCTCAGAAAATAAACCCGTGTCAGCCCCGCCGAAAAACAGCGGGGCTTTTTTGATTTAAAAAAGTAAAAAATAAAAGTTCATCGGTTTGACACATATAAAAAGAAGGGGTATAGTAACTGCGAACTTTGGCAGAACGAAATATGCGGTCTTCTAATTTATTTTTTAGTATAACGATATACTTACTGTCTTATCAACGTTAATCAAGTATACCTGCAGCCGTTTTATCAAACCAGTTTTTTAAAGAAAGGCAGTGGTTCAATAAAGGGGAATGGTTCTGTGCGTTCATCAATAATTTAACTTTAATAACCGCATTAGGGGATGTCATCATGAAAAACATATACACCAAAATGGCAGCGGGTCTTTATATCAACTATTTCCTGCTGGGCATGATCATTATTATGATCGCATCGAATATGGAAGCATTATCAAAACAGCTTCATACATCAGCAGCCGGAGTCAGCTATTTGGTCTCCGCCATCGGCATCGGGAAGCTGATCTCGCTTCTGTTTGCCGGAAAGCTCTCAGATACATTCGGGAGACGGCCGTTTATCGTGGCGGGCGCATTTCTGTATCTGATTTTCTTAATCGGAATTCCGCTTTCGACAAACTATACGGAAGCGTTTATCTTCGCTATTTTCGCAGGGATCGCCAATTCATTTTTGGATTCCGGCACATATCCGGCGCTTATTGAAGGATTTCCGAAAAACGCAAGCTCTGCAGCCGTGTTAATCAAAGCGTTTGTATCCATCGGCGCGACGGTGCTTCCGTTTTTTATCGCATTTATGGCGGACAGGCATTTGTTTTACGGGTGGACGTTTTTCGTGCCCGGCATCATTTTCTTCCTGAACGGCTTTTTCCTGTTGAAAGTTCCGTTCCCGAATCATAAGCAAAAAGAAGACTGCGGCCGGGCGGATGCCTCTCCGTCTGATGACACGTTCAGATCACAGCCGTCGATATGGCGCGAAGGCCTTGCGATTATTTTGTTAGGCTTTTCATAAACAGCGCTGTTTATGCTCGTTCAAGTATGGCTTCCTAAGTTCGGTCAATCCGTTTTGGGCATGCCCGAAGTGCAAGCCGTCAAATTGTTGAGCTATTACAGCATCGGGGCGCTTGTGTCCGTGTTATTGCTGGCTGTGCTGTTAAACAGAGTGATTCAGCCGATTACGGTAATGGTGCTGTACCCGGTGATCGCGGCAATCGCGCTGCTAGCTCTGATTTTCATTCAGCAGCCGGCCGTATCGGTCATCAGTTCCTTCGTCATCGGACTTTCAACTGCGGGCATTCTGCAATTGGCGATGACGGTTATGGCTGTTTTATTCCCTAAAAATAAAGGAACCATCACATCTTTTGTTAATATAGCATCAAGCTTATCTTTTATTGTCATTCCGCTTATTACGGGAGCGATATCCAAAACGGCCGGCCTGACCCCTGTTTTTCTGCTTGATATCGGAATTGCGGCTGTCAGCGCCCTCCTCGCATTGTTTATCGGTATCCGTTTATAAGCAGGTGATGAAAGCCTGACTATTTTTTAAAGGGAGAGAACCTATCATGCAATCTATTACAATCAGAAACACGGTCATCGGCGAAGGACTTCCGAAGATCATTGTGCCGCTGATGGCAGGCGGAGAGAAAGAGCTCCTTGAAGAAATTGAAGCCGTCAACAGGCTTAACCCGGATATCATTGAGTGGCGGGCGGATGTATATGAACACGTTGAAAGCCCGGACGCCGTAAAAGGCATGCTTGAAAAGGTGCGGAAAGCCGCAGGCGCAACACCGCTGCTTTTTACATTCAGAACCCATAAAGAAGGCGGAAATAAAGTTATTGACGTCCGCCTTTACATTGAATTGCTTAAAACCGTAATCGAAACAAGACACATTGAACTTGTAGACGTTGAATTGTTTACGGGAGAAGCGGAAGTCAAATCAATTGTGAAAACTGCTGAAGACAACGGCGTATATGTCGTCATGTCCAATCATGATTTTCATCAGACACCGAAAAAAGAAGAAATCATCTCCCGGCTGCGGAAAATGCAGGCGTACGGCGCGCACATCCCGAAAATCGCGGTGATGCCGCAAAACACTGAAGATGTTTTCGTCTTATTGGATGCCACACATACGATGAAAACACAATACGCAGACCGGCCGATCATCACGATGTCAATGGCGGGAACGGGCCTGATCAGCCGGCTGGCCGGGGAAGTCTTCGGCTCGGCGTGTACGTTCGGCGCGGGCAAAGAAGCATCTGCGCCCGGACAGATTCCCGTTGCTGAATTGCGAAGTGTACTCAGCATTTTAAATAAAAATATGTAACCAGCGTTTTTCTTCCCTCAAGCGGGATGAAAAACAGATGAATGGACTAACGGAGGAATACATCATGAAGAAAGATTTAGGACGGATTAACGGAAAAACGCAGCTTATCGGATTATTCGCGACACCGATCGGACACTCTTTATCTCCGGCGATGCACAACCTGGCGTTTAAAAAATTAGGGCTGAACTACGCTTACCTCGCATTTGAAGTAGGTCATGAACAGCTTGAAGATGTGGTGACGGGAATGCGCGCCTTAAACGTCAGAGGCTTCAATGTCTCGATGCCGAACAAGATGAACATTCTCCCTTACCTCGATGAACTCGCAGATTCAGCGAAATTCACCGGTGCGGTGAATACAGTGGTGAATGAGAACGGAAAATTGATCGGACACTCCACTGACGGTATGGGATACGTCCGCAACCTAAAAGAACACGGCATCGACATCACAGGCAAAAAAATGACGCTGGTCGGTTCCGGCGGAGCCGCCACTCCGATTGCGATTCAATCCGCATTGGAAGGCCTCGGCGAAATCTCAATTTTCGCCCGCAATGACGCGTTTTTCGAAAAGGCGGAAGAGAATGTCCGCATCATCAATGAAGAAATGAAGGGCTCTTCTTGTAAAGCGAATCTTTTCCCGCTCGAAGATCAAGATGCGCTGCGTGCTGAAATCGCTTCAAGCGATATTTTTACAAACGGAACGGGTGTCGGCATGAAACCGCTTGAAGGCTTGAGTGTTATTGAAGACACATCCATGCTCCGTCCGGATTTGATTGTGACAGACGTCGTTTACACCCCCGTTACGTCGAAATTGCTTGAACAGGCTCAAGCGGCCGGCTGCAAAACCATTAACGGCCTCGGCATGATGCTTTGGCAGGGCGCCAAGGCGTTTGAATATTGGACAGGCCGTGAAATGCCGGTTCAGTATATTAAAGAGCAGATGTTTGAATAATCTATTGTGATAGAAAGCGCCGAAGGACAATCCGTCTTCCGGCGCTTTATCTTTTTCTCCCCCTCTCTCTTTCTTCTCACGCGCCAAAACGCTTATAATGGAGGTAACGAATAATAACCAAGTGAGGAATGCGACGTATGAAACAGCAAAAAAAACGCCGGGTGACATTGCAGCAGGTCGCTGAGCATGCAGGCGTCTCAACATCCACCGCCTCATTAATCGTCCGCAATAATCCGCGAATTTCCGAAGCAACCCGTGAGAAAGTGCTGCAATCCATGCGGGAGCTTGGATACGTATATGATCGGGTCGCCGCGAATTTACGATCACAGACGTCCACAACGGTAGGATTGATTATCACTGACATTTCCAATACGTTTTTCTCAGAGTTTCTGATCGGCGTGCAGAATACACTCGAGGAAGTCGGATTAACAGTGCTCTTAGGCACGACATTTGATTCCGTCGCCAAGCAGGAGCAGCTGATCTCGACCATGCTGGAACACAGGGTCGGCGGATTGATTTTATGCCCGGTTTCAGGCGCGGCCGAGGAAACCCTTTCCCGCCTTGAGCAGCTTGATATTCCGGTCGTGCTTGCCGTCAGGGAGATTGCCGATGCGGACTGTGATTTTGTCGGAGCTGACTATGAGGAAGGCACCTATAAGGCAGTGCGCCATCTCATTGAAAAAGGGCATCAGGAGATTGCGTTTCTGGGCGGCGTGAAGCACTCATCAACATGGACGAAACGGATGAAAGGGTTTAAAAAAGCGCTCCGTGAAGCGGATCTTGAAGTGAAAAGTGAATTTGTGATTGACAGCGCGCCGACCCGCGAGGCAGGCTATGAAGCTGTGATGAAGCTGCTCCGCCGGCCTGAGCGCCCGGCCGCGATTTTCTGCTTCAGTGATTTGGTCGCGTTCGGCGTCATGCAAGGGATCAGAAAAGCAGGACTCATCCCGGGCGAAGATATTGATATTGTCGGCTTTGACAACGTGCCGGAAGCTGAAATTTCTTATCCCCCGCTTACAACCGTTGCTTCTTTTCCGCGGCAGTCGGGAAAAGAAGCGGCTCAATTGCTGCATCATAAAATCGCCAATTCCCAGCACAAAAAACAGCGCATTATTTTGGCGCCCGAGCTGGTCATTCGTGAATCTTCACAAAAAAAGCGGAACGCCTGATACGGCGCTCCGCTTTTATATTATGCAAGCAGTTTTAATGATTCGCGGTTGAATGCCGGAATGTCATCTGGTGTGCGGCTTGTGACCAGCTGGTTCTGGCAGACGACGACTTCTTCATCCACCACATTTGCGCCCGCGTTTTCCATGTCAATACGGATGGATGTAAATCCTGTCGCTTTGCGCCCGTCCAATGCTTTCGCGTTGATGAGAAGCTGAGGGCCGTGGCAGATGGCGAAAACCGGTTTTTTATCATCCATAAATGCTTTGGCAAATTGGACGAAACGGTCATCCGCACGCAGCATGTCAGGTGAGAATCCGCCCGGGATCAGCAATGCGTCAAAGTCTTTCGGATTCACATCATCGATGGACGCATCCACTTTCACTTCCGCTTCCCCTTGTTTGCCTTTGACTGTTTTTCCTTTTTCCTGTTCGATCACTGTTAATTCATGACCCGCATCTTTAAAAGCTTTCGCAGGTTCTGTATACTCGACGTCCTCAAAATAATCCGTTAATACAACTGCAATTTTTTTACCCATAGTTACTACCTCCTGCTTGATGAAGTCTACATAAATCCATGTACCCCAGCCACACTAACATCAAACATAAAAGACGCATTTGCCGCCCATTCGTTTTACATAGGTCATTATCCTCATTTTTCTTCTTTTTACAAGAATCATCATGAAATCTATATAAACTTTCACAAAATATTCTTACAATGGTACTGCATGACAAAATTTGTTGAAAGGTGGAGAACAGGTGAGAATACAGAAATGCAGCGTCAATAGGACACTCCGTATTCTGCTGCCCCTAGTTATGATACTTAGTCTAATCCTCCCAATAACACCCATTAAAGCAGAAGATAACAAATCCTCCAGTGTGAATCTCAGCATTTTAGCGACAACTGACGTTCACGCCAATATGATGGACTACGATTACTACAGCGACAAACCGACAACGGAATTCGGGCTGGCCCGAACGGCTCAGCTCATTGCGAAGCACAGAAGCGAAAATCCGAATACGCTGCTTGTCGATAACGGAGACCTGATTCAAGGGAATCCCCTCGGTGAATACGCAGTAAAATATCAGAAAAACGATATCATTTCAGGCGCAAAGACCCATCCGATCATTGAAGTGATGAATAGTCTGCACTATGACGCAGGAACACTCGGCAATCATGAATTTAATTACGGGCTGGATTTTCTGGACGGGACGATGAAAGGCGCTGATTATCCGATCGTCAACGCCAATGTGAAAACATTGAGCGGTGAAAACCGTTATACGCCTTATGTCATAAAAGATAAAACCGTCACGGATGAAAACGGCGGAAAACATCAGCTAAAAGTCGGCTACATCGGCTTTGTCCCTCCCCAAATCATGACGTGGGATAAAAAAAATCTTGAAGGACGCGTTCAAGTCGAGGACATTGTGGAATCCGCGAAGAAAACCGTTCCGAAAATGAAAGCTGAAGGTGCCGATATCGTCATCGCCCTCGCCCACAGCGGCATAGAAAAAAAAGCACAGTCCTCCCGTGCGGAAAATGCCGTTTTTGATCTCGCAACGAAAGTCAGCGGAATTGATGCGATCGTATCAGGCCATCAGCACGGTCTGTTCCCTGATACCGAATACAAAGGCGCTGATCAATTCGACGTCGATAAAGGCACGATTAACGGCATCCCCGTTGTCATGTCAAGCAGCTGGGGCAAATATGCGGGGGTCATCGACCTTCGGCTTGAAAAAACAGACGGCGCATGGCATGTGGAAGATGGAAAAGGCAGGATCGAGCCGATTGCCGGCAATGTGACTTCGGAAAACGAAACCGTCGTCAATACCGTCAAAAAAGCGCATGAAAGCACACTGCAATACATCAGAGAACCCGTCGGCCAGACAAAAGCCGATATCAACAGTTTTTTCGCCCAAGTCAAAGATGATCCGTCCATTCAAATCGTGACGGATGCGCAAAAATGGTACGCCGAAAATAAGATGAAGGATACGGAATATAAAGATCTGCCAATCCTCTCGGCGGGCGCTCCGTTTAAAGCCGGCGGGCGGAACGGTTCAAACTACTATACAAACATTTCCGCAGGTGACCTCGCCATCAAAAATATCGGCGATTTATACCTGTATGACAACACGGTTCAGATCGTCAAGCTGAACGGCAGCGAAGTGAAAGACTGGCTTGAAATGTCCGCAGGGCAATTTAATCAGATCGATCAGGCAAAAGGCGGCAGCCAAGCGCTTTTAAATGACGCCTACCGCTCATACAATTTTGATGTCATTGACGGCGTCACCTATCAGGTCGATGTCACTAAACCGGCGAAATACAACGAAAACGGAACAGTCATTCATCCCGATGCAAGCCGGATCGTCAACCTTTCTTATCAAGGAAAACCCGTCAGCGCCAAGCAGGAATTTCTGATTGTCACAAATAATTACCGCGCTTCAGGAGGCGGAGGATTTCCTCACTTAAGCAATGATAAAATCGTATACTCATCAGCCGATGAAAACAGGCAGGTCTTAATGGATTACATCATCCAGCAGAAAACAATTAATCCGCAGGCTGATCATAACTGGTCCATCCTTCCGGTCAAAGGGACGAACCTGACATTTGAATCCTCCTTGGCCGCAAAGCCGTTTGCCGACCGCGCAGATGACGTCGCCTATATCGGAGAATCACAAAACGCCGGCTACGGACAGTACAAGCTCCAGTTCAAAGATGATGAACCGGGCACAGATCCGCCGAAAGATGACGCATGGAAGCTCACCGTTATGCATACAAACGACACGCACGCGCACCTTGATAACGCGGCGAGGCGAATGACGAAAATCAAAGAAATCAGAAGCGAAACCGACCGCAGCATTCTGCTTGATGCGGGAGACGTTTTCTCAGGCGATCTTTATTTTACGAAGTGGCAGGGGCTGGCTGATTTAAAATTGATGAACAGCATGGGCTACGACGCAATGACCTTCGGAAACCATGAATTTGATAAAGGCCCGGGTGCTCTCGCCAGCTTCTTGAGCGGGAACGGAAGCGCGGCTGACCCGTCGGGAAAATACAATTTCCAAGCGCCTGACTTCCCGCTCATCAGCTCAAATGTCGATGTGTCCAAAGAGTCAAAACTCAGACCATTCATGAAAAAAGCAGACACCTTTACGGCAGGGAAAAAGAAAAAAGCAGGCATCTATCCATACATTCTGCTTGATGTAAACGGAGAAAAAGCCGCCGTATTCGGCTTAACAACGGAAGATACGTCCGTCACATCAAGCCCGGGTAAAAGCATTGTCTTTAATGATGCCTTCCAATCCGCACAAGATACGGTAAAAGAAATACAGAACAAGGAACATGTCAATAAAATTATCGCCCTGACCCATATCGGGCATCAGCGTGATCTCGATCTTGCCAAAAAAGTAAAAGGCATCGACTTAATCGTCGGCGGACATACGCATACGCTTGTAGATAAAATGGAAATTGTCAAAAACGAAGAGCCGACCATCGTCGCCCAGGCAAAAGAATACGGCGAATATTTAGGCCGGGTGGATGTCGCATTTGACAAAAACGGGGTCGTTCTGCCGGAACAATCCTCTCTTCAAGCGCTGCCGGTGAATGAGCAGACGAAAGAAGACCCTGATCTAAAAAAAGAGCTTGATCCGTTTAAAAAAGAGCTCATCTCCGTCAAAAATGAAAAAGTCGGCTCCACGAAAGTTGCGCTTGACGGCCGGCGCGAGCATGTCCGCTCCAAAGAAACCAATCTCGGAAACTTCATCGCGGACGGCATGCTGCAAAAAGCGAAGGAAGCCGCCGGCGCCCAGATTGCGATCACAAACGGGGGCGGCATCCGCGCAGGCATTGATAAAGGAGACATCACACTCGGCGATGTGCTGAATGTAATGCCGTTCGGCAACACGCTTTACGTCGCAGATTTAACCGGGAAACAGATCAAACAAGCCCTGGAACAAGGGTTAAGCGGTATCGAGGCTCAAGGAGGCGCCTTCCCTCAAGTTGCCGGTTTAACATACACGTTTACACTGAATAAAAAGCCGGGACACCGCGTTCTTCAAGCTGCGGCCGTGCAGGATGACGGCAGCGTAAAGCCGATTTCTGATAAGAAAACATACAGAGTCGCCACCAGTAACTTTGTCGGTGAAGGCGGAGACGGATATTCCGTCTTTAACGAAGCGTCCCATAAAGAAGACCTTGGCTTTGTCGACTATGAGGTCTTTATCGAGCAGCTTGAAAAAGCGGAAAAAGCGGTTGAGCCGAAAGTTGACGGCCGTGCGCAAGAAGTGTACCTGCCGACGAAGCAAAAGAACGGCTCGTGGACGCTTGAAGATGACAGCGCATTTGCGGCCTATGCCAAAAACGCCAATACACCGATCGTATACTACGACAAGAATGACGGCGCCAAAAAGCCGATTGATCTCAGCGTAACCAAAAAACAGATCGGCCTGTTAAAGGACAGAACATCTGATTCTTCCCTTACGATCCTGCATGACAAGTTCAGCATGAAAATGCCGATGGCAAACGCTGGAGCTGATGACACACGGTTCGGCGTGACGCCGAAAAAGAAAGTAAGCGGTGCGCTTTCAAACGTATACGACTTTACAATGAAGCAGAAAAACAAAGACATCAAAACATTTAAAGCGCCTGTAAAGTTTACCATGCGCATGGAGAATACGAAGAAGGCGAAACAGCCGGGCATTTATCACATAGACCGGAAAAAGAACGCCTATACAAAAACAGACAACGGATCGGTTTCACACGATCTCGTCACGGGCTATACCAATCATTTCAGTGAATACGCCATATTAAACGCAAACACGAAGAGCGCGCCGCCGACAAGCGGAGATCACGGCTCCGGAAAACAGCCAAACGGACAAAACCCTTCATCCGGCCAAGCGCAGGACGGAGTATCGCCGGGCGGCCTGCTTCCTGATACAGCCACAGCGATGTATTCCATCCTCCTTGCCGGGTTTCTCATCAGCGCGCTCGGAACGGCACTGTATCTGTATCAAAGAAGAAAAGCAAAAAAAGTGAATGAAGCATAAAAAGGCCGCTTTTCTCGGCCGGTTCATCCCAAAGGCTCTCCTGATCTGATGTCAGGGGAGCTTTTCCCGGTCCGCCCTCTGAATCGACAGCGGTACGGCCGAATGATAAAATATGAGCGTTATTTATGCAGCTGCTGCATAGCTTGACACTTCACGGCGGGGCCTGTTTGGAGGACTTTTTTTGAAAATAACAAAAAACAAACGCAACAGCATGACTTACAAAATAAAGCTGTTTTACGTGATAACAGCGCTTTGCTGTATCAGCTCGCTCATTTTCGTCAATTACAACGCTTCTTTTTATGAGCGCCCGATTGCCAAGGTGACAAAAACAGCATTGGAACACCAGTCTGATGTGCAGGACATGCACAAAAACAAAGATAAGATTTTCAATCAGACGATTACAGCCAAACTTGAAAACGGCAGTCAAAAAGGAAAGCTCATTCATTTGTCCAATCAGTATTCCTCATCCGGAGCGAATGATCAGAAATATCAGCCCGGCGATGAAGTATTCGTCTCTATTGATAAAGGGAAAACATCAAGTAAGGATATATCCGGAAGCATTATAGATAAAAAACGGGATAAACAGCTTTTGCTGATCGCTTGGATTTTCATATTCACCTTACTGATCGTCGGCAAAAAACAAGGCTTCTTTTCGATCATCAGCCTGATGTTTAATGCTGTTTTATTGTCTTATGCATTAGATTTGTACCGAAAGCACCCGAATATCGGGCTGATTTTCATCTGCGGTATCTGTATTCTCATCTTTACTGTCATTTCATTGCTGCTTGTCAGCGGTTTTCACGCGAAAACATATGCCGCCATAGCCGCGACGCTCGCAGGCACTTTTGTCTCCCTGCTCATTACGTATTTGGTGATGGCGGCAACCGGAGAAAAAGGTCTCAGATATGAAGAAATGCAGTATTTAACCCGCCCTTATCACACGGTGTTCATGGCCGGAGTATTTATCGGATCACTGGGAGCGGTCATGGATGTGGCCATTACCATGACGTCATCTGTCTTTGGATTATATGAAGAAAACAAGAGTATCTCATTACAAGCACTCAAACGTTCCGGAATGGAGATCGGTAAAGACATCATGGGGGCGATGACCAACATTCTGTTTTTTGCCTATATCAGCGGCTCTATACCGATGATGCTTTTGTATTTGAAAAATGATTCCCCGATAGGATTCACTCTTTCTATGAACATTTCCTTGGAAATAGCCAGAGCATTGGCCGGGGGAATCGGAATTGTATTAACCATCCCCGCCAGTCTGTATGCTTCTGTCTTTTTTATTAAACGAAAGAAGGCAAGCTCATGAATGTCATCGTAATTCTTGCGGCGATTTTATTTCTATTGATGGTTCTCATCGGCGGTAAAAAGGGAGCGAGGTCTTTTATTGCGCTATTTTTAAATTTCGGCGTTCTCTTTCTCACCATCATTTTAATGACTGACCCGCACATCAATCCGATTGTTTTAACGTTGCTCTCTTCCGCCGCGATTTGCAGCATTACACTTTTTTATATTAACGGGGGAAACGTCAAAACCGTAACCGCCTTTATTTCTGCCATGCTGACGATCGTATTGATGCTGTTTTTTATTCTGGCCGTCACGAAACAGACTTCGATTCAAGGGTTTGGTGAAGAAGAACTGGGTGATATCGGCATATTCACACTTTTTGTCGGGGTGGATTTTGTAAAGGTTACCGCGGCTATGATCATTATGGGCACGATAGGGGCAATTACCGATGTCGCGATCTCCATTACATCACCCATGAGAGAGATTTACAGCTATAATCCGTCCATGAGCCGAAAAGATCTGTACAAATTCGGTTTAAGCATCGGAAGAGATATTTTAGGAACGAATACAAATACGCTATTCTTTGCTTTTTTCGGCAGCTATTTGGCTTTAATTATCTGGTTTAAAGACTTATCATACTCTGCTGAAAAAATAGTGAACTCAAAAGTCTTCAGCGCGGAAGCCGTCACCATTCTTTGCGCCGGCGTCGGGATCGGCATCATCATTCCCGTTACGTCCTGGATCACCGCCTGTTTTTTAGCGAAACAGACGAAACGTTAAAAGCTGCCGGGAAACTCCCGGCAGCTTTTTTTATTGATCTTATACCCACTTTACAACGTCTTTTGCGGCAGATCTTGTTTTCGGACGCGGTTCTCTGACACGGTAACCGAATGCGGCCATGACAGAGATGTCGAAACTTCCGTTTTCCAGAAGTCCTTCTTCTTCAAGAATCCGGTGGATTTCTTTGTAGTTGAAGCCTTCTACAGGGCAGGAGTCGATTCCGATCTGCGCCGCGGCTGTCATCATATTGCCAAGGGCGATGTATGTCTGTTTGGAAGCCCAGTCAAACAGCGCGCGATCTGATTCAAGCAGATTGAAATCATTTTTCTGGAAATCTTCTGTTTTGCTGATATAGCCTTCATACATATCTTCCGGCATTTTTTTGACTTCCTTCAAGTGGTTTTTGACATAATCGGCGTCAAAACGGATATCCTTTGCCGTCCGGGCAAGCAGAAGTACGAAGTGGCTTGCAGTCGGCAGCTGCTTTTGCGCGCCCCATGTGAACTCGCGGAGTTTTTCACGAAGCTCCGGGTTTTGAACGACGACAAATTTCCAAGGCTCCAAACCGAGTGAGCTTGGGGACAGTCTTCCCGTTTCTAAAATGAATTCAAAATCACTTTCTGAAATTTTTTTCTCAGGATCAAATTCCTTTGTGGCGTGTCTGAATTGATACGCTTCGATGATCTGCTGTTTTTTATCTGACATTCATGATCTCTCCTTTTTATCTCGTTATGTACTATTGTAGCCATTATTTTTGAAAGTACCAGTACGCACATTTTTGTTGGATAGTATTCATTTTGATACTGACAAAAAAACGGGCTGCCGCGGCAGTCCGTTTTTATTTTTCTCTTCTCGCAAAGCCGACGAAACGGAATGTATCGAGCCTGTGCCGGCTTTCTGTGTACTGAAAGAGGCTGGCGCCCTCCAAAAAGATACGGTTTTTCACGACCGCCATATGGCTGAATCCGGGCGGAATTCACAACAGGAGCGCAAAAAGCATACAGTACTGTACAACTAAGTTAAAGAGGTGTGAAGAGATGCCATCCACTGTTATCAACCTGTACTATCTGAAGATTAACAGTATTTCTGGCAACGGATCTATTACGATTGGGGAAGCGGCATACAACAGTCCCACCACAAACAACAAATCACAAGGACTGAACTCTTCATTCGGCGATACGTCACCTATAGAATCGATGATGGAGAACTTGTTAAATGATCCTGATGTAAACGACCAGACAGCCATCGGAACCGCAGATACCGCAAATATTACGCCGGTGCCGCCCATTATAGATTAAAGGGGTTTTTATGAATGCCTTACCAAATTAACGTCGTCAATATAAAAGTAAACGGAGCCACCCAAAACGGAAACGTCGATATCGGTCAGACCGTACAAAACAGCCACACCGCCAACAGCAAATTTGTCGGCGCGAACTTTTCTTTAGGAGACTTTTCACCGGCCGCCGGATGTTTGAATTCGGGCCATCTTGATCCTGATGTGAGCGACCAGGATCAGATCGCCAACCCGTCAATGCCGATCGCAAATCAAATATAAGGGGGGTTTGCTGAAGTGGATATCGAAAAAATGAGAAAGTGGCTTGAGATTACGAACGAGCACAAGCCCAGCGACTTTTGGACCAATGTCCTGAAACGGAAATCTCCCGAAGAGTTTTTCTCCTTACAAAAAAACACCCTGGTTTATGATATCTATCAGGATGAACAGCACACATTTGTCATTGTGGAAATGCCCGGCGTTTACGAAGAAGAATTGACATTGAGGCTGGTGTCAAGAACACGGCTGCATATAAAAGGAAACATCACGCCCCTTTTTCCAAAGGACATGGGGATCTGCCAAAATCGGTATTACGGAGAAATTGATGAGACGATTGAACTCCCTGAACCGGCTGAGCCCCATCTGCTGCAGGCGCAGTGCATGAACGGCCTGCTACACATTTCCTATCCGCGCCTTATGGAATACATTCCTTTTCAGCAGAAAATATAAGGAACCGGTTTACGGACGGTTCAGGCGTCTGTACACTTTCTCCTTATAATGAGAAGATGCGGGTTCTGAGAACATGTCTCTCTCCTCCGTCAGCTTGTCGAGTCTGACTTGTTTTTCCGTCCGTTTGTTCCGCAGGTGATCCAGCTCCGTTTCATTGCGGCACTTGGCGATCAAATAATCGAGCGTCATCAGCTCTTTCTTCAGCGCGCCCTCATCCTCGGCGATCCCGGCATTTTTCAACATGCGGTAGCCCATTCTGAGCGACTCCGGAAGATGTGCGGCATCGTCTTTCGGCAGGGGCTTTCCCATGCCTTTGATGCCGGCGAATTCTCCATCCTTAATGGCGCGCTTGATTTTATCTTCAGCCACGATATGGGCAATATCCATCACTTGTTACCTCCTTTTTTCAATTAAACCGGATCATATCCATACAAAAATCCATATCCCATTTTGTTCCATTCGAATTTTTCATAGCCGGCATTCAACAGATAAACCGCCGTTGCGACAGTGTTTTTCGCCCTTTTTCCGATGAGCCTTTTCCACCTTTTCTATTTGCTGGTTTCATGGTATATTGATTACGTTCGTTTTTTCTATCGTTCCGTGTAAACCGTGATCGGAAAAAAGGAGTGTAACAATGAAAACATTTATAAAAGAAAGAGGACTTGCCTTCTTCTTGATAGCGGTCGTGTTATTGTGGGTGAAAACATATGCTGCTTATATTTTAAACTTTAACCTCGGCATAGACAACACGATCCAGAAAATATTGCTTTTTGTGAATCCGCTGAGCTCCGGCCTGTTCTTTCTTGGATTTGGACTTCTTTTCAAGAAAAAATTACAGCAGACAGCCATTATTGTGATTCATTTTTTATTGTCTTTTTTGCTTTATGCAAACATCGTCTATTATAGATTCTTTAATGATTTCATTACCATCCCGGTCATGATGCAGGCAAAAACAAACGGCGGCCAGCTCGGAGACAGCGCGTTCTCATTAATGAGATGGACAGACGTCTTCTACTTCCTGGATACCGTCATTTTGATTATTTTGGCCATTAAGATGAAAAAACCGGCTGAAAAACCGGCGAAGAAATCATTCAGAATCGTTTTGGCTTCCGCCGTGCTTGTGTTCCTGATCAACCTCGCCGTAGCGGAAACCGACCGTCCTGAGCTTTTGACACGCTCATTTGACCGTAACTATCTGGTGAAATACTTGGGCACGTACAACTTTACGATTTACGATGCCGTGCAGAATGTGAAGTCAAACAGCCAGCGCGCGCTTGCCGATTCAAGCGATGTAACGGATGTGGAAAACTATATGAAGGCCAATTATGACGTGCCGAACAACGTCTACTTCGGAAAAGCCGAAGGAAAAAACGTCATCTATGTCTCATTAGAGTCTCTTCAGTCCTTCATCATTGATTACAAAATTAACGGCAAGGAAGTGACGCCATTTTTAAACAAACTGGCGCATGACAATCAAACATTCTACTTTGATAACTTTTTCCACCAAACGGGACAAGGTAAAACATCAGATGCGGAATTTATGATGGAGAACTCTCTGTACCCGCTCTCGCAAGGTTCGGTTTTCGTCAATAAAGCGCAAAACACGCTGCAGTCCGTTCCTGCGATTTTAAAAGGCAAAAACTACACGTCTGCCGCTTTCCACGGAAATACGCAGACGTTCTGGAACCGTAACGAAATGTACAAAGCGGAAGGCATCGATAAGTTTTTCGATTCTGCTTATTATGACATGAGCGAAGAGAATACGAAAAACTACGGCATGAAAGACAAACCGTATTTCAAAGAATCCATGCCGCTCTTAAAGAGCCTGCCGCAGCCGTTCTATACGAAGTTCATTACGCTGTCAAACCACTTCCCGTTCGGGATGGATAAAGAAGACACAGACTTCCCGGCAGGAGACTTTGGCGATTCGGTCGTCAATAACTACTTCCAGTCCGCGAACTATCTGGATGAATCAATCGAACAGTTCTTTCATGACCTGAAAAAAGACGGCCTGTATGATAAATCGATTATTGTGATGTACGGAGATCACTACGGCATCTCTGAAAACCATAATAAAGCGATGGCGAAAGTGCTTGGCAAAGATGAGATCAATGAATACGAGAATGCCCAGCTTCAGCGGGTTCCGCTCTTTATCCACGCTCCGGGCGTGAAAGGCGGCCGCAATCATAAATTTGCCGGCGATGTCGATGTCGCGCCGACCGTTCTCCATCTGCTCGGCGTCGATACGAAAGATTATCTCATGTCAGGTTCAGATATCTTATCGAAAGAGCACAGAGAAGTGATTCCGTTCCGTAACGGCGACTTCATCTCACCGAACTACACGAAAGTATCCGGCAAGTATTACGATACGAAAACCGGAAGACTTTTAGATGATTCAGAAGTCGACAAAAAAGAAGACTCACTCGTCAAGACTGAGCTTGAAATGTCTGATAAGATCATCAACGGAGATCTGCTTCGCTTCTATCAGCCGAAAGGCTTCAAGAAAGTGGATCCTTCACAATTCGATTATACAAAGCGTGAAGATTCTTCAGCAGATGATCAAAAAGAATAAACAAAAGCCAGATCATATCAATGATCTGGCTTTTTTATGTTCAGCTCCCGGCAGCGGCCATAGAGCGCTTTTGCAGGCTGTCGGAAAGAACCGAATAAGCGACGACTTTCTTTTTCTGCTGTTTGACGACATCTACATGATCTTCGTAGCTGTATACAAACACCGTCACATCTTTTTTCCCTTTTCTCGTCTTAATGACAAGCGGGTCGGCTCCGTTCTGCGGATGAAGATACCGCTCTTCATCACCTGGGTATATATAATGCCGTTCGATAAATACGGCTTCGTTAAAATCATCAATCACCCGGCGTTTGTCTTCGCCTTCCAGACGTTTTCCGCCGAGGGATACGGCAGCGGACGCGTCACTGAGCTTCGAATGGGTTTCAAATTTTCGGAGAATCCATTCCACCGCTCCGGTAGGAAGGCATGTCAGCACAATCTTAATCAGGCTTATGACAACAATTGAAACAACTGCAATCCACGTCACCTTACATCATCTCCATACTTGTTCTACATGAATCTTACCACAGGAGGAAACGTTGTTTTTTGTCCATTATGTGAAACTTGATATATGTTCAAAAAAACCCGGATCATATAGATGACCCGGGCTTCGTTCTACTTCTGACCGTCATGGCGGACGGCCTCTCTCAGCTCTTCTGCGACAAACTCGACGTTCGGCCCGATAATGACCTGCGCCGTTTTATTCCCCGTTTTGATAACCCCTTTTGCTCCCGCTTTTTTAAGTGCCGTCTCATTAATGAGGGATGTATCCTGAACGGTCAGTCTGAGGCGGGTCGCACAGTGGTCAATCGTTTCGAGATTTTGTCTGCCGCCGAGCCCCTTGAGCATGGCATGTTCTTCAACCGAACCGGCCGTATCCTCACTAAGCACTTCTTCCTCTTCCTCATCATCTTCCCGTCCCGGCGTCTTCAAGTTTAACGATTTGATGAGCACGTAGAAGACGGCAAAATAGATCACCGCATAACAAAGCCCGACAACGAGCAGCAAAAGCGGTTTTTCCGCAATACCGTAGCTGAGAAGATAATCTATCGCCCCCGCTGAGAACGAAAAGCCTGATCTGATGCCGAGAATATTGACGATAAATAAAGAGAACCCGGTTAATAAAGCATGAACCCCGTACAGAAGCGGTGATAAAAACATAAATGCAAATTCAATCGGTTCTGTAATTCCGGTAATAAATGCCGTCAGCGCAAGACCGATCATCATCCCGGCCGTCGCTTTGCGCTTGCTTGGCTTAGCTGCGGCAATCATTGCCAGACAAGCGGCCGGAAGCCCGAACATCATAATCGGGAAGAACCCCGTCATATAAGTCCCGGCCGTCGGATCCTTCGCAAAGAAGCGGGCCAGATCTCCCGTTTTTCCGTGAAAATCGCCAAATTGGAACCAAAAAATATTATTCAGCACATGATGAAGACCGAATGGAATCAAAAGCCGGTTAAAAATCCCGTAAATCCCGGCGCCGATGCCCCCAAGCCCGATCATCCATTCCCCGAATGACGTAATCACCGACTGAATAGGCGGCCACACAAAGCCGAAAATACCGGCCAAAATAATGGTAATCAGCGCCGTTACAATCGGAACGAGCCTGCGCCCGCTGAAAAATCCGAGATATTCAGGCAGCTTCGTATCCTTAAAGCGATTATACGTGTATCCCGCAATTAACCCCGCGATAATCCCTCCGAAAACGGCCATATTATTTGTCGAATTGATTGATTTTACAGCCGCGTCCAGCATAATATAGGAAATTGCTCCCGACAGAGCGGCGGCCCCATTGCTGTCTTTTGAGATCCCGATCGCGATTCCGATCGCAAAAATCAGCGGCAAATGATCAAATACCGCTGTCCCCGCCGCATAAATGAACGGAATATTTAATAAATCCTCTCTGCCGATGGCCAAAATAATACCCACGGCGGGCAGAACGGCAATCGGAAGCATAAAGGATTTTCCGAGTTTTTGCAAAAATTGAAGCATTTTACCCATCCCCCTTCTTTTTTCTTAAATATATCACATAAGTTATCTAGTGATCTATACCAATTTTCCCTTCATTTATGCACATAAGGCTTGTTGGTTTTCTATTTATAAAGCAGTTGTGGTAAGCTTGAATCAGATGATTAAACATAGAAAGCGGGAATGACAATGATTGTAACGAACGATCAAGAATTAGAAGGTCTTAAAAAAATCGGCAGAATCGTCGCCCTGGCGCGTGAAGAAATGAAGAAAAAGGCAGAGCCCGGCATGAGCACGAAAGATCTTGACCTGATCGGAAAGGCGGTGCTTGACGAACACGGAGCCGCTTCCGCTCCGGAGAAGGAATACGATTTCCCCGGCGTGACATGCATCAGCGTAAATGACGAAGTCGCTCACGGCATTCCGAGCGCCTCTAAAATCTTAAAAGCCGGGGATCTTGTAAATATCGATATTTCGGCGGAGTTCGGCGGTTTTTATTCCGATACGGGAATTTCATTTGTGCTCGGAGAAGGCGATGAACGTCTGCAAAAGCTTTGCAACTGTGCACAATCCGCGTTTCAAAAGGGACTGGATCAGGCAAAAGCCGGAAAACGCCAAAACCAGATCGGCAGAGCCGTCTACCATGAAGCCCGCTCCAACGGATTTACCGTCATTAAAACGCTGACGGGCCACGGAATCGGCAGAAACCTCCATGAAGCGCCTAACCACATCATGAATTACTACGATCCGTTTGATAACGCGCTGTTTAAAAACGGCACCGTGATCGCGCTTGAGCCGTTTATTTCCACGAAGGCTGAAACCATTGTTGAAGCGGGAGACGGCTGGACATATAAAACACCGGATAAAAGCCTTGTCGCCCAAGTGGAGCACACCATCGTCATCACAAAAGACAAACCGATTATTTTAACGGCATTGTAATGTTTCATCTCCCTCCCAAACAGGTATACAACAACTAACCCGAAGGAGGGAGACGCATGAAAAAAGATAAAGAAAAAATCAAAATCGAAAACGAAATACACGCCATGCACGGCGTAACGAAACAGCAGATTTTAGAGGATTTCGAGGAATTTAAAGCGTACCTTCACCAGAAAATTTCCGCCGGAAAGAAACTAGGCCTGGATGACAGCAAAATCATCAAAAGCGCCGCCATCCTCGGGGACTATCTCGCCAAGCACGAGGAGCCCCGCAATGCGGAAGAAAAACTTTTACAAGAGCTGTGGGATATTGCGGACGACAATGAAAAACAGCATTTGGCCCAGCTTCTCGTCAAACTTGCCGGACACTGATACAGTGCCCGGCTTTTTATGTTTCGTGACAAGAGATGTGCTACACTGGACATATGTCTGTGAAAGGAGCCATTTTTCAACATGTGGTTTATTATCTTCGGGTTTATTTTCTTTATTGAAAGCATCATTCTTACCGTTTACGGGGTGAAGAAAAAGAAGGGGATGCTGATTTATTTCGGCGTCGTATTCGGAATTATGACACTCGGCACGGTGCTGTTAAAATTAACCGGCCATTAAGCATGAAAAGACCGTCCTTTACATATATATGTAAGAAAGCTTTACATCTCTGAATCGAAAGGCTCAGTTTTTGCTTTACCCCTTTTCAGTGTCTTTTTATAGATGTTACAATGCCAAAAGTTTGGCAAAAACTGAAGAAACTCTCCCCTGAGGGAGAACGGAGAAAGGAGTTTTCTGACATGCATTATGGCAGTAAAGGCTGGTATGTAGAAGAATTAAAGAAAAAAGGAATTACCCACTATGAAGGAAGAAAGCTTCAAAGCTTCAAAAAGTATTTCCTTGCCAATCTGCTGGAAACAAAGAAACAAGCATAACGTCAATCAGCCGTGCTGTCAGTGCAGCACGGCTTTTTTTCTATACATTCAAGAGCCTGTCTCTTTTTTTAAGAAAGGACTCCCTCCAGCTTTCTGACAGCGCTTCTTCCCGGAGCACTTCTTCAATGGCCGGCAGATTGCCTGAATCACGGTATTTCACTTCATTCGCATACCAGACGGAAATGCTTTCTTTGCCTCGCGACAAACGCTTGAGGACCGGATGCGGATCGACATATCCTTCTTCAAGCACCCTGAAATAAAAGCCGGTAAATCCCGTCTGCTGTACACGGAGCACCATATCTTTGATGCCGTACTTGAGGGCGAGTTTGACGCAGGGCTGGCGCGGCTGGCTTACTTGAACGACGGCTTCGCCCAGCTGAAACACGTCTCCGATCCATACGTCCTGTTCGGCCAGCCCTTTGACTGTTACATTCTCTCCGAACGCTGCGGCGGGCAGCTTTCTCGCAAGCGTTGTTTCCCAATATGAATAATGCTCGGCGGGATACACGCACACCGCTTTATCAGGGCCGCCGTGATTCTTCAGATCGGCTTGTCCGTCCCCCGCAAAATGGGTTTTATACAGCATGACGGGAGAATCCGCAGGCTGCTTGACGATGCCGGAATTGATTTGTCTGCCGGCAAATTCAAGAGTTGCCGGCATTCCGAGATTGATAGATAAGACAGAATAGTCTTGCGTCATCCCGTTCACATCCTTTGCGAAATATCATATCTTTCCTTTATCATAGTAGGAAAAAGGTGGTTTTTCCATGCTTCAATATCATATGTTTGCAGACGGCAGGGTTCAAGGCGTCGGTTTTCGCTACTTCGTCCAGATGGAAGCAGACAGACATAAGATTACCGGCTGGGTTAAAAACCGCGATGACGGCCGGGTTGAAATCCTTGCCGAAGGCCCTGAAGAGTCGTTAAAACACTTTGCCGAAGCCGTCAGAAAAGGCAGCCCCTTCTCAAATGTAACAAGCGTAACCATCGAAGAATCACGCCATCTGAAAGGGTACCGCACCTTTTCCATCAGTTACTGATAAGGCTTGTCCTGATAAAAATAATTCGGCTTCACAATCGTATTGTCGTATGATTTATGGAAAATGTGGGTGGAAGCCGGCGAGATCGGCGGAATCAGCCAGGTCCAGTCTCCCGTCAGCTTTCTGCCCGCGTCTTGTTCCTGCTCTTCAAAGCGCTTAAATTGATTTGCCGCCGTATGATGATCGACAATGCTGACACCGTGTTTTTTGTATGAATAGAGCACTGCCTTATTCAGTTCTACAAGCACCTGATCTTTCCACAGGTCGGTATTCAGGCTGGATGAAATCCCTATGGCCGACGCGATTTTTCTGAGCAGATCATACCGTTTTTCATCAGCAAGATTCCTTGCGCCGATTTCGGTTCCCATATACCAGCCGTTAAAAGGCGCCGCGTTGTACGACAATCCGCCGATTTCAAGCCTCATATCGGCGATAATCGGAACCCCGTACCATTTGATATTCAAATCGGCAAACTCTACTATATCAGGATGGGAGATCGGCACCTCTTTCACGAGAGCCTGAGGCAGGTCGTACCAGACCGGCTGCTCGTCCCCTTTCATCCGGAACAGCAGCGGCAAAATATCAAAATCAGTCCGCTTTCCGCGCCAGCCGAGCTTTTCGCAGACAGCCGTCAGCTCATACGATGCCGGATCGCCGATTCTTCCTTTTTCAGTCTCATATCCCGCATAGCGGATGAGCTGATGATTCCAGATTTCCACCTGTTTCTCCCCATTCTTCTCAGGAGGGAAAATCGTAATTGTCGGTTTAATTTTTCCGCCGTTCGTCGCGATTTCGATATGTTCAAATAAAGCGTCGCGCACCTCTTCTTTCGTATTCACGCCGCGCCGGTCAATGACGTTCAGCGATTGCCAGAACAGACGCCCGATACAGCGGTTGCTGTTGCGCCATGCCATTTTCGCCCCGTGTTCAAGCTCTTCCGCCGTATGGACGTAACTGCCCGTCCGATCTATCTCATCTTTTATCGCGTGAAGACGCGTATTGATTTGCGATTCCATGCCGAGTTCCTGATAGCAGACCTCAATAAAATCCTTCGCCTCATCCCAGAGTAATTCCGTATGTTTCAAAAAACTCTCTCCTTCAATTTACATCTGCTTCCCATTGTATCGTTTTTAAGGGTGAACACAATGGTTTTTTTGTCTCATACTGGAAAGTACAAAGAAAAAACACCTGTGATTTTCGCAGGTGTTTCACAAAACGGAATGCAGTTTTTCAGCCAGTGTAAGCAAATCATCACGGTAGCTTTTTCCTGACATCGGAATCCCATGACCCGTCAAAAGCGCTTCCGGCTCCAGTTCAGCCAGTTTTTGAACGGATGCTGCCGCAGTCTGCGTATCCGCTGTGAAATAGGCGGGCGGCCCGTGAAGCTCTTGCTTTTGAATGACAACGTCCGCAAGGGATTCCTGTTCAACAGTGATCACGGCATCACCGGCAATCAGAACGCGGTCTTTCTCCCGAAATAATGAAATATGGCCGGGGGTGTGGCCGGGCGTATGAATCCATTTCCAATCTTCAAGCAATGGAACGGCGCCGTCTGAAGGCAGCGCCTGAACGGACGGAATGCGGATCGTATGGCGGGGAAACAGCGGGGACAGCTTTGCGACAAGCCCTTTTTTCGCATCGGGCCTGGCAGGCGGGTAATCCGCTTTTCCCGTGACGTACGGGAGCTCCTGTTCATGAATATAAACCGGTACATCCCAAAGTTTAAGCAGCTCTTCCATCGCACCGACATGGTCAAAATGGCCGTGCGTCAAAATGACCGCCTTCAGCTGATACCCCTCGCCGAACCGGCTTTTCATTTCATCTGTAATCATTTCTGCCGATTGCGGCATTCCCGCGTCAACCAGAATGATTTCCCCCGGAGCTGAGGGATTTTCGATAAAGTAAACATTCGCAATCTGCACGGTCAGTCCGTAAACGCCGTCCGCCGCTTTAAAACCGACGCCGCTTTTAACCGAAAAAAGCGGCATAAACGGATCACTCATCATGGCACCTCCTCTGATGCCTTTAGTGTGCGACGAACAGGCTGTTTTATGTTAAAAAATCGTAATCGCGCCGATAAGGAGTGCAAAGGCAGTCATGACGATAACGGCGAGAACCGCCCATTTCATCGCAAATTTCTGATGCTCATCAATGGTTACCCCGGCAAGCCCGACTAATAAATGCGTCGACGGTACGAGCGGGCTTAACATATGAATCGGCTGGCCGATAATTGAAGCGCGGGCGATTTCCACCTTATCAACACCATACGCCACGGCGGTTTCGGACAAAATGGGCAGTACGCCGTAAAAATAGGCGTCATTGGGCATCAGAAATGTAAAAATACCGCTCGTTAAGGCAACAATCGCCGGAATAAATCCCCCCAGCTGCTCCGGAATAAGCGAAACGAGAGAGATGGCCATTTCATCAACCATCTTCGTCCCCGTCAAAATTCCGGTAAACACGCCTGCGGCAAAAATCATCGACCCGATCGCCAGCACATTGCTCGAATGGGCTGAAATGCGCTCCCTTTGATCGTTAAGCTTCGGATAATTGACAATCAGCGCGATACAAAACGCGATGATGAACAGCACGGTTAAATTCACTTTTCCTGATACTAAAAACCCGACTAAAGAAAGCGTTAACAGTAAATTGAACCACCACAGTTTCGGCCGCTTCCATTCATCTTCTGCAGCCGCAGCCGTTTCATTTGTATGGGACGGCTGCTTTAATTCGATCACCCCAAGCCGTTTCCTTTCCATCCTTCCGAGTACATAAGCGACCGCAATCATACACACCATGCCGCTCGCAATGACAGGCAGCATCGGTCCCGTCAGCTCCGCCGGGTCCACGCCGAGCGCGCTCGCCGCACGCGGCGTCGCGCCGCCCCATGGGATCGTGTTCATAATCCCCATGCCGACCCCGGCGATTCCCGCTAAAATAATCGGACGGATTCCGAGCATGATATATAAAGGCAGCATTGCGCTAGTTGTAATCATATACGTCGTCGAACCGTCTCCGTCCAGCGCGACAAGCATGGTCAGCACGGCTGTTCCGACAACAATTTTGAGCGGATCGCCCTTGACCAGTTTTAAAATACGCGCAACCATCGGATTGAATAAACCGGTATCAATCATAATGCCGAAATAAAGAATCGCAAACATAATCATGACTGCAATCGGCGCCACCTGTTCAATACCGGAGATCATCATCCCGCCGACCCGATTAAATGAAAAGCCGGCAATCAGCGCAAATACGATCGGCGTCAATACGAGCGCCGTTAACACCGAAAGCCGTTTTGTCATAATCAGCACCATAAAAACAACCATCATAAGAAAGCCTAAGATTGCTAACACAGTATGTCCCCCTTATTATGAATACGCTTACATTTTAAAGGCCCGATTCCCCTTTATCCGCCTTTTTGCTATATTATGAGAATTGCATATTGAAGTAAATATTTTGGATTTTAAAGATTTTTAATTTTTTATAACCTTTTCGTTCATTTTGTTCATTTATAAATAAAAAGGATTCCGCATGTATGCGGAATCTTTATTTTTCGCTGCTCATCATTTCTTTATAAAACTCGGTCTGCTCTTCTAAAAAGTGTTTTGCGCCGCTGCTGTTTTTATAAAAACTCTCCCAATCCCGTTTTTTCATCATTTGTTTCCACTCCGCAGATGAGGTAATCTGTTTCAAAGCCTGATCCCAATAAGCGATTTCGCCTTCGGTCATGTCTTTCGGTCCCATGATGCCTCTCCAATGCGCAAAGACAAACGGCACCCCCTGTTCTTTCCATGTCGGAACATCGCTGAAGCCTGAAAGCCTTTTGTCAGAAGTAACGGCCGCTAATGTGATTTTCCCTTTTTGATAGGTGTCTCTCGCTTCTGAAATGGTCATCGAGGCGGCATCTATATCGTGGTTGATAAGAGCTTCAATGACTTCATTGCTGCTCCCGTATTGAAAAAAGCGGATATCAAACGGCGAAATTCCCGCCATTTCCACGGCTCTCGCAAAGGAGAGCTGGTCATCATTTCCGAGACCGGGCGCAAATCCGATCTTTATGCCGCCCGGATGTGTTTTAATATCCCCGAGCAGCTGCTTTCCGCTTTTTATCTTTGAATCTTTCGGAAGAGCGACAGTCTGCCACTCTTTTGCGATAATCGCCAAAGGCGTAAAATCATCTGCCTTCAGCCGGCTTTGTCCTAAAATTTCATTGCTTAACAGCAGGCTTGAATTCATACTGATGACATCCGTTTTGCGTTCGTTTACATATTTCCAGCCGCTGTCTCCGCCTCCGCCGGGCTTATAGACAATCTTTACGGACCGGTCTAATATATGCTTCCGCTCTATTACCGATTGCAAAGCTTTTGCCGTTACATCCCAGCCCCCTTGAGGCGCTGCGGGTACGACGATTTCAATCGGCCCTCCGGCTGAGCGGATGCCCGCCATCTGCCGTCCGTCAAATGAAACCAGCGCCGCCAGCAAAACAAGGAGCACTCCCAACCGCTTCATTTCTCCCATCCCTTATTCATGTGCTAAATAATATTTCCGTTCCGGCCTGCCGATAATGCCGTACTCTAATTCAGCGAGCGCTTCTTCCTGAGAAACGAGAAACTCGGCATAGCGCCGCGCCGTTGTTCTGGAAGCCCCCATTTTTTCACCCAGTTCTTCAGCCGTCATCCCTTTTTCGGCAGTCCTGAGCGCGTTTTTTATCTTTTGGAGTGTAATAGAATTAATGCCTTTGGGCAGATCATTGAGCTGTTTTTGTTCTTTCTGGCCGCTTCCGAAAAACATATCGATGACGGACTGGCTCAGCTCCGGCTGTGAGTGCAGCCATTCTCTTTTTTCACGGTACTGCAAAAGCACTTCTGTAAATTTATGTGCCGAAACCGGCTTTATGACATAGTGGGAAACGCCTGATCTGAGCGCTTCCTGCAGCAGTCTTGTTTCGGCAGAAGCCGTAATAATGATGATATCAACAGAAGGAAAACGGCAGCGGATGAGCGGAAGCAAATCCGTTCCCAGCTCATCCGGCATATAAATATCCAAAAGCAGCAGATCAGGCTGCCGGTTCTCAAGCAGCGATATGGTGTCTTTGGCATTGATTGCTTTGCCGATGACATTGAATCCATCAAGATGTTCGATGAATTTTTCATGGATTTGCGCGATTCGAAAGTCGTCCTCTGCAATCGCGATGTTAATCACACGGATTCCCCCTTTGGCCTTTCTTTCGGTATAAACACCGTAAATACGGCACCGCCGCTCTTTTGCTGCGAAATCTCTATCCATCCCTGCAATTCACTGACGGCTTCCTTCAGATTGGCTAAGCCGTATCCTCTCCTTGTCCCCTTTGAAGAGTATCCCTTTTCAAATATCGTTTCTGTTTTTTCCTGAGGCACCCCGTCTCCTGAGTCCGCCACTTCTATGACAATATCCCTTCCGATATCGGTCATAAAAAAGGATACCTCTTTTTTCTCTTTTTCGGCGACAGCTTCGAAAGCGTTATCAATAAGATTTCCTATGATTGTAATGAGCTGGGATGAGCCCACATGCGCCGGCAGCGATTCTAAAAAGCTGTTTTCATCTATTGAAAGCTTCACTTTCTTCTCAGATGCCTTTCCCATTTTTCCTAATAGTATGGCCTGAACCCGCTGTGAATGAATGTTTTGAAAGAGGATTTCGTGCTGTTCATTCTGGATGGCGTACTCTTCTTTAATCAGTTCAATGGCTTCATCGTATTCTCCCAGTTCTAACAGACCGAGTATCGCGTAAAGCTTATTCGAGAATTCATGCGTTTGCGCACGGAGATCTTCCGAGTATTTTTTTATTTCAGTCAGCTCGTTAATCAGCTTCTTGAGCTCCGTTTTTTCGCGAAAGCTTATGACCGCTCCGTATACTTGCCCGGCCTGTCTCATCTCTTTCACGTTTAAAATAAACACTTTATCCCCGGCACGCACCTCCACATTCGGCGGTAATTCTCCGCCTGCAAAAACCGGCATGAGCCTTGCGCCCGGCATAATTTCTTTTATATGCCTTCCGATCATCGGTTCCGGAAGATGCAGCATATCAGCCGCAGACAAATTCATCATGGTTACCGCGCCTTCTTTGTTTACGGCGATAATCCCTTCTTTAATCGCAAGGAGCATCGCATTTCGCTCCCGGTACAGCGCCGCAATTTCATGCGGTTCAAGGCCGAGTGTATCTTTACGGATGCTTTTTGCGAGCGCCGCCGCTCCCCCGATGCCGATAAGGAACACCAAACATGCAAAATAGCTTAAGTGCCGCAAATGCGCTTTCATATCTTTTTCTATCTCATCTTGCAGAAACTCGACTGTCACCGTTCCGACGACTTCGTTATGATTTTTTTCCTCCAGAATAACCGGTGCGCTTCCCCGGACGGCCTTCATTCCGTCAGAAACCGGAGCCCCGCCGAACATGACAGCTTTGTTTTTCAGATTTTGATTATCTTTCGGAATGCTGCTGCGGGCCGAATGAAACACGGCACGCCCTTTTTGATCGGTAATGTAGACGGCGTGCGCACCTGCCTGTTCTTTCATTTGTTCAATGACGTCTAACTTTTTAAAAGCATTTTGATCCGCAAGCCGGAATGCCTCTTTTACAGGCGGCATGTATGATATGGTTTTTGCCGTCTGCACCGCCAGCTGTTCCGCCTGCTTCTGGCCTTCCTTTAATTGCTGAAAGGCAAATATAACAGTAAGCGTTCCGATGACAAGTATTAATAAAGCCGTAATTAATCCGGCGATTTTCATTTGCAGAGAGACATAAAACCGTTTCTCTTCCAACACAGCACCAGCCGTCCTTTCCTCCTAAAATCATACCACTTTTTATATCCTTATTTTTTATTTTTAAGAATTTTCGTGATCTTTTTCTCTTGCCGATTTTCAAAAAGGATGGTAGGCATATTTTCACTTTTGAGGATTTATGTAACAAAAAAGAACACTGACCGAAGTCAGCCTTCTTTTTATCAGGAAATCGTAACTCCCGCGCTTGCGTATCCCGCCACTGTATTAATAAGAGAAAGACCCGACGCAGTGGCGGAGAATACCATTAACAGCCGGGTTTGAGGAGTTACCGCAATGTTCAGCCCTGTAGTGATTCCGTTGCTGATGCTGCCGATTGACAATACGCCGGTAAGGGCAGGAGCTAAAGTGACGGATGCTCCGGGAATCGGCGTGAACGTATTATTCGGCACAGCGGAACTGTATAATTGTGCAGTTATCGTAACAGTCGAGCCGACAAGCGACAATGCTGCGGTGGTACTGAAATAGGCGGCAATTGATGTAATGGTTCCGCTTCTCGGAGCAGAAAAAGCAAAGTTCAGCAGAGTCCCTCCGGCTCCGGTAAGATCAATTGCGCCTCCCCCTCCGACATTGACGCCCGTCACAGAACTGCCGAACCCGACAAGGCTCACCGTTCCGATTAATCCGCCGGCAATCGTGGTCACGGCAGTCGGAAGACCTGAAGCATAAGGAATGATCGAGCCTGCTCCGGTTACACCCGTTACTCCGGTGGCTCCGGTTATCCCTGTTGCTCCCGTTGAGCCGGTTACACCAGTTGCCCCGGTTATCCCGGTTGCTCCGGTTATTCCAGTGGTCCCCGTTACTCCGGTTGGTCCTGTCACCCCGGTTGCTCCCGTTATTCCTGTCGCTCCGGTTACTCCGGTGGCTCCTGTTACTCCAGTCGCGCCCGTTACTCCGGTTGCTCCCGTTATCCCGGTTGCTCCCGTTACTCCAGTGGCTCCGGTTAAACCTGTTGCTCCTGTTATTCCTGTCGCTCCGGTTACACCAGTGGCTCCGGTTATCCCGGTTACTCCCGTTGAGCCGGTTACCCCCGTTACCCCGGTAGCGCCGGTTACACCAGTTGCCCCGGTTATCCCGGTTGCTCCTGTTATTCCAGTGGTCCCCGTTACTCCGGTTGGTCCTGTCACCCCGGTTGCTCCCGTTATTCCTGTCGCTCCGGTTACTCCGGTGGCTCCTGTTACTCCAGTCGCGCCCGTTACTCCGGTGGCTCCCGTTACACCAGTTGCTCCGGTTAAACCTGTTGCTCCGGTTGCTCCCGTTACTCCGGTTACGCCTGTTACCCCGGTGGCTCCCGTTATTCCTGTCGCGCCCGTTACTCCGGTGGCTCCTGTTAACCCAGTTGCTCCGGTTATCCCGGTTGCTCCCGTTACTCCCGTTGAGCCGGTTACTCCCGTTATCCCTGTTGCTCCTGTTAACCCAGTTGCTCCCGTTACTCCTGTCGCGCCCGTTACTCCGGTTGCTCCTGTTAACCCAGTAGCTCCGGTTATCCCGGTTGCTCCCGTTTCTCCAGTCGCGCCTGTATCTCCAGTAGCTCCCGTTATCCCGGTTGCTCCCGTTATCCCAGTTGCTCCTGTTAACCCGGTTGGCCCTGTTATCCCAGTTGCTCCTGTCACCCCAGTTGCTCCTGTTAACCCGGTTGGCCCTGTTATCCCAGTTGCTCCTGTTATCCCGGTTGCTCCCGTTTCTCCTGTTATCCCGGTTGCTCCTGTTAACCCAGTTGCTCCGGTTAACCCGGTTGGCCCTGTTACTCCCGTTACTCCGGTGGCTCCCGTTAACCCGGTTGCTCCGGTTATCCCTGTTGCTCCCGTTACTCCGGTGGCTCCCGTTATCCCGGTGGCTCCGGTTAACCCGGTTGGCCCTGTTGCTCCTGTTACCCCGGTTGCTCCCGTTACTCCTGTTGCTCCGGTCGATCCTGTCACCCCGGTGGCTCCCGTTATTCCTGTCGCTCCGGTTACTCCGGTGGCTCCTGTTATCCCAGTGGCTCCCGTTACTCCGGTGGCTCCTGTTATCCCGGTGGCTCCTGTTAACCCGGTTGGCCCTGTTACTCCCGTTTCTCCGGCGACTCCCGTTAACCCGGTGGCTCCGGTTGCTCCGGTTACTCCAGCTGCTCCCGTTATCCCGGTGGCTCCGGTTAACCCGGTGGCTCCCGTTACTCCGGTGGCTCCGGTTAACCCAGTTGCTCCCGTTATCCCTGTTGCTCCTGTTATCCCGGTTGCTCCTGTTACTCCGGGGTCGCCTGTTACTCCGGTCGCTCCAGTGAACCCCGTTGCTCCAGTTACCCCGGTGGCTCCCGTTACTCCGGGGTCGCCTGTTACTCCGGTCGCTCCAGTGAACCCCGTTGCTCCAGTTACCCCGGTGGCTCCCGTTACTCCGGGGTCGCCTGTTACTCCGGTCGCTCCAGTGAACCCCGTTGCTCCAGTCAGCCCCGTTGCTCCGGTCGCGCCTCTCATATGATAATGATTTGGATGACAGCACGGACACCATCTTTCATGACAGCAAGAGTTTTCACAGCAGCATCCTTCACAGCAATGTGCTCGATTATGGTAACTGCGTCTTTGATTTCTTCTTTTGTGTTGGGAATGACAGCAACAATCATTACAATACCGGCAGTCATAATCTCCAGAGTCGTATCTGTTATACCAAGTATCTCCTTTTCTCATTACACCACCTCTTCTTGCATAATATTTTTTCAAAAACAAATGGTGTTTCAAAAACCCATTTAAATGATCAACTGGTCTCTAAGAGTGAATGTTGCACAGCGTTTACGGAAAAAAGACCTAACCGCGTATCAGTCAGGCCTTTCATCTTTAAAATATCAGACTGCTATTTTCATCAGGTTGTCGGAAAACTTATGCTGTTAAAATCGATATTGAGAGCAATAGCTGTCGTTAAATCATTAGCAGTTGTGAAAATAACCCTGAGCTGGTAAGTGTTCGTTCCTGCGGTCGGCGCAGTATCCACTGTTGTATCAGCAATGGAAAAACTATCCGTAGCTGCGGTAGTACTAGTTCGCGCCAGAGTTCTTGTATGAATTTGCACTGCCCCCCTATATAATCTCACTTCATAAACAAAGTTTGAATTTGCTGTAGTTGTTAATGCGACACTGAGTGCATAATCAAGCTTTACATTCTCCAAAGCATTAACTGGAATTGCCAGCGTAGCGATGGGAACTTCTGTATTTAACGGCGGATAAACAGTGAGCGGCCCATTAGTTCTTGTGAAGAGCAAGGTTGGTGTACTGCCTGTGGCGCCGGTTGGACCTGTTGAGCCGGTTACTCCCGTTGGGCCCGTTGCTCCTGTTACACCTGTCGAGCCGGTTGCTCCTGTTACACCTGTTGAGCCGGTTGATCCTGTTGCTCCTGTTGCTCCTGTTACACCTGTTGAGCCGGTTCGGCCGGTTACTCCGGTTGCTCCTGTTACTCCGGTTGGGCCCGTTACACCAGTTGGGCCAGTCACTCCGGTGGCTCCTGTTGAGCCGGTTGGACCCGTTACACCCGTTGGGCCAGTCACCCCGGTCGGGCCTGTTACCCCGGTTGGGCCTGTTACTCCGGTGGCTCCCGTTACTCCGGTGGCTCCCGTTACTCCAGTTGCCCCGGTTGCTCCTGTTACTCCTGTTACTCCAGTTGGGCCAGTCACCCCGGTTACTCCTGTTGTTCCTGTTGGACCCGTTACCCCAGTTACACCTGTTGCTCCGGTTGGGCCCGTTACACCCGTTGGGCCAGTCACCCCGGTCGGGCCTGTTGCCCCGGTTGCTCCTGTTACTCCTGTTACTCCAGTTGGGCCAGTCACCCCGGTTACTCCTGTTGTTCCTGTTGGACCCGTTACCCCAGTTACACCTGTTGCTCCGGTTGGGCCCGTTACTCCGGTTGAGCCGGTTACACCAGTTGAGCCGGTTGCTCCCGTTACTCCGGTTGATCCTGTTACTCCGGTTGAGCCGGTTGATCCTGTTGCCCCAGTTACTCCTGTTGAGCCGGTTGATCCTGTCGAGCCAGTTGCACCCGTTGGACCGGTTGGGCCCGTTACACCAGTTGGGCCAGTCACCCCGGTCGGGCCTGTTACCCCGGTTGGGCCTGTTACTCCGGTGGCTCCGGTTACTCCTGTCGCGCCCGTTTCTCCGGTTGAGCCCGTTACACCAGTCGCGCCCGTTACTCCTGTTGAGCCGGTTACTCCTGTCGCGCCCGTTACTCCTGTTGCCCCGGTTGATCCTGTTACTCCTGTTACTCCAGTTGCCCCGGTTGCTCCTGTTACTCCAGTCACTCCGGTTGGGCCAGTCACCCCAGTTACTCCTGTTGCTCCTGTCGCACCGGTTGAGCCCGTTGCCCCTGTTACTCCTGTTGCTCCTGTCGCACCGGTTGGGCCCGTTACCCCAGTGGCTCCGGTTACTCCTGTCGCGCCCGTTACTCCTGTTGCCCCTGTTACTCCTGTTACTCCTGTTACTCCAGTTGCCCCGGTTGCTCCTGTTACTCCAGTCACTCCGGTTGGGCCAGTCACCCCAGTTACTCCTGTTGCTCCTGTCGCACCGGTTGAGCCCGTTGCCCCTGTTACTCCTGTTGCTCCTGTCGCACCGGTTGGGCCCGTTACCCCAGTGGCTCCGGTTACTCCTGTCGCGCCCGTTACTCCAGTTGCCCCTGTTACTCCTGTCGATCCGGTTGGGCCGGTTACTCCGGTTGATCCTGTTGTTCCTGTTGGACCCGTTGGGCCAGTGGCTCCTGTTAGACCGGTTACCCCGGTTGCTCCCGTTACTCCAGTTACTCCAGTTGCTCCAGATGCTCCGGTTGGACCTGTTGAGCCCGTTACTCCTGTCGATCCGGTTGCTCCTGTTACTCCAGTTGCACCGGTCGCTCCGGTTACTCCTGTTGCTCCCGTTACTCCAGTCACTCCGGTTGCCCCAGTATCACCGGTTGCTCCCGTTACTCCTGTTGCTCCGGTTGGGCCAGTCACCCCGGTTGGGCCGGTTGAGCCTGTTGCTCCTGTTGTTCCTGTTACTCCTGTTGCACCTGTTGCTCCGGTTGTTCCCGTTACACCAGTTACTCCAGTTGCTCCTGTTGCCCCGGTTGGACCTGTTGAGCCCGTTACACCAGTTGGGCCAGTTACGCCTGTTACTCCTGTCGCTCCGGTTGGACCGGTTGGACCGGTTGGACCTGTTTCTCCTGTCGATCCTGTTTCCCCGGTTGAGCCGGTTGGGCCGGTTTCCCCAGTTGAGCCGGTTGGGCCAGTCACCCCGGTTGGGCCCGTTGCTCCTGGCGCACCGGTTGGACCCGTTTCCCCAGTGGCTCCTGTTACTCCAGTCGCGCCCGTTACTCCGGTTGCACCTGTTGCCCCTGTTCCCCCTGTTGCTCCGGTTACTCCTGTCGATCCGGTTACACCTGTTGCTCCCGTTTGGCCAGTTGGGCCGGTTACTCCTGTTAAGCCAGTTGCACCTGTTGGGCCAGTTTCCCCGGTTGCACCTGTTACTCCTGTCGATCCAGTTTCTCCGGTTGAGCCGGTTTCTCCTGTTGGGCCAGCTGCTCCGGTTACTCCTGTTGCTCCGGTTGAGCCGGTTGCCCCGGTTGATCCTGTTACACCAGTTGCTCCAGTTGAGCCGGTTACACCAGTTACTCCGGTTGATCCTGTTGCTCCTGTTACACCTGTTGCCCCGGTTGGACCTGTTGACCCGATTGGACCTGTTGGGCCCGTTGCTCCAGGTGCTCCTGTTACTCCTGTTACACCTGTTGCCCCTGTTACTCCAGTCGATCCGGTTGATCCTGTTGCTCCGGTTGAGCCCGTTACTCCGGTTGAGCCCGTTGCTCCGGTTACTCCTGTTTCCCCTGTTACTCCAGTCGATCCGGTTGATCCTGTTGCTCCGGTTGAGCCCGTTACTCCAGTTACACCTGTGGCTCCCGTTGGGCCAGTCACCCCGGTCGGGCCGGTTGAGCCGGTTACGCCAGTTGGACCAGTTTCACCAGTCACTCCTGTGGCTCCTGCCGATCCGGTTGGGCCTGTTACTCCTGTTGCCCCGGTTGCTCCTGTTACTCCTGTCGATCCAGTTTCTCCGGTTGATCCCGTTACACCTGTTGATCCCGTTGCTCCAGTTGGGCCAGTTTCCCCTGTTGCTCCGGTTTCTCCAGTCGCTCCTGTTGCCCCGGTTGGACCGGTTGACCCTGTTACCCCAGTTGCACCTGTTGCCCCGGTTGTTCCTGTTGGACCCGTTGGACCAGTTTCACCAGTCACTCCTGTTGCTCCTGTTGCCCCGGTTACACCAGTTACTCCTGTTCTTCCGGTTGCTCCCGTTACTCCAGTCACTCCGGTTGGGCCAGTCACCCCGGTTACTCCGGTTGGGCCGGTTGCTCCCGTTGCACCAGTCACTCCGCTTGCTCCAGTTACTCCTGTTGCTCCTGTCGCACCGGTTGAGCCCGTTGCCCCTGTTACTCCTGTTGCTCCTGTCGCACCGGTTGGGCCCGTTTCCCCAGTGGCTCCTGTTACTCCTGTCGCTCCCGTTACTCCAGTTGCACCCGTTGCTCCGGTTGAGCCAGTTGCACCGGTTGGACCGGTCGACCCTGTTACTCCTGTTGCTCCCGTTACTCCAGTCACTCCGGTTGCCCCAGTTTCACCTGTTGCCCCGGTCACTCCCGTTGCTCCGGTTGGACCTGTTGTTCCGGTTGAACCCGTTGGACCAGTTTCACCAGTCGATCCGGTTGAACCTGTTGCTCCGGCTGCTCCGGTTGGACCTGTGGCTCCTGTTACTCCTGTTACACCTGTTGCCCCTGTTACTCCTGTCGATCCGGTTGGGCCGGTTTCTCCGGCGGCTCCTGTTGCACCAGTTGCTCCTGTTACTCCAGTCACTCCGGTTGGGCCAGTCACCCCGGTTGAGCCGGTTGGACCCGTTCCCCCAGTTACACCTGTTACTCCTGTCGCTCCGGTTGACCCTGTTACCCCAGTTGCCCCGGTTGCTCCCGTTTCTCCGGTTGAGCCTGTTTCTCCTGTTGGGCCGGTTGCTCCTGTTGGGCCTGTTACCCCAGTTGTTCCTGTTGGACCCGTTGGGCCAGTTTCTCCGGTTGGCCCGGTTGCTCCTGTTGCCCCGGTTGAACCTGGTACTCCAGTCACTCCGGTTGCTCCGGTTGGACCTGTTGGCCCTGTGGCTCCTGTTACCCCATTTGCTCCTGTTTCCCCGGTTGCTCCCGTTACACCTGTTGCACCTGTTACTCCTGTCGATCCGGTTGGGCCGGTTTCTCCGGTGGCTCCTGTTGCACCAGTTGCTCCTGTTACTCCAGTCACTCCGGTTGGGCCAGTCACCCCGGTTGAGCCGGTTGGACCCGTTCCCCCAGTTACACCTGTTACTCCTGTCGCTCCGGTTGACCCTGTTACCCCAGTTGCCCCGGTTGCTCCCGTTACTCCGGTTGAACCTGTTTCTCCTGTTGAGCCGGTTGCTCCTGTTGGGCCTGTTACCCCAGTTGTTCCTGTTGGACCCGTTGGGCCAGTTTCTCCGGTTGGCCCGGTTGCTCCTGTTGCCCCGGTTGAACCTGGTACTCCAGTCACTCCGGTTGCTCCGGTTGGACCTGTTGGCCCTGTGGCTCCTGTTACCCCATTTGCTCCTGTTTCCCCGGTTGCTCCCGTTACACCTGTTGCACCTGTTACTCCTGTCGATCCGGTTGGGCCGGTTTCTCCGGTGGCTCCTGTTGCACCAGTTGCTCCTGTTACTCCAGTCACTCCGGTTGGGCCAGTCACCCCGGTTGAGCCGGTTGGACCCGTTCCCCCAGTTACACCTGTTACTCCTGTCGCTCCGGTTGACCCTGTTACCCCAGTTGCCCCGGTTGCTCCCGTTACTCCGGTTGCACCTGTTGCTCCTGTTACCCCAGTTGCTCCTGTTACCCCAGTTGCCCCGGTTGCTCCCGTTACTCCGGTTGCACCTGTTGCTCCTGTTACCCCAGTTGCTCCTGTTACCCCAGTTGCTCCGGTTTCTCCTGTTGGGCCTGTTACCCCAGTTGTTCCTGTTGGACCTGTTGCTCCGGTCGCTCCTGTTTCCCCGGTTGAGCCTGTTGGGCCGGTTTCCCCGGTTGCTCCCGTTTCTCCGGTTGAGCCTGTTGCTCCGGTCGCTCCCGTTTCTCCGGTTGGACCTGTTGCTCCGGTTTCCCCTGTTACTCCTGTTACTCCTGTCGCTCCGGTTGACCCTGTTACTCCTGTTACTCCTGTCGCTCCGGTTGACCCTGTTACCCCAGTTGCCCCGGTTGCTCCCGTTACTCCGGTTGCACCTGTTTCTCCTGTTGGGCCGGTTGCTCCTGTTGGGCCTGTTACCCCAGTTGTTCCTGTTGGACCCGTTGGGCCAGTTTCTCCGGTTGGCCCGGTTGCTCCTGTTGCCCCGGTTGAACCTGGTACTCCAGTCACTCCGGTTACTCCCGTTACACCTGTTGCCCCTGTCAATCCAGTTGCTCCCGTTACTCCGGTTACACCAGTTGCACCTGTTACTCCAGTCGATCCGGTTGGGCCTGTTAAGCCAGTTTCCCCGGTTGCTCCGGTTTCTCCCGTTGCACCAGTCACTCCGTTTGTCCCGGTTTCTCCCGTTGCACCAGTCACTCCGGTGGCTCCGGTTACCCCTGTTGCTCCTGTTACTCCCGTTACACCAGTTACTCCTGTTGCTCCGGTTGCACCCGTTGGACCTGTTGATCCTGTTGTTCCTGTTACTCCAGTTGGACCGGTTGACCCAGTGATTCCAGTCACTCCTGTTGCTCCGGTGGCTCCTGTTGCTCCAGTTGCTCCGGTTTCTCCAGTCGCTCCTGTTTCCCCGGTTGAGCCCGTTACTCCTGTTGCACCTGTTGCCCCGGTTGTTCCTGTTGAACCCGTTGGACCTGTTGGGCCGGTTTCTCCGGTTAGACCTGTTGCTCCGGTTTCTCCTGTCGATCCTGTTACTCCGGTTGCACCTGTTGACCCTGTTGCTCCAGTCACTCCGGTTGCCCCTGTTGGACCGGTTGAGCCTGTCGAACCCGTTGGACCAGTTTCACCAGTCACTCCGGTTGCTCCTGTTGGGCCTGTTACCCCAGTTGTTCCTGTTGGACCCGTTGGGCCAGTTTCTCCGGTTGGCCCGGTTGCTCCTGTTGCCCCGGTTGAACCTGTTACTCCAGTCACTCCGGTTGGGCCAGTCACCCCGGTTGAGCCGGTTGCTCCCGTTACACCAGTTACACCTGTTACTCCTGTCGCTCCGGTTGACCCTGTTACCCCAGTTACCCCAGTTGCCCCGGTTGAACCTGTTGCTCCTGTTACCCCAGTTGCTCCGGTTTCCCCAGTTGCTCCGGTTTCCCCTGTTACTCCTGTTACTCCCGTTACTCCTGTTGCCCCTGTTACCCCAGTTACCCCAGTTGCCCCGGTTGAACCTGTTGCTCCTGTTACCCCAGTTGCTCCGGTTTCCCCTGTTGCTCCGGTTTCCCCTGTTACTCCTGTTACTCCCGTTACTCCCGTTACTCCTGTTGCCCCTGTTACCCCAGTTACCCCAGTTGCCCCGGTTGAACCTGTTGCTCCTGTTACCCCAGTTGCTCCGGTTTCCCCAGTTGCTCCGGTTTCCCCTGTTACTCCTGTTACTCCCGTTACTCCTGTTGCCCCTGTTACTCCTGTTGAGCCGGTTACTCCGGTTGGCCCGGTTTCTCCCGTTGCACCAGTCACTCCGGTTGGCCCGGTTTCCCCGGTTGCCCCAGTTTCACCTGTAGCTCCCGTTACTCCAGTTACTCCGGTTGAGCCGGTTACTCCAGTTACTCCAGTCGAGCCGGTTGCTCCAGTTACTCCAGTCGAGCCGGTTGCTCCCGTTACACCAGTTACTCCAGTTGCCCCGGTTGATCCGGTTGCTCCTGTTGCTCCTGTTGTTCCGGTTGCTCCTGTTGCTCCTGTTACTCCAGTTGGCCCGGTTTCTCCCGTTGCACCAGTCACTCCGGTTGTCCCGGTCGTTCCCGTTGCTCCGGTTACTCCTGTTGTTCCTGTTGGACCCGTTGGGCCTGTTGCTCCTGTTGCTCCGGTTATCCCTGTTGCTCCGGTTACTCCGGTGGCTCCCGTTATCCCAGTGGCTCCTGCTATTCCCGTTACTCCGGTTACTCCTGTTAAGCCTGTCGCTCCTGTTGGGCCTGTTACCCCAGCTGCTCCGGTTGCTCCGGTTACACCAGTTGAGCCGGTTGGACCCGTTGGACCTGTTTCACCAGTCACTCCTGTTGGGCCGGTTAAGCCTGTCACTCCTGTCACTCCGGTTGAGCCGGTTGGACCAGTCACTCCTGTTGGACCTGTGGCTCCTGTTACTCCCGTTATACCTGTTGCACCTGTTACTCCTGTCGCTCCGGTTGGGCCGGTTTCTCCGGTGGCTCCCGTTTCTCCGGTTGAGCCTGTTGCTCCGGTCGCTCCCGTTTCTCCGGTTGGACCTGTTACTCCAGTCACTCCGGTTGGGCCAGCCACCCCGGTTGAGCCGGTTGGACCCGTTCCCCCAGTTACACCTGTTACTCCTGTTACTCCTGTCGATCCGGTTACACCTGTTGCTCCCGTTTGGCCAGTTGGGCCGGTTACTCCGGTTACTCCAGTTGGGCCAGTTGCTCCGGTTGATCCGGTTGCTCCTGTTACTCCAGTTGGGCCGGTTACTCCTGTCGCTCCTGTTTCTCCAGTTGGGCCGGTTACTCCTGTCGCTCCTGTTGCTCCGTTTACACCTGTTGCTCCTGTTGCTCCTGTTGCTCCGGTTGATCCGGTTGATCCGGTTGATCCGGTTGATCCGGTCGATCCGGTTGCCCCTGTTGATCCGGTCGATCCGGTTGCCCCTGTTGATCCGGTCGATCCGGTTGCCCCTGTTGATCCAGTCGATCCGGTTGATCCCGTTGGGCCCGTTTCTCCAGTTACTCCTGTCGCTCCGGTTGCCCCGGTTACACCAGTTGCCCCGGTTGCTCCGGTTACACCTGTTGCTCCGGTTACTCCAGTTGGACCTGTTGACCCGGTGATTCCGGTTGCTCCGGTTGCACCCGTTGCTCCTCTTACTCCAGTTGCCCCGGTTGCTCCCGTTGCTCCTGTTACCCCAGTTGCTCCTGTTGCTCCGGTTGCTCCGGTTGCTCCCGTTGCTCCGGTTGAGCCCGTTGGGCCGGTTTCTCCTGTTGTTCCAGTCACCCCGGTGGCTCCTATTGCTCCGGTTTCCCCTGTTGCTCCGGTTGAACCTGTTGCTCCTGTTACCCCTGTTGCTCCTGTTACCCCTGTTGCTCCGGTTTCTCCTGTCGATCCAGTTTCTCCGGTTGCTCCCGTTGGGCCGGTTTCTCCTGTTACCCCTGTTGCTCCTGTTACTCCCGTTACACCAGTTACTCCTGTTGCCCCTGTTACTCCTGTTGCCCCGGTGGCTCCTGTTGCCCCAGTTTCACCTGTTGCGCCAGTTGCTCCTGTCGATCCAGTTACTCCTGTTATCCCGGTTTCTCCGGTTGCACCAGTCACTCCGGTTGGCCCGGTTTCTCCGGTTGCACCAGTCACTCCGGTTGGCCCGGTTTCACCTGTGGCTCCCGTTACTCCAGTTACTCCAGTTGCCCCGGTTGAGCCTGTTGCTCCGGTTGGACCTGTTGGACCGGTTGGACCTGTTTCTCCTGTCGATCCTGTTTCCCCGGTTGAGCCGGTTGGGCCTGTTTCCCCGGTTGCTCCAGTTGAGCCGGTTGCTCCAGTTGCTCCGGTTGCACCTGTTACTCCGGTGGCTCCTGTTGCTCCGGTGGCTCCTGTTGCTCCGGTTTCCCCAGTTGAGCCGGTTGGGCCAGTCACCCCGGTTGGGCCCGTTGCTCCTGGCGCACCGGTTGGACCCGTTTCCCCAGTGGCTCCTGTTACTCCTGTCGCGCCCGTTACTCCGGTTGCACCTGTTGCCCCTGTTGCTCCTGTTACTCCTGTCGATCCGGTTACACCTGTTGCTCCCGTTTGGCCAGTTGGGCCGGTTACTCCTGTTAAGCCAGTTGCACCTGTTGGGCCAGTTTCCCCGGTTGCACCTGTTACTCCTGTCGATCCAGTTTCTCCGGTTGAGCCGGTTGCCCCGGTTGATCCTGTTACACCAGTTGCTCCAGTTGAGCCGGTTACACCAGTTACTCCGGTTGATCCTGTTGCTCCTGTTACACCAGTTGCCCCGGTTGGACCTGTTGGGCCCGTTGCTCCAGTTACTCCGGTCGCTCCGGTTGATCCTGTTACACCAGTTGCTCCAGTTGCTCCAGTTGAGCCGGTTACACCACTTACTCCGGTTGATCCTGTTGCTCCTGTTGCTCCTGTTACTCCAGTTGGGCCGGTTACTCCTGTCGCTCCTGTTTCTCCAGTTGGGCCGGTTACTCCTGTCGCTCCTGTTGCTCCTGTTGCTCCGTTTACACCTGTTGCTCCTGTTGCCCCTGTTGATCCGGTCGCTCCGGTTGCCCCTGTTGATCCAGTCGATCCGGTTGATCCCGTTGGACCGGTTGATCCGGTTGCCCCTGTTGATCCAGTCGATCCGGTTGATCCCGTTGGGCCGGTTGATCCGGTTGATCCGGTCGCTCCGGTTGCCCCTGTTGATCCAGTCGATCCGGTTGATCCCGTTGGACCGGTTGATCCGGTTGCCCCTGTTGATCCGGTCGCTCCGGTTGCCCCTGTTGATCCGGTCGCTCCGGTTGCCCCTGTTGATCCGGTCGCTCCGGTTGATCCCGTTGGACCGGTTGATCCGGTTGATCCGGTTGATCCGGTTGAACCTGTTACACCTGTTACTCCAGTCGATCCGGTGGCTCCTCTTACTCCAGTTGCTCCTGTTGCTCCTCTTACTCCAGTGGCTCCTGTTGCTCCCGTTACACCTGTTACCCCGGTTGCTCCTCTTACTCCAGTTGCTCCTGTCGCTCCAATTGGGCCGGTTGCACCAGTTGCTCCCGTTACCCCGGTTGCTCCCGTGGGACCCGTCACTCCTGTGGGGCCTGTAATACCCGTTACGCCAGGTTCACCCCCGGTTTGTGCCAATGAAACATCGTCTATTAAAACCGTGCCGGAAGAAACTTTACTTAATACAATGACAGCAGAGGCCGCGCCAGAAGGCACACTGCTTGTTTTATAGATTTCAGACCATGTATAAAAGAGCACGTTCGGCAAATTTCCGGGTGTGATATTTTCTTGAACGGAACTGATTTGTTCACCTGCTGCGCTGACATATATGATCTGGAGGGTTACCTGGGGACTTGGCTCATTTCCGAGCGTTGCCAGTGATACGAATAGAGTCAGTGACTGAGCTGAAATGGGGATGATTTGACTGAGGTAAGCAAATGGCTGAGTTCCAACAAATTGTGCAGAATATCTCCCTGAATGTGCAAACAAACTGTTAATCTGGGTATTTGCCGAACTCCAACCCTCTAATGTGCCGGTTTCAAAGCTCCCATTTATAATCGGATTATTCATTCAAGCTTTTTCCCTCTCCTTTCTGTTGCGAATAACCTTACTTTTTAAGACAGCATATTAATACGGGCTGTCTTTTGACAACCTAAATAAAAAAGGTGATTTCTATTCATCACCTTAGTCTGATCCTTGAATGGGGAATCCCGTTGCAATGAGGGAACGGTTTGCCGCTGTGACTTGCGTGACATGATTCGAAGACAGTACAGATAAAAAGAGCTGATACGCAGCTGTTTCTCCCGCCGTCATTTCCTCGATGTACGTAAAAGGAATCCCCAAGATTTGCCCGCCTGAAGAAAAGAGGTTCAGCTCTTGTCTTAGTGTTTGAATAGATACCCCATTTCTTTGGAGATCGACAGCTAAGTCTAATGAAAAATTAGAAGCGAGCAGATCTAATTCCACATTTACTTGTATGACGGCATCCGTTTTTACCAATTGATCTGTCGGCGCATCTACCACAGTGCTTAATACATTTATCGGTGTTCCTTCTAACGGAATCGTCATTTGTTCTGTTGTATTTTGAAAAGCTACAGCCGGAACCGCACCGGGCGGACCCTCAGGCCCCGGGGGACCGGGCGGACCGGGCGGACCTGCTTCCCCTTGCGGACCGCGGGAGCCTGCGGGTCCTCTTTTGCCTTCGGGACCCCGCGTCTGGGGCACGCACAGGGCAGATCGATTTTCATCTAAAGACGGAAACTGTTTTTCCGTCACTATTTCCGTTTTTTCATTATCATATAGTAATTGTTCATACCAGCGTTTCATATGTCTGCTCATATATTTGTAAGGTTTCTGTTTCAATATCATGTATTGATTACGGCCGCTGCTCATATTATCACCCCGGCTATATTGTATTCACGCTGAAGCCATCATGTGCAGGGCCTTCCCGCCTCTTATCAAACAAAAAAAGGCAGACCTGAGTCTGCCTTTTTTCTTCTACCATAAACCCAATACTTTCCACCATAATCCGCCGATCACAAGCCATGTCACAATATGGACGATTGACAGGATAAAGCCGATGGACCACCATTTGCTTTGCGAAATATAGCCCGCTCCGAAAAAGACCGGAGCCGCTCCTGAGCCGTAATGCGTCGTCGAACCGAAAAGGTTGCTGAAAAACGCCAGGCTGAGCGCCGCCAATAACGGCGGAGCGCCTGCCGCCACGATGACGGCGAGAAATGCCGCATACATGGCGCTGATATGCGCGGTTGCGCTCGCAAAGAAGTAATGGGTGTAATAATACACAACGATCAGAATCATAAATGCCACAATCCATGAAAAACCGGAAACAGAGGATTTCATCATATTACTGAACCAAGACACCATGCCGAGTTCATTCAGGAAATTCGCCAGCATCACAAGCGCCGCGAACCAAGTCAGTGTATCCCACGCACCTTGTTCCTTTTTGATGTCCTCCCATGTTAATACCTGTGACAAAAGCAAAACGGATAATCCGATCAGGGCCGTCGTCGTTGCGTCGATATTTAAGCTTCCTCCGAAAATCCACAGCGCAAGCACCAATAAAAAGACGATGACCATGGAGAGCTCGGATTTTTTAAACGGCCCCATTTCTTTCAATTTTTCCGTTGCGATTTTAGCCGCATCCGGTGTTTCTTTAATTTCCGGCGGATACAGCTTATAAATGACGAGCGGTGTAATGATTAAGCTCGCCAATCCCGGGACAATGGCCGCGATTGCCCAGCTTGTCCATGTGATGTCCACCCCTGCGACATCGTGGGCCAGCTTGGCGATCAGCGGGTTCGCCGCCATTGCCGTCAAAAACATCGCAGACGTAATCAAGTTTCCTTGGAAACCGGTCTTTAATAAGAAAGCGCCGATTTTCCGCTCTGTTCCGTCTGCCGGCGTTGATCCGAAAGTTTCGGATAATGATCTGATAATAGGAAAAATAATGCCGCCCGCCCGTGCCGTGTTACTCGGAATGGCAGGTGATAAAATTAAATCACTGAACAGCAGTGAATAAGAAAGGCCGAGTGTTTTCTTCCCGAACCGTTGTACGAATACGTAAGAAATCCTGGCGCCGAGCCCGGTTTTGATAAATCCCCGGGAAATAAAAAAGGCGATGACAATCAACCAGATTGTCTTGTTTCCAAATCCGCTTAACGTATTTTCAATAGAAAGCGTTCCCGTTAACGCGGTGACTGCCAATGCAAAAATTGCAATTGCGCCCATTGGCAAGGGCTTGGAGATAAAGCCGATAATTGTTGCGACAAAAATAGCGAACAAATGCCATGCTTTAGGTTCAAGTCCGGACGGCGCGGGAATAAACCAAATGATTAATCCCACAGCAACAGTAATAAGCAAAGGAATGATTTTTACCGCCTGCTGTTTTTTTGCGTCTTTTTCTGAAGCCATTACAGGTCTCCTCCTATTTTGTTGTCTTCCATCCCCCATCCCATTTTACTACTTAACTAAGTTAATAAACGTTTTTGTTAATTAAAAAACACAAAGGAAAATATTCCTTTGTGTTTCTTATTTCAACGTACCCGAGCCGGCTTTAGATATAACATCCGGTTTTACATTTGCAGATGAGCCGATAGAGCCGTGCAATGCCGGTGTCCAGCCGACAGACTGACTTAATCCGTTGGCGGCTGACGCGTTAATGGCAGCGCCGTTTAAAAGAGTGCCCTCTTCATGAAGCGCTTTTCCGCCGCTGAAGACACTGATGACCTTATCAGCAGCCAGGCCCGGCACTTCAAAAACATTATTCTGTGCATATATTTTTGACGCATGTCCTGCGCCCCATGCATAACTGAACGGGTACGCGGCGCTTTTCGAGCCTGCGTAAAAATTATTATAAATATGAACCTGCCCGTACCGGACACGCGGTGCGCGCTGGACGATGTTCTGGTAATAGTTATGGTGAAGGGTCACCTTCAGTTTTCCTTCATCCGACGTCTTGCTGTCGCTGTTTCCGATGACGGAGCCTTTATCATGGTCATGATATTTATTATAGGATAATGTAATATAATTCGCCCCGTTGGCTATATCCGTCTGGCCGTCATGGTGCTGATATTTTCTCCCGTAATAGTAGGGAAAACCGCTGTCGGGATTCGCTCCGTCATTAAAGGTGCAATGGTCGATCCAGATGTGCGTCGCGCCGTTAATGGTGATATTGTCATATTCCGAGTTCCAGTTGCCGCTGCTGCCGTCAGTTGGGTCCCATTGCGGAAAATAGTCGTAAGCATCCTGAAATTCGATGTTGCGGATGATGACGTTGTCGACGCCGTTCTTCATATTAAAATTTCCGCCTGTCACTTTGGCGTTTGAGCCTGACCCGATGATCGTCGTATTTGAAGGGATATCAATCACGACCCGCGCTTTCTGGTTTTTTTGGGATCGCTGTCTGGCATCTTCCTGGGTGCCTGACGGTGCTTTTTTCCCCCATTTATCCGGGTCGTACGCCTTCAAATAGGCATTGAGATCATAAGCCGGATCTTTATAATCATGAAAGCCCAGCGTTTTATTGCGGTCGTCGGTATTCATATTGATTGTGCCTTGTATGTAAATAATCTTCGGCGTGCTGTTGGCGCTTCGCCCTAATGCAGAAACGAGCTGCTGTCTGTTTGATACGGTGTATACATTCGATGAAGAGGCTTTCGCGCCGCCGGTTGTCCCGCCGGAAGCGGCTCCCCATCCGTCATTTGCTCCTAACGTCTGCCGGCCAAGGTCAGCGGCATGGACACCCGCAGGAATCATCCATAAACAAACCGCCAGCATCAGTAACATTTTTTTCATAAATGGTGCTCCTCCCGATTTGATATTCCAATTTATTACAACCGAATTGTATCAAATCAATTAAGAAACAGCACCGAAAATGTACTGATTGTGTCTTTCGGTTTTATTGCGGAATCCGCAAAAAAATCCCAAGGGACCGAAACCCCTTGGGACCTGATTGGCTTACGCCCATGATTTTACTTTTTCGTTATCCGTGACAAACAGAAGAACTTTTCCTTCATCTAAGCGCTTTTCAAATTGTGATGCTTCCTCTTCTGAAAAGCCGATTTCGTGAATTTTGTTGCGGAGCTCGTCGCCTTTTTTATTAAACATATTGCCGACCGCGTGTTTAATGCCCGTTTCTTTTGCTCCGATGGTATTGACATCCGTATTGTCGGCCAGTCGTTCCGTTCTGTCGTCATCATGAGAAAGCACGTATACATCTTCTTTTGCAACACCCATTTGCTGAAGCTCTTTTACGTCCTGCATCAGTTTTTGATCGTTTGTATACTCTCTTACTACCGGTTTCATTGATAAGTCCTCCCTTTTGTTTTTGTATATTGTGTGTTTACCCGCTTCACCAAATGCCAAACAAAAGAAAGAGCGTTCAGTGAAAAATCGGGCAGATCGTCGGTGGATATTTTCTTCCGGGACATGTTACAGTAGGAGAAGCTACTTTTATCAGAAAAATAAAAATTTTCAAGAGCCGATCAAGCAGGGAGGTGGTTCCTATTCATTATTTTTCACCGGAACAGCGATTTAACGCTTGGGTTGTCAGTGATTTAGTGAAACAGGTATTCCGCCGGCATACCCGCTGCCCGGATGGAATAAAAGAGCTTACGGCCTTTGCTGAAGATACCTTTCATATTAATATCGATTTCGTGTTCTCTATTATTATCAACATCGGTGATATCGAATCCGTTCTGCCGAAAGAAATTGAGAATACGCTGGGTTCTTATCTGACCGCGCTTCAGCCCGTCATTACCGCCGACATGCTTCATTCTTCTAAAACAAATGCCTATGAATATTTGGAACATGAGAAAAACACTGAGATGTTCCGGTTGTTCTATTAAAAGAAGGGCCCGGGCCCTTCTTTTTTTGTTGCCGGCGGACGGTTTGATTTTGTATTCAGGAAATGGTTCGTGTTACATTTGGAACAAACACTCATGTTGAAGGAGGATGCATCATGCCGAAAAATCAACAGCAAATTCAATTAGCGAGACGCCCTAAAGGCGTTCCCGTCCATGACGATTTCCGTTTTGAAACGATTGCCGTTCCCGAGCCGCAAGACGGTGAAGTGCTTGTAAAAACGAGTTATGTGTCCGTTGATCCGTACATGCGCGGACGAATGCAGGATACAAAATCATATGTCGAGCCGTTCGCTTTAGATGAAGCGATAACAGGCGGAGTGATTGCCGAGGTTCTCACAGACGGCAATAAGCTGAAAAAAGGCGATATCGTGATCGGGAATCTCGCATGGCAGGAATACTCAGCAGTGAATGAGTCCGCTCTCCGCAAACTGGACACGGATATCGCACCCGCCTCGGCGTATCTCGGCATTTTAGGGATGACCGGACTGACCGCTTACTTCGGGCTGCTTGATATCGGCCGTCCGAAAAAAGGCGAAACCGTCGTCGTTTCAGGGGCTGCGGGCGCCGTCGGCTCAACGGTCGGGCAGATTGCCAAAATCAAAGGCGCGCGGGTTGTCGGCATCGCCGGTTCTGACGAAAAAATCGCGTATCTGAAAGAGGAGCTTCAATTTGATGAAGCCATTAATTACAAAACGGCGGATGATATTCAAAAAGCGCTTGAACAGGCATGCCCTGACGGCGTCGATGTCTATTTTGACAATGTCGGCGGACCGATTTCAGATGCGGTGATCAACCTGCTGAATGAATTCGCCCGTATTCCGGTATGCGGAGCGATCTCTTCATACAATACCGAAAGTGAAGAGGAAGACATGGGCCCCCGCGTACAGCCGAAACTGATCAAAACAAAAGCGCTGATGCAGGGATTCATCGTCGGTGATTATGCTGACCGCTTTTCCGAAGGCGCGAAACAATTGGCTGAATGGCTCAAGGACGGAAAGCTTCATTATGAAGAAACGATTACGGAAGGATTCAGCCATATCCCTGACGCGTTCCTCGGTTTGTTTAAGGGAGAAAACAAAGGCAAACAGATCATCAAAGTCAGTGATCCAAGTTAACATGATGATGAAAAAAAGGAGGGCTTTGTCCCCTCCTTTTCTGCTTTTTCGGATCAGCTGTGAAGAATCAAAGTCAGAAAGCCGTCTTCATCCGGCTCCGTATCTTCCAAAGTGAATCCCGCTGCTTGAAAGCAGGCTAAACTCATTTGATTGTCTTTTTCGATGCTTGCCGCCCATTCCCGCACACTGGTAAACCCAGGGTCAGTCAGGAGTTTTTGCAATATCCGTTTTCCGTACCCTTGAAGCTGGTACAAAGGATTGACGATCAATCCGATATACACCCGTTCCTCCACAAACTCTATAGAGACTATGCCTGCCGGCAGCTGCCCGTCATATGCCATAAGGACAGTATCGTCTTCATCTTTATTCAATCGTGCATACCACGCATCTAATGGCAGTATCGCATCCATTCTCCGACTGATATTATCGTCCTTAAACCAGTGTTCAATTATTTTCAGCTCACGTTCCTTCAATATTTGAAATCTGTCTATTGAAACCATCTTCCCATCCCCCGTGCGAACCTTTTCTATTATTTCACAACAAAAAAAAGAAGGGCTTCCCGCCCTCCGTTTCTTATTTCTCAGATAATTTTCCGCCTGAATAAACGGCCTCTTTCAGCTCAATTCCGAGTGATTTGGCCATTTTTTTCAGTTTGGATTCTTCCATCGGCGTGACAAGGCTGAGTACCGTTCCTTCTTTACCGGCCCGCCCCGTTCGGCCGGATCTGTGAATGTACCCGTCTTCATTCGGGATGTCCGCGTGAATGACGTACGGAAGATCGTCGATATCGAGTCCGCGCGCCGCTATGTCAGTCGCCAGAAGCAGCGGAAATTCTCCCCGTTCAAACGCTGATAATATCTTTGCCCGCTCCATTTTTTTCGCTTCTCCGTGCAGGATGCCGAGATCCACGTGATGATAGGCGAGTTTTTCCGCATAGACGCTTAAATTTCCGATATCTCTGACGAACACGAGCGCCTGCATGCCGTTCAGCCGTGACAGCTTTTGCAATAGCTTCACTTTATCCCGCTGATCGCAGACGAGATATTGATGCGTGACCCGTGCTTTTTCCGCCGTATTCCGCTCCACCTTCAAAACGGCCGGTTCGTGTGCAATGCCCTTCAGCACTTCTTCTGTCTCCGGCTGCAGCGTAGCGGAAAAGCTTAAAAGCTGGCGGTCTTTCAGCGTCGTTTTAATGATTTTTTTCATTGTTTCGCGGTGTTCCTTTGTCACGAGCTGATCCGCTTCATCAAGAACGATCGTCTTGACTTCATGCATTTTCAGCTTTTTCGCCTGAATCAATTCGAGCACCCTGCCCGGTGTGCCTGCAATGATATGCGGTTTATTTTTGAGCTTTTCCACCTGCTTTTTCACGTTTGCCCCGCCGATCAAAGACAGGGCGCGAAGATCGGAGCCTTTTGTCCAATCCTGAATCACCTGAAAAATCTGCATCACAAGCTCGCGGGACGGCGCTAAAATAATCACTTGCGGATGTTTTTGCTCCGGATTGATCCGCTCCAGAACCGGAAGCGTGTACGCCAATGTTTTTCCCGTTCCCGTCGGGGATTCGGCGATGACGTCCTTCCCTTCCATGATCACCTGAGCGGCTTTTTCCTGAATGTCGGTCGGCTTCTGAAAGCCTGACGCCTTCCAGTTTTCGGCGATAAATGGTTGTGTATGCTGTAAAAATGGCCATGTTTGGGTCATGTCGTTCTCCTCAATTCTTAAAATCTACTCCATAGTATCTCAAATGCACGCGGCAAACGCAATTTTCTTTTTCCTTCCAAGCCTTTTAACAAACGGTCTCCTCCTTTATAATCATTAATGAGAAAGACACATAATGAAAAAGCGTGTCTGATAACGATAGAGGTGTAATGATGAGTATTTTATCCGTAAAAGATTTAAGCCACGGCTTCGGTGACCGTGCGCTTTTTAACAATGTATCGTTCCGTCTTTTAAAAGGGGAACACGTCGGCTTAATCGGAGCTAACGGCGAAGGTAAATCAACATTTATGAATATTATTACCGGAAAGCTTGAGCCTGATGAGGGAAAGGTTGAATGGGCGAAAAACGTGCGCGTCGGCTATCTCGATCAGCATACCGTGCTTGAAAAAGGAAAAACGATCCGCGACGTGCTGAAAGATGCGTTCCATTACTTATTTGCGATGGAAGAAGAAATGAATGAGATTTACAACAAAATGGGCGAAGCGGACCCCGATGAGCTTGAGCAGCTGCTTGAAGATGTCGGTGTCATTCAGGACGCCCTGACAAATAATGATTTCTACGTGATTGACAGCAAAGTTGAAGAAATCGCCCGCGGCCTCGGCCTGCAGGATGTCGGCCTTGACCGCGATGTCACTGACTTAAGCGGCGGACAGCGGACGAAAGTGCTGCTCGCCAAGCTGCTTTTGGAAAAACCGGAAATCCTCCTGTTGGACGAACCGACCAACTACCTTGATGAGCAGCATATTGAATGGCTGAAACGCTATTTGCAGGAATATGAAAATGCGTTCATCTTAATTTCTCACGACATTCCGTTTTTAAACAGCGTGATCAATTTGATTTATCATGTGGAAAATCAAGAGCTGACGCGTTATGTCGGCGACTACCATCAGTTTATGGAAGTATACGAGGTGAAAAAACAGCAGCTCGAAGCGGCCTACAAAAAGCAGCAGCAGGAAGTGGCTGAGCTGAAAGATTTCGTCGCCCGCAACAAAGCGCGGGTCAGCACGAGAAATATGGCGATGTCCCGCCAAAAGAAACTCGATAAGATGGATATGATTGAACTGGCGGCTGAAAAACCGAAACCGGAATTCCATTTCAAGCCGGCGAGAACGTCAGGCAAGCTGATTTTTGAAACGAAGGACTTAGTCATCGGCTACGATACCCCGCTGTCACGTCCGCTCAACCTCAGAATGGAACGCGGACAGAAAGTCGCCCTGTACGGCGCGAACGGCATCGGGAAAACGACGCTGTTAAAAAGCCTGCTCGGTGAAATTCAGCCGCTGGAAGGTACGGTGGAGCGCGGCGAGCATCAATACACAGGCTATTTCGAGCAGGAAGTAAAAGAAACCAATAACAATACGTGCATCGAAGAAGTGTGGAGCGAATTTCCTTCCTTTACCCAGTACGAAATCCGCGCCGCCCTCGCCAAATGCGGCCTGACCACTAAACACATTGAAAGCCGCGTCTCCGTATTAAGCGGAGGAGAAAAAGCGAAGGTCAGACTGTGCAAGCTGATCAATTCAGAAACAAATCTGCTCGTGCTTGACGAGCCGACAAACCACCTGGATGTCGATGCGAAAGAAGAGCTGAAACGCGCGCTGAAAGAATACAAGGGCTCCATTCTGCTCATTTCCCACGAACCGGAGTTCTATATGGATATCGCGACGGAAACATGGAACTGCGAGTCTTGGACGACGAAAGTGCTGTAAACACAAAAAGGAACTCCCGCCTGTGCGGAAGTTCCTTTTTTTCTTAATGTCCGGCTTTTATTCCGGAGAGATGTTTGTGTCCCATGAGAAGGACAAGCATGCCGACAAAAACGACGATCCCGCCTACTGTATATGGTGTGCTTGCGGTAAAGTGTTCTGACAGCATTCCCGCAATCCACGGAGCGAGCGCACCGCCGATAAAGCGGACTGAGCTGTAGGCTGAAGATGCGATTGAACGTTCAACCGGCGCAGAACCCATCACAGCTGTTGTCATGATCGTATTCACCATACCGAGCACGGCACCGGCGACAACGATACATGTAATGATCAACGTCTGATGGTCAGTCCAGATCCCCATGACGATGAGAATGACCGCAAAGGCGATAAAGAGAACGACGAGCGAACGCACTGTTCCCAGCGCTTTGTGCAAGAGCGGCGCCGTAAAGACTGACGTAATTGCCAGCAATAACCCCCAGCCGAAGAAGACGTATCCAAGACCGTGTTCATCTAAATCCAGAACGAACGGAGAATAGGCAAGCAAAATAAAAAATCCAAAGTTGTATAAAAATGCCGATACTGCCATTGTCAAAAGGCCTTTATATTTGAGCGCCTTCATCGCATCAAACACACCGACGCGCTTCGCCGGTTTCGGCAGCTTCGGCAGCATGAGTGAAATCGCGCAAAGCGCTATAAACATCAGGACAGACACTCCGAAGAACGGAGCGCGCCATGAAATGCTGCCAAGCTCTCCGCCTGCAAGCGGCCCGACGGAAATCCCCAAGCCGAGCGCGGCCTCATACAAAATAATGGCTTTGGCGCTGCCGCCGACTGATACCCCGACAATGACGGCAAGCGCGGTTGAAATAAAGAGAGCATTCCCAAGCCCCCAGCCGCCGCGATAGCCGACAAGCTGAGCGATTGAACTTGAGCTTCCGCCAAGGGCGGCAAACACGATGATAAAAATAAGACCGAGAAGCAGTGTCCATTTCGCGCCGATCCGGCTGGAAATCGCGCCGGAGAAAAACATCATAAAACCGGTAACGAGTAAATAACTTGTAAATAACAGAGATACTTCACTAGGTGAAGCATGTAATTGTGCGGCAATCGCCGGAAGAATCGGGTCGACGAGTCCGATTCCCATAAAGGAAATCACACAGGCAAACGCAACCGCCCAAACGGCTTTCGGCTGGCTGAATAAGCCTGTTTTCTGTTGTGATGATGTATCCATTTGATCAGACCTCCTATTTAATCCATTAAAAGAAACGCTATCTTCATAGCGTTTACAGCAAAATCATTCGATTGATTGAATGGCGCGGTCAGCTTTTTCTTTCATTCCGTTAAGGCGCTCTTTAAAATGCAGAAATGTGCTGATCTTCTCATCAATCATCTCAAGCTGGTGGTTCAATGCGTGCTGAATCTCTTCCAGCTTTGCTTTCCGTTCCTTCGGATCCAGTGACAACAAGTACCCCTCTTTGTTTAATTCCAGCTGACGGCTCATCTCCATAAACTGCTGAAGCTCCTGAAGGGAAAAACCGAGCACTTCTTTTGTGCTGGTGACTTTTTCGAGCTCCTCCATATCATCTTCAGAGTAAAGCCGGACGCCGCCTTCTGTCCGTTTAGGTGCAGGAATCAAACCAATCTCCTCGTAAAAACGAATGGTTCGTTTTGTCAATCCGCTTCGTTTGGCAACTTGATCAATCTTCATCCATTCCAAGGTGAATCCCCCTCTTGTCGTTTCTGTTTCTATTATACACCTTTTGAACCTTAACGTAAACGTAAAGTTTTGAAAAGGAATTTTTACTGGATAAGCATCCATACCGCATAATGGACATCTGCTCATGACAAAAAAAGCCGGTATGACCCGCCATTTTCTTGGGGGCCGTACCGGCTTTTTTTAATTCTCAAGTTCTTCAATCATCAGTGACAATTCGGTCCAGCGCTCCATCGCCGCTTCAAGCTCTTCAGCCGTTTTTGCCTGTTCGGCCATCAGTTCTTGAATCTTTCCGAAATCACTTCCCGCTTCAGCGATTTCCGCTTCCAAACGCTGATGCTTTTCTTCAAGGCCGGCAATTTTGTCTTCGATGCCGTCCCATTCGATCTGATCCTTGTATGAAAGCTTTTTGCGCTTTTTCTTCGGCTCTTCTTCCGCCTTTTTCTCTTCGGCCGGCTGTTTTACCGCAGTCTTCTTCGCTTTTGCGTATTCCATGTATTCACTGTACGAACCTTGGAAACGCGAAATGACGCCTTGTCCTTCAAATACGATCAGGCGGTCCACGACACGGTCAAGAAAATAGCGGTCATGGGATACGGTAATGACGACGCCCGGAAACTGTTCGATGTAATCTTCGAGCACGCTTAATGTTTCTGTGTCCAGATCATTGGTCGGCTCATCTAAAAACAGCACATTCGGCTCCTGCATCAGTACATTCAGCAAGTACAGACGGCGCTTTTCCCCGCCTGACAGCTTTCTGATATATGTCTGCTGCATCGGGCGCGGGAATAGAAAGCGCTCAAGCATTTGTTCCGCGGTGATGACATCACCTTCCGCCGTCTTGACGATTTCAGCCGTCTCTTTTATATATTCAATGACTTTCATATCGCCGTTCATTTCGCTGTGGTCCTGGGTGTAGTACCCGATCCTGACCGTCTGCCCGATGGTGATGCGGCCGCTGTCTGGCTGAATTCTGCCGGCGAGGCTGTTTAAAAGTGTCGTTTTCCCGATTCCGTTCGGCCCGATGATGCCGATTCTTTCACCCGGGATGACAAGCTCGTTAAATTGGCTGATCAGTGCTTGGCCGTCGTAGGTGAGGGTGACGTTTTCCGCTTCTATCACCTGTTTTCCGAGACGGTGGGAACCGATCGCGAAATCGAGCGATCCTGAGACTGCCGGCCCTTTTTGCTCTTTGAGCGCCTCCGCTCTGTCCACTCTCGCTTTTTGTTTCGTCGAGCGTGCTTTCGCTCCTCTTCTGAGCCACGCCAATTCGCGGCGCAGGAGGTTTTGACGTTTCGTTTCTTTCTGCTCTGCCAGCGCCTCCCGTTCGGCCCGTTTTTCCAGGAATACTTCATAGTTTCCCTTATACGTATAAAGGCTGCCTCTCTCAAGCTCGTAAATTCTGTTCGTCACCCTGTTCAGAAAATACCTGTCGTGCGTGACAAGCATGACGGCGCCCGGATATTGCGATAAGTAGCCTTCCAGCCATTCAATCGTTTCATTGTCCAAATGGTTTGTCGGTTCATCCAAAATAAGCAGGTCCGCCGGCTGGATGACGTTTTTCGCAATCGCGACGCGCTTTTTCTGGCCGCCGGACAGCTCGCTGACATCCTTCATCAAGTCGGTGACACCGAGTTTGGTTAAAACCGTTTTGGCTAATGTATTCGCCTCCCACGCGTCATTCGCGTCCATTCTCGCCTGCGCATCAAGCAGGTGCTTTTGGCGCTGTTCATTTTCCGGCTCTTCATTCAGCTCCTGAAGCGCTTTTTCGTACTCCCGCATCGTTCTCATGACGGCTGAGTCGCCGGAATAAATATGCTCAAGGACGGTTTGTCCGGCAGGAAGCTCAGGGTCCTGATGCAAAAACTCAATATGCACGTTTCCTGAAGCCGTTATCTCGCCTTCCTCCGTTGATTCAAGGCCGGCAATGGTTTTCAGAAGCGTAGACTTCCCCGTTCCGTTCGGGCCGATTAAACCGATTCTTTCATTCTCTTCAATATGAAAGGAGATATGGTCGAATAATGTCTTTTCTCCGTATGTTTTATAAAGGTTTTCCGCTTTTATGATGCTCATGGTTCCTATCAATCCTCACGTAAGTTCATGTGTTCATTTTAAATCAGGCGCTGGAATAAAACTAGTAAAAGGGCAGACAAATTTCTTGGAAGCGATCATTTTGTCCGAAGAATGTTTCCGCCTCTCCTTTTATACACTGGAGGTGAAGAGGTGATGACATGATCAGCATCAGTTTATGCGTTATCGTGAAAAATGAAGAGGAAGTGCTTGCGGGCTGTCTTGATTCCGTCAAAGACATTGCGGATGAAATTGTGATTGCTGATACGGGGTCGACCGACCGGACGAAAGAAATCGCGGCCCGTTATACAGATAAGATTTATGATTTTGAATGGGTCGATCATTTTGCGGCCGCCCGTAATTTTGCGTTTTCGAAAGCGGAAATGGAATATATTCTGTGGCTGGACGCCGACGATATGCTGACGGAAAAGGATCGTGAAAAACTGATTGAACTGAAGGCGTCGCTTTCAAAAGAGGTGGACGCGGTATCCATGTATTATCACGTCGGCTTTGATGATCGGGGAGAGGTCAGCTTCAGATACCGCCGCAACCGTCTCGTCAAGCGGGAAAAAGGGTTCCGCTGGATCGGAGCCGTGCATGAATATCTGGAAGTATACGGAAACATTATAGAAACCGATATCGCCGTCACACACCGCAAATCCGAGAAAAAGCACTCGCCTCCCTCAGACCGCAACCTGAGGATTTACGAGAAAATGGCGGAAAACAGTGAAACGATGACACCGCGCGATTTATTTTATTTCGCGAATGAATTAAAGGATCACGGCCAGTATCAGCGCGCCATTACGTATTATCACCATTTTCTTTCTACTAAACAGTGCTGGATCGAAGACGAGATCAGAACGTGCCAATATCTATTCGATTGCTACAGGGCGGTCGGCCATGAAGAGGCCGCCATGACGTCGCTCTTAAAATCATTTTTGATTGATTGTCCGCGGCCGGAGTTCTGCTGCAGGCTCGGCGACTATTTTGCGGAGAAACGGCAATACCGGCAGGGCGTGTTTTGGTATGAGCTCGCCCTATCCGCCACATACAGCGATTCAGGCTTTACCCAGCTCGAATATTCCACCTGGTATCCTCATCTGCAGCTCTGCGTCTGCCACTGGCAGCTCGGCGACAGAGAAAAAGCGAAGTTTCATAACGACAAAGCCGCCTCCTATCACCCGTCACATCCGAGCGTACTGTATAATCAAAACGTGCTCGGCACATAACATCGAAAAAAAGAGCTGCACCTTGTAAGAGGGCAGCTCCTTATTCATTACGCCGTCGGAATACCTCCGCTGACACTGTAGATCTGGGATGTCACATAGCTCGATTCTTCTGAGGCCAAAAAGACATAAATCCCTGCAAGCTCCGCGGGCTGGCCGGCACGCTGTAATGGCACGGCCGGTGTTTCCTTGCCGAATTTCGGAATGTTTTCACCGGGCTGTCCTCCGGAAATCTGAAGCGGCGTCCAGATCGGCCCCGGCGCTACAGAGTTGACTCTGATTCCTTTATTCGCCAGCTGCTTTCCTAAGCCGACGGTAAAGCCGATAATGGCATGTTTCGTCGCGGCATAATCCAACAGCATCGGACTTGGATTGTACCCTTCGACAGAAGTTGTCGTGATAATAGACGCGCCTTCCGGCAGATACGGAAGCGCGGCTTTGACGAGCCAATACAGCGAGAATACGTTGACTTCGAATGTTTGATAGATTTGTTCTGTGGCAAGATCGCTGATATCATCCACTGCCTGCTGTTTGCCGGCGACAAGAGCGAGCGTGTCAAGACCGCCAAGCTCTTGATACGCTTTTTCCGCCAATTCTCCGCAAAACGCTTCATCGCTTAAATCTCCCGGCAGCAGAACGGCTTTTCTTCCTTCTTTTTCAATTAATGCTTTCACTTCTTCCGCATCCGGCTGTTCCTCAGGCAGATAGTTAATGGCCACATCCGCCCCTTCCCGGGCATAAGCAATCGCGGCAGCCCGGCCGATCCCCGAATCGCCGCCGGTGACGAGGGCTTTTCTTCCCTTCAGCTTGCCGGCTCCTTTATAGCTTGTTTCGCCGCAGTCCGGCACAGGCTTCATCTCTTTCTGCAAACCGGGCGGCTCCTGATATTGTTTTGGAAATTCATCATGATCATATTTCGTCAGCGGGTTGTGCAGATTTGCATCAGACATACAAAACTCTCCTTTATCATTGGTGATGTATTCGTATGTGTACCCCTGAGCATAGCGGATCAAACGTATGAAATGCAGTTTCCGAATAATGGAGAGAAAACAAAAAAGGAGCCCGTAAGCTCCCCTTTTTTATGAATCTCCGAGCACGTTTTCAGCCATTTTCGCTAAATGCTGTGCGCTTCCTGAAATCTCCTGCATCGTGGCAGAAATTTGTTCAACCGCCGCCGCTTGGCCGTCCGTGTTCTGGTTGATGGATTCAATAGAGTCCTCCAGCCCTTTCAGCAGGCTGTGGATTTTTTTCGTAATCTGGTCAATTTGTCCGACGTTGTCTTTTGAATGAGTGGCAAGCTTGCGGATTTCGTCCGCCACCACGGAAAAGCCCTTTCCGGATTCTCCAGCTCTCGCGGCTTCAATGGCCGCATTCAAACCGAGCAGATTGCTTTGATCCGAGATGCCCTTGACAGTGACGGAAATGTCGGCGATTTCTCCCGCGCTTTCACTGACTTGTTTCGCCTGAGCGGAAATCCCGGTCATCTGTGCTGAAAAGCCGCTGATGGATTCTGAAATATCCGCGATGGCTGAAGCGGTCTGTTCCACGACGGCGGACAGGCTTTCAGCGACATCATGAAGCTTGGCTGATTTTTCAAGGCTCGTGCCGAGACCGACGCCGCCGATGACTTTTCCGTTTTCATCGTGAAGCGGGATCGCTCTGGCGATAAGCGGAAATCCGAACAGCTCTTTCGGCACCATGCTTGTCTTTTTCTGATTCAAACGGATTGCGTCTGTAATGATGTCTCCTTTTTGGAGCAGGTCTCCCGGCTTTACATTAAGAGAAAACGTTTTAGCCGGAATATTCACGATTAATTTTTCTGTATCATAAATCCCGATGGTGATGTCATCTTGGATCAGGCTGTTTAAAAAAGGCGCAACTTTGACAAAAGCGTCAAGCAGGCTGTGCGTTTGCTGTTCCGTCTGTATACTCATTTCTTTCACTCCTTCTTAATATGGGAATTGCCGTTTTTCATGCTGAACCGAAATCCATTTCAGCGTAGTGAATTCTTCTAGGCTCCATTCGCCGTTCAGCCTGCCGAGACCTGATTGCTTCTCGCCTCCGAACGCGACATTCGGTTCATCATTAATGGTCGTATCGTTGACGTGAATCATGCCGGTTTCGATCCGCTTAGCAAACTCAACGCCGCGCTCAACGTTTGCCGTATGCACGGCTCCGCTTAAACCGAACGGTGTCGCGTTTGCGATGCTTACCGCTTCATCCTCCGTTTCAAACGGCATGATGCAGACGGCCGGTCCGAACAGCTCCTCCTTCGCGATGCTCATCTCAGGTTTCACATCTTTTAAAATGACGGGCTCAGCGACCGTTCCGCTGAATCGGCCGGACAGCACCGGAACCGCTCCCTCTTCTATCGCTTTTTCTACGGACCGTTTCAGACCTTCCGCCTGCCTCTCATTGATTAAAGGCCCGATCACCGTGTCAGGGTCCATCGGATCGCCGACTTTCAGCGATGACACTTTCGCTTCGTAAAGCTCTGTAAATTTGTCATATACAGATGTGTGAACGAGCACGCGGTTCGCCGACATACAGATCTGGCCTTGATGCGTAAACCTGCTGAATACGGCCGCATTGACGGCGTATTCAAGATCAGCATCCTCAAGCACGATCAGCGCGCTGTTTCCGCCAAGCTCCAACAGCGGTTTTTTAAAGTGTTTGATCGCAAGCTGTCCGATATAGCTGCCCACTCCGGTTGAACCCGTAAATGAGATAATCCGCGGCACGGGATGCTCAACAAAACTGTCGCCGATCTCCCCGATATCCGTCACGATGACATTCAGCAGCCCGTCCGGTACGCCGGCCGCTTCAAAAATCTTCGCAATCAGTGTTCCGCCGCAGATCGGTGTTTCTTCATGAGGCTTCAGCACAACGCCGTTGCCCGCTCCGAGTGCCGGCGCAACCGATTTCACCGAAAGGAAAAACGGGAAGTTAAACGGGCTGATGACCCCGACGACGCCGGCCGGTATTCTGTACAGCCTGTTTTCTTTTCCGTCAATCGTGGACGGGAGAATTTTCCCTTCCATCCGCACCGGAAATGTTGCGGCTTCTTTTATCATATTTTTGACAAGTCCGATTTCAAACTCAGCCTTCAGCCTTGTTCCGCCAAGCTCCTCCATGATTAAGTAAATGATCGCTTCTTCGTGCTCTTCGATGAAAGATACGGCTTTTTCCAAAATGGCCCGCTTTTTAAAAGGATTGACTTTGTCCCATTCTTGTTTCGCAAGAGCCGCGGCGCGATACGCCGCATCCACGTCATCAGGCGTCGCTTTTCGGAATGAGGTGATGACTTTCTGAGTATAAGGATTCCTGTTTTCCAATACGTTCCGGCTGCTCCCATCCCTCCATCGGCCGCCGATAAACTGCTTATTTAGTTCTTCATATTGAAACATGTAAACATCTCCCTTTCACCGAAACTTGAAAATAGTTGATGAGTCATTTTTTGTATCGGTCTTAACGTAAGAAAATTGAACTATTTCACAATAAAATTACTGTTCCTTCCGCACATCGACGCTTTTGAGCTTTTTCCTTTTAAAGTGGAAAATTCTTTAATTGACTGTGCGAAATTTCGACAATATAATACAAACGTCAGTGTATATAATGATATGAATATTATGAATTTTCAGGAGGACCCATATGTCTTTATTATTTCGGAAAAAGCCGATCGCCGACTTAAAGGCCCAAAGCAAACAGGCCGGTCTGGCCCGCTCGTTAAGCGCTTTTGACTTGGTTTTACTCGGAATCGGCTGTGTTGTCGGCACGGGGATTTTTGTGATTACCGGGACCGTGGCCGCAACAGGGGCAGGGCCGGCTTTGATTCTGTCGTTTGTGCTCGCGGGCCTTGCCTGCGCGCTCGCAGCGTTTTGTTATGCGGAATTCTCTTCAACCATTCCGATTTCAGGCAGCGTATATACTTACTCCTATGTCACTCTCGGAGAATGTCTCGCGTTTTTGATCGGATGGGACTTAATGCTTGAATATGTCATTGCAATCGCCGCCGTTGCAACCGGCTGGTCATCGTATTTCCAGTCGCTTCTTGCGGGCTTCGGGCTGCATCTTCCGGAGGCGCTGACCGCCGCACCCGGAAGCAAAGCGGGCGCCGTGCTCAATCTGCCGGCCGTTATTATTATTTTGGTGATTACCGCGATTGTTTCAAGAGGCGTGAAAGAAAGCACCCGATTTAATAATGTCATTGTTTTGATGAAAATTGCCATTATTTTGCTGTTTATCATCGTCGGATTCGGCTACGTGAAACCGGAAAACTGGTCGCCGTTTATGCCGTTCGGAATGAAAGGCGTCATCACGAGCGCCGCGACCGTTTTCTTCGCGTATCTCGGATTTGATGCTGTGTCAAACGCATCGGAAGAAGTGAAGAACCCGCAGAAATCAATGCCGATCGGGATTATCGGCGCGCTCGCCATCTGCACCATTCTTTACATTACCGTATCGCTCGTTCTGACGGGAATGCTTTCGTACACTAAATTAAATGTCGGAGATCCGGTATCATTTGCGCTGCAGTTTGTCGGCCAGAACAAAATAGCGGGCATTATTTCCGTCGGCGCGATTATCGGGATTACAACAGTCATGCTTGCTCTGCTGTACGCTCAGGTGCGTCTCACATTTGCGATGAGCAGAGACGGTCTTTTGCCCCGCGTATTTTCCAAGGTGCACCCGCGTTTTAAAACACCGTTTCAAAACACCTGGGTGACGGGGATCGTTGCCGCCGGGCTCGCCGGTTTTATTGATTTGGGAACATTAGCCCATCTCGTCAATATGGGAACATTGGCGGCCTTTACGGTCATCGCGATCGCCGTCATCGTTTTAAGAAAGAAACATCCGGAGATCAAATCTTCCTTCCGTGTTCCTTTCGTTCCTTTTGTGCCGATCATCAGCGCATGCTTATGCCTCTATCTCGCAAGCAGCCTGCCCGGCGTGACATGGCTTTCCTTTGTCATCTGGATCGCCGCCGGGATCGTCGTTTATATGGTTTATTCGAGAAAACACAGTTTGTTAAACAAATAAAAAGGGAGGCTCTTTTTTCGATTTGAGAAAGAAGAGCCTTTTTTGCTCTTGATCATTCATTCACCTTATGAATAATATGGTGTATGCTTTGCTTACATAAAAGGAGGAGAATCACTTTGGCAATTGCCGCACCGATGAAAGAAAAACCTGTCCATCGTCCCGATACAACCATGTATTCCATTTTATTGATTATCGGGATTTGTCATTTGCTGAACGATTCACTGCAAGCGGTGATTCCGGCGATGTTTCCTATTTTGGAACGTTCCATGAGCCTTACCTTTACACAGCTCGGAATGATCGCCTTTACGCTGAATATGGTGTCTTCCGTGATGCAGCCCGTCATCGGCTGGTATACGGATAAACGCCCGATGCCGTATGCCCTGCCGCTCGGACTCACCGCAAGCATGCTCGGCATTTTAGGTCTCGCGTTCGCCCCGTCTTTTCTGACGATTTTATTCTGTGTATTTTTTATCGGCCTTGGCTCCGCTGTTTTTCATCCTGAAGGATCGCGTGTCGCTTACATGGCCGCCGGCGAAAAGCGCGGCTTGGCGCAATCGATTTACCAAGTCGGCGGAAATACCGGCCAGGCGATGGCGCCCCTGATTACCGCGCTGATTCTCGTTCCGCTCGGTCAATTCGGCTCTGTCTGGTTTACGCTTGTCGCCGCAATCGCTGTGCTGTTTCTCATTTATATCGCCAAATGGTATAAAGGCCGCCTTATTCATTTGCGCGCCGCAAGTAAAAAATCACCGGCTGCCGCTGTGGAGACCGTGATTACAAAGCCGATTATTCTTGCCCTTATCATGATTATTTTCTTGATTTTCGCGCGTTCCTGGTATGTGAGCGCGATCGGCAACTTTTATACATTCTATGCGATGAATGCCTATCATGTCAGCATTCAGCAGGCACAGAGCTACATCTTCGTCTTTTTATTCTTCGGGGCTGTCGGAACGTTTCTCGGCGGGCCGCTGGCAGACCGTTTCGGAAAGCGGAACGTCATTATCGTATCAATGATGGCATCGGCTCCCTTGACGATTTTCCTTCCGTTTGCGGGGCCGGTCATCGCCTATGGCGTACTGGCGCTGATCGGCGTTGTCCTGATGTCCAGCTTCTCTGTGACCGTTGTCTACGCGCAGGAGCTCGTTCCGGGTAAAATCGGCACGATGTCAGGGCTTACGGTCGGGCTCGCCTTCGGAATGGGCGCGATCGGAGCCGTTGCGCTCGGCGCCCTCATTGATTCCGCGGGATTGACGCCGACCATGACAGCCGTCGCCTTTCTGCCCGTTTTAGGACTGCTCGCGTTTGTCCTGCCGAGCGACAAAACATTAAAAGAATGGCATTCATAAAAAAATCCCTGCCTTTTCGGCAGGGATTTTATGTTTCAACCGTATAAAAATGAGTGTCAGGAACCGCATATCGCGGAATAAACCCGTCTCTGAAATCAGGAAACGCCTTTTGAATTTCATCAATCCATTTTTTTACGTTTTTGATGTACGGCACGTAAATCATATTGACTGTCGCCTCGTCATCAATGTGATAGTACCAGCACAGATTGAATTCGTTCTCCGTGACGAGCGTAAAGCCTGAAAAATGATAAAAAATCAGCGGGGTGTCATTGACATATACAGCCTCGTCACGCAGGCTGACTTCGTATTGCTCAATATTCCACAGCGCGGCATTCGCGCCGATCGACTCCGTGACATGAACGTTCTCAAACTGCGCGGGCCACTTTTCAACATACCTTTGGTCACCGTATGTCTTTTTTTCTTCATTCATCTCCACCGTACAATAGGAGATGCAATCCTGTCTCCACTGCCAGACCGCCCGATACGCTTCCTCGGTATTCCGCGCGCCGACAAACCCGGTGTTGTACTGCCCGGTCAGCTTGTAATAAGACGCAAACCGTTCTGAATTGCGGTGATCCGTCAGGAAAAGAGAAGCATCCGGCTTTTCGGCGAACAGCTCGCCTGCATCTGAGAAGAAAAAGAGATCAGTGTCCAAATGGGCAAAATATTCGGCTTCATCATACTCCGTCATCACATGGAACAAAAATGCCGGCTTCAGCGTCCAGCAATATTCATGAAACGTCCGCCCGCCCTTTGCTTCAAGCAGCTCCGGGTCCTCCATTTCATGGAGCTGAACCGCCGTGACATGCTCCCACGGCACCTGCTGAAGCAGTTCATACGCCTTCTTGTCGACACACAGCACATACAGATGAAAATCACGGCAATGCTCATGGAGAGAATGAATCATCGGCATCAGTTTAAAGATATGCGTTCTTGAAACAATGGTTGAAAAATGATATTTACTCACCATATCACATCCAATTTATTTAAAATCCACATGCAGTAAATCAGCAAACAGCGCTTTGAACGCTCTTGCAAAGTGCGTAACGCCCAGCTTTTTTTCCGCTTTTGACAAAAGCTTTTGGGCCTCCGGCAGATGAAAGCTGTTCGCCGTGATACGCGGGCTTTTCGTCCTCCAGTCCGGATCGAGGTTGCGGTCTTTAACCGCGTGCATCAGCTCAAGAAAGATGTACAGCAGGCTTTCATATTTCTCATAATCAAGCAGCACTTCGATGTCTGCCATAATGCTGTTGGTTAACTCCGCATCAAACGGGCCGTTAAACGCGAGGTGCACGTCAAGCGAATGGATGTCATTGTACTTGTCGCACATGTACGCGATATTCGCCCTGATGTCATCAACAGAAGCACAGTTGCTCGGATGCTCCTGATGGACGCTCATGATATCGCGCCGCAGCTGAAACGACAAGCCCGACTGGTGAAACCTGATGCCGAGATCATAATCTTCAAAACCGTATCTGACAATGCCTTCATCAAACAGACCAAGATCTGCCACGTGCTGCCGTTTGACTGATGAATTGTTCGTAATGAAAAAACGCCACGGCAGACGGTAGCCTTTCAAGTCGTCTCCGTATTTTTCCAAAATGCTTTTCAGCACACGTATAAAATCGGTATCTAAGTCAAAGCATCGGTCGAGAAAGCTTCCGTCTCTGATGGCACTTTCATCAAGAAGCGGCTCTTTATCGCCCGGCAGCTCTTCATACAGTTCGGCGAGCTTTTCCTTGTGCTCTTTTTCAAAACGGTCATAATAAAAGCTGTACAGCCGCTTCCAGAACATACCGCATACGACAAGATCGTCCCGGTTCTCATGAGCCTTGATATGCTTCGCCACCAAATCCTTTTCGGCAAGCATGTCACTGTCATGGAAAATCAAAATATCGCCTCTGGCATTACGGACCGCCTGATTCCGGCCGTAAGCGATCCCTCTGTTTTCTTTAATTCTCACAAAAATCAGCGGAAAATTCGCGCTGAATGATTCGAGCATGGATAAGGTTCCGTCTTCCGAACCGTTGTCAGCCACAATCACTTCGAACGGCTCTGTGCATTCCTGTTCATTCAGGGACAGCAGGCTGTTATAAAGCCGCTCCCTGGAATTATATGCGGGAACTATGACGCTTGCCTTCACTTTTGTTCACTTCCTGTATATAATCATTTATTTGTTATCGTCCTCAGATGCAAAGCCGCTGAACTTCGGGCAGACGGCGCTGACCGTCCCGATCACCTGCTTCAGAATGTCTTTGTAAAGCTGATGGACAAACGGCAGGTCGGTCCGGGTCTTCTCGTGAATCTGCCGAATGTCGCCGGCTGTGATGATCCGGTATCCGCTGAAATGATAGAAAATCAGCGGACTTTCGTCTTCGAGCACAAGACGCCCGTCCTTCCATGAAAATGTGTGCCGGCCGTAATTCCAATGGCCGATATTCACACCGGGCGTTGTAATGTCACACACATTCGGGAATAGATCAGACATGTAATCCAAGTAGCCCTGATCTCCGAATTTTCCTTCACCCGGCGCATTTTTGCATTCTTCAAGACAGCGTTCTTTCCACCATCTGAGACAATCTGTGCCGGCCCGGTCGTTTTTGAAGCTGAGAAATCCGGAGTTATACCGGCCTAAAAGGCGCTGCAGCATGTCAATTTCCTGTTTTTCAAATGAGGGGATGACGATATCGCCCCGTGACAGAAGCACCGAACAATCCGGCTGATTTTCAAAAATCGGGCGCGGATCAGCGAAAAAAAACAAATCGGCATCAATGTACGTGACACGCTCTAAGTCCGGATGTCCGTCCAGCACGAATTCGAGAAATACCGGCTTCACCGTCCAGCAGTATTCGCTCTGGTCTCTCGTCCGCTTCAGTTCAAGGAGCTCCTCATTTTCCATTGCAGACACCGGAATCAGGGTGACATTATCCGGCTGCATTGCCTGAAGCACGTCATAGGTGTCTTGATCCATACACAAAGTAAAAATGGGGGCGTCCGCCTGAACCTCTTTCAATGAGCCGAATAAAGCGATGGCCTGATACAGCCTTCCTTTTGATAAAACTGTGCAATATGCGCTTGTCACGTCTTTATCACCTCTGTTTCTGTTACTTTTGAAAAAAGGCTTTATACCATTCGATCGTTTTTTCCAACCCTTCATCAATGGTATGCGCGGGTGTCCAGTTCAGAAGCTTTCTCGCCTTTTCCGCCGACAAATATTGATGCTTAATTTCGTGGCTCCCCTGGTTGAGCACTTTCGGCTTCAAGTCACTGTCCATGGCCTTAAGAATTTTTTCTACAAGTTCCAGCACCGTCAGCTGAATCTCATTGCTGAAGTTGAACGCTTCTCCCGCAAGATTGAGCTCCTCCATCTTTTCCCCCAGCAAAAGGTACGCCTCGACCGCATCCTCAATGTAAAAATAATCACGAATAAATGTGCCGTCGCTGCGGATTTCCGGCGCTTCACCGTTCAGCACGAGCTGAATCGTCTGCGGGATAATCCGGTTGAAATTCAAATCCCCGCCGCCGTACAAGTTGCCGCAGCGCGTAATACAAACCGGAAGGCCGTACGTATTAAAATATGTGTGGCTTATCAAATCGGCACAGCTTTTTGACACATCATACGGATGTTTGCCCTGAAGAGGCATGTTTTCATTGTACGGCAGTGCCGGCTGGTCGCCGTACGCTTTATCACTGGAGGCGACGATCACCCGCTTGATGAGCGGATGCCGGCGGCACGCTTCAAGGATGTTCCATGTGCCGAGAATATTGGCTTCAAATGTAGAAATCGGATTGCGGTTTGCGACGCCGACGATCGCCTGTGCTGCTAAATGAAAGACCGTGTCGATTTCATATTCGCCCAGCGCCCGCTCAATCACATCCAGATCTTCAAGAGCGCCCTGCACGATATTCATTTGCTTCACTTGCTCTCCCTGATACAGATTAGATTTGGGCACAGTGTCACGGACAAGTCCCGTCACATTGGCCCCCTGATCGATCAGTTCCTTTACCAAGCAGCTTCCTAAAAGACCTGTACATCCCGTCACAAACACATTTTTATTTTTCCAGAAACTCAAACTTGATCACCATACCTTCCATACATGTTGTCCCCTGTCCCACATCTTGTTGATTTCCAGCAGGTTTTTATACGTATCGATCGCCGTCCAGAAACCGTAATGCCGATATACCGCCAATTCGCCGTCCTTCGCCAGCTCCTTCAGCGGTTCTTCTTCAAACATGACATCGCTGTCTTTCGGCAGATAATCGAATACCTTCGGGCTGAGCACGAAGAATCCGCCGTTGATGATGCCGTCACTCGAGGTTTTTTCAGAAAAGCTTTTCGCCATGCCGTCTTCGACCGTCAGCGTCCCGAATTGCGAGGTCTTTTCAATACCGGTGACGGTTGCAGCAGCCCCTTTTGATTGATGATAGCTGATCAGGTGAAACAGGTTGATGTTGGCCAGTCCGTCTCCGTATGTCATGAGAAAGGTTTCATCACCGATGAGGTCCTTTGCCTGTAAAAGCCGCCCCGCTGTCTGCGTGTGTTCCCCCGTGTCTAAAAAAGTGATTTTCCACGGCTCGGATTTTCCCAATATCCGCACTTCTCCGGTAGAGCTGTCGAGCGTCATACTATGATTCTTCCAGTCATAATCTAAGAAATATTCCTTAATCATCTCTCCTTTGAAACCAAGAAGCAGGATAAATTCGTTCACGCCATAGTATTGATAGAGTTTCATAATATGCCATAGAATCGGTTTTCCGCCTATCATGGCGAGCGGTTTGGGACGTTCATTGGTGACTTCGCTCATTCTCGTTCCTTTTCCGCCGCAGAGAATGACTGCTTTCATCTCTACCCCTCTTCTCTGTGAATATTGGATTCGAAACCGCCCGTACAAGAGAAACCAACCGGATAATTTGTCCGATTCTCTATCACCGGTTTCAAAATCTACAAGTAAGATATGAGAGATTGGCGCCCTTTGTGACCGAAAGCTCTCTCTTTTTTCAGATTGGTGAAGATACACACAAAAAAAGAGCCTCACGGAAAACCATCCGTAAGGCTCTTTCTATTATTTATTATCCTCATTAAGCTTTTCTTTGCCGTAATGATATTTAGACGGATCAACCGGCGTAAAGTCGCTCAATTTGTGGAATCTGAGCAAGTCTTTGTACATCACGCTGTCAGACAGCTTCAGCTGCTCTGTGACTCTGGCTTTCAGGTTTTTCGTTTCCTGATTGCCTTTCAGTTCTTTTCCTGTCTTCGTATCGTATACGACATTGGAGATAGAAGTATATTTCGGCGTGACGTAGTCTCCGTTACGGAACGTCACCGTATCATCATGGTCTTTCGAGAAGAGATCGGTTCCGAAATTAATATATTTCTTAGAATCAATGCCTTCCAAGTGAAGGATCGTCGGCACAACGTCCATTTCACCGCCGAATGTATGGTTCACTCCGCCTTTTTTGCCGGGGATGTGAAGCATAAGCGGCACACGCTGGTTCTGCGCGTTTTGATAAGGCGTAATTTCTTTGCCGAGAATTTCTTTCATCGCGCGGTTATGGTTTTCAGAGATTCCGTAATGGTCTCCGTAAATCATAATCACCGAGTTGTCATATAAACCGGATGACTTCAGATCTTTAAAGAACTGTTCAAGCGCTTCGTCGAGATAACGAGCCGTCTGGAAATAGTCATCTACAGTTGCATCGCCTGTTTTCGCTTTTTCAATCGTTGCATCTTTTTCATCAAGCGTAAACGGATAATGGTTCGTCAGCGTGAGCAAATGCGCATAGAACGGCTGTTTCAGCGATTTAAGCTTCGGAATGGATTCTTTGAAGAACGGTTTATCCTTCAGTCCCATATTGACAAGGTTGTCATCAGACATATCGTATGTGCTGGCGTCAAAGAATTTGTCATAGCCGATATGTTTGTAAATCTGGTCACGGTTCCAGAATGATTTGTAGTCACCGTGTAAAACGGCGCTTGTATAGCCTTCACTTTGGTCAAGGATGGCAGGAAGCGATTGATACGTGTTTTCCCCTTTTGTCACGAAGGCTGACCCTTCAGGCAGTCCGAACAGGCTGTTATCCATCATCAGCTCGGCGTCAGATGTTTTACCTTGGCCTGTTTGGTGGAAAAAGTTATCAAAGTACGTCATGTCCTCACCGCCGCGGGCGAGTTTATTCAGGAACGGCGTGACTTCTTTTCCGTCAAGTTTGTAGTTGATTAAAAACGATTGGAAACTTTCCAAGTGAATCTTAATGATGTTTTTGCCTTTGGCCTTGCCGAAATACTCGGCGTTCGGCTTCGCATAATGCGACGATGTGTAGTTCTCAACGCTCGTCAGGTCATCGCTGCTTGCATATGCCCGCTGCGTTTCCGTCTGCGCCGTCTGCACGCCGTCATAAATCGTGTAATTATAAAGACCTAAGTATTTTACAATGTAATTGCGGTCAAACGTTCTTGTCAGCAGCTCCGGGCGGTCCTCTTCGGCAATCGCCAAGTTAACAAAGAACAAAACAATACCCGTCACGATAATTAAAGACGTATACCGTTTTTTCAGCTTGAATTCCTTCAGCTCACGTCTCCACACCAGAAGTGCGATTAAAATAATAATGTCAACAAAGTACAAAATATCATGGCCGGACATAATGCTGAAGATGCCGTCTCCCATATTTCCGACATTACCGGATTGCTTTAAGTTAGGGAATGTCAAGAAATCATCGAAGAATCGATAGAATAGGATATTTGCATACAAAATAAACGTCATGATGAAATCAATAACCACCATGATAATCGCTGATTTGCGGCCTTTCGCAAACAATGCCAGTCCTAAAAAGAAAATGGCGCTTGAGAACGGATTGATCGCTAGCAGAAACTGCTGCGTCGGCCCCTTCACCCCAAGGTTGAATTCAGCATGATAGGCTAAATACGTTTTGGCCCAAAACAAAATAATAGCCAGTACAAAAAAACTAAGTCTGTAAGAAAATAATTTCTTCATGGCAACCTCTACTTTCCTAAACACTTTAAATCTGTATTCTTACTTTTTGCTTCAATTCCTGCTTTCCGAGCAAAACGAAAGCATCACACAGCCCCATAAACACACCATTTTAATAAACGATATATTTATCATTCGTGTCATGCCCATTGAACATCTTATCCCGCCAGCCATTAGACGCAGGATATCCGTTCTTCGTTTCACATTTTTTTCTGGCATTAAAAGGTACCGTTTCAGACCCAGTCTGAAACTAGGAGATACCAAATATAAGAATACCACAAACTTCTTAAAAACAAAAAATGAATATCAAAGACAGCCGCCCCACAGGCGGGCTGAAGTTATTGTATGCAAAGGGATTGAAAAACTTGAATATTTTTTTCGGCCGATGCAAAAAAGGACTGGATGTTTACAGTCCTTGCGCCGTGAAATTATTCCCGAGATCCTGACGTTATACAAAAATGCTTTCTTCACGTATACCTTGTGTTTTTTATAATCCATCCATGCAGCAGAGCTGGCATTTGTGACTGCTTAAACTGTTCTCCACCACCGGACCTTAACGCGTCTTGCAAATTTTTGTTTCTAATTAGCGAAAAAAATTGTGAACTGGTCTCATCAAACCCGCCAATAAAGGAATTACCCATATAAAATTTTTCAGGCTAATACTTCTATCATGAATCTTAGTTAAAAGCTCCGTTTTTTTTCTGCTCAGTAACGAATTTCTTTCGTACTTTTTAAATTGAGTCTCGACATACAGTTTTAGATTTTCACTAATCATTTCCCACTCTCCTTTTTGTCCCAGCTGCGTTTTAATGTCACTATTCTTCAGCGGTCTAATTTCTCGCCATTTTAATGTAATATCTGTATCCAATTAGAGAAACTATAAATCCTAGTATTGTATAGCCCAGTACAACAAATGTTACCCATATTAGACTTTCTCCTCCCGATATCGTCGAGACCGATTGAATTAACCCCTGATGCGCCCAGTACTGCGGAAAGAGCATTCCAATGGTTTGAAGGTAGCTTGGTAATTGTTCGTAAGGGGTCCATAAACCACAAACAACAGCAGTACCTAATGCAATAACATTAGTCATGACCAAACCTGTATTTTCAGTCTTGGCAAAGACTGAAATAGCAACTCCCCAGGATGTAACCAGTAAAGATATCAACACAACAACCCACAGATACGCCAGAAAATTATTAATTTCAATATCATACAGAAATATTCCTAGAACAGAAAGGAGAAGAATTTGCATAAAAGTTATGACTAAAAAAGGGATACTTTTTCCTAAGAAGAAGTTATAAGGCTTTAAAGGAGTACTTGCTAGTCTTGATACAATTCCTTTTTCCCGATCCTTTACAAAACTTATAACGATGGAGATAATAATAAATGTAGAAAAGAATACGCTCATACCGGTTACAGATTGTGAAGCTACTAAAGTTTTGTTTGTGCTGTCTGTCGTAAATAGCTCAATCAGCAATATGATGGACACAATAGGTAATATAATCGTCCAAAAAAACAGAGACTTATCCTTTAACTGTTTTATCGTTTCAATTTGAGCGAGCGGTAACATTATAAATTCCCCCTTTATTCTTCATCACGCAAATCAGTGCCGGTAAGTTTAAAGAATACATCTTCTAATTTTGGCTTATATAAAAACAACTGATGAGGCACAATATTGTTTTCCTTACTGATCCTAATTAAGCGCTCCATGGTTTCTAAAGGTTCTTTGGTTTTTATTATCAGCCCTGAATTAACGACTGAAAACTCAAAACCATGGCTCATTATTAATTCATGAGACAACGAGGAGTTAAACATAATAGATGATTCTTCATGTCGTTTAAGCAGTTCATTTATTTCTCCTTCATCGATAATTTTCCCTCTGTCGATAAAAGCTACATAGTCACAAAGAGTTTCAATCTCTTCCATGTAATGACTCACATAAATAATAGTTTTACCGGCTTTTTTGAGTCGATTTACAATTTTAAAAATGTAGCGGCGTGATTGTGGATCCACGCCTACCGTCGGCTCATCTAGAATAATTAAGTCTGGATCGTGCATTAATGCACACCCGATATTTAAACGGCGCTTCATTCCTCCAGAAAAGTTCTCCACAACGTCATTTGCCCTTTCTAACAATCCGATATCTTCTAACAATTTTTTTGTTGTTTGCTTTAGGTTTAAGCCATTCAGCCCGTGCACCTTTCCGAAAAACTCCATATTGGTCTTTGCAGTTAATTTTTCTTCAAGGCTGATATCCTGTGGAACATAACCCAGTCTGCCATTTTCATTGCCGACAAATTCAACCTTACCGTCATATTCCCGGATGATGCGCGAGATGATCTTGATTAAGGTAGATTTACCGGATCCGTTCGGTCCAACAAGTCCATAGCAGACTCCTTTCGGAATTGTTAAAACCACATTGTCCAAAGCCAGAGTCGTGCCATAGCGCTTACTTATATGTTCAACTTGCAGCATTTACACCATTCCCCCACTGTTATTTATTTTAAATATGGATTCAATTGTATTAATGTACTCCTTGTAGGCTGCTTTCCCTTCTTTCGTAATCTGAACAATAGTCTTCGGCTTTTTGGATACGAACTTCTTGGTTAGTTCTATATAAGCTGCATCCTCTAACTTTTTCAGATGCGAACCTAAATTACCATCTGTGATGTCTAATGACTTTTTCAGGAAAGTAAAATCACATTTATCATAAGTCATCAGTAAACTCATAATTCCCAACCGTACTTTTGCATGTATTAAATCATTGATATTGTTAACATTACTCATTTCCTTGCCCTTTTCTTTTCAAAATCATTCCTGTAAGTAATAGGCTGCCTCCGCCAATAAATGCAAAAACAATATTCATTGCATCAGGAAATAAGCAGAATGTAAGCATACCGAGTATGCTCAGCCAAAATCCCATAACAAAAATCTCTTTTGTTAACACGATGCCTAAGAATATGTACATAATAGACACCATTAAAACAATCAAAAACGATAGAAATTCTCCTGTTCGCGGCAATAACCCCATTAAAATCAGAAAAACAAAAATGCATACCACTAATATGAATCCAATCCATACATATTTTAATTGATTCTTTAAGAAAGTGGGCATGGGATCAAATTGTTTCTGCTTAAGATATGTCTTCAAAGTCAGTATCCACCCTAATACTGCCAGTATTAACCAAACACAAGCAAGGACTACAGAAAGTACCTTAAATAAAGAAACGGAATACGCAATAATCCATATACAGCCCCAAATAATGAAATATGGACTGGTTTGCCTTGAGTACTCAGTCTTGTAGTTCGTCAAGACTTTGATATGAGATAAGTTTTCAGCTATCTCTGATTCACGAAAATTCTGATTTGACATAAGACAAGCTCCTCTTTTCACAAAGTACTTTGTGAAACAGAGTATATTCCAATTCCATAAATTTGTAAAGGTGTTTCACCCGAAATAGGCGCAACTATTTATTTTAAAACAGTAGATGGGACTCTTGGCGCTGATATCCTTCCATCACTGTGAGACATCCTTATCTTGTTATAAGAGCTCACAACAAAGGATTGGAAAGCAATTCATTTTCTTGAAGGAAAAAGGACTGGAGTCATCCAGTCCTTTTCATCAAAGTGGTTAAATGCCGGCCCAGACATCTTTTGCGTAAATGCCTTTTGTTTGGAGATCCAAAAGCCATTCTTGCGCTTGCCGTGCATCTGTTTCGTGAACCGACTGATACGCTTTTTGCAGTGCTGCCTCTACATCAGGCGCCATTTTGCTTCCGTCGCCGCATACGTATAGATGCCCTCCCCGGTCAAGGATCGAAATTAAAGCTTCGGCATCCTCCGTCATGACGTGCTGCACATACGTTTTCGGCACGCCTTCTTTGCGTGAAAACGCCGTATGAAGCGTCACGACTCCGTCTTTTTCATAACCTTCAAGCTCATCACGGTAAATAAAATCATGATCGTTTCTGCATCCGAAATACAGATGAGCTTCCCCCAGCTCTTTCCCTTCTTCTTTTAACGCCGCGCGTGCCTGCAGAAAACCGCGGAAGGGGGCAACTCCTGTGCCGGGACCGACCATAATAATCGGTTTTTCCGGGTCTTCGGGCAGCCGGAATTTTGTTTCCGGAGTGCGGACAAACATCACGATACCATCATCAGGTCTGCGTTCCGCCAAATAATTCGAAGCGACTCCGCGATACTCCCCCAAACCGCTCCGGGCGGGGCCGCGAACGACGCCGACGGTAATTGAAGCCTGTCCGGGATGTTTCCGCGGTGAGCTGGAAATCGAATAATAACGCGGCTTCAGCGGACGCAAAAGCTCCAGAAATCGCTCAAACGGCAGTTCACACGCTTCATATTTTTCAAGGAGATCGAGCATTGAGACGCGCAATGTTAAGATTTGCTCCTGATAGACGCCCTCTCCGAGTAAATCTTCCAATTCCCGTTTGTGCGGCGGGCAGACCGTATAAGCGGCCATTTCCCGAATTTGCGCCCTTGATGCCGCTTCCTGCAATTCGACACAGCTGCTCAGAAGATCGTGCAGCCTGACCGGCCGATCGAGCGGGAGATGAGCCGCGCTCTGTCCGCTGGCCGTCAGCAGCACTTGGTCGTTCCCGTTCAGATTATACCGGCGGAGAACACGGCCGACCTGCTCTTTGCTGTTTACAGGCAGCACGCCGAGATGATCCCCCTCATTGTAAGCAGCCTCTTTCGGCAGAATGATTTCAATATGCCTTGTGCTTCGGCCGCTTTCCGGCGCCTGAAGCTCCCTGTTTACCGCAACGGATGCGTAAACCGCTTCATACGTCTGTGCCAAAGGGGAGCCGCCAAGCCCGCTCACAAATTGAAGGCCCAGCGTACTCCGCTCTTTTTCGGCATTTTCATTCAGCTTGAGATCGAACGCTTTCATGGCGTCCGCCCACATCCTTTTTTTCCATTCATCAAGCTTTCCTTCAAAATCGCCGCTGACATCCCCTTCGCCGCGGGCAGAAAAGCGTTCCGCCCCTTTTTCGGCAAGTTTTTCATCAATCAGTCTCGGAACGGCCTGATATGTCGCCGCCCAGTTATGGTCACCGCAGCCGAAGACGGCATATCGGACGCCTTTCAGTTCCCCGGGTTTGACTTCTTCAAGCCATTGCACGAATTGCCCCGCGTTGCTCGGAGGCTTTCCGTTATAAGAGGATGTAATGATCAAGAGCGCTCCTTCTTTCGGCAGTTTTCCGATCCGGTCATTCAAGGGCGCTGTTTCAGTCCGGACGCCGTGCATCCCGGCAGTATCGGCAAGCTCCCGCGCCACGCCTTCTGCAGTTCCCGTATCTGAGCCGTACAGAATCAGAAGCGGACGGTTATCAAGTCCGATAATGGAAGCGCCTTTTGTCTCCTGTTTTTCTTTTTTGACGCCTTCCCCCGGTTTTTCAGCCGCCGGGAGAGCAGCCGAAACGGCTTCTTTGTTTCGCGGCCGCACCCGAATATGAAAATCGCCGGGCTTGAGCGTTAATGTTTGTTTAATATCGAGCTCATAATCGGTGTGGTCTGTAAAGGTAAAATGCTGAAGAATCATCCCCAGAACAAGAGTTGCTTCGTGCAGGGCGAACTGCATACCGATACACGCCCTCTGACCGTTTCCGAACGGCTTGTACGCATGGTGGGGCACTTGATCCGGATCTTCAAACCGCTCCGGATAAAATTCCTCCGCATTGTCTCCCCACGCCTCTTTATCACGATGAATCTGAGGAATTAAGACGGAAATTCTGTCTTTTGCCGTGATCGGATATTTCCCGCCAATCACCGTATCCTCTTTCGCATAAAGACTGAACGCAGGCGCGGTCGGCCATAAGCGCAATGACTCCTGCAAAATCATCCGGATATAAGTAAGATCCAGCACTTGTTTATATGAAGGAACGGGATCGGTCAATACCCGATCGGCTTCCTCATAGGCTTTTTCCAAAACACGGGGATGCTTCAGCAGAAAGTAGATGGCAAAAGAAAGCAGGCCGCTTGTCGTTTCATGGCCGGCAATTAAAAACGTGATGATTTGAAACCGGATATTTTCATCGTCAAGTTTGTCGCCTGTTTCCGGGTCTTCCACATTCAGCATTCTGGCCAGCAGATCCTTTTCATCCCGGCCGCCGTCTGACTTACGCTCTGCGATAATACTGTCTACTAACGAAAACATCGCCTGAATGTCATGATGAAATTGGCGCTTCGTCCTGATCATGAGCTTATCCTGAACGTCAAGGCGCTGCATTTGGTGCATCGCTTCATCAAGGGCGCGCACCATGCTGTTGATAAACGGGTGAGGCGTTTCCCTGTAATAGCTGTTAAACCGATAGTTAAAACCGCACAGCCCGATCGTATCGAGCGTCAGCCGGGTCATATCAGCAGGCACATCAACGGCCTCATCCGGGTTCAGCCTTGCCCATTTTTGAATCAGCTGCACCGCGATATCCGTCATCATCGCATGATAATCTTTCATCGCGCGCTGGCTGAAGGTCGGCATCAGAATATGATGCGCCTTTCGCCAGTTGGGCTCATGCGTCCAGCTTGTAAACAGCCCGTCACCGGCAAACGCGCGGACTTTCTCCAAAGCCCCTTCAATGCTTTTATCGAACCGCTCTTCATCACAAACCTCTTTCACCAGTTCATGGCCGGACACGACGATAATCGTACCCGCCGGCGTATGCAGCTGAAAAATAGGCCCCTGCTCATTTGCCAGTTTGAGAAGCGACATGGTGGGCTTGTCTTTATCAAGCAAAGGAAGATTTCCGAGCGGGCCGAACGTCTTTGGCTGCGGAATCGGACTTGTTTCCTTCATGAATAACACCCTTTCTTAAACGGAATGCGTTTCTTCCAACTACAGTGCCCTTTTCACCCGCCGATTATCCGCCAGAGCGGGCAATCCTCATTGACGATCATTAACGGTTTTTTCTATACTGGAGAGGCTTGTCAAATACAGAAATAAGGTGAGTTCATATATGGATTTTGAAATCAAGTTTTTATCGTTTTATGTCATTCAAGTGGAAGGAAAAGACGAACAGGCAAACAAACAGTTCAAACATTTCCAGACGCTTGATACGGAAGAATTTGAAGAAAGCGAGCTGAAGGATTTCCTGGACGGGGAATTGAAGAAAATCGTCAAACGGAAAGCCGAACGGCATCCGCAATCCGATCAGGTCCCCACAAAAATCGGCCATTTTATCACGGAGCCGGGCCATGAGCTTGATTCAAATCCGAATTACAACCTTTTCAACCGCGCCAGACTTGCGGATACGAAGGACGCATTTATCGAAGCAAGCGAGCAGTTCGTCCGCACTTATCTGGACACGAGCGCCGTTCGCGGCGGTGTTTTTATCGTGGCATCGGCCGTGCCGCGTAAATATTTTGAGGACAAGTTCGTCTTTATGATGAAATGCGATTTCGAGCCGAAAGTCGCCCGGATCTCAGACGCTTCATCTCTCATTAAAAAGGTCGAAATGGCCATCACAACAAAAAACATGAAAAGCATTCAATATCCGTATATGCCGGAAGAAGGCATGACAGAAGAGCACGAGCTGAAAATCCACCAAGCCTCGCATGCCCGTTATTTTGAGGACTTTCTCAAATTTGTCGAATACGGCGAATCGATGCCGGAAATCATGAAAAATCAAGTCATGAACATGGTGCAGGAGCACGTGTATGAAACTTTTGAAGAAAACAGCGAAGAGCTTCAGCAGTTTGAGCACGACATTGAAATTTGGGAAGCGAGTGAAAAGCGGGAAATTCAGGAGCGCCTCGACACCCATCAAGTCATCGAGGCATCTGCGCAGATCATTGAACACACGCCGGAAGCCGAGCTGAAAATGAAAGTCGGAGAAACAGAGATTAAAGGATTGCTGGCCGATTTCGGCGAAACCATCCATCTCGCAAAAATAAACGGGCGCTATGTCGCGCTCATTGAGGCGGAGACGATCTCGTTTGAAAAAGGCAGTTCGCCGGTGGAATTTCACAAGCCTGAGGGGCTGCATGAGGTGATTGAACGGATACGGAATAAATCTGAACAAGACTGACAAAAAGTCCAGACGCCATGTTCTGGACTTTCTCTATTTAATAAGGCTCTTTGAGCAATCGATAGCATTCACCGATGATGTCTTGGACGCCGGGCGTTCCCTTTATCTCGCGGCGGACGATTTCAGATGAGAGATTCTGCACCCGTAAAGCCCGCTCCGCCCGTCGTTCGAAGTATGCCTGACATGCAGTTTCATGGTTTTTGTGCTTTTGCAGTTCTTCACTAAGCACGATCGCGTCTTCAATCGCCATCGCCGCGCCCTGCGCCAATGTCGGCGCTCCTGCATGGACGGCATCCCCGCCCAGAACGACGCGGCCTCTGTGCCACGGCTCTTTGACCGCCATCTGCTCAACCTTATGAAACAAAACGGGATATTCCTTTGACATATTTTCTGTCACAAACTTCACTCCCGGAAATCCGCGCAGCAAGTCTTTCACCCGTTCAAAACGCGTGTCCTCATCATCCCTGTAGCCAGCGTCATACGGCCGGATGATAAATACGTATCCTGTTTTTTCGGACAGCGGCACGACCCCGACCTGCGTCTGCCCTTTTTTATACATCAGTGTTGAATCATGAAATATCGGCTCGGGAAAAGAGATGTAAAATCTGTGCGCCCCCATGCCGAGATACTCCGTTTTCACTTCTCTTTGCAGCATTTGATCGCGGACAGCAGAGCGGATGCCGTCAAAACCGGCCAGGATGTCAGCCGTCAGCGCGGTTCCGTCTGCGAAATGCACCGTTATTTCATCCGCCGTTTCTTCGTAAGATACGACTCTTTTCCCCAGCAGAATCGTAACCCCCGCCGCTTCAGCATGCTTTCTGAGGACATCATTTAAGGTTTGCCGAAGTATATTATTCCTCCCAGGCAATGAATCATCTAAAAACGCCTCACTCACTTTAAACAGCAGCGTTCCGTTTTCATCATGCTGCTTCAGCCATTCCGTTTGAAAGCCGTGTTGGCAGCATTCTTCATACACACCGATTTCCCTCAGCACCCGCAGCGCATTTTGAGGCTGGAGAATGCCCGCTCCGCTTTTTCGCATATCGGACGCCGCCTCGCAAAGGGTCACTTCAAAACCCGCTCTCCCGAGAGAAATCGCTGCGGACAAGCCGCCGATCCCTCCGCCCGCTATGATGATCTTCTTCACTTCATGGTTCATCACGATACCGCCTTCTCTATTTGTTTACTATCCATTAACTATTAGCCACCTTACTATATAGGCTGAAAAACTGTCAATCTTTATAAGTTGCCTTTTGAATCCGGCAAGCTTATACTTTGAATCACAAAAATGTACGGAGGCTTACAAAATGGAATTGAGAGATTTGCCGGATTACTCGCAGATTGCCGGACACGCTGAGATTTACGCCGATATGGACGCTGACTCATTGAAAACATTTTTGACTTTATTTGATATGGCGAAAAAAATGAATCATGTCATGGAGCATTATTTCTCAAGTCACGGATTGTCAGAAGGCAAATTCAAAATTTTAATGTTTCTGTTTGACGCACCCGGCCGCAGCCTGAGTCCGACGGAGCTGGCAAAAAAATCCAACGTCACCAAAGCGACCATCACCGGATTGATCGACGGACTCGCACGGGACGGCTTTGTAAACCGCAGCCGGCATACCGGCGACAGACGAAAAATCAGCATCGAGCTCACAAAGGAAGGAAAAGAAAAGCTGATGCTGTTCCTCCCCGGCCACTTTTCTAAAATTTCAGGTGTCATGGAAAACTTCACCGCTGAAGAAAAAGCGGCCTTCACAAAAATGCTTGAAGTATTATTTGATAAGATTCTGCTGTTTTCCGGCGGCAGAACATAAAAGGCGCCCCTTTAGAAGGGCGCCTTTTTCGCGCGGTTAATCATCACTGTTTAAAATCCCGAAAAACCGAAGCAGGTTGATAAACAGGTTGATAAAGTCGATATAAAGCGTCAATGCCATCAAAGGAATCAGATCCGCCGTGATGTCACGGTGTTTGATCTGGTTCAGGTCGTATAAGATGTACATTGAAAACACAATCGTTCCGATGACGGAATACGCCATCATGGCGGCGGAATTCAGCGGGCTGAAAATATTAAAGATCCCCACCGCGAGAAGCGCGATAACAGCGACAAGCAAGAAGGACCATAAAAACGACAAGTCCTTTTTCGTCTTAGCGCCGATCGTGCCGAGCACCGCAAAAATCACAAACGAAGAGCCGAATGCCTCCAATACGACATAGGCGCCCGCTGCGGACGCATAATGGCTGATAATCGGAAACAGCGTCACTCCGGAAATAAAAGCGAATGAAAACACAAACGCATATCCGACGGCTTTTTTTCGGCGCAGCCAAAACGCCGCGAAGATCATGACGACCTCTAAGATCGACAGCGGCAGCATCAATGCCGGCGGAATGAACTGGCCGGTATACAGGCCGATTGTCGCAACTAACAGCGTAAACACAAATACCGTTATAATGCGCTGCATAATAGATTGTTTGCTCTCATAAGCAGCAGTTTGCATGTCAAAAGTCCTCCCAAAAATTGATCGTGATAGGTCTATTATAAATAAAATGGGAGAAATTTGCATGATTTTAAGAAGATTTTAAGGATATCAGGCCTGGCGTTTTGCTGCACACTCCTGCATATTCATGAAATCATGCAGTTTTTTCGTCAATCCGCCGTGCCCGAATCGGATATTCCCCTTCTGTCCCGGCGTTTTCGCATAATCGAGAAACGCCAGCACATAAAGGCGCCTGACGGGAATGGGAATGATGCCCGCATCATAAAACCAGCCGTCAATTGTATTCAGCACGCCTTTATTTATACCGTACTGCTTCGTGCACCAATGCAGAAAGCGCACTTCGGGCAGGTGCAGATACCGGCTCTCCCGGAAAGGAACAGTTGAATGCTTCATATGTACCGCCTCCTGTCATTGGCCGTTTTTTAAGATTGCTGTTTGGCTTCTTTGCTCTTCAGGGAAAATCGATATTTCTCCACCTTATCAATTTGTGTCACTTGGGAATTATGAACCGTAATCTGAACAGTCCCGAAATCGATCGTTTCCAGCGCACTGATAATCTTTTCAACCACATGCGGATCTACGTTTCCTTTGGACGTCATCATGCTCCCCCTTTATGTCTGGCCGTTCGTCTTGAAGACAATGGTTTTTAATTCATACTATTCTGATAAGAAATATATAATTATACTATTATGTTTCCCTCCAAAAATCAATAACATTTACACGATTTTTGGATATGTTTTCTTTTCTCTTTCTCTGCATAAAAAAAGGCATATGATCTCCTTTTTAAAAAAGGAACATAATATACCTTCAATTGACCGGATAATCGTACTTGTTTCCCGCTGACAAAAAAAAAGCGCCCCGCCTCTGGCCGGAGCACTTTTTTTCTCACACTTTTGTTTCCTCAATAGTACATGTGACACCCATGCTGGCGAGCGCCTGCTCCAGAGAGCCGTAGGTTTGATACGCTGAAAAATCAAGCCCCAATTGGATAGAAGTCTGTGCCACATCAGGCCGAATGCCGGAAAACACGGTTCTGATGCCGAGGAGAAATAACGTTTTCGACAGCATGTACAATTGCTGCGCCACCATTGTATCGACAATGGGCACACCGGACAGATCAATCACAAGGTTTGTGATCCGTTTAGCGACACAGTTTTCCGGCACCGTCTCCAATATCACGCGCGCCCGTCTCGTATCAATCGCGCCGATGAGCGGCAGAGTGCCGATCGTATCCGCGATCAAAATAACCGGACAGCTCAATTCGGAAATAAGCTCCTGCTGAGATGACAGCCTCGCGATCATTAATGTCTGATACTGTTCAGTAAAATCCGTCATCAGCTGATCAAATGAGCCGTTAACAAGATGATTCCAGCGGCGGACATCCTCTTTTGTTACGATATCCGGATTCTCATCTATAAAACGGGTGACCGCTTCCCAAAAGACGGTTCTTGAATTGCCGATCGCTTCAACGACCTCATGAACCTGCGCGTCCTGCTCCACTCTGCTTTTCGCTACCTGTGCGGCCCATTTTTCTTTGTTATGCTGAAAAACAGCCGGGTCTTCCAAAAAAGCGCTTGCGACGGCCGTGTTCGTAAAGGTATGCTGCTCGATCAGCAGCTGTTTCATTTCCTCACTTAATTGATCCGCAGAATAAAAACGCCCTCTCAGCTTCCGTCTCAGCTTGAGCCATTTTTCCGTCAGCTCGGCCGAATGTGTAATAATATAATCATGAAGTAATTGGTCTTTGTTCACTGCCGTCTCCTCTTTCAAGAATATGTCCTTTTATCTAAATTATAAATCGGAATTGCCGATCGTACTAGAGAAATAAAAAAAAGCCGGCACATTAAAGCTTTCGGTTGCTTTTTTCGCCTGCTGGACACACTATAAAAGAAATGAAACAGGAGGTCAGTAAGATGATCAAAAAAATCGCAACAGTCGCCGTATACACTGACGATCAGCAAAAAGCAAAAACATTCTGGACGGAAAAAGCGGGATTTGAAACCGTCGCCGAACATCCGATGGGCCCGAATGCCTTCTGGCTTGAAGTAGCGCCAAAAGGAGCCGAGACTCATTTGGTTATCTATCCGAAAGCGATGATGAAAGGGGCCGAGCATATGAAGGCTTCAATCGTATTTGAATGCGAAGATGTCTTTGCCGCGTACGAACAGATGAAAAAAAACGGCGTCACATTTATAGATGAACCGAAACAAATGGAGTGGGGCAGCTTCGTGCAATTTAAAGACGAGGAAGGCCATGTCTTTCTCCTCAAATCATGAATCTCAATTGACTTTGAGAATCATTTTCATTTAAAATAAAGCTTGAAAATGATTGGAGAGATGCCAGATGTTCGTGCAAATCAGAAAAATGACCGTAAAAGAAGGACATGCCGATAAAGTGATCGAACGCTTCAGCTCAGAAGGCGTGATCGAAAAGCAGGAAGGCTTGATTGACGTAACAGTCCTGGAGAAAAAAGTCCGCCGCGGCGACGAAGAAGTCGTCGTCTTAATCCGCTGGGAGTCAGAAGACCATTGGAAGCAATGGGAAAAAAGCGAAGATCACATCGCGGCCCACAAAGCAAACCAAGGCAAGCCGAAACCTGATTACATGCTTGGGACGGACGTCGGTATGTATCATGTCAAAGCCGTTAAAACAGGCGTACATGGAAAATAATAAAGAGCGTTTGCCCCAGGGCAAAGCTCTTTTTATTTTTTCTCCTCATACGGCAGGACAAACAGCGGTTTATCGGGCTTCCATTCCGCATACAACACGTCCTCCGTTTTTTTGATGTTCAGCTTTTTCAGCTCCTGAGTCAGCTGCTTTTCTTCCACCCCGGCTTCTTTCAGATTTTCGTGCAGCACTTCACCATCAATAATCAGTGTGACCGGTAAGGAGACCTGCTTCGGCTTGATTTGCATGTCTCCGTTTTTCGTCGTGTCGTACGGAAATTTCGGCAGGACGCTGACCATCCCGTTTGTTTCTAAAATCGCATATTCCGCTTCCTGTATGGAAAAGCAGTTCGCCTGTCTGAGAAGGCTCTGCAGCTGATTTATGTCCAATTTATTCTTTTTCAGTACATCATATTTCAGTTTTCCTTTATGGATGACAATGTTCGGCTCGCCTTCCAACAGCTTTCTGGAGCTTTTCACTTTCTGCGTAATCAGTTCGATGAAATAGATTAAAATCCCCCATAACAGAGAAGCAAAAATGATTTCAACGATCCTGACGCCTTTATCATACACCGCATTTCCGACCAATTCGCCGAGGATAAGCGCCGAAATAAAATCAAACGGCGTAATCTGTGAGAATTGAGTTTTTCCGAGCAATTTTAAAATCACAAATAAAATACCCAAACCGCATACTAATTCCCAAGCCACTGTAAATAAATGTCCCATATCTGCACCTTCTTCTTAAAAGTCATTACCATTATGGACATCCGCCTGTTTTCTATACAGCGGCCGAAAACACAAAAAACGCAGCCGAAGCCGCGTTTCTCAGTTTAATGTTTTTGATTCGATTTCACGACCCGAACGCACGTCTCAGCAACATAACCGACGGCCGCTCCGAAGCCGGCAAACATCGCAGCAAGGCCCAGGCCCATCCCTTCCCAACCGCCGACACCGAAAATGCTGTAAACAACCGTACCGAATGCAGCAAGGCCCAGAACCGCCAAAAGGCATTCAGGCCACATCTTTTTCGGCCATTTTTTACGGAGAACAACCGATACGGCAAAATTAAGACAAAACGCGGCCAGACAGATCAGATAAAAATATCCCATGTCTCTTGCACCTCCGTCATGAGGAGCTTTTTATTTGCTCATCTCTTTTTCAAACAAATGGTAACCTGATGCAAATCCTTTTGATTCGTATCCCATCCCGCTGTAAAACGACTGAAGCGCCTTGTTGTCAGACACGCAATCGAGCCGGATTTTCGTTTTTCCCGGACAAGACACCCCCGTCTCCGCCCAAGTCATGATCGTCCGCCCGAGTCCCGCGCCTGCAAACCGCCTGTTAATCGCCAGCCGATGCAGATATACGGATTCTCCATGTCCTTCATTGCCCCATAGACGTCTGTCCCACTCGCTTGCTTCGGGAAGCAGCATGACGACACCGGCCAACTCTGCTTTCTGCCTGAATAAAAAAACATGTCCTTTGGCAATCGCCTCCCGCATATTGTGGGTATCTTCCCCTTGCAAAAGCCCGCTCCACTGGTTTGATCCTTTATCCCGAAGCCATTCCGCCGCTGACACGAGCAGCTCCATCACCTCTTTAGTATCATCCTTCCGGGCGGGGGTGACCCGGAAGGCTCCCGCCGTCTCTTCCGTCATCGTAAATGGTGTCATAAAATCCTCCCGTAATCAGAATATTCGACACCTTCATTATAGACCAAACGCAGAAAGGAAAAAAACAGCCGTCATGTTTGAGGGCCGTTTAAAAAATTTTCTTCTTATCACGTTCTTCTTTTAAAATCTCGACCGCTTCCCTGAAACGCATGGAGTGAACGATTTCACGCTCACGCAGAAAACGGAGTGAATCATTCAGGTCAGGGTCATCGGAAATATCAATAATCCATTGATACGTCGCTCTCGCCTTCTCTTCAGCCGCGATATCTTCATATAAATCAGCGATTGGGTCTCCCTTCGCCTGTATGTAAGACGCCGTGAACGGAACTCCGGCCGCATTATGATAAAACAGCGCGCTGTCATGGTTGACGTAATGATCGCTGAGCCCTGCATCACGCAGCTGCTGCGGGGTTGCATCTTTTGTCAGCTTATAAATCATCGTCGCAATCATTTCCAAATGGGCAAACTCCTCCGTGCCGATATCCGTCAGCAGGCCGATCACCTTATCAGGAATCGTGTAGCGCTGGTTTAAATACCGGAGCGCGGCGGCTAATTCGCCGTCAGCCCCGCCGTATTGTTCAATCAAAAACTTAGCCAGCATCGGGTTGCATGTGCTCACTTTAACCGGATACTGCAGCTTTTTTTCATATACCCACATTTACAGATCCCTCCTTATACTTGCCACGGCCAAGGACCGCGGCCCCAATCCCACTGCGCGCCGACCTGACTCACGCCAAATTGCAGAAGCGGTCCGTACTCAGGCTCAAACCGCTTTCTCAGCTGCCTTGAGTACCGGGAATATTCATGAAACTGCTGAAGCGCGAGACGGTCATGGGGATGCGTATCCAGATAAAGCGTCAGCTCCACTAAGACAAAGTCCGCCGCCTGGATTTGCTCCAACAGCCGATAGTATTCATCATCAATCTTTTTCGCCATATTCGATTCCCCCCCGATAAGGATTATCATAGAAATCGTAAAGATCCTTCCAAAGGGTCCCTTTTCTCAATGCCTCCATCGGAGAAAACTGCTCCAAGTGATACGGCTGAAACCGCATATAAAGATGCGGCGGCGTTCTGTAGTATTTTCTCCCGATCGGCGGGCAGGGATCAAACCGGCTGTGGAAGGGCTTATAAGATTTGACCGGTGTAAACGGCTGATTTTCTTTCATTACGATCCTCCTTTCCTAAACACATGACCTTAATAGGTATGAACCCGTAACGGCATTTATGCCCCGCAAGAAATGAAAAAAGCCCGGCGCTTAGAAACGGTCACAAAAAAAACACTCTTGCTGTCCAAGAGTGCTTTTTCCCGAATGGTCAGATATATTGACTGTCCCGATGATGGAACGGGTAGCCGCCGTAGCCTCCGCCATAGCCGCCAAAACCGTACCCCGGATAGCCTCCGAAGCCGCCATGGCCGCCAAAGCCGCCATAGCCGCCGTAACCTCCGTAACCGCCAAAACCGTATCCCGGGTAGCCTCCGAAGCCTCCGCCGAAGCCGTACCCCGGATAGCCTCCGAAGCCTCCGTAACCGCCAAAACCGTGCCCCGGATAGCCCCCAAACCCTCCATAGCCGCCGCCAAAGCCGCCGCCGTAAATCGGTCTTCTTTCATCCATGATTTATCGCTCCTTCACATAGGTTACAGTCCAGTTTATGACATTCGGAGGGAAACGTATGGGCAGCCGCCCAGTTTTGGCGAATTAATCAATTATAGCTTTACGGATTGCAATACAGGCTGAACGCACGGGCAAAATAAAAAGCCGGAACATAAGCAGTCCCGGCCTTTTTGTCTTTATTCGCCTAAATCTACATTGTGATAAACCTGCTGTACGTCTTCCAGGTCTTCCAGCACATCGATCAGCTTTTCAAATTGAGCTTTCGCATCTTCGGGAAGCTCGATTTCATTTTGCGCAAGCATCGTCAGTTCCGCAACTGTGAACTCTTCAACGCCGGCATTTTTGAATGCCTCTTGTACGGCATGGAATTGATCAGGCTCGGCATACACGATCACACTGTCATCCTCTTCCAAAATATCGCGAACGTCCACATCAGCCTCCATCAGCAATTCCAGCGCTTCATCCGCCGTCTTGCCTTCAACGCCGATAACGGCAGTCGCATCGAACATGTAAGCGACAGACCCGCTCACACCCATATTTCCGCCGTTTTTCCCGAATGCGGCGCGCACTTCAGGCGCCGTGCGGTTTACATTATTCGTTAACGCATCCACGATGATCATTGAACCGTTCGGCCCGAAACCTTCGTAACGCAGCTCGTCAAAGTTCTCCTCCGCGCCGCCTTTCGCCTTTTCAATCGCACGCTCAATAATGTTTTTCGGCACGCTGTACGTCTTCGCGCGCTCAAGCACCACTTTTAACGCCTGGTTCGATTCCGGATCAGGCTCGCCCTGTTTTGCCGCCACATAAATCTCACGGCCGAACTTCGCGTAAATCCGGCTCGTATTTGCGTCCTTTGATGCTTTCTTTTCTTTAATATTGTTCCACTTACGGCCCATTTTGTTCCACTCTCTTTCACGAATTGAATCTGTATGATAAATACTCTGTTTCTATTATACCTCAGCGATTGGGTTGTTTCGAGTGTAAGACATTAGAAAAAACAGGCACGCTCAAAATCACCGCGCGCACTAAGCCGAATTTGGGGATTATTGTACAAAACATAAAAAGCCTCCCTTCATACAGGAAGGAAGTCGCAAACCAAAAGATTCATTTTGTTCTCATTACCTATTTCCTACACTGTATATTCCGATTCGCGTGGTAAAATTTTGATATCGAACAAAAGAAAGGATATGGTCATGAAAGTTTTCGAAGCAAACAGCTTGTTGACCGCTGCCAAACAGCGTGCGGGTGAATACAAAAAACTGCGCGGTCAGATGGTTAATCTGAAAAAAGCGTTTCAAGGCATGGCTGACCTCGGTGACAGCGACTTCTCAGGCCGAGGCGCTGACAACATCAAAGCCTTTTTCCAAGACCACGCCGGCGTCACAGACAGCTGGCTTAATCTGATCGACATGAAAATCGCATTTCTCACAAGCCTTCCCGGCAAGGTCGAAGACGCCGGACTTTCCAATTCGCATGTGGAGGAATCGTTTCTGGAGCACGAGCTCACCCACGCCCTCAGTAAATCAAAGGCGATTATGGAGGAGCAGAAAAAGGACATGCGCTCCATCCTCGGTGAGATCAATGACATCATCTCGCTCGATCTGTTTTCAACCGAAAACACGGATCTGAAGCTCTCTTCAGCTGATAAAAAAAGAAGCGAAACCATACATAAGCTCGGCAAGCTTGATCACGATTTAACGAAAGAATACGCAGAAACCGAAGCGAACGAACAGTTCATCCAAGACGACTTTCAGCAGCTCCAAAACGCCACAGGCAAAGGAAAAAGCGCCACGCCGCTTCACTACAATGCCAAAGCGTACCGAGAAAGCGACATCCATAAGAAAAAAGGCGATATCGCAAGACATTCGGATGCTTATTTGACGATTAAAAAGGAAGAGGCAAAAGAGCGGGAGATTGAAAAACTGAAAGAAAGACTGAAAAACTACGATTATGCGAATGCCGATGAATTCTATTCAATGGCCAAAACGATCGGCTATAAAAACCTGACAAAAGAACAGCAGCGCTACTTCACTCAAATTGAAAACACGCGTGAACTCACAGAAGGTTTCAAAGGCGTTGCCGTCGGCCTTTATGATTCCGGAAAAGACGCGGTCACAGGCCTGTGGGATATGGTCACAGATCCGGGCGGAACGGTTGAAGCCATTACAGGAGCGGTGGCTCACCCGATCAAAACGTATGAAGCCATTTCAGCGGCAATCGAAGAATCGTACCAAAAAGACATGGTGAATGGCGACACTTACTCCAGAGCAAGATGGGTGTCATATGCGGTTGGCACCATTGTGACATCAGTTGTCGGGACAAAAGGCGTCGGCGCTGTCTCAAAAACTGGCACAGCAGCCAAAGTGACGACCAAAGTCAAAACAGCAGCAAGCAAATCCGCCACAGCTCAAAAAGCGATAACGGTCTCAAAACAAACCGTTGACCACATCAAGCAAAAGGTCAACACAGGCATGGAAGTATCAAAAAAACGTGTCAAAACCAAGTTGAATCAAATCGGAGATCTCACTCTGGCTGATATTCTCCCGTATCATCCGCGTCACGACTTAGTGCCGGCGGGCGTTCCTTATAACGCAGTCAACGGGGTCACACTTAAAGAAGGACTTCAGAAATTCGCCAAGGTCATCCTGCCGAAACCGTACGGAACCTCCGCAAGCGGCAGACGGACACCGGCACCGCATGTACCGCCGGTAACGGTCAAATACGGCGAGCATTTTGCGAAATGGACCAGAAAGAAAGTATTGAAGCCGAATGTCATCTATAAAACAAAAGAAGGCTACACATACACCACTGACAACTATGGTAGAATTACAAGTGTCAAAGCAGACTTGCAGCTGGGAGAAGCAAAACGCAACCAATATGCACAGTCAAAAGCAGGTAAACCAGACCGTCTGACAGATGACGACGGAGGCCACCTAATCGCCACCCAATTCAAAGGCTCAGGCCAATTCGACAATATCGTGCCGATGAATTCTCAGATTAATAGGAGCGGCGGGAAATGGTATAAGTTAGAACAGGCATGGTCGCAGGCGCTTAAAGAAGAACCTCCAAAGAAGGTTACGGTCACAATTGAAAATGTGTATGAAAGCGATTCGTTAAGACCCACTTTATTTGATATAACATATAAAATTGGAGAAGAAAGAACAAAGAGCATAACAATTAGAAACCAAATTGGGGGCTGATGAAAATGGAAACTACAAAAATGGAACAACTATATCAAATGATTGCTGAAAAAATAAATGATATGATTCCCTCCGAATGGATGAGGGTTACTCTATACGCTGAAATTTTAGATGATTCCAGAGAAGTTTATTTTTTCTTTAACACACATGAAGACGAAGAATATATTTATTCACACGATATTCCAGAACATTTTCAAGTAAGTAATCGAATTTACAAAAATATGCTGCTAGACCTTCAAGATTTATTTGATGAATTAAGGGATGAATTTAAAAAGCAATCCTCAGATATTTGGACTAACCTCACACTAAATTTAGATAGAAACGGTGAATTCTCAATTGATTATGATTATGAAGATGTACTCGCTTCAAAATATACTGATACTGAGCGACAAGTAATTTGGGAATATAAGCACTTGGGAATTACGCCAATAAGCGAGAGCAGCAGAAAGTTCCTTGAACAATATCTAAATGAACAATGAAAAAATGGGTGAATTATATCAAAAGATTGCTGAACATCTAAATGAAATGATTCCATCTCGATGGGAAAAGATCGTTTTATATGCTGAAATACTTGATGACTCAGCGGATATATACTTTTATTTCACAACACCAAATAATGGTGATTACTTATATTCTCATTATATACCTGAACAATTTAATGTAAGCGAAGAGATTTACGATCAACTGCTGATTGAACTTCAAGAGCTATTTGAAGAACTAAAAGAAGAATTTAAACTAGGCAATCAAGATATTTGGACAAATCTCACTTTAAAATTTGAAAACACCGGAAAGTTTTCAATTGATTATAATTATGATGATGTTTTATCCTCTGAACTTGATGACCTTCAAAGACGCGATGTTTGGAAATATCAAAATTTAGGGATATTGCCTAAAGATGAGGACGATAAAGAATTTGTAATAAGCTACTGCAGTCTATAAAACAATAATGGCTCAGCACTTCCTTGCTGGGCTATTTTTTATAACTAGGATTTCTCGAGTATTGAAAGTGAAAAGGTTGGAAACTAAAAAAACGCAAGATTTGTACCAGATTATTGGTGAGAAATTAAATGACATCATACCTTGTGAATGGACAAAAATGTATCTTTATGCAGAAGTATTAGATGACTCTACCATGGTTCTCCTTCACTTCAAGACACCAGAAAAGCGTCAACTGATTTATTCGCAAGATATACCAGTCCGATACAGTGTAAGTAAAGATATCTTCAAAACTTTATTAAGGAGAAATCCGTAAACTTTTTGAGGAATTACGAGCTGAGCACAAAAATAATAATGATCAGGTTTGGACGAACCTTACATTGACATTGGAGAGCAACGGTCAATTCCAACTTGATTATAATGATAATGATATTTTGGCATCTGAGCTTGATGGGTATCAAAGAATTGCATTATGGGAGTACAAAACTCTTGGAGTTTTGACTGAAGACGAGGAAGATCAAGAATTTTTAATTAGCTACCTAAATCTATAAATTTGATATAGCTCTTAAAAAAACTGGAGGTTAGCATGGAAACAGAAAAAATGGGTGAATTATATCAACAGATAGCAGAAGGCATTAACGAAATCATTCCTTCTGAATGGGAAAGAGTTATTCTTTATGCGGAAATACTTGACGATTCATCTGAGGTTTTCTTTTATTTCAATACTCCATATAATGAAGATTTGATATATTCTCATAATATCCCTGAACACTATCATGTCAGTGAGGAGATTTATGAGGAGCTACTATTTGACTTGCATGACTTATTCGAGGAATTACGAGATGAATTTAAAGAAAACAATCAAGATATATGGACTAATCTAACACTTAGTCTGGGGATAAGCGGAGAATTTTCGATAGATTATAATTATGAAGACGTTATTCAATCTCCATATACCATCTCTCAAAGAGAAACAATCTGGACTTATAAAAATGTAGGAATTTATCCTAAGAGTAAACCTTTAAAATCCTTTTTAAAACAATATCTAAGTTCTCAAAATTGATATCCCACTCCTTTTTCTGGAGGTGAATTTTTGAAACAATGATCCTTAAAAGAAGAGTTTTAATCATAAATAAACAGTTGTAATAATTTAACTACATTATTTAGGAAGCGCTTGCGTGAGAGTGTTATATAACCTCAATTTGAGAACTATGGTACCGCAAACCAATGCTGCTATTCTTTTATATAATTTTGAATATATTGAGGGGACAAAGAAAAATAAACGCAAAAAACAATACAATTTATTGGTTCAGTAACCTTTTGTTTGAGTAAAATTTAAAATAGAAAACGATTTCTAAATAAATTGAGCAAAATAGGAAATTTATCAATAAAGATACTATTTTATATTCCTCCAGCCCTAATAAATAACTCTGAGCCCTCTTAATTGTGGGCTTTAAATTTATCTCATCTCACTTTATAAAGGGGCACCATCTTGGCAGTAAGAAAAAAAATAATTTAACAATTGGATCAATAAAATGTAATCAAAAGAATCCTACTCCAGTAATGAAAAACATAATGAACAGTTTTCAAAGTTAGTTCTTACATAGCATTGCCGAGTGTCAATTATGCCCTTAAAACCATTGATAGCAATAAAAGATCTGTTATAATCAATAATTAGAGGATTAATTACTTTCAGAAAAAAATACAAATGATATCACTCGCTTATCATTAGACAGCCGTACATCTCTTTAAGATCTGAAAAGGTGATTTCTATACCTATACGTTTCAATTGATCCTTACGCTGATCAAACAATTTTTTTAAAAGTGTTTCTTTATCTTCATCTCTCCCTAAATGTATAAGACGATGACAAAGTGGACATAAACTTACCATGTTCTCTAGTTGATCTAAGTCATATTGGAATTCACCTTGCTTAGATATGGGCACAAGATGATGACATTCAACAAAAGGCTTATTGGTAAATTTAGAGATAAATGTTTTATGGGAGTCTTCAATTTCGCAAGTGTAATTTGAAAGCATCATAGCCATTGAGGCTAGGCTTGCATTCCTTGTCCACTGCTTTTGTCCACCTTTATTATAAATTGGTTCTGGACGTACTTTTTTTTGATTTACTTCATATGTCTTTTTTACACTCTCAGATATAATAAAATGCTGAACTGCTAGCTGATATTCTTCTTCATTAGTCGTATCATCTGTAAACAACCCGTCTTCCTGTAATAAAATGAAATCATTGAACTGTTCTATTGATCTCTTTCCAATCAGTCCTTCTATTTCTTTATATGTAATCAACAAATTTTGTAAATCGGTTATGAATTCTTCCTTACTAGGTATATTGCTCACATCATAATATCGTCCACATATATGTCCTAGTTCATATCCTCTAGCAAGATCACCATTACCCTTTAAATCAATATTTAAAAGATTCATGTTTCTAGGTATAGTATTTAATTTTCCTCTAATTATAGAAGCTGTTTTTTTTATTTTTTCCTTCCCTAGCTTTGTTCCATATTTATCTTTAAAATATGTCCAACCTTGATTCAAACTAACATAAAAGCCACTGCCATCAGCATTAAACAAGTATACAATATAGTACCCTCTTGTGGCTGAAATCGTTAATTTCTTAATAAAGACAGAAATCCATGGGATCTCAGCCCATCTACCTTGTCCTGCCGAACCTACTATATGATAAATTTTTTGATCCAATTCAGCGTCTTTAAAAAAAGACTCCTTTATCTTATGACGAACAAGGGTCCCTAAAGGATGGTCTTTAAACCTCTCTCTTTTAGCTTTATGATATTCTGTTATTACCTTAACCATTTTTTCTTGTATGGTTGATTTCGTATCATCTAAAACTTTAGCCATTATTTCAAACACCTCTATATATAAATGAGATACCTAAAAGCTTTAATAAACGCATTAAGATTGTCATGTATTGCCCTCAACATCTATATTTTTCCATTCCGAGGTCGAAGCTAAATATATTGTTACACTCAAGGCACAATAAAAGTTTCATTTATATACCATTTGTTTCAGCTTGTCTTCGCAAATTATTTTAATTTGATTCATACCAATGATACTCGTCTAAATATTTATTCTTAGTTGGAAAACCGGAACAAATTAAATCTGACAATTTCTTGGATTGTTCAGATTCACCTAATGTGTATTTGCACATATGTATTAATTTTTCTTTTTCAATTGGTAATTCATTTACCTTTAATTCCTCAAATAAATTAAACAATTCACCAATTACCCCAAGTATTATAGCTGTTTCACTAGTATAAATTAGATTTGATTGATTTTTAATATATTCTCTTTGGAAGTAACCCTTAAAATTATCCAATTCCAAATTAAAGTCCAACTGTCTATAACCTTCAAAAGAATAATTCTCAAGGTTTCTTTCTTCGGTAAGATGCTGAGGGTAGCTATGGGTCAACTCTGTAACACCGATTTTTTTTGTATCTATATCCGAATACTTGTTCCAAACATGACCATGTGAACCACCGCTACCTAAATCTTTAGTAATTATCAGCTTACCTTCATTTAAAGATGGATTGATATTGATTTCTATACCGTACCTTGCATAACTAGCCACAAAACTGCCATTCTTCCTTATATTACTTTGATAACCATTATTATTTACTAGCTTATAGATATCTTCAACGAAATTTTTACTACTCCCGGTAACTATATATCTAGATTTTCCTGTTAAAGCAATAATACTGTTGGCTAAATAGAATTTTGCATAATACGCAGTAATTTCAATCCAATGCTGTAATCCGCCGTCATAAAGCTTTAATGCACATAAATAATTATAAAAAGCCTTGTAAAAGTTAAATAACGATTCATGTAACAATAACGCCTTAAAAAATTCTAAATCTTCCTGTACTAATTTAACTTCAACCTGATTATTATTAATAGAGTTTTTAAATATGTCTTTGTTTTCAGGATATATTTTTTAAATAAAAAGGGGAACATTCCACTCGCTAGGTCTAGGAGGTATTCCTCTTATAGATAAACTTTTAGTCTTATAATCCGTTTCTTTATAAAATTCAATCAAACTTTTTCTATCCATACTTTCCCCTTTAAACACCTTATACTTTGGTTTATTTCTGTACATACTTAAAATAAGTTGTTAGTGCAACTTGTAAGTCTGACAGGGACGAGATGCACAAACATCTCTTCATTTGATTTGTAAATATAGTGGGTACGTCTATGGTTACGCCCTATACTTCTTAAAATTCTCTGCCTGCTCAAATATCTCTTTAAAAATCTCATCTTTAGGAACAGGAGGGTAATCGTTTTCAGCAAGCGTTAAAATAAGATCGACTTTTAGCTCTGCCTTAATATCATCTCTACTCGACCAGTCTGTATATCTTGCTTTATCCGCGATGATAGACTTTATTTCTTGTGATAGCTTAATAAGTTTGCCGTGCGGGTATTCAAATTCATGTTTCTCCGATATTGCTTTGAGAATATCGTAGAAAGCCTTCTCCTCATAATCAATTCCTAAATCCTTGAAAGAATCCCGCTCGTTCATTAGTTCTCCAAACAAATTCGCAAATTGTTCTGCAACATCATCCAAAACATCACTTTGCAAAGCTTGGAAGTCTTTTCTTTCATTATATTGTTCAACCAATTTTTTAAATCTTTTTGAAAAGTCGACACCCTGAATTTTATTGGTTTTTTTAAATTCCTCAATTGCTTTTGACAGTAGTTTTTGTAGAAGCTTAATTTTAGTGTTTGGTAGTTTGATTTTATTAATCTTAGCTAAGTATTCGTCACTAAATAAATCCGCATTATTTTTCGGATCATTTTTATCAAGCTTAAATACTTCTTCCACTCCTTCACTTATTAAAGCTTCTTCCATCATCTGCCTTACTTTTTCATTCATTTGAGCAGTATCCGGAGCATCACCTTTTGTTAGTTTATGGATGATGGACCTTATAGCTAGGTAATAGTGAATATAATCTCTTTCCATTTGGCTTATATTTTCACTAGACACACATAAATTGTAGGCAGAGCGAAGTTTCTTCGTTATGGCCATAAAACGTTTTTCTAATTGCTCCGTTTGTTGTACAAATTCTGCTGCTTGATTTAAGCATTGTAATTGTTGCAATGGAGTTCCGTGAAAATATGCAGTATTATCAAATTTATAAAAGATTTTTGCTAATAAATCTAGCTGATCCTTTACAATGACAACTGCCTTATCGATACCATTAAAATTTTCCCCCTCTACAACACCATATTTTTTCATCGCTACATTTAAATTGCTCTTTATTCCAAAATAATCGACAACTAATCCAGTTTCTTTACCTTCATAAACTCTGTTTACTCGTGAAATAGTCTGAATCAGGGTGTGCTGCTGAATTGGTTTATCAATATATATGGTATCTAGTGATGGTACATCAAATCCTGTTAGCCACATATCAACAACGATGGCTATTTTGAAGTTTGATTTTTCATTTTTGAATTGCCTATCTAACTCTTTACGATATTCTTTCGTACCTAACAGGTCATAAAGTTCTTTACTATCATCTTTAGTACGAGTCATGACCATTTTAATTTTTTCCATTGGTTTAATTTCTTTTTTTTCTTTATCAGTAAGCTCAACACCTTCGTCACAGACTCTAACTTCTGCCCACTCTGGACGTAGTGCAATAATTTCTTTATACAAGTCATAAGCAATATGTCGGTTGGCAGCTACAAACATTGCCTTACCTTTTATTGTTGCACCTTCTTCAATTCTCTTTTCATAATGCTCTACAAAATCTTCAGCCACTAATTTTAACCGTTTAGGATCACCAAGAATAACTTCCATTTGGGTTACTGCTCTTTTACTTTCATCAATCTGATACTCATTAGCTCCAGCAGTTTCGCACACTTTATAGTATTCTTCGATTTCATGCAATTTTGTTTCATTTAGATTTACTTTAGCAGCTCTTCCCTCATAAACAATCCGTACAGTTATTTCATCGTATACAGCTTCAATCATTGTGTATGCATCTTCTACTTCCCCAAATACATCTATAGTTGCATCCACCGGTGTACCAGTAAAACCAATATAAGTTGCATTAGGCAGAGATTTGTGCAAATGCTTGGCAAAACCATATTTTTTCTCGACACCATCTTTAGTGATTTTTATTTTTTGGTCAAGATTTGTTTGCGAACGATGTGCTTCGTCCGAAATACAAATTACATTGTTTCTATCTGTCAGCAGATCAACATTTTCATTAAACTTTTGAATAGTAGTTAAAAATACGCCACCACTTTTTCTATTTTGTAGGTATGACTTTAAATCTTCCCGACTTTCCACACTTATTACTTGGTCATCGCCTATAAAATACTTAGCATTTGTGAATTGTCCTGCAAGTTGATCATCTAAATCTGTTCTATCTGATATCAAGACAACAGTAGGGCTTTGTAGGTCTTTATCTCTCATTAAAAGTCTTGTAAGATATAGCATGGTATAACTCTTGCCTGAACCTGTTGCTCCAAAATACGTACCACCCTTACCTGAACCTTGCGGCCGCATATTTCTTTTAATGCTTTTTAATAATTTTGTTGCGGCATAATATTGTGGATAACAAGGAACAATTTTTTCTTTTTTGCTGCTTGTATCAGGGAAATAAATGAAGTGACGTACCACTTCTAGGAAACGTTTTTGGTTAAATAGACCCTTCACCATTGAATAAAGTGAATCAATGCCATCCTTTTCAAACGATTCCTTACCTTCTATTTTTCGCCATGCATAAAAGAAATCATAGGGAGCAAATAAGGAACCAGCCTTATTATTTACTCCATCACTAATAACACAAAATGTATTATACTTAAAAAGCTCAGGGATATCCCTCTGGTAACGAACAGTCAGTTGTGTATAGGCATCTTTTATAGTCGTATTTTCTTTGATAGCACTTTTGAACTCTATCACTACTAAAGGTAAGCCATTTACATAAACAATTGCATCTGGAATACGCTTTTTAAACCCTTGTATCTCTAGTTGATTTACTATTCTAAATAGATTATTGTCGATATTATTAGGAGCAAAATCTATTAATTGAATAAATAAATCCTTTTTACTTCGGTCTTCTCGTTTTAGAATAAAACCATCTGAAATCATTTTGATAATAGCTTTGTTACTTTCGTATAAATTCGATGCAGGTAATACTTCCATCTGTCGCATGATATTGTCAATCTCATTCGGCGTAATGTTATCATCTGAGTAGCGATTAAGTAAAAATGCTTTTAAATCATCGCGTAGAAGTACATCACTTATTTCCTTCTGAATGCCCGTTCCGCTTTGGTGTGAATAGCTTTCACTTTCAAAAAGTTCTATTACGGCTTGCTCTAAGGACTTTTCAGAGAATTTCAATGTTCTTCCCCCTCGTCGTGGCAAGTTTAGATAAAAGCAGCTTTACAGTTGAGCTTAATAACTTATTTAGTTCAACTTTAAGATAAATTGCGTTATATAAACCCCTTACTATATTTTGAAAACTATTTTCGATATCTTTAGGTGGATGCACTACATTTTGCTCCGCAAAATCTTTTACTATCAATGCATTAAAAACCGCTCCACTTGCTTGTTTTTTTAAACTTCTAATTGTAGCAATAGTTAATTGGTGGATATAATACTGATTATCCCCCATCAATGCATAACAACTTTGATTCATTGTCATTTCAGTCCCAGCTAAAGCTATAGCTCCAACTGTCCCTCTAGCTGTAACAAAAACGGTGTTTTTGGGATATAATTTTGTACTGCTATTTCGTAATCCCAGTTTAGATACAGATTTTTCTGTCTCAAGGCAATAATAACTTTCGGAAACATCTCCCGGAGTAAAAAATGGAATACCACCATTCCAATAAGTATCGATAGTTGTATCTGGTGTACCCCCACCACCCACTTTTACAACATCCGTGAATGATTTTACTTCCCAACCCTTCGGTATCTCAGTGTTTAATATTGGATTAAATTTCATTTTTCCACCACTAGATTTATAAGGATTACCCAATTGATTTGGAAATTCAAAGTCAATAAACCATTGCTTATAGATAGTCTGTACGGTTTCTTCTAATTTTTGAATGAAAAGATTATTCACCTTTATTCTATCTAATAATATTTTGTGCTTATTTATAATTTCCTTTTGCTCATCAATGGAAGGAACCGGGAGTTGCATATTACAAAAATCTTCCCACTCAATACTACCTCTAACACCACCTATAGCATAAAAACAAGCTTCTCTGTCAAACTCACTTCTACTAAACCACATCATTAAATACTCCGGTAAAATCATCTCAGTATCTACAACTTCAAAAACAGGATAGGCAGCAGATATGATAGCTTCATCATAATCCTGTAGTAATGCAACTGGCATTTTTTTATCTCGCCTTACTTGCATGGTGCTACAAGCAAACTGTTTTTTTCTTATAATCTTATAGTTTTTAAAATCTGTTCCAATTGTATTTGCAACTGATGGAATGAATTCTTTTGTAATACTTAGTCCTAAAAGGGTTGTTACATTAAGATTAACATTCCTTTCATCAACTAACCGAATGCAATCACCAATCCTCTTATAATTCGATTTCATAACCTAACTCCTTAAAAACTTTTAATAAATCCTTTTTAGAGTCTTCTTCAGCTTTAAGCAGGTCAACAAATTCACTTTGTATTAGTTTCATCTTCTCATCAAAGTCAATATCCTCGTCACGATTAGCAAACTCAATGTATTTACTTGGCACTAATGAGAAATCTTTATTTACAACCTCTTCAAATGTTGCGCTGTAACTGAATTCCGGGATATTTTGATATTTAGTTTCATAATCAGTTTGTTGCCAGTTATGATATATGTTTGTAACCTTTGTAATATCATCTTCCGAAAACTGAGTATATTTTTTTTCAAATGGGACACCCATTTCTCGCAAATCCATAAATAATACTTCTTTTTCTCTGTTACGATACTTTTTTAAACTTCCATTTTGGTCAATAGTACGAGCCTTTTTGTTTTTATTCAGGATCCAAAGCGTAACACTTATGTTAGTGGTATAAAACATATTTTGCGGTAATACAATGATAGATTCGACTAGATCATTTTCAATCAATTTCTTACGTATTTTATATTCATCGCCACCACCGCTTAATGCACCATTCGCCAATAGAAACCCGGCTACACCATTCTCAGATAGTTTAGAAACAATATTGAGAATCCAAGCATAGTTAGCATTACCTCTAGGTGGTACTTCGTAACCTGCCCAACGCGGATCATCTGTTAACTCATTCTCAGCTCTCCATTGTTTCTGATTAAACGGAGGATTTGCCATAATAAAATCAGCCTTCAAATCTTTATGTTGGTCATTAAAGAAAGTATCAGCAGCAGTCTCTCCAAGATTAGCCGAAATTCCTCTTATAGCTAGGTTCATCTTAGCCAGCTTGTAGGTTGTAGTTGTATACTCCTGTCCGTAAATCGATATATCTTTCTTATTTCCCTGATGTGATTCAATAAATTTTACTGATTGCACAAACATACCCCCTGATCCACAAGCGGGGTCATAAATTTTACCTTTATATGGTTCGAGCATTTCTGCAATAAGATTTACTATGCTTTTTGGAGTATAAAATTCTCCTTTTCCTTTTCCTTCTGCCAATGCAAACTTACTTAGGAAATACTCATAAATCCTTCCTACAATGTCTTGCTGCTTATCTTTGATAGTGTTTATGTTGTTTATTGTATCTATTAAGGATGCTAGTTTACTTACATCAAGGTTTAAACGGGAATAATAATTATCAGGTAACGCGCCTTTTAATGCCGGATTATTTTTCTCTACAGTAAAAAGAGCGGTATCGATTTTTAATGCAATATCTTCTTGCTTGGCGTTCTCTACTAAGTAACTCCATCTCGAAATTTCAGATAGATAAAATACATTTTTCATGGTGTAAAACTCAACCATATCAACATATTTTTCTTTACCCTCATCTAATAACTCCGCTTTTCGTTCTTCAAATTTATCACTAGCAAATTTCAAAAAGATTAATCCTAAAACAACGTGTTTATATTCTGAAGCCTCAACGGATCCGCGTAATTTATTGGCGGAATCCCATAATGTTTCCTCCATACTCTTTTCTTTTGTATCTTTCTTTTTAGCCATTAAAATAGCCCCCAATTCTCTTTATCATATCTCATTAATTATAAGGATGAAATGATTATTTAAATTTCATGGAATTTCACCCCTTATATTTCTATATCTATTATACCGTTTTAAAATCACTTATAAAGGACCTATAATCTTGAAGTAGTCAGCTCACAAACCTAACACATGAGCTGACGCTGATAAAAATTAATCTAGACCCTCAATTACATTTCCGATTCCCATTTTGTTTAAGCACTCAACTTGCCTTGCTTTAATATTTCTTTTGCTTGTTAGATTAAACCGTTATATTTCTGTTCAGCATTTCTAACACCCTGAACAATCTCCATTTGCTCTTGAAGATTAACATCAGGAAACTCGATATCCTCAATATCACTTGTAGTCAAAACTTTTACTGTACCGCCTTTGATATAAAAGAAGACGGTACACCGGTGATTAATTACCGATTTGCCGCCCCAACATTTGAATAAAAGCAGGTTTTTCCCTTATCGGGAGCCTGCTTCATTTTTTAAAATCATCTGCGATACTACCTCCACATGATTCGTATGCGGGAACATATCCACCGGCTGCACTTCCAGCGTCGCATATCCGCCATCCTCAAGCACCCGCAGGTCTCTTGCAAGCGTTCCTGGGTTGCAGGACACGTACACCACCCGCTTCGGTTTCATGTCGATGATTGTGCGCAACAGCGCTTCGTCACAGCCTTTTCTTGGCGGGTCGACGACTAGTGTATCTGCCGTGATGCCTTCTTCGTACCACTTTGGAATGACGGTTTCTGCTTCTCCGACTGCGAATTCCGCGTTTGTGATGCCGTTCAGTTCAGCGTTTCGTTTCGCATCCTCGATGGCTTCCGGCACGATTTCGACGCCGTACACTTTTTTCGCCTGCTTCGCCAGAAATAGAGAAATCGTTCCGATGCCGCAGTAGGCGTCGATGACGACTTCTTCCCCTTGCAGCTCCGCGTACTCAAGCGCTTTGTCGTAGAGCACTTTCGTTTGCTCTGGATTAACCTGATAGAACGATCTGGCGGAGATGGCGAATTTGACGTCTCCGATGAGGTCGTAGATGTATTCTTCGCCCCAGATGACATTTGTTTCGTCCCCAAAAATCACGTTTGTTTTATTTGGGTTGATGTTTTGCACGATTGATTTAACGTGCGGGAATTGCGCCGTAATGTCTTCGATGATCTTCGCTTTGTGCGGGAAGTCGTTTGTTCTTGTGATGAAGACGATCATCATTTCGCCTGTAACGACGCCGTATCTGACCATGATATGGCGGAGCCAGCCTTTGTGGCGTTCTTCGTTGTAGGCTTTGACGCCGTAGTTTGCGCAGATGTCTTTGACGGCTTGGACGGCTTCGTCGTTTTTGGATTGCTGAATCAGGCAGGCGCTCATGTCGATGATGTCATGGCTTCTTTGCTGATAAAATCCGGCGACGAGTCCGCTTTCTCTTTCACCGACAGGCACCTGTGCTTTGTTTCTGTAGTTCCACGGGTCTTCCATGCCGAGCGTCGGGTGCACAGTGACTTTAGAGAGATCCAGCTTGCCGATCCGTTCTAAGACGTCTTTGACTTGTTTCTGTTTAAATAATAGCTGGCCTTCATAGGTCATGTGCTGAAGCTGGCAGCCGCCGCATTGCTTGTAGATTGGGCACGGAGCATCCGTTCTGTGCGGGCTTTCTTCCTTCAGCTCAATCAAGCGGCCGAAAGCGAAGCCTTTTTTGACGCGTGTCACTTTGATTTGCGCTTTTTCCTCAGGCAGGGCGTTCGGCACGAAGATCGGGAAGCCCTCAACCTTTGCGACGCCCGCTCCTTCGTGCGTCAAATCCTCAAATGTCACGTCATAGTATTCATTTTTTTCTACCGGGGGTTTCATTTTCATATATAATCACCTCTAGTTTTACCAATAGCCTTGTTTCAGCGTGCTGGCAAACCTTCAAATTCAATATCAGCCTTCAAAGGTTTCCGATCACGCTGAAAAGATGACAAAATCCTAAAACGAATACTGTTTTAGGATTTTGTCCGCGTATTAATCATCCAGCTGTTCCGCTTTCTCCTTCGGCATGATGACGTGAATATGCCGATACAGATTCACGAATTCGCCGGGCAGCATGCCGCCGTATTCGCCGTCCAGGTTCAGCTGCATCTTTTCTGATACATTGACTTTTACACGGTTCGCTTTTGTGTAAATAATGTGCTGATCGTTAATATGATCGCCTCTGAGCGCCATGCTCGCGACTCTGATAAACTCCGCGAGATTGGCTTTTTTCAAAATAATTAAATCAAACATGCCGTCATTCAGGCTGGAATCAGGGGCCAGCTTCTCGAATCCGCCGACCGAGTTGGTCAGCGTCACTAAAAACAGCATAATTTCGCCTTGAAACAGCTTGCCGTCATATTCAATCTCGACTTCTGTCGGTCGAAGTGAAGGCAGCATTTCCATTCCCTTTAAATAATAAGCAAGCTGGCCGAGCATTGTTTTCAGTTTGCTCGGCACATCATACGTCAGCTCCGTCAGACGGCCTCCGCCGGCGATGTTGATGAAGTACTGACCGTTCACCTGGCCGATGTCGATCGGGCGGGCTGCGCCGTTAATGACGGTATCAGCGGCATTCAGTATACTCTCTCTCGGAATGCCCAGCGCTCTGGCGAAGTCATTTGTCGTGCCGACCGGAATGATGCCGAGTGTCGGGCGTTTGTCTAACGGCGCAAGGCCGTTGACGACTTCATTAATCGTTCCGTCTCCGCCGGCTGCGATAATCAGGTCAAACTCCCGCAAAGCGGCTTCTTTTGCGGCGTGAGTGGCATCCCCCGCGCATGTGGTGGCATGGGTGGAGGTTTCATAACCGGCTTGTTCAAATTTTTGCAGGACCTGGGCAAGATTTTTCTTAAAAAGCTCCCGTCCTGAAGTCGGATTGTATATTATGCGTGCACGTTTCATTATCTCATCATCCTACTTAAGAGTATCCGATCCATTATTAACACTAACAACCTTTAATTATACTATGACTTGAGAAAATCGCAACAATATGTACAGGAATTGCCAGAAGAAAAAAGGGCCCGGCTCCTTTTAAGGAGCCAAGGCCCGCTGTCTTACTCTTCTTCTGTTCCTGGTTTTTTCTTACGGAATTTCGCCAATACTTCATATACGATCGGCACAATCAGAAGGGTAAGCAGAGTCGAACTGATTAAACCGCCGATAACGGTGACACCGAGTCCTTTAGAAATGACCTGGCTTCCGCCTTCAAAGCCCAATGCCAATGGAAGCAGGGCGCCGATTGTCGCGATCGCCGTCATCAGAATCGGACGCAATCTCGTAGAGCCGGCTTCAAGGAGCGCTTCTCTCGTCGATAAGCCTTCCGCTTCTTTATGGATGACGCGGTCAATTAAGACAATCGCATTTGTAACGACGATTCCGATCAGCATCAGCATACCGATCATGGCGTTCAGACTGATCGTCTCTCCGGATACATACAGTCCGGCTAATGCGCCGATGATTGTAAACGGCAGCGAGAACAGAATCGCAAACGGCGCTAATGCTCCGCCGAACGTGATCACAAGCACGAGGTATACGATGGCGATTGCGGCAAGCATCGCTAAACCGAGTTTCGTAAAGGAATCAGCAATATCGGCTGATACACCGCCGGTATCAATGGATACATTGTCCGGCTTATCCAGTTTGTCTACTTTCTTTTGAACGGCTGATGACACCTTCGTGATGTTGTCAGAAGTGACGGTTGCCGTTACGTCAGCGTACACTTTGCCGTCGCGTCTGGAAATGGTATCAGATGTCGTGCCGTTTTTCACTTTCGCCACATCGCCGATTTTTACTTCTTGGCCTGCAGGCGATGTGATGGTTTTATCCTCTAATTCTTTTACACTCTTATACTGGTCTTTTTCTGTTTTGATGTTTACGTCAAGCTCTTTGCCGTCTTTTTTCACCGTTGTCAAAGGAGACTGTGACGTTTGCGGCATCAAGGCTTGGGAGATTTGCGAAGCCGTCAGGCCCAGCTTGCTGAGCTTCTCCTGGTCAGCGGTGAACGTGTACTCATCATATGTGCTTGAAAGGCCTGAGTTGACGTCTTTCAGATCCTTCTGCTTTTTCATGATGCCTTCGATGTCTTTGACCGTGCCTTTAATATCAGACTCTGAATCTCCGTACACATAGTACGTTAATTCGTTGTTGTTGCCTGACGAGCTGAAATTTTGTGATTTCCATTCGCCGCGGCTGGATGTTTTTTTGACTTCTTTTAAGACATTGTCTTTTTCTTTGTCAAAATCAGGCGTGTCATCCTCGTATTTCACGTAGAACAATGCCCCGTTTGAGCTTCCGCCGAGCGGGCTTTGCGAGCCTAATGAATACTGGACGGTATCGACATGTTTGCGTTTAAGCAGCATGTCTTCCGCTTTTTGCGCAGCTTTTTCAGCTTCACTTTTCGTTTCGCCCGGTTCAGGCGTGTATGTGAGCTGCATCGTTTTGTCCGCTTGCGCAGGCAGGTAGCTCGCGCCGATCAGAGGTACGAGGAACAAACTGCCGGCAAGCATCAGAACCGCGATAATAGATGTAATCCATTTATGGCTTAATGACCAATTCAGCACTTTTTTATAGAAATCGGCCAATCTGCCCGGCTTATGCTCTTTCGCTTTAACAGGCGCGCCTGTGAGCGATTTTTTGAATAAACTGTGCGCAAGCATCGGCACCAGTGTGATGGAAATCAACAATGATGCGGCAAGCGCGAAAACGATTGTTAGGGCAAACGGCATAAACAGTTCGCCGATCTGTCCGCCGACCATGGCAAGCGGCAGGAATACGGCAATGGTTACGATCGTTGATGACATGATCGGTTTAAACATTTCTTTTGTCGCTTCACGCACCAATTGCTTCCCGCGTAAAGGCTCATCTTTCAGCCTCATGCGGCGGTAAATGTTTTCGATAACGACAATGGAATCATCGACTACCCGTCCGATAGCGACCGTCATCGCGCCGAGTGTCATAATGTTCAATGTGACATCGAGCTGATTCAGCACCAGAAGCGCAATCAGCAGTGACAGAGGGATGGAAACGATAGAAATCATCGTTGATTTAATATCTCTTAAGAATAAGAGAATAATCACGACCGCAAAAATCGCGCCGAAAATCGCTTTGCTTAACATCGTCTCCACTGACTCTGTAATCGGCTTTGCCATATCAAGAGTCGAGCTGTACTTGAACCCTTTGTGGTCTTTTTTGTATTGATTCAGTTCATCTTTAATCGCATCGGCCACTTCCACCGTATTGGCGTCATTGGCCTTTACGATATTAATTCCGATGCTGTCCTTTCCGTTCGTGCGGGAAATGGATTCTGCTTTTTTCACATCTTTAATGTCGGCAATGTCAGAAAGCTTGACTGTCGGCACCCCTGCTGATGCGCTTTGCTGTGCCTGCTGCGCAGCCTGAGCGTCCGCCGCGGATGCCGCACCAGCTCCGCCCGCTTGACCTTGAGCGGCAGAAGAAGATGTGACCGGAATTCTCATATCTTTCAGATCTTTAATTGACGTAATATTTCCGTTAACGACAACTGATTTTTCTTTGTTGCCGAACGTGTACAATCCAAGCGGCGTATTGACGTCAGAGCCTTGGATCACTTTCTTGACGGTATCTTCATCAAGTCCGTACTCTTTCATTTTTTTGTCTTTGAAAGAGAATTCCACCTGCTCTTCCTGCTGTCCGGAAACTTGCACGGACGCAACGCCCTGGATGCCTTTGAGCTTAGGAACGAGAGTGTTTTCCACATTTTTGGTCAGATCTTCAAGCGAGCTTTTGCCGCTTGTCACACTGAGCGTCAAAATCGGGAAAGAGTTGATGCTGTAACGGGAAATGTCAGGTTTTTTCGCGTCGTCAGGAAGGCTGACACTGTCCAGCGCTTCAGCGACTTCAGTTTTCGCCTTGTCCATATCCTTGCTGTAATCATATTCAATCGTAACCGATGAGACGTTTTCAGAGGATGTGGACGATACGACGCTCACTCCTTCTAAATTCTGCACCGCCTGCTCAATCGGTTTCGTCACGTCATCCGCAACTTGACTCGGAGCAGCTCCGGGATAAGTCGTATTTACTGAAAGGTAAGGCATGTTGACGTCCGGTATGGATTCCTGTTTCATATTCAGACCGGCATACAGCCCTGCTACAGTAACGATAATCGTCATCAGCCAAACTGCGAATTTGTTCTTCAGTACAAAGTTAATAATGTGGTTCATCATGTCCTCCGTTATTTTTTATTGACTGACTGGTCATTCTATATAATACTAAACGGTATAACTCAACATCGTCAACTAATAAGGCAGTAAATTTTTCTAAATTTTTCAGGATTAAGGGGAAGCACGTCATGAACGAAAAAAAAGAGAAAATCATAAAAACAGGCATCCATTTATTTGCCAAAAAAGGGTTTTCTTCAACAACCATTCAGGAAATCGCCGGTGAATGCGGAATTTCAAAAGGAGCCTTCTATCTCCATTTCAAATCAAAAGAAGACCTTTTACTGTCCGCATGTGAGTATTACATCGGCATGTCTATGGAAGAAATAAAGAAGATCAAAACAGAACATCAGCATCAACCGCCTAAGGACGTATTCCAAAAACAAATCGCATATCAATTCCAGGAATTTATGGAGCATAAGGACTTTATCATTCTCTTGCTGAGCGAAAAGGTCATCCCAGAAAATCAAAAGGTGAAACAATACTTTCATGAGGCGAATATTCAATTTAACATGCTGTACCGGGATGCTTTGCTTTCCGTTTACGGAGATGCCGTCATACCGTTTTTAGCGGACGCATCTGTTATGGCCCAAGGGATTGTGAGCTCTTATATTCATTTCTTGATTTTCAATGAAAATACCGCATTCCGGACGGAAAACGTGGCCCCCTTTCTGATCGCCAGGATCGATGATCTGATTACCGGACTGATAAAAGACAATCCCGATCCGCTTTTGCCTGAGGATATTTTCACTCAGCCCGCGGCGGACAGGAAGAGACTGCTCGCGGATATTCAAATGGCAAAAGCTCAGCAGGGGCTGCCTGAGGACGTTCTCGTTTCGCTGGAAGTCATTGAAGAGGAAAGTGCAAAGGAAGAGCCGCGAAAACCGATTATTAAAGGAATGCTGTCTAATTTGGCAGGCAGCGGAAATAAACAGATTGAAACGCTGCGTGCTTCCATTGAAACCTATTTCAGCTTATAAAAAAAAGAGACCGGCGCATACCGGTCTCCGTGTCAGCAGCGCCCTTACAGGCGGCTGCTTTTTTTATCGTTTTTTGATTTCTTCAAGTAAGATTTTGTTGACCATCGGCGGGTTGGCCTGTCCTTTTGAGGCTTTCATAATCTGCCCGACAAGGAAGCCGATCGCGCGGTCTTTTCCGTTTTTGAAGTCTTCAATTGACTGCGGGTTGCTGTCAAGCGCATCTGTCACAAGCTTCAGAAGCACGCTTTCGTCAGAAATCTGCACGAGGCCTTTTTCTTTGACGATTTTTTCAGCGTCTCCGCCTTTTTCAATTAATTCTTTGAAGACTTTCTTCGCGATTTTAGACGAAATGGTCCCTTTTTCAATCAGCTTAATCATGCCGGCAAGGCCTTCAGGCGTCAGTGCGACATCCTCAAGCTCTTTTTGTTCGGCGTTCAGGTAAGCTGACACTTCACCCATCAGCCAGTTTGATGCCTGCTTGGCTTCTGCGCCTTTATTGACCGTTTCTTCGAAGAAATCAGCCATTTCTTTCGTGAGCGTCAGAACCATTGCGTCATAAGCCGGCAGGCCAAGCTCTTCGATATAACGTTTGCGGCGCTCATCCGGAAGCTCAGGAATGGTTGCTCTTACGCGTTCTTTCCATTCGTCATCAATGTAGAGCTCGACAAGGTCAGGCTCTGGGAAATAACGATAGTCATCCGAACCTTCTTTGATACGCATCAAAATGGTTTTTTTCGTCGCTTCATCGTAGCGGCGCGTCTCTTGCTGAATGACGCCTCCTGACAGAAGCACCTGCTCCTGGCGTTTTTCTTCATGCTCAAGGCCTTTTTGCACGAATGCGAAGGAGTTCAGGTTTTTCAGCTCCGTTTTTGTGCCGAATTTCTCCTGGCCGATCGGACGGAGAGAAATGTTGGCGTCACAGCGCAGTGAACCTTCTTCCATTTTACAGTCAGACACGCCTGTGTATTGGATAATTGATTTCAGCTTTTCGAGATATGCGTAAGCTTCCTCCGGTGTACGGATATCCGGCTCAGATACAATCTCGACAAGCGGCGTGCCCTGGCGGTTGAAGTCAACGAGGGAATAGCCGTCGCCCGTATGCGTCAGTTTTCCCGCATCTTCTTCAAGGTGAAGACGGGTAATGCCGATTTTTTTCGTTTTTCCGCCGACTTCGATTTCGATCCAGCCGTTTTCACCGATCGGCTTGTCAAATTGAGAAATTTGATATGCCTTCGGGTTGTCCGGGTAGAAATAGTTTTTCCGGTCAAACTTCGTATCCGTTGCGATTTCGCAGTTCAAAGCCATTGCGGCTTTCATCGCGAATTCGACCGCTTCTTTGTTTAAAACGGGCAGCACGCCGGGATACCCAAGGTCAATGACGCTCGTTTGGGTATTCGCTTCCGCTCCGAATGGCGTCGGTGAGCTTGAGAAAATTTTAGATTTTGTTTTTAATTCCACATGGACTTCAAGTCCGATTACCGTTTCAAAGTTCACTTCATTTCACCCCTTACAGTTCAGGTTTCGCTTTATGATGATCTGTTGCCTGCTCAAAAGCATGAGCGACACGGTATACAGTGCCTTCATCGAAATGTTTTCCGATGATTTGCAGTCCGAGCGGCAGTCCGTCCGCAAATCCGCACGGCACGCTGATTCCCGGCACACCCGCGAGATTGACAGGGATCGTTAAAATATCGTTGGCGTACATTGTGAGCGGATCGCTGGTTTTTTCGCCGATTTTGAAAGCCGGTGTCGGCGTTGTCGGTCCGACGATGACATCGTATTTCTCAAAGACGTCTTCAAAATCTTTTTTAATGAGCGTGCGCACTTTTTGTGCTTTTTTGTAATACGCGTCATAGTAGCCTGAGCTGAGCGCGAAGGTGCCGAGCATGATGCGGCGCTTCACTTCGTTGCCGAAGCCTTCTGAGCGTGTCTGTTTATAAAGGTCGATCAGGTTGTCCGCATTGTCTGAGCGGTATCCGTAGCGGATGCCGTCAAAGCGCGCAAGGTTCGCAGACGCTTCGGAAGATGACAGCAGATAATACGTCGCAAGCGCGTATTTGCTGTGCGGCAGAGATACTTCTTCCCATGTCGCTCCAAGGTCTTCAAGCACTTTTAAAGCGGCTAAAACCGATTCTTTCGCTTCTTTGCCGACGCCTTCCCCGAGGTATTCTTTCGGCACGGCGATTTTTAAGCCTTTAATGTCGCCCGTTAATGAAGAAAGAAAGTCCGGCACTTCGACATTGGCGCTCGTAGAGTCCATTTTGTCCGCGCCTGAAATCGCCTGAAGCAGGAATGCGTTATCTTCTACGTTTCTTGTGATCGGTCCGATCTGGTCTAATGAAGATGCAAAAGCGACCAAACCGTAACGTGACACACGTCCGTATGTAGGTTTTAATCCGACGACGCCGCAGAAAGAAGCCGGCTGACGGATGGAGCCGCCCGTATCAGATCCGAGTGAAAACGGCACTTCGCCGGCTGCAACCGCAGCTGCGGAACCGCCGCTTGATCCGCCGGGAACCGTATCAAGATTCCAAGGGTTTTTCGTCGCTTTGTACGCGGAGTTTTCAGTAGAAGAACCCATCGCGAACTCGTCCATATTCAGCTTTCCGATCGTGACGGCTTCAGCGGCCTGAAGGCGCTCCACTACCGTCGCATCGTAAATCGGATCGAAGTTTTCGAGGATTTTGCTTGAGCATGTTGTGCGAAGCCCTTTTGTCACGATGTTGTCTTTGACGCCGATCGGCATTCCGAAAAGAAGACCGTGTTCAGACCGGCCGTCAACCGCTTCGTCAAGCTCTTTCGCGTAAGCGCGGGCTCTTTCTTCGTCAAGCTGCAAAAACGCCTGCACCTTATCATCCACGGATGCGATCCGTTTGTAAGATTCGTCAACAAGATCGGAAATCTTGATGTCTTTATTATGTATCATTTGTTTCAGTTCTGTGATTTTGTGATCAAATAATGACATACTGTCTCCCTCCTTTAATCCAGAATAGATGGCACACGGACATAGCCGTCTTTATGATCGGGAGCATTCTTCATGACATCCTCGACCGGAAGGCCTTTACCCGCTTCATCTTCTCTCATTACGTTTTTCATTTTCAGCACGTGTGTTGTCGGTTCCACGTTATCCGTGTCCACTTCATTAAGCTCCTCGGCAAACGAGATAATGCTGTCAAGCTGTTCTGTGAACATTTCAGCTTCTTCATCTGTAATGGCGAGTCTCGCCAAATGAGCGACATGTTTTACTTCTTCTATAGAAATTCGTGACATAAGATCCACCTCCGCATAATTCTCCGTTTCGTCATATAATACTGATCATATCAAAAACGAGCCCTCTAAAGCAACAAAACGCCGCCTCCTGAGGCATGATGAAACCCTCTCTATTTTATCCTAAATCGGGGAGAAAGAGAAACGAATTATATGTCAGAAAATTTTTACTTTTATAATTTATTGGTAGCGTTTTCATCTTTAAGCTGTTCTATGTTGCCGGGGATTTTTTCCTTGAATGGGCCAGGTTTCGAGAGTTGATTGATCGGGGATACTTTGTTAGGTTTAGTAACCATAGCCTGCACAAAATCATGCATTCGGCATGTCATGATAACTAAAGGCTTGCCGCCGGCGCAAAAGTCCGGCACTACTAATCTGCAGAGGTGATGCAACATTTACTTAAAAGAAGAGAGGGTCCAGAAACGTGAGTATTGAATTAATTATATCTCTTGGCATTTACTTTGCTGCCATGCTGTTAATCGGCTGGTACGCATTCAGAAAGACAACGAATATTAATGATTACATGCTGGGCGGAAGAGGACTCGGCCCGTTCGTAACGGCGCTGTCCGCAGGTGCGGCGGACATGAGTGCATGGATGCTGATGGGAGTTCCCGGCGCAATGTTCGCAACGGGATTATCGACCTTATGGCTGGCGCTCGGTTTGACGATCGGCGCATATTCAAATTATCTGCTGCTTGCTCCGAGGCTGCGCGCCTATACGGAAGTTGCGGATGATGCAATTACGATTCCCGATTTCTTCGATAAACGGTTCCGCCATTCGTCATCATTGCTGAAAATTGTTTCCGCCGTGATTATTATGATCTTTTTCACACTGTACACATCGTCCGGAATGGTATCCGGAGGCAGGTTATTTGAATCGGCATTCGGCGCCGACTACAAATTCGGTTTGTTTTTAACGGCCGGTGTTGTTGTGCTTTACACGCTGTTTGGCGGTTTCCTTGCTGTCAGTCTGACTGACTTCGTACAGGGAGCGATCATGTTTGCGGCATTAGTGCTTGTGCCGATCGTTGCTTTTACCCAGCTCGGGAGCGTTTCAACGACGATTGATTCGATCAACGCCGTAAACCCGAAACTATTGGATATCTTTAAAGGCGCGAGCGTCATTAGCATTATTTCTTACTTGGCATGGGGACTCGGCTATTACGGCCAGCCTCATATCATCGTACGATTTATGGCGATTAAAGAAGTGAAGGATTTAAAACCTGCCCGCAGAATCGGGATGAGCTGGATGGTTATTTCAGTTGTCGGTTCACTGCTGACCGGGATTATCGGGGTTGCGTATTCTCATCACTTCGGGGTCTCCGTAAAAGATCCGGAAACGATTTTCATTATTTTTTCTAAAATCTTGTTCCATCCGCTGATTACGGGCTTCCTGCTGTCCGCAATTTTAGCGGCGATTATGAGTTCTATCTCCTCACAGCTTCTCGTAACGGCAAGCGCCATTACAGAAGATTTATACCGCGCCTTTTTCAGACGGGAAGCGAGCGATAAAGAATTGGTCATGACCGGACGCTTGTCGGTATTCATCGTGGCCGTGATCGCCATCCTGCTTTCCATGAATCCGAACAGCACCATTCTTGATCTGGTCGGATATGCGTGGGCAGGCTTCGGTTCGGCCATCGGTCCGGCGCTCCTTCTCAGTCTGTACTGGAAACGGATGAATGAATGGGGAGCGCTTGCGGCGATGATTACCGGAGCTGCGGCCGTTCTAATCTGGATTACGACAGGGCTTGCCGCTTCAACCGGCATATACGAAATCATTCCGGGGTTCTTCCTCAGTCTGATTGCCGGTATTGCCGTCAGTCTGCTGACCAAAAAACCGGCCGATGCTTCTTATCAGCTGTTCAGCCGGATGGAAGCTCTTTTGAAAAAGAAGAAATAGACAAAAAGCCGTCAGATTTTATCCCTGACGGCTTTTTTCTTCCGCACTTGTCCTGCTATAAATACTGTGAGAAAATCATATCAATTTACTATAAGAAAAACTGCGGAGGTGCTGTGCAAATTGAGCTGGCCTATCGATCCGGACATTTTATTAAAACTGGGCATTGCCACGCTGATCGGGATGATCATCGGGCTTGAGCGCGAGCTGAAAAATAAACCGCTCGGACTGAAAACCTGTATCGTCATCGCCGTCAGCTCCTGTATGCTGACGATCGTCAGCATTAATGCGGCCTATCATTTTCCGAAATATTACCGTATCATGATGGACCCGCTCCGTCTTCCCGCCCAAATCATTTCCGGCGTCGGCTTTATCGGTGCGGGCGTGATTCTGCGTAAAAGCAATGACGTCATTTCCGGCCTGACGACATCGGCTATCATCTGGGGTGCAGCCGGATTGGGTCTGGCCACAGGCGCCGGCTTTTATAAGGAGGCGTTCGCAAGCCTCTTGTTTATCCTGATCAGCGTCGAGTTTCTTCCATGGCTGATCAGAAAAATCGGCCCCAACCGCTTGAAGGAGAAAGATATCCGCGTGAGGATGTCTCTTTCCGACAAAGACAAAATGACCGAGATTTTAAAGGAAATGAAAAGCAAACAGCTCCGCATTCACTCCGTCCGGATAGATGATCTGCATGAAAAAGAATTTCCGATTATGGAAGTGAAAATCAGCGTTCATAAAAACCGCTACACCACGGACGTGTATTATGATATTAAAGAAATTCAGGGTGTCGTCGGAGTGAAATGCGATACGTTATAAAAAAACGCCGGACTGATGTCAGCCGGCGTTTTTCTATTTATACGAATGCAGAAAAATGATATTCAGTAATCGGTGTTTCATTTTCAATATCGCGTCTGAAGCCTTTCAGCATCTCAAGCTCTTCATCTCCGAGTGAGTCGAGGTCAAACGCCTGATGCAATAATCCGTAAATCAGCATATGGCGCAGCCGGAGGAAATCCGGGATTTTTTCAAGCCATGCGGGATCAAGGTCATTTTCTTCCCTGTAGCCTTTCATAAAGTGTGTCATGAATTCACCCGTAAACGCGGCCTTGTCTTCATACGGGATGACCGGATACCACAACATGTTGTACAACAAAATACTGATATCATTCACAAACCAATTGTAGCCGATATCATCAAAATCAAAGGCAGTAATTTTTCCGTTGTCCCAGTTGAAATTGCCATGGTGCAAATCGGCGTGCACCAGGCCGTAGCTTTCCGGGTTCTTCGGCAATTTCCGCAGTTCTTCCATTAAAGCATCCGCCCGCTCGAATACGAGCTGCTGATCTGCGGGCACGTATTTTCTCAGCTTCAGCTGCTCCTCTTCGTCCCATTCCTGTCTTTTATATTTCGGGTCGCTCAGACGGTAGCTTTTCGTCAGCCGATGCATGTGCCCCGTATACTTGCCAAGCTCATAAAACAGAGTTCCGTTCCAGTCTGATTCTTCTACTTTATGGCCCGGCGCTTTTTCGTAGACTCTTAATAAAAACGCTCCGCCTTTTCCATCCGGCACTTCTTCGACATCTCTGCCATTTAATGAAGGAATCGGTTTTGCTGCTGAAAGCCCTCCCTTTGTGAGATGATGAAGCCATTCCATTTCTCCCAGAATATATTCCGGTGTTCTGCGGATCGTATGCGTAATTTTCAAGATATAAGGTTCGTTATCTTTCACAATTTCATATACGTAGTTCTCTGCGTCTGCGATAAATTGAAACTTGGTAAAGCCGTATATTTCACCGGCTTTAGCGAGCACCTTATCTTCCTCAAAAACCGCTTTAATATCTTTATGCATGCTGATTCACCCTCTTCATATCTTTTGGCAGTGTGATATGTGTACTCAGCATAAGTCATTCATCAACATCCCGCCCTTCTTTTTATTCCTAACAGATTAGTAACATCCGCCTATAAACAAAAAAGTTTTTCCTGTTAATCCCTATTTATACAAATATCATAACATACGTCACTTCTCTCACCAACGATATATACAAGAAAACCCTTGCTCACAAAGAAATGAACAAGGGCGCTTAATTAATCGTAAATATGGACGGTCGGTTCTTTGTCACCCGCATTGCGGACGATCAGCGCTTCCTGGCCGTCTGATGAGGTGATATTGATTTCAACATCGACTGAGCCTTTTGAATAATAATCCATAAGCTCACCCGTTAAGTATTGGGTAAAGGCGATGACTTCGCTTTTTCCGTAAAATTGCATCGGGATTTCTATTTTCATTTTTCTCATTTCATCATTTTCGTACATCGCCGTTCCGACTACTCCGGTGTAGTTCGGGAAGTAGCTGTCGATCGCGTTTTTGAAGCGTTTAAACACTTCGGAATCGTCAGGGTATTTCTTTGCCGTGTCTGTATCCGCCGGATAGAACACGTATTTTTCTTTGACATCATCCCAGTTTGAAATGGTGGATGAGCCGGCTTTGACTTCTGTTTTTGCAATGTAATTTCCCGGTACGATTGATGTTTTCGGCGCTTGTTTATAAAGGGCGACGGTAATCGGCACATTTTTCAGGTTATCCATTTTCCGGAGACGGTTAACGACTTCCTGGGCGATTTCTTCACCGTGGCTGCGGATCGTTTTGTCGCTGAGCTCTACTTCCTGCTGCGGATCACCGGTTTTTTCGCGGTAATAGTAAACAGAGTTGAGAGCGAGACCGATCATGACACCGCCAAGCTGGATGGAATTTTTATCTTTTCTTACTAAGTAATCCTGTTCAAGCATAGACGCTAAGTAAATCGGGCTGTTTTCGTTTTTCTCTTTTGCCGATCCCGAACTTGGCAGCACCGGGTTTAAACCGAGATTCTGAAAATTGGCGTCTGCCTTTTTCGCCTTTTTCAGATCACTGCCTTCTTTTTTGCGGTCAAGCCAGCTGAGTACCGTATCCTCATCTAAATACTGGCCTTCCTGATACAAATAATCATCCGTCGGGAACGTGTCTTGGGCGAGCCGCATCAGCCCCGTCTCGAATTCATCGATGTCCAGCCTCGTATTCAGCCGGTCCGCGGTCAGGCCGCGCGCTTTTCCGGCCTTAAACGGAAGCACCATCTTATAGTAGGAATCAGAGATATTATATTTCGGTATGATCGCTTTTTCAGAAGACTTTGCGGTTTTCTGCGTGATCTCTTCCTCTTTTTTTCCTCCGAAACTCGGCGAACAGGCTGACAGCATCAATACTGCCGCGGTCGCCGTCGCCGCCAATGCCAACAACTTTTTCAATAGAAAACACTCCTCTTATTTCTTTAGCTCTCCCAATAGCTGTGCTTCATTCCATACTTCAATGTTTAATTCCTGCGCTTTTTCCAGCTTGCTTCCGGCCGCTTCTCCGGCGATCACCAAGTCTGTTTTTTTGCTGACAGATCCCGTCAGCTTTCCGCCGAGCGCTTCGATCTGCGCTTTGGCTTCATTTCTGGACAGCTCTTCAAGCTTTCCGGTTAACACAATGGTTTTTCCGGCAAAATAAGAGTCGCTGTCCTCCGCTTTTACTTTTTTCGGGCCTTTATAGAGTGTGTTCACACCGAGCTCTTCCAGTTCATTCAAAAGCTCAAGCATTTCTTCTTTTCGGAAGTAGGTGATGACGGCATCAGCCATCTTTTCACCGATTTCGTCTACTGCAAGCAGCTCTTCCTCTGTGGCTTGTTTCAGATTTTCCAGGCTTTCAAAATGCATGGCCAGTGTTTTGGCCGCTTTTGAGCCGATAAAACGGATGCCGAGACCGAACAGCAGCCGTTCCAGCGAATTCTCTTTCGACTTTTGGATGGAGCTGATCAGATTGTCAGTTGATTTTTCCCCCATCCGCTCAAGCCGGATGACCTGTTCTTTTGTCAGCTTATATAAATCAGCGACATTACGGACGAGATGTTCACGGAAAAGCTGTGTGATGACACGTTCTCCGAGGCCGTCAATATTCATCGCGTTGCGTGAGACAAAATGAATCAGGCCTTCTCTGATTTGCGCCGGGCATTCCGGGTTGATACAGCGCAGCGCGACCTCTCCTTCAATGCGGACAAGTTCGCTTCCGCACTCAGGGCAGCCGGTCGGCATATTGAATTCTTTTTCTTCTCCGGTCCGCTGTTCAACTAAGACATTGACGACCTCAGGGATGATATCGCCCGCTTTTTTGACGACCACTTTATCGAGAATGCGGATATCCTTCTCTTTAATTAAATCTTCGTTATGAAGGGATGCTCTTGAGACCGTCGTCCCCGCGACTTTTACCGGCTCTAGGACTGCAGTCGGCGTAATGACGCCCGTTCTTCCGACATTCAGTTCGATATCGAGCAGTTTTGTCACGACTTCTTCTGCCGGGAATTTATAAGCAATCGCCCAGCGCGGGCTTTTTGCCGTATACCCGAGCTCTTCCTGCTGATCGAGCGAATCCACCTTGATGACGATTCCGTCAATTTCATACGGGAGATCGGCCCGCTTCGCCTGCAGCTCTTCGATCATTTCAATCACTTCATCTATCGTGGCGCATTTTTTCCGTTCCTGGTTTGTTTTAAAACCGAGCTCATCCAGAAAATCCAGGCCTTGACTCTGTGTTTCCACACCCATTTCGTCAAGCTCCGCTATACTGTAGACGAAGATGTCAAGATTTCGTTTCGCTGCAATTTTCGGATCGAGCTGTCGGAGTGAGCCCGCAGCCGCATTCCGGGGATTGGCAAACGGCTCTTCTTCATGTTTCAGCCGTTCTTCGTTGAGTGCTTCGAATGACTGTTTCGGCATGTACGCCTCTCCGCGCACTTCTATGGAAAGGTTCCGTTTCATTTTCAGCGGAATGTTTCGGATCGTTTTTAAGTTTTCCGTAATATCTTCGCCCGTCGTTCCGTCTCCTCTTGTCGCGCCTCTGACGAAATAGCCGTCTTCATAACGGAGAGAAACAGCAAGACCGTCTATTTTCAGCTCTACATTGTAAGCGACGCCGTCGCCGACAGCCTGACGGACGCGGCGGTCAAAATCGCGAAGATCGTCATCGCTAAATGCGTTGCCGAGACTGAGCATCGGCGTGCCGTGCTGCACCTTTTGAAACGACTCAAGCACCGCTCCTCCGACCCGCTGTGTGGGCGAATCAGGCGTTCTGAGCTCCGGGTGCTCTTCTTCTATGGCCATCAGCTCCTGCATCAGTCTGTCGTACTCGGAATCCGGCACGCTCGGTTCATCTAGGGTGTAGTATTCGTAACTGTACTGATCGATGGTGCGGCGCAATTCTTCTGCCCGGTGTTTCGCTGTTTCTTTGTCCATCATGTTCTTCCTTTCTCTTCAGGTTACTGCTTTTCAATCGGGGCAAAGGCGGCCAGCAGACGTTTCACGCCGACTGGGCTCGGGAATGCGATATCAAGCTCCGTGCTTTCGCCTTCTCCTTTTACGCTGACAACCGTTCCGGTGCCCCATTTTTTATGGCCCGCTTTATCGCCGACCGCCCAGCTGAGCGAGTCGCCGCCTGTTTTGTTCGCGTAGGAAACAGGACGGGATACGGGCCCGCGTTTCGGCTGCATTTTTCTTCCCGGCTGCATGCGCGGGGTTTTCTTCTCATTTAGGTTCTCCAATAAATCGTCAGGTATTTCCCTGATAAAGCGTGATTCCGGATTCATATTGGTGCGCCCGAACAAGGTGCGCATTTTGGCATTCGTTAAGTACAGTTCTTCTTCCGCCCTCGTAATGCCTACATATGCGAGCCTGCGCTCTTCTTCCATCTCGGCTTCTTCCATCAGGGAGCGGCTGTGCGGGAATACGCCTTCCTCCATGCCCATTAAGAACACGACCGGAAATTCAAGCCCCTTAGCGGCGTGCAGCGTCATTAACGTGACGGCATCCTTTCCGCCCGATTCCTCTTCCTTCTGGTCGAGCTGGTCAATATCCGCAATCAGCGCCAGATCGGTCAGAAACGCGACGAGAGACTTGTCTTCGCTTTTTTGTTCGAAGTTTTTCGTAACAGAAAGAAACTCGTCGATATTTTCAAGACGGCTCTGGGCCTCAATAGACTTTTCAGCCTTGAGCATTTCTCTGTATTCCGTTTTATCGAGAATTTCTTCCGTGAGTTCCGTAATGGACAGGTAATCCTGCATATTCGTCAGATTTTCAATCATCGCGCCAAAGCCGTCAAGCGCGTTTGCCGCTTTCGCGCTGACGCCGATGAAATCAATCTGTTTGATCGCCTGGAACATTGACATGCCGTTCATCGCCGCGTATGAAGCGATTTTTTCAAGCGAAGTGGCGCCGACGCCCCGTTTCGGCACATTGACGATCCGTGTAAAACTGATGTCATCGTCCGGGTTTGACACAAGGCGCAGATATGCGAGAATGTCTTTAATTTCTTTTCTGTCGTAGAACTTGGTTCCGCCGACGATATTGTAGTTCAGACCGGCTTTTAAAAGGGTTTCCTCGATAACGCGCGACTGGGCGTTTGTCCGGTATAAAATCGCGATATCGGAAAGCTTCCGCCGGCCTGAGCTGTTCAGCTCATAAATTTTGCCCGCGACGAATTGGCCTTCGCCGAATTCATTGTCGCCGCTGTAATAAGCAAGCTTGACGCCTTCGTCATTCTCCGTCCACAGATTTTTCGGCTTGCGGTTTGAGTTGTTTTTGATCACTTCGTTGGCTGCCTGCAGAATCCGCTTTGTTGAGCGGTAGTTTTGTTCGAGCAGAATCACGTTTGCGCTCGGATAATCTTTTTCAAAGGAAAGGATATTCGCGATATCCGCCCCGCGCCATCTGTAAATGGACTGGTCGGAGTCACCGACGACGCAGATATTTTCAAGACGGGCCGCAAGCTGCTTAACGAGCAGGTATTGCGCTCTGTTCGTATCCTGATACTCGTCTACGTGAATGTACTGGAATTTGCGCTGATAAAACTCAAGCACTTCCGGCACACGCTCGAAAAGCTTGATCGTCGTCATGATTAAATCATCAAAATCGAGCGATTGGTTTTTCAGCAGTTTTTTCTGATAATCGGTATACACGTCACTCGTGACCTGGTCGTAGTAGCCGCCGGCCGTTTTTGCGAATTCCTCAGGTTCGATCAGCTCGTTTTTTGCGCTGCTGATCGAGCCTAAAATGCTTCTCGGATCAAACTTTTTCGGGTCGATATTCCGCTCTTTCAGAATCCCTTTAATAACGGAAAGCTGATCAGCCGTATCAAGAATGGAGAAGTTTCGGTTGATGCCGATTCTGTCAATGTCCCTGCGCAGAATCCGCACGCACATGCTGTGGAAGGTGGATATCCAGATTTCATCCGCGCCGGGGCCGAGAATGCTCTCCACCCGCTCCTTCATTTCTCTGGCGGCTTTATTTGTAAATGTAATCGCCAGAATGTTCCACGGCGCCACGTGCTTTTCCGCCATTAAGTACGCGATTCTGTGCGTCAGCACCCGTGTTTTTCCGCTTCCCGCACCTGCCATCAGAAGCAGCGGACCGTCCGTCGTCTTGACCGCTTCCTGCTGAACGGGATTTAATCCGCTTAATAATTGATTGCTAATGTAATTCATATCCGTTCACCGCCTATCAAACATATGTTCTATCATAAATCAAATTCGCCGCTTGGCTACTTTGTCTTTACAGCCGCCACCGTTTTGAGCGCCTGGTCAAAATCTTCATATACGGCATTTCCCACAACGATGACATCGGCATGACGGCCGAACCGTTCCGCCGTTTCCGCGTCTTTAATGCCGCCGCCGTAAAACAGGACGGACTTGTCCAGCACAGCCTTCGTTTTCTCCACTGTTTCTATGTCCGCCAGCATCCCGCTGTATTCCAGATAAAAAATCGGGAGATGAAGCAAATTCTCCGCGACCCGCGCATAGGCGAGAATATCTTCTGTTTCTATATGTGTATCCGCCTCCGTCAAAGCGGCCGCCTTACAATCAGGGTTGACGATGCAATAGCCCTCGGTCACGATTTCCTCCATTGACATGAGCTCGCCGTATTCTTTCATCGCCTGGTGGTGCATGCCGACAATCCAGTCCGCATTTTTGCTGTTAAGCACACTCGGAATGAAATAAAGATCAAACCCGGGCACAATGGAATCAATCGTTGACACCTCAAGTACGCACGGCACTAAAAACCGCCGCACCTTTGACATCAGCCTCAGCACATTGTCCTCAGTGACATTGTCGCTTCCTCCGATCACAATGGCGTCAGTCCCTGATTCACAAAGCCGTTCCAGCTGTTCATCCGGTAAATCTTTATTCGGATCGAGTTTAAAAACGTGCTTCCACTCGTTAACATCGTACATGCGTTTTCGTTCCTCCATTCGTTTCTTGCCATTTAAACATTATAACAAATTCATTTGGCCCGGAAAAACGGAAAAAGACGTCATTCACCTGATTCACAAAAAAAGATTGCGCTCCGCCTGCAGGGATACGGCTATGTTTCAAAAAAGACAAAATGTGGAATGTCAAAGAGAAAAAAGGCAAGGAGTCTGATTTCAATGGAACAAGCCATTATCATACTGATTTGTATATTAATTTTGATTATTTTAGTTCCCGCCGCATTGTTTCTTTGGATATACATAAGAGACGAAAAGCAGGAAGAGCATTCAGTGCTGCGCAATTATCCTGTAACGGGAAAGCTGCGTTATATATTTGAAAAAATCGGACCTGAGCTGCGGCAGTATTTGTTCAGCAATGATAACGAAGAACAGCCGTTTTCCCGGAGAGAATATGAACAGACAGTCATGTCGGGAAAGTATAAAAGCAGAATGATGGGCTTCGGATCAGAACGGGATTTCGAGCAGCCGGGCTATTATATCCGTAACGCCCTCTTCCCGAAACAAAGGGAAGAGCTGCGCACGGATCAGACGCCGAAGATCGAGACGATGGTATACAAAATTGACAAGGACAATCTGCTGAAGCGCAGCGAGCACCGTGAAAAAGCGAAAGCAGACCCTTATTACCTGCATCCGGACGATGTGCAAATAATCGGACGTGACACATGCAAAAAGCCGTTTTATGTAAAAGGATTAATCGGACAATCAGCGATGAGCTACGGCTCACTTGGCGACCGGGCAATTACCGCCCTGTCAAAAGGGCTGCACCAAGCCGGAGGCACATGGATGAATACAGGCGAAGGCGGCCTGTCAGAGTATCACCTGAAAGGCGGCGCGGATATTATTTGCCAAATCGGCCCGGGGCTGTTCGGCGTCCGCACCGAAGAAGGAGAATTTTCATGGGAAGAATTTAAGAAAAAAAGCCGTCTCAAGCAGATTAAAGCCTTTGAATTAAAGCTTGCCCAAGGGGCGAAAGCAAGAGGCGGGCATATTGACGGCTCAAAGGTGACCGAAGAAATTGCCGCCATCAGGAATGTGCAGCCCGGACAATCCATTGACAGTCCCAACCGCTTCAACGAATTTTCAAATGTTCCGGACATGCTTGATTTCATTGAGAAATTAAGGACTGTCGGTGAAAAACCGGTCGGCATCAAAATTGTTCCGGGCAGCCGCAAAGACCTTGAAGACCTTATTTCCTGCATGAGTTCATCAGGCAAGCATCCCGACTTTATTACGATTGACGGCAGTGAAGGGGGAACCGGGGCTTCTTTCCATGAGCTGGCGGATTCCGTCGGCCTGCCGATTCTGACCGGCCTCCCCCTAGTTGACGGCCTTTTGAAGACATACGGTATAAGAGATAAGCTGAAAATTTTCGCATCCGGAAAGCTGCTTACTCCGGATAAGATTGCCGTCGCCCTCGCGTTAGGCGCGGATTTTGTCAATATTGCCCGGGGAATGATGTTTTCAGTCGGCTGTATCCGCGCTCAAGTATGCCACACCAACCATTGTCCTGTCGGTGTAGCGACAACCGATCCGAAGCTTCAGCGCGCGCTCAGTATCGAAGACAAACAGCACCGCGTCTGCAACTACGTGCTTTCCCTGCGTGAAGGGCTGTTTCACCTTGCCGCGGCGGCGGGCATCAACTCGCCGATTCATTTCTCAGCTGAACACATCGTATACCGGGAGGAAGACGGAAGCCTGAGGGAACTTCCCAGCATTATGGATCAGCACGCATAAAAAAAACCGCCTGCCGTCACCGGCAGGTCGGTTTTTTACGTTGCTGAGGAGGATTCTCCTTTGTTTACACGGTCAAGCGCCATTTCATAGGCGTCATTTCCATAATTTAAGCAGCGCTTCACTCGGGAAATCGTCGCTGTTGAAGCACCCGTTTCGCTTTCAATTTTGTGATACGTATTTCCTTCGCGGAGCATTCTTGCCACTTCCAAACGCTGCGCCAGCGATTGAATTTCATTAATCGTACAAAGATCGTCAAAGAAACGATAGCATTCCTCCAGATCTTTCAGCGATAAAATAGATAAAAATAACTGGTCCAGTTCTTTTCCGCGTAATTTATCGATTTGCATCGTCAAACACCTTCTCCTTTACTAATGGAAGCTGCATCGAGATCAGGAACGATATTAATCCATGTCTTTCCCGGCACAAACGGAAGAATCTCACCGCCTTTAACAGGCAGAATACGGCCGTCTTTGTATTCCCAGTCTGACTCAATAACATCGCCGTGCTGAATCAGGAGGCCTTTCCCTCCTGATTGAATATCGATGGCCCGCCTTCCATCTTTGTCTGTCATGCGATGGCCGGCTTCAACAATAAAAATGTTGCGCATGGCTAAAGGCTTTCCGGTCTCCCGGTCTGTCGCTTTCACACCATCAGAGCTTCTTGTATAAGTATCAGCTTTTTTATCATAATCGTATTCGACAAGATTTGTAACGTTTTGTGTTCCATAATCTATCCGAATATTGTAGGTTTCGTTTCCGGGTTTTGCTTCTGATGTCTGAAATGGAAGCGGTTTTGTTTTTCCGTTCAGCTTGTATCCTTTTTGTTCCGCCGCCTTTTTGATATTGTCATAAGACGTGTAGGAATTGTGGGGCGGCTTGCTGAAATCGGCCCGCCAAAACAGGCTTCCGTCAAAATCCAAACCGTTTATATAATCGTAAGCACCGGACTCCAGCTGCTTTTTAGCGCCGGGACTCCAGCCATGATGGATAAATATGCTGTTAAACCCGCTGCTGAGGGTGACAAAGTATTCCCTCGCGCTCCGCACAGGCCCGACCATTTCCGGCATCTCACTCTGAAAAATCGCGAGAAACCGCGTAATCCTGCCTTCCGCAAGCGCTTCGATGACAACATCCGCCTTTGACAGCCCGGATTGGGGCCTCGCCTTCGGATGATTGTTCACTATCACTGCAATCGGACGGCGTTCTGCAAGTTTCCGGTCAGTTTTTAACCCCGTTAAAGGAGCTTCCGCCTCTTTCGGCTTCACCTGATCGGCATCACTCTGCCGGCAGGCGGCAAGCAGCAAAAACGCAAAACAAAGCATACAAACGGTTTTCCATCTTTTCATATGTCGGCTCCCTGCTTTTATATTTTAACGCATTATCGATGGAAAGAGTACAGTTTTTTTCATCACGTCGAATATTCCTCTCGGCGTAATGCGAATATAAGGCAGGTGTGTGCTCTGCAAAAAGAGCAGCGTATAGATCGGATCGCAGAATCGGTAGCCCCGCTCCTCCAGCAAAGTCCTCAGCTTATGCTCTTTTTCAAGCACGTCTTCAAAACTCTCCGCAGATGCAGAACCGTTTAAGGCAAGGGGAATTTCATGAAGAATCTTCCCGTTTTCGGCAAGCACAATTCCGCCGCCGATTTCTTTCATCCGTGAGAAAGCAAGCAGGATATCTTCCTTATTTTTTCCCGCTGCGATAATATCTCCGGTTGTCGTGTAAGAACTGACAAAGCCCTGCACCCGCTCGGCAAAACCTTTCAGCATTGTATTAACCCGCCATTTTCCATGCTTATCGAGAAGTGTGAGGTAACTTTCATCATGATCAAAAGAAAGCTGGTCAACAGAATTATCAATCGCAATCATATACGGCTCCATAATGACCGCATTGCGCATTTTCACACCCATCGGCATTGAAAACTGTAAATCATCCATCGTCATATCATATGAAAGCTCAAGAGGGACAAGACCGCCTCTTTTCCAATCCGTTTTTGTAAACGCCTTCATATTTTGGCCGTCTTCTTTCAGCAGGATGCCTTTAGAGATCACCGTGACCGGGTCCGGATTCATCGGGTCGTCAAGAATGTTCAATGAGGCAAGCCGTCCCGGACCGACCACACCGAGAAAGTCATCCATCTGATAATACTTCGCGATATTAAAAGACGCCATATTGTAGGCGTCAATCGCCGGAACCCCTTCCTCCAATGCGATTTTGATCAATTCATTCGTCATGCCGCCTTTATAAAAATGCGGCGCCGCCCCATCCGTCGTGTAAAAGAAATGATCATAATGCCGGAAGCCTTTTTGATGGAGATCCTGCAATATCGTTCTCAAATCAGGGCGGATGGATGAATGCCTGAGTGAGACATAGTAGCCCAATTCAAGCCGTCTCATCACCTCGTCACCATTCATGGCCTCGTGGTCGGAATCAGCTCCGAACAGTTTCATCTTCGTCAATGTTTTCTCAGAAGCGCCGGGAAAATGCCCTTCGATCCGCTTGCGCAGTTTTTTCGTCGCCTGCATGCAATGAAGCATTAAGTCATCGCCGTCCATCAGGCGCGGCCACCCGGTCAATTCTCCGCCTTGAATGACATCCGGGTGCTCAATCCATTGTTTGCGGACATCAAAAGAAAGCAGCTGATCCTCATTCAGCACTTCAGTCTGCAGGTCGTATCTGGACCACCAGAAATATTGCACCGGCTGTTTTTTCAGTTCCTCTAATATAGTAAGCGCTTTCTTTTTACCGCTGTTCAAAAGAAAAAACAAGTTATCATTCACAAACGTCGTTGTTCCGAATTGAGACACATATTCGGCGAGCGTTTGGGGATTATATATTTGAAAAGGATGTGTATGCGGTTCAATGTAACCTGGCACAATGTATTTTCCTTCACAATTTATGGTATGAATGTGCTCTGCTGCATCAGGAAGCTCATCACCAACATATACGATTCGGTCTCCGTAAATCCAGATATTCTTATTCAGCCATTGTTTTAAAAAAGGATTTAAAACGAGAGCGTTCCGTAAAAGCAGCGTTGGAAGCAGCTTTGAGTCTACAACATCCGCCTGTGATCTGATGTCTTTATTTTTCCAGTTAAAGGTACGTTCGGACATTCACATACTCTCCTTCGCTTATATTAGACCCATCGTATCACATCCGCACAATTATCGCACGGCTGAAACGTTACAAATTATTGAAGATGAATGAAAAAACTTTTTCTAAGGGAGCTGAAATGATGAAACCGAATATCAGTTTATTGAACGCCGTTATGCGCATCACTTGCGGCCTCACCATTTTGTCTGCTGCGTCAGCGAAATATACGAGGAAACCTTGGTGCAAGATGCATCTCTTCTGTATGATGATGGGCGCGATGAAAGCGGCGTCCGGCATCCTCCGCTTCTGTCCGGTGACATATATGTTCCAGGCCGGAATGAATCAGGATGACAGCCATCAGCAAGAAAAATAACAAGCCCCAACGGCTTGTTATTCCGAGAAGAATCATCTCTCACAGTAAATCGACAACCTTAGTCGTCCTTTCAGAAGAAAACCCGCGTCTTATATGACGCGGGTTTTCTTCTTTATCGCTGCGAAGCTTTCAGCGCACGGGCGCCGATGTCGCTTCTGTAAAACAGTCCGGGTTTTGTCAGCCCTGAAACGGCGCTGTACACTTTATCCCTCGCCGCTTCAAATGTCTCAGCAAATGCCGTGACATTGGCGACCCGTCCGCCGTTTGTGACAAATTGGCCGCCGGCTTTTTTCGTTCCGGCATGAAAAACGGCGATCCCCTCTTCAGCGGCCGTCAAACCGCCGATTGGTGTGCCTTTCGCATAGCTTTCAGGATAACCTTCAGAAGCCAGCACAACGCTGACGGCGGCCGTATCCTTCCATCTTAGGTCAACATCTTTCTCATGCAGCAGATCCAAAAGCACCTGAATAAGGTCTGATTCCATTCTCGGCACGACGACCTGTGTTTCCGGATCTCCGAAGCGCGCGTTGAATTCAATGACTTTTGATCCGTTTTCCGTCAGAATCAGCCCCGCGTACAGCACGCCCGTGAAGGAGCGTCCCTCCTTCACCATTGCTTTTGCCGCCGGCTTCACAATCGTTTCGACGGCGCTTTTGACGATATCATCGGAAATGTGCGGCACAGGTGAATAGGCGCCCATTCCGCCCGTGTTCGGCCCTTTGTCTCCGTCGAAGGCGCGCTTATGGTCTTGGGCGATCACCATCGGATAGACGGTCTCCCCCTTCACAAACGCCATTAAGGAAAATTCTTCGCCGGCGAGGAACTCTTCAATGACAACAGATGCGCTCGCCTCGCCGAATTTCTCATCCTCCAGAAAATCGTGCAGGCATTCAATCGCTTCTTCTTCCGTCATCGCGACCGTTACACCTTTTCCGGCCGCAAGCCCGTCGGCTTTAATGACAATCGGCGCGCCTTTTTGCCGCACATAAGCTTTCGCCTCTTCAAATGAAGTAAATGTCTCATACTCCGCCGTCGGAATGCCGTATTTTTTCATTAAATCCTTGGCAAACTGTTTGCTTCCCTCAATGATTGCCGCTTTTTCGGACGGTCCGAAAACAAGCAGTCCGGCTTTTTCAAACTCATCCGCTATCCCTTCAATCAGAGGAACTTCGGGGCCGATAATCGTCAGGCCGACATGATGTTCTTTCGCAAAGGCGATGAGTGCGGCATGATCGCTTTCTTCGATGCTGACCAGCGTCGCGCAATCCGCCATACCGTCATTTCCGGGCGCGGCGTACACCGTGTCAACAAGCGGGCTTTGCGCTGCTTTCCAAGCCAGTGTGTGCTCTCTGCCGCCTTTACCGATAATCAATACATTCACGCTTCGTTCCTCCCCTTAATGTTTGAAATGTCTGATGCCGGTGAATACCATGGCGATGCCGTATTCATCCGCTTTTTTAATTGAATCTTCGTCGCGGACCGATCCGCCGGGCTGGATAATTGCCGTGACGCCCGCTTTTGCGGCTTCTTCGACTGTATCCGGCATCGGGAAAAACGCGTCTGAACCGAGCGCGCTGCCTTTTGCTTTTTCTCCGGCCTGCTCAATGGCGATTTTGGCTGAACCGACGCGATTCATCTGTCCTGCGCCCACACCGACCGTCATATGGTCTTTTGCAAGAACGATTGCGTTGGATTTCACGTGTTTAACGACTTTCCAGGCAAGCTTCAGATCTTCCCACTCCTGCTCGTTCGGCTCTCTTTTTGTCGGAATGCTGATGTCGGCGTCATCAAATCCGTGCACGTCTAAATCTTGAATCAAAAGGCCTCCCTGTACGGAAGTCAGCTGTTTTTCTTTCTTTCCTGATGCGGTCACATCAAGCGTGAGCAGACGAAGATTTTTCTTCGCCGTCAGCACGTTCAGCGCTTCTTCACTGAAAGAAGGGGCGATAATGATTTCTAAAAAGATGCCGTGAAGAGCTTCAGCCGTCGCCTGATCAACTTCACGGTTCAGCGCGATGATGCCGCCGAAAATGGACGTTTTATCAGCTTCATACGCTTTATTGAATGCTTCCTCAATTGAAGCTCCCGTACCGACTCCGCACGGGTTCATATGTTTAACGGCAACAGCTGCGGGTTCTGCAAACTCCCGGACGATTTGAACGGCCGCATCCGCGTCCTTAATATTATTGTAAGAAAGCTCTTTGCCGTGAAGCTGTTTTGCCGCCGCAATGGAACCGGAGACAGGCAGTGCGCTTTGATAGAAAACAGCCTCTTGGTGAGGGTTTTCGCCGTAGCGGAGCGATTGTTTTTTTTCAAATGTAACGGTGAATTGCTCTGGGTCTTTCTCACCGGCCTCGCGTGTTAAGTAATCAGCGATTAATGCGTCGTATGCCGCGGTGTGGCGGAATACTTTGGCCGCAAGCTCGCGTTTTCTTTTAAGCGAAACGCCGCCGTTTTCTTTGAGCTCATTGAGCACTGAGCTGTAATCGGCCGGATCTGTGATGACCGTCACATCCTGATGGTTTTTCGATGCGGCGCGCAGCATGCCGGGGCCTCCGATATCAATGTTTTCTATCGCTTCATCATATGTTACGTCTTCTTTTGAAATCGTTTCTTTAAACGGATAAAGGTTGACGACCACAAGATCAATGGGGGCAATGCCGTGCTCATTGATCTGCGCCATATGCTCTTCATTGTCTCTTACGGCAAGCAGTCCGCCGTGAATATTAGGATGGAGCGTTTTTAACCGTCCGTCCATGATTTCAGGAAATCCGGTCACTTCCGAAATGCCGATGACATCCACACCGTTTTCCTGGAGAAGTTTTTTTGTTCCTCCGGTCGAAATGACTTCGACGCCGAGCTCTGTCAGTTCCTTTACGAAAGGTACGAGATTTGTTTTATCAGAAACACTGATTAGTGCGCGTTTGATTGTCATGCCTTTTCACCTCTGTTATTTAGTCCCAGCAGCTGTTTCACAACGCTCGGATACCATTTGTGCTCAAGCTCGTGTATCGTATGTTCTATATCTTCAAGCGTATCGTTTTCCTGTATCTCGAATGCTTTTTGCGTGATAATCGGTCCGGTGTCCATGCCTTCGTCGACGTAATGAACGGTAATGCCGGCCACTTTCACACCGGCCCGATACGCCTGTCCGACAGCGTCAATTCCCGGAAATGCCGGAAGAAGCGAGGGATGTATATTAACAATGCGGCCTCCGTAAGCTTCAAGGAGCGTATTTCCGATCAGTCTCATATAGCCGGCGAGAACGATTAGTTCCGCTCCGTGCAGACGAAGCTGTTCAATAATGGCCCGTTCAAAGGCGGCCTTGTTTGCAAAAGCTGACGGCTCAAAGGCGAATGACGGGATATGTAAAGCCTCCGCCCTTTCCGCAGCCTTTGCCTGGGGCTTATCCGTCACGAGAAGGGAGAGCTCCGCGTCCCACTTCTCTTCTCTCATACGTTTGGCAATGGCCTCAAAGTTCGATCCATTTCCTGAAGCAAATACCGCAAATTTCTTCATGAAAGAGCCGCACCGCCGAAAGAAATGCCTTCGCCGCGTTTGACCCGTCCGATCAAATAAGCCTTTTCGCCTTGAGCTTCAAGCGTTTCGATAACGTCTGTAAGGTCCTCTTCTTTAACGGCAAGGACAAAACCGATGCCCATGTTAAAGACATTGAACATTTCTTCTTCTTTCAGCTTGCCGTTCTCCTGTAAAAACGGAAAAATCGGCGGGATCGGCCATGATCCGTGATCAATTTCCGCGCTCAATCCGGCCGGCAGCATCCGCGGGATGTTCTCGATGAATCCTCCGCCTGTCACATGCGCCATGCCGTCCACCTTACCGCTTTTCACCGCTTCAAGCACCGGTTTTACATATATTCTCGTCGGTTCCAGCAATTCTTCTCCGAGAGGCCGCGCAAACGGTTCATAGACAGTATCCAAATCAAGTCCGCCATCATCAAGAAGCACTTTTCTCACAAGGGAAAAACCGTTGCTGTGAAGGCCGCTTGAAGTTAGTCCGATTAAGAGATGCCCTTCTTCGATATGTTCACCGGTGACGATTTCGTCTTTTTCCGCAACACCGACTGAAAATCCGGCAATATCGTATTCATCAGCTGTATACAGCCCCGGCATTTCCGCCGTCTCACCGCCGATAAGCGCTGATCCTGACTGCTCACATCCGTCTGCCACACCTTGAACGATCTGCTCAATTTTCACCGGATCGGCCTTGCCGACTGCCAAATAATCAAGGAAAAACAGCGGCTCCGCTCCCTGGGCGAGCACATCGTTTACACACATCGCGACCGCATCGACGCCGATCGTGTCATGCTTATCCATTGAAAATGCGAGTTTCAGCTTGGTGCCGACACCGTCTGTTCCTGAAATTAAAACAGGCTTTTGATACGGGAGCTCTGACAGATCAAACATTCCGCCAAAACCGCCCAGGCTTCCCATAACGCCGAGCCTTTTCGTGCGCTCCACGTGTTTTTTCATTCGTTTGACGGCTTCATATCCGGCTTCGATGTCGACTCCGGCATTTTTATAAGCATCAGACATCCCTATCACTCCTTGTTAATTCGTTTCTCCTTAAAGGCAGAAAGAGAAAGGCAGCCTGAACTCGCGCTGCCTTTATATCATTTTCAAACTTTATTTTGTCAGCACCGCTTCTTTTACGTGAGGAAGCACTGTATCCTGATAAATTTCCGTCGGATATTTGCCCGTAAAACAAGCGAGGCATTGTCCGCAATTGGTGTCTTCAAATTTTCGGCCGACTCCTTTTAACAATCCGTCTACACTTAAGAAAGACAGCGTGTCGGCACCGATGATCTGGCGGATTTCTTCCACGGAATGGGCGGAAGCGATCAGCTCCTCATGGGTTGATGTGTCAATGCCGTAGAAGCACGGATGGGCGATCGGCGGTGAACTGATCTTGACGTGCACCTCTGTTGCTCCCGCTTCTCTGAGCATTGTAACAATCCGGCGGCTTGTCGTTCCGCGCACGATGGAATCATCAACCATGACGACCCGTTTTCCTTCAACAACACCGCGTACGGCCGACAGCTTCATTCTCACGCCTTGCTCACGGAGAGCCTGTGACGGCTGGATAAACGTTCTGCCGACATAACGGTTTTTAATGAGACCGAGTTCGTACGGAATGCCCGTTGCCTCGGCATAGCCGATGGCGGCAGAAATACTGGAATCAGGCACGCCTGTGACGACATCCGCTTCAACTGCGGACTCCTGGGCAAGCATTTTCCCGAGATTCTTCCGGGCGCTGTGCACGTTAATGCCGTCGATATTGCTGTCAGGTCTTGAGAAATAAATGTACTCCATGCTGCAGATGGAACGATTGATATTCATGGAGAAACGCTCTGATTTCATGCCTTCATCATTGATGATCAGCATTTCGCCCGGCTCTACCTCGCGAAGGTATGCCGCGCCGACCACATCGAATGCGCATGTTTCTGATGCCACGACGTAAGCGTCGCCGAGCATGCCGAGCGAGAGCGGTCTGAGTCCGTTCGGATCAAGCGCTACAATCATCTCTGTTTCTGTCATGATTAAAAAGGCGTAAGCGCCTTTCAGCATGGACAGCGAATTTTTGATCTGATCCTTCAGCGAAAAGTGGCCGCTGCGTTTAATCAGATGAGCGAGCACTTCCGTATCGGAGGAAGTCTGAAAGATGCTCCCTTGGTTTTCAAGCTGCTGCTTCAATTGTGTGGCGTTGACCAAGTTGCCGTTATGGGCAAGCGCGAGGCTGCCGTTGTTTTGCGAATGGAACAGGAGCGGCTGGACATTTTCATATCCGCCTCCGCCGGCCGTCGCATAGCGGACGTGGCCGATCGCGCCTTTTCCCTTCACTTTGCTCAGTTCGCCGTTTTGAAAAACCTCGGTAATAAGCCCCTGCCCTTTATGCGCCGTCAGTTTTTCGCCGTCGGTCGCCACGATGCCGGCGCCTTCCTGTCCTCTGTGCTGCAGACTGTGCAGGCCGTAATACGTAATCTGCGGAGCCTCTTCATGACCCCAGATGCCAAACACACCGCATTCTTCATTCAGGCCTTTGATTTCAGCAAGCATGGAATAGCTCCTTTCCACGCGCGCTCAAGTTCTTTCGTTTGCGCGTGAACCAATTGTTGTCCTTCTTGGCTTCGGATCGTCAGCTGTCCGTCTCCTGTCACTTCACCGATGTGAACGGCATCTGCCGCAGCCGCTTCAAACGCCGCCTTGTTTTCTTTCTTCACGGAAATGACAAAGCGGGATTGAGACTCAGAGAATAATAACGCCGCTTCCCCTTCTACAGTCACGTTCGCGCCAAAGTGTTCCGTCGTCATGACGATTTCCGCAATCGCCACGCCCAAGCCGCCTTCTGACACGTCATGCGCGGATTGGATCAGACCTTGTTTAATGGCGTTAAGAAGTGATGTTTGGCGGGCTTTTTCAACGTCCAGATCAATTTCAGGCGCTCGGCCATAGATTTTTCCTTCAGTCATTTTCTGAAGTTCACTGCCTGCATACTCAGGCTTCGTTTCACCGATGACGTAAATCAAGTCTCCGGCCGCTTTGACATGCTGTGTCGTAATATGAGCCGTATCTTCAATTAAGCCGACCATGCCGATAACAGGCGTCGGATAGATAGCCGTTCCGTTCGATTCATTATAAAGTGATACGTTACCGCCGATAACCGGAGTGCTGAGCACATTGCACGCCTCGCTGATGCCGTCGGCTGCTTTTTCGATTTGCCAGAAGATTTCCGGTTTCTCCGGATTTCCGAAGTTAAGGTTGTCTGTGACCGCAAGCGGTTCTGCACCTGAGCAAATGATGTTGCGCGCCGCTTCGGCAACGGCGATTTTTCCGCCTTCTTCCGGATCAAGATATAAATAGCGGGCGTTGCAATCCGTCGTCATCGCCAGCGCTTTTTTTGTGCCGCGGATTCTGAGCACTCCCGCATCAGATCCCGGAGCGACAACCGTGTTTGTACGCACCATGTAGTCATATTGATCGTACACCCACTCTTTGCTGGCGATTGTCGGCTGCTGCAGCAGGGCAAAAAGCGTCTCTGTCGCATCTTTCACTTCAGGCGCGGGAACTTCCGTTTCCTGAAACTCGCGGTAGTACGCGGGTTCCGCTGACGGCTTGTGGTACACAGGCGCTTCTTCCGCCAGCGCGTCGACCGGAAGTTCGCAAACAACCTCTCCGTTATGGCGGAGGCGGAGCATTTTATCATCCGTAACATGGCCCACGGAAACCGCTTCTAGCTCATATTTATTAAAAATATCGACAATTTCCTGTTCACGTCCGCGTTCAATGACGAGAAGCATGCGTTCCTGAGACTCGGAAAGCATCATTTCGTAAGCGGTCATACCTGTTTCCCGCTGCGGAATGAGGTCAAGGTTCATTTCAATGCCGGAGCCGGCTTTGCTTGCCATTTCCGCACTTGAACTGGTCAGACCGGCCGCCCCCATATCCTGAATGCCGACTAACGCGTCGCACTGAATGACTTCAAGGCAGGCTTCCAAGAGAAGTTTTTCCATGAAAGGATCGCCGACCTGCACCGCGGATCGTTTTTCCTCAGACGAATCAGACATTTCTTCTGATGCGAAAGTAGCGCCGTGGATGCCGTCGCGCCCCGTCTTAGCGCCGACGTACATGACCGTGTTGCCGACACCTTTCGCCTGGCCTTTTTTAATATCCTTATGATCGATTAAGCCGACGCACATTGCATTGACAAGCGGGTTGCCCTCATAGCTTGCGTCAAACTGCACTTCTCCGCCGACGGTCGGAATGCCGATACAGTTTCCGTATCCCGCGATTCCCGCCACTACTTCTTCAAACAAGTACTTCACTCGAGGTGAAGTGAGTTCACCAAATCGAAGAGAGTTTAATACAGCTATCGGACGGGCGCCCATTGAAAAAACGTCACGGATGATGCCGCCCACTCCCGTCGCAGCACCTTGGTATGGCTCAAGTGCTGACGGGTGGTTATGCGATTCAATTTTGAACACGACCGCCTGATTGTCACCGATGTCAACGATTCCCGCGCCTTCTCCGGGACCCTGCAGCACGCGTTCGCCGCTAGTCGGGAATTTGCGTAAAACCGGTTTTGAGTTTTTATAGCTGCAGTGCTCTGACCACATCACGGAAAAAATCCCGATTTCCGTATAGTTCGGCAATCTTCCGATAATCGATTCAATCAGTGCAAACTCGTCATCACTGACACCCATTTGCTGATAGAGTTTCTCTTCTTTTATTTGTTCTTTACTTGGTTCAAGCAGTAGCGACATGAGTTTCCCTCCAATTTTTCACAATAGACTGGAACAATGCAAGACCGTCTGCGCTGCCGAGCAGTTCATCGACCGCACGCTCCGGGTGAGGCATCATGCCTAATACGTTGCCTTTCTCATTCACGACGCCGGCAATGCCGCTTACGCTTCCGTTAATATCGCTTCCGTATGTGAAGGCGATTTGATTGTTTTCTTTTAATCTTTCAAGCGTTTCGTCATCACAGTAGAAATTGCCTTCGCCGTGGGCAACCGGAATCGTAATCGATTGTCCCTCTTTATAAGAAGATGTGAACATTGTTTCGCCGTTCTGCACGATTAATTCAACCGGGCGGCAGATGAATTTTAAATCTTTGTTGCGTCTCATGGCGCCGGGCAGAAGTCCGAGCTCCTGCAGAATCTGGAATCCGTTGCAGACGCCGAGAACCGGTTTGCCTTCAGCAGCCGCTTTTTTCACCGCCGGCATGATGTTTGCGAATCTGGCGATGGCGCCGCATCTTAGGTAATCGCCGTAAGAGAAGCCGCCGGGGATGAGCACGCCGTCAAATCCGTCAAGGCTTGTTTCCTCGTGCCAGACATACTCGACTTCTTCGCCGAGTTCGTCCTTCACGGCGTGGAACATATCAATATCACAGTTGGAGCCGGGTAACACAATCACCGCAAATTTCACTGTGCGACAACCTCCTCAACTTCATATCGGTAGTCTTCAATGACTGTATTGGCTAGGAGCTTCTCACACATTTCTTTCACGAGCGTGTCAAGATCACGGTCAGATTTTTCGATCGTCAGCTCCATGTATTTTCCGATTCGCACGTCCTGCACTTCATTGTAGGTCATGCTGTGCAATGCATGCTGCACCGCGCTTCCTTGAGGATCGAGCACACTTTCTTTTAAGCTGACATAAACTTTCACTTTATACATGATGAAATGCCTCCCAGTCTTTTGAAAATCTCTTCATATCCGTCGGTTAAGCTTCCCAGGTTCTGTCTGAACAAATCTTTATCAAGCTTTTCGTTCGTGTCTTTATCCCACAGACGGCACGTGTCAGGAGAAATTTCATCTGCTAAAAGCACCCGTCCCTCTGCGTCTAAGCCGAATTCCAGCTTAAAATCTATTAATCTGACACCGCAGTCTTCAAAAATATGCTGAAGTTCTGGATTCACTTGTTTTGTAATTGATTTGATCGTTTTGACCTGCTCAGGAACCGCCGCTTTCAAGAGCCAGATATGATCTTCGGTAATGAGCGGATCACCGAGTGCGTCGTCTTTATAGTAAAATTCGATAATCGGCTGCGGAAGCTCAGTTCCTTCCGGGATGCCGAGGCGTTTCGACATGCTTCCGGCGGCAAAGTTTCTGACCACGACTTCAATCGGAATAATGCTTACCTTTTTGATAAGCTGCTCTGATTCTGAAAGGCGCTCTACAAAGTGATTGTCAATTCCTTTAGCATGCAGATGTTTGAAAATCAGGCTTGAAATTTCATTGTTCAGACGGCCCTTTCCGCTGATCTCCGCTTTTTTCTCACCGTTAAAGGCTGTTGCGGAATCCTTGTAGACCACGCGGAGAATCTGTTCGTCTTCTGTTTGATAAATTCGTTTCGCTTTTCCTTCATAAAGAAGATTATTGTTCATAATATTCACGGAAGGCCTCCTAACCGAATGTTGGGAATATTCAATCTATGGCGGCTGAAGAAGCCGCCCCTGGCTGGCTTCTTCTATAAACCTAAACGCTCAAAGATCAAGTCGACGTTTTTCAAATGATAATTGTAGTCAAAGCAATCGGCAATCTGTTCCGGTGTAAGACGGGACGTGATTTTTTCTTCCGCTTCGACAAGCTGGCGGAACGGCACTTGTTTTTCCCACGCTTCCATCGCTTTCGGCTGAACCGTGTCATATGCTTCTTCACGAGGCAGACCCGTGTCGATTAAAGCGAGCAGCACGCGCTGAGAATAGATTAAACCGAGTGTGCGGTCCATGTTGCGTTTCATATTTTCCGGGAATACCGTTAAGTTTTTGACGATATGGCTGAAACGGTTCAGCATGTAATTCAGCGCGATTGTCGCGTCAGGAAGAATGATGCGTTCAGCTGATGAATGAGAAATATCACGTTCATGCCATAACGGAACATTTTCGTATGCCGTCAGCATGTACCCGCGGATCACGCGCGCCATGCCCGTCATATTTTCCGACCCGATCGGATTCCGTTTATGAGGCATAGCCGATGAACCTTTTTGTCCTTTTGCAAAAAATTCTTCCACTTCACGTGTTTCACTCTTTTGCAGACCGCGGATTTCCACTGCGAATTTTTCAATACTCGTCGCGATCAAAGCCAGTGCCGCCATATAATCCGCATGACGGTCCCGCTGCAATGTCTGAGTGGAGATCGGCGCCGCTTTCAGGCCGAGTTTTTCACAGACATACTGCTCTACGAACGGATCAATATTTGCATACGTGCCGACCGCGCCGGAAAGCTTCCCGACTTCGATCCCTTCTTTTGCCTGCTTGAAACGTTCAAGGTTGCGTTTCATTTCTTCGTGCCAAAGTGCGAGCTTCAGGCCGAATGTCGTCGGTTCCGCGTGTACGCCGTGCGTGCGGCCCATCATGACCGTGTATTTATGTTCTTTCGCTTTTTCTTTTATAATGTCAACAAATCTCTCAATGTCCTTGAGCAAAATCTCATTCGCCTGTTTTAATAGATAGGAAAGAGCGGTATCCACGACATCTGTTGACGTCAGGCCGTAGTGGACCCATTTTCTTTCTTTGCCTAATGATTCTGAAACCGCGCGGGTGAATGCCACGACGTCATGGCGCGTATCCTGCTCGATTTCCAAAATGCGGTTGATGTCGAAAGACGCGTTTTCGCGCATGACTTTAACATCTTCTTTCGGAATGACGCCAAGCTCAGCCCAGGCTTCACAGGCTAAAATCTCGACTTCCAGCCATGCTTGGTATCTGTTTTCGTCCGTCCAGATCGCGGACATTTCAGGTCTTGAATAACGTTCGATCATTATGCTCGTCCTCCGTCTCTTTTCATCCATATGTTCGTGATGTCCTGAATCCATTTTTCATCAGGCTCCCGCAAAAACGTTATATGCCCCATTTTGCGGCCTTTTTTAATCTCATGTTTTCCGTAGAGATACAGTTTGGCTTCTTTTAAAAGCTCCGTATGCTCCTCCGCCAGCTTCACTTCATCACCGAGAAGATTCACCATCATTCCCGGTTTGAGCAGATCGGTTCGGCCGAGAGGAAGTCCGCAGACCGCTCTGATGTGCTGTTCGAACTGGCTCGTTTCGCAAAGGTCGAGCGTATAATGCCCCGAATTGTGAGGACGCGGCGCCAGTTCATTGATCAAAAGGTCTCCGTCTTCTGTGACGAACATTTCCACCGCAAGCGGCCCGACAAGCTCCAATTTCTCCGCGAGCTGAACGGCAAGCGCCTCTGCCCGCTTCTGAACCGTTTCCTCCGCTCTCGCGGGCACGATGCTTTGGAACAGAATATTATTTTTGTGGATATTTTCAGCAGCCGGAAAGGTTGAAATCTCTCCGTGCACCGATCTTGTCACGATAACGGAAAGCTCCATCCGGAATGACACCCAGCTTTCCAGTATGCACGTGCCGTTTTCTAGCAGCGCGGCCGCTTCATCTGTCTGTCCTTCTTCCTTAATGACAAATTGGCCTTTGCCGTCATATCCGCCGCGGCATGTTTTCAGCACTGCCGGAAGCCCCAATGACTGAACGGCTTCCTCAAGCTCCCGTCTGCTGTTTACGATCCGATAAGGAGCGACCTGACATCCGGCTGACTGGATCGCCTTTTTTTCCGTTTCCCTGTTTTGGGTGATAAGCAGCAGCTCGCTTCCTTGGGGAAGGTATGCATGTTCTTTGAGCCAGTTGAGCGCATCGTAATCGATGTTTTCAAATTCGTACGTAATGATGTCGCTGACTCCGGCCAATTTTTGAATCGCTTCACGGTCATTATACTGGGCGGTAATCTCAATATCGGCGATCTGTCCGCATGGCGAGTCTTTAACGGGATCGACGACTGCGACTTTATAACCCATCTGTTTTGCGGCGACAGCCATCATTTTTCCGAGCTGTCCGCCTCCGATAATGCCGATGACGGCGCCGGGAAAAATCGTTTTTTTATCAGACAAGCTGATCACTGCTTTCCAGCACCGTTTGTTTTGTCGCATTTCTTCTCGCCTCTAGTTTATCCGCAATATCACCGTCAAATGCCGACAAAATTTGCGCGGCTAACAGACCCGCGTTCACTGCGCCCGCTTTCCCGATCGCCGTCGTCGCGACCGGCACGCCGCCGGGCATCTGTACGATAGACAAAAGAGAATCAAGCCCGTTAAGTGATTTCGTCTGAACCGGTACGCCGATCACCGGCAGCGTCGTTTTGGCCGCTGTCATTCCCGGCAGATGCGCCGCTCCCCCGGCTCCGGCAATAATGACTTTTAAGCCTCTGTCCCTTGCGCTTTCTGCATATTCAAACATCAAATCAGGCGTCCGATGCGCGGATACTACCTGTTTTTCATAAGGAATGTGAAGTTCGTCAAGTATGTCGCATGCATGTTTCATTGTCTCCCAATCGGAGGTGCTTCCCATGATGATTCCTGCTAGCGGCTGCATTCTGTTCCCACCTTCTCATGCTTTGTTTTTCAGAAAAAAAAGCCCGGCTTATATTGCAACTATGAGGAAGCAATACAAACCGGGCATGGCGCGCGTATCGTCAGTCGTTCGCTTCTGCGATATCCATGTCAGCTGTTTATCACTTTCCTGCATAGTCCGGCCGTTTACGGCAGCCGGGTAGAAACTTATGGGCCATATTCCCAAGATTATATGAGGTCGTGTTTTGATTTCATGTTTATCTTAACAACGGACTTGGATAATGTCAACGACATTATCGAACGATATAAAAATTCTTTCTTTTAATGTTCGTGTTTAGATCAATTTCCCTTCAAATACGATTTTTTTCCCGCAAGGAACAACTTGAATTGATCCATTTTCTTTCTTTTCTGTAAAGATCGGCTCTTCCATCCGCCGGACGGGCATATAGCCCTCTTCCTTCATTAAAGTGAGAATGGTGTCAATCGTTTCATGTTCCGTTACTTCAAACCGTTTCTTCTTTGGCTTTGTCATTCCTTAATTCTCCTCTTCTTCACTGCTTTCACCCAGAATCCGCCATGGATCGCTTTCGGCTCAAAAGCGATGATAAACGCTTTTTCATCGAGCGTTTTAATCGTATCATACAGCTGAAGCTCATATTTGCGCGGCGTCAGAATCTGCATGGCGGTCCGGTCCCCTTCAAGGCCGCCCGCGACCCAGCTTGTGACTCCGTATCCTTTTTCCCGAAGCTGTTTCGGCAGGTCCAGATCAAGCTCTTTCGTAATGACGTTGACTGTTATGTAGCCGAGCGCCAGTTTTTCTTCAATTTTCATTCCCACTATGACACCGAGGCCGTAGCCGAGCGCGTAGGCAATGACGTTTTGAATCTGGTTCAGATTGCCGAGCACGAGACTCAAGCCGGTCACATACACAAGGATTTCAACCGTACTGATGCCTGCTGCGAAATAGCGCTGCCCCTTTAATGTAAGGATCATCCTGATCGTAAAAAAAGAGACATATATAATATTAATGATGAGAATAATGAGAACCATACCTATACTGTTGGATAAAATCGTCTGCATCATTGATTCCCCCTCCTCTGATAATTTGAAAAGCCAATCTTTCAATTAAGGATAGTTTACCCTCTTTTGATCATTTTCAAAAGAAAAAAAAGCCCGCCCCAAGGCAGACTTTCAAACTCTTTTCAGTGAAGCTCAGCTTTCTTCAATCGTTTGACCGCTTCATATTCCTTTTCAAGCTCGCTCAGCGTGTATCCGGACAGTTCCTGAACATGGTTTTGGTATAACCCTGAGCGGATCAGCTTTGTCCTCAGATGCTGTTTTTTCCGATTAATGGCTTCTCGCAACAACGGGGCCATCCTCATCATCCTTTCCGAATCATAAAGATTAATGCCGCTTTCCAATTTCTGTTGCTCCCATCATATATCGGACGGCTTTTCAAAACAACACGCTATATTAGAAATATTTGTAAACATTGTGAAAGACAAATTTCGACTTACAAAGGGATCAGCGAGGCAGTAAAGTACTCTGAAATAAGCGGCCATGTCACAGCCGTAAAGACGAGCATGATGATGACCGCCGCAGAAATACAGTACATCACGTCGACGGCAGGATTCTCAGCCGATTTGTACAGAATCTGCACAAACTGCACCATCGCCGATGCAGCGAGAAATAAGGTCAGCGCCGTAAACACCACGGTGATAACCGGCAGATTCAATATCGCGAAAATCATCCACACGATAGAGCAGACGACAGCCGGAACAAGAAGTGAGCCGACTCCCGCGGCCGCATCCCGCATCGTCATTTTCTGTTTCAGCAGATAGCGTGATACAAGCCAGACCGCGCCGGCCGCAGCGGCAAAAAAGACGAGCGAATACACGAGAACGACGGTAAAGCCGTCAAAAAACGTGTGATGCCGTTCCCCGTATCCGAGCGGTCTCTGCTGGCTCGCCCTCAGCTGAAACCAATTTCCGATTGAGAAAAAAATACTGAATACAAGCATTGAAATAAGAGCATATTTAAAGCGGGAAAAGCCGTCTTCTCCAACGACCTTCACCGGTGATGTCAAAATGCGCAACGCGAAACGGCAATAACGTTTGACCGCGGCCCATACAGAAGCGAGTTTTTCCGTAAAAGCCGGAGCCGGGCGCCGTTCCTTTTCTTTCTTCTTTTGCTTTTGATAACGTCCCGCTTTTCTGGACATTCTCGAGAGCGGTTCTTCATCAGTTCCCTGATGCTGTTTTTCTTCTTCCAACGTTTCTTTTCTTTCTTCCGTCATGTCAGCAACTCCTATCAAAAAAATACGGCGGAATTTGTTAAGCAAGAAAATAAAACACTTATATAAGGTACCGAAGCGTCCTTAAACAGTCAAGCGGTTTTCTTCACCCGGACACCCACATGACGTTTTATAGTATGTATTGGTTTTACGGAATAGGACAAAAACAAAAAACCGGCTGAGAACAGCCGGTTTTTCCGTTATTTCAAGAAGATGAAATACAGGATAAAGATGACGAACAGCCCGTACATAATCGGGTGAACGCTTTTTCCTTTTCCTTTGCAGATCATTGTAATCGGGTAGAAAATAAAACCGATCGCAATCCCCGTCGCAATGCTGTACGTCAGCGGCATCATAATCATCGTTAAAAATGCCGGAACAGCCACCTCGAATTTATCCCAGGCGATCTTACCGAGCGGCGCCACCATCAGCGCGCCGACGATAATCAAAGCCGGAGCCGTCACATTCGTGGTGACAACTGACAGAAGCGGCGAGAAAAACATCGCCAGCATAAAGAGAATGCCCGTCACAACAGCTGCGAAGCCGGAGCGCGCTCCCGCCGCAACACCTGAGCTTGATTCAACATAAGAAGTTGTTGTAGACGTACCGAGCACGGCTCCGATAACGATTGAAGTTGAATCTGCCAAAAGCGCTCTTCCTGCGCGCGGAAGTTTGTTTTCCTTCATCAGTCCGGCCTGTGTCGCTACAGCCACCAGCGTACCGGCCGTATCGAAAAATCCGACGAACAGGAAAGTTAAAATGACAATCAGCATTTGTACGGAGAAGATATCCGGAAGGTGCATCCACGCCTGTCCGAAAGTCGGCGCAAGACTCGGCACGCTGCCGACAATGTGTGTCGGAACCGGAATCAGCCCGCAGATCATACCGGCAACCGCCGTCAGAAGCATTCCGATAAACACGCCGCCGTTTACGCGAAGCACCATCAGAATGACCGTCACAATAACACCGAAAACCGTCAGCAGCACAGGCCCGCTGTGAATATTGCCGATAGATACCAAAGTCGATGAGTTCGCTTCAATAATGCCCGAACCCTGCAAACCGACAAATGTAATGAATAAACCGATACCCGCGCCGACCGCCAATTTCAGCTCAGGCGGAATCGCATTAATGATTTTTTCCCGCAATCCCGTCAGCGAAAGCGCCACGAAGATAATTCCGGAAATCAAGACGCCGGAAAGCGCAGCCTGCCATGAAATCCCCATGCCGAGGACGACAGAGAAAGCAAAAAACGCGTTTAATCCCATACCCGGCGCAATCGCGATCGGATACTTTGCAATGAGCCCCATTAAAATACATCCGGCCGCAGACGCAAGGGCTGTAGCGGTGAACACCGCGCCCTGATCAATTTTTAATGCTTCCGGAAATCCTTTCACACCGTTTAAAGACAATGTCAGCGGATTGACGAACAGAATGTACGCCATTGACAAAAAGGTCGTTAAACCGCCGATGATTTCATTACGATAGCTTGTCCCCAGCTCATCAAACTGAAAAAATTGCTTCAAGCCAATTGCCTCCTTCATTCTCTCCCATTTATTCTGCCCGTTATCCGCCAAATAAAAAACGCCCCAAATACATTTGGGACGCTTGACTACATACGTTCAGTCTGAATAAATAAGAATGGATTATTTATATCAAACGATTGAGATTGATCCGTAGTCAAGCCATTTACGGTAGCTTGGTAGAAACTTGCGGGCCATATCCCCGCCATTATACGATATCTGCATATTTGATTTCTGAGTCTATTGTATCAATTCAATTTTGAAAACTCAATAAAAAAACGAACAATCTTGTTTAAAAAAATTAGTTTATTCGTTAATTGAGCAATAATGGAAGACGGCAAAAGCCGCCTTCCTGACATCATTTTCCGTCCGCAGGCCGCACCGGCACCGAGAATGTAATTTTGCCGTCACCTGCTAAAGTGTTCATGGCCGTTTGATTGACATACAAAGCGTATGAATCGAATGAGAAATCGCGCAATGAATATTCTTTATCGGATGAATCATCTAATTCAAAAACGGATTCCATTTCACCCGTTTTAAGATTCGTGACTTTCGCCTTATTCCCTTTCAGATAATAGCCTTTTTCATACTCATTAAGCGATGGCCAGGTTTTCATTTTTTTCGTATTGCCGAGACCGATTGATTCACCAGTATTCATCAGCTGATTTTCATCCGCCTTGCTGTAATTGATTCCGGTGAATTGATAATCAACGATTACCCGTCTGCCTTGCTGTTTGATCTTTTTGATGGTGATGCCGACATGATGATGTTTCGTTTCATAGCTGGCGGGCAGTTTTGTTTTCAGAGGGACGATTTCTCCCGGCTCTGATTCTGATTTTACATCACCCGTTATGAAAAGTGTTTTCGCTTTCGGGTCTATCGGTTTGCTGAATTGAGTTTGGCCGCGTACTCTTTTCCCGCCGCCGGGAAGGTTCTTCCTGCTGCCAAGTTCAATAGCCGCCATCGTCATTTCATAATGGTTTCCTGCATCATCCGTTGCTTCGTGAATCGAGATGGTATCATTTTTAGCTGCATCTTGAAAGTCGACTGAAAATAAGAGAGCCGATCCCATCGTTCCGTTTTCCGCCCGGATATCGAAAAAACGGTATAGTCCGTGATTTACATTCACAGCTTTCGTTCCTTCAAGAGAAACGGACTTTTGTTTCTTGATCGGAAGTGTAAAGCGCCAGTTTCCTGGGATATCCTTGATTTGTTTAATGACAAGCGGAAGCTTATCACCGTCTTTCATCTTGGGGCCGTCCGCAAAAAAGCGAAGCTGCCCCCCGTACTGCCCGTCTTTCATTTTTTTCATGCCCTGACTGTCATAATCCAACGATAATATATTCCGGCTGTCTTTATAATCGACTTCAAAAGGAATATCCTCCTCATCAGATTTCAAATTGTCAACAATAAAATTATAAACGAGCTGTCCGCTGTCGTAATACACACTTTTCACTGTAACCGTAATCCCGCGCGATTCCGCTTTCTCGTTCAGTTTTGTCACCAAATTGCTTTTAAACAGCGCAGAACCTGCCTTATCCTGAAATACCCTGTAAATCTGCCCGGCAACAGGGATGTTTCCCATAGCCGTATTAACGGAGGGCATGAACAAGCCTGAGGACAGATACAGAATAAACAAAGCAGCAGCAATCGCGAGGCCGTTTATCACTTTTCGTCCCCATCTCCGTCTGACGGCGCCTTCTTTTCCGGCACGGACAGCGGCGCTATGTATCACGTTTTTCAATTCAGCTTTCGGCACGTCAATGTCCTGATACAATTGGAATGCTTTTCTCGCCCTGTGAAGATGCGTTTTTACAGTGCCTTCCGCCATACCGGTCTGTTCTGCAATCATGGCAATCGAGAAATCTTGAAAATAATAAAGCTGAATGGTCAGCTGTATATGTTCGTCAAGCGTTTCCAGAGCATTCCGAAGATCTATGTATTCTTCAATGTTCTTATTCTCCGCGCGTGTATCATGTTGCGGCTCAAACGGAATGACGTCTCCGTTCTTTTTCCTCATTGCAAAAATCGTATGAAGCAAAATCCGGATCAGCCACGTTTTAAAATATTTCGGCTCCTTCAGCTGCGCGATATGAAGAAAAGCCTTGTAAGCCGTTTCCTGCACTGCGTCCAGCGTATCTTCCTTGTGATGCAAATAGAGATAAGCTGTTTTATATAAAGTCTCCTGGTGTGCTGTGATCAGTTTTTCAAAGGCTGAGGCATCACCTTTTTTCGCCTTTTTGATCAATCGTTCTTCCTTCACCTTATCCACCTCCTATGCTGTTAGATATGAATCGGGCCAAAACGGTTTCAAAAAGATGAAAAAAAACGCCTCTTTTTAAAAAGAGACGTTTTTTATCTTGATTTATTCCCACTCAATCGTTGCAGGCGGCTTGCTCGTAATGTCATACACGACGCGGTTGATGTGTTTCACTTCGTTGACGATCCGTGTTGAAATCACTTCAAGCACATCCCAAGGGATACGCGCCCAGTCAGATGTCATGCCGTCGATTGATGTTACGGCACGGATACCGATTGTGTAATCATACGTTCTCGCATCTCCCATGACGCCGACGCTGCGGATGTCAGGAAGAACCGTGAAGTATTGCCAGATGTCGCGCTCTAGGCCGTGGTTCGCCACTTCTTCACGCAGAATCGCGTCTGATTCCCGAACGATTTCAAGTTTTTCTTCCGTTACTTCGCCAAGTACGCGGATGCCAAGGCCAGGGCCAGGGAACGGCTGACGCCATACGATATCATCCGGAAGGCCGAGCTCTGTGCCAAGCGCGCGCACTTCATCTTTGAAAAGGGTGTTTAACGGCTCGATCAGTTCAAACTGCATATCTTCAGGAAGTCCGCCGACATTGTGGTGAGATTTGATCGTTTGCGCCGTTGCAGTACCGCTCTCGATAATATCCGTGTAAAGCGTTCCTTGCGCAAGGTAATCGATGCCTTTAAGCTTGTCCGCTTCATCATCAAACACGTAAATGAATTCGTTGCCGATGATTTTGCGTTTTTGCTCAGGATCAGAAACACCTTTCAGCTTGTTTAAGAATCTGTCTTTCGCATCAACTTTAATGACATTCATATTAAAGCCTTCGCTGAACGTTTTCATGACGCCTTCCGCTTCGCCTTTACGAAGCAGGCCGTGATCGACGAAAATACAAGTCAGCTGGTCGCCGATCGCTTTATGAATCAAAGCAGCCACAACAGAGGAATCAACACCGCCGCTTAGCGCGCAAAGAACCTGCTTGTCTCCGACTGTTTCACGGATTTTTTGCATTTCGATTTCGATAAAGTTTTCCATTGACCATTTGCCTTCACAATCGCAAACGCCGAAGACAAAGTTTTTCAGAAGATCATTGCCGTATTCAGAGTGGCGCACTTCCGGGTGGAACTGAACGCCGTACCAATTCTTGTCCGCTTTGCTCATCGCTGAATTCGGGCAGTGATGGCTTGTTGCGTCAACAGTGAAGCCTTCAGGAACTTCTACAACCAAATCGCCGTGGCTCATCCACACAACCTGTTCTTCCGGAAGATCTTTGAACAAATCAGGAGTTCCTTGAATCTGAATGTTCGCTTTTCCGTATTCGCGCTGGCTTGCCGCCTCGACTTTCCCTCCGAGATAATGAGTCATCAGCTGCATGCCGTAGCAGATGCCTAATACAGGAATATCGAGTTCAAAGATTTTTTCGTCACAGCGGAAAGATCCTTCATCATATACACTGTTCGGTCCGCCTGAAAGGATAATTCCTTTTGGATTCATTTCTTTGATTTCCTCAGCTGTCAACGTATGGGGATGCAGCTCGCTATATACGCCAAATTCACGGATCCGGCGGGTAATCAGCTGGTTATACTGACTGCCGAAATCAAGAACAAGAATCATTTCATTCACTAACTTCGTCATGGTTGTCACCTAATCTCCTCTAAGTTTTTGACACAGAAAAAACGGAGGACAAACGTTCAGCCCTCTGTCGCGCAAGACTTGTCCGGAAGCCCGGCTTTTTAACGCTCCCGGGCTCCCATTTAACATTCATTTATTCTAACAACAGGACGATATACGGTCAAGACTATCTTGTTTTAATTATATTTTCCCACAACTGTCCCGATTCATTCCAAAGCTCCGCGGCATTATCCCTGCGGTATAAGGCCCGCTCATAGCGCAGCGTCAGCTCGGACATGTCGTTTGTACCGTATGCCTCGTCAATCCTCGCCGCAAAATCGCGCAGCGTTTCTCCGTCTCCTCTGCTGAATCCTTTTCGTTTCAGCTGGCGGAGCAGCGCGGCATATGCGTCGAAAAAGACGTCTTCATCCGTACGCCGCTTCAGTCTGGCTGCTGCAGCGTACGGAATCCAGCGCGCGCGGAGCAGCCAGGCGAGCGCCGCCGCGGCTGAAATCACGATGATGACGGCTGCATACGGCCACAGCTGTGCCGCGGTATTGTTGCGGATCACAGGATGCGGTGCCGCACTGTGATCCCGCTTTTTCGGCGCTTCTTCTTTTTCAGGCTTTGTTTCCTGACGCTGCTTGTCAGACGGTGTATCCGAATTCCCCGCTGAGCTTCCGCTGTCTTTTCCAGCTGTTTGATTTTGCTCTGACGTAAACTCCGTCGGATTGGTGAAGCCTTTCGTCGGCTCAAACGTCACCCAGCCCTGATCGGGAAAATACACTTCAACCCACGAATGGGCGTTGTTGTTTGTGACTTCATAAATGTGGCCGTTATGGTCGCCTGCGCTTTTATACTCGCCGGATGTATAACCCTTCACCCAGCGGGCGGGAATACCCGCAGATCGGAGCAGCACCGCCATAGCCGATGAAAAGTTATCACAATAACCTCTTTTCGTTTCAAACAGAAATTGATCGACATAATCCTGATTGTGCTCCGGAATGGCGACATCCTGCGTATCATACGAAAATGCGGAAGATCCCAGATAGTCCTCGACAGCCTTCGCTTTATCAAACATATTATGATGATCCCGCGTCAGTCTGTCTGCAAGCTGTCTCACTCTTTGCGGAACACTGTCCGGAAGCTGTAAATACCGGTCATTGAATTGGTTCTGCTCACGGTATCGTTTCACTTTCACTTTTCTGAGATCATTCAGCTTAAAGACGGGCGCGTGAAAAGTCACCGTGTACCGTCCCATATTGCGGATGTTGCCCACTTGTTCACTGATCGGCGTGATTTGCTCGGTGTTTCCGTTCATTTCAAGCTGAATCGAGTGCTTCGGTTTAATATTGGAGAGGCCGATCGGATACATGACGTGATTATAAAGATAATTTTCATCAATGGACACCTGCGCCGTATAGCGTCTCGTCTGCACACTCCGATCAAACCATATGTCTTCCACATTGCCGCCGTTCAGTTTATAGGACATGCCCTGGTCGGTCTCCACCCAGCCTTTTCCCGTATATGTATCTTTCGTTTCCACCCGGAAGTACGACCGCTCTTTTCCCTTCCATGTAAAAACCGGCGTATCGTCCTGCTGAAAAGGGCCGCCCAATGTTTCATCATGATTGCCGTAGCCGATTTTGCTTTCAGCGGCGGGCACTTCTTTGTGATTTGTTATTTTTTTCAGAAACGGCACGGGGTCCGGCCAATTCGGATCTGATTTCGGAGCCGCCAGACCGAACACGACGGAAGCGCAGATAAACAGCGCCAGCGGCAGAAACCATTTGATAATCAATCTTTTTTTAAATGCTATGTGTTCTGTCAGGCGGATGCGCTCCATATACAAAAGCCCCATCATCAAAAAGCCGATAAAGACAATCCGGATGACAGCGTATGCGGCATCATAAGGAGTAAATGTATCAAGTACGGTAATATACGCCACCGTCATGATAAAAAAGAATAAGATTTTCCGCTGATAGATCACCCAATAATGCAGCAAATACACAAGCAGCCATAAAAGCACAAAAAACAGCAATGTGCGGAATGACGGGTTCATATCATTCCATCTTCCGGTTCCGATGTGCCGGACATTCAGCATCACGTCCCGCAAAAAAGAAGCAAGCCATTCCGGCTGAAAAACCGACCCTTTATAAAACAGCATGTGAATACTGATCAACGTAAACAGAATGCAGGACGGCACGGTGACGTACCACCTCATCCGGAAGAATGACAGCAGAAATGCCAAACCGATAAAGACGATGAAAAAACCGGTATGCTTTGTATCCGTAAAATTGTGCAGCGGCCTGAGCCATTCCCACAACAATAAAAAAGCGAGAAAATAAAACAGCAGCAGACTCAGCCTGCTTCCCTGGTTCTCGTCATGCGGCATGGCGCGCCACCTCTCTTTCTAAACAACATGGGACACCCGTTTGTCCCTGATCATTTGCACCTTGATATTCTTTTGAGCGAAGATGAGAGCGAGATTCCGTTCTTTTTCAGAAAGCACGGCATTCGTTTCTTTCGCCAAAAACACCGTCATGTCAGCGCGGACGGACTCAGCCTGTTTGAGGAGATCTTCTGTAAGACTGCCCGTCACGACGGCAATAAAAGCCTTGCGGACGCGCGGATCCGCCAGCTCTTTTCCTAAACGCCCGCCTGCACCAGCTTCTTCCGATTCAGAAGCTGATGCCAGGTAACGCAGCACATTTCTGAAATGCTCTTCTCCCTCCCGGACGGGAAAAACAGTCCGGTCGCTCCCTAATGAAATAAATCCTGCGGGAGAGCCCTTCACAAGCGCGGTGTAAAGCAGAGATGCTGAGGCTGACACCGCGGCTTCAAATGAAGGAGACGGATTGCAGTCCAAAACGAAAATCATATCCGTGCTCTGCAGCGGGTCAAATTCCTTCGTCATCAGTTCATTGCGGCGCGCGGACGTTTTCCAGTCGAGAGCGGAAAACCGGTCGCCCGGCTGATAATTTCTGACGCCCGCGGCTATTGCGGAGCGGTGAACCTGAAACGGCGTGCCGGCACCCGCACCCTCTTCGCCTGATGCAGCCTGCTGCTTATCATGAACAGACCCGTACGCCGGGAATACTAAGACCGTGTCCGTTACGGAAAATGAAGCCGTCTTGTCCAAGAGCCCGAGAACATCTCCCGTCCGCACTCTTATCGTATGGAAATGATGCTCCCCGCGCGGCGCCTGCGGCAGCTCATATTGTAACGTCAGCTTCTTTTGAAACCACGGAAATATGAGCTGTTTTGCACTGCGCCTCTCGCCGAGCGTTTCCGGCATCACGTCTTCAATGACCATATATGTCAGCGGAAACGGCAGGCGTCTCGTCAGCCTGATGGTGACAGACAGTCTGTCACCAGAGGTTAACCGGGCGGAAGAAATCTCACGCGCCGCCTGAAACGCCCGCAGCGGATACACGGCGACCAGCCCGGCGTAAACGGTAAACGGCAAAAACGCATAAAATAAAAACCAGCTCACAAATCCGCCCTGGAACATGGCATAAGAAAAGACCGCCGCCATCAGTACGGCCAAAATAAGCAGCTTCCAGCCGTATAACAGCCAATGTACTTTCTTTCTCATTAGCGGACCGACATCCTTTGAACGGGAACTTTTTCCGTTTGCATGATGTCTGCGATAACCGCTTCCGGCGTGACATCATTAAATTTCGCATCGGCAGTCAAGATCATTCTGTGCGGCAGCGTATACGGAGCCAAATACTGGACGTCATCAGGAATAACATAATCGCGGTCATGAAGCAGCGCGTACGCCTGCGCGGCTTTCATTAATGAGATCGAACCGCGCGGACTTACGCCCAAATGGACGGAAGGATGCCGGCGGGTATGCTGAGTGATGCCGACGATATACGCTTTAATTCCATCATCTACCCGCACCTGCTCCAGTTGTTGCTGGAGGGTGATGAACTGTTCTTTAGAAATGACGGGCTCGATTGTTTCGAGCGGATTGCGCCCTTCCTGCAAAGACAGTACCCGAAGCTCCTCCTCGGCAGTCGGATAGCCCATGCGCAGCTTAAATAAAAACCGGTCAAGCTGCGCTTCAGGAAGCGGATACGTTCCTTCATATTCAACCGGGTTTTGTGTCGCCATGACGAAAAACGGCTCAGCCAGCCGCATTGTCTTTCCGTCAATCGTGACATTTCCCTCTTCCATCGCCTCAAGCAAAGAAGACTGCGTTTTCGGCGAGGTTCTGTTAATTTCATCGGCCAGCACGATGTTCCCCATAATTGGTCCGGGGCGGTACTCAAATTCCATCGTTTTCGTATTATAAATAGAGACACCCGTCACATCTGACGGCAGAAGATCCGGCGTGAATTGAATCCTCTTAAAGTCAGCACCGATCAGCTTGGCCAAAGCGCGGACCATCATCGTTTTTCCGACTCCCGGCACGTCTTCCAGCAGCACATGCCCTTTTGCGAGAATGGCGGCCAGGCTGAGTATGGCGATGTCCCGTTTTCCTATGATGATGTTTTCAATATGCTCAACGGCTTTCTCCAGCAGCGGATGCAGCTCTTCTTTATAAGCCATTCTTCTCCCCCTAGTCATCTCTCAAATTTCAATTATTGTAACCTAACTTTACCACAAAATATAATCAGTATAAAAAAACGTTTCAGCGAATTGTGTCCAGTCCGAAAAAGCAAAAAAGCTCCCTTTAAAAAGGAAGCTTTATTTCAGCTGGAGAGGCTCCATATGAACGTGTGAATGGCCGATGGCGTGTTCCTCTTTCATCCTGCGTTCTGCCTCATTTGCGATATCATGGCTCTCTTTAATATTCAGATCAGACGGCACTTCAATGACGACATCAATATGAACGGAGCTGCCAAGATATCTCGCTTTAATATCTTTTAAACGGCTGACGCCGAGATTTTTCGATCGTCTGTTTATAAGCTGAAATGTCCGTTACATCGGAGCCACTGTCAAAGAGCGGGATGATTCTTTTCAAAATAAGGAGACCGATCACACACCGTGACTGTATCAATCCAAGCAAGGCAGATTTGCAACTCAATGGTTAAGTTCACCTTAGGATTACATCGTTTCCAATGATAATGGTTTTATGTATTCATATGCAGGCTGATAAAATTGATCAAAAAAACTTTTTCCATCCATTTTGGATTTACGAAATAGATAAGATTCATAGGTTAAAGCTATAGGAAACACTAAGCTGTTTTCTATAACTAACTCTTCTACTTTTCTATACATTTTATTTCTCTTATTCATATTAATTTCTTTTTTCGCATCTTTGAGGAGACCTCTAATATTCATAAGAGTTCCAGTATTCGCACGATAGATTTCTTTATCACTGCTGAAAAATAAAGATAAATCTTCCGGATCATTATAGTTAAAACTTGAGGAACTGACTAATATATGCTGCTGAGTATCTAAAAGGCTTTCATGTAAGGAAGAAAGTTCTGTTTTAACTACGTCGAAGCCTTTGGCACTCAATAAATGATATAGCTTGTTCTGCATTTTACGCAAATGAGAGTGTTCACTATAATTATTGTAAACAATGATACTTAATTGAGGAATATACCCCCATTTCAAAAGATAATTTTCCTTAGCAGCTTGAAAATTAAAATTTACTAATTCTTCCTCATGATTAGGCACATCTAATATAGTTTCAGGTAAGAAACTATGAGCAGGCGAATATATTGACCTCTCTGTTTTCGGTATGCTGGATAATATATCTTCTTTGTTTAATGCTAAGTTAATTAAACTTCTTAATTCCTTCCACATCTTATCTTTATCATGTAACACAAAATATTCTATAGCTATTGTGACGCTTATAGGGCTTTTCAAAATGTCAAACTCGTTTTCTGTTTGATTTTCCACTTCGGCTAATAAATCAACTTGACTTACGTCTGTATATACCACAAACTGTAATTTATCAAAAGAATCGATTCTTTCCTCAAAGTAATCCTCATTCTTTTTTAAAGTCAAAACCTTAGAGTCTTCACTTAGGCTTTCATAGCAGTAAGCTCCAACTCCTATGGGGTTGTCTTTCCACACCCAGAGATCATTTTCTAAAAACTCTTCTCGCGGAACAATACTTAAGGCACTTCGAGTAAAGTATTTTAGAAAAAGCAAATTTAGATGTTTCAATTTTATTTTTAGTCTGTAATCATCAATAACCTTTATGCCGGAACACATATTCGGAACATATTTATTTGTCTGACTTACCTCTTCGTAACCTTCTATATCGGATAGTAATTCTGAAAAGGTAGATCTTGCCCCCTTCATCATTCCTCTGCATAAAGAAAACTCAATATCTCGAGCTAAAGCTTTTCTGCCATTGTGAAAGTAAATATCTTTTCTAAGTACAAGGAGGTATTCATTATCACAATCATTAATTTCCCATTGTTCAATAATGTTAGGCAATAAATGCCCTTCTTTGGACATCTTAAATAATGGAGGAAAAAGAGCTCTGCATATTTCATAATCACATGAATAAATATTAAAAGGAGAGATATTTTTAGAAATAGACGAAACCCCTACTTTCAAGGTACTATTCATTCTTCCCACTCTCCAAGCCCTCTTTTATATATCTTTCTACTAGTCTTCTCGCTAGTATCTGAGAAGAATCATATATCTTGAGTTTAGTATGATTCGTACAAAAAAATAAATCAGTACAAGCACAAACTACTTCATTTATCCCTTCTGTTAAAAGAATATCTTCTATCGTTTTCCATTCATCCGTTACTTTTGAACAAACTCCTAATGTTTTAGTTTTTAAAATTAATTCATCAACTCTTTTTTGATACTCATCGTTCCAAAATACATTTTTACCTTTTAACTTTAGTTTTTCTTGATATAAATTGCTTTCCACAGTCCCTCTTGTAGCAAGTAAGCCGACTTCATTTCCTTCATTTTCTAATTCATTTACTGTTTCATCAATTATATTTAATATGGGTATACTTGTCATTTGGCACAATTCTTTATAATATGAATGAACCACGTTACAAGGTATTGCTATAATCGAACAATTAGAATTGTTTAGTGAGTCAATTCCGACTTTTAATGCCTTTAACATCTCGCTGTCATCAATCGCTTTTTTAGGATGAAAAGGTGTTGGCAGCGAATATATTATCATATGGGGAAAATCATTATCGAACTTTGCTCCATATAAATTTTCACAGCAGTCCAGAACAGATTCTAAAAATGGACCTGTTGATCTTGGTCCCATCCCTGCAAGAATTCCAATTTTATAAACCTCACTATTATTCATTCTGGTTCTCTCCTTGTTAATATCTTAGAGGTTAACAATTTAAATAAACCATACACTTAGTTAAACAATAAAATTTATTCTAAGTGTATGATTTAAGAATTTTATATTAAGCTAACTGCATAAAACGACAATTTACTTTAATTTGAGTTCATATTTTAGAGGTATGCATACATGACTGCCAGGGCTTCTGCTAAAACTAGATCGGCCTAGATCATTCACTGTAAACATTCTTTGAAGCCAACGATCATTCCCATCGTATTGTGGGGTAAAGGATGAGCGAGCGTGCGCTGCTAATCTGTTGTCGATAATAATAAGGTCCCCAGGACAGAGGGGTACTTTTATAGAAACCTTACTTAATGCTTCTTTTAATAATTCCAATGCCCATTTTGCTTCTTCAGTTATTCCTTCCATTAAGGAACAATGAATGACCATTTCTGGTGCTTGAATGCTGCCTGAAAGCACGGGTATGATCTTTGATAAGTCATCCGAATTAAATGAAGCAGGCGGGCTTAATTTATACAGAGGCTCTCTTAATGTTAATACTACTGAACTTGGCAGTAATTCTAAAGCATTAACTATAGAAGCAGTTTCTGTTTGTGCTTCGTTTTTATGGTCTGATCGTAAGCAATATAAAGCAAGGTGATCAGGTCTGTATGGATGTATAGCGTCTTCAGTATGATAAGTAAAAAAGACTTTCGATCCAGAGTTTTCCAAACCGCTTTCTTTCCCCTTAATTGGACAAATATCATGAATGAGTTGTCCATTTTTTTCATCAGCATACCCAATCGGCTCACCCATATACAGCATGAATAGCATTAGACATAATTCACTAACAAAGGAGATCTTATCCAAAGAGGGATTGCCATCATCAGGAGTCTGAGGTAAACTATCGTCTGTAGGCAAGTTTCTAAATAAAATCGTTCCTTCTCTGTTAGAATTTCGCTTAAAATTAATTAGAGCACTCTTTACTCTGTCTGGAAGATTATGCGAAACAAATTGTAATCTATTTAGGGCAGAATTATTAATAACATTTGGATTGAAATTAATTTCCTTTATTAAGTTCTCAATCAGTTCTTTTTCAGCCTGTGATATTTCTAAAACTACACCTTCACTCATACCTAGAGACAAACTTTTTTCTTCGGTAAGCAAGGTTGACAATTTAATCTTCCCCTTCCAAAACTCAAGTTAATGAATCTTATAAAATTATTTTTTATTGTAATATTACTGTTTTACAAAGCTTTTATATTCATACTGATGTTCTTTTATAGCATTCATGACATCTTTATAAACTTGATTTGTTTCCCCTTTAAAGATGTATCTGGCCGGAATCTTCAAATATCCGCCGCTTCCATCCAGTACTTCTCCTTTACTCCGTAAATACTCTTCTACTAAAGTTGACAATTTCCCTTTAAATGAAGTGTTTTTTTCCATTAAACAAGGCAGTTCTGCTGGAAAAGGAATTAAGAGATAGCCTGAAGATACTCCTTCATCCAGCCGCACATCCGAAACTTCTTCCCCTAATTCAACTTTTAACTGATCAGTTACAGCATCTCTGCCAATCAATAGACTTACACATCTTGGGATATCTGCTCCTCCCATACGGGCTCCAATTTCCATAAAAATAGGTTCGAGCTTGTCACTTTTCTCATCTGCAATTATTTCAAGATGGAACATAGTATTGTTTATTCCCAAGGCATTAACGGTCTTTTGGGTAAAGTCGATGAGCCCCTCATATAACATAGTCTCATTCTTATCTACAGAAACCGATCCCAATGGACTTTGTTGAAAGAATTTTATTGGCGGATTGATATACCGAAACGGAATACAAAATTTTAATTGATTATCCTTTACTAATCCATCAACGTGAAATACTGTTCCCTCACAATATTCCTCGCATTCCAAGTCCTTAAATTCTATGTGTGGCAATATTTCGTCATACTCCTCTTGATTATGAAGAATATGAACTCCTTTACTAGCAGCCATTCTCCTAGGCTTTATGACAATAGGAAAGCCTGCTTGGTTAATAAATTGTTCTAACTCCTCTACACTATCACATTTACTAAATTTAGGAGTTCTTAAGCCAGATTGGCTGACAATCTCTTTCATCCTTACCTTATCTCTGGCATTTAGAGCCTGTTCAAAAGATAGACCCTCTAATCCCTTTTCATCTCTTAATTTCCCTGAATTCAATATATCCCATTCACTCAGAGCTATTAACCGATCTATACTTCCACCTTTTTTTTCAATCGTTTCAAATGCTGTACGAATGTTATCCAAAGAGTTAATATCCTCAACAAGCTCTATGATAGAATTTTCTAAAATATTTTGAGTTAAACCCTTATTACCTTCAGCGTCAACAATATAACTTACTTTATATTCGTTATGATTCATTATCTTTTCATAATCAGGTTTTTCAGAATCCCACCCTACTGACCAGCGATTAATAATACATATGTGTTTAGTCATAATACTTGTCCCCTTTATCTTCATATTATAATTCTAAAACATCTTTCTGGGCAGCATGACGTTTATTATAAAAATAATAAGTAAATATTGTGGAGTTGACTATAATCCAAAAAATCGAAACTCCTAATATTACTTCTTGAGGTCCTGTAATTTTAGTAAAGGTAGAAGTTATTAATCCAGCAAGGGGCAGGCTTAGACGATTAAAGAAAACAATAGTTCCCATACTCTTACCTAAATGATGTTTCGGTATTAGCTTAACTCGTTCTGTTCTTAGAAATACATTAAAAATCCCTATTCCACAAACCAAAAGGGCGTAGCCGATAACATAAATGTAAAATTGATTGGCTATTCCCAAAATGACGCCAGATAATGTTAACAACACAATAGATGCTATGCCTATATTATTAATACTCTTACTTTTTTTCAAAAACACAGGAATTAACAAAACCACTATAGATCCCGTGATCCCGCCAAACATCGCCAATAATGAATACTCTCTAGAGGTTGCACCAAGAACCCCTTGGGCTACAGCTGGATTTAAAGCCATTACAGTCCCCATCACAAGATTAATAAGCATTGTTGCCAGTACCAACAGCCGAAGAAAGAAATTTTTAGCTATAAACTTAAACCCATCCCCAATTGTTCCTAGAACTCGTTTAATGGACTTCGTTTCCCTAACAACCAGATTTTTAGCCTTATTGGGAAGACCCAGTACTCCGAAACCTGTTATTGCAAATGCAATACCAGTAATAATAAGAAAATCCATCTCTTTTATAAATAGAACCAATATACTTGCCAAAGCTGGTCCCATCACTTGGGAACTAAGCTCCAATCCTTGGATTAACGATTGGATGCGGGGAATATCGTTATTATCAAAGTTCCTCCCGATAGTTGTTTCTAATGTGACAAAGTTTAATGAGTTTAAAATAGCGAACAAAGAGGCTGCAACTGAAAGTATAATAAATGTTTGGCTTGGCATATAGATTAATAATAAGAAACCTGATATGGAAACTAATGCTCGCAGGCTATCGCCAATAATATAAAGTTTCTTTTCTTTATAAGTATCTACAAGCACTCCTATAAAGGGGAGTAATAATACTGCCGGCAGCCACTCTATAAGGAATGCTAATCCTGATTTGGACGCTTCTCCGGTGTATTGAAAAATTAATAAAGGGATAGCAAATAGCAGAAGTTGTTCGGATACTGTTGATACAAATCTGCACCCAAGAAACAAAATCAATTTAGATGTATAGATACTATTAGACTTTTTCAAGATAGTCTAAAGGCTCCTTTAATTCCATATTATAGTACACAGGTTTTATCCATCCGTTATGTAGAGTTTTTACTCTTATAGAATCTACATCTTTAATTACGTCTTCCTTTAGTCCAGAAAGCATTCCCAGCCAACTCCAATTACTGCTTCCCATAGCGGAAACGGTGTCCCCTAAATTTTGGGCCTGTGTATGCTTAGATTTCATATTTTCTGCATACTTAATTTCAAGTACTCTATCTTGATTAGGAATTCCGTAAGCTATCCCTAAGCTCTCCTTACATTCTTCTCCCCAAAAGGCCGTTGGAATGATCTCTTTTTCATTTAGGACTAACTCCATTGATTGTCGGTAAATACTATGTGGTTCAATTCCGTATGAACAAGCTATAATCTCAGTAATATTTGCTCCGCCAGGCCTTCCAAAGTTACAATCTATTAATTTAACTTGATTTTCTGAAACAATAAATTCAGTATGAAAAAATCCTCTGCTATACCCGCTTCTCTCCACGAGAGTTTGAACAATCTTGCACAATTCTTTCTGAGCTATAGATTGATAAGGGAATATGAATACCGATTCTGCATTTTCCGTCTTCCTTCTGCCAGTTACTCCAATTGGAATTACTTTACTCTCTAAAACGTATCCCTCTAAGCTTACAAGTTCTCCGTCTATTATTTCTTGAACGACATATTCGTCAGGGTGCAGATGCTTAGGTAAGGTTTTATCAAATAATTTTTCTATATTCTCAATATCATTTTCATCCTCTAATACACTTATACCTTTAGCACCAGCTGCAAAGGATGGTTTTAGTATCAATCCATTCTGTGAAGCAGATAACATTTTTTTTATCTCTGAATAAGGAATCGCCCCTGTAGTGAAAGAAAGTGATAGCGGCGTAAATTCTGGGATAATGTCATTGACATACGCCTTATCCTTAAGTAATTCAATTTTTGGATCAATTCCCTTTATATCTAAAGCGCCGCATAATTTAGTGCAAATTTCTAATTTACTATCTAAAAAAGAGATAACTCCTGCAATGTCCTCTTTTGGAAAAGTTCTTATAATCTCATACAGCTCTTCAAAAGAATTAGTATTACAATTAATAAACTTATAAGATGTAAGTTGAGAGAGTGCATCTCCTTCCTGACTATTTAAGTTTGTCAAGAACAGAACATTCAGATTCATTTCCTTTGCCGCTTTTACAATATACTCTGGCCCAATAACAGAAGAATCAATAACAAATAAGGTTTTCACGTTTTTCTAATTCTCCCTTCTATACGACTCAAAAGAAAGAAAAGGGTTAGAATTTAATTCCTTACCCTCTCCCCTATCAGAAGTTATTATTTTTGATTAGGACGTGTAATCGTCGTGTTTGGACCTGCATCATGATATTGAATGAAATCTAAAATACTTTCTGCGCCAGAGATAAACTTTAACAATCTCTCCAGTCCAATTCCAAATCCAGCTGTTTGTACTTGTGATTTATCTTTCCATTGAGCATATTCGGGATGATAAGAATTGCCGAGCGTTTTTGATTGGTTAATAATCTCCTCTCCGCTAGTTGGGCGGATACCCCCGGTAGTTAGTTCACCGTAGCCAAAAGGTAACATTAAATCGTAAGTTTGAAAAACACCTTTTGGACTTTCGTGATAAATTGAATCTCTAACTCCTGCTGGATAGTTATAAATCCAAAAAGGTGTGTCGAATTGGTTAGAAAGAAGTGCGTCTTCTTCAGAAGTAAGATCCCCTTCTGAATCTTTAGATCGTCCTACTCTTTCTAAGGCCTCTTCAAATGTTATTCTAGGATATGAGCCTTTTACCAAGCTCTCTGTGTTGCGTTTTGCTAAAGGAGTTAACGTCAAATTATCATTATTATCAATTAGAGATAAAATCTTATTGCCTGCTTCATAGAGAATCTTCTCCCCTAAATCGAAAACATCTTCCATTCTCTCAGTTCTCCATTCAATTTCAAATTGAAAGAAGGAATAAATATGTTTTGCAGATAGCTCTTCCCCTTCCATCAATAATCGAAGGCATGGGGCAAGGCAATAAACCTTAGGTAAATATTCCGTTGCCATCTGTTTTTCTACAACATGACTAACACTCATATAGTAATACTGTTCACCTGCCACCTCAACTTTTGAGTTAAAGGAGGAGTCATGATCCCCATTTTCTTTAATGTCAGGTAAAGTTTTATCCCCTAGTACGATTACTGAATGCTTGGCACCTGGCTCATACCTTCTAGAAAAGGGAGTTGGAACAATTTCGTCAAACTTAAATAAATCCATTGAATTTCTCAGCGACTTTAAAAGAGTTGAAGTCCACGCATAAGTTTCATTATAAGCGAGTTTTCTAGTATCTAAATTTTCAATTTCAACCTTCATTTGTTACACCTTCCTATTCTGAATATTAGTAAATAAACATAATTAACCTTTAAATTTAATTACAAAAATAAGAATAAATTGTATATTTGTAATTAAATACATTTACAGAAAACAGATTATTATAACGAAATGATTCTGTCAATTAAAAATATATTAAATAGTCCAAATTATCTGTTCTCTCCTGTAATTCCGATAACGTACTGATACTGACGAATGCCTCGAAATTTATTATCACCAGCTTCCTAATATTGTCTGGCAAACTACAAACATCAGGGCTGCATGCCCGCTGTCGTCCAAGCTTTTGGCATCTCTTGTCTAGCAGAAAAAATAGATTCCAACAGCACTAGCAGTCCGACAACCATCACAATAAAAGATTCAATAAGCGATGCGATCGTTTCCGCCCGAAAGTGGCCGTGAATGGATGCGATTATCACAGCCACCGAAACAATAATGTCAGTTATTATTAAACCTCTGCAGTAAGTGCTTCTGAGTGAAAAACATAACCGATGATCTTTGCAGATAGAACAGGATAAGCAGCAATAGTGACCATTGTCCCGGATTCTCCCTTTTTTCAGTTCATCTTATCTCTCCTTACCAAAAAACTCCTCTCTGCTCGTATTTTCCTATTAATGAGACACATCACTGAACCACAGTGGGTCTATAGAAACACCTTGCGTCATTTTCTGCGTACGGATGAGAAAAGAAGTCACATTTTCTCACATCATTAACAAATGTCTCTTGCATGTATGATAGAATAATATTTGTCCGAATATTCAGCATAAAATAACCCCAAAGGAGGCAAAGAATGAATCAGCCTAATTCTTTATCGAAGGGATTAAAAACCCGGCATATGACCATGATTTCAATTGCCGGCGTGATCGGCGCCGGATTATTTGTCGGAAGCGGATCCGTCATTCATTCCACCGGACCCGGAGCGATTGTCTCCTACGCATTAGCAGGACTATTAGTGATTTTTATTATGAGGATGCTGGGGGAAATGTCCTCCGTCAATCCGACAAGCGGTTCGTTTTCACAGTACGCACATGACGCCATCGGGCCGTGGGCCGGTTATACCATCGGATGGCTGTATTGGTTTTTCTGGGTCATCGTCATTGCCATTGAAGCCATTGCAGGCGCCGGAATCATACAGTACTGGTTCCCCGGGATTCCGTTATGGCTGACGAGTCTGCTTCTGACCGTGCTATTAACACTGACGAATATTTATTCAGTTAAATCGTTCGGCGAATTTGAATACTGGCTTTCCTTAGTGAAGGTAGCGACGATCGTTGTCTTCTTAATCGCGGGATTTGCTTTCATTTTCGGAATCGTCCCCGGCAGCAAACCGGTCGGGCTGGAAAATCTGACAGGCAACGGCGGATTTCTCCCTAATGGCCCAAGTTCCGTTCTGCTCGGAATCGTCGTCGTCATTTTCTCTTTCATGGGATCTGAAATCGTCGCAATCGCAGCGGGAGAAACGTCAAACCCGGTCGAATCCGTCACAAAGGCGACCCGCTCAGTCGTCTGGAGGATCATTATTTTTTACGTCGGTTCCATTACGGTTGTGGTCACGCTGCTTCCGTGGGATTCAGCCAATATTTTGGAAAGCCCCTTCGTTGCCGTTTTGGGACATATCGGGGTTCCCGCAGCCGCTCAGATCATGAATTTCATCGTCCTGACAGCCGTTCTGTCCTGCCTGAACTCCGGGCTTTATACGACGTCACGGATGCTGTATTCACTGGCGGCGCGAAATGAAGCGCCGCGGCGTTTTATGAAACTGAGTAAAAGAGGCGTACCGGTCCAAGCCATTATCGCCGGCACCTTTTTCTCCTATATTGCCGTTGTCATGAACTACTTTTCTCCCGACTCCGTATTCTTATTTCTGGTCAATGCATCAGGGGCGATCGCACTGCTCGTCTATCTCGTCATCGCCGTCTCACATCTGAGAATGAGAAAGAAAATCGAACGGACAAACCCTGAATCTCTTAAAATCAAAATGTGGTGCTACCCATACTTAACCTACCTGACGATCATTGCTATTTGCGCCATCTTGTTATCTATGCTGTTTATCAGCTCAATGCGGTCTGAATTTCTGCTGACAGGATTTATTACACTGCTGGTGCTCGCCTCCTATGTATTCCGCAAAAAACAAAAACCGAAAGAGAGCGCTTCCGCAAACCGGGTTGCGCAATAACAGAAACACCCGTCCTCAAAAAAGGGCGGGTGTTTTTTTAACCAACTTGTTCCAGGCGGCATTATCTATAGTACAGGAATTCAATAAATGATAAGGACAGGATAAATAATGGCACTTGAAAAATTTGCAGATGAACTGCCGATTATCGAAACACTGGAGCCGCAGAAGAAATCAGACGGCAGCACGTATTACGAAGTCACAATGAAGGAATGCTTTCACAAGCTGCACCGCGATCTCCCGCCGACCCGGCTGTGGGGGTATAACGGTTTGTTTCCGGGCCCGACGATCGACGTCAACCAAGGTGAAAGCATTTATGTAAAATGGATGAATGACTTGCCGGATAAGCACTTTCTGCCCGTAGACCATACCATTCACCATTCAGAAAGCGGCCATCAGGAACCCGATGTCAGAACCGTCGTCCATTTACACGGAGGAGAAACGCCGCCTGACAGCGACGGCTATCCGGAAGCCTGGTTCACACGGGATTTTAAGGAAACGGGGCCTTATTTTGAAAAAGAGGTATACCATTATCCAAACAAACAGCGCGGGGCGCTATTATGGTATCACGACCATGCCATGGCGGCCACGAGGCTTAATGTGTACGCCGGACTTGCCGGGATGTATATCATCCGTGAGCGAAAAGAAAAGCAGCTGAAGCTTCCCGCCGGAGAGTACGACGTACCGCTTATGATTTTGGACCGCACGTTAAATGACGACGGTTCCCTGTCTTATCCGAGCGGGCCGGATAATCCTTCCGAAACGCTCCCCACTCCTTCAATCGTCCCGTTTCTTTGCGGAAATACCATTCTCGTCAACGGAAAAGCATGGCCGTATATGGAAGTCGAACCGCGGACATACCGTTTCCGCATCCTTAACGCCTCAAATACGAGAACATTTACTCTCTCGCTCAATAACGGCGGCCGGTTTATCCAAATCGGTTCTGACGGCGGACTGCTCCCCCGCTCTGTCAGAACACAGACCATCAGCTTAGCCCCGGCAGAGCGGTATGATGTGCTGATTGATTTTTCCGCTTTTGACGGAGAACATATCATTCTGACGAACAGCACCGGCTGCGGGGGCGACGTCAACCTGGATACCGACGCCAATGTCATGCAGTTCCGCGTCACAAAACCGCTGAAGGGAGAGGACACAAGCCGGAAGCCTAAATATCTTTCAGCCATGCCTGATGTGACCTCAAAACGAATACACAATATCAGGACGCTTAAACTCACAAATACGCAGGACAAATACGGCAGGCCTGTTTTGACGCTTAATAACAAGCGCTGGCATGATCCCGTGACAGAAGCCCCGCGGCTCGGGTCAACAGAAATCTGGTCGATTATCAATCCGACGCGGGGAACCCATCCGATACACCTGCACCTTGTTTCCTTTCAAGTCCTTGACCGGCGTCCTTTTGACTTAGAGCGTTATAACAAATTCGGCGACATTGTGTATACAGGCCCCGCCGTCCCGCCTCCTCCAAGTGAAAAAGGCTGGAAAGACACCGTGCAGGCGCACTCCGGAGAAGTCATCAGAATCGCGGCGACATTCGCTCCTTACAGCGGACGCTACGTATGGCACTGTCATATTTTAGAGCATGAAGATTACGACATGATGAGACCGATGGACGTCACGGATAAGCAGTAAACAAGAATCACCCCTTTTTCCAGAAGGGGCTTTTTTTATTTATCCAAAAAGAAAAAATAAGAAGCCGCTTATTTGCATATACTGTAATAACAGGAAGACGATGCACCCTCATTGGAAATATGGATAGAAAAAGGAATTAGGAGATTAGGGAAAAGTATGAGACAATGACGGAGTGCACGAAAATTCATAAGGGAAGAAGTGACTTTATGTCTTACTACAACAAACGTAATCAGGAACCGCTGCCTAAAGAAGATGTCAGTACGTGGGAATGCACAAAAGAGGACTGTATCGGCTGGAGCAGAAAAAATTTTGCCGGCACCGGCAGTGATACCCCGACTTGCCCCCTTTGCGGCAGTAAAATGATCGACGGCGTCCGTTCGTTGGTGAATCTCCAAAACAACAATCAAACGGCATCAAGTTAGACCTCCCTTTTACGAGTCTCAACATAGAGAAGGCCTCCATGTCCCATGAGAGGCCTTTGCGTTATCATGTCCTTTTATGATGCAAAGGAGCATTGAACATGAAAAACGATCAGCAGCAGAAAGACCTGAAGGAAATGGCGAAACGGAAGAAAAAGAACCTTGCCGCACAGTCATTCATCGAACACTCCATTTTGCCGTTCCGATTCTCCGTTTTTTCAAATGGCTCGCCTCAGCCGCAGCCAGCTTTGTTTATTAAAAAAACACCCAGCTGGCGCTGAGTGTTTTTTTCATTATTGGATAACGGAAAAGCTGTTGATAATGCCGCTGTCATTTTCCCAGACTTTTTCACATTTTTTCGTATCCAAATGATAAGCATAAATGGTCCGGACCTTCGCGTTCCGCCCCGTTTCATCCTTCAAGCGCTTAGCGCCTTTGGCTTCCGCCATGAAATAAATGATACTGCCGTCTTTAGAAAACTGCGGCTGGGCATCTATCAGCGGAGAGAAATCCTTCCCGTTTGTAATAATCGTTTCATCTTTTTTCGTTTTGACATTCATCAGACGGATGGATGCTTTTTGTTCCGTCCCTTTTTGTGTATAAGATGTAAAGACAAGGTTCTTTCCGTCCGGTGACATCGCCACGTCGCTGATAAACTGTTCAAGATTGGTCAGATCCTGAAGGTTTTTGCCCGCCCCTGCTGCAAACCGGATATTCGTCGGTTCAGGGTCAATCCCCTTCTCATTTGCCTCATCCGTTTTTTTGTAATCCTCTTTAACGGAATAATGCAGAAGCGCAAAATCGTTTTGGCTGCGGTTATAAAAGAAGCTGCTCACACTGTCGTCTTTCTCATCCGCCGCCGGATACAGATTTTGATAACGCTTCGTTTTCAAATCAAAAGATGCGAGACGGAAAATATCTTCATCCGCTTTACCGAGACGGAAATAAATGTGCGTCAGGTCCTTTGATAAAAACAGACTGTCAGCGCTCGCCGATCCTTTATAAAGCACCGTCTTCTTTTTCGTCTTCAGATCAAGCTTATACAGACGCATTTCATTTTGATCATTATTACCGACAAAATAGAGCGCCTGGTGAGCGTCATCCAGCGCAAACGCCGGATATGCCGAAAGCTTTTCCTCGTACAGCATGCGGCTGTCTTCGTAATATTTCGTCATCAGATCTTTGTCTGTAAGCGAAACAAGCAGCTTGTCATGGCCGCCGGAAACAACGGCTTTTCCGCCGCTGCCGCTTTTTCCTTTGATCAGCAGAACGGCTCCGATGACCGCCGCCGCCAAAACAGCGGCTGCGAGGATCCAAATCCATCGTTTCTTCTTCATTATCAATCTCTCCGTCAATCAGAAAAAGCAAGAATCAGTCTCCTTGCTTTTTAAGATGGTCTATTTTAATAGCTGTAATGTCCGGATACTCTTCCTTTGCTTAACGGATATCCGAGCGCTTTGAACGCTTTCGGGCTGACATCCAATACGGCATTCGGCAGACGGCCTACATCATTTTTGTATACTGTGATAACCTTTTTCGGTTTTGATTTCGCATAAGCTCTGATTTTCGTTCCGTTTCTCGGAACGTCAAATCCTAATTTTGTCGCGCAATCCCAGTGTCCCAGTTTTTTACCGGACGATCCTTTTTTACCGACTCCATTATACCATGTAATATTTCCGTTCACTTTTTTAGCACTTGCATCAGAAGAGAAACTGATCGCTCCCAGCGTGCTTCCTGCTAAAATCAATAAGGCTAAGAATAACTTCTTCAAGCTTTCATCCTCCTGATTCTTTATTCTAGGCAAAATTATACACCAAGAAGACGTTTATAATATTTCAATCACTTTACATGTTCATTACAACGTGACGGAGATACGCACTCAATTGATGACACAAACTTCTGTTCTATATAATTCCATGGTAAATTATACTACAAAATTTAATACATTAGCGTTATAATATTCATAGAGTATTTCTGCATTCAATATGGACTTTTTATAAGGCCTATTGATAGTTGCGTAATATGATATAGTTTGTGAAATCAGGCTTCAGGAAGCATTTCTTCCTTTTAACCGTGGTTCATATTGATCATGTACCTATACTCGTTTCTATCAGACTAGGAGTGATAATCAATGAAAGCGGCAAGATGGCACAATCAAAAAGACATTCGAATCGAAAACATTGATGAACCTAAAGCAGAACCGGGAAAAGTCAAAATTAAAGTCAAATGGTGCGGGATTTGCGGTAGCGACCTTCATGAATATCTGGGAGGTCCGATCTTTATTCCGGTCGGCAAACCTCATCCGTTAACAAACGAAATGGCGCCCGTCACGATGGGTCACGAATTCTCAGGAGAAGTCGTGGAAGTAGGAGAAGGCGTCAAAAATTACAGCGTCGGCGACCGTGTCGTCGTGGAACCGATTTTTGCCACACACGGACATCAGGGAGCCTATAACCTTGATGAACAAATGGGATTCTTAGGCTTAGCCGGAGGCGGCGGCGGATTTTCTGAATATGTGTCCGTTGACGAAGAATTGCTGTTTAAGCTTCCTGAAGAGCTTTCTTACGAACAGGGCGCGCTTGTTGAGCCGTCAGCAGTAGCGCTTTACGCCGTCCGCCAAAGCAAATTAAAAGCGGGCGACACGGCAGCCGTTTTTGGCTGCGGACCGATCGGACTGCTTGTGATTGAAGCCCTGAAAGCGGCCGGCGCAACGGATATTTACGCGGTCGAACTTTCACCGGAACGCCAGGAAAAAGCGAAAGAACTCGGCGCTATCATCATTGATCCGTCAAAAACGGATGATGTCGTTGAAGAAATCGCTAAACGCACAAACGGCGGCGTTGACGTTTCTTATGAAGTGACAGGCGTTCCTGTCGTTCTCCGCCAGGCGATCCAGTCAACAAACATTTCCGGTGAAACGGTTATCGTCAGCATCTGGGAAAAAGGAGCCGAAATCCATCCGAACGATATCGTCATCAAAGAACGGACCGTAAAAGGCATTATCGGATACCGTGATATCTTCCCTTCCGTTCTCGCACTGATGAAAGAAGGCTACTTCTCAGCAAATAAGCTCGTCACGAAAAAAATCGTGCTCGACGATTTGATTGAAGAAGGCTTCGGCGCTTTAATCAAAGAGAAAAACCAAGTGAAAATCTTAGTCAAACCGAACTAAGCCGTTTGGCATGGCAAAATACCAGACACATCCGAAAAAAAGAGCCGTTCAGGCTCTTTTTTTTCGTCTCTTCCTCTTCCCTTCCTTTTCCTTTTAAAAATGATCCGCTCTGCGCAAACTATTTTTCACCCTGTCCCGTCTATCCTTAGGCAGCAGCCTATGATACGTATTTTTTAAAAAGGAGCCCTTTGAAGCAATGAAGAACGAAACAGCCAAAGCGTCGCTTGTGACGTGCATAACTGAGCGCAAAGAAGACTTTTACCGGCTTGCGTACAGTTATGTAAAGAACAAGGATGACGCGTTAGATATTGTTCAGGAATCAATTCAAAAAGCGTTGACATCGGTCGAATCCGTCAAAAACCCCGATGTCATCAAAAGCTGGTTTTATAAAATTTTAGTGCGCACGGCCATTGATTTTCTCCGCAAACAGAAAAAGCTTAAAGTGATGGACGATGAAACGATCGAGTTTTTAAGCCGCGGAAAGGAAGATCACTACAAAGACACAGACCTTCACGAAGCGCTTGACGACCTGCCGCATCCATATAAAACCATTATCATTCTGCGTTTCTTTGAAGACCTGAAATTAGAAGAAATCGCAGACATCACGGGGGAAAACATCAATACCGTTAAAACACGCCTTTACAGGGGGCTGAAGCTTATGCGCATTCAGCTGACGAAGGAGGATCTTTCTTAATGGAAAAGAGATTAGAGCAATTAAGGGAAGAGTACAAAAGTGTGCCCATTCCTAAAGAATTGGACAGCATTGTCGAAAAAGCCCTTCAGCCAAAACCGAAGAAAAAACGAATCGTGATGTGGCCGACATCCGCGGCAGTCGCTGCGGCAGTCTTATTTACCGCCGTTGTCAATATCAACCCGGATGCCGCACAGGCCATGTCCAAAATCCCCGTCATCGGCAAAGTCGTCCAAGCCATCACGTTCGTGGAGATGAAAGAAGAAAAGAACCAATCAAGCATTGATGTGAAAACACCCGCACTGTCCGGCCTTTCCAATCATAAACTTGAAGACAGCATCAACCGGCATTATATGAAAGAAAGCAAAGAGCTGTATCAGGAATTTATGAAGGCGGCCTCAAAAAGCAAAAAAGGCCACCTCAGCATCTATAGCGATTATGAAACCGTGACTGATACAACGGATCTGATCTCAGTCCGCCGTGATATCGAAAAAACACAAGCTTCCGCTTATACGCAAAGCCGATACATCACGATTGATAAAAAAAATGAGGCCGTGCTTACGTTAAAGAGTTTATTCAAAGATGACCGTTATATCAAAGTCATCAGCCAAAATATTAAAGAACAAATGAAAAAGCAGATGAAAGAAGACCCGAATAAAATATACTGGGTCGAGGGAGATGATATGGCGGAGCCTTTCAAATCCATCCGCGCTGACCAAAACTTTTATATTACAGATCAGCACAAACTTGTCATCTCATTTGATGAATATGAAGCGGCACCCGGATATATGGGCGTTACAGAGTTTACAATACCGACCTCTGTCATCTCCAAACTGCTTGTCGGAGACCGCTATATCCGGTAAAAGAAAAAAATCCATGATATCCGCAGATCATGGATTTTTTCTTTTTCCCCGCAACAGCCATTGCGCAAGGGAACCCTTTCATATAGCAGACGCCGGACAGGGGCAGAAAAGTTTAAGAGAATCAGAACATTTCATTCATTTTTTCTGAAACAAAATCCCCTTCCGGATGCGTCTATTTAACGGAACAAATGGAAGACTGTACAGAAATCTGCCATAGCCATCCGCAAAACAGCGAGAATTTCCGCACATATTATTGGAGGAATACCATGTCAGACAAGTCACTGCACCACCGCTATATTCCCGGACTGGATGGACTTCGCGCCTTTGCCGTCCTCGCCGTGATCGCATATCACCTGAATTTTAATTGGGCCGACGGCGGTTTCATCGGTGTTGATATCTTTTTTGTTTTATCGGGATATTTAATTACATCTATTATATTGCCTGCCCAAGGCAATGACATCACTCTCGATTTGCGTGATTTTTGGGTGCGCCGGATCAGACGGCTTCTGCCGGCGGCTTATCTCATGATTATCACGACAGTCATTTGGGTCGTACTGTTTAACAGCGAGCTCCTGCATACCGTACGCGGAGATGCGGTCTCCTCACTTTTTTACATAAGCAATTGGTGGTTTATCTTTCATAAACTTTCTTATTTCGACAGCTTCGGCTCCCCTTCGCCATTAAAAAACCTGTGGTCGCTGGCGATTGAAGAACAGTTTTATATCATATGGCCCTTTTTGCTGCTTGCGGGAATGTACATATGTAAAACACGGGCCCGGCTTGCAGCCGCGGTCATGTTCCTCGCGTTTTGCTCAGCAGTCGTAATGAGTATGATGTATGTGCCCGGCGGAGATCCGAGCCGCGTTTATTACGGGACGGACACCCGTTCATTTGAATTGCTGATCGGCTGCGCTTTAGCTTTAGTATGGCCGATGAAACGATTATCTTCCAAACGGCTGCCGAGCAGCATGAAACACCTGCTTCACGGGGCAGAGCTTGCCGCCTTTGCCGCACTCGTGCTTTGCGTCTTTTACACGGATGAATACGAACCCTTCCTATACAAAGGCGGCATGCTTTTGATCAGCATCACCGCAGCGGTTCTTGTTGCATGTATATGCCATCCGAGCAGCTTTATAGGATATGTCCTTTCATGGAAACCGCTTCGCTGGATCGGAACGAGATCATACGGAATCTATCTTTGGCATTACCCGGTTATCGTGCTGAGCACCCCGGTGCAGGAAATCGGAAATCCTGTTTATTGGCATTGTGCCGTCAGAATCGGCGTCACTTTCATTTTGGCCGAGCTTTCTTATCATTTCATTGAGAAGCCGATCCGCACTGCGGGCTTCCGACCATTTTTACGCCGCGTGTTTCTGAACCGCTTTCTGGAATGGAAGACGTCCTCTGTCATCAGCAGAATGTCGCTCGGCCTCATTCTTGCCGCCATTCTCGTATTTGCGGGCGGGCTGTCAGGGATAGCCGAAGAGAAAAAACAGCCGCAATGGACGTACGCGCAAAGCGAGCAGCAAGAAACAGCCGCCGCTTCGCACAAAACGGCCGATCACGATCAACCTGTTAAAGAAGATGACAGCAAGAAAAAACACGGCGGCGAAAAAACGGATACCGTATCAGACAACAACAAGAAAAAAACAACAGGCAAATCAGATACGAAGAAGACGAAAGACAAAAAGGAACAGTCATCTCAAAAAACGGCTGACCCAAAACAAACACAGCCTCAGCAAGACGTGCTGGCCATCGGTGACTCGGTGATGCTGGACATTGCGTCATACCTGCGGCAGTCCCTTCCTCATGTCACCATCGACGGAAAGGTAGGAAGACAAGTCTCTCAAGCACTCCGGCTCACTTCGGAATATGCGTCATTTAATCAGCCGGACAAAGCGGTCATCATCGAGTTAGGAACGAACGGCTATTTCACAAACAGCCAAATTGAATCACTGATCAGCTCCTTCTCAAAAGCCGATATTTATCTTGTCAACACGCGTGTGCCCCGGCAGTGGGAAAGCAAAGTAAACGAGTCATTGCGCCGGCAGGCCGAGTCACGCAAAAATGTGACCCTTGTCGATTGGCACGCAAAAGCATTGCAGCACCCTGAATACTTCACACCGGACGGCGTCCATCTCATACCTGAGGGATCAAAAGCGCTGACATCCCTCATCGTCCAAACCATGAAATCATGACAAAAAAAAGAGGCCCCAAGAAGGCCTCTTTTTCGTATATCGTCAGGCAAGCTTCTGTCCGCAATTCGGGCAAAAATTCGCACCTTCCGTTTTCGTTCCGCAGTTCGGACAAAATTTCGGCTTAGCCGCTCCTTCTGAGCCGTTTGCCTGCGCCGTCCCCTCATTTTGCTGACTTTGATTCTGCTGCGGCTGGTTCTGCTGATTTTGATTCATTTGGTTCATCATTTGATTGGCCATATTCATCCCCATCATCATGCCCGCCATGTCGGAGGCAGCACCGCTTCCGCTCATTTTGCCGGATGACATTCCGTCCGTCATGGAAATCTGCTGATAGCGGTTCACATCGCCCACCATGCCGTAAGAAGCGTTTTTCGTAATCATATCCTGCACTTCCTGCGGATAGTTAAAGCTCATAATATTGAAGCCCGTAATCGACATCCCGTCTCCGATCAGCTGCATATCAAGATCTTCTTGAATCCCTTTTCCAATTTCAAATGAATTCGACTGCAGATTGAACATGTCTTTTCCTTCTTTTGTGATCCATTTCATCAAAAGCTGATCGAGAATAGACGTAATCCGGATTTTAATGTCATCCACTAAATAGCTGTCCTTGACACCCGCAATCTTATCAATCAATCCGATGTAGTCAATGACCTTGAAGTTAAATGTGCCGTTTGCTCGGATCGGCATACCGCCCGGCATTCCCGCCGCCGGAATGTTAATGGCGTTTTTCGTGCCCCACTTCACGGTGAACTCCTTCGTATTCACAAACAGCACTTCAGCCCGCATGCCGCTGTTAAAGCCAAACTTAAATCCTTTTAATGTCGATAGAAACGGAATGATTTCTGATTCGATATCATAATCGCCGTCATCACGGAAAATCCCTTCAATCTTCCCGTTGTATAAAAAGATGGCATCCTGTCCCGGCCGGATGATCAGACGGCTGCCTTTTTTAATTTCACGGTTGTTCCATTTATAGAAAACCATGTCGTCTCTGAATTCTTCCCATTCCACCACATTTGCTAACTGATTTCTGAAAAAGCCCATGTATGTTCAAATCCTTTACGTTAAATTTAAAAGCTTCCCTTGCTTCCGCTGTAAGACGTGCCGCCCCTCGTGACTCCGCCGTCATTGTCATTATCTTTGTCAGGCTTTCTTTCTCTTGTCACGTCCGTTCGGATATATGTGTCGTGCTGGTCCAGCACTTCAGACGTATCGTGATCCATATACGTGCTTCCGGTGACGGTGACCCTGCCGCCGGAATTGTACACCATCACTGTGACGGCGATACCGGCTGCGGCTGCGGCGATCATCAGCTGAAACCACCATGTAAGCAGCAGATTGTCAGACTTGCTGTCCGGGCTTTTCCCCATATCTTTATAAGACATTTTAATGTAGGTCTGAAATGCCTTTTCATAATGACCTGCGGAAATGTCTGACGAAATCGTATTCCTGATCGTATTCAGCCGGCTGCTGTTCAAATACGTCTCCGCCTTTTTATACCCGGAGATAAATACTTCCCGGTCCTTCATATCAATGGTCAATATCGCCGTGCTTCCGCTAAAATGACTGTCATAAAAATCACCGGCATACTGCTCGATGTCCTTACCGCCCGTTCCGTTTGCGGTAAGAATGATAAAATCGGTATGGCGCTTTGCCCCGAGCTTCCCCGCCAATTCCTCAAGTTTCTTCGTTTCATCCTTCGTTAATAAATGAGCATTGTCATAAACATATTGCTTCTGTTCCGCAGCAGACGCTGTTGTATGTAAAGAAAAAGACAGCATCAGAAAAAGGACGAAGCACAAGAGACACGCTTTTTTCATCGATCCTCTCATCAAAAACCGCCTCCTATCATAAGGGAGACAAGTCTTAATGCTAAAAACGCACCGGCGGTTATGCCGCCGAACCACGCGGCCACTTTTCCGGCGCTGATCGGCGGTTTGCCGACAACCTTGCCCGTCTGCCCGTTCATTGCGAAAATATGTTCAGTCCGTTCAAAATCGTAGCTGACCATCCAGACCGGAAGCAGTACGTAAAAGCTGCTGATTTTATCGGTCTGAATCTGCTCATCCGTTATGTCAGCCGTCGTATAGCCGGAGAAGGTGGATCTGATATAAGAATCAATATAATGGCTGATTTTATCCTTCGCCCGCGGAAAGAGATCGTCATCGGTATAATTGTACTTTTCCGCTATATAGCCAGCTAAATAAGCCGTATTAAACTCCTTCAGCTCACTGTAAGCGTAAGGCTCCAATTTGTCCATTAATTCATCATTCATTTTTTCTGAAGCGTCGACCGGAATTTTGAGATAATCGAGATTGATATCACGATACGCGTTGTAATACTCGGTCTCCGTCACCCGGTATTCTCCATCATCATAATGATGCACTCTCGTACAAACGGCATTGACCTGAACCTTGCTGTTTAAGTCAAACATCCAAAACGGCACGTACATACCGGTTATGCTCTTCACCCGATCGGCAGTCATAAATCCCCTCGGTGTCAGCCGGCCGTTTCGGCACCACTTTTTAAAAGCGCTCATGGCCTCTTCTTTACTGATCGTAAAAGGAATCACCATGGAAGGTGCGAGGTTTCCTGATAATCGGTCGGCGAGAACGGCGGCTCCTCCGCAAAATCCGCACGTTGTGGCCGTCGTTTCCGCCTCAGTCATCAGAACCGCGCCGCAGTTCTCACAGCGGTACTCGTTCGCCTCATTTTCGGAAAATCTCGTCGTAATATACTCCTTTGGCAGGCTTTCAATCTGATCCTGCCGCCCGCAGCTGTGACATGTCAGCATGCCGGATGAACTGTCAAAGACCATATCATCTCCGCAGTTCGGGCATTTATAAGAAATGATCATTCTGTTTCTCTCACTTTCTCTTTATATCGGACAAAGCTGCAGCCCGCTTTCTATTGGTCTTTACTGAAAAGCATTTTCTGCTTGAGCGCCGCCAGTTCATCATCAACACTGCTTTGATTGCTGTCATATTTAGCCGTCAGCTCGTCAATATCGTCTTTCGGAGACGCGTTCAGCTCCGCCATCGCATTGGCATGATCAAGCGCCCGGTTGACCTTGTCTTCCATTCTGCCGAAAGCGGTCAGCGATTGGTCCGCATTTGACACAGAGGACCCCAGTTTATTCATTCTTTCCTGTGTTTTTGCCACAGACCACTTCGCTTTGATGGCATTTCGCCGCGATTCAAGCTCTCCGATATCAGCAACAAGCTTGTCATGCATTTTGCGCATTTGAGACGCGTTGGAAGAAGCGAGCTGATAAGCCGTTTGCAGCTCAGTCAGTCTTGATTCAACAGCTGCTTTCCTTTCCAAAAATGTCCGCGCATCGGCTTCATTGCCTGCCTGTAAAGCTTTCATCGCGTAGCTTTCCATCTTTTCGGCATCGGCCTGACATTCCGTCAACGCTCTTTTCGCCCGCTGTTCCTCAGCCATGACAGAAGCCGTCTCCGCCTTCACTTTTCCTAAATCACTGTTCAGATTCCGCAAATATTGATCAACCATTTTCTCAGGGTTTTCAGCTTTATCCAGCAACGCATTGATATTACTTGACATAATGTCTTTAAATCTTCCTAAAATACTCATTTTTCATTTTCCTCCTAAAGTTAAATAGTAACAAATTCACAGTTATATATACTGATTTTTTTCGAAAAAAGTTTCAATTTCTCATGAATTTATGTATTTTTATATGAAAATAGTCTCATCGAGCCCGTTTTTGCCGGCGGATATTCTTCATGACCAGATACAGTGAAAACAAAAAATAAATAAACAGCCCGATCATCAATCCGCTCACTAACGGATAATGCTTAGCAGAATACACGAAGAAATCCAGCTGCGATATCTGCTCGGGCCTTGTAATTGTATCCGTCCCATTCAGCAGCTTTGAAAATTTAGCCGTATAATTCCAATCAAACGAATCAGTAACAAGCTCACTCCCCTGATACCAATTCACAGCAGCGAGACAGAAAAAACAAAAAACAGAAAACGCGCATTGCACAATAAGAAAAATATGTTTCATGAACATTCCTCCGCAGTCCAATATTTAAAGACCGTCACCCTGTACATGACGGCAGCAGCAGAAACTTGGTTTTACTCGGGATCTGATAAAAACGTTATTGTATGTACTTCACAATGGTTCAATTTACTGGATATCACTATAGAGTATACCGTATATCGAAAAGGGTTTCAGTCCTAAATAAAAAAGGATGCTTCCCGAAGTCCGATGACTTTCAAGAAACATCCTCCATATTTAAAGTGATACTTCAACCTCTTTTAAGCTCGGCAAAGCATCGATCGCACCGATTTTGGTGCACACGAGCGCTCCTGCCTTATTGGCAAATGAGACAATATCACGCAGCTTCGCAAAATCAGCGGCTGCCGTCTGAATCTCATCAATGCGCGCCAGCTGATACAGCGCCGCGCCGACAAACGCATCTCCCGCTCCCGTTGAATCTATTGATGTCACCTGAATACTCGGAATGATGTCAAGGTCCTTTCCATTTGAAAGAAGGGTTCCGCTTTTTCCGAGTGTCACTGCCACAATGCCGGCCCCGATCTCGTGAAGGATCGCAACACCTTCTTTATGATCCTTCGCACCGCTGATGATCTCAAGCTCCTCGTCACTGACTTTCACAAAATCACTTACGGCAATTGCTTTTTTTGCGGTGTTTATAAACTCTGAAACTCTTCCCTTCCATAAATCCTCCCGGTAGTTAGGATCGAAGGAAACAAACTGTCCATTGTCTTTCGCAATCGACATCAGCCGTAAATAGGCTGAGCAAAACGGATCTGATAACAGTGCTGTCGCTGAGCCGAAATGAAGGATTTTCGCATCGTTGACCCTTTCCTGATCAATATCCTCAAGCGTAAACAAAGCGTCCGCTCCTCTGTTAAACACAAAGTCGCGCTCCCCATTTTGTTTTAATGAAACAAACGCCAGCGTTGTAGGCGCTTTCTCATCCATGACGAGCATAGAGGTATCGACGTGTACGGCGTCTAATGTCTGCTTCAGAAAATACCCGAACGGATCCTTGCCTGTTTTTCCGCTGAAAGCCGCGTCTCCGCCCAGTTTGGCAATCGCTGCCGACACATTCGCCGGTGCCCCGCCGGCACTTTTTAAGAAATTGCGCCCTTCCGTCAAATCGACATCCACATCGGTACAAAAGAAATCAATTAATAATTCTCCAATACAAATAACAGATTGCCTTCCCACATTATCACACTCATTTATCAATTCTCGATTATAGTTTCAGTATAGTGCTTTCTGTCATAAATACAACCGTTTACATTGAATATTTTAAATTTTACATATACTCACCTTGCAGCTCTTTGCTCCAGATCAGACATCATCTGCTGATATTTTTTTTCAGTTAAAGGATAAAAAGAAATAAGAATAATGGACAGCAGAATGAACAATCCCGGAATGAGCGCATTCATATTTTTAATTGCATTCAATGACGATGCCGCCTGTTCGGTATTCGCGGCATACCCGGCGATTCCGAGATAAACGGCCGAAAATGACCCGGCTAACGCAACGCCGAGCTTATTGATAAAACTCATGCTCGATATCACCACGCCATCAGCCCGGACTCCGGTTTTCCATTCCGCATAATCGACACAATCGGCAACCATTCCCCAAGCAAGGGTATTCAAAGGCGTCGTGAAAAATCCAGAAACGAAAAGCCAAAAGAAAATAAGCGGAATCGAGGAATACGATGTAAACTGAAGGCCCGCATAAGAAATCAGCGATAGCGCCGCCGTGATGATCATGACCTGCTTCCGGCCCCGCTTCTCAGCAAAGAAAGGAATAAACAGATTGCTGATCAGCGCCGCTCCGAAAAACAATACGGTTCCTAAAAACACAAATTCCTTATGGCTGACGTTATACGTAAAATAGTACACCATCGTGCTGAGCTTAATATTAAACCCGATCGCAAACGCTAAAAATGAAGAAACCAAAATAAGCAAAGGCTTATTTCTGAACAAAACAGATAACGTTTTTTTCATTCCTTGTTTTTTTCTTTTTTTAGGCTGAATCCGCTCCCGTACAGTAAAGAAACTGAACAGATTCAATGCGATGCTCACCGCCGCATAAATAAGCGCCGTCATCTGGAAACCAAACGCCTGGTCTTTCCCGCCGATGGCGTCCGCAAGCGGTGCCGCACAGGAAATCGATAACAGAATTCCGATATAAACCAAAATCATCCGTGTCGTCGTCAGAACCGTCCGTTCCTCCACGGAATTCGTCATCCGCCCCGTTAAGCTGTTGACCGGGATCGTCTGCATGCTAAAGGACATCCCAAGCAGAATATAGGTGATGTACGCGTATACCATGTTTCCCGTCTCGCCGAAATGAGGGGTCGTGAAGCATAAGAACGTAAATAGCGCAAAAGGAAAAGCCACCCACAGCAGATACGGTCTTGCCTTCCCCCATCTAGTATTCGTCTTGTCTAAAATCACGCCCATAATCGGGTCAAAAATAGCGTCCAGCACCCTTACGATCAGAAACAAAGCTGCAATAACCGCAGGCTTAATGCCGCCGACGTCTGTATAGTAGAATAATAAGTATGCGTTTACAAACTGAAAGATCACATTGTACGACATATCGCCGAATCCGTATCCGATCCGTTCCATCCAGGACAGGCCGCGATGTTTCATCTTTATTGCCGCTGCTTTTTCTGTTTCAATCATCATATCCCACCCCAAGAATCCGTTTTCATTTTTGATAAGCAAGAGGGAGAATGCAAAGATCCTCCCCGTTCACTCAGCGATTTGGATACACCATCACTTTTAAGCATTCATTTTTGTATTGAAAGGCGCGTTCCATCGCCTCTTGCGTCTTCTCAAGCGGATATTGGTCCGTTACAAGGTGCTTCGTGTCCACAATGCCGGAAGCGAGAAATTCAATTCCCTTCGGATACGTATTGGCATAACGGAAGATTCCGTATATATCAATCTCGTTATCCGCAATAAACGGCACATTGAGCGGAATCTCGTTCTGAGAAGGCAAACCGACAATCGCCAGTTTTCCGCCCCGGCGCACGGAAGCCAGTGCGGATTGCAATGCTGCCGGATTCCCCGCTGTTTCCCAGGCAGCATCAACACCTCTGCCATTTGTGATCGTTTTGATTTCTTCACCGGCATCCTGTTCACGGACATTGATGACATGCGTCGCTCCCATTTTCTTCGCGGCTTCTAACCGAAGCGGCTCCAAGTCGGTCACAATAATTGTGCCTGCCCCGTATGCTTTCGCTGCCGCAACAGCCATTAATCCAACAGGCCCCATTCCCATAATTGCAACCGTTGATCCGGGCTGAAGCTTCGTTCTCGCTGCCGCATGAATACCGACAGAGAACGGTTCAATCAAAGCCGCATCTTCATAGGAAAGTGAATCCGGAATCAAAAAAACAAAGTCCTGACGCATTTTGATGTATTGGACAAACGCGCCGTCAATCGGCGGTGTCGCCAAAAACTGTACATCCGGACAAAGATTATAACGCCCCTCCTTGCACGCCTCACAGCGTCCGCATGTGACCCCCGGTTCGACAGCGACCCGATCTCCTATTTTAAATTGATCGACAGACGATCCGACGGCGGCAATTTCTCCCGCGCATTCATGACCGAGGATAAATGGTTTTTCCACTACATAATTGGCGATTCTGCCATTTGTATAGTAATGCAGATCAGATCCGCAAATTCCGACAGCCATCACCTTTATCAATACTTCATCATGATTGATCTCAGGCACGGGCAATGTTTCGATTTTGATTTCTCTCGTGTTATGCATAACCGCCGCTTTCATGTTTTGAGGCACTGTGTGAGTCATTTTGCAAAATCCTTTCTCTGCTCTGAAATGTAAGTGCATACATTTTTGTTTTCTCTGTTACTGCCCCCATTTTATCTGCTTTTCAAGACGTACAACAGCCTTTCCTGCTGTATAAAAGGACAGCGGCACTGTACTTTTTATTTTTTCATATACAAAAAACACTGAATTGATAAAATAGTACTAATAGGAGGTGCAGGCTAATGGCTGAACTTGAAAACCGGGCACAATTTGCAGAACTGCTGGCGCCTGCCGTCAAATCACTGAAACTTCATCCTGATTACAACATCAAAAGGACAAAGAACGTAAAAGCAAGACAGTCTTATATAGACAAAATTGCACTCCGATTAGGCGTATCCTCTAACACGATCAAAAGCTGGATCGGACAGATGGGCGCAAACTACATTCCCGGACGAATTGACGACGGAAAGCTGTTCGGCATGATCTGGATTATTATAGAAAAGACCGACATGGATCCTGAATGGCTGACAGGCCTTCTGGAAAACACCACGATTCCTGTCATTACACCCGCATTGCCCGTTTGGACGGCGTCTTGTCTAAAAAAAGCAAAAATACGCCGGAAAGACGGATCATTCGGAGCACCGACTGATGAAGATGTTGAAAAAGCAGTGAAGCGGCTGTTTCATGACAGACCAAGCCATAAAACGGATGCGCTTACAGAACAGTCCGTCACGCATAACTTACCATCACGTCGGACCGGAAACTTTATCGGCCGCGGCTTTGATATAGAAGCGATCCGGCAATGGATGCTTTCTCCGTCACCGGTCTGTTTAATCACAGGCTGGGCCGGCATGGGAAAAACAACGCTCGCTCTTGAAGCAGCCTGCCTTTGTGCCGGAGGTTCTTCAAATTGGCCGGCATTCAACAGCATCATCTGGATCAGCGCTGACTGGAAAGGATTAAGCTTCAGCGATTTTTTAAACACGATCGCCTATCAGCTCGGACGCACCGAACAAATCGACAAATCCATCAACGAAAAACGGTTCGTCGTCCGCAATGCATTAGCCGCTCATGCAAATGAAAAACCCGTGCTGCTGATCGTTGACGGCATTGATACAGCGGAACGTGACATTCACGAATTTATCATCGGCCTTCCGCAAGGTGTAAAAGTCCTCCTTACAGCACGGGAAAACGTAAAACAGACATATCGGGACGGCCTCGGAGAACTGGCTGCCATCCAGCTGAGCGGTCTTGAACAAACGGATGCCCTTGATTTTTTTCACCAAGAAGTGCACCGCTGTCTGCAAACATGCAATCTCCCGCATAAACGGGAAAAGCTGGAGCATCTGTTGGAGCTATCGCCTGACCTTAAGAATGAATTCGTCTCGGCAGCCGCCGGCAACCCGAAGGTCATGGCACTCAGCATTGCATACATGTCAGACGACGACATCCCCGCTCCCCAGCTCATTCAAGAGCTTAAACAAGCGGGTTACTCATTATTGGAATTGTTTGAGGTTCTCTTTGGCCGCACATGGGACAGATGTCATGAAGACACACGGAAACTATGGCAGACGCTTTGCTTTTTCGCTAAGCCCCCTGACGAAAAAAGCTTGGCTCAAGCGGCCGGATTAGACGCCCGCCGTTTTCATTACGCGATTGAGCAAATGCGGTCATATGCTTTAATACAGCCGGAACGAAGCGAAGGAAGAATTCAATACGCAGCCCATCAAACCGTTGTCGCTTACGGCGAACAGCACTTATCCGAAAATCATGATTTTGCAAAAGAAGCCCGAAGCCGCTGGGCGCATTATTATATGGATTATGCGGAAACCCATATAAAACGGGAACAGCCGAATTCCATCTATTGGAGCTATCTGCTGGGACGGAATTTAGAGCTAATGAAAAAGGAATGGCCGAATATCTTGAAGGTCATCGAATGGTCGGGCGAAACCGGACAACATGACATCCTGATTAAACTCATCATCCGCATCAGCCACTTTCTAAGCAGAATCAGTCTGCCCCTGCGAATCGAATACGGATTAAAAGCCGCCGATGCCGCCCATCAATCAGGCGAACACACACGGGAAGCCTACTTCAGGATCGACACGGCAGGCTGGGCGCTGATGGAAGTCAACGATTCAGACGGAGCTCTCAGGCAAATAGAAGCCGGCCTGAAGATACTCGAACAATCAGGCGCGCCGGATCACGATGACTTAAAAGTATGGGGAACCGCCCTGCAATCGAGGCTGCTGTTAAAAACTGGAGAACCGGACAAAGCGGCAGCAATGCTGGACGGCATCAAAGATCAGCCCGTCTCGCCCATTATCCGGCACAGGGTTCTTCTGGTCCGCGGCGACCTGAGTTTCGCCCGCTCTCACTATGAAGAAGCCATCACATTATACGAAGCGGCAAACACAACCAGCGCCGCATACGGCGGCGAAAAAACGATAGAAGCCTATTTTAACCTGGGCATGGCTTACATCAAGTGTGATCAGCTCGAAAAAGCGGAAAAAGCCTTTGAACAGATGCTCTATGACAAACACAACGCCAATCAAGTTGAACTGATTTACTATCATTACGGAATGGCACAGCTGTTGTACCGAAAAGGAGAAAATACGAAAGCGATAGAAGCTAATCAAAAGGCGATTCGTCTGATTGATTCGTGGGAGCCTGGGATTGGGATTCGGGGTGAGGTGGAGCAAATGGATATTCTCATTTAAAAGACAACTATATTGCGGCTAGCGGTAAGAGCTTTGAAAAACACTCATGACCTTGTTGTTTTTAAAGATAAAAAGGTATCTTTATCAGTACAGTAAATTGATTAAGATACCTTGATTGAAAAATTAATTTTTCACAGAAAACAAATTTCTAAAGTTAAACTTTTTAACAACAAGAGGTTAATACTTATACAGCCGTATTAATGCTGTACTGTAATATAATGTTTTAGTTCACCTGACCAATATCTTCCTCCCCAATCCTGTCCAACTTGCACATCATACTTACCTGCAGGAAGATTTTTCGTTGAAAAACTCACACGAAAATTACGTGAACCAATACTATGCGAAATATCTTTTCTGGCAAATACTTTACCTTTATTATTTAAGATAATTACTGAAAAGCCATTATCTAAATCCCTAGCCAAAGTACCCGTAACCACAATGGAAGTAGCACTTTTCGTATATGTATTAGCATCTGTTTTAAATTTGATTGTACCTTTCGAATCCATAGCTAAGGCTTCTGGCCCACCTGCGAAAATGGCAACTCCCAAAAGTACTGCTGTAAACAGGGTCATTACTAACTTTTTCATCTTTAGAATTCCTCTTTTCTTTTTAATATTTTAAATCCACAATTATAATAACATATTTTCCTAAAAAAAACAGAGGTTTTTCCATATCTTTCTTCCGAGAAATGAATAAGTATGATAGAAATTTATTAATATTAATGCAAATTTAAGATTCTTGTGAAATGAAGCTTAAAATTTGAAGTATCAGATCTATAAAAGCTTTGCCAAGGTGTCCAATAAACCCATATACACGAATAAAAGATTACAAAGTGCTAGACAAATACACTTTTATAAAAAATTTTTTTCAAATCTAGTAGGCGGATGTGAGGATAATTTGTTCGCACGCCTTTTATTTGCATGCTCGAAATAACGAATCAGTTATTATTTCCATCTGCAAAATTGCGTTTTATTTTTTCATAGGATTTTTTTCCTGAAACTTTAAGTGATTTTTCCAACCTCTTCTTTTCTTATGGTTTTCCCATACATGCAGGGTGATGACTTTTCGACGGAGCTTTGATTTTGTGCAGTTCTAAAGCAGGGGGGTATGTGAACACATTTAAGAATTGATCTATATCATCGATAGCCTTTTCGGTCAGTTATTGTGTATGTGAATTTTTGTTTATCTTTTCGATTGTTTTCTTGTGCATTTACTCTTGTTGGACATTGGCTTTAAAATATGTGAAGACACGTTCGGCCAATATATTATGAATAATGGCCTGAAGTACAATTTTATCAAAAACATCTTGTAAGTTGGTTGTATTTCATAAAGTTAGTGCATTTCTTCCAGTTTATAGTGAGTTGTGCAGAATATTATATCGTTGATATTCAACCCAAGAAACCATGTGTTACGCACTATTAAATAATAAATTTTATCTTTAGAACTGTCTATCTAAACGGATACCACGAAGATATCCGTGAATATCATTTAATGAAATCAGCAGATTCCTTTATTTCACGATATTAGGGTTTAACTTATTTATGATGAAAAAGATTTATGTATTAATCAATTTTTTAAAACAGTGAACCTCTTTGTACGATTCGCTTAGACAAATCAAATTCAGCTTATGCTGAAAAGAAATTCTTGTGTTTAATATTAAAAAAGAAACCTGCCTTTGAAGTCTGCTATTTTCACAAAATGGATATTCCATTGGGAAATAAAAGGACTGTCGAGTTTTTTAGAGCTTAGTCTTACTTTTAGTAATCTTTCATAGCTTCGGCATACTTCTTAAATCTAGTATGGTTATACATAATGGTTACTTCCCCACTAAACCCGCCATCAAAAGGCCTGCTACGATCAATAATAAGAATAAAAGAATACAGAGTGCCAGGATAAAAATAGAAAGATACTTAGCAATCCCTTTAGGGGCTTTTAATGCTAGAAGCCCCCCCACAACTATCCCTAGAATTCCAAGCGCCCAATGGATATGGGGTAGAAAACACAATGTGAATAACAGCATGATAAGTGACACTATCCCTAAATATTTCCTCATGTTTCCCCCTTTCTCTTTCCTTCCATAAAATCAAAAAGAAAATTGAACTTATAATTTGTTGTATCTTCTTAAGATCTTAAAATATAGAGTACCATATTTTTCGAAATGTATGGTACTCTACTCTAAATTTTCTATTCACTTGCTACAAGGTCTAATATTTTATCAGCAAAAGCATTTGCAATCATTTCTCCCTCTTCTTCCGTATAATAAGGGACTTCCATTTGCATTGAACCCCTTAGGGCTACCCTTGCCGCTGTAATATCAGGATTATCTCCAATCATAATATTACTCGCATTCAGTCTCAAATTATTTTCATTACTATTAAATTTATTTTTATAAAACAGCTTATATCTTGAGAAAACAAGACTATCATAATACTCTTGAACTGCATTTAAAATTGGCTTAGTGTTGTTATTTAATAAGATCTGTGCGATGTTAATAGCATCGATATCTCCAAGAAAATCAGAATTATCAAAGTTACCGGCCATTGTTTTTGTACCGATTAGGTCGTAAGCAGCTTGATATGTTCTTGTTTCAATATCGCCGCTATACTTATCTCTATATTTATATACATCTGCAGCAACAGTAAATAAATCACCACCCCACCCTGCTAAATCTTGCTGTGTAGTTCCAACTAATGGAAGATTCGCATACAATAGAGCAGATAATGTAGCCATAAGATGAGGAAAATCAATAACTTCAGATTTTGAAACAGGATCAGTTGCATAGACAAAACTATTTTCCCCTACAGCATTAATCACATACTCTTCAAAGTCTTTATCAAATTGGCCAGAAGTTAATGTCCATATTAAAGATTCATATCTTTTGCGACGATAATAGTTGGTTGTAAGCTTATTCGCTTGATTAATATCATTGTTTGTATATTGAAGTCCTAAAAGTTGAATTTCATATAATTGCTTGTATAGCTCTTGATTGAGATCAGTTGAGAAATCAAGACTTGAAGCCCCCTTATCAAGTCCCGACTTAATATTATTGTCTATTTCAATTTTACTGTCTCCTGAACCAACACTAATAGTTGAAATTTGATCGAATGCCCAATTCTTCGGCAATGGATAGCCTAAATTTGCACTAAATCCCGTGGACATATCACTTACAAAACTGGTTGTTGCCCAACCTTTCTCCGATACTTGACTGCAAACATTCCGAGCTCCATATATTCCAACTTTATAACGGTTCCCCAGATATTTCATTTGTTCATTGATACCCTTAAAGTGTGGAAGAATTTTGTTAGTTATATCATCTCCTAAAGCGTCAAAATCCACGGCGAAATATATTGTTGTTCCATTTTTAAATCCATAATTTTTGGCAGCTGTAAAAGCATCTTGAGCATCTCTTTTCCCTTGAGCTTCACTGAAATGTCTTGAATTGTTCCCATAAGTTTGATATATCGGAAAAACAGTTAAACCAGCATTAAAAATAGTTTTTAATTCGCCAGGTTTTATTTTTTTCTCCAATCCTCCTGGAATGTCTACAAGATAACGACCAATACTTTCATAGCCTGCATTCTTTAAAGCTTTAGCTCTAGCAGGCGTAACTTCTGTTATACAATCACAAGCTGTACCCTTGCGATTAGGATCTCCTTTACTCTGCAACAAAGAGAGCCAAGTTTGTTTTCCTGTAACTCCATCGGATGGCAACTTAACAAACTGTTGGAATTCACTAACTACATTTTTTAATAGTGTACTGTACTGTCCATTGAATTCTCCTGGATTGAAATCATTTACATATAATGCATATTGAAGGAGCTTAACAAAGTTTGCATTAGTACTCCCTATGCTAAGAGTTGGTAAAAGGTTGGTCGTAGAAGGCCCTATTGATCCCGTTTGTAGAGAGGGAGCAATTCCCTCTTCTGTTTGAATACCGTATATTAAAGCTTTATTAGTCCCTCTTTGGTAGTAACCATCACAGGGCTGGACTCCAGATGTTTTGTAATATTTTGAATTGAGATCTCTTTGCATTTCTCTAATTCTAGAATTACCACCTGATGTGAGCACATAAGCATCCATAGTTAAAAATGCTTTAAATATATAGGAATAAACTTTCCCATCACGAATAGGCAGTCCCGCATCAGTTTGTAATTTAATTACTGCAGCTTTAGTCCCTTCTCCAAAAGTTCCTGTAAATCCAGTTGGATTGTAACCTTTACAATACATTGCTCCTTGAAGAATTAGTACAATTCTTTTTCCTTTGTCATCAGTAGGAACACGCCCAATTTCCATTTCTCCCCATGATTTGTAAGCCACTTCAGTTCCTGGTCCAAAATTATCAGCAGGTGTAGAGATTCCAAGTTCAATTTGCAAAGCCCTAGTTAAAGCATACATCGTGGACCAACCAGTTTTCCCACTTTCAGGGGCTGGAACGAAGCCAGGCTTTCCAGAGTAAGCAGCATTTACCCATAGTTGTACTTTCTGAATCATTTCATCCATTATGATCACCTCTTTTATAGTATTCATATCTAGGTGGCAAGCGTATGACAAGGAAACCCTTCACAGTTGAGAAGGGTTTCATCATACTATGGCAAAATTCATCAATAGGCTTTTTTTGCATTAAAATACTTATAAATGAAAAATTAAGACATTTTAAATTAATACATGCAATTATTGAAAAAGGTAAGCGGAGTCAACAATAAAATATATACCTACTTTTCACCTTATAAATAAAAAAGGATGCTTCCTCTAAAGTCCCAGCAGACTTTTGGAAGCATCCTCAATAAATGTTATCTTTTTGCTGTTTTTTCAGCAGATTGGGGTGATAATAAACGGTCAAACCCTTGTTATATCAAGGGTTTTCACCGTTTAATTACATCATTCCGCCCATACCGCCCATGCCGCCCATGTCAGGCATTCCTGCACCGCCGGCGTTTTCTTCCGGTTTGTCAGCGACAACAGCTTCAGTTGTTAAGAACATTGCTGCTACAGACGCTGCGTTTTGCAGAGCAGAACGTGTAACTTTTGTCGGGTCAACGATACCTTTTTCGATCATGTTTACCCATTCGCCAGTTGCAGCGTTGAAGCCTACGCCGATTTCTTCGTTTTTGAGGCGCTCAACGATGACAGATCCTTCAAGACCAGCGTTGTGCGCGATTTGACGGATCGGCTCTTCAAGCGCGCGAAGCACGATGTTGATACCTGTTTGCGCATCGCCTTCTGCTTCAACTGCAGCGACTTTGTTGTATACGTTGACAAGCGCTGTACCACCGCCGGAAACGATGCCTTCTTCAACAGCTGCGCGAGTTGAGTTGAGGGCGTCTTCGATGCGAAGTTTACGCTCTTTCAGCTCAGTTTCAGTCGCAGCGCCGACTTTGATGACAGCTACGCCGCCGGCAAGTTTCGCAAGACGCTCTTGTAATTTTTCTCTGTCGAATTCAGAAGTTGTTTCTTCCACTTGAGCGCGGATTTGGTTAACGCGTGCAGCGATTTTTTCAGTATCGCCGGCGCCTTCTACGATTGTTGTGTTTTCTTTCGTTACCACAACTTTAGAAGCGCGTCCCAATTGTCCGATTTCAGTAGATTTCAGGTCAAGACCTAAATCTTCTGTGATCACTTCTCCGCCTGTAAGAACAGAGATGTCTTCAAGCATTGCTTTACGGCGGTCACCGAAGCCAGGAGCTTTAACGGCAACAGCGTTGAATGTGCCGCGAAGTTTGTTGACAACGAGTGTAGCAAGAGCTTCACCTTCAACATCTTCAGCGATCAGAAGCAATGGTTTGCCTTGCTGTACAACTTGCTCAAGCACAGGAAGGATTTCTTGGATGTTTGTGATTTTTTTGTCTGTGATTAAGATGTAAGGATTATCAAGAACCGCTTCCATCTTATCAGAGTCAGTCACCATGTAAGGAGATGCATATCCGCGGTCGAATTGCATACCTTCCACAACTTCAAGCTCAGTGGTGAAGCCTTTAGACTCTTCGATTGTGATGACGCCATCGTTTCCTACGCGCTCCATTGCTTCAGCGATAAGGCTTCCGACTTCCTCATCAGCAGCAGAGATCGCAGCAACCTGAGCGATAGACTCTTTGCCTTCGATCGGCTTAGAAATTTCTTTTAAGTTTTCGATTGCAACGGTTACGGCTTGTTCCATACCTTTACGCACGCCGACAGGGTTAGCTCCCGCAGTTACGTTTTTCAGGCCTTCACGGATCATAGCCTGCGCAAGAACTGTTGCAGTCGTTGTACCGTCACCGGCAACGTCGTTTGTTTTGCTGGCTACTTCAGCTACAAGCTTCGCACCCATGTTTTCAAACGCGTCTTCAAGTTCAATTTCTTTTGCGATTGTTACACCGTCATTTGTAATTAATGGAGAACCGAATTTTTTCTCCAGAACCACGTTGCGTCCTTTTGGCCCTAAAGTTACTTTTACAGCGTCAGCAAGCGCATCGACACCGCGAAGCATAGCGCGGCGTGCTTCTTCACTAAACTTAATATCTTTTGCCATGTTAACGAAACCTCCTCGAATTTTTAAAAGTATTTATTTGCTTAGCCGATAACAGCTAAAATGTCGCTTTCACGTAAGATTAAGTATTCAGTACCTTCGTATTTCACTTCAGTACCGGCGTATTTTGAGAAGATAATGCGGTCGCCCTCTTTTACTTCTAAAGCAACGCGCTCTCCGCTTTCCAACACGCGACCTGAACCGGCTGCCACGATTTTGCCTTCTTGCGGCTTTTCTTTTGCAGAATCCGGTAATACGATTCCGCTGGCAGTTTTTTCTTCAGATTCTACGAGTTCAATGACAACGCGATCACCTAATGGCTTTAACAATGTAATAACCTCCTCAATAGTATGAATATGTAATTTTAGCACTCAGCTCTAAAGAGTGCTAACACAATTATTATAATAAAGAATCTCACTTCCAATTTCAAGTCATAAGAATAAAAAATTTTCACGCTTACATCATTCTCTCTTACACTGATTTTCTCCTTTTTTCACGTCTGGTTCACTTGTGTTACAATAAGAACAAATAAGTTGATTTTATAGGATAAAGGAGTACATATCATTTGAGAAAACAGTATTGGTATATCATTTTGACATACGTTATCATGCAGCTTTCCGCATTGATCGGCATTCCTTTAATGTACAAATTCGGCTATGCGGGCGGGCATCCTACGAATGCGAATCTCACCATGGCTCAGGGGATTTATTCCGTCGTAAGCTTTTTTATCTGCCTGATTATCGTTCTCTTGATTTTGAGAACCGCGCCGAAGCAGACATTAAGAAACGGGAAGAAAGCATCCGCCGGCATGTCCGTTCTCTGGGCGGTCGCGGGAATATGGCTCGCTTTATTTTCTCAGGGTATCGCCGGAATGATTGAGCAGTATGTCTTTCACGTGAACAGCGGTTCCGAAAACACGAAAGCCATTCTCAACATTATAAAAGCCATGCCGCTCATGATCATCGTTTCTTCTATCGTCGGGCCGATTCTTGAAGAAATCATTTTCCGGAAGATCATCTTCGGTGTATTATATGAAAAAACGAATTTCTTTTTCGCCGGACTGATCAGTTCCGTCATTTTCGGCATTGTGCATCAGGACCTCACACACCTGCTGCTATATACGGCCATGGGCTTTACCTTTGCGTTCTTGTATGTGCAGACGAAACGGATTATTGTGCCGATATTCGCCCATGTCATGATGAATACCATTGTCGTGGTCATGCAGCTCGGCCCCGCCCAAAAATATATTGAACAGCATAGTGAACAAATGCAATTAATTATTGGAGGATTGTTTGTATGAGGAACCCAATGACTTGGGGCTTGATTTATTTCGCAGTCGGCTGTATCTTTACGTATTTAGCCGCAAGCTCGCCGGGAAGTATGTGGTCTTTTTATTCCATACTGCTGATGGTTTTCGCCGCTTATAATATCAGCATCTCGTTTAAAATGTTCGCTTTCTCATTTAAAGTGAAAAAAAATCAAAAATAAAAGAAAAGCCATTTCTCATCATTGAGAAATGGCTTTTTTTATGCTGATACGTCCTGGTCAGACTCACTGCTGCCGGTCTGCCTTTTCCGGTACGCCGCTTTTGAGATCAGGATACTGATCTCATATAAAATGCAAAGCGGAATCGTAATCATCAAGTGAGACAGCAGCTCAGGCGGCGCAATCATCGCGGCGATCACGAGCAGCACAAAATACGCGTACTTCCTGATCTTCGATAAAAACATCGGCGTGACAACCCCGAGCCTCGTTAAAAACATGATCAGCACCGGCATCTGAAACAGCAGCCCGAACGGAATCGTCAGCTGCAGCAGAAAATGAAAGTACTCGCTGATTCCGATCACTTGGTTGACATCGAGGTCATTCGAGACCCGCTTCATAAAATCAACGACCAGCGGAAATAAAATATAATAAGAAAATGACACACCGCCGACAAACAGCACAATCGAAATCGGAATATAGCTGAGTGTTACTTTGCGCTCCTTCTCATACAGCCCCGGGCTGACAAACGCCCAAATCTGATAGAGAATAATCGGCGAAGTCAAAATGATGCCGATAATAAACGCGAACTGCAAAAAGATAAACAGCGGATCCGTCAGGTTAAAAGCATTAAGGGTGAGCTCTTTTACTTCATCGGCTTTTTGAAGATACACAATGATAGGTTTTGCCAGAAAAAAGCCGGCAATAAAGAAAACCGTAAAGGATAACGCCACAATCAGCAATCGTTTCCGAAGTTCGGCAATATGCTCCACAAGCGTCATTTGATTCACTCTCATACGCGTCATCCTATCTTACTGTTCTTCTTTCTTTTTTTCCTCTTCTTCACCGGCTAATCCCTTAGTGGCGTTCTTAAATTCACGAAGCGTGTCCCCCGCGGCTTTTCCTAACTCGGGAAGCTTCTTCGGACCGAAAATAATCACCGCCACCACACCGATAACAGCCAGGCTTCCAGGACCGATCATGTGCAGCTCCTCCTTTCGTTATTCAATTTCTTCCAAAACAGAATAATGCTTTAAGAAATAAACCAATGATTGAAGCTCTACAGCTAAATCTATATGATGAATTCGAATGTGATCCGGCACATTCAAACGGGCCGGCGTAAAGTTAAGGATTCCCTTGATTCCGAGCGACACGAGCCGATCGGTGATTGACTGCGCGGCAACCGCCGGAACGGTAAGAATCGCCACAGGTTCATCCTTAATGTGAAGTTCTAAATCATTAAGAGCATAGACAGGCACGCCGCCTACCTCAGTTCCTATTTTACTCTGATTCACATCAAAAGCCATAGATATTTTTGTGTTATTATTTTTTGTGAAATTATAGTGAAGAAACGCCGTCCCTAAATTCCCGACACCGATCAAAATGACGTTCGTCGTTTCATCCTGATCCAGTGTTTTTCTGAAAAATGACAGCAGGTAATCCACATTATAGCCGTATCCTTTTTTGCCGAGCGCCCCGAAATAGGAAAAATCCCGGCGGATCGTGGCCGAATCGACTTTTACCGCATCGCTCAGTTCAGCAGATGAAACGCGCTGCTTTCCTGACGCGTGTAAATTCTTTAAAAAGCGGTAATAAAGCGGCAGCCGTTTTGCTGTCGCCTGCGGAATTTTTGATTGATCCTTGTTCATGATTGGTCCTCCACTTTATACTCAGATGCATCTCTTTTAAAATCACCGTTTTTGCCTCCCGTTTTTTCCATGAGGCAGGTCGGGCCGATGACCATTCCTTTATCCAGCGCCTTGCACATGTCATAAACGGTCAAAGCGCAGACTGAAGCGGAAGTTAGCGCTTCCATTTCCACACCTGTACTCCCTTTCGTTTTTACGCTTGCCTGTATATGAAGAACGGCTTCGGAATCCTTTTCCTCCCAGCCGAATGAAATGTCGACGCTGCTTAAAGAAAGCGGGTGGCACATCGGGATAATCGCTGAGGTCTGCTTTGCAGCCATGATTCCGGCCACCTGTGCGACAGCCAGTACGTCTCCTTTTCCGATCTCGCGGTTTTTGATTCTGCTGTACACGTCATGCTTCATGTGTACGCTGGATATCGCAGCGGCAGTACGGACTGTTGAAGATTTATCGCTTATATCCACCATGCGGGCACGGCCTTCTTCATTAAAATGAGAAAATCCATTCATATTTAAACTCTCCTTACTTCTGATCATACACTATTTTCTCCCTGATGTCTTATCCTATAATGTTCCAATTCTGATGTATTGTTTGCTGACAGCAGGTTGATAAGCTACACTTAACTTATTATAACAGAGGTGAAATAATATGATGATCTTACAAATTAATCAGCTGTCCAAATCTTTTGGCGCTGATCCTATTTTAAACAATATAAAGCTTGAAGTCAGATCTCGGGATCGCATCGCCATTGTAGGCAGAAACGGAGCCGGCAAATCAACTCTCCTTAAAATTATCGCAGGTCACCTTTCATATGAAAAGGGTGAATTAATCAAACCGAAAGAATTAACGATGGGATATCTTGCCCAGCACACAGGCTTGGAATCCCAGCTTACCATAAAAGAAGAACTGCTGAGTGTTTTTGATTTCCTGAAAGCAATGGAAAAAGAAATGCGTTCTATTGAAGAAAAGATGGCTACGGCCGCCCCCGCGGAGCTTGAGACACTGATGAAAACCTATGACAGGCTTCAGCAGGACTTCAAGGATAAAGGCGGCTATCAGTATGAAGCGGACGTCCGTTCTATCCTTCACGGCCTCGGTTTCGGAAAATTTGACGATTCCGTGAAAGTGCAAAGCCTGAGCGGCGGTCAGAAAACAAGACTTGCACTCGGCAAGCTTTTGCTGACCCAGCCTGATCTGCTTATTTTGGATGAACCGACGAACCATCTCGACATCGACACGCTTACATGGCTTGAGCATTATTTACAGGGATATTCAGGCGCCATCCTGATTGTCTCCCACGACAGATACTTTCTTGATAAAGTCGTCAGCCAAGTGTACGAGGTCTCACGGACAGAAAGCAAAAAATACCTCGGCAACTACAGCGCCTATTTAGAACAAAAAGCTGAGCAGTATGAGAAAGACCTGAAGCTGTATGAAAAACAGCAGGACGAAATCGCCAAGCTCCAAGATTTTGTCGACCGCAATCTGGCCAGAGCATCAACAACAAAAAGAGCCCAAAGCAGACGAAAGCAGCTTGAACGGATGGACGTCATGGCAAAGCCGCTCGGTGATGAAAAATCAGCCGCCTTCCGTTTTGACATTACAAAACAGAGCGGAAACGACGTCCTTCGCGTACAGGATGTTTCCATCAGCTATGACGGCCAGCCGCCGCTTTTGAAAAACCTGACCTTCGGCATTACAAGAGGGGAAAGCGCCGCCCTCGTCGGACCGAACGGGATCGGCAAGTCAACCCTGCTGAAAGCCATTAACAATACGCTCAGTCCGAAATCCGGGTCGATCACGTACGGTTCCAATGTCACAATCGGCTATTATGATCAGGAGCAGGCCGAACTGACCTCATCCAAACGCGTTTTGGACGAGCTGTGGGATGAATATCCGGACATGCCGGAAAAAGAGATCAGGACATGCCTCGGCAACTTTCTGTTCAGCGGAGACGATGTCCTGAAACCTGTCCGTTCTCTAAGCGGCGGTGAGAAAGCAAGAGTTGCGCTTGCCAAGCTGATGCTGCAAAAAGCAAACTTTCTCATCCTTGATGAACCGACAAACCACCTTGATCTGGACAGTAAAGAAGTGCTGGAAAACGCCCTGATTGACTATCCGGGAACACTGTTATTTGTATCGCATGACCGCTACTTTATTAACAGGATCGCCACAAGGGTGCTGGAGCTGTCTCCGGATCATGCAGAAGAATATTTGGGTGACTATGACTATTACACCGAGAAAAAAGCCCAGCAGCTGGAATTGGAAGAAATGAAACGGCAGGAAAAAGAGCAAGCACAACCTGCCGGCAAGGTAAAACAGGACACGAAAAGAACATACGAGGAAGAAAAAGAATGGAAAAAGAAAGAACGGCAGCGCCTGAGACGCATTGAAGAAATCGAAGCAGCGGTCTCATCCGCCGAAGAGAAAATCAGCGCCAATGAGGAGCTGCTGTGCGACCCTGACGTGTATCAGGATCATGAAAAGGTACAGACCATTCACTCAGAGAACGAAGCTCTGAATCAAGAGCTGGAACGATTATTAGCAGAGTGGGAAGAACTCTCCTCAGAAGAATAGAAAAAGTCAAGCACCTCTTTAAGGGGTGCTTTTTTATCCACAGCTTTTCTCCTTGCCTGCTATTTAAGTAAGCGCTTTATACACACTATCCACAAAATTTTCTGACTTTATCCACTTTACTAACAACTTTTAGATCCTTATCCAGCCTGGATTTCTGAATATATTCACAATCCTGTGGATATGTTAGAATTATCTGTTAATAAATTAAAAAAGCCTCACGTTTTACAACGTGAGACGATCAAAAGATGTTAATTCCAAGCCGGGCTGTCCGTTCATATCATATGAACCCCGGATTCCCTTTTCAAAAGCAACGGTTCCGGCAGCCGCAATCATCGCTGCATTGTCCGTGCATAAAGAAAGCGGCGGGATAACAAGCTCAGGATCTCCCGGATGGCTGAATTCCTGCTGCAGAGCGGCTCTCAGCCCTTTGTTGGCAGCTACGCCTCCCGCAAGCAACACTTGTTTAACCCCGTATTCTTTTGCGGCCTTAGAGGTTTTTGCCGTCAGTACATCAATGACACTCTGCTGAAAGCTTGCGGCAAGATCCTCAGGAGGAATCACCTCATTTTTTTGCGAGGCGTTATGGAGTGTGTTAATCACGGCTGATTTCAGCCCGCTGAAGCTGAAATTGTAAGATCCCTCATCCAGCCACGCACGCGGAAGCGGAATAGAATCTGTTCCCACAGCAGCCAGCTTATCAATCTGCGGCCCTCCCGGATAAGGAAGCCCCATCGTTCTTGCCACTTTGTCGTAAGCTTCGCCTGCGGCATCGTCCAGCGTTTCTCCGATAACCTCGAATGAACCGTGCTCTTCCATATAAACCAATTCCGTATGTCCGCCCGACACAACCAAAGCAAGCGCCGGGAACTGAAGCTCCTCTACCAGTCTGTTTGCATAAATATGGCCCGCAATGTGATGGACGCCGACTAACGGTATTTGATGGGCAAAGCTTAACGCCTTTGCCGCATTGACTCCGATTAACAGGGCTCCGACAAGTCCGGGTCCTTCCGTTACCGCAATCGCATCGAGATCACCAAAGCCCATCTCCGCTTTTAAAAGAGCTTCCTCAATCACTAGGGTAATCTGCTCCACATGATGTCTGGACGCAATTTCAGGCACGACCCCGCCGAACCGTTTATGGCTTTCAATTTGCGAAGCGACTACGTTTGAAACGATTTCTTTACCGTTTTTCACGACTGAAGCCGCTGTTTCATCACAGCTTGTTTCAATTCCTAATACATAAATATCTTGTTTTTCACTCATGTAATGTCACCCACATTAATAACGCATCTTCCCCGTTATCTGTATAGTATTGTTTTCTAATTCCTCCGGCCTGAAGACCGAATTTTTTATATAAGGATTGGGCGGGATGATTCGAGACCCTGACTTCGAGAGAGAGCCTCCTTGCCTTTTTTTCTCTGCACAATTCTACCGCAGCGCGAAACAGAGCTTCTCCCAATGATTGGCCCCGGTATTCCGGCTTAATGGCTATATTCGTAATCTGCGCGTCATCTATAATAATCCAGATTCCGCAATACCCCGCCAGACAGCCGTCCTTTTCAATGACAAGGTAGTGCGCATACGGATTTTCCAAAAGCTCATGATAAAATGAATCCTTCGTCCACGGAGAAGTGAAGGATGCTGTTTCAATTTCATAAATTTGATCAATATCTTCCGGCCGCATGCTTCGAATCGCCGTTTTCGTTTTCATCCCCATCACCCTATTTTTGAGATTCCATCCATTTCGCTTCAGCCTCTGCCAGACGCAAATAATCCGGAACAAGGCTGTGGACATCCGCTTCTTCTTTTTCCAAGCCTAAAAACGCCAGCTCTGACGGCCGCGGATTATGCTGTGCAGCCGTTCCCATCACTGCTTGAGATGTCAGTTCATGCAGAATGGTTTCTTCATGAATGGCTGTATCATGCCCTAAAAATAAAACCGGAGACGCTTTTTCTTTCAGCATGCCGAGCCAATCCGTCAAAAGCACATTCTGATCAGGAAGAACGGATTGTAATCGGCCGTCCTGATATTCATAAAGTCCCGTATACACCTGTCCGCGTCTGGCATCAAATAACGGGCAGATCAGACCTTGAAAATGCCGTCCGTTCGCCGCCATCACCTCAAGGCTCGACACAGCGGAAATCGGAAGCTTCAGCGACCAGGCCAAAGTCTTCGCCAGCGTCACACCGATTCTGACACCAGTGTACGATCCCGGTCCTTTCGCCACCGCTATTTTCGTAAGGTCCTGCGGTGTTAGGCCGCAATCCTCCAGCAATGAATTGACAGCAGGCATCGCCCGCACGGAATGATTCTTTTTTAAATATGTAATATACTCCGCCATCACCGTTTTCTCACGAACGAGCGCGGCACCCAGCGTGTAATTTGACGTATCAATTGCCAGTATTGTCATGTTTATTAATCTCCTCACAAAGCGTTTCATACCGTGTTCCGCAAGCCGTAAAGGTAATGTCCCTTTCCTCATCACCGGCTCTCTTGATGACGATCTGCAGCCGTTCAGCGGGCAGCTGATCCTGAATTAAATGAGCCCATTCAATTAAACAGACGCCTTGTCCTTCAAAATATTCTTCAAGGCCTAAGTCTTCGCTTTCATCCTCCATGCGATACACATCCATATGATATAGAGGAAGCGAACCATCATGGTATTCTTTTATAATTGTAAAGGTCGGGCTGTTTACCACTCTAGTGATCCCCAGTCCTTCGGCAAACCCTTTTGTGAAAGTCGTTTTTCCCGCTCCCAAGTCGCCTTCCAGTGTCAGAATGTCTCCCGGCTTTGCCAATGAAGCGGCAAGCTTGGCTACGGCTTTCGTTTCTTCAGGGTTTTTCGTTCTCCATTGTAATGTCTTCAAAGTGAGTCACCCGTCTTATTTAAAATGATTGTATCCTTTTTTCTCAAGGACGATTTGTCTCTGATCATTGGCTGTCAAAAGAACACTTGCTTCCTTCCGTTCAGTCACCGCTCCAATCTTCGCAATCCGAATGCCTGACTGCGTGCAGTAATCAAGCAAAGAGATCCACTCCTGCTGAGAGACCGTTCCAGCCAATTCATAATCTTCTCCGCCGAATAACACCCATCTCTTCCACTGAGGATCTGCCTCAGGCAAATCCGGATGCACCGGGAGAAGCTGTTCTTCAATTTCTATCGTAACTGAGCTTGACTCAGCTATTTCATGCAGTTCACTGGCCAATCCGTCACTGATATCATTCAGAGCGGCGCGTTGAAGCTGAGAACAGAAGCGGCCGACCTGAACCCTCGGCACGGGCCGTTTATGTTTTTCGATAAAATAATCACCCGTATGAAAAGCAGAAGGAGGTGTTTCTCCTAATAAAAGAGACAGCCCCGCTGCGGAAGAGCCGATTTCTCCCGTAACAAACACAACATCCCCGGGTCTTGCCGAACTTCGCAGACAAGCTCGATTCTTTTCGACTTCTCCGATGACCGTAACGGTAATAACGGCTTGACCAGAAGCGGAAACGGTATCTCCCCCGATCAAATCCATCCGGTATAGTTTCGCCAGTTCCGCCATCCCTTCATACATTGCCTGGACATCAGCTTTCTGCCAGCAGGAGGGAACGGCAAGAGACACCAGATAAAACTTCGGAATGCCTCCCATCGCCGCCACATCACTAATGTTAACAGCGAGCGCCTTATAACCGATATCTTGAGGAGTGGAGTACTCTGATTTAAAATGGACATCCTCCACCATCGTGTCTAAACAGACAATTTGCTGCATATGAGATGACGCTGTATAAACCGCACCATCATCACCGATCCCAACATCGACAGAAGGATGATAATGCGAATGCGGAGTAATACTGTGAATCAAATCAAACTCGTCCATGTTTCTCCCGTCTCCCTTTCTGACGCTCTTGTGAAATACAGCTCTTTCTAGTGTATCGGATTATGTTTCAATATCCAAGACTTTAACGATATAAAAGAAAGCTTGGTTAGAAACCAAGCTGAAAGTATTAAAAGAAAACACAAAAAAAAAACGAAAACATGATCGTTTCGTTTACAATGAAAATGGCGGTCCGGACGGGACTCGAACCCGCGACCTCCTGCGTGACAGGCAGGCATTCTAACCAACTGAACTACCGGACCATTTTTATTTTTTGGTTGCGGGGGCAGGATTTGAACCTGCGACCTTCGGGTTATGAGCCCGACGAGCTACCGAACTGCTCCACCCCGCGATGATAAAATTTTAGAAAAGCTTGGCGGCGTCCTACTCTCACAGGGGGAAACCCCCGACTACCATCGGCGCTGAAGAGCTTAACTTCCGTGTTCGGCATGGGAACGGGTGTGACCTCTTCGCTATCGCCACCAAACCATTGAGAGTGTTCTCTCAAAACTAGATAACAGTAAGCATACATTCAAAAATGGTTAAGTCCTCGATCGATTAGTATCTGTCAGCTCCATGTGTCGCCACACTTCCACCTCAGACCTATCAACCTGATCATCTCTCAGGGATCTTACTTCCTTGCGGAATGGGAAATCTCATCTTGAGGGGGGCTTCATGCTTAGATGCTTTCAGCACTTATCCCGTCCGCACATAGCTACCCAGCGATGCCCTTGGCAGAACAACTGGTACACCAGCGGTGCGTCCATCCCGGTCCTCTCGTACTAAGGACAGCTCCTCTCAAATTTCCTGCGCCCGCGACGGATAGGGACCGAACTGTCTCACGACGTTCTGAACCCAGCTCGCGTACCGCTTTAATGGGCGAACAGCCCAACCCTTGGGACCGACTACAGCCCCAGGATGCGATGAGCCGACATCGAGGTGCCAAACCTCCCCGTCGATGTGGACTCTTGGGGGAGATAAGCCTGTTATCCCCGGGGTAGCTTTTATCCGTTGAGCGATGGCCCTTCCATGCGGAACCACCGGATCACTAAGCCCGACTTTCGTCCCTGCTCGACTTGTAGGTCTCGCAGTCAAGCTCCCTTGTGCCTTTACACTCTGCGAATGATTTCCAACCATTCTGAGGGAACCTTTGGGCGCCTCCGTTACCTTTTAGGAGGCGACCGCCCCAGTCAAACTGCCCACCTGACACTGTCTCCCCGCCCGATAAGGGCGGCGGGTTAGAAGGTCAATACAGCCAGGGTAGTATCCCACCGATGCCTCCACCGAAGCTGGCGCTCCGGTTTCCAAGGCTCCTACCTATCCTGTACAAGCTGTACCAACATTCAATATCAGGCTGCAGTAAAGCTCCACGGGGTCTTTCCGTCCTGTCGCGGGTAACCTGCATCTTCACAGGTACTATAATTTCACCGAGTCTCTCGTTGAGACAGTGCCCAGATCGTTGCGCCTTTCGTGCGGGTCGGAACTTACCCGACAAGGAATTTCGCTACCTTAGGACCGTTATAGTTACGGCCGCCGTTTACTGGGGCTTCAATTCGCACCTTCGCTTACGCTAAGCGCTCCTCTTAACCTTCCAGCACCGGGCAGGCGTCAGCCCCTATACTTCGCCTTACGGCTTCGCAGAGACCTGTGTTTTTGCTAAACAGTCGCCTGGGCCTATTCACTGCGGCTCTCTCGGGCTTGCACCCTAACAGAGCACCCCTTCTCCCGAAGTTACGGGGTCATTTTGCCGAGTTCCTTAACGAGAGTTCTCTCGATCACCTTAGGATTCTCTCCTCGCCTACCTGTGTCGGTTTGCGGTACGGGCACCTCTCACCTCGCTAGAGGCTTTTCTTGGCAGTGTGGAATCAGGAACTTCGCTACTATAATTCGCTCGCCATCACAGCTCAGCCTTTACGGGAAACGGATTTGCCTATTTCCCAGCCTAACTGCTTGGACGCGGATATCCAATACCGCGCTTACCCTATCCTCCTGCGTCCCCCCATTGCTCAAATGGTGAGGAGGTGGTACAGGAATATCAACCTGTTATCCATCGCCTACGCCTTTCGGCCTCGGCTTAGGTCCCGACTAACCCTGAGCGGACGAGCCTTCCTCAGGAAACCTTAGGCATTCGGTGGACGGGATTCTCACCCGTCTTTCGCTACTCATACCGGCATTCTCACTTCTAAGCGCTCCACAAGTCCTTCCGGTCTTGCTTCACAGCCCTTAGAACGCTCTCCTACCACTGTTCGAAGAACAGTCCGCAGCTTCGGTGATACGTTTAGCCCCGGTACATTTTCAGCGCAGAGTCACTCGACCAGTGAGCTATTACGCACTCTTTAAATGGTGGCTGCTTCTAAGCCAACATCCTGGTTGTCTAAGCAACTCCACATCCTTTTCCACTTAACGTATACTTTGGGACCTTAGCTGGCGGTCTGGGCTGTTTCCCTTTCGACTACGGATCTTATCACTCGCAGTCTGACTCCCAAGGATAAGTCATCGGCATTCGGAGTTTGACTGAATTCGGTAACCCGGTAGGGGCCCCTAGTCCAATCAGTGCTCTACCTCCGAGACTCTTACCTTGAGGCTAGCCCTAAAGCTATTTCGGAGAGAACCAGCTATCTCCAGGTTCGATTGGCATTTCACCCCTACCCACACCTCATCCCCGCACTTTTCAACGTGCGTGGGTTCGGGCCTCCATTCAGTGTTACCTGAACTTCACCCTGGACATGGGTAGATCACCTGGTTTCGGGTCTACGACCACGTACTCATGCGCCCTATTCAGACTCGCTTTCGCTGCGGCTCCGCATCTTCTGCTTAACCTTGCACGGGATCGTAACTCGCCGGTTCATTCTACAAAAGGCACGCCATCACCCGTTAACGGGCTCTGACTACTTGTAGGCACACGGTTTCAGGATCTATTTCACTCCCCTTCCGGGGTGCTTTTCACCTTTCCCTCACGGTACTGGTTCACTATCGGTCACTAGGGAGTATTTAGCCTTGGGAGATGGTCCTCCCGGATTCCGACGGAATTTCACGTGTTCCGCCGTACTCAGGATCCACTCAGGAGAGAACGAAGTTTTGACTACAGGGCTGTTACCTCCTATGGCGGGCCTTTCCAGACCTCTTCATCTACCTCGTTCCTTTGTAACTCCGTACAGAGTGTCCTACAACCCCAAGAGGCAAGCCTCTTGGTTTGGGCTGATCCCGTTTCGCTCGCCGCTACTCAGGGAATCGCATTTGCTTTCTCTTCCTCCGGGTACTTAGATGTTTCAGTTCCCCGGGTCTGCCTTCTCATATCCTATGTATTCAGATATGGATACCACTCCATTACGAGTGGTGGGTTTCCCCATTCGGAAATCTCCGGATCAAAGCTTGCTTACAGCTCCCCGAAGCATATCGGTGTTCGTCCCGTCCTTCATCGGCTCCTAGTGCCAAGGCATCCACCGTGCGCCCTTTCTAACTTAACCGTTAAAAAGAATCACTACGTGATTTCTTGCATTACAATTGAATGTGAATTACTTCTGTTATCTAGTTTTCAAAGAACATTATCTCGAAGAATCGAATGATCCTTCAAAACTAAACAAGACAGGGAACGTTCTGTTTATAAGACCCAAGGTCTTATATTCCGTTAAAATCCTTAGAAAGGAGGTGATCCAGCCGCACCTTCCGATACGGCTACCTTGTTACGACTTCACCCCAATCATCTGTCCCACCTTCGGCGGCTGGCTCCATAAAGGTTACCTCACCGACTTCGGGTGTTACAAACTCTCGTGGTGTGACGGGCGGTGTGTACAAGGCCCGGGAACGTATTCACCGCGGCATGCTGATCCGCGATTACTAGCGATTCCAGCTTCACGCAGTCGAGTTGCAGACTGCGATCCGAACTGAGAACAGATTTGTGGGATTGGCTTAACCTCGCGGTTTCGCTGCCCTTTGTTCTGTCCATTGTAGCACGTGTGTAGCCCAGGTCATAAGGGGCATGATGATTTGACGTCATCCCCACCTTCCTCCGGTTTGTCACCGGCAGTCACCTTAGAGTGCCCAACTGAATGCTGGCAACTAAGATCAAGGGTTGCGCTCGTTGCGGGACTTAACCCAACATCTCACGACACGAGCTGACGACAACCATGCACCACCTGTCACTCTGCCCCCGAAGGGGACGTCCTATCTCTAGGATTGTCAGAGGATGTCAAGACCTGGTAAGGTTCTTCGCGTTGCTTCGAATTAAACCACATGCTCCACCGCTTGTGCGGGCCCCCGTCAATTCCTTTGAGTTTCAGTCTTGCGACCGTACTCCCCAGGCGGAGTGCTTAATGCGTTAGCTGCAGCACTAAGGGGCGGAAACCCCCTAACACTTAGCACTCATCGTTTACGGCGTGGACTACCAGGGTATCTAATCCTGTTCGCTCCCCACGCTTTCGCTCCTCAGCGTCAGTTACAGACCAGAGAGTCGCCTTCGCCACTGGTGTTCCTCCACATCTCTACGCATTTCACCGCTACACGTGGAATTCCACTCTCCTCTTCTGCACTCAAGTTCCCCAGTTTCCAATGACCCTCCCCGGTTGAGCCGGGGGCTTTCACATCAGACTTAAGAAACCGCCTGCGAGCCCTTTACGCCCAATAATTCCGGACAACGCTTGCCACCTACGTATTACCGCGGCTGCTGGCACGTAGTTAGCCGTGGCTTTCTGGTTAGGTACCGTCAAGGTGCCGCCCTATTTGAACGGCACTTGTTCTTCCCTAACAACAGAGCTTTACGATCCGAAAACCTTCATCACTCACGCGGCGTTGCTCCGTCAGACTTTCGTCCATTGCGGAAGATTCCCTACTGCTGCCTCCCGTAGGAGTCTGGGCCGTGTCTCAGTCCCAGTGTGGCCGATCACCCTCTCAGGTCGGCTACGCATCGTCGCCTTGGTGAGCCGTTACCTCACCAACTAGCTAATGCGCCGCGGGTCCATCTGTAAGTGGTAGCCGAAGCCACCTTTTATGTCTGAACCATGCGGTTCAAACAACCATCCGGTATTAGCCCCGGTTTCCCGGAGTTATCCCAGTCTTACAGGCAGGTTACCCACGTGTTACTCACCCGTCCGCCGCTAACATCAGGGAGCAAGCTCCCATCTGTCCGCTCGACTTGCATGTATTAGGCACGCCGCCAGCGTTCGTCCTGAGCCAGGATCAAACTCTCCGATAAAGTAGTTTGACTGACTACGCACATCGCTGTGCGATTTATTTAAAACTTTGAATTAACAGGTACGTTTTGTCTTGTTTAGTTTTCAAAGATCATTATAATGGAGCGGGTGATGAGAATCGAACTCACGACATCAGCTTGGAAGGCTGAGGTTTTACCACTAAACTACACCCGCATTTTAAATTGGCGCGCCCGAGAGGAGTCGAACCCCTAACCTTTTGATCCGTAGTCAAACGCTCTATCCAATTGAGCTACGGGCGCTTATCAGGCGACTTAACTATCATACTATCAATCAGTGATGATGTCAAGTGTTTTTTATTTCTTTTTGAAGTTGTTTTCTCAACCTCATTTATTATACACGTTTCTGAGAATTTGTAAAGTCTTTTTTCAAAAGCTCATTTTCTCTTTTAGCGTGATCGCTTTGTTCATCAGCGACGTTTACTAATATACCATGTCCCTTAAATCGCGTCAACACTTTTACAAAAGTTTTTTCTCGCTTATTACTTCCTTCTATATATATAGAAAATAAAAAACAGGATTCCTAAGAACCCTGCATCTCTCTTGATTACCCGCTCACCTTGACCTCTGCACTTTTTCGCTCTGGTTTTTCATAAGTACGGAAGTTTTGTTCAAGCTGTTCAAGCGACAGACCTTTTGTTTCCGGCAAGAACCTTTTCACGAATATGACGGACGCTATTCCTAACAGAACAAAAATAAAGAAGGTTGCAGACAGTCCGATGTTTGCGAGCAGAACCGGGAAAGTTAAACCGACAAGGAAGTTCGCGATCCAAAGACAGAAGACAGTGACTCCCATACCAAGCCCCCGCAATCGAAGCGGGAATATCTCCGACAGCATCAGCCAGGTCACAGGAGAAACCGCTCCCTGCTGAAACGCAAGGAAAGTGACGGTTAACGTAAGAACTACATAAGGAAGGGAAGGGGATCCTTTCAGCACGACAGATAAAATCCCGATCAGCAGCAGCACGGCAGTCGTTCCGATCAGCCCCGTCATCAGCATCGGGCGCCGGCCGACTCTGCCGAGAAGCCATATGCCCACAAAAGTCGCAAGCACGGAAATCACACCGTTAGCGATATTGCCGATCAATGCAGCTTTTGTTTCGAAGCCGGCATCTTTTAGTATTTGAGTTCCATAGTACATAATTGAATTTACGCCGGTGAGCTGCTGCACTACAGCAATTCCGATTCCGATAAACACAATGCGGCGCACCCACGGAACGGCAAGGTCCTTAAATGTCGCCTGCTCCATCTCCGCTTCCTCATGAAAAGCAGATTCAATCTCGGCGAGTTCTGACTTTGCTTTCTCGTCATTCCGTATTCTCCGGAGAACACGCAAAGCATCTTCTTTTCTTCCTTTAGAAACCAACCAGCGCGGACTTTCAGGAACTTTCAGCATACCGAAAAACAAGAATACCGCCGGAAGAGCCGCGATAACGAGCATGTAACGCCAAGCGTGAGACGTATCACCGAGCACATTGCCGATGATGGCATTACACGTGAAGGCAAGCAGCTGGCCCGTTACAATCATCAGTTCATTTTGGGTAACCATTCTCCCCCGGCTTTCCGCCGGCGACATTTCAGCCAAGTATGCCGGAACTGTTACGGAAGCTCCCCCGACAGCAAGCCCCAGCAGAAAACGAGAGATAATCATAACCGATACGTTAGGCGCCAGTGTACATCCCAGCGTCGCCGCAAAGAACAAAACGGCAAGGAAAAGGATATTTTTACGTCTGCCGTTATAGTCCGACAGCCGCCCTCCGAAAACTGCGCCGATCGCAGCCCCCAAGAGAAGAGAGCTTGCCACCATGCCTTCAGTCAGCGCCGTAAGATTAAGCTGGTCAGCTTCCGCCATAAACGGCAGCGCTCCATTAATTACACCTGTATCGTAACCGAAAAGAAGCCCCCCGAACGTCGATACTAAAATGATGGTTCTCAAAAATGAATACTGGCTGCTATTTTTATTCATCTTCAAATCCTCCCAGTTTTTATACAGAGATATAAACCGAATATTCAGTTATCTATATTTACGCCTATAATGTCTTACCCACGTTTCGACAATTCAAAACAGCTTCTATATAAAAAATCACTCGAAAGCGTCATCATTTATCATTTATATTCGCTCTCTCCTTTCGTCGAATTGTTACTTTATAGTTATTTTTTAGTTAAGTTGTAATGATATTATTAGCACTTATGTTATTATCTTAATTTTAAAAGCGCTTTCAGTCAATAAATATTTCAGATAATTTCAAAGTTTTTCTTAATATGATCTACATATAATCAATATTTGTTTAAAATAAGCCCACGTTCATAATATACTCAATAATCATCTCAGTTTTAATCAACAAATGATTATATAATGAAAAAACCCCCAACTGCTGATCGGGGGTTTTTGTTTATTCTTCGTTCAGTTTAACGATCGTTCTCCCTCTCGCTTTTCCTTTTAAGAGAGCAGGAAGTGTATCCGGCAGTTCCTCAAGTGTAATTTCCTTTTGAATAAAGGCCTCGAGATCCGCTGGCTTGAAATCTTCAGCCAGACGCTGCCATGTTTTCTTTCTTGTCTCCATGGGACAGAATACGGAATCAATTCCCAGGAGGCTGACGCCGCGCAATATAAACGGGAAGACCGTAGCCGGGAGTTTCGTTCCCGCTGTCAGTCCGCTCACTGCAACTGTTCCGCCGTACTGAATCTGGCTGAGAACTGAAGCAAGCGGCTCACCTCCGATCGGATCGACGGCCGCAGCCCATTTTTGTTTTTGCATCGGTTTTAACGTGCCGTTGTAAACTTCGTCACGGTGAATAACCGATTTCGCACCGAGACTCTTCAGATAGCCGCTTTCTTCTTCTTTTCCGGTACTGGCCTCTACGTCATAGCCTAATGAAGAAAGAATGGAAACCGCAAAGCTTCCGACGCCTCCTGTTGCTCCCGTCACCAGCACTTTCCCTTTTTCAGGGGCGGCATGGTTTTCCTCAAGCCGCTGAACGGACAATGCGGCCGTAAAGCCGGCGGTTCCGATCGTCATGGCTTCTTTAAGAGTCAGACCTTCAGGCAGCGGCACGATCCAATCTGCCGGAATGCGGGCCATCCCGCTATAGCCGCCAAAGTGGGAGACGCCTATGCCGTAGCTTGTCGCAATGACTTTGTCCCCTTCTTTAAAACGGGCGTCATCTGAGGAAACGACGATTCCCGCTAAATCAATTCCCGGCACGAAAGGATACGAGGTTACGATCTTGCCGTCAGGAATGGCAGCCAAGCTGTCTTTGTAATTCACGCCTGAATAGCAAACCTTAATCAGTACTTCACCCTCGGGAAGGTCCTGAACTGCGAGCTCCTGTACGCTGACTGAAAACCGGTCTTCACGTTGATCGACTACTAACGCTTTAAATTGATCTGTCATCACTATGTCTCCTTAAAATGTATTGAATGGCTTTGAAAAAGCATAAAATAAGTTTGATTTATTTTCAAATGTCCTGCCCCGTGTAGTATGATCAAAAGAAAAAACAGCGAAAGAGTGGTTAGCAGCATGTCTGATAAACAAAACAATGATAACAAAAATAACAACAGCAGTAATCAAACATTACCGGACATTATTCATACCGCCGTTTTCAAGGCGCCGCTGCAAATGGTCTGGGATACGGTCTCCACTGCGGACGGACTGTCTCTCTGGTTTATGCCGAATGATTTCACTCCTCAAGAAGACAGTGAGTTTCAGCTGGAATCTCCATTCGGTCCGTCTCCGTGCAAGGTGCTGGATATCGAAGCGCCGTACCGTCTTTCTTTTTCATGGGATACGGAGGGCTGGATCGTTTCTTTTGTCTTGAAAGAAACGGAAAGCGGAGATACGGAATTCACTCTCATTCACGGCGGATGGAAAGAGCCGGATGCTGTCATCAATAAAGTCAATCGGAAAAGCTCGGAGATTCACAGTACGATGGATCAAGGATGGAACGGGCTTGTCAACACGAAGCTCCGCGGGGCGGTCGAGGCTTAACGCAAAAGGACGGGATACACTTTCCGTCCTTTTTTTGCTGCCAATACATAAAAACCGACTTTGCTAAGACACTAACAGAAGAACCGAAAACTGATTTCAGGGGGCGCTGTTCATGTATTATTACAAAGAAGAACTGATCAATATCATTAAGCCGGACAAGCCGGATCCAGCCGCCGCCAAGGTGCTTCAGGAAATTTTAGGCGGGCACTACGGAGAAATGCGGACGATGATGCAATACTTTTTCCAAAGCTCTAATTTCAGGGGAAAAGAAAAGCAGTTCCGCGACCTGCTTCGCGGCGTATTTTTAGAAGAAATTGCACACGTTGAGCTCGTCCAGCATACGATTAATGCGCTGCTCGATGAAAGCGGGGCTGAGGGCCCCGGAAATCAGGCTTCAGATCAGGCGCCGATTGACGAAGCGGTGAAGCATGCCAATCCGCACCATTATATTATCGGGGCGCAAAGTTCTCTGCCTGCAGATGCAAGCGGCAATCCATGGAACGGCTCTTGGGTCTACAATCACGGTAATCTGATTGCCGACTTATTGGACAATGTCGTGCTGGAATCAACCGGCGTGCTGCAAAAAACGCGCATTTATGAGATGAGTTCTAACCAGACGTTCAGAGAAACACTCGGTTTCCTGATCGTCCGTGACAACGCTCATCAAAATGCATTTACAAAAGCGCTGGAAACACTGGGTGTTGAATGGGGCAAATTATTCCCCGTGCCGAATTATGACATTGAAAAATATCCGGAATGCCGGAAATTCGTTGAGATGGGATATCATAATACCCAATTTAATTTCAGACTGGATCCGACACGGATCGGAGAAATTCTGCAAGGACAGACGCCGAGCCGAAACGGCGGCGAATTAAGTGTGTCTGAGCCGCCTAAAGGGTTCCCTGTGCCGGAACTTCCTGAGCTTCCGAATGAGCACAGCCCCGGACTGAAAGATATGAACTTGTAATAAAAAAACGCCTGCTTCGGGCGTTTTTTTATTTTTATAGATGTAAGGTTTGAACGTGAGCAAAACGGGGAATATAAGCGGGGAGATCTTGACATGCGGCCGTATCAAGTCACTCCATTATGATTTGAGCATACTGCTGTACATACTTCAGCACCGAAAGCTGTCCTAATTTTCCAGCCGGCCGGCTGGGTATGTTCGAATGATAATGGGAATTATGTAAATAGAACATGTCTTATAAGGAGGCAGCGAATGTCTAAGCAAGGAAACTTCCAGAAATCTATGTCACTTTTTGATCTTATTTTAATCGGCATGGGAGCCATATTCGGTTCAGCATGGCTGTTTGCCGTCAGTAACGTCGCCTCTAAAGCGGGCCCATCAGGCATTTTTTCCTGGCTGGTCGGCGGGGGAATCATCTTATTGATCGGCTTGGTTTATGCGGAACTGGGCGCCGCGCTGCCGCGGACCGGGGGAATTATCCGGTATCCCGTATATTCACACGGACACCTGGTCGGATATTTAATTTCCTTTGTCACCATTGTGGCCTACACGAGCCTTATTTCTATAGAAGTCACGGCAGTCCGCCAATACGTGGCGTACTGGTTTCCCGGGCTGACCGTGAAAGGTTCTGACTCGCCGACAATTGCCGGATGGATATTGCAATTTGCGCTGCTCTGCCTGTTCTTTCTCCTCAACTATTGGAGTGTCAAAACCTTTGCAAAAGCAAACTTCATTATTTCGATTTTTAAATATGTCGTTCCGATTACGGTTATTATAGTACTGATTTTTCATTTTCACCCGGGCAATATGACCGTTCACGGATTCGCGCCTTTTGGTTTCACCGGAATTCAAGCCGCGATTTCTACCGGCGGTGTCATGTTCGCCTATCTTGGGCTGCACCCGATTGTGGCTGTCGCAAGTGAAGTGCAGAATCCGAAGCGGAACATTCCGATCGCATTGATTGTCTGTATTATCGTTTCTACTATTATTTACACCGTGCTGCAGCTCACTTTTATCGGGGCGATTCCGGCAGATACCCTGAAACACGGATGGCCGGCTATCGGGAAGGAATTCTCTCTTCCGTTTAAAGATATCGCCGTTTTGCTCGGATTAGGGTGGCTGGCGACATTGGTTATTTTAGATGCGATTTTATCACCGGGCGGTAACGGTAATATCTTTATGAATACGACTTCACGTCTCGTCTACGCCTGGGCCAGAAACGGAACATTATTCAGCATCTTTTCTAAAGTCAATAAAGAAACCGGGACACCGCGTGCCTCCCTTTGGCTTTCGTTCGGTCTGTCTGTTTTTTGGACGCTGCCGTTCCCTTCTTGGAACGCTCTCGTCAACGTGTGCTCCGTCGCATTGATTCTGTCTTATGCGATTGCGCCGATTTCTTCAGCGGCGCTGAGGGTGAACGCCAAGGAGATTAACAGACCGTTTTATTTAAAAGGGATGAGCATCATCGGGCCGCTGTCGTTTATTTTCACTTCTTATATTGTATATTGGTCCGGATGGCGCACCGTATCTTGGCTTCTCGGTTCTCAAATTGTCATGTTTCTGATCTACCTCTGTTTCAGTAAATATGCTCCTAAAGATGATGTCAGCATACGCCAGCAGCTGAAATCAGCATGGTGGATCGTCGGCTTTTATGTCATGATGCTGATTTTCTCCTATCTCGGCTCGTTCGGCCACGGATTGGGCATTATCAGCAATCCGCTTGACCTGATTCTGATCGCCATCGGTTCGCTCGGTATTTATTACTGGGCAAAATATACGGGTCTGCCGAAGGCTATGATCGACAGTGATAAATGACGAACGCCGGAAAGAAGTATGGTCTTCTTTCCGGTATTTTTATTTTAAGGGATGACAAAAAAGCGAATGTGCGATAAAATGAATGACAGTCATTCATAAAAGGAGGAACCCCTCTATTGGCAAAACAAAGCTCGGGAAAATACGAAAAGATCCTGCAAGCCGCGATTGAAGTCATTTCTGAAAAAGGATTAGACAAAGCATCCATTTCAGAAATCGTCAAAAAAGCCGGAACGGCCCAAGGGACGTTTTACTTATATTTTTCTTCTAAAAACGCGCTGATATCCGCGATTGCAGAAAACCTGCTCGACACTACGCTGGACAGAATAAAAGGGAAAACGGACGGTTCTGAAGATTTTTGGACGTTGCTGGACATTTTGGTAGATGAAACATTTCACATCACCCGGCTTCATAAAGATATTATCGTTCTCTGTTATTCCGGTCTTGCCATCGATCACTCAATGGAGAAATGGGAAGCCATTTATCAGCCTTATTATTCCTGGCTGGAAGGCGTCATCAATACGGCCATTGAGCAGGGTGAAGTCAACAGCGGCATTCATGTCAGATGGACGGCCAGAACGATTATCAATGTTGTCGAGAACGCAGCTGAACGGTTTTATATCGGCTGTGAACAGGATGTCGATCTCGAAGTATATAAAAAAGAAATATTCAGCTTTCTCAAAAGAAGCTTGCAGAAATGATTGGCGGAAGACCGATCATTTTTGACCGCCACAAAAATGACTGACATTCATTCATAACTGAGGTGACTGTAAATGTATTGGCTGCTTGTACTGATAGCCGGACTGTTAGAAGTAGTTTGGGCGTCCGCCCTGAAGCATGCGGATTCGCTCTTTGATTGGATTGGTATTTTCCTTCTGATTGCTGTCAGCTTCCTGATGTTGATCCGTTCTTATAAAAAAATACCGATGGCTGCCGCATACACCGTTTTTGTCGGAATAGGCACCGTCGGCACATATGTAACGGGCGTCATTTTAGGAGAACCTTTTTCAATCGGGCAAATCTTCTTTTTAACTTTGCTGTTGTCCGGCATTTTAGGAATGAAGGTATTTACGAAAGAAACTGAAACAAGGGGTGAACATTAATGGCATGGCTGCTGTTATTTATTGCCGGAGCGGAGGAAGTTGTAGCGGCCGCTGCCATGAAACATATTGACGGTTTTAAAAAAAAGTGGCCGCTGATTGTCATGGTAACAGGCTTTATGCTTTCATTCTTTTGCCTTTCCGGAGCGATGCAGGTTCTTCCCACAGGTGTCGCGTATGCGGCTTGGACCGGCATGGGAAGCATCGGCGTTTCGGCCGTGGGCATACTTTGGTTTAAAGAAAAATTCAATCTGTCACAATTGGTGTCTCTGGGGCTTATCCTCATCGGTGTCATCGGCTTAAAACTGACAACGTGACGGCCTGAGACAGCTTTTTAAATAAAAAACAAAGGACCCTAAGCGGGCCCTTTGTTTTTTTATGCTGTTTTGATCTGTTCTGCTTTTCCGGCTCCGACACCGAAAATGAAAATCAGAACGGAGACCGCGATCAGCATGAATAACGGAACCGTCCAGCCGTGCGTGATATCATGCAGCAGGCCGAATACGAGCGGCCCGAACGCGGCAAGCAGGTATCCGAATGACTGGGCCATGCCGGAAAGCGCCGCGGCTTCATGAACATGCCGGGTCCGCAGGCTGAAGAACATCATCGCCAGACTGAACGCACAGCCTCCCGCAATTCCGATCAAAATGACCCATACCGGAGTAAGAGCCGGGCTTCCGAAAAGAACGCCGGCAATGCCGATAAGGAAAAATAAAGCCGTCAGTCCGGCGAGTCCGCGCTGGTTTTTCATTTTAGCGGCAGCGATCGGCACGATAAAAGTAATCGGCAGGACTGAGAATTGCATTAATGAAAGCATCCATCCCGCCTTACTTGAGCTGAGTCCATTCTGCTGAAGAATTTCCGGCAGCCAAGCGATGATGGTGTAAAAAATAAGGGATTGCAGCCCCATGAACAACGTCACCTTCCAAGCCAGCGGAGACCGCAGCAGACTGCTTTTCTTCTCTCCGTTTGTCCCAGTCGTGCGGACGGGCAGTTCGCGTCCTCGCATTTGCGGAATCCACATGACGAACGCAATGAAAGAAAGGATCGCCCAGCAGCCGAGCGCGCCTTTCCAGCCTAACCCCGCTGAAGAGGCGATCGGCACGCTGATGCCGGATGCAATCGCGCCGCACAGATTCATAGAAACCGAGTAGACGCCGGTCATGACGCCTAAATTTCCGGGAAACTTATGTTTGATGAGACCCGGCAGCAGGACGTTGCATACGGCGATCGACAATCCCAACAGGATCGTTCCGAAAAAGAGAGTGCCGATTCCGGCGATGGAGCGCAGCAGCGTTCCGGCTGTCAGGACAATTAATGATGACAGTAAGACAATCTCGGTCCCGAAGCGCCGGGACAATAAAGGAACAAACGGCGACAGACATGCAAATGCCAAAAGAGGCACTGTCGTAATGGTGCCGGCAGCCGCATTGGTCATGCCGAGGCTGTCCCGAATTGAGGAAACGAGCGGCCCGACCGATGTCAGAGGCGCTCTGAGGTTGGCCCCTATCAATATGACTCCGATAACCAGCAATATCAGTTTTTTTCGCTGACTTGCTTGCAGAATTTGATGTTCGTCTTCAATTTTCATGTCCATCCTCCATGTGTATTGTATCTTTAAATACTGTGATGTATTGGTTGACGGCCTCCATGGCCTCATCCGGTTTCTGTCCGGCAATCGCAGCGGCAAGCTGGTTGTGTATCCGGATAGCAGGCGTAATTTCCAAGAGATTATGGACTGACGCACAAAGCGCCTCCGTCATATGCTCGTATAGATCAGAAAGCATGTTGTTATGGGCCGCCTGTACAATTGTTTTGTGCAGATTAATGTCAGCTTCGGCATACCGTTTTCGATCTTCATTTTGCAAGGCCGCTTCACATTCATCCAGGCATGCCTTCAGCGCTTTAAGGTCTTCGTCATTACGCCTTTGGGCCGCCAATCGTGCGGCTTCTCTCTCAAGTGCGTATCTGACTTCTAATGTTTCAAGCAAATTTGATTTTTTTATATGGCGGTAAAATGCAGCGCCGAGGACACTGGATGAGCTGACATACGTACCGCTCCCCTGCCTAGTCTGAAGAAGCCCGGCATGTACGAGCGCCCGAATGGCCTCACGCAATGTGTTTCGGCTCACATCAAATTGCTTCATTAAATCCAGCTCAGGAGGAATGCGCGTCCCGACCGGCCATTTATCCGATTGTATTAACGATTCAATTTGCGCCACCACTTGTTCTACGAGCGACAGTCTGCTTGTTTTGGATATTTCCATCAGAACACCTCTGTAATTTGTAGGATGATTCTATCATTGGATAACATAACATAAAGTAAACGAAGGTGTAAACAGCTGCAACAAAAAAAGAGTGAGTTTTTCTCTCACCCTTCGTCGCTTTTATGAACGTTTTATATGGACTGAGGTCACGACAAACTTGTCATGGCGGCAGCGGGAAAATGAAGTGCCGTTGTCCAAAAAACCTGCATGTTCCGACTTCTAATATCGGGTCATCCGGCTGCACCCGAACTCCAGTGCGAGCGTCTTTTCATCAGGGAGCGGCTGATCTATGTCATAAACACTGCTTTTAATCCTCGTTCTCATTTTGTTGGCGATTTTTTCGTACTTATTCATCGGTTTCCTCAGGCTGTGTAATGTTTGATCTGTATAGACTCCTTACGGTTATCATAAAATTTTTTTCTGCTTCATTAATGACGTTACAGCCGCCGCTATTGAAATTGAAAGGATTTCCTCGAATTTTCTATGGAATCTCTCTCACTATTATGGTAGAATTCTTTGCAGAAACGGACACAAACGAATATTGTATACATTGTATAACCTCAATGATATGGTTTGAGGGTGTCTACCAGGAACCGTAAAATCCTGATTACAAAAAATTGTCCCGCACACTTTTTGTAATCAGGATTTTTTATTTTCTAAAAAATAAAAAAAGGAGTATCTGTACATGAATTTCAAAGTATTTCTGCTTGCAGCATCTACTATTGCAGTCGGATTGGTTGAATTAATTGTGGGCGGTATTCTCCCGCAAATCGCTTCCGACTTAGATATATCCATCGTCAGCGCAGGGCAGCTGATCAGCGTATTTGCGCTCGGTTACGCGGTATCCGGCCCGCTGCTTTTGGCAGTGACGGCAAAAGCTGAACGAAAGCGGCTTTATTTAATCGCACTTTTTGTTTTCTTCCTGAGTAATCTGGTCGCTTATTTCAGTCCCAATTTCACCGTGCTTATGGTGTCACGGGTGCTCGCTTCCATGAGTACGGGACTGATTGTCGTCCTTTCTTTAACGATTGCCCCTAAAATCGTTGCGCCGGAATACAGAGCGCGGGCGATCGGCATCATTTTCATGGGCTTCAGCTCCGCAATCGCTTTAGGCGTGCCTGTCGGCATTATCATCAGCAATGCTTTCGGATGGCGCGTTCTATTTTTAGGAATCGGCGTATTATCGCTTGTTTCCATGCTGATTATCAGCGTCTTTTTTGAAAAAATACCTGCTGAAAAAATGATTCCGTTTCGTGAGCAGATCAAAACGGTCTGGAACGCCAAAATTGCCAGCGCACATCTTGTCACCTTGTTTACACTGGCTGGGCATTACACACTCTATGCCTACTTTGCGCCTTTTTTGGAAACAACGCTTCATTTGAGTTCCGTTTGGGTCAGTGTATGCTACTTTTTGTTCGGCCTGTCAGCGGTATGCGGCGGACCGTTCGGCGGCTGGCTGTATGACCGTTTGGGATCATTTAAAAGCATCATGCTTGTGACTGTTTCTTTCGCTTTGATCCTGTTTATCCTTCCGCTGTCAACGGTTTCTTTAATCATTTTCCTGCCTGCGATGGTGATCTGGGGATTGCTCAGCTGGAGCCTTGCGCCGGCGCAGCAAAGTTATTTGATCAAAATTGCGCCTGAGTCTTCCGATATTCAGCAAAGCTTCAATACATCCGCTTTGCAAATCGGCATTGCGCTCGGGTCAGCCATCGGCGGCGGCGTGATCAGACAAACGGGTTCTGTCACAGCTACCGCCTGGTGCGGCGGTTTGATTGTCATTATCGCTGTCGCGTTAGCCGTGTTTTCTTTAACGAGACCTGCTTTGAAAAGAAAATCCGCATAAGTGTGAAACCGCAAAAAAGCCAAAGGAGTTCCTTCGGCTTTTGCGGTCTTTTTTTATTTTGCGGCGGAAAGTTCGTCTTCTGTGACCCATTTATGGTTGGTTACTTTTTGGCCGCCGTCCGTCGATGTATAGTCGACCATATAAACGGTTGTCTTTTTGGCTGAATCAATGACGGCTTCAGCGCCCTTCATGCCTTTCATATGGGATGCCTCGATGACGGCCTTGTCACCTGGCTTTAACGTCTTATCACCGGCGCCCTTTAATTCTTCCTGAATGACCCATTTATGATCTTTAACGCGCTTTCCTCCCGTTGTCGGCGTGTAAGATACACTGTAAACCGTTGTATCATAAGCACCTGTTACGGTTCCTTGCGCATTTTTCATGCCCTTCATATGAGAAGCTAAAATCATGACGTCACTGCCGACTTTATAAGTCGGATTTTCGGCCTTCTTTAAACCTTTCGGCACCTCGGATGAACCTGAGTGATTCATGTCTTCGTGAGCGTGCGTTTCTTTGTCTTTCGCTTTTTCGCTTCCTCCTGAAGATTGGCTGTTGCATCCGGCAAGCGCCAGGACGGGAATGAGGAGAAACATGCTGAATAAAAATAATCTTGCTTTCATTTCAAGAACTCCTTTGTCTTTTTGATTTTTTACTTTTCCCTTTCGGTTCGTCAGTAAAACAGAAGATGAATTGCAGCCGGTCATCTCTCCTAATTCTTCAACTCTCTCTTCATTGCCTTTCGTCAGGTGAAATTGTTCACAAAATGTACACATTAATGGAAATGCAGTATAATTCCATTATCAGATAATAGGGGGAACTCATCATGAAAACAAAGGTTTTTGCGGTGGTATTGGGTGCTGTTTTAATGGTTGCAGGTTTGATTTTGGCAGAGGTTTCACTTTATATGGAATACATCACCATGCTCGGAGCTATGATTTTCTCTTCTATCTTTATGTCAGAGCCGAAAAGAAAATTTCGCGTCATCAAAGGGGTTTGACTTTTCTATTACCGCCGTCTTCTCAGGACGGCGGCTTTTTTGTATGTCACTCAGTCTATTCGCAGAACAGTTTCTTCTGTGCCGTCTTGATATAAAACGAAATGTGAGGCCGCTTGGGCTTTATCACCGGCAAATTCAATTTCAAGCGGCAGCGCCCGGACAAAATAACGGGTTTCCGTCATTGGGAATAATTCGAATGGTGTCTGCCCGTCTATAGTAAGATACAATCGGTTTTCTTTTACCGCCACCGATGCATGAGTATCATCCTGAAATGAGTAATCACCGATAAATCTGCTGTAAATCGCAGGATCGATGTCTGCTTTTTTCTGATCCGCCGGACGTTTCTGAATCTCGTATGGCTGATCAAATAAGATGTTTACAGCCGCGGCAATCACAGCTTGTTCAAATTGATACGGTTGTTCCATATTGCTGAGATAGATCAATGTTTTATTGTGGTCAATGTAACGGATCATCAGAGTTGAATAGCCCGGCCAGCCTCCGTCGTGACTGACAACCTTCCCTTTTTGGGGGCTGTTTTGAATCATCCAGCCAAATCCATACCCGAAGTGCTCTTCTTCATTCCAATAGCCAGGTGTAAAAGCTTGGTCTTTCGTCTCTTTGCTGATGATTTCTTCCGTATAAAGAGCCTGATCAAACAGATATAAATCTCTTATCGCGGAGTTAACGGTTCCATCACCTTGAATACCGTCAAGGAAGACGACATAATTGGTTTCCTCAAGTTCATCAGGCAGGACATACTCTCCGGAATGCACATCATAGACATAGCCATATGCATAGTTCGGGATGTTTTCTTTACTCAGCCTTCTGTTATAAACCCGAGTATCGTTCATACGGAGCGGATGAAATACAGCTTGCTGCATAAATGCAGCAAAACTCATGCCTGATACAATTTCAATCATAACCGCTAACACAACATAACCCGTATTACTGTAAAGCCACCCCTTACCCGGCGGGAAATAAGCATCCGGTTTATGCTGCTTAAGCATATCGATCACATCTTGATTAACGGCAATTCTGTCCCGGTCCCAATGTGTTAAGAACAGCTCCATATAATCCGGCAATCCTGACGTATGATGAAGTAAATGCCGAATGGTAATGCCCCGATAAGGAAAATCAGGAAGCCACCGCTCTATCATATCGTCATACCGCAGCTTCCCCTGCTGCTCTAACTTCATAATCCCGAGAGCAGTAAACGGCTTCGATACTGAGGCCAATTCAAAGACAGAGCGGTCATTCAGCATCCTGTTTGTTTCCAGTTCTGCAGTGCCGAATGAACCCTGATATAAAATGCGGCCGTTTTCTGCCGCTAAAACAGCTCCGTTTATTTCATGCCTTCCGTCTAAAGTGCTGAAAAGCTGTTCAAAAGCTTGTTTTTTCTTATCCATCATTATGATCCCTCCATATAAAAACTGTATCTCTCTTTTATACGAATGGCTTTTATATGAGTTTCAATATTCTTCCTTAACCGGAACAAGTCGGTAAATATACGATGATAATCAGAAGCCGCGGAGTTTTTATGAGGATCTTTTATTCACACAATACAGTACAGGCTTCGAATTCAACATGCTTCTCATCTTTTTTGGCCCCGGCAATTTCCATAGTTGAAAACATCGCGCAGACGACAGCTTTGTATTCGTTCATGACGGTTTGAATTTCAATCAGGAACCGTTCGGATGAAGCCGCGCATTCCGTTACGTACTCTTTCATTTTGCCGATAATATCATCTGCCTGACGGCTGAATCCTGCCGCCTCCAAATCACTCTCAAACTGGTTTTTGTTCATCATATGAATATGCATTTTCAGGCCCCTTTCAGCAGTGTGTTTGTGGTTATACCTACTGTAAAGGACAGGGTTGGATAAACTTTTAATAAAATATGAACAAACTATGAATTGGAACATCTGCCTGACCCGCGTGCATCCGGCTGTTCTCCATACCATTTGAACTACCTGAAAATATTACTTCTTTACTCTATTAAAAACGGCTCATATATGATCTAATACTGTAAAACGATCGTTTAGGAGGCGGCCTATGTCAACAGCAGGAAACCGGCAAAAATTTTGGATCAAGGCGATGCTTATAGCGGTCTTTGCTGTGTTTGTCTTCTCTTTTTCTGAGAATCATTCACAAAAGGACTGGCACGCGACAGTAGATGAGGCGTCCGTGAATGTCTTCGGCCAGCAGATCTTTGAAAAAGACCGTCTGGAAAAAACACTCGGCGCACGTGAGGCAGAATCTCTTCTGACTCTTATCAAACTCGCAAATGAAGAGCATCACATCATCTAAGAGTCTTTATAAAAAGCCTGTTTCCCTTTTTACAGCGGAAACAGGCTTTTTTCGTGTATTATTTTTTTTGTTCAATAAACCGGTCGATCCGGGCCAGGACATCTTTCATGTCCATGCATTCTTTAAAGCTTTCGTTAATGGCTTGAATGCCTTGTTTATATTTTCCGTTATGCAGCACTTCTTCTGCGGCAAGCTTTAACTTTTCAGCGCTTAATTCATCTTTTTGCACGGTATAGCCGGCATTCAGTTCAGTCAGGCGGCGTGCAATCATCGGCTGATCTTTATCATGCGGGATGACGACCAGCGGCACTTGATAATGAATGCCTTCATTTACACTGTTCATTCCGCCATGTGTAACAAATAGGTCAGCCTGCTCCAGCACCTCAAGCTGCGGCACGTATGGAGCGATGATAAAGTTTTCCGGCGCCTGTTTGATTTTCGACAGATCGGCTATTTCTCCGGCGGCGATGACAACTTTGCCTTCAAAATCTGAGAACGCGTCTATGCACAGATTGAAAAACGCTTCCGTGTCCCAGAGCACCGTCCCCATTGAAATATAAATGACTTTTTCATCCTTTAAAGAATCAATCGGGAAGTCGGTGTGCCCCTTTCTCTTCGGAAAACTCGGACTGATAAATAAATACTCATCTCCGAACGTCTCGCTTTCGGGCTGAAAATATCTGCTTGTATAGACGACGTTCAGTTCACCCGTGTTGTTCATAAATTGAATCAGGCTGTCAGGAGCAACGCCGTATTTGTCTTTCATCTCAGCCAACAGCTCTTCACATTCCCTGTCCGGCTTAAACGGCACGCCCGATTCCGGATGAAGCGGGAGGGTTTTCAGGCCGTCTTCATTGAGCAGGAAGGATGCTGAAGAAGAGATGCCGGGAATGTTGAGATAATCCCTCACCAGCTCTCCCGCACCGAATTTATCATAATAGACGGCGTCGAATGGAATGTCCTCAGCCAGACGCTGCACAATATGTAAAATCTCCAGTGACGTTTTGATATGAATTTTTAAGAATGGCAGTATGCCGGACGGGCTGTCAGGATCAATGGGTGTCATTCTGAGCAGATCGCGGTGAAGGTGAACCTCCGCCCCTACTCCTTCCAGCCTGCTTTTGTACTTTTCCGTTGAGATATAATGAACGTGATCGCCCCGTTCACTGAAGGCCTTTGTCATACCGAGGGTCGGGTTTACGTGTCCTTCTGCGGGAAAATTGACCATGAGAATATGTTTTGCCATTTTTCAAACTCCTTTGCCTTTTTTGCGCCTTTTCCATATCCATCATAAATGATGCGGGAAAAATTATGCAAGAAACACCCGTCAGGTCTTCATGGCGGTTTGATGACACCGCCAAAAAAAGACAAGGCTTTTCGCCTTGTCTATCGTGATGATTCGTCTGTTTCTTGTGCTTTCAGCACGCCTTTCAGATGTTCTGCATCGTGCTTGAGATGCTCCGTCATATAGTGCACGGCTTTTGTTTTGTCGCCTTTTTTTATTTCTTCAAAGACTTTCCGGTGCTCATGTAAGATCACTTCCGCACGGTCATCCCCTTTAAAATTAAGGACTCTGCAAAAATGAATCAGCACATTGACATGCTCAAGCAGCTTGGCCAGCTGACTGTTATGGCTGAACTCCACAAGGAGCTGATGAAACGTTTCATTCAAGGAAATAATCTCCGTCTCTTTGACGCCTTTATGGATAGCTTCTTCCGTCTCCCGCAGCTGTTTTTCGATGAGTTCAATTTCACTCTCAGCCGCTTCATCAATGACGAGTTCGACCGCCAGTGATTCAAGTGACATTCTGATTTGATAAATCTCTTCAACATCCTTTACGGATAAAGAATAGATGACAAAGCCGTTTCGATCGTCTGCCGTCAGAAGCCCGTCCTTTTCAAGGAGCCGCATCGCTTCTCTGACCGGCGACCGGCTGACTCCGAAATCCTTGGCCAGCTGTGTTTCATTCAGCCGTTCTCCCGGTTTAAAAATCCCGTCAAATATCATTTTTTTCAATTGGGAATAAAATTGCAGATAATACGGGGTTGGCTTATCTAATTTAAAGTTATCCATCTTTCCTACCTCTTCATACAATTTAGGCCTTATTGTTACCAAGATCATATAACAGTTTATCTATGGAAGCAACATTCCCGAGCTTGTCAGCATAGCGAGTATGGCGTAATATGGAATTATAACAAACGACGGTCGACGGTCTGCCGTAAACCGAAACAATTCATTCAGGGGGGATGGAACATGAAAACATACAAGATTGCCAGCATACCGGGGGACGGTGTGGGAAAAGAAGTCGTTCCGCAAGCGGAGCGGGTGTTGAACGCAATCGCAGAATTACATGGGGGCATGGCATTCGATTTTACTTCTTTTCCGTGGAGCTGCGAGTATTACTTGGAGCACGGAACCATGATGCCGGATGATGGATTAGAAACGTTACAGCACTTTGATGCTTTGTTTTTAGGAGCGGTGGGGAATCAAAAGCTCGTCCCCGATCATGTTTCGCTGTGGGGGCTGCTCATCAAGATACGCCGGGAATTTGAACAGGTGATCAATGTGCGGCCGGCGAAGCTGCTGCCGGGGATCACTTCCCCTCTCGTTAACCCGAAGGATTTTGATCTGCTGGTCGTCCGGGAAAACAGTGAGGGCGAGTACAGCTCTGTCGGCGGCAGAATGTATCAGGGCGAAGACGAAATCGCCATTCAAAACGCGGTCTTTTCCCGCAGAGGAACGGAAAGAGTGATGCGGTATGCCTTTGAACTGGCGGCAAATCGGAAGAAACACGTCACAAGCGCGACGAAATCCAACGGTATTGTTCACTCGATGCCGTTTTGGGATGACATCTTTAAAGAGGTCAGCCGGGAGTATGCCGGGATTGAAACGGACTCGCAGCATATTGACGCACTGGCGGCCTTTTTTGTCACTCACCCGGAGCGCTTCGATGTCATTGTCGCTTCAAACCTGTTCGGAGATGTGCTGACAGATATCGGCGCGGCGATTATGGGAAGCATCGGAATCGCTCCCGCCGCCAACATCAATGTAAACGGCAAATACCCTTCCATGTTTGAGCCTGTTCACGGCTCCGCTCCGGATATTGTCGGAAAAGGGATTGCCAACCCTATCGGCCAAATATGGACGGCAAAATTAATGCTCGATTCATTCGGAGAAGAAGAGCTGGGCAATCTCCTCCTGCAATCCATTGAAACGGTCACAAACAGCGGCGTCCTGACCCCGGACGTCGGCGGAAAACATTCAACGGAAGACGTCACTTCCGCTATTATTTCTCAAATAAAAAATAACATTTTATAAGGAGAGAGAAAATGGATTCTTTTCGTGAACAATTTGAAAAGCATGTGACCCATGATTCAATTGAGGTAAATGGCATCCGCCTTCATTACGTCTTTGCGGGAAAGGAGGATGCTCCCCCCGTCATTCTCCTGCACGGCTTTCCGCAAAGCTGGGTGACGTGGCGTTATGTGATTCCGACGCTTGCCGCTTCTCATAGAGTCATCGCTGTTGATCTGAGGGGCTACGGCGATTCTGAAAAGCCGGGCGGCATAAACGGCTATGATAACAAAACGATGGCAAGCGATATCCAAGGTCTGATGCGCCGCCTGCATATACAAAAAGCGTTAATTGCCGGGCATGACAGAGGCGCCAGGGTCGCAAGGCGGCTCGCTTTAGATGCTCCGGAGCTGGCGGCAGGCCTTGTGCTCATTGACATTATGCCGACTGAATACGTCTATGATTCTCTGACGGCAGCGGAAGCGGCAAAAAAATACTGGCACTGGACATTTCAAGTCGTTCCCCATCTGCCGGAAGAATTAATAAGAGGAAAAGAAGAGGAATATCTTAGATTTTTATTAAGCAGAGGTGACGGGCTTTTTGACCTGCTGACATCAGACGGCGCCTGGGACCGGTACTTAGCCGCCTGGAAGCAGCCCGGCGCTGTCCAAGCTGCGCTTAATGACTACAGAGCCGCTTATCAAATTGATTTGCCGAGATATCGTTCAGAAAAGGAATCACAGAAAAAACTGGATGTGCCCACGCTTTTGCTGTGGGGAGAAAAAGGGAACTTAGCCGGCCTTCCCGTGCTTGACACATGGAGAGAATCAATTCGTGAAGTCAGCGGATATGAGGTAAAAGGCTGCGGCCATTATGTCCCCGAGGAAAAACCGACAGAAGCTGCCCGCAGAATTATCGATTTTTCAAAAACGGTTTTTTAAGGGGCGCACCACACCGAAACAGGCAGACTCTTAAAACCCGGCCTGATGATTTACCATCTCTATCACAGGCCGGATCATTCATATGTGAAATGGTTCTGAACCAGTTCCTCTCTTTTTCCTGCTTGCTGCCTTAATCAAAATAAGCGGGTTCGTCCGGATGTTTGAGATATGCAAACATCCTTTCAATCTGACTTTCCGTATTGCGGGCTTCTGACAGCGGCGGCAGCTCCGTTTCTGCAAAAAAAGCGGCCGCGCTGGTTTCCGTTCCCTCCCTGAGCTGTCCGCCGATGATCTCACATTTGATAAACACTTTGTAAACGTGGGCGGCGGACGGCGGATGGGAATGGCATTTCTTATCCATTACAGCTAACAGTTTGACCGGCTTTACGTCGATGCCCGATTCCTCTTTTACTTCTTTGACAGCTGCTTCGCCCGGAGAAATCCCGATATCGGCCCACCCGCCCGGCAGCGCCCATCTGCCGTCGCTTTTCTCTTGCACCATTAATATACTCTGATCTTTAAAAACTGCCGCTCTGACATCAACTTTCGGAGTGGGATACCCGCTGTCCCCTGCGAAGACGTCTTGTATGATCTCTTTGCCGGTCCCGGTATGATGCGCCATGATATCCACGCTGATTTTTCTTATTTCTTCAAATCTCTCAATATCATATATGTCTTTGGAATAAGCCAGCCCCGCTTGCGCCGCGGATTGAAGCTGTTTTGCCCATTCAAGCCATTTTGGCTCCATTTTCAATCATCCTCCGATCTTTATGTTTTCACAAATACAGAAACCTAGTTCATTAACCCCCAGTTTTTCCGCTGCTTTCTCCCCCCTGGCTGAGAAAGCAGCGGAACAGGGTTTGTTTTTTTCATGGAAGAGTTTTGGAATTCAACCGTTATGAAGTATTTTTTGACGTCTTCGCTCATAATACCTCCTTGACGATATGGCAACCATATCCTTTATGATGATCATTGGATGATCTTCAGAAAAAGGGAAGAGGAGTATGAAGGATGACGATTGAAATCAGAGCAGTCACGGAAGAAAACCGTGCCGATATACTGGCGCTTCATGTAAGTGAAAGCCAGGCTTCATTTATTGAAACTGCGGAAGAGTGTTTACAAGATGCTGAGGATTGCCGGCATTATCAGCCGGCCGGCCTTTATGTTGACGGGGAGTTGGTCGGCTTTGCCATGTACGGCTGGTTTCCGGAATATGATGAAGAAAATAAAAACGGCAGAGTGTGGCTTGACCGTTTTTTCATTGATGAACGATATCAGGGACGGGGATTAGGCAGACTGATGCTTGATGCCCTTATCCATCATCTCGCTCAATTATATGATTGCAGACGGATTTATTTAAGCCTGTTTGAAGATAACGTGCACGCACTGCGCCTTTATCAAAAATTCGGCTTTAGATTCAATGGAGAGCTGGACTCAAACGGGGAAAAAGTGATGGTCAAAGAGCTGAAGAGCGCTGTATAAACGCATTCCGGCTTCTTGCCAATACTTTAAATTTGAGGTAACATAAAGTTATTGAACGACGGTCGACGGACAACAGTCGATCGTTAAACATCTGGTACAGCGGATCGAAACATTGTCATCAGGCATCTAAATGGAGGAGAAGATTGTGCTTATTATACTCGTTATGTTTCTGCTCGGGATTATTCTCGGGTTTATCGGCGCGGGGGGAGCCGGCTTTGTCATTGCACTTTTAACCATACTTTTTCACGTACCGATTCACACGGCTTTGGGCACTTCCCTTGCCGGAATGGCTTTCACAAGTTTGTCTGGAGCTTTCAGCCACTATCGTGAAGGCAATATTCAGATGAAAATCGGTCTCATCGTCGGCGTTTTTGCGGCATTCGGTTCATTTTTCGGGGCCAGACTTACTTCTCTTATCCCCGCAGATTTGCTGCATTACTTGACGGCGGGCATGTTGTTTTTATCTGCTCTATTGATTTTAGTCCGGTTATTTATTTTAAAAGAAACACAAGAAGACACCGGACCGCAAAGCCATCTGAACATATGGGTGAAAGCCGTTGTTCTCGGTATTATCGCAGGAATCTTGTCCGGAACATTCGGCATCGGCTCTGCCCCTTTCATCCAAATCGGCTTAATGATTCTTTTGCGCTTATCCATCCGCCAGTCGGTCGGCACCACCATGCTAGTCATTATCCCGCTTGCAGTCGGCGGAGGTCTCGGTTATGTGACGGAAGGGTTTGTCGATTATATGCTGTTGGTCAAAGTGCTGATCGGAACGATGTGCGGTGCATATGTCGGAGCGAAATTCACCAATCTCGTGCCGAAAGTCATTCTGAAATCAGCCATCTTTTTAACACCGGCCATCGCCGGGCTGATGCTTTTATTTTAAACTGAAACGGAAGGCGGCGGCCTCCCGTTTTTTTCTGTTTTCACCTGTTTTCGAAGAGCTTTTTCAGCTTTGCTTCCGTTTCGGTATGATCTACCGGCGTATACACGCTGCAGCGCAGGTCACTATTGCCCTGAACCTGAAAAGAAGTCAGATTAAAGACCATTTTTCCCGCCTTCGCGTGGCGGAACTCAATTAATACTTCAGGAGCCGAGCTGACTTCGCTCTCATTCCACAGCGTATGAAACTCTGAATATGTCTTCTCCATTTCCTCTATAAACTGAGAATACCACGTATCCGCTACATACTGGCCGTAATACGTTCTGAAAATGGCAATGAAACCTTTCACAAAATGCTCCCAGTTCACGGCTAGACTTCTTAATTCTTTTCTTGAAAACAATAGCTCAATGAGATTCCGTTTTTCGGGGGGAATTTGTTCAAAATCTAAAAACACGTGAGCCGCCGCCTGGTTCCACCCTACGATATGACACCGCCTGTCCGAGATGATGGTGGGACAATAACGGAGCTCTTGCAGAATTTTTGAAAGGGACGGGCTGATGACCGCCTCTTCCTCCGCGGCAAACGGCTGTTTCACGCCCTCATCAATGGCAAGCGCGTACAAATAATTTCTTTCATCTTTATTCAGCTGGAGCGCATCGGAAACGGCGTCTAATACACCTGCCGACACTTTAATGTCTCTGCCCTGCTCCAGCCACGTATACCACGTGGTGCTTACACCGGCTAATTGCGCGACCTCTTCTCTTCTGAGTCCCGGCGTTCTTCTTCGCGTGCCCGTCGGCAGGCCGGCCATCTGCGGAGAAATTTTGGCCCGCTGCGTTTTTAAAAACTCTGAAAGAGCCTGCAATCTTCCTTCTGGTATCATTCCGAATCTCTCCTCTCCTACCCTGGTATTTATTATACTAGGATAAACAACAACTTGTAATAGGATAATTGCGAGTTACAATAAATACATACCGAAGGAGGAATGACCATGAAAAGAGTTGTCATCACCGGAATGGGAGTGATTTCACCTCTCGGCAATGATGTAAATACATTTTGGAAACACCTGACGGAAGGAAAATCGGGAATTTCTCTCATAGATTCTTTTGATGTCTCCAGCTCGAAGACAAAAATAGCCGGCACCGTCCGCGATTTTGACGCAGAAGAAAGATGGGGCAGAAAAGAAGCGAGACGGCTTGACCGCTTCAGCCAGTTTGCTTTAGCGGCAGCGGAACAGGCGCTGGAAAGCTCCGGAATTCAGCTCGATCAGATTGACCGTGAACGCCTCGGCGTGTACGTCGGCTCCGGAATCGGCGGCATCACAACTTTGATTGACAATGTCCATACTTTAAATGAACGGGGAGCGCGAAAAGTAAGCCCGAGCCTTGTCCCCATGATGATCTCAAATGCGGCCGCCGCTCAAATCAGCATCAGATTAGGCGCGCTCGGCCCCTCACTTTCTCCGGTGACCGCGTGTTCCATCGGCAATACGTCGATCGGGGAAGCATTCAACGCCATTCGGAATGATGATGCGGATATCATGTTTGCCGGGGGCGCGGAGGCGGCGATTACCAATCTGTCACTGGCCAGCTTCGGCAATGCCCATGCCCTTTCAGCAAGAAACGAAGATCCCGAAGCGGCAAGCCGGCCGTTTGATGCGGATCGTGATGGATTCGTCATGAGTGAAGGCGCAGGCATCTTAGTATTAGAATCATTGGATAGCGCAATCAGCCGAAACGCCCCGATCCTCTGTGAGGTGCTCGGCTACGGCGCGAGCTCGGATGCCTATCATATGGTAGCCTCTCATCCGGAAGGAACGGGCGCTTACCTGGCGATGAAAAACGCTTTGAAGAAAGCGAACGTTTCAGCGGAAGACATTGATGTCGTAAGCGCTCATGCGACAAGCACAAAAGCCGGAGATCTCTCTGAAACGCTGGCCATCAAGACATTATTCGGGGAGCTTGCCTATGACATTCCGGTCACGGCAAACAAATCAATGCTCGGCCACATGCTTGGCGCGGCAGGCGGAGTTGAAGCCATCGCTTTGACAGAAAGCTTGAGACACGGCATCATCCCGCCGACGATCAATCTGCAAAACCCTGATTCGGCGTGTGATTTGGACTATGTATCAGACGGTCCGCGACATCAATCGTTAACGATCGGTCTTTCCAACTCATTCGGCTTTGGCGGGCATAATTCAGCGATCGTGCTCAAGACATATGAGTAACGGGAACAAAAAAAGGAGTGAATCATTTCACTCCTTTTTTGCTTTCTCCGGTTTAGTTGTTAAGGTGAAAAAAGCGATGGAACCGATAACGGATGTCGTAAACATAATCGCCCCCATCGGGACGGCCGTCGCTTCATTCATTCCCACAAGCGGCGACACGATGGAACCGAGAAGAAGCGGGAGCATGCCGAGCAGTGCGCTTGCGCTTCCCGCGCGGTGTCCCTGCTTTTCCATCGCCAATGTAAAGGTGCTTGTCAGCGTCATGCCGATCGTAATCATATAAATAAAAATTGAAATCACCAGTGCCGCCAGCGGCCCGTGAATGATCGTCATGACGAGCAGAACGGCAGTCGCCGTCATCGCTGTAATCACGCCGATTCTCAGCAGGCTTTTTTCATGAATGATTCCTCCGAAACGCCCGATGATAAAACTTCCGGAAATGATCGCCAGACCGTTAATGCCGAATAAAATACTGAATACCTGCGGCGATACTCCGTAAATATCCTGATACACAAAAGGCGTCCCGGAAACATACGCAAAGCTCCCGCCGTGAATAAAGCCGACCGTCAGCGCATAGCCGATAAATGACCGGTCTTTCAGCAGGCTTCCCATTGTCCGCACGGAATTTCCGACGGAACTCGGAATCCGCTTTTCCGGCGGCAGGGTTTCTGTCAGCTTAAGCGCAATAATGAGAACAAGCAAAAACCCGATAAAGGTTAAAAAGAGAAAAATCGTATGCCATGATGCAAACGGGAGCAGTAAAATCGCGCCTCCCGTCATCGGCGCCACCATCGGCGCGACGGCGGTAATGACCATCAGCAGCGAGAAAAACTTAGAAAGCTCTCTTCCCGTAAACACATCTCTGACGATCGCACGGGACAGAACGAGCCCCGCCGAAGCGGTGAAGCCTTGAAGAAAACGGGCAATCACTAATGTAGTAATGTTCGGTGCAAGCGCGCAAAACAGAGAAAACAAAGCAAATAAAAAAATACATAGTAATAACGGTTTTCTTCTTCCCTTCGCGTCACTTAACGGGCCGACAACAACCTGTCCGATTGTCAGTCCGATCAGACATGCGGTTAAACTGAGCTGGACAAGCGATGCGCGGGCGCTTAAATCTTCAGCGATTTCAGGGAAACTCGGCAGATACATATCTATATTCAGCGGCCCCAGTATCGCAAGCATGCCGAGAAGAAAAGCCAGCGCAAGCCGCTCCTTGCCGGTCGGATTATGCAGCATATCGTTCCCACCTTTCCTTTGTTAGTCTCTCAAAACATTTGTATATTGTATCATAATTTTTTCTTTATTTTTAAAAGTTTTCAAGCGGGGCAAAAAGACATAAAAAAACCAAGAGCCGTCACAGCCCTTGGTTTCAACTCGCGCGATGAAAATGTTTACGCATGCTTTTCTTTAAACGCTTTTGCGTACTGGTCGGCCGCTATGATAGCATCCGCCACGTCGTCAGCCGTCACATCAAAAGCGGCATGAATCGTTTCTTCCTCAATCGTCGCGGCTTCTGCCACTTTCATAATATCCTCTTTCGAAGCGTCTTTTAATTTGATGTCTTCAAGTGTGACAGGCAGTCCCAAGCTGATATAAAACGCGATATACCGCTCAATTTCTTCAAGCGAACGTTTTTCCAGCGCCAACTGAACGAGCGTGCCGAATGCCACTTTTTCACCATGGGTTAAGTGATGGATTTCTCCTTCAAGCGCGGTGAAGCCGTTGTGAATGGCATGCGCCGCAGCCAAGCCGCCGCTTTCAAATCCCAGTCCGCTCAGAAGTGTATTCGCTTCAACTACCGCTTCTAATGGAGGAGTGACGACTTTCGCTTTCACAGACTCATAGGCGAGACGGCCGTATTTGAACAGAACTTCCTCACATTTTTCCGCGATAGCTTCCCCGGCAATTGTGGGAATTCCGCCTGCCATCGTTTTACCGCCGCTGGCGATGACACTGCGCGCCTCTATCCACGTCGCCATCGCATCGGCAATCCCTGATGCTAAAAAGCGCGGCGGAGCTTCTGCGACGATTTTCGTATCGACCAGAACCAGATCAGGATTCTTATGATAGAAACGATAATTTTCAAACGCGCCTTGTTCAGAATACACGACAGACAGCCCGCTTGTCGGGGCATCCGTCGAAGCGGCCGTCGGCACGATAACGGTGTAGCCGTTTATTTCATCTGATACCGCTTTGGCCGTATCAAGCGTTTTACCGCCGCCGACTCCGATTACAATGGATGCGCCCGCTTTCTCTGCGATGCCCGCAATTCTTTTCATTTCTTCCTTGGAGGCTTCCCCGTTGAAAACCGCCTCTTCAGCCGAAATGCTGCTTTTCTTTAATTCAGCCGTCACTTTGTGACCCGCGATATCCCATACGGTTTTGTCCGCAATGACGATGGCTTTTTCACCAACGCCCTCAAGGTGTCCGCCGATCGTTTCAATTGCGTTTTTTCCCTGCACATATTTAGCCGGACTGATAAAAATTCGTTCCAATGTTCTCATCCCTTCTTTGTTGCTTTTTTCATTTCTCTAATCAATAGTTTAGAAATAAAAGCTCTTCTGATATAATTCCTTGTTTTTATTTCATTCAAACCTCATATATACAATAGAAAATTCAATTTTACGTCATTGACAAGATGTGAAGGTGTCTATATAATCTTCGATATTGAAGCTGATCATTCTTTATTGAATGAACAAACGAGATTGTGAATGATTCGTCTTAAAAATTATTTAGTTCTGCTGGATAATTTTTGAGGCGTTTTTGTTTTGTATATATTTTGGACTGCAGAGGAGGTTTGCACATGAAGAATATTTGCAAGGATATACTGATGATTATGGCCGGAGCCTTTCTTATCGCGGCATCCGTGGAATTTTTCGTCATCCCGAATCATCTGGGGGACGGCAGCACCGTGGGAATCGCTCTCGTTTTATATTATCTTTTCCATATACCTGCAAGCATTACAACTCTGGTTGTAAATTTGATTTTTATCGGGCTGGCTTATAAATTTTTAACGAAAAGGACAATTTTATATACGATACTCGGCACGGGAATGACTTCTGTTTTTCTCAGTATCGTCAGCTTTATTCCATTCGGCGTGCACGACATGGTGCTCGGGATTGTATTCGGCGCTCTGCTGATGGGAGCGGGGCTGGCATTGATCTTTATCGCTGACGGATCTACCGGCGGAACCACGCTTTTGGCGTATTTATTGAACTACACAAAGGGCTTTAACATCTCCAAAAGCATGTTTTATATGGATTGCGTCATTATTTTCGCGTCCGTTCTAGCGATCGGCATCAATCATATGCTGTATACGTTTATATTCGTTTATCTGTGTGCCAAAATCGTCGATATTGTCATTGAAGGTTTCCATAATAAAAAAGCTCTCACCATTATGTCTGACCAATACGAAGAGATCGCCAAAGCCATCACGTCCGAATACGGCAACGCGGCGACGATTTTTTACGGATACGGGTATTACGGAAGCAAAGACAAGCGCATTATCTATGTCGTCATTAAAAAGAACGAATTGCTGAAAATCAAAAAACACGTTCAAAAAATTGATCCGAAATCATTTATCGTTATTCATGAAGTAAAAGAAGCTGTCGGAGGGCAATTCGGTTTTACTAACCTGCCTGCCGCCGCGAATGAGAAATAACCGCCTGCAGTGTAGTAGCTGCAGGCTTTTTATATCGCCCTTCCCCGCTCAAAGGTTTTTGCATCTTTTCGATCGAAGTATAGGATGAAACCTTTTGGATGGGAGAATGTAAAATGAAGATCAAAACCGACAGGCTCGTGATCCGGACATTTGAACGGGAAGATTGGCAAGACGTTTATGAGTACACGTCAAATCCGGAGGTCATGAAGTATATACCGGAGGGCGTCTTTTCCGAAGAAGACGCCAAGAAATTCGTTATTGAAAACAGCGGTGAACGTGCTGAAAAGTATCCCGTTTTATTGAAGGATGAAAAAACGGTCATTGGCCACATTGCTTTTTTTCAGTATTTTGGCAACCATACGTATGAAATCGGCTGGGTGTTTCACCCGGAATATCAGGGCAAAGGATATGCTTCAGAGGCTGCACGCGCCGTGCTGGCATTCGGGTTTAACGAGATGAAATTGCATCGGATCATTGCGACATGCCAGCCGGAAAATACGGCTTCGCACCGGGTGATGGAAAAGATCGGAATGAGACGGGAAGGCTTTTTTAAAAAATGCATCCCCCATGAAAATGACTGGTGGGATGAATATTATTATGCCGTGTTAGAAGAAGAGCGGGAAGCCTCGAATCTGGAATAAAAAGGCGAATACCCTTTGCTCTTACAGGTAAGTGTGTGCTACACTGTTTGTAACAAATACGAAGGGACGATGGGTGGACAATGATTAACTAATCTTATTTTGACCGTTTGAAATCAAATATTTCAAATCAGAAAAAATAGGATTAGTCTGCCCATTTTCTATACGATACAAAAGCTATGTGAAAATAGCTTATTTGATCATGTACAGGTACGGCTAATCCTTCCAAATCAATTGGGAGGATTTTTTTGTCCTCCCTTTAAAGCGAGGGATTGACATATGAAAGAAATATTAAAATTAAGCGGCATCAGTTATGAAATCAACAGTGTGCCCCTTTTTGAACAGATCAGCGCAAGCGTTCAGCAGGGCGACATCATCGGCGTTATCGGCAAAAACGGCGCCGGTAAATCTTTATTGCTGCAATTGATCTGTAATAAAACAGCGCCGTCACAAGGACAGATTCAGGTGCTGCAAGATATGCACATATATATGGTCGAACAAGAAACGGAAGCTTATGATTCCGGCCACCCGGAGCTTGCCGAAGCAGCCCTGTTAGAAAAATGGAACGTGCCCGCCCGCGCCTTTTCACAATTAAGCGGCGGAGAAAAACTGAAAGCCCGGCTTGCCAAAGGATTCTCCTCTTCGAGCGGTCTTTTGTTATTAGATGAACCGACGAACCACCTCGATCAGCACAGTTTAGACCTATTGCAAAAACAGATCAAGAACTATAAAGGCACCATTATTTTCGTCTCACATGACCGTGCATTTTTGGATGCGGCGGCGACAAAAATCTGGTCGATCGAAGGAAAGAAACTCATTGAACATAAAGGGAATTATTCAAGCTATATGGAGGTCCGCAAACAGAGAAGACTGACACAGCAGCGGGAATATGAGAATCAGCAGAATATGATCAGACGGATTGAAGCTCAAATGAACGAGCTGAGCGCCTGGTCAGCAAAAGCCCATGCCCAGTCAACGAAAATAGAAGGCTTTAAAGAATACCATCGCGTAAAAGCAAAGCGTACGGACGCCCAGATTAAATCAAAACGGAAGCGTCTTGAAAAAGAGCTTGAAAAAGCGAAAGCAGAACCGGTGGAGGCGGAGTATGAAGTCCGTTTTTCCATTGAGCACCGCAAAAAAGCGGGAAAACGTTTTTTAGAAGTACGTGATCTCACAAAATCGTATGACGGCCGAACGCTGTTCAAAAACGTGAATTTCACTGTGATGCACAGCGAAAAGATTGCCATTACAGGCCCGAACGGGAGCGGGAAAACAACATTATTGAAGGTCATCCTCGGTGAGGAAAAAGCGCAGGGAAGCATATGGATATCTCCGTCTGCAAACGTCGGATATTTAACGCAGGAAGTATTCGACCTCCCGCTTGATAAAACCCCCGAACAGCTTTTTTACAAAGAAACGTTCGAAGCAAGGGGAAATGTTCAATCTCTCATGAAGCATTTAGGATTTACCGCAGCGCAATGGACGGAACCCATCGGCAAGATGAGCATGGGAGAGCGGGTCAAATGCAAGCTGATGGCGTTTATTCTGGAGGAGAAAGATGTGCTGATTCTGGATGAACCGACAAACCACCTTGACCTGCCGTCACGCGAGCAGCTTGAAGACACATTGGCTCAATACGACGGTACGCTCATCATCGTATCGCATGATCGCTACTTCCTCGAAAAGACGACAGACATCCGGCTTGATATCACGAACGGCAGCATCCAAAAACAATGGAAAGAATCCCCCGCCGCCAGAGATGATATTGAAGAGCTGCGGTTAAAGCTTGAAACCGAACGGCAGGAAGTCCTCGGTAAGCTCAGCTTCATGACTCCGGCTGATAAACAATATCGTGAGCTTGACCAAAAATTCAAAGAGCTGACGGAAGAGATCAAGAAATTGAAATGAATGTAAAAACCCGTGATTATTGTCACGGGTTTTGTTTTAGAAAGTTTACGTATAAAGAGAATAATTTCAAACTGATTTGTACAACCTACGTTCAGATTTGTTATGAGCAGGCTCAGAAAGAAAGGTTCAGGTGAACGAAGAATGGCCAAGCGCATTGGTATTACGGGAAACATTATGGCTGATCAATCCGGTCCTTTCCCGGGTTATAATCGGGCGTATGTCAACAATGATTATATTCAGTCTGCTGCCGAGGCCGGCGGTGTGCCGTTTATATTGCCGGTGATTCAAGAAACTGAGCTTTTAAAGGAACAGGTCTCTCATGTTGACGGCATTATTCTGTCCGGCGGCCAGGATATAGACCCGCTGATGTACGGTGAAGAACCTTTACAGGCTTTAAGAAAGACCTTTCCTGACCGGGACGCCTATGAGAAGGAGCTGATCCAAACGGCGATTGCTTTGGAGAAGCCGATACTGGCAATCTGCCGGGGGATGCATATGTTAAACGTCACTTTCGGGGGGACTTTATATCAGGATCTGACACATGCGTCGTTTGCTGAAATTAAGCACGATCAAGAAAAAGATCCCCCGTTAAGAACCCATCATGTTTCTTTTGAAAAAGGAAGCCGTCTTCATTCCTTGTTTGGCGATTCAACGCTTGTGAACTCGTTCCATCACCAAATCATAAAAGAGACAGCGCCATCGTTTAAGGCCGCGGCTTATGCAAAAGACGGGGCCATTGAAGCGATTGAACGGACGGGTGAATTATTTGTCGTCGGCGTGCAATGGCATCCTGAAATGCTGACAAAAAAACATGAAGATATGAAAAAGCTTTTTTCTCTTTTTATGGATGCGGTCAGCACATAAAAAAAGCAGATCATCATGATCTGCTTTTTCATTTTATTCTTCCGGTTTCTCCGGCGTTTTGCTTTGTGTCAGCTTATGGCCTTCGATATCCACGTTCGGAATGATCTTATCCAGCCGCTTCGGCAAGTACCAGGCCGCATGTCCCATCAGCTTCATGACACTCGGAATGATGGTCATTCTTACAATGAACGCATCGAAAAGAACACCGAATGTCATTGCCAATCCCATGGATTTGATCGTAGAGTCCCCTGCGAAGATGAATCCCGCAAAGACGAAAATCATGATCAGTCCCGCCGCTGTTACGACAGGCCCGCTATGCTTCAATCCGGCATGGATGGCTTGTACCGGATGTTTTGTTTTGACATATTCTTCTCTCATTCTGCTGACAAGGAATACTTGATAATCCATCGCCAGTCCGAAAAGAATACCGATCGCCAAAATAGGCAGGAAGGCGAGAATCGGTCCTTTTTCCGGAATGCTCAGCATGCCTGTGAAATTCCCATCCTGCAGGACGAATACCGATAATCCGAGTGTAGCAGTCATCGTCAGCAAAAAGCCAAGAACGGCAACCAGCGGCACGAGAAGAGAACGGAAAACAACGGTCAGCAATACAAACGCAAATCCGACAATGAGAATGGCGAATTCCGGAATCGCATCGTTTAACCGGTCTGAAATATCAATGTTCACCGCGGTTGATCCGGTGACGAGCAGGCGGATACCGTTTTTGTCTGATAGTTTTCGTATATCCTGCACTAACTCTTTCGTTGCCTTATCATTCGGCCCGGTTTCAGGCACTGCCGTAATAATGGCATAGTCCCCTTTTTCGTTCGGCATGGCAGGGGTGACGCTCGCCACATTATGCAAGTCCTTCATTTCATTCACGGCGTCTTGGAATGCTTCATTTTTATTGCCCTTGACATCTTTTGCATCGGCAACAATTGTCAGCTTGCCGTTAAAGCCTTCGCCGAATCCTTTAGACAAAAGATCATAGGCGCGGCGATCCGGACTGTCTTTCGCTTTCATTCCCGCATCAGGCAGCCCCAGCTCTAAATGCATGGCCGGCAGACTGATGACGGCTAAGAGAATAATACTGAAAATGCTTAACAGAATAGGCCTCTTTGTCACGAAGCGCCCCCAGGCATTCGTGTCGGCGCTTTTCTTTTCTTTCTTCTTATTTGATTTCGGAATCATCCGTTTTCCTGCGACCGATAACACTGCGGGCACCAGCGTAACAGAAGCCAATACAGCCATCAGCACACTGAGTGCCGCAGTCAGCCCCATCGCAGACATGAACGGAATGCCGACAACAGTTAATCCGCAAAGCGCCACGATCACAGTCAGTCCGGCAAAAACGACGGCGCTGCCAGCCGTTCCCGCAGCTTTAGCGATCGATTCATTTTTTTGTACACCTTCGCCCAAAAACTGACGATGCTTCGTAAAGATAAACAGCGCATAATCAATCCCGACGGCCAGTCCGATCATGCCGGATAATGAGAGACTGACTGAGGCTATCGTAAAGAACTGTGTCCCAATTAACGTCAGCACGACGCTTACGCCTAACCCAATCAGGGCCGTGACAATCGGCAGTCCCGCTATGACTAATGAACCAAACGTAATAGCCAGTACGACGAATGCCAGCACAATGCCGATAATTTCTGATACACCGCCGACTTCAACACCGGCCCCCGGCACATCACCGCTGAGCTCCGTCTGCAGGCCCTTGTCTCCTGCGGCAGACAGACTGTGTTTAATATGTGAAACAGACGCGGCCGAAATGTCATCCGCCGCTTTTTTGTACGTAATATCGGCATATGCTACTGACCCGTCTTTAGAAATGGTTCCTGTCTCAAAAGGACTTGCAATTGAGGCGATTGAATGATCTGTTTTGATCTTCTTTAAAGAATCTTCGATCGCTTGTTTTTCCGATTTTGAAGTCAGTTTTTTCCCATCTTCAGCACCGAAAATAACCCGTATGCTTCCTTTATCAGGGCCCTTTGAAAATTCTTTTTGAATGATATCCATTGCCTTTTCAGAAGGTGTGTCGGGTATTGACATATCCTCAGAAAAAGCAGGTTTTAACGAGATGGCGATCACAGCCGAAGCGATCAGTATCACAAGCCACGCACTGATCATTTTTAATCGGTTGCGGGCAGACCATCCCCCTAATTTATATAAAAATCCAGACATCGAATACTCCTCTCCAATCATTACTTTCTGCCTAATTGTAGTTCACATTCACATAAAAAAAACGTACATAGGGGCATGTACGTTTGGGCAGTTTTTCATTATATGTTCAGTTTCAAAATGCCTTTTTGCATGGCAATGGTGACGGCTTCAGTCCGCGAATCCGCTCCTAATTTGTTATAAATCGATGTTAATCTTGCTTTTACCGTCCGCTCAGAGATTCCTAAATCAAAGGCGATCGCTTTGCTTTTATGCCCTTTCGCAACGGCTTCCAGAACTGTGATTTCCTTTTCCGTCAGCTGTGTTTCATTGGCATTTGCCCGTTCCATTTTCATTTTCCGGAAACGCTGCAAGATGTCCGGCTGCAGAAGCACTTCTCCCCTGACTGCCGCATCCATCGTATGAAATAAGGTTTCTGAGCTTGTGTCTTTCAGCAGATAACCGTTCGCGCCTGATTCGATGCCTTCTATCATCAGATGATCTTCATTATAGGTCGTCAAAATAATGATCGGCACATCAGAATGCCCTTTTATCTGTTTAATGGCTTCCAGCCCGCTCATTTCCGGCATGTACAGATCCATGAGGATGACATCGGGCTTTAGTTCCGTTGCGAGGCGGACGGCGGTTTTCCCGTTTTCCGCTTCTCCCGTTATGGTGTAATGGTCATTTGTTTCAATCAAAAGCTTCAGACCTTCTCTGACGACAAGATGGTCATCAGCTATTAACACTTTATACATGTTCCGCCTCTCCTTGAATTGGTATGATGATTTCAATTTGAGTTCCCGCTGATCTGGCGCTTGTTATACGGCAGGTGCCGTTCATCATATTGACACGTTCTTGTATCCCAAGCAGCCCGTAATGTCCGCTTTTTCTCATTTCTGTTCCGGCATCAAAGCCTTTCCCGTCATCTTTGACGGTTATGCGGATCTGTCCCTCTTCTTCCCGAACGGATACCCAGACGTTATCTGCTTCCGCATGCTTGGCGGCGTTTGTCAGGCCTTCTCCGATCATATAATGACAGTTCTCCGCCATATGAACGTCAAGCACATGATGCACGCTGTACTCTAAAAAACAAGACAGCCCGGAGGCTTCTGTAAAATGGTTGATTTGTTCAGTGATGCTTTCTTCTAAAAATCCGATCTCTTCTGATTTGCTGCGAAGGTTATCAATGGCCGAGCGCGCATCAGCCAATGTGCCCTTCACTCTTTTCATTGACTGGCTGATGATGTCTTTCGCTCTGTCAGTGTTATCTTTCGAAAGATGAACTTGCACCGCTTCAAGCTGCATATGCAAGCTGACCAATCCTTGGGCAAGCGTATCGTGCAAGTCCCTCGCCATCCGTTGCCTTTCGTTTTGAAGCGTCAGCTGTTTCACTTGCCGGTGAGCGAGCTCTAATTTTTCAAGCGTCATCTGTGTTTTTATTTTTTCATCAACTTGCGCGAAAAACGTTGCCGCATACGTGATAATCACAATCATAATGGGAGCGGCGATAACGATGAAACGAAGCAGATGATGCGGATGCTCCTCGTGCAAGGCTGTTATGGACATTAAAATGAAAAGATAGAGTATGAGCAGCGTTTTGCCCTTTTCCGTCATTCCGATAATCTGCCCGATTAAAAAGGCATAGAGACCGACGACCACCGCGATATAGCCGCCGGCCATCAAGTTAGCCGCTGTATATATGATGAATCCCTGTATGATGAAATAAAGAAACGTTTTTCTCTTGACCCAGCGATAGGAATGCCAGTGCAGCACGGCAAAAGTGACGATCAATATCGTAAATAACAGCAGCAAAAAAACCGTCCAGCTTTCATAAATGTACTGCAAAGAGACTGATGCGGCATATACCATAAAAATAAACGCCAGACCGGGCACCCGAAACGCGAGCATATGCAATGAGCGTCTGTCACGGGAGAAATAGTCTTCTTGATGTTTTGTACCAAACAATCTCTGTCCACTTCCTTTTAGCCGACGGCCTCACGAGATTTTATTCTATTTGTCATCATACCATAAGTCCCTGCTTCTCACCTTCCCCTTCTGTCCTGCATAACGGGTGAAAGAAAAAACAGCCTGCGGGATTGTTCGCAAGCAGCTTTTGTTCATATCTTTTTTATGACCTTTCCCGGGTTTCCGGCCATGACGGAATTTGGCGGGACGTCTTTCGTAACAACTGCTCCGGCCGCAATCACGGAATGATCGCCGATGGTGACACCTGCTAAGATGACACAGCTGCCCCCGATCCATACATTACTGCCGATCGTAATCGGTATGCCGTACCCGCTTTTATTTCTTCCTTCCGGCTGCAGAGAATGTCCGGCTGTGTAGATCCCGACATTCGGCCCTATCATGCAGTTATCGCCTATCCGCACTTCAGCCATATCTAAAATGGTGCAATTATAGCCGGCATAAAAATGATCGCCGACATGAATATTGGTTCCGATATCACAATGAAAGTTATGCTCGATACTCGGTTTCTCCCCTGCTGTCCCGAACAATTCTTTGATAATCGCTTCTTTTTTTTCATACGCTTCCGGATCGGTATCGTTTAATTCCCGGACAAGCTTATGCGCCCGGATGTTTTTCTTCCTCAACTCTTCCGTTCCGCGTTCATAATAGATTTTGTTATCAGAACTCATTTTTCGCGCCTCCATTCTTTCATCACCGTATTGCAAGGATACCCTATCTGCCCGGCGATTGAAAACCTTCCATTCATCTCTTTCATCGACTTGACTGATACGGAAATCATATTTTAAACTACTTTTAATAAGTCTTATAAAAAGTGTTTAATAAAGGGGTGCCGAGCATGGCGAACAACATCAATAATACTTCCATCGTAAAGAAAACAAATGAAGAAACCATCATTGAAGTGCTGCAGAAAACAGATGCGGCTACTATTTCCTTTCTCTCTAAACAAACAGGGCTCAGTGCGGCCACGTGCGGAAACATTTTACATGAATTAAAAGAACGCGGCGAAGTAATGGAATCGGGGCCGAGTGCCTCAACCGGGGGAAGAAAAGCAAGGCAGTTTACGTTAAATGCGGACAGCCATTTGGTTCTCGGCATATCCGTTAAAACAGAAGGCGGCATCCATTCGATTGACATTGCACTGGCAGATTGGCACGGTGACTATGTTGAAAAAGACAGCTGTTATTATGAGATCATCAATTATGAAGTTATCGAACGGCTTACTGACGAGTGGATCAGCCGGTTTCCCAATATAAAGGCGATCGGCATGGGTGTTCAGGGTGTGGTCAGCCACGGGGTGATCGGCATTTGTGACACTGAAGAGCTGTGTGATATCCCGATGCAGGAAAGACTTGAAGCCAGACATTCTGTCAAAGTCAATGTAGAAAATGAGATGCATTATGCTTTATACGGCTTTTATCGCGACCAGCAGTATTCCGTCCCGAAAACAATCGCCATGGCCTCATTTGTCAAAGACAATCCTCCGGGAGCGCGCTTCGTCATAGACGGGCGCTTAGTCAAAGGCAATACGCAATTCGCCGGAGAAATTTCTTATATTCCGTTTGAAACGACACGCCAGCAGCAGCTTGAAAAGCTCTATTCACCGGATTCTTTTCCGGAACTGGCTGTAAAGATGACAAGCGCCATCATTTCAATCATCAACCCGCAGGCCATTGCATTTATCGGAGAATTATCAAAAGGCTTGGATATGGAACAGGTTTATGAAGCCTGCTCCGCTTTTGTCCCGAAAGAACACATGCCCGAGCTGATTCTCATAGATGACATTCAGCCCTATTACCAAAAAGGATTGATTGCCATCACATTAACATCTCTGCGTTTTCCGCTTCATTTGGCAGAGAGGGAACTGATTTTATGAGTAAACAGGGCATTCAAAAATGGAAGCTTTCCCTTTTTATTATTTTTTCGCTGCCCGGACTTGCTTTCTCATCCTGGATTTCCCGCACGCCTGAAGTCAGAGAAACGCTGAAAGCCTCGACTTCAGTGATGGGGTTGATTATTTTCGGGCTTGCCTGCGGCTCATTAATCGGCCTGTTAAGCGCCAGCCGGGTCATCTCACGGAAGGGAACCAGATTCGTAGCTCTGATCAGTGTTCTGATTGTCATTATCGGGATATTCGTCATCAGCGCAGGTGTTTTTTCCGCCTTCAAAAGCATCGTATTTGCCGGACTGATCATCTTCGGGCTCGGTTACGGACTTGCGGAAGTGGCCCTTAATGCAGATGGTTCCGCCCTTGAACGCGCCGCCGGGAAAACCATGATGCCCGCATTGCACGCTTCGTTCAGCGCCGGCACACTGATCGGCGCGGGCCTCGCCTCCGCGGCTATTTTATTCAAGGTTCCCGTGCTCGTTCACCTGCTGCTCATTGCCGGAATTGAGTTTATCCTGATTTTTACTTTCTTCCGGTTTCTGCCGGAGGACACCGGGAAAGAAGATGCCGTCTCAAGGCGGCAGGAAGTCTCAAGTGGAAAGCCGGTAAACGTCTGGACAGAGCCGCGCACGCTGCTGATCGGGCTCATCGTGCTCGGAATGGCTTTCGCAGAAGGATCGGCCAATGACTGGCTTCCGCTCACCATGACGGATGGTTTTCATGTGACGCACGCGCAAGGCACGGCGGTTTACGGCGTCTTCCTCACCGCTATGCTGATCGCCCGCATCTTTGGCGGGGCATTTTTAGACCGATACGGACGCGTGCCCGTTCTTCGTCTCTGCGCCGCCGTCAGTGTCGTCGGACTTTCCCTTGTGATTTTCAGCGGGAACCTCACAGCAGCCGTAATCGGTGTCTTTCTTTGGGGGATCGGCGCCTCCCTCGGCTTCCCGGTCGGCCTTTCCGCAGCCGGCGATGATCCAAAAGGAGCAGTTAAACGGGTCGGAGCAATCTCCTTCGTCGGCTACTGCGCCTTCTTAGTCGGCCCTCCCGTTCTCGGACTGCTCGGTGAAGAATTCGGCCTTGTTCAAGCACTGACGATCGTTCTGATCGGCATCGTGCTCAGCGGGCTCGTCTCCCGTGCGGCAAAACCGCCCGCGCATCAGAAAAACGTTCATGGCACCAACAGCCATTCCATGTGAACAAGAGGAAGCGATTATGCTTCCTCTTTTTTGATGTGCCGTCAGACTTCTTCTCTGCTTTTTTTATAAACAAAATGTGCAAGAATAAAGTCCTTTTCTCAGGGGAAATTAATTACGTAATCGAGAAGAGGAGGTTTAACGATAATTATGGAAAAGCGTGAATTAGCGGCTCACGAGTCGCTTGACTTACATGAAATGATTAACTTCAAGACGCTTTGTGTAGCGAAATCCAAGCTCATGCAAGGGCTTGTGTTTGATCAGGACCTGAAAACGTTAATGGAAAAAGACGTGCAGCAAGCCTCTCAAGACCTGGCTGATTTACAGGCGGTTTATGAACGTGCACCTTTTCAGGCTCCTGTTCCTCAAAACCGGCCGACTTCGATCATCAATTGAAAGGAAGGTAAGCATCATTGAATCATGACTATTTAGATCCAATCAATTCATTACACGTCCCTGAACTCGCAGATATGACATTCGCAATGGATTTTCTTTTACGGGCAAAAGAAGGCGTCAGAAATACCGCCGTCGCTTTAACAGAAACTGCTTCACCTGATGTAAGAGCCTTGCTGCGCAAACAGCTCATGCAAGGAATCGCGATGCATCAGGAAATTACAGACTTGATGGTCAGCAAAAAGTGGTTTCACCCGCATGATCTGAGCGAACAGTATAAACTGGATCAGCTCTCTGCGAAAAATACCCTCATGGTCGGAAACATGAATCTGTTTCCCGTTGAAACAAATAGAAAAGGGATGTTTGACCGCACACCTGATGAACACTAACACTGGAGGTATTACAGCATGAAGGCCGTAACGTATCAAGGAGTTAAAAACGTCGTCGTCAAAGACGTGCCTGATCCGAAGATTGAAAAACACGATGACATGATTATAAAAGTCACAAGTACGGCAATTTGCGGGTCAGATTTACATTTAATCCACGGACTCATCCCGAACTTGCAGGAAGACTACATCATCGGGCATGAACCGATGGGCATCGTGGAAGAAGTCGGCCCCGGCGTGACGAAAGTCAAAAAAGGGGACCGTGTCATTATTCCTTTTAATATCGCCTGCGGAGAATGCACTTATTGTAAAAATCACCTGGAAAGCCAATGTGATCAATCAAATGATAACGGCGATATGGGCGCTTATTTCGGCTATTCAGGGAGTACCGGCGGCTATCCGGGCGGCCAGGCCGAATATTTACGCGTCCCTTTTGCGAACTTTACTCATTTTAAAGTCCCCGAAACATGCGAAGAACCGGATGAGAAACTGAGTGTTATTGCCGATGCAATGACAACCGGCTTTTGGAGCGTTGACAATGCCGGCGTAAAAGCAGGCGATACGGTCATCGTTCTCGGCTGCGGGCCTGTGGGTCTGTTCGCTCAAAAATTCTGCTGGTTAAAGGGAGCGAAACGCGTAATAGCTGTAGACTATGTCAACTACCGTCTCCAGCATGCGAAACGGACGAATAAAGTGGAAATCGTGAACTTCGAAGACCACAAAAATACGGGCAGCTACCTGAAGGAAATCACCAAAGGCGGCGCTGATGTGGTCATTGACGCCGTCGGCATGGACGGAAAAATGACTGACCTGGAGTTCCTCGCCAGCGGATTAAAACTTCAAGGCGGGGCGATGAGCGCTTTAGTTATTGCCTCCCAAGCGGTGCGCAAAGGCGGAACGATCCAGATTACGGGTGTGTACGGCGGCAGATATAACGGGTTTCCTCTTGGCGATATCATGCAGCGAAACGTCAATATCCGATCAGGACAAGCTCCGGTTATCCATTATATGCCGTATATGTTTGAACTGGTATCAACCGGCAAAATTGATCCGGGCGATGTTGTAAGCCATGTCATTCCGCTTAGTGAAGCGAAGCACGGCTATGAGATGTTTGACACGAAAACAGATGATTGCATAAAAGTTGTACTCAAACCTTAGAGAACGGAGGCTACAGAAATGGCCAGCGCCTTACATGAATTACTCGAAATTCAGGAGATGGCTTCTTTTAAGTCACTTTGTCTGACGAAGTCCAAAACCATGAAAGCGCTCGTATCCGATCCGCAGCTGAAAGAAATCATGCAGCAGGATGCGGATACATCAACAAGGCAATTGCAGGAGTTTGCCTCGATTTTATCTGATGCAAAGCATGAATAGGAGATGAATAACGAATGAATCCGATTATGGAATACCTGACGGGGATGGATGCACTGACAGACCAAATTGTCGCTATGGATTTATTGAATTCGGCAAAAAGCGGAGTCAGAAACTATGCGATGGCGGCGACGGAAGCCGGAACGCCTGAAGTGAAAGCGATCCTCACCCGTCACTTAGAAGAAGCGATCGACATGCACGAGCAAATCTCACGCTATATGATGGAAAAAGGCTGGTATCATCCGTGGAACACAGATGAACAAGTCCGGTTTAATTTACAAAATATTGATACGGCGCTCCGCCTGCCCGTCCTATAAATCGTTTTGCTGCTGAGACAGCACCTCTTGCTCAAGCTTCAGTATGTCAAACTGAGAACTGCCTTTACAACGCCCAGCGCCCAGGCAGCTCTGTTTTTTTGTATCGGTTTCAGAAACCCCTGCTCGCGTCGCACGGCCTCTAATAATACCGCTCTTTTTTTCCGGTACAGCTTTCTCATTCTGTTGATATGTTTCTGCCACTCCCCGCTTGAAATTGGGCAAGCGTCAGCTGACGGTGGCAGGAGACGGTCTGTTTATAAGAAACGATTTACGAAAGAGTAGGATGGGGACTTGCGGCGGTGAATGTCGGCGTTATCGCGTGCGTGGCAGCCGCCCGGCGGTTCGCTAATAAAGCAGAAAAGGCAGAACAATAACCTTGTTCTGCCTTTTCATTATTTTCCGCTCGGGCGATTATTCACGTAGCTTGAACTCCCTTAAACGCATTCATCACCAAATCATGCACATAGGCATCATTGACCTCGTCCCCTGTTACAAGCAGGCGATAGAAAATCGGTCCGTAAATAAGATCAATACTTACTTCAATATCAAGATCCTTTCTCAATTCACCTTTCTGAATTCCCTTTTCCAGAAGGCCTTTTGCTTGGAGGCGGCGGGGCTGGAAAAATCGTGTGCGATATTCTTCTGCCAATTTGGCATCCAGCTGCCCCGCACCTATTAATTCCTTAATAACGGTTCCTTCCCGGCTTGTCAAAAACCTTGCTAAATTCGCGGCGTGGATCGATACATCATGTACTGTTGATCCCGTATCAGGCACAGGCAGCCTTTCCGTAGCGGTCGAAAGAAAGCTGTCCATGATAACGGCAGCTTTGTTTGCCCACCATTTATAAATCGTTGCTTTACTCACTTTCGCGCGCTCTGCAATTTTATCGACTGTCACCGCATCAAAACCTTTTTCCAGCAAGAGGTCATAGGCCGCAGAAAGAATCGCCTTATGTGTTCCTTCATCACGCGGCCGCCCTCGTTTACTCTGCACATAAATCATTCCTTCCCGAAATATAAACGATACGTTCAGTATACTTAACATGATAAAAAAATAAAACAGAAACCCATTTACAAAACTGAACGTTTAGTATATCATTCACTTATAAATAAAACTGAACGTTCAGTTTAGAAAATGTTCAACACTCCGCAAAACCTTAGCACTAAAAATCTATGGAGAGGAGATGAATCAGCAAATTATTTGTCAAACCTCATAAAATCATTAAAAAGGAGTTCATTCACATGGCTACATTAAACAAACAAAAAGGAAATCAGGGGGTCTCAACTGGTTTAACCCTTCTTCTTGCAGCTGCATGCGGCATCATTGTCGCTAATCTTTATTATGCACAGCCCTTGGCAGGATTCATCAGTGCGGCCATTGGGCTTTCTCCAAGCAGTGCCGGATTGATTGTCACGCTGACCCAGATCGGATACGTTGCCGGTTTACTGTTTCTCGTCCCTTTGGGAGATATAATCGAAAACAAAAAACTTGTCGTCGTATCGCTCCTACTAAGCGCAGCCGCTTTGACACTGACAGCATGTGTGAAGCATGGAACACTGTTTTTAGCCGCTGCGTTTTTCATCGGACTGGGATCGATCGCCGCCCAAGTGCTTGTACCGTTCGCATCCTACCTTGCACCGGACGCCGCACGCGGCCGGGTTGTCGGCAATGTGATGAGCGGCCTATTGCTCGGTATTATGCTTTCCCGCCCGATATCCAGTCTGGTCGCTGATATATGGGGGTGGAATGCCATATTTGCTTTCTCCGCCGCGTTAAGTGTTGTCCTGGCAATCGTCTTATCAAAAGTGCTTCCTGCCAGAAAACCAACAGCAAACACAAGCTATACCGCCTTACTCGGCTCAATGTGGAAGCTGCTGCGCACGACTCCGGTTTTACGCCGCCGTGCCATTTATCATGCGTTTGTATTTGGAGCTTTCAGCTTGTTCTGGACGACTGTACCTTTATTATTGTCCGGCCCTGCTTTTCATTTTTCTCAGAAGGCAATCGCGCTATACGCACTGGCGGGCATTGCGGGTGCAGCCGCTGCACCGATAGGCGGCCGTCTGGCTGATCGCGGCCTGACCCGGCTTGCCACCGGAATCGCTCTCGGTGCTGTCATCGTTTCTTTATTACTCCCGCTCATGATTCAGAGCAGCTCCCCCGTCGGAATAGCAGTTCTGGTGGCCGCAGCCATCCTGTTAGATGTGGGTGTATCTGCCAATCTCGTACTTAGTCAACGTGCCATTTTTTCGTTGGCACCTGAATTTCGCAGTCGATTAAACGGTTTATTCATGGCCATCTTCTTTCTGGGCGGTGCTGCAGGTTCATCAATCGGAGGATGGGCATACGCCTCAGGCGGGTGGAGTATCACATTATGGATTGGAATCGCTTTTCCGGTCATCGCATTGCTTTATTTCACAACGGAGAAATAAGCCTTTCATCAAAAATAAGCCGTCAAAGACCGAGCTGACAGCTTTTTTTGATGTATTCTTCTTTACATCCTTCCGAACAATAAACCCCTGTTTCATGAGTAATTTTGCTTCATGCGGTTCCACATTCTCACCGTTAAGATCGTAATCAATATAAACGAAACGATTACTAACACAATACCTGTCATTGACTCACTGAAATTGATAACGACAAAGCTGGACAATAGCACCATAGGAATATTTGAAATCAATACAGTTAACATGTAGGCAGAATACCTTAACCCGATTGCTGCCGATAAAAAACAAATCACATCCGTAGGAGCTACCGGACAAATCATCCCCAATGCCAAAAACTTATAATTGTACGCCTCCAATAACACTTTCAAGTCAGGATATTTATCTTCCAGCAATTGAGTCGTTTTTTCGCTGGCGAATTTCTTTGAAAAAAGATAAACCAACGTTTCGCTTATAAACAGTCCGGCCATTGATAATAAAATGCTGACCATCGGATCAAAGCATATTCCACCTACAAACATAAGCGTCATGCCGGGAATAAAAAAGAGAAGCCTGACGACCCACAAAGCCAAAAACAGCAGCATCGCGTATTGCACATGCCCTGATATAAAGTCCGTTACATCATTCATATCAAATGACAGCACGTCCAGTTCCTTCAAACAATAAACGCCTAAAAACCATATACATAATAAAATCATTTTATTTTTCAATTTCTCCGCTCTCCTCGCTTTCCATCACATCATAAGCAAAAAAAATGAAGAAACAGCCGGTAAAATTCTTAAGTATTCTTAAGTTATTCTAAGAAAAAAGCTTACGGAACGTTTGTCCCGCAAGCTCTAGTCAATCGGGTGTTCAACAGAAAAACGAAGCCATCCGCCGCTGTAATCCGCATGAATACGGCCGCTGTGAAGCTCAACAATTCTCTTTGAAATGGCAAGTCCGAGCCCGGTACCTTGATGACCCGTCCTAGCCTTATCCCCTCTGAAAAACCGTTCAAACAATTGATTGATATCGTCAGCAGGGAGATTTTCGGCCTTGTTTGACACTTGCAAAATTGCTTTTTCATCTTTTATTTCTAGGTTTATGAACAATTCAGATGGTTTGATGCTGTACTTCAGCGCATTCATAAAAAGATTATCATAAACGCGAACCATCTTTTCTATATCAATACAGACGGGAACATGTTCTTCCGTAATTGATTTTCGGACAGTTAATTGTTCCTTTTCAAAAATGGGAATGTACTCTCCGGTGATTTGTTCCAATAGGGCAGACAAGTCTGTTTTGCTGCGGTTCAAAGTAACGTCCGGACTCGATAAATGTGTATATTCAAACAGTTCATCTATTAAATATTTCAGCCTTTGCGATTTTGAATAAATCGTTTCAAGGTACTCCTGAAATTGGGCTTTACTGTTGTATTGTTCTTTTTTAAGCAGATCCAAATATCCGATAATTGATGTTAACGGGGTCCTTAAATCGTGGGATACACTTGAGATCAGCTCACTTTTCGCTCGTTCTAATTGTCTTTCATGTTCAAATTTACTCTCTAATTCTTCGGACATATAATTGATATGTTGTGCAAGCTGTGTCAATTCATCCCTGCTTTCAGTCCTGATGGTCAAGCCTAAATTTCCATTGGCAATATGGTGAACACTCTCAGTAATGTGTTTCAAATATAATATTTTTTTCCGCACCAATAACAAAAAAACCGCAATAAAGGTCAAAATAGCTGCAGTAAATTGAATCAGTATCCTAAAATTAGCGTTTCCCTGGCTCACATCTGTTAAATAATTTATTTTGTACAGATATGAAATAGATAAAATAACAAGAATCAACACACCAAATGCAACAAGATAACTAATTGCGATCGCGATCAGAAGCCTGACAATCAGCTTATTTCCAAACTTCTTCATATTTTGTATCCTGTTCCCCATACCGTTTTGATATAAATCGGATGTTTAGAATCCTCTTCTATCTTGTCTCTGATCTTTGTGATGTGGACCATCACCGTATTGTCCGACTTAAAAAAGTCTTCCTTCCATACCGCCTCATATATTTTTTCAACACTCATGACAATTCCTTTGTTTCTCGAAAGCAGCTCCAGAATATCAAACTCTTTCGGAGTCAGCCTGACTTCTTTCCCCCGCACCCACACTTGCCTTGTATCTGTATTCACGGTCAAATCACCGATTTCAATGACGTTCTTCGTGCTGATTGTATCTGTATTGTATTTTTTATACCTTCTCAGCTGCGATTTCACTCTGGCGATCAATTCCAACGGATTAAACGGTTTCGTTAAATAATCATCGGCACCGGAAGCCAGTCCTTGAATTTTATCCATATCCTCCGATTTGGCGGAAAGCATGATGATAGGCAGATTTCGTTCCTGTCTGATCTTCATGCATGCTTCAATCCCATCCATATTGGGCATCATAATATCTAAAATGATCAGGTCAAACTCCTTTTGCTCCAATAATTTTAATGCTTCAGCAGCATCTTCCGCCTTCTGTGTGTCTATTCCTTCATTTTCTAAATAGACAGAGATCAGGTTTCGGATATCTTTGTCATCATCTACGATTAGAATGGTTGTCCCCATATGAATCCTCCCTCTTTTTTTTCGGCAATGAACAGCTGAAAACATAAGCCGGCGGTATATTCCTGATTTCTCTCCTTACTTCTATTTGCGGAAAGAATTGCTCAATCAATGCCTTCTTATATTGAGTATATTGGAACGTAATGAATTCTCCGTTATCTTTTAAGATTTTAGCCGTATTCGTCAAAATATCGGCAGACACTTTTTTTGGAAGGCTTGCAAAAGGAAGTCCGGAGACGACATAGTCGGCATAAGGAATTCCATGCTCCTTCATATGACTCTCAATATGTTCAGCTGATCCATGTACAATAAATAGGTTTTGTTCCTCTTTATATTTTTCTTTCAGTAAAGCATAAAATTCCTCATTTTGTTCTATCAATAAGATCATCGTCCCAGGCTGACGTTTTTCAAGCAGCTTTTTTGTAAATACTCCCATGCCTGGTCCGTATTCAACAATGTATTCAGCTTTATGAAAATCAATTTTTCCGGTCATTTTCTCAGCAAGAAAGTGTGAGCTGGGCAGAACGGCGCCGACAGATCTGGGATTCATAATATATTGAAATAAAAATAACAGACGTTTCATCTATAATCTCTCCATTTGTTTTGAATTTATAAAACACACTCTACATTCAAAACCTGAAGAAAAAGCGGTAAAAGTTCTTAAGAAATCTTAAGATATAAAAAAAGACGGCGGGATTTGCCGTCTTTTTCAGCTGCCGATTCTTTCAGCAGCGGTAAAACCATGTCATAATATGTTAAGAATTAATTGTGCTATAGGCAGGTGAACACATGAAGAAGTATTTATATAAACACCTTTTGCTGGCTCTGATTTCGTCCGTTTGCTTTTTATTGGTCTTTTACGTGAGTTTAAAAGTGACACAGGAAGACACACCGCCGTTGTCTGATCTGTTTTACCTTTCTATTTATATGTACATCGCAGCCGGTTATTTGACGGTCGGCCTTTTTTCAGCATGTATGACTGATGTTTTGGGGAACCGTTGGACATTGAATAAAACGTCTTTCATTCTATTGAAACTTATCGTTTACTTACTCATAACATATGCTATTTCCCGTTCTTTCTTCGTTTTATCGGCACCGTTGATTTATTTGCTGTTTGAGTCGTTTTTCATCCCGAGAAAACCTTCATAACCAGAAAAAAACATACCGCATGCTGCCGGTATGTTTTTAAGATGCGTATCAGTTTTTTGCAGTGATCCGCTTGATGTTTTCTTCCATCAGGCCGGAAATGAGCTGTTCGTTTGTGTGCGGGATCTGTTTGAGCTGTTGTACGACCATTTCCTGTCTAGCGGCTGAATGATTTTGACTCAGCTTCGCCTGCCCCTCTATTTTGCTGATTTTGATTTTAAAGCCTTTTACCCCTTTGTTCATGCCTGACAGGAATTTCGCATCGACATCTTCTAATTTGTACGGGCTGTCGGGGCTTTCGTATTTCAATACGAGATCGCCCATCGAATGCACGGTTTCTTCCTCTTCCAAAAGCTCCGCCTCCCCGTATACATGAACCGCCACATAATTCCATGTAGGAACAGCCTGATTCGTCTCATACCATTTGGGCGAGATATAACAATGAGGCCCTTGAAAAACGGCTAATACACTTTGGCCTTCAATCTCTTTCCACTGGGGGTTCGGCAAGGCAAAATGACCGTATAAGCATTGATTGTCCTTGCTCATCATCAATGGCAGGTGGGTTGCATACGGCATGCCTCCTGCCGTTGAAAACAGGGTTGCGAAACCATACTCTTTAATAACATCGTACGCTTCAGCTTCACTCAGCTGAAATGGAGCGGGAATATACATAAAAACTCTCCTCTCTGAACCTGGATTGATAAAGTGCTTTCCGCTATAATAAAAGATCAACTGACATTTAAAAAGGTACAGTTTTGGATAAATACGCATGTCAGAGGTGAACATCTGATGAAAAATATGATTTTCGCTTTCAAAAGCGACACCCCGAAATACAAACAAATTTACGAGCAATTTAAGACATTGATTGAACAGGGAACGATTCAGGCAAATGAGCGGCTGCCATCCATTCGGGAGCTGGCAGATTCCCTGCGGGTAAGCCGCAATACGACATTGATGGCCTATGATCTGCTTTTCGCGGAAGGATACATTCGCGGCGAAACGCGCAAAGGATATTTTGCAAATGAAATAGAGCCCTCTTTATTTCAGCAAGAAAACGATGTTGTGCACGCAGAGAAAAACGAATCAACTCAGCCGGCCCTGATTGATTTTCGCGCAGGAGCCGTCGATCAAAAGCATTTTCCTCTGAAAACATGGAGAAAATTACACAATCAAGTTTTAACATCAGAGAGAAGCTTTCTGTACGGTGAACCGTTCGGCGAGAGAGGCTTGCGTGAACAAATTTCCGCTTATCTTTTGGAATCACGCGGGGTGAAAACAGATGCGGATTCGGTTATCATCGGCAGCAGCACACAGCAGATGCTGATTTATCTCAGCCGGATTCTGAAAGAAGATTTTTCCGGAGTTATCGTGGAAAACCCGGGATTTGACGGTGCCAGAGAGGCATTTCAATTTCACAGGCTATCACTGGAAACGATGCCCGTCTATGAAAACGGAGCTGATTTTTCTCAATTGCATGCAATGAAAGAAAAATTAATCTACGTGACTCCTTCCCACCACAGCCCTTACGGCGTAAGCATGTCCATTCAGCAGCGCCAAACACTGATCAATTGGGTGAATAAAAGAGAGGGATATATTCTTGAAGATGATTATGACAGTGAATTTCGTTATACGCAGCAGCCGTTTCCCGCCCTTGCTTCCATTCAGTCAGACCGGGTGATTTATTTGGGGAATTTCTCAAAATCCTTTCTTCCGGGCATCCGCATAAGCTATATGGTTTTGCCGCGGCGCATTTTGCACCGGTATAAAAAACGTTTCATTCATTTCGAAAGCACCGCTTCTTCGCTTAACCAGCTGACCATGGCTGAATTGATGAAGAACGGGGAATGGACCCGCCATATTAAGCGCATGCGCACTGTCTACAAGCGTAAGATGCAGCACTTAACTTCACATATTAAGCAGCAGTTCGGCGAACAGTTGACGATCATCGGCGAGCAGTCCGGATTGTATATATTGGTGAGAGTTCACTTGAACTGTACAGAAGAAACGTTAATCGAGCGCGCTCTTCAGTACGGAGTGAAAGTATACCCTACCGCCATTTATTTCGTTGCCGGAAAGCCTGAACCGCCGATCATAAAGTTAGGTTTCGCCCACCTTGATACGGATCAGATCGCACAGGGCGTGCAGCTTTTGAAACATGCTTGGCTGACATGAAAGAAAAAAGGCGCCGAACGGCGCCTTTTTTTATTTCGTATTCCTTGTGAATTTCGGCAGGCCAAACATAATGGCGATAATGCCGCAGATTCCGATTAAAACGGGATAGAAAGAGTATGGCAGCATACTGACGGGGGAAATATTCCCGAATTTCCCGGCCGATAACAGCTGCGCGCCGTAAGGAATCAAACCTTGCACCATGCACGAAAAGATATCCAGAATACTTGCCGATTTTCTGTTGTCGATCTTAAATTCATCAGCGATATTCTTCGCAATCGGACCGGCTGCGATAATTGAGATCGTATTATTGGCAGCAGCCAGATTCGTCACGCTGACCAGCCCGGCAATGCCGGCTTCGGCGCCTTTTTTCGAACGGATTCGTTTCGTGATGAACTCCAGTAAAAAGTCGATCCCGCCATTTTGTTTCATCACGCCGACCATTCCGCCGATCAGCATGGACAGGATGATCAGATCGCTCATTCCGGCAACTCCATCCGTAATCGCCTTAAAATAAGAATCAAACGTCAGGCTGCCGCTCGCTAACCCTATGATTCCCGTCAAAATCAATCCGCCGAATATGACAGCCATCACATTAAAACCGATTAACGCGAAGACCAACACGGCGACATAAGGAAGCACGTTTATCCAGCTGTAAGATGCAGCACCCGCATGGCCGGCGTGGCCTGCCGGAATAAAAAATAAGATAATAACGGTTAAAATAGCAGCGGGCAAAACAATCAGAAAGTTCGTTTTGAATTTATCCATCATTTGTGTTTTTTGCGTCCGCACTGACGCAATAGTCGTGTCGGAAATAAAAGAAAGATTATCTCCAAACATAGCTCCGCCGACCACGGCTGCCATCGTAATCGCGCCGGAAATGCCAAGCTCCCCGCTCAAACCGGCGCTGATCGGCGCAACCGCCGCAATCGTGCCCATTGATGTTCCCATCGATATAGAAATGAAACAAGCAATGATAAACAGCCCCGGCAGCAAAAACTGCTGCGGAATAATACTCAAAGCAAGATTGACAGTTGAATGCACCGCTCCCATCGCTTCAGCAGCTGAAGCAAAGGCACCTGCCAATATAAAAATCATAACCATAATGATAATATCAGGATGCCCCGCGCCGGAAGCAAACCATTCTATTTTTTGATTGAGCGATTTCTTCCGGTTAAATAACAGCGCAAAAGCTGACGCAATGATCGCGGCAATCAGAATCGGCAATTTATAAAAATCTCCGGTCACCAGACCAGAGCCGACAAAAAGCCCTACGAATAAGACTAAAGGCAATAACGCCCAAGGGTTCTTTTTATTGTTCATCTGGGTAAACCACCTCTTTTCAGCATTAAAGTCGCTAATCACAGTCTAAGCAACATTTCACACTTTAAAAGTCTGCAGTAAAAAAGTCAAGCTGAAAAAAGGATAAGTAAAGATTGATAAGATAGGAAAAACTGTTTTGTTTCCTCTCTTTAGAAAATAAAAAAACCAAGGTTCGTTTCCCTTGGTACATTTCATGCGGCCCGGCGCCCGGGACATCTTCTCTTCATTCAGAAATATATTCAGCTTTCAATCTATTTTTAAGTTTCGCTTCATTTTCAAGGATGTCTTCGTAATCCTCAATCTTCCTGTTTAATCGTTTTATAGTTTCATCAATTTCCCTCTGTTTCTCCGTCAGCCTTTTCCTTTCATTTATAAGGATGTTTTTTCGGGGTTCAATCGTATGATCGGCTCCTTCAATAAATAAAGCGGTATATTCAATCAGCGCCTCAATCGACAGCCCGGCATTTCTCATGCATTTTATAAATTGAATCCAATTCACATCATCTTCGTCATAATCGCGGATGCCGCTTTCATCCCGTTTTACTGGAGGAATCAGTCCTATACTTTCATAATACCTAAGCGTCGCGGCTGATAACTCAACCTGCTTTGCAGCCTGCGCAATCTTCATATTCTTACCACCCATCCTTCATCCCTTTCATAAGCGTGCCATTATAGAATATCATTTCATAAAAAAATAAACCAAACCCCTTGACTTAAAGTCCGCTTTAACATTTAAAGTAAAACCGAACAGAGGATTCATCACTTTATCTTGGAAAGGAAGATAACCATGTGCAATAATCATCCGACTCGTGTATTAAGCGCTCCGCATGCAAAAGCTAAATTTGAGCGGACAACGATTGAGAGAAGAGCATTACGGCCGCACGATATCCTGATTGATATTAAGTACAGCGGGATTTGTCACTCAGACATCCACAGCGCATTCGATGAATGGGGCGGCGGAATCTTTCCGATGGTTCCCGGGCATGAAATTGCCGGAGTTGTGGAAGCCGTGGGTGAAGAAGTCACCACATTTGCCGTCGGCGACCGTGTGGGTGTCGGCTGTTTTGTAGACTCCTGCGGGGAATGTGAATACTGCCTTAACGGAGACGAACAATATTGCACAAAAGGCGTTGTTCAGACCTACAATAATCTGGACTACGACGGAAATCCTACGTACGGCGGCTACAGCCAGAAAATAGTTGTCACTGACAGATTCGTTGTCCGGATTCCGGATCAGCTGGATTTGGATGCTGCCAGCCCGCTATTGTGCGCGGGCATTACCACGTATTCTCCGCTGAAACACTGGAATGCCGGTCCCGGCAAAAAAGTGGCGATTGTCGGAATGGGAGGGCTCGGACACTTAGCCGTTCAATTCGCGCACGCTTTAGGCGCAGAGGTCACTGTCCTCAGCCGCTCAATGAACAAAAAAGACGAAGCCCTTGAATTTGGAGCCGATCATTACTTCGCGACAAGCGATCCGGATACATTCACTGAGCTGGCCGGACATTTTGATATCATTTTAAATACGGTATCCGCGAACCTTGATGTAGATGCCTACTTATCCCTGCTTCGCATTGACGGTACATTAGTAAATGTAGGAGCGCCTGCTAATCCGGACTCATACAGTGTGTTCTCCTTAATCACGGGCCGCCGCAGCATTGCGGGTTCACTCGTCGGCGGTATTCCGCAGACTCAGGAAATGCTTGATTTCGCCGCCGAGCACGGCATTGCTCCTAAAATTGAAGTGATTCCGGCCAATCAAGTCGACGAAGCGTACGAACGGGTTCTCCGAAGCGATGTCCGCTACCGTTTCGTCATTGATATTTCAACTTTATAATCATAAAAAAACATACCAATATCCCTTGGTATGTTTTTTCAGTTCAGATTTTTTTTATTTCAGCAGCCATTTGGGCACCGCTTTTATATAAATCAATTCGCCTATCAGTTCAACAATCGTCTGTGTGACGATTACAGCGGCGGCTAATGAGGCCCAAGCATCCGGCAAGGCCAGCGCTAACGGAAGGACTGCGAGAGAATTTCTTGTGCCCGTGCTGAAGATCAATGCTCTTCCTTCGCCTGTATCCAGACGGAACGCATATGCGATAAACCGGGAAACAAACGGCATAATGAGCAGGAATAACAGATAAATCGGAATTACACGTATAATGACCTCAAAATCACTGTATACCTTGCCGATTTGTGTGGCAACGACCGCCAGCAATACGAGAGCCATAAAAGGAACAGGCAGCCACGCCGTCCACTCTAACATCTTTTCTCCAGCCGGCTTCTTATCAGCCCACAATTGTGTCATCACTGCCGCCAGCAGCGGTCCCGCTATTAAACATAAGAATGCTTCCAGAAACGGCCCGGCATGAACAGCCCCTATGACTTCTTTCCCGATAAACAGCCACAAGTATAACGGAAGCAATACCATCTGAACGACGAACAAAACCGGCGTGGAAGCCAGTATTAATTTCTCATTTCCTTTCCCGAGCTGAGTAAAGACGATGACGTAATCAATGCAAGGTGTAAGCAATACTAAACAAACGCCTAATAATATAGGAGGAGATTGAGGAAAAATGGCGGTCAACCCCCATACAACAACAGGCACAGCTAAGAAATTACCGATCAGTAAAGCCGCCATAAACTTGAGGTTCGAGATCGCTTCCCTCAGCTTCAAGAATGGGATTTGGGCAAACATGGCATACATGAGAACAGCGATTAGCGGTGATATCGTCCAGCCCCAGCTGAGTCCTGAATCCTTCCCGGCGATCCCCGCTATTCCGCCGATCACAAGAAACACACCATATATCCAAATTTGCTGATTTTCTAATGTCTCTCTGGTTATTTTCATTGGCTGACACCTCTTCTCCGCCCATTATACCTTCTTTTCTGAAGCTCTTGCATTAAGGTCCTGCCGGAATTAAAAAACACCAAGGGTCTGTGACACTTGGTGTTTTTGGAACGCGAGTTATTGTTGTCAAAACCGCTTATGAAAGTTTACTTGTGTTCTCTGTCCTGCCAACGAATAAGGTGACCGCAACACTGGCTGAACTGACCAAAGTTCCCAGGACAGCAGCAAGAATTGTCAAAAAGCCATTGGGAATCAGAAATCCAATCGGAATGAGCCCCGCAAACGTGAGGACGATAAAACATTGATAGACTCCGGATATGATTCTCACAACCAAACTGCCAAAAAAGGACATGACGAATGGAGGAATGAACAAACATAAGATGATTCCGAGTGAGATCAATAAAATCATAGGCTCGTCAAAAGAAATGACACGATCGCCGGGAGACTCTTCAGCAGCCGCGAATACAGCAAATACAGACATTATCAGCGTAAGAAAAACAAGAAAAAACCTTTTCAGCAACGTTATGACTCCTTTTTTATATAAAATAAAACAAGATAAAGTTGAACCGTCAGCTTTGTTCGGAATTTTTGTATTGCTTCGTATCCGTCACTTTCCTGCGTTCTCTTCTGTAAATACCCGCCTAATATAAGCTCTTAGGACAATCCCCACTTTTTTACAGTTTCCGCATAATTGTCCCCAAGCATCATCTATATCAATATCAAATTAGGAAATTGAATCACCGATATTCCCCTAAATGTTATACACTCAGCGTTTTGCTTTTTCCAAGCAGTTAAAATTGATAATACCAAAAAATCGCGATCTCATTTGCCGTTGAAAAGTTGGAATAAAGCATAGTATCAACTGCGCCTATTACAAAGCCGTGTTTAGCATAAAAATGACAAGCTGATACATTAATATCTTGTGTTTCAAGCATGAGACCGCAAAAATCATTCTCCTTTGCCCATTCAATCCCTTTATTTAATAATGCCGTTCCAATCCCATTGTTTCGATAGTCCTTTGCAACCGCAATGTCCTCTATCAGCGCATATCCATTCCAATTAGAACGTATCTTAATCCGGCCGATGCAGTTATTTTCATCATAATAAAAAAAGACTGCTTTCCCCTCTTCTTCAACATAACTGACGTCAATTTCGTCATCTTCATATTTCTTAACATAAGGCTTAGAAAATCGTTCCTCAGTATATGTCCAAACATTGTTTTCAAGTGCGGGTATAATTCTCCCGAAAACAACCAGAGGTTCATTTGGTTTATTGAAGTCTTTCATATGAAACGAAGTCATTTTAATGATCATCTCAATCTCCTTCTCAACGAGATATTACATTTCATCATTTCCATTATATGTTACTTCGCAAATAAATCAATAACATGTGCAAAATGAACGTAGAAGTAAAAAAGAGGGTCTCTTTCTTTGCTGAAAAGCCTAATCAAGAAGGCCATATTTGGAATCGTGCCGTGGTATTTCGGAGAATTTGAGGCCGTTAAACCGATTCATTGCCCGCAGCGATCAAAGACCGTTAAAATAAATCCAACAAAAAATAAGGCCGATTCATATTAAATCGGCCTTATTTACCGTACTCTTGGGCAGCCAGAATGGCATAATCCCAGTTTGTCAAACCTCCGCAGCATACTATGCTAACCTTCCGCAGCCTCTGCATCTGCCTTAGTCACATGAACCGTACCAAATGGATGGTTGGGAGGCGCATAAATTGAATATAGTTTTAACGGCGTATTACCCGTATTAATCACATTGTGCCAAGTGCCGGCAGGTACAACAATGGCAAAGTCATCATAGACATTTCTTTGGAAAGTTAAATTTTCCTTGCTCCTGCCCATTTTAACGATTCCCCGGCCTTGCTCAATCCGTAAGAATTGATCTACGTGGGGGTGGATTTCCAAACCGATATCTTCCCCAATGCCAATACTCATCAAAGTAATTTGAAAATGTTTTCCTGTCCATAAGGCAGTACGGAACGTATGATTTTGTTTTGCGGCTTTATTGATATTCACAACTAATGGTTTTGATCCGTAATCTTTTAGGAGAAGATTTCTATCTTCGGGTGAAGATCGCAACCCCATGTCATTTGGATAAGCCCAATAAACAGATCTTCCGTCGTTATACATCGGTACATTCACATAATAATAACATTGATGCGAAAAAGGTATATAATACATTTTTCATCCCCGCAATTTTGAATTTTTATGATGTTATCCTATGCTTTTACAGTGAGAATGTGCCACGCTAAGGAATTTCCCCCTTATCATGAGTACGACTGAGAAAACTTGAACTTCCGCAGGTCACTCACTCATTGTCCCTCAATGATACTGTTCTCTGTTCCAAAAACCGGCTATATGTTGATACGTAATGAGAAGAGGGCGATAAAAATTCGAAGCAATTCATAAACCCGTCAGCTTTACATTAAAAGTTAAAGCTTAAAAAATCGCTTTTAGTAAGCATCGCAATTGCTTGGACTGATGTTATATTTTTTTCAGAATCGGGCATCCTTACTCTATACAATAAACTTGTTCCTATTAAAAACTTACAGTTTCTGAAAATGCTAAACTCACTAAAAAAATAATGATACATTGCGGATCAAGTAACGGTGTTAGACGAATCCGGAGGCGTTTATGTCACATTTAATCACATTATTTGAACAACATAGTTATTTGATTTTATTTTTAGGTATTATTTTAGAGCTTTTAGCTATTCCGATTTCAGCTGAATTGATCATGAGCTATGCAGGGTATTTCGTTTATCAAGGGAAAATGAATTATGTTTTAGCACTGTTAACGGCTTTTATTTCCACGGGCGCAGGAATAACAATTACGTACTGGATTGGCCGACTCGGAGGATATAGATTAATCGAGAGGTATGGAAAGTATGTTCACTTAGGGCCCGAAAGGTATCAAAAAACAGCGGCTTGGTTTCAACGGTCAGGAAGTAAATTACTTGTGTTTGCTTATTTCATTCCCGGGGTCAGGCATTTTGCCGGTTATGTATCAGGAAGTTCCAGAATGTCATTCCAGACATTTATTATTCCTGCTTACATTGGGGCCATTTTGTGGGGAAGCTGTTTTATTACTTTAGGGAAATTATTGGGGCCTAAATGGGAAACCTTACATCAGGCAGCAAGCAAATATTTAATCATTTTTCTTCTTGTTCTGGCTGTTTTGTTAACGGGATATCTTCTTTTTAGATTTTATAAAATCCAGATTAAAAACTTTTTTATCCAATGGCTGACGAGGTTAACAAATCGATTCAGAACGATAAGAGCCACTGAAATATTCCTTACTTGCCTCACGTCAGTTTTAATTGGATTTGTGATCCTGATGTTTGGCTTAGCTCAGGATTATCTTGCAAATGACGTTGCCCAGTTTAATCAAATTGCGGAATATATCGTTTATACTGCCTTTTATATGGACTGGATGAAAGAATTATTCATTTTTCAACAACCGGCTGCCCTTGCCGGCCTCATCATTTTAACCCTATTAGTCATTTGGTTCAAGAATCAGAATAGGCTGCTGGAGTATCTATTATTGTCGGTTTCCATACTCGGGGGAGCCCCTTTTCGTGAATTTATTATGGAGGCCTTCTCTATCCTTCGAACGATTGGTTTTAAGGGGAAATTTCATTCTGCCGATTTTCCGGATCTGAATGCCGCTATGATGATGATCATTTATGGAACTTGCATATTTTTGCTTGTTCGTCATTCAAACACACATTATGTGACCGTTGCGGCTCCTTTATTTGGATTACTGTTATTAATAGGTCTCGCGATTGTAAATATGAAATGGACAAGCGTTCTTCCAAGCGACATAGTGGGCGGATATGTATATGGCGGAGTTTGGATGTTTTTTAACTTCTTGTTGTTTGAACTATTTCGGCTTGTAATCGAAAGGATTAAAGGAGAAAGGCTGAACAAAAAGTGAAAGCAAACATTTTATATGAACCATATGTAAACAATCGAAAAGCTCCTTTAACAAGGAGCTTTTCTATGTGCGTGAGCTAAACAATTCTCTGTAAATTTTCTTACCAAGCGTATACATCCCGGAAAGCTTTGGAGCATCAGGAGGCTTTCATCCATCTCTGCATTCAAATCAGATAAAAATTTAATGATGATGGTGGCCGTCCGTCTGCTCAATTTTTGCCTGACAAAGGATTGCATTGTCGTGATTATGCGCTGCTGTTTCCATTTGAATCGTTACATGCGTAATGCCTTTATGCTCAAGCTCATGTTCAATTTTGCGTAAAATATGTTCGCTTTCTGAAATGGTCAGCTGATCGTCAACAACAGCGTGGCAGGAAAGAGCATTCAACCCGCTTGTGATAGACCATATATGTAAATCATGAATATGCTGAATGCCCTCTGTCTCTTCAATCGTATGGATGATGTCAGTCACGTCAATATTTTCCGGAGTTCCTTCCATTAATACGTGAATGGAATCTTTCGTCACATGGTAACCGCTTCTTAAAACAAGAACAGCTACAATGACACTGGCCAATGGGTCTGCCCAGCCCCACCCGAAGAAGATGATAAGCACCGCAGCCAGAATGGCACCTACAGAGCCGAGCATATCACTTATTACATGTAAATAAGCTCCCCTTATGTTCAGGTTATTCTTTGTATCTCCGCCGTTCAGCATAATCCAAGCGACCAATATATTCACAGCTAACCCGATGATACTAATGATAAGCATGCCCGTTGTTGCCACTTCTGGCGGATGAGAGAAACGTTTGATTGCTTCATAAATGATATAAAGGGAAATCAATATTAAGGCAACACCGTTTATCACAGCTGCGAGAATCTCAAATCGTTTATAGCCGAATGTCTTATGATGACTTGCCTTTTTTTCGGCCAATTTAAAAGCAATCAGAGCAACCATTAATGAGATTGAGTCACTCAGCATATGACCGGCATCTGACAAAAGCGCTAAACTATTGGTTACAAATCCGCCTATCGCTTCTATTATCATATAACCTGTAATCACGATAAAAGAGATCAATAAAACCTTCTTATTGGACCCGCCGGCGTGATTGTGATTATGACCCATAAAAAATCTCCTCCTTATCTCATACACTGCATTTATTATTTCTTTTCTGTTATGAAGCATTCTAACATGGATACAAAAATAATCATATATGATTATGTGCTCATATATGAATATATAGGTTCTTTACTGAAATGTCAAAATCTTTTTCTATATGATGCTGCAGCGCAATAATGAAACTTGATATCATTGTCTTATCATCAGCTTGGGAGGTTATATGTTTATGAAACCGCGGGTTACAGTCATCACTTTAGGCGTAGATCATCTGGAACGATCACTTCGCTTCTATCGGGACGGCCTCGGACTGCCTACTGAGGGAATAGTCGGAAAAGAGATTGAACATGGCGCCGTCGCCTTTTTTGACTTACAAACAGGACTGAAACTGACCATTTGGAATCGTAAAGACATCGCACATGAGACAAACGTTGCTTTAACTGCACCAAGCCCGGCAGAATTTACATTAGGACATAATGTTACGAGTAAAGCTGAAGTCGATAAAGTCATGGAACAGGCAAAACAGGCAGGAGCAACGATAACTGATCCCGCTCATGATACTTTTTGGGGCGGATACTCCGGTCACTTCCAAGACCCCGATGGGCACCTATGGGAAATCGTTTGGAATCCGCATTGGGATATAACTGAATAACGGAATGTTCATCAGTGAAAAACGGATAGGCCAGAGCAGTGTTTTTTCTGCAAGACCATTCTTGACACATCACTGACGGCAGGGCTAAAAATAAAAACACACCTGAATGTTCTGGTGTGTTCCAACTGGATGAGGTTCAGCACTAAGCGTTTTTATTTTGTGTAACAAAACGAATAAACTATTGATTGGATGGCGGTATGCTTTGCGGAAAACGAAATACATTTTCGGGATCGTATTTCGCCTTTATTTTTCGAAGCCTTGCAAAGTTTGAGCCATAATATGCTTTCCCAAAATTTTCAATATTCTGATCCGGAACATTGACGTATGAACCAGTTACATATGGTTTCATCAGCTGACGCACTCTTTCAACTGATGCAAGGTTCGAGGCTTCTTGTGATTTATTTTCCCAACTGGCATTCCATTCCGTATAAAACAGCGGCCGGCGCCAAAAGAAGGCTGTTTCGCTGCTGGGAACTCTGCTTATCGCACCGCCCCAATTGATAAAAAAGAAATTTGTTTCTGTTCCGGTGGCTTTTTCTAAAAATTGTCTCATCACTGAAATAGGTTTTTCCGGCCAAAGATTTAGCGCCCATGCCGAGGAGAATTTAACACTCTGATCAGATCTTCCCGGAATCGGTTCATCAGGGTCCAGGAAATCTATGCAATCCGGATAGTATAATGTTTTGATAATTGTTCGTGTCGGGGTTCCGGCATTTAATAAAGGTTTTAATAATTGAATCAGCTCAGGTTTTGAACCGAGGAACAATCCTTCCGCATGGCACAAGCCATTTACTTTGCTGTAAATCTCAAGGTAGCATCCCAATCGTTCGTCTGTAAACGGCGCCCATTTTTGCCAAGCTTTAAAGACCGTCTCCAACTGCTCCCATGGCCAAATAATATTAAAGACGGTTGCGGTTTTAGGAGCACGGTGAACTTTGAACGTGTATTGGGTATTATATCCGAAGTTGCCTCCCCCGCCGCCTCTGGAAGCCCATAGTAAATCTTCATTGTGAGATTGATTTGCTTGAATGATCCTGCCTTTTGCATCTACCATTTTCAGTGCGAGAAGGTTATCACTTATCAGGCCGATTGATCGTGAAAGCACGCCAAACCCGCCGCCCATCGTAATTCCTCCGATTCCCACTGTCGGACTGTCTCCAAACGGAGCCATAAAACCATCCCGGGCCAATCCTTTCACAAGCGGGCCAACATGAATGCCGGTTTGAACGGTTGCAATCGCGTTTTTTTCATCTAATAAAACTTTATTCATGTCACTCACATCAATAACTATTCCATCACTTACGACTGAAAGGTTTCTATCCAGAGCATGGCGGCCGCTTCTGACACGCAAAGGCACATTATTCTCACGCGCCCATTTAATCGCATTACTTACATCGTATGAATTTTGTGCAAAAACAAAGACAAGCGGACAGACATCAACATAAGGGTTCCAATTCTTAACCGCCTGTGCATAGCCGGGGTCCCCTTTGAAGATGACGCGCCCTGTTAACTGTGCTGATCCCATCTGTTTCACTCCCCATAAACATTTGATTCCGATTCCAGTATATGCAGGATTTGGACAAATTCTTAGACGGATGATCTGCTGACTTAAAAATAAATAGAAATACGCGAAGATGATATAAAAACACAAAAAAGACAAGAGCGGCAGGTTGCCGAAACTCTTGTCTCTCCTATCTTTTTAATATGATTGGCGTGATATACTGACCCGGCTATGGAAGCTCATAGGAAAGTTTTTGTTTATCCTGCTATGCGCCCTTTTTGCCGCACCAGCTGAGTAATCTTCCTGTTTGATCTCCAACAAGAATCTTTTTCTTTATCGTTTTTGCAGCCTTGGGCCGGAATTTCTCCTATTTTTTCTTCTTGTGTTTACGTTTGCAATCATGTTTTTTCTCTTTCTTATGATGTTTTTTACATTTCGCTTTTGCTGCTGCTTTTGCCGCTTTTACCTTTGCTTCTGCTGCTAGTCTTTCTGCTTCTGCTGTTCTGGCTCTTGCTTCTTCCGCTCTTGCTATTGCCTCTTCCGCTCTTGCTCTCGCTTCTGCTTCTCTTGCAGCTTCTGCTCTTGCTTCGTCTTCCGCCATATCAAAATCATGGCCAAGGTCACAGGCTTCGTCGTATGGTTTTTTCTGAACGTGATTCTCACCTGGGTTATAATACATGAACGACCACTCCTTCTCATATTTTTTAATCTCTTCATACTATGTATATAAAAGACTCCAGCTTGGACTATTCATTTGGTTAACCAACACATTTCAGCCTCAATTTTCATTTATCCATACAACAGACTCTGGATGCCTGCAATAAACTTGAAAATAATAAGCTGCGAAAACCACAAAAAAACCAAGGGGCTGAACCCTTGGTTTTTTGCGAGACTGAGAGATGCTGCACGCTGCAGCCTTTTTCTGTACCGACTTTTTTGACTTTTAATTTGCTTGCTGTGTTTGTTTTACCGGTTCTTTGCTAAAAAGTCCAACAATGTTCCACAAGACAACTACTGAAGCTATTATTAAACGAGTAGTGTTAACTTCTTGGTTAGTCCATAATTTATAACCATATATTGATCCCAATGCAACTATACAAAAAATATTGAACCATTTACTCCAACGCAATTAGAAAACTCCTTATCAAATGATAAAATTTCCAAACAATGTATTATAATATTAACAAAATTTTCAATATTTAACCTTAAACCTTTCTTAATTTCGGTCTATCATTACAGGCTAGACCCAGACATCATTTTCAGCTGTTTGATCAGTTATTTCTTGCCCGGTATTCACAACACCCTAAGGATTAGCAGATTCCTCTGAAGGCTCATTCATATGTTTTAGTAACATTTGATGATAAAGAAATTCTGCTTCTAAAACATGCCTTATCATTTCCTTACACGACATGGCTTCGGAATCCGGGCGCCAGTCCATTCTTTCCTTAGGGATAGCTGTCCACAACTTGATGCTTCGCCGTCTCACTTATTTTTAAACCATTCTCCTTCTTCCCGGAAAAACCTCTTCAATTAAAGAAGATATTCTTTCCCATCCCGCTGGATTGATAAATCAAACAATTTTTAAGATCAAGAGATATCCATTCATCCATACAATAGACTCTGGTTGAACATATACTGAATGATAGTTTTCATTAGAAAGGAGACATCAGCTTTGGCAAAATATCGGATCATGACCTTTGATGGGGGAGGTACGTTAGGTGCTTTAAGTTTACAGCTATTGAACAGATTGGTTAAACAAAATCCCACTTTAATAAGCCGAACCCACGTGTTTTCAGGAAATTCAATCGGTTCATTCACTGCCCTTGCATTAGCCAGCGGAAGATCGCCGCATGAGACATTCCGCTATTTTAAGGAAAAAATCCTGCCCGCATTCAGCGTTTCCCGGCCGGGCGGACCTGTTTTCAATCAACAATTACCATATTCCGGTTTTATTAAAGCGGTACGAAATTTTTTCCCGGCAGATCTTCGCCTCAAAGATTTAAGAAAGCGAATTGTTGTCCCTTCATTCAAATTATACTCTCCAAAACTGGATCGTTGGACTCCTGTATTATTTCACAACTTTCCCGGCTCTCCCTATTTAAATGAGAAAGTGAGTGATGTCATACTGCGGAGCAGCGGTGCCCCTGCGACGCAACGCGCCTATCAAAACTATGTGGACGGATATGTAGTAGCAACGAACCCCAGTACAGCCAGTATCGCGTTTGCAGTTGGTAAAGCCAACGTGCCATTGGATCAAATTGCGGTATTGTCCATCGGAACAGGTGAAGCCCCGACCCGTTTAAGAAGAGATACGAGGGGATGGGGAATGGTAAGTGCAGATAACATACGTCCCGAAAATCTGAAGAACCTTCCGCCAAATTGGGGAGTCCTTTTGGACAGGTCGCCTAATGAACCTTTACTGCCATTTCTTCAGATAATTGCTGGCGGAAATGGTTACTATGAATCCATGGTCAGTGCGAATCTTCTGGGAGATCGTTTTTTCCGATTAGATCCGCGGATTCCGAACTTCTCCAAAACGGACCCTGCCGTCGTTCCCGCTGTCATTGAAATTGCGAACAAAACCAACTTACAGCCTGCGATTGAATTTATAGAGAAAAACTGGAACAACAAATAAGAACAGACAAAATACCAAGGGTGGAAAAACCCTTGGTATTTTTAGATACGGCCCGAGGACTGATTAATATGAAGCTGAATCGGTCTCCGGCTTTTGCTCTTTTTTTATTTTCACCGTTTCAGGCAGTAAGAAAGTCAATATTGCCGCTCCCAACAAAATAATCATTGAGAAATAAAACGAAAGATCATAGTTACCCATTTCACTATAAAGAAAACCCGGTACATAAGCGCCCAGCGCCGATCCTATCTGATGGCTCAGGAATAACCAGCCTAAAATAAAACCAACTGAATATTGCTTAAAATATTGCGTGGCTAACATTTGGGCAGGAGCTACAGTTGCAAAATCAACCAGCCCAAACAGAATTGCAAAAATAAGTAATATAACCGGATGATGACTGTATAACAGGATGCAAATTGATAATGCGCGGATGACATATAAAAGAATAAGCATCTTTTTACTGCTCCAGCGGTCTGCCGCAATTCCTGAAATGATTATCCCCAAAATATTAAATCCCGCCAACACACTAACTGCAGCACTGGTTACACTTGTTGAAAACCCATGGTCATGAGAAAAAGGAATAAGGTGAGTATCCATCAGGCCTGTAGTTGTAAAACCGCATATCGCAAAGGGTAATATTAAAAACCAGAATTGTTTCTTGCAAAATACTTCCCAAACAGAAATGCCGGTCGTATGCTGCCCACTTCCAGCTTCTTCTTTCATAAAGCCGCCCATAGGAGATAACCCCATCTCGCCGGGATGATTCCGTAAAAATAACAGGATGACAGGAAACACAATAACCATTAAAAGCAGACCCAAAATCACTACAGTTAACTTCCAGTCAAACCATTGAATCAAAATGAGAGAGCCGGGAACAAGAAGCATCTGACCAGCGCCAACCCCGCCTCCATAATTCCAAAAGCAAGCCCGCGTTTTTCATTAAACCAATTTGTAACCACAACTGTTGCGGCTACATTAGATGCCCCTCCAACACCGACGGAGATAACAACTCCTTAAAGGATAAATAATTGCCATGGATGATTCACAAAAGAAGTTAAAATAAAGCTAAGCCCGACCAAGAAAGTGCTGACTGACAAAATCATTTTGGGGCCTAGTTTATCAACCAGCCTCCCTATTATGGGCTGAGATAGGCCATATATGATAAAACTCAGAGTAGAAATAAGTGAGATTGTTCCTCTGTTCATAGAAAAATCTTTTTCCCACGGTTCAACAAAAGCTCCAAATGAAAGACGTGCCCCTTGAACCGCTAATAAGGTTAAAAAACTCACAAAAACAATGATCCATGCGTAGTGATATTTTATTCGCATCCTATCCCCCCCTCACTTTTATTTATAATTCCAAATCCCAGCGCTCTTCTATTAAATTTGATCCCCATAAAGGTTTCTCTTCATGAATTTCTGTTATTTCAAATCCGGTTTTTTTATACAATGGCCGGGCTGTTGACATGTCTTTTACCGTCCAAAGAAATATGCGCTCGTATCCATTTTCTTTACAATATTGAACAAGTTCCTTCATCAGACGGCTGCCGACACCTTTTCTTTGAAAAGACGGATCGACTAAAAACCATCTTAACTGTCCTGTTTTTTCACCGTCATTCACTAAGCCGATACAACCCGCAAATGTATTCCCGCTTTCCGCCACCCATATTTTTTCAATATCAGCTTTAAACGTATCGCGAAGATAAGATAAGAATGTGTCATCCCACCCATGGGATTTGGCATAAAATAATCGCTGTTTTTCAATTATGTTTTTGACATCCTCTGAAGTATAATAGTCTCTTATTGAAATCGGAGATTCTTTATCATAAAAAGAATGCTGCAAAATGTGTTGAATGGTTTCCATTGAATCTACAAGTTTTTCTTGTTCCTCTTTGTCTATGCATTCAAGGATATATTCAACTTGCTGATTGGCTTTTTTCTCCAGACTTTTATAAAGACTTTTCCCTGACTCGGTGGCATAAAGGAAATGATTACGTCCGTCTTCTTTGCATTTTTGCTTATATATGAATCCTTCCTCTTCGAATTTTCTGATAATTCTGCTTACATATCCTCTGTCCAGGTCTAATCTTTCTTGAATGATTTTTGCTGTACAATCGGGCGTATTATAAATTTCGTATAAAATCCTGGTTTCTGTTAAAGAGAATGGACTGTCATAAATGTGTTCATTCAGAAAACCCAAAATATCTGTATAAAATCTATTAAATTGTCTGAATGCCAAAACACGTTTTGTTTCCAAATTAATGTACCTCCTCCAAAAGATTGACTTAAGCAACTTTTTCCATCGTAATCGAATCAGTTGCTTAAGTCAACTATATTTTTCATTTCTTCTACCTTTTTTGTAATGAGCACCTTTGATTTCTAAAAAACAAAAATCAACGGCACTGTTTCATCGGAGAACCGTTACGCACCGCCATAAATTCTTTTTTTACTTCAAGTTCCTTTTACAAATTTTGAAAAACCCATTGACTATTCAGTTGAACTGTATTACATTATTATAAAGTTGAACTATATAGTCGAACTGAATAGAGGGTGAGGATATGAAACATAAATTATTACCGCTGTCTGAAACCATGCATTACATTTTATTAGCTCTGCGTGAGCCGCTCCATGGCTATGCCGCCATGCAAAAGATAGAAAAGATGAGTAACGGTACTGTTATTTTAGCGGCCGGCACATTATACGGCGCGATTGAAAACTTGAATAAGCATGGCTGGATTGAGCCTGTCGGAGAGTCGGGCCGGAGAAAAGTCTATATGATAACTGCGGAAGGAAGCGCCATTTTGAAAATGGAACAAAACAGGTTATTGCATATTTTATCCCTGTACGAAGGAAGTGAATCGAATGAAGAAATTTAAGATGTTTTTTGATATTGAAAAAGAGGAGCAATGGCTGAACGAGCAATTACAAAAAGGCTATCGTTGTACAAATATTAGCGGATTAGGAATATACACCTTCGAAAAAACCGATAAGAGATATGTAATGCGTGTAGATTATCAAGATTATTTATCAATGAAAAAGTTCAAAGATTACAAAGGAATTTATGAAGACTTCGGCTGGAGTTATATAAATGGCCCGTGGGGGCTTGGAACTCGATATTGGCAAAAAGAAGATGATGGTCAAAATGAAATCTTCTCGGATCGCCAATCAAAGAGTAATTATTATAAAAGATTAATGAGGTTTTCATCTTGTTTTGGTTTCCTGTGCTTGTTTTATTCTTATTTGATTTACAAGGATTCAGGTTTATATTTAGCCGAAGGTCTGTGGAGTATGGAAGGCTCAATGTTTTGGAAAGCATTTTTATTTGAAACTCCATTTGCCCTTTTGAGGTCGCTTCCCGCCCTTATGGCTGTTATCTTCGGCATCAGCTTCTATAAAGCGTATCGAAAGTATTCAATGTTAAAAGAAGAATAATGCGGGGAAGTTACATTCAAAAAAGTAATGAAGGATCATGTACCTGCCACAGTCGGGCGCTTTAACGCCCTGAATTCACTGACAGATCAGACGGCTTATTTAAAACAAAAAATACCAAGGGCGTTAAAACCCTTGGTATCATTGGGATGCTAAACCTTCACAGGTACCTTTATTGTCACAAAGATACATTCTTGCAACCAGCTCTTCTATTCGTTTCATCCCGAAATGATCCTCCCCTGTTTAGGGATTTTTTTCATTCGGGGTTTTTGGAAATATATCATAGAATGTTGCATGTTAGACTGATTTTTAATTTAAATTTTCAGATAATTAGCTATTGAAGTACAGCGCTTTATATTGTTAATGCATTTGCAGACAAAGCAGCTTTCAGCCTTCGTATCCCTTCTTCTATTTCTTTCTCAGCTAAATTTCCGTAACCTAAAATAATTTTGTTTTTATGAACCCCTTTCTGGATCGTATGGCGTTCAACCGGGTAAATTTTAATTTTATGCTGATCTAACTTTTTCAGCACCTGTTCAGAAAAAATGACATTTTCAAAACTGGCTATTAAATGGAGACCTGTCGAATCCCCAAATATCTTGACCTCATCTCCAAATTCACGATTCAGACTTTGTTTTAAAGCCTCACGACGTTTCTTATACACTTTTTTCATTTTACTAATATGGTGTTCTAGATAACGATCCTCAATAAAGTTTGCAAGTGTAAGCTGCTCCAAGGAAGAGGTATGAAGATCTGTAAACCATTTTAGATTCTTACACTTCTCAACGAGAGAACCTAGTATTTAGTAATGGAACAGATGAATTAATTCGTATCATATGCAGGGCCTTTCTAGGGACAGGGACAAATGCTGTTTTATCAAGCCTTTCTTTTCCTCAATATAAAAGGAATGCAGTTATGGAAGGTGCCGATATCATGAAGTTCCACATGTAAATGGACGGCATCATATAGAAAAAATGATTGATGCGGTTGATGACAATACACGGGTTATTTGGATCTGTAATCCTAACAATCCGACAGGGGAATATGTACGCCAGCAAGAACTTATCCATTTACTAAATTCAGTTAACCAAAATGTTCTTGTAGTATGTGACGAGGCTTATTATGAATATGTTGAGGCAAGGGATTTCCCGAACTCTATTCATTTAATGAAGGATTATCCGAATCTAATCAGCACACGTACCTTTTCCAAAGCCTATGGTTTAGCAGCATTACGCATTGGTTATGGCATTGCACATAGTGAAATCATTAAACTTTTGGAAGCAGCCAGAGAAACATTCAATACATCGAGATTAGCTCAGGCAGCAGCTGCAGCAGCGGTAGAAGATCAGAATTTTATAAAAGAATGTCACCAAAAAACCGAAAAGAATTAGAGCATTTTTATAGATTTTGCTGGCGGTACGGTTTAAATTATTTTCCTTCTCAAGGAAATTTTATTTTTATCGATATAGGAAAACCGCCAGAAAAGATTACTGATCATTTATTATCTGAGGGATTTATTATTCGCTCGGGGAATAATCCAGAATTTCCGACGAGTATCAGAATTACCGTTGGCACTTCAAAACAAAATGATGATGTAATGGTGCACTTATCACAATATCTCGGGAATTAGCATTTTTTCATATTGTTGATTTAGGGTATAACAATATTTCGTATTCGGTTTCAAAAACTTGATGTTTTTGAAACCTTTTTATTTATAAACCCTGCAATGTCTCGGAAAAATCATATTGATCATATTGACTTTTAAATTGGCATTCCATCGATCGAAAAACAGGCAGTCCTCAAAAAACATTAAATGAGCGTCGCTACCTGCATTTAAACTGGCACTCGAATAAATCCACATTCAGTGAATACTTATTTATTTCAATAGAAAAATAAACCGTCATCAAAGGATATTTTCAGCTGGAACGTAAATGATCTTCGCAAAGGCAGCGATCTTACTCCTATACGTTTACATGATTTTAGACATTCATACGTTGCTCTGCTTATCACCCAAGGGGAAGATTACCTATTGATAATGGAACGTCTTGGACACGGTTCAGTTGCCTTTACAACGGACACATATTACATCTTTTGAACCTCCACCGCTTATTCACCCGCTGGGCCCTCAATAAAGTGATGATGTATTGTGAGTCGTAAAAGTGTATAATACCAGCTTTTTAATCGGGCTGGTTATTATTTTGTTGTTGAGATGTCCCTAATTGAAAAGCTGACTCCACAACAAACTCCATTTTTTCACCACTTCACCCTCTTCATATCCAAAAAACCTTTAATTGATTAGCGTACAAGTTCCCCATATAGATAAATAAAAAGCCAGCTCTCCTCCGGGAGAAGAACTGGCATAACAAGGCTTCTTGCTTCTTATTTTGCTGTATTGCTCGGACCTTTTAATTTCTCTTCGTTCTTGCGTCAATGTTTTATTATTAGGATACAACTAATTAAATAATGACGATCGAGAATAGCAACGCTGCTTTTGCAAAGCAGTAAGCCCTCCAGAATATAAAAGAGCTGCAGTCATTGCTGCTCGGAAAATCCCGGCTTATTCTAAGTCTGTATGTCGAGTAGTCGGTCAATTAAATGGATGCTTTTTTCATTCCTTTTCTGTTTGCTCCATTTTCCACCACAGTGAATCTTTTGGATTTTCAACAGCTTCTTGAAACTCAGCTTTAGAAGCAACTGTTGGGTAAGAACCTTTTAAAGATTTACCTGAAGTATCTTTAAATAAGGTTAACACAACGATTAAGCCAATTAAACTAACTGCCAATAAATAGAAGCCTGGCGCCAAATTGTTTCTTGTCACATGGGTTAACCAAGAAGCAACTAAAGGTGTTGTTCCGCCAAAAATAGAAACCGATAAGTTGAATGTCCAGGATAAAGTACGATATCTAATGTCAGTATGGAACAACGTAGGTAAAGATCCTGGCATAGTACCTTCGTATACAGATAATACAATACCTAACAATAAAAGTCCTATAAATAAGAATGTTATACTCCCCATATTAAGAAATTGGAAAGAGATAATCGAAAATACAATTCCTAATACTAATCCAATTGTTATAACTTTTTTATTTCCTATTTTATCTCCCAGTTTACCAAAAGTTAAAGCGAACGGTACCATAATAATCAATACAATTGCTGTAACCGGTGTACTTATATTATCACTTATACCAAGGTTCTCATCTAAATAAGAAGGCATATAACCTAACAATAGGTAATTGGTTATATTGAAAAACGCCACAAATACGATACATAAAAAGATATCTTTTTTATATGTTTTAATTACTTCTAATAAACCTGGTTGTTGTTCTTGGTTTTCAGAGATGTCATTTTCAAAGATTGGTGATTCATCTAAATGACTTCTCAAATACAAACCAAATAATCCGATTGGAATACTTAAGAAGAAAGGAATCCTCCATCCCCAACTATTCATTTGAACATCAGATAAAGCCCAGAAAAGTACTGTAACTAAAACAGAAGCTACGATATAACCAGATAATGTGCCGATTTCTAAACCACTGCCTAACCTTATACGTTTATTATCTGGAGAAGATTCAGCGATATATACCATTGCACCAGCGTACTCTCCACCCACAGAAAAACCTTGCAGAATACGAGCTAAGAGTAATAATATAGGGGCCCATACACCAATCTGATCATAGGTAGGAAGTACACCAATTATTAAAGTAGATAAAGCCATCATTAAAATAGTAATTGTTAATACCATTTTCCGGCCAAATTTATCACCCATTTTACCAAAAATAATTCCGCCTACCGGTCTAAGTAAAAAGGCAATTGCAAATGTAGCAAAAGTAAATATTAACTTTAATTCATCGTTTTGAACCGGACTGAAAAAGTTTTTACTAATAATAACTGCCAAATAAGAATATAAAGCAAAATCAAACCATTCCATCGCGTTTCCTATCCCTGTAGCAAACACGCTTTTCTTCGCTTTTTGAATGTCTACAACGTTAATTTTTTTCTTGTTGAACTTCATTTAATAATATCAACTCCTTAATGATCAAATCCACATGATACAAGCGGATAAACGGTCCAAGCGTGCAATCCCAGAATGTATAGCGTAATGCTTCTCTAAAAGTCTGGGGGTTTCTGTTTCACCTGATGGAGAGCTAATGGCATAGTGGCTGATTGGTTCAACTGGACCTTAAAAGACTAGACCAATATCCATATCAGCGCCAAATATCATTGTAAACCAAGAAAGAAGGATGAAATTCAGCTTTTCCGATGGTTTTCTTCACTTATTTTTGCCGATTGGACTAAAAATAATACAAAAAGCAACAAAAAGAGAAACTACCAACAGATCATACCAGCCAAAGTGGTTAGTGATATATCCTTGGGCTGTGGTTGGTATTTTCTGCAGACTATTTAGAGAAATGATTCCCCTTCATACAGCTCTATTGTGAATATTATCACAATCGAAAAAAAACTTTTATTTCTTCAAAGTATCCTAAACCTTTATTTTAGTTCTTCCATTACGTCTTCCAATATGTTTATTATGTGTTGCAGATAGATTGAGGTGATTCCTAAGTATTATTTACTGATCCTATCTTTATTACCCCGCAATCAGGTGAAACAAAACATTATAAACGTAGCATACCTTTTTAAAACCTGACAAGCCCAACAGGGTGATAAAAACCCGGCTAAAGCCAAGCTAATCAATGGATAGAAGAATTTTTTTTTGTTTTTCCCAAGGAATAACCGTCTGCGTTTAATCTAGCCAATTAAAAGGAAAAAGAGCAGGAGTCATCCTGCTCTTTCATTCAAAACTTTCATATGTATGATGAATTTCGTATACCTCGATACATTAACTTTTTTCTTTTTTCATACCGCCATCTTCAATAATGCATTATAAAATCAAAGATATTTTTTCCTATTAAGATAACAGTAACTAAAATAAATAACATTCTCACATAGGTAACACCTTTTTTAATTGCGAAGTTCGATCCCACAAGTGCTCCTAATATCATTGATATACCCATTGGTACACCATATAAAAAATTAATTTTATGAAGAAAAAGAAACATAATTAGAGCTGCAATGTTACTGCCGAAATTAAGAAATTTTGCATTTCCTGCAGATTGTAAAAAATCGAAGCCTATTATCAAAAAAGCAAATAAAATAAATGAACCCGTTCCTGCACCTAAAAATCCATCATAAAAACCAATAGCGAATATTACAAAAGAAAAAAGAATGGCTTTTTTCCAAGTCAGTTTTTTATAAGTAGATTCATTACCCCAGTTTTTCTTCAAAATAGTGTAAATAGCTACACCTACTAAAAGAATTAATATTAATGGTTTTAATAATTCAGATGAAATAAAATTGACAACTAAAGCACCCAATAAGGACCCTATAAAAACAATCGGAAACAATTTAGATACTAACTGAAAATTAACTTTTCCTGATCTTATAAAGGAAATCGTACTCGTTAATGTACCCATTGTACTGGCTAACTTATTAGTAGCGATAGCAACTGAAGGCGGGAGACCTGAAAATAACAAAGCTGGTATAGAGATTAGTCCTCCTCCTCCCACTACTGAATCAATAAAAGAAGCAAGAAATCCGAAACATACTACTATTAATAGTGTATAAAAATTAATATCCTCCACTTACAAAATCCTCCCCATAATGGTAAATAAGTATGTTAATATTCAGAATTTAACTAAAAGTATTTTACTTATCAGCTGCAAAATTCAACCTTTATCTGTATTTTAATTATATACTGGGAATTCCCTCTAGAGTTTTTTTCAAATAACTAGTTAGGATTCTTTCTGTAAGTTTTTGAGGCGTTTGACTGCAGAAGGAGTACAGTGTCCTCAAAACAAGTTTTTCATATGATGAGGAGCTTTTAAAGAGGAGCCAATCACTGCATAAGTTGGCCCCCCATTTCTTGAACTCGCTTCATATTATAAATGATTAAATCTTTTTCATTTCAATCCCCTGATGATTTAATTCCAGTATATAAAAATTTTTTATAAAATTCCACATCTTATCCATTTCCTTTAGGTGACACGTATGGATACGTTCAAAAACACACCAAAAATTCAGGTGTGTTTCAAAAAGGCACTCAAAATTGTAAATCCATATCACTTGTAATGAAGGTTTGTTGCATTGCACTTTCTAACTCCACATTCATCATTTCTATATGTTTGGATAAGTTGGGTTAATAACAATTGGTTAACAAAAACCACCCTTACTTTCCAACTTCTATTCCCATTACGTTCAATTTATTACCTATCCTTCAACAATTTTTTAGGAAGCTCATAACTTATCTATGGTAATATTTAGTTATGTCGCCGATCAATGGATTGATTTCATTGATATGAAGATCGTTTTCCTTATTAGCATCTCCGATGTGCTGGAACATGCCATCTAATCCGATTCATATTTTAGAAGAAAACGACCTTTCTTTTTTGTTTTAATCTTAAGATAAATCATCATTATCTGTTTCAAGGTGCTGGTCTTTTTTCTTTAAAGTAAGGGCTAAAATGAAAGAGACAATTGCAAAGACAATCGCTGCACGATAAGCTGTATGAACACCTTGGGTCATACTTTGTATGTTCAACACAGTTTTGTTGACTTCATTTGTATGTTGAATATAATGCTGCGAAGCCGCAGCCATAATACTTGTATAAAGAGCCGGACCGATTGCACCAGATACTTGGTTAATGGTATTAGAGATTGCTGATCCATGAGCATGCAGCTGTTTAGGAACTTGATTTATCCCAAGAGTCATCACAGGCCCTATACTCAACCCTACTCCAATTGTAAATGCTGCATAAAGAATGGCAGCTGTTGTCGTAGTCGTTTCATTTGAAATCTGAGTGAATAAACTTAAAACGATCATTAAAAGAATTAAACCACTGATGATCAGCGGTTTAAAACCAACTTTATCAAACAATCTCCCGCCAATCATCGCTGTAAGTGTCAGCGTGATCCCGCCAGGCAGCATAAGAAATCCCGTTTCTACTGGTGTCAAGCCGGCAGCTGTTTGAAAGTAAAGAGGTAAAATAAGCATCATCGAGAACTGAATCATCATACACGGACTAATCAAACTTCCTTTTTTTGGATTCTCGATGGTTCCCTTTTGTTTTGGTGTTGTTTTTTTAAAAAAAGTTATTGACAACAAAAAAATATCATGTTATTATTATAAATTTGATATCTCACTCTATATATGGTAACCTTAAGTTGAGTTACCATATATGGAGGTGGATGATATGTTTCAAATTGGCGATAACATCGTTTATCCAATGCACGGAGCAGGTATAATTGAAGCCATAGAAGAAAAAGAATTCTTAGAGGAAAAAGAACATTATTATGTCATAAAAATGTCAATCAGTCATATGACAGTTATGATTCCAACGCGTAAAATATTGAGTTTAAATATACGACCAGTTACTGATATACTTGCATTAAAACACATTATGCACATTTTTCAGCATGGAGAATCAGATAAGTTACTGCCGTGGAAACAAAGATATAAAGTAAACACAGACAAAATAAAAACGGGTAAAATCCAAGAAGGTGCTGAAGTTGTACGTGATTTAATGCGTATGAAGAAAGAAAAAGCACTTAATGCAAGCGAAAAAAAAATGTTGGATAGTGCATATGAATTTTTGATTAGTGAACTGGAAGTCATTAAAGGGATCACTGAAAATCAAATAAAAAGTTTCTGTTAAGGCTAATGTAAGATAATGTTTTGCATTCCAAAACACCCTTAAGTTTTCGGAAAATTACGATTAGACGTTTAACTTCTTCAACTTACTTTTAGAACATTAACCTCTTTTATTACTCCTGCAATCTAATCTGTTTTATTTTTAAATTTCTTCAACGAACATTTGAATTTTTACCAAAAACTCGATGGAATAGTCACTTGATTTTTGTAATCCTGATTCACACTGGCACGGACAAGGAGCCGTAAGGATGGAAGAGAGGCAGGGCTTTCATTGTTTTAGGTCTAAGTGATTATTTCCAGAAGAAAAAACAACCACTCTCCTCTTTACCTTTAAGAATTTCTTACAACTCCTTCCACAGTGAATAGCAATTGTTTATCTTCTTTTCATAATAGAGATATGCGAATTGTAACAAAGAATAACATACAGTTATATTGAGAACATAAAAACAAATCATTTATATATATTCCACATATCGTCAATCCGGTATGTTATACTGTAAACAATCCTTTGAGGTTTTAAACCTTTTTTTTACCTTGTAGCATCTGTCCCTACTCGAACGTTGAGTAGGGTTTTTTATTCAGAGAACATAAAAAAACAGGCCCTATATAAAGAGCCTGTTTGTATAAACGATTGAAGATTAAGCAGTTTTTTGAACGTTAGCAGCTTGAGCTCCACGAGCACCTTGCTCAACGTCAAACGTTACTTTTTGACCTTCGTCTAAAGATTTGAATCCGTCACTTTGGATTGCAGAAAAGTGTACGAATACATCGTCTCCATTTTCACGTTCGATAAATCCAAAACCTTTTTCTGCATTAAACCATTTAACTGTACCTTGTTCCATTTTTGTTGCCTCCTAGTGTGTTACACATTGTATTACTATCCTTGCCCAAAGTATCATCAAGACGAAAAGTCGATATTCATACTATCCTTTACACGAACAAAAATAATTCCCCTTTATCATAACACGAAACGGAAATAACTGCAAATTAATATTATGTTTCATTCATGGTGCTATTTGAAACATGTCGATACCAGTGAAAAATAAGGATGCCAATTAATAACGATGGTTTGAAAACACCGTGAAAATGGATCACGAGTGTCTTCAAAAAAGCTCAGCTGTTTCTTGTTCAAGCAAGATATTCTTTTAAAAGCAGGGCTGTTCACTGGTATAGCTTTGGTTTCTGAAGATGTTTCCAAACGATCACTCAGGTATACTGTAATGTTTGTTCTTCAAACAATCAATGTTTACGGTCTAAATAACAGCGTGGAGAGAGTTTGTCCCGATAAAGAGCCGGGTATAATCTTCATACGCTTTTTGTATCCCGGCTAAAGATTTAATCGGGATGGAGATCAGTTTTCTGACCTTCAATCATTTTACATAGGATTAGGAAAGATACTTATTATACATGGAGTATGACAGCTGGGACTTCAAAGGCAACAACACTGGCAACAAGTATTAAGTCGTTAAAGTTCCGCCTATGGGATGAAGAAGGCAAAAAATTTGTTGGTTTTAACCACTTAAAAAAACTTCTAAAAGCCATGTATCAGCTCGGCTAAGAACGGATTAAAAACACTCCCATAATCGATGATAAAGGGCAGTGTATCTTGCAGAATAAAAGTGCAGACTCGCGCAAATGCCAAATGCACTTACAACAAAAAATACCAAGGGTGTCAAAACCCTTGGTATCATTGAGATGCGGCTGAGAGCCTTTGTTTCTGCTCAATAACTTATTCAGCTTCTCCAACAACTGTAAAGCGTTCATTTATATGTTTTGGATTTTCGATTTCATCCAATACTGCAATTGCATAGTCTGCATAGCTGATATAACTTTCGCCTTTCGAATTCACAAGAAGATGATCTTTTCCTGACTGATAAAATCCAGTTCTTTTCCCGTCTGGGTCAAATACCGCTGAAGGACTGATAAATGTCCAGTTAATATCAGAAGTTTCCTTTAGCTCTTGCAAGTTACGACCTTGCCCTTTAGCTGTTGGAATAAAAATCTCCGGGAAATCAGGTGTATCCATTACACTGACAGTTTTATTTTCGTCTACATAAAGACTCCCTGCTCCGCCTACAATTACGGCTCTTGTATCCATTCCTTTTAATGCCCTAATTAATGCCCGGCCAGCATCTACATGTGCCTGTTCTTCTCCTAATGGAGCACCGAACGCATTAACTGCTACATCTAACTTTTTTAGATCATCCGATGTAAGATCAATTATATTTTTTTCAATGATTGCGATCTTTTCCTCTTTAAGTTTTGTAGCATCTCTTACAATTGCAGTTACTTCATGTCCCCTGCTTACCGCTTCTTTCAAGATAAGACTTCCAGCTTTTCCGGTTGCACCAATGATTCCAATTTTCAATTTCCAGTCCTCCTAATAATTCGAAATTTAAAATGTAACCATATTGATTACATGTAATAATTTTAGTTACAACTTATTTATTTGTCAATACTTTTATCATCTTGAAGCATATTAGAGTAAAATAAACTTGTAATACATTCGGTTACAAGTGTACTATAAAGAGTGTAAAGTAATGAGGATGGTGAAGAAATCATGTCTATTAGCAGCCGTTTTGCTGTAGGAATTCATATATTGGCTCTTATTGAAATAAATGCAGACGGAATTAGCACTTCTGAATTTTTAGCTGGGAGTGTAAATACAAATCCCGCCTTAATAAGAAAAATTATGGGGATGCTGAAAAAAGCAGGTTTAGTAAATGTACGGCCAGGTATTGCAGGAGCCGAATTAGCGAAGGATTTAACTGAGATCACCTTACTTGATGTTTATAGAGCAGTTAACGTTGTTCAAGATAAAGAATTGTTTAGTATACATGAAAATCCCAATCCTCAATGTCCTGTAGGCCGGAACATTCAAAGTACAATTGGTCCAATATTTGAAATCGCCCAATCTGCCTTGGAAAAAGCTCTTGGACATATCACAATTGAGGATGTGGTAAAGGATATTATTGAAAAGGAGAAATTGACTAATAATTGTTAAATAATTTCACAGAAAATCTTTTATCAGACTTGGGATGAGAAAAATCAATAAAACAAAAAGGGACTGGATCATATTGAATCCAGCCCCGTATTGATATTGATTTTTTGATTGAAAAAAATGGCTTTTCATGAACAAAAAAAGAGCAGACATAAAGTCTGCTCCTTTTGATGAAAGATTTAGATTACGGTAAGGGATATAAATATGCTCATGATACAGAGGAAAAATTAACGACAATGCAGACGATGCCAGATTCTTTAATAGGGCGTTGAGTATTACTATCCAACAACTCAAGGTTCAGAAGCTAAGGTCAAACAAAGACTTGAGGAAATCTCGGATTAATATAAAAGAAACCGCAAATCTTAGTTTGAATGAATATGTTCTGTATATAAAAATAATGAGGTATGGAGTGAATTGATAATGAATTATGATGAAATTAAAGATTACTGCCTAACCTTTCCAAACTCTTATGAAGACCATCCTTTTGGAGATGGTTGGACTGCAATTCGGCACAAAGGGAATAAGAAAATATTTGCACTTATCTTCACTCGCGACGAACACTTATGTGTCAACCTTAAATGCGAACCTGAAAGGGCTGATTTTCTACGTGGTCTTTTTGAAGAAATCAAGCCCGGATACCATATGAACAAGGAGCATTGGAATACTCTTACCTTAGATGAGGGACTCCCAGAGCACCAAATCCATGACATGGTAAAGTACAGCTTTGAACTGACAAAACCAAAAAGTAAAAAGGAAACATAACATTGAAGGATAGAACGCTCATTATAGATATTCATCCGGTGCAATGGTACAGAGGAATATGCAAAAAACTTCAAGGCAGCAATTTTTAAATTCGTATTTACGAGATGATTTTTTCGTTATTGTTAGTCCTTTGTTTCTTGACATAGGTTGAACAAATAAAAAAGAGCAGACTCAGAGTCCACTCAATTAATTAAGATGATTGCTCAATTCATCCAGACACCTATAAAAAATGAAAGGTGACGATGATATGCCACCACAAAGGTCATTTAGCGTTTAATTAATACTGATAACTCACCTTCAAACACTTTTTCCTCTTTCTGATTATAGGTAGATAACAATACAGTAAGTATCCCCGTCTGGCTTTTATTTGGTTTTTTATCAATAACCTTAACAATAGTGTTCAATTTATCATTAGGGTAAACGGGTGCTAGGAATTTTATATTATTCATTCCTGTCCCAGCAATAATATCGTCTTCATGACACCCTTCTTCAATCCAAAGCTTAAAAGTAATAGATAACGTTTGTATTCCAGAAGCAATAATTCCATTAAATCTGCCCATTTTTGCTTTTTCTTCATTTAAATGCATGTATTGTGGGTCATACACTTCTGCAAAATTCATTATATTCTCTTTTGTTAATTCAAAAGATTTAGTTTGAAAAACCTGCCCGATGGTGAATTCATCCAACTTCATAAATAAATCTCCTAGAATCTAAACTTTATTATTAAATCTACGTAGCATTTTAACATACTGGCTCTCACACAACAACTTAACGGTGAAACAATTGTTCCCCTATCAGGAATGAACAAGCACATTGTTTTTGTTTCCTTGCCTTTAACCTCTTTATAATCAGGTGTTTTCTTATAAAGACCAAGGCGGTCGCCATCACCATCACCCGGCATATGTGCCATTTCCTCATAAGAATCTCCAAGCTTCTCATAATAAGAATAAGCAGTCAGCCTACGAGAACTTTCTTCTGGCTGATGAAACGCAAGTTGAATATATTTCCCGTCATCATATACACGAATTATGGCGTTATCTCTTTTGTGCTCATCTGAATCTGCTCGCATTCCTTTTCTGACTTTCTTCTCCTGCTTCATCACTTCATTAATCATTATCATATTTACTACCGCCGCACGCAGTCAGCAGAAGGATGAAGGTGACTGACAAATCATACGACCTACTATAAGTAAGTGGACAGTAACAGATAAATTTTTATAAACAAAAAATACCAAGGATATCAAAACCCTTGGTATCATTGCTGCGGCCGAGAGGACTTGAACCTCCGCGGGTTATTCACCCGCTAGGCCCACCATCTATATTCATAAAACTATTGCTCAGTTGTCAGCATGTTAAGTAAATTACGAATTTCCTTGTTATAACTTTTAATTTCTTCTTCATTACAACCGGTTTTATCAAATACTGCATTAGGAATCAATGTGACTTTTTCTTTAAACTCATTCCCTTCAGTTGTTAACGTAATAATTACACTTCGTTCATCCTCTTTTGAACGCTCTCTTATAATAAGACCTCGCTCCTCAAGTCGTTTTAAAACTGGAGTTAATGTTCCGGAGTCTAGATATAATTCTTCGCCTAAACCTTTAACAGATATTTTTTCCTTCTCCCATAAAACAAGAAGAACCAAATACTGCGGATAAGTAATTCCTAATTCTTTTAAGAGAGGATGGTATAACTTTATCATTTCACGGGAAGCTGCATAAATCGCAAAACACAGATGATTACTTAACAGTAATTTATCATCCTTCTTCATGTTAAATCCCTCACAATATTTATATTCATTATTACACATAATAGCACAAGAATTACATTAAGTAAAATTGAATGACTAACAATTTAATTAATCATAACTTATACTATGATCTCCTATTTTCTCAATATGGTTATTATGTACACTAACTTTAAACTGCCATTTAATTACGAATTTAAATTGAGAACAATTAAATTTTTAAAAATTTAATTGACAACGCTAGTTATATTGATTAAAATTCAATTGTGTTAAATTTAATTTATAGGAGTGTTTGATGATGACAGTATATTTTACAGCAGAAGCTACAACAAAAGGCGGAAGAGAAGGACATGTAAAATCTAATGATCTTATGATTGATTTGGATTTAGCTATGCCAAAACCAAATCAAGTATCCACGGCGACAAATCCAGAACAATTATTTGCGGCAGGCTATTCAGCTTGTTATGACAGTGCTCTTCATTTAGCAGCCCAAAGAAAACGATTAAAAATCGAATCAGCTGTTACTGGTAAAGTAAGTTTATTAAAAGATGAAAGTGATAATGGTTATAAACTCGGAGTTGTTTTGGAGGTGGAAATTCAAGGGGTATCTCAAGAGCAAGCAGAAGAATTAACACGTGCAGCTCATCAAGTATGTCCATATTCTAAAGCTACTCGCGGAAATATTGATGTACAAATCATTACAACAGCAATGTAAGACGAAAGATGCCAAGATCAATAGGTAATGGAATAAAAGTTACCAACCTTCAAATAAGGAGAGAGATCTATGTTAAAAAAAGTACAATTAGAAAAAGCAGCTCAAGAATTTGCAGAAGCAACCGCGAACCCACCCTATCTATTCGACCTTGGACCTGAGAAAGGACGAGAAGCTGTAGATGAGGTCCAATCTGACCCAATTGATAAACTGCCAGTTGATATTGAAGATATTATGATTTCAGGAGGACCGAGCGGACAGGTATCAGTAAGAATAATGCGCCCACAGAATGCGCCTGCGAACCTTCCTGTCATCGTGTACATTCATGGGGCCGGCTGGGTATTTGGTAATGAGCATACACATGATCGGCTCATCCGTGAGCTAGCAGTTGGAGCACAAGCTGCTATTGTCTTTCCAAATTACACCTTATCCCCAGAAGCAAAATATCCGACAGCCATTGAAGAAATCTATGCAGTAGTGAAATGGGCAGCTGAAAATGGCCGTGAGAACGGCATGATTCCCGAGAGTCTAACAATTGCAGGTGATAGTGTTGGAGGCAATATGACTGCTGCTGTCACGCTAATGGCCAAAGCACGAGGTGACTTGAATATCCGACAACAATTACTTTTCTATCCGGTAACAGACGCTTCTTTCGATACGGAATCCTATCACCAGTTTGCTACGGGTTACTTTTTACGCAAGGACGCGATGATGTGGTTTTGGGATCAGTACACAACCAATTCGAATGAGCGTGCTGAAATTACAGCATCACCTCTACGTGCAACTACTGAGCAGCTTCAAGGGCTTCCGCCTGCATTGATTATCACAGCTGAAGCTGATGTACTTCGTGACGAGGGAGAAGCATATGCCAATAAACTTCGTGAAGCTGGTGTTCCGGTCACTGCCGTACGTTTCCAAGGTATCATTCACGATTTCGTGATGCTCAACGCCTTAGCTAAAACTGAAGCTGCGCGCGGAGCAATTGATCTTGCCACAGCCTGGTTGCGTAAAGGGTTTTAATTCATCTATTGTTCCGTCACATAGAGGCCGCTGCAAAAAAATAAAAAACAAACAGATCCACTCAAATAATTGGGTGGATCGTATATTTATTCATACAATGATTATATAAAAACAGCACGTGATTATAGTACCGGTGAGATCATTCATATGGTTGAAGTACACACTCTCACTGTTATTGAAGAGAACCCAGGAATTACAGTTACTGAGGCAGCGTTGAAGCGGAACCGAACAAGGGATGCGGCCGAGAGGACTTGAACCTCCACGGGTTATTCACTCGCTGGGCCCTTAACCTAATAAAAACATGTCGTCATTTACAAAAGCCTCTATTCAAAGCATCTGTTTATTTTATTGACAGCTATTTTCATCATTTTTCATGAATTCTGAGCACAAATTGGGCACTGATTAGAGACCAAGGAACTCTACATTTCATCAAGAAATATGTACTCATTGCCCTGTTGTAATTAGTTTTAAGCCCTCGCTCTATGCCCCCTGCATTCAGTATTCGATGTAACTTTGAAATTAAGTTTATTAAAATCTATCACAAACCCTTATTTTCACAACACATAATTTGTTTCAGCCTCCCTTGCGAATACCGGATCAATGCTCAGCTTTAAGATAGTCAACCAATTTCTCCGCACTGTTCTTAACATCTTCTTTTGAAAGGTGAAGTGTCCCATATTGTGTAAAAGCAGGAAGAAAACGCATTCCTATATAGTTAGCAGTGACTTGAAACGGTCTGATAAGCTCGCTGATCGTGATATTATATTCTCCGCCTGCTTGATAATCAGATTCCGGTGCGCCTAAGGAGATAGCTAAGAGTAGTTCTTTTCCATGCAATTTAGTTCCTCCAGTTCCATAAGCCCAGCCATGTGTTAACACATCATCTTCCCATTGTTTGAGTAACGCGGGACTGCTGTACCAATACATTGGGAACTGAAAAACGATACGCTCATGATCTAACAGGAGCTGCTGCTCTTTTTCTACATCAATGATAAAATTAGGGTATTCACCGTACAGGTCATGAACCGTAATGACATTCTCTTGCTTTAAACGATTCATCCAGGTTTTGTTGACAGCGGACGTTTCCAAATTAGGGTGTATAACGATAACCAATGTTTTCATTTGACTGATTATCCTTTCTTCGCCGATTAGTTATTATTGCTTTTGCGATAATGAATTGATTCTAATTTTAAATAGCAACTTTATTACACCCATTTTATCCCTTTTCATAAATTCAGGGCAACTAATTGGGCAGCAATTATAGTCAAAAAAAGGCCTGCCCTTTTAAAAAGATTAAGCCTTTTTAGTACCCTCGTGCGCCTACCCTATCAGCAGCCACTTTGACTTCTGTACTTTGATCATCTTGCAAATAAGTTATTGAAAATACACTACTTAAAATCTCCGCTGTCAAAAGAATCCGCCTGATTTTTATTAATAATCTCCCCTTGTTTAATTTTTCGTCTTGCTTCAATACTCATACGATAATATTCATTAGAGAGCATTAAATTTCCTTTTTGTATTAATTTAGGAAGGAGGGCTCGGCCAATTACTCCAGTCCTCCCAAGCAACAATGATCTTCATACTATTTCTTATTTACCTGCTAATCTTGAAGCAGCTTCTTCAACTTCTTTATTTGCTTTTTGTAATACACCCTCCGGATTTAGTACATCTGTTCCTTGCACTCGGATAGTTTGATAATCCTCAATACCTAAGAAATTGAACATTGATTTCAGGTATTTATGAGAGTATTCAACTTCTGTATACCAATCATTATTTGTATAGATTCCTCCACTTGCTTGGATGACAAGCATTCTTCGTCCGTCTTTAAGCAGACCCACTGAGCCAGTGTCAGTATATTTAAATGTTTCACGTGCGATCATGATATTGTCCATATAGTCTTTTAATTTTGATGGAATATTGAAATTATGCAAAGGTAAAACGATGACATATGTTTTTGCACTTTTGAATTGTTCCAATACTTCTGTCATGCGTTCTGTTACTTTTTGTTCCTTGCTTGTCAGTTCTTCGCCCTTTCCTGCCTTTTCCCATGCGCTTAAAACTGTTTTATCAATCATAGGCACTTCATCACTATATAAGTTAATTTGCTCAAGCTCTTCACTCTCTGGAATTAATTCTTTGTAAGCCTCTAAAAAGTGGTTCATTACCCCTAAACTGTATGACGATGTATCATCTACTTTTGGATGTGCGTTAATGATAAGTGTTTTGCTCATTTGAAACTCTCCTTTTAATTCATATTAAAGATTAAGTTAATCGACGATTAAATCGGTCTCTAATATAAACCCTGTATTTTTTTTTGTCAAACGGAACAAATAATATACCTAAACAAGGGTTTTATGATTGACTATCACCAAAAATACTCCTAAGATACAATGTGATAACCCTTAAAATCAAAAGCAGGTGAGTTTATATGCAGTATAGTGTTGGGGTTGAATATGCTTTACATTGCCTGGTTTATTTAATAGATGTTCCCTCCAAGGAAAGTGTCGGGATTCGGGACCTTGCAGAGTTCCAAGGACTTTCAGAAACATTTCTTTCAAAAGTTTTCGGTAAATTATCTAAAGCTGGTATTGTAAATTCTGTCCCTGGTGTAAAGGGAGGATATAGGTTAGCAAAAACCCCAGAAGATATTTCCTTTTGGGATGTAATAGAGGCTGTTGAAGGACCAAAACCCATTTTTCAATGTAAAAATATTGTAAGCAATGGTCTGCTTTATCGAGACAAATGCAACTCCTGTGAATCCAGCAATTCCTCTTGTACAATTAACTTGGTAATGCTTGAAGCAGAAGAACACATGCGTAAGTATCTTCGTAATAAAACGCTCGCATGGTTAAATAAAGAATTGGACGTAGTATTGCCTAAAAAAACTAGGATAGATACTCGGGAATACTTCATAAAAAAAAGCTCTGACTAAATTAATGAGTCAGAGCTTTTTTGTGCTTAAAGATGCCTTTAAATTACAAGTCATATTATGTTTTTTCGTTTTTCATCTCGACGTTTGAATTTGTAAAAACAATGCCGTACCTATTGGTGCTTCTCTTGCATAAGAAAGCGCAAATGTTTTACTTGTATTAAAGACTGCATTAATCGTCGGTTTATATAGTCTCTTATAAACAAGAATAACAATCTTCTTATTTAACAGACTAATTTCAAAAAAGGAAGGAGAAATGTAAAATGAAAGCATGAATAACACTGTATCTTAGGCTCGCTTGAGGAATTAGCTTATTATCTTCTGCAGCCGATCGATTCGGAATATGGGGGACACCTGGCAAGCCTAGTGTCGTATGGGGAAATATTGAAAATTACAAGGATTATGTTGCTGCCTTAACTCCTTTTATACCAGATGCTCTTGTACCGGTAGCAGGATGGATAGCAACTATTTTTGAAACCATCTTAGGAATACTTTTGATCATTGGTTTCAAAACAAGCGTAATGTGGTCTCGCCCAATGGGTGTGATAGTTTTTTCTTTTGGTAGTATCTTGACTTGTCCGATTTTGTAATTCAGTGTAGATAGACAGAGTAAAAAAGAATACGTATTAATCTTGAATAGCACAAAAAATACTACCCTTTTCGTTACTTTAGAGAAAGGATAGTGTTTTTTCGTTTTGCGGGTATCGGAAAATCTTTGCTAGTAGCAGTACCTCAATAAGAAGATCGCAATTTCCACTTACCTAGCTATAAGACTTACATGTCTGATTTGGGATGTTTGGGGTACAAAAGTTGAGTTACAAACATTATCATCCAAAAGAATGTTTACTGTAATTATTTTACATGGTATTATTTGTATTATGAATACGAAATATGTATATATAATAAATGAAATTAAAAGGAGTGCTTGATCGTGAATCTTAAGTCCATTTTCAAAGGAGTATCATCGACTCTGATAGCTGGTGTAATTGTTGGAACTTATACTATGCCTGCTTTTGCGGAGTCGACTACAAGTGTATCGTCGAAAAATTATGCAGTTACAAGTGGAGTATTCAAAGCTCTAGACAGGGAGGTTTCAGAGGGCTCTGTTGATCAATCAAGCTGGAGTCGGGAGTTCGAATTAGATGAGAATGACGGAGCACAAGTAAACTTCTGGATTTCAAACAACGGAAGTAATGACATAAAAATATCAATTGATGGAAAAGTTTCAAGAACCATCGCACCAGGCAAGCAAGGCAACATTTCTGCCGAGGTTAAAAATGGTTGGTTTGGTTGGACATACAATTACACATTTACAGCTTCACCAACGGCTCAAGGTGGTACTGTTAAGATGGAATATAAAATTGCTCAAAGAAATAATTAACGAATTACGGAAAGGTAATCACTCATTACCTTTCCGTAATTTCATCATTTTTTTAGTTTTTTAAAAGATTCCTTACTTTCTATACTTTGGAGATAAATTCACTCCAGGCTTTTCATCTTCTCTTTTTCTAGAAATAAAAGGTTTTTGTATTAAATCCTATATGATGCAAATCAAACCCATTAGTAATTACTTTTCTCCCTGCTCCTGCTTTTCCTGTTCTTTTCCCTCAATCTTATGAAATATTAACATGTCCTATATTTAAGGGTTATACAGCGCTCATTATCATTATTTACACCTTTTTTGATGTTTTTTCATATTTTCTGGACAGTAAATGGGAGTAAAGAAACCTTGACCCCCTCACGAAGATAAGCAAAAAAAAAAACGAAGGGAATCCTCCGTTTTTTTATGCTCCAACTCGGTCGGCCGCTATTTTAAATCCTTCGTTTAAAGCCTCATCACCCACACACAAAGTGGGAAAATGCTAAAAAGCTACTTAACACCATTACTGACCTACTCTAAATAAGTGGGCAGTAACAGACAAATTTCTATAAATAAAAAATACCAAGGGTATCTAAACCCTTGGTATCATTGAGATGCGGCCGAGAGGACTTGAACCTCCACGGGTTATTCACCCACTAGGCCCTCAACCTAGCGCGTCTGCCATTCCGCCACGACCGCGTGCTATGAAGCTGTTTTTCCACTAAGCATGTAAGCTAGTGATCAGCACTTTAAAAAGAAAGTGCGGGTGAAGGGACTCGAACCCCCACGTCGTAAGACACTAGATCCTAAGTCTAGCGCGTCTGCCAATTCCGCCACACCCGCGTGACAAGTGGTGAGCCATGAAGGACTCGAACCTTCGACCCTCTGATTAAAAGTCAGATGCTCTACCAACTGAGCTAATGGCTCGCTCTAAAAGTGATTCAACATTTTAAAATAAAATGGCTGGGCTAGCTGGATTCGAACCAACGCATGACGGAGTCAAAGTCCGTTGCCTTACCGCTTGGCTATAGCCCAACGAAGGTAAATGGTGACCCGTACGGGATTCGAACCCGTGTTACCGCCGTGAAAGGGCGGTGTCTTAACCGCTTGACCAACGGGCCGTCTGGTTGAGAACTTATCTGGCGGAGAAGGAGGGATTTGAACCCTCGCGCCGCTTACGCGACCTACACCCTTAGCAGGGGCGCCTCTTCAGCCACTTGAGTACTTCTCCATATGGCTCCACAGGCAGGATTCGAACCTGCGACCGATCGGTTAACAGCCGATAGCTCTACCACTGAGCTACTGTGGAATAATCAGACTTTCTTCATTATAAATGATGCGACATATTGTGTCAAGAAGCAACATTTATTTTTTGGAGAAAGTGTCGTTGTCTCTCAACGACTTTTATAATTTAACATAGAACATTAAAATGAGTCAAGCCTTTTTAAAAAATTCTTTTGATTTTTCCTCTGCACTTTCCGCAGGCATATCTTTCCGGATTCATTGCCCGCTTCTTTATATACTGTTGGCCGCAGGCCGTGCATCTATACATATATGTTTTCTTTTGTGTCTTTTTTGTTTGGAGCGGCGTGCAGAATCTCGGCGCTCCGACTTTCTGAAGCAGGTCTCTGAAGTCTTTGTCTCTGTGCTTGTACCCTTTTCCTTCAAGGTGAAGGTGATAATGGCAAAGCTCGTGTTTGATGATGCCTACCAGCTCGCTCCGGCCGTGTTCGAGCAGATATTTGCGGTTTAATTCGATGTTATGGGAAGACAGCATGTACCGGCCGCCTGTCGTTTTCAGCCGGTCATTGAAAAAGGCCCGGTGACGGAACGGCTTCCCGAAATCCTGTGCAGAGATGTCTTCCGTCAGCTTTTGAAGTTGTTCGTTATCCATATGTGCACCCCGCTTTAAAAACATCGAACGGGACAATTCACCGTTCGCATACAATGTGTTAAAACCGCCCTCTAACTAAAAGCTGAGGAGGAATGAGCCATGCCGAATTGGCTGATGAAACAAATGCAAAAAGCGTTTTTAGAAAAGGACAATTACCAAATCAAACTGCTGAACCAGTGCTGGTATTTCTACAGAAAAAAACACTGCTCGTAAGCAGTGCTTTTATTTTACCATAGATAGCGACACTCTGCCTTTTTGCGCGTCCACCCCTTCGACCCATACGGTGACAATGTCTCCGACTGATACGATGTCGAGAGGATGTTTGACGAACTGATTGCTCAGTTTTGAGATGTGCACAAGCCCGTCTTGCTTGACGCCGATATCGACGAAAGCGCCGAAATCTACAACATTGCGGACGGTGCCCTGCAATTCCATTCCTTCTTTTAAATCCTCAAGCTGCAGAACGTCTTTTTTCAGCAAAGGCTTCGGCACTTCGTCACGGGGGTCGCGTTCCGGCCTTGTCAGCTGTCCGCAAATATCTGCAAGCGTAATTTCCCCTATACCGAGCTCCTCAGCCGTCTCAGACAGCGGCAGTGCACTGATTTTCTCTTTTACGTCCGCGCTTCCGATCTGATCTGCAGTGAGCTGCAGTTTTTTGAGCAGCGCCTTTGTCTCTTTATAGCTTTCCGGGTGTATCCCGGTGCGGTCAAGCGGCTCCTGGCCTCCGGGCACTCTCAAGAAGCCGATGCATTGTTCATATGTTTTTGCGCCGAGGCGCGGGATTTCTTTCAGCTCTTTACGATTTGTAAATTTGCCGAGTTCTTCCCTTTTTTTGACGATATTGCCGGCGACGGTTTTGGATAATCCGGCTACATATTGAAGCAGCGCGGCGGATGCTGTGTTGACATTTACCCCGACTTGGTTGACGACGGTTTCTACCACAAAACGGAGAGATTCGTTTAATTGCTTTTGGCTGACATCATGCTGGTATTGCCCGACACCGACGGATTTAGGATCAATTTTTACGAGCTCGGCCAGCGGGTCCTGCAATCTCCGTGCGATGGAGACGGCGCTGCGCTCTTCGACCTGAAAATCCGGAAATTCCTCACGGGCGATTTCTGACGCGGAATACACGCTTGCTCCGGCCTCATTGACGATGACGTAATAAATGTCCCGCTCTGTTTCTTTTAACACATCAACGACGAATTGCTCTGTCTCCCTTGATGCCGTGCCGTTTCCGATCGCCACAACCTCGACTTCGTACCGGTCCAGCAATTCTTTGATTTTTTTCCGGGCTTCCGCTGTCTTTTTGACGGGAGCGTGCGGATAAATGACGTCGATTTTCAGCACTTTTCCCGTCTCGTCAACGACTGCCAGTTTGCATCCCGTACGGAAGGCCGGATCGACGCCGAGCACGACTTTTCCCTTCATCGGCGGCTGCAGCAGGAGCTTACGCAGGTTTTCGGCGAAAATATGGATCGCCTGCGCGTCTGCTTTTTCTGACAGCTCTTTGCGGATGTCACGCTCAATAGCCGGCTGGATCAGGCGTTTGTAACTGTCCTCAATGGCTTCTTTCAGCGTTTCTTTCACAGTCGTTTCACGGTGTTTGATGATTTGCTTTTCTAAATAAGCTTTTATCTGATCGGCGGGCGGTTCGATCGCAATCTTTAAAATGCCTTCTTTTTCACCGCGGTTCATCGCGAGCACTCTGTGAGGAACGACCTTTTGAATCGGCTCTTCGTACTCGTAGTACATTTCATAGACGTTTTTCTCGTCGTCTGCGGCTGACTTGCCTGCTGTGGAAGTGAGAATTCCTTTTTTATACGTTTCCTGGCGGATCCATTTTCTGAAATGAGGATCATCCGAGATTTGTTCGGCTATGATGTGCTTCGCGCCTTCAATGGCTTCTTCCCTTGTGGCGACTTCTTTTTCTGCATTGATATATTGATCAGCGGTTTCGTGAAGACGGTTTTCTTTCGGGAGTGAAAGAATATAGTCCGCAAGCCGTTCAAGCCCTTTGCTTTTGGCGACGGTCGCTTTTGTTTTCCGTTTTTGTTTAAAGGGACGGTATAAATCCTCGACTTCCTGAAGCTTGGCCGCTTGTTCGATTTTTTGCTTCAGTCCGTCCGTCAGCTTGTCCTGTTCGGCGATCAATCTGATGACTTCTTCTTTTCGCTGCGTCAGGTTTTGTATGTACTGCCACCGCTCGGAGATTGCCTGAATCTGCACCTCGTCCATTGAGCCGGTCTGCTCTTTTCGGTACCGCGCAATAAACGGAACAGTATTGCCGTCTTCAAGCAGGCGGATGACACTTTCGACATGTTTTTGGGATAATGCTGTTTCTTCAGCAATTTGTTTTTTCAAAAGGGCTAATGTTTCCATCTCACCAAAGCCTCCATCTCTTCATTCTTTCTCTAGTGTATCAAAAAACGGCGGAACATAAAAAAGCAGCCTTACGATAAAAGCTGCCCGAGAATATAGGTCAAATCATCACGTCTGGATGTTGTGTACGGATGAATTGATTTTGATATATCTTCTATTGAGTGTCCCTGCTTTAAGCAGGTGCGGATATGCGGAACCTCCAGCCCATCCGTGTAGATGATGAATGTCGCCCCTTTTTCGTATGATGACGTATACGTTTTGTATTTTTGCGGTTTGCCTGAGAGGTAACCCGAAATCGGGAGCGGATGAAAGACTTCGCCTGATGGGGAGTGCAGAAAGAAACGGACATTCCCGATCGAACAGTATGTCAGTTCTCTTTTGGTGAAATTGATTTTTAAGATGGAGGCAGTCGCCCCTCTTTTGTTTTTCATCGCTTGGTTACAGCGCTCAATGATGCTTTCCACATCCTCATCCGCATATGTTTCCACGATGTCTTTAATGGCTGAGGAGGATTCGTTGGCAAGGGATCCGCTGCCGAGACCGTCGGCTACCGCGCAAACCAATTCCTCTTCATCCGCCTTCATAAAAAAGCTGTCCCCGCATATGGACTTGCCTTCTTTATTTAATTGGTATACAAGAGTTTGAACATGTTCGTTTTCTTCAACCTGAATCATTACATTAGCTCCATGGAGGGATCTCCAATCAAGGCCTCTCTCAGTTTTTTCACCGCTTTCCGCTGAAGGCGCGAGACGTGCATTTGAGATATTCCGAGAATGTCCCCTGTTTCTTTTTGGCTTTTATTTTGCACAAATGTTAGATCGATAATTTGTTTTTCGCGGTCAGACAGCACATGAAGCACGCTTTGGATCATCATCTGCTGGTTGACGCGTTCGTATCCTTCCTCGTGCGAACCGACGATATCAAGGATCGTGACGGTGCTTCCGTCTGCATCCGCTTCGATGCTGTGATCGACAGACAGCGCCTGATAGCTTTTTCCCATCTCCATCGTTTCAAGCACTTCCTCTTCTGACACATCGAGAAAGGCTGCGATTTCTTCGACTTTCGGCGACCGCTGTGTCTCTGTCGTCAGCTGATCCACCGCCATTTTAATGCGCGGCCCGAGTTCTTTAATCCGTCTCGGGACGTGTACGCTCCATGTTTTATCTCGGAGGAAGCGTTTGATCTCTCCGATGATGGTCGGAATCGCAAATGCTTCAAAGGATTTGCCGACCTCCGGATCATAGCGTTTAATGGCGCCGAGAAGCCCGATCATCCCGACCTGGCGGAGATCCTCGTGAAAGCTTTTTCCTTTTGAATATTTCTTTGCCAGCATTTCGACGAGATTGGTATACACCTCGACGAGTGTCTCCTGGGCTTTTTTATTATCATGTATTTGAAAGTCGCGTATGAGCCGATCAACTTCATCTTTAGTTAGTTTCGTAGTTTTTGATGGTTGTGCCATGATCAACTCGCTCCCCATTTAAATACTTTGTCATCGCCACGGTTACGCCAGAGTTGCTTTGAACTTTGACTTCATCCATGAGCGTTTCCATTAAATATAGACCGAGTCCTCCTTCTGACAATTGATCGACTGTGTGCGAAGGTGTGTACGGCCCGAGATCCTGCTGCTTCTGATCAAAATCAAAGCTGTCTCCCTGATCGGCGACAATGACCTCCAGCCGGTCCTCAAACACACCGAACCGCACGGATACTTCTCCCTTGTTTTCATCTTTGTATGCATGCTGGACAGCGTTTGTACAAGCTTCGCTGACAGCGATTTTCAAATCTTCAATGTCATCGTAGGTATAGCCCATTCTGCTGGCGACACCTGATAATGTAAGCCTGACGATCCCTACGTATTCCGGTTCCGCCGGAATTTTCATCTCAATATAATCAACTGATGTACTCATTGCACGCCACCTTCTGACTTTGCCGAAATGTCGATGATGTCCTTAAGCCCTGTAATTTCAAACAGACGGACAAGCCGATCGGAAAGATTCTCAAGCTTCAAAGAACCGCCTTCCTTGCTCACCGTTTTAAATACGCCTACAAAAACGCCTAAACCCGTACTGTCCATATAGTTTACATCTTTTAAGCAGATTCTCATGTTTTTCCCCTCGTTTGCCAAGGGCATCAGCTTTTCACGAACCACCGGAGCTGAGTATACATCGATTTCTCCAGCGATATTGATTTGTATATCTGAAAGATTCTCCTTCATATCTACCGTTAAATTCATCGTATCACCTCTGAAAGTTATCCTTACTCGTGCTAATGGCTTTTTACCCGTGCTGCTGTTTTGTTAAACCTTTCTTTTCAAAACTATTAACGTAAAATCGTCATGAAGCTGAAAGTCCTGGAGTCTCAGCAGGCTGTCGTAAATATTTTTGACCATATCCTGCGCCGAGCATTCCATATGTTCTTCCAGCATGCGCTGAATGTCGCTGCGCTCCAAGAAACCGTTTTCGGTACGGCATTCGGTGACGCCGTCAGAAAAAAGAACGATCATGTCTCCTTCGTCCATGTGCTGTTCGTATTGGCTGTAATCAAAATCCTGAGAAATTCCCAGCACCAATCCTTTTGCCTCCAGATCATAAAACTTTTTTTCTTTTTCAGAGTAGTAGAAGCCCGGTTCATGCCCCGCAGAAGCATAGGTAAATTGGTGATTTTTCGTATTGTAGTTTGCGTAAAACATGGTGATAAACATGCTTGAGTCCACATTCTGTTCTACAACGCGGTTAAGGTTTTTCAACACTTGGGAGGGGTGAATGCCGATCTCTGGAAGAGAGTCCATGGCATACTTGATCATCGACATGCACAATGCGGCGGGTATTCCTTTTCCGATGACATCGGCTATCGCGATGTTAATCGATTCCTTGTCTTTGACAAAGTGATAATAGTCCCCGCTCATCTGCTTGGCGGGAACGCTGATCGCCCCGATATCCAGCTCTTCTTCTTCAGGAATTTTTGTGCCCAGCAGCGTCTGCTGGACATTTGCGGCAATTTCAATTTCTGAACGAAGCTCCTGCTGGATATCTCTCAGACTTTGATGTTCCTGATAAGCCATCCCGTAGCCAATCATGACTTCTATTAAAAAATCCAGCGAATGAAAAACATCTTCCGGCAGATCCGGATACAGTTCCTTTATTACTTTTCGGTGGATGCTGATAATTTCCTCCGGAGGAACCTGATGTTCAATCGTTTTTCGGCTGAATTTTTGGGCTTGATATAAAGATGTTTCTGTTAATTCGGCTATATATCGGCTAAGCAGCTGATGGTACCGCTGCTCTATAACCTCCCTGAAATCCACGTTCTAACCTCCTACCGAAGCCATTTCACGGCTTGAATCTCTGTTCCTTCCTCTGCAACAGATTGCAGGCTGAATTCATCCATCAGCCTTTTGACACCCGGAAGCCCCGCTCCCAGTCCGCCTGACGTTGAAAAGCCGTCTTCCATCACTTTACGGATGTCGGGGATTCCGGGTCCTTTGTCTTCTGCTATGATTTTAAGGCCTTTTTTACCTCTGTCGTTTACTTGTTCTATGCTGACCTGGCCCTTGCCGGCATATAAGTAGATATTTCTGGCCAATTCTGAGATAGCCGTCGTGATTCTGGCCTGGTCCACCGTGCCAAAGCCTAATTCCTTCGCAACGTTGCGGCCAAGCTGTCTGGCGGCTACGATATCCCATTCTGTCATGATTTTCACACAGGATTGGTCGTTCATCGCTATTCCCCCAATTCCCGCTTCAATGTCTCAAGCCCTTGCTCTAAGTCGAGCGCTGTTTCGATTTCCTCAAGTGAGATTCCGAGTTCAATCAATGTGACCGCCACAGCCGGCTGAATTCCCGTCAACACGACTTTTGCGCCCATTAATTTTGACATGGTAATGACATCGCCGAGCACTTTCGCGATAAATGAATCGATCATGTCAACGGATGTCAGGTCGATGACGACCCCGTTTGCGCCGGTTTCATAGATTTTGTTCAGCAGGTCTTCTTGAAAATGCAAAGCAGTCTGGTCGTCAAGTTCCCATTGAATGGATACCAATAAGCAGTTATACAGTTTCAAGATCGGGATTTTTGGATGTCTCACAATGTTATTCCCCCAATGAAACGATTTTTCGATTTGTCATTTCAAGCGCTGTTTGAATTCCTTTTTGAAGGGTATTCTTCGTAATAACCTGTGACAAATCAATTCCCAGATTAACGATCGTCTGCGCGATTTCCGGACGGATTCCGACGAGCAGGCATTTCGCGCCGACAAGCCGCACCGCTTCCGATGCCTGGATAATATGGTGCGCCACCATCGTATCAACGACCGGCACGCCCGTAATGTCAATCAATACAACCTGTGAACGGTGCTTTACGACGCCGTTTAACAGATTTTCCATAATATGCTTTGCACGCTCCGTATCAATCGTCCCGACAAGCGGCATGACCGTTACATGCTCAAATACCGGGATCAGCGGAGCCGACAGTTCCTGAAGCGCGATTTTTTGCAAAGTAACCGTTTTTTCCCAGGAGATAGAATACTGATTTAAGATTTCCGTGTTGATCGGATTGAAAAAGCTGTCTATTTCCAAAATCAAATCCGCTCTGTCCTGATCGGCCATATTAAGGTCGACCATCGTTTCGTAAAGCAGTTTCCAAAACTCTGACAGGGTGGCTGAAAGAAGTTTCAGTGACAGGCCGAGCTGAACGGCGCGCAGTGCGAGTTCACTGATCTGCTCTTCGGTAGCCTCGTCATTTTTAGTCGATAATAAAAGAATGTCTATATAATCTTTACAAATATTTTCACATATGTGATTCGTAAGCTGATAGTCTTCCTGATTGCCTACTTCTTTTAGTTTGGCTGTCCAAGTATCAAGCAGTTCATCATGCTGATCAATAATGAACTGATACACTTTCTGATTCGACATGGGTTTCACTGACCTCCCGACACAAAACAACAAATTTTGTTTGATTATCTCTTTATTATAGCGCTTATGTTTTTCGAAAACAAAAAAAGTTGCTCTATATGAGCAACCAGAAAAATATGACTAAAAATCAATGAGTGCCAAACTGATTTGCAGGGCTTCATCAACCTTATCCATCATTTCATCATCCAGATGAGTTATTTTATCCGTTAATCTTTGCTTGTCAATCGTCCGAATTTGCTCCAGCAAAATAACGGAATCTCTTTCAAAACCGTAGCGTTTTGCATCAATTTCGACGTGGGTTGGTAATTTCGCTTTCTGTATTTGGGCTGTTATGGCTGCAACAATAGCAGTCGGGCTAAAGCGATTTCCGATATCATTCTGGATCACTAAAACCGGGCGTACGCCGCCTTGCTCTGAGCCAACAACAGGAGATAAATCAGCAAAATAAACATCGCCGCGCTTTACAATCAAAATGATTATCCTCCGCTGACTAAGCGCTCAACGGTCGTTTCTGCTTCGCACTCAGCATAGTGAGCCTCAGAAGAAATGTTCAAGTTGATTTTCGCCATTTCCATATACCCGCGTCTCATCAAATCACGGTTGTGGCGAGTTGTCCGTTCGCTGACATACGCTCTCACTGCTTGTGATATCAGTTCGTTTCTGCTTCGTTTCTCCCGCATCGCTACACCATCCAATTCAGCTACTAAGTTTTCAGGCAAGCTGATTTTCATTTCGGTTCTTGCGCTGGATTCAGACAAAAAACATACACCTCCACCAAACTTACGGATACGACCAATTCATCCATCCAGACATAATGATACCATTATTCAAACGTCAAGCAAAGCTGTTTTATAAATTCTCTTTTTCCGGATGACGGCTACTTGCTTGTATTTTCTTGCAGTAAAGGATTTCTTACTTCCATTATACTCTCATTTTCCAAAAACATACGGGGAACGCGGGAACTAATGGTACAAGGGACCTCGTAATTAATCGTCTCAAGCCGCCCGGCGATTTCGTCCATCGTGATCGTTTCTTCTCTCTGGCTGCCGATCAGGGTGACTTTGGTGCCCGGCGGATAAGATTGGTCTAATTCGACCATCAATTGGTCCATGCAGATCCTTCCGGCAATGTTCATCCGTCTGCCGCCGATCAGCACAGCCGTACCGCTCAGCTTGCGGAGCCATCCGTCTGCATAGCCGATGGGAACGGTTCCGATCCATTGATCCTTCTCTGCCGTATATGTTGCACCGTAGCTGACGCTTTCTCCTTTGCGGATTTTTTTCACATGGGATAAAACAGAGTGCAGTGCAAAAGCCGGATTTAATTGAAACGGAATTTCGTTTTGGATGTCAGCGGAAGGACGGAGCCCGTACATACTGATGCCAAAACGAACCGCGTTAAAGAAGCCTTTTTTAAGACGAAGTCCGGCAGCGCTGTTCGCGCAGTGAACCATCAATTCTTTTAAAGGAAGCGGAGCGATCAATTTTTTAAAGCGTTCAAATTGGAAGAGGAAATAATCTCTGTTTTTTTCATCCGCGGTTGCAAAATGGGTGAATACGCCTTTACAGACTAAACCGGGATTTTGGCCGAGGATTTTTAACACGCTTTGGATCTCTTCCTCCGTTTTGACTCCGAGTCTGTTCATGCCGGTATCGACTTTCAGGTGAAACGGCACTGTTTCACTTCCGAGGTGGCGCGCAGCTTCCTGAAGCCATTCAACAGAATATCCCGTCAGTGTGACGTCATATTCGGCAGCAACTTGTACATATTCAGGGGGCACGGCGCCAAGCACGAGAATCGGCGCTGTAATGCCCCGTTTTCTCAAGGAGATCGCCTCATCCAGTATGGCTACGGCAAGACACGAGGCACCCGCTTCAAGCGCGGCTTTCCCGACTTCCAAATCTCCGTGGCCGTAAGCGTTCGCCTTTACAACCGCCATGAGATGGACGTTTTCGCCGATGTGTTTTTTCATATGTGTGACATTTTCTTTAATCGCAGACAGGTTGATTTCCGCCCACGTTTCTCTGTAAAAGGATGCTGTGTTCACTCGATACACTTCCTAGCATTATTTTCAAACCATATTGTTATTATCATACTAAAATTATGCTGCAAAGTGAAATGGAATCAAAAAAAGAGGCCGGCAGCGGCGGCCTCTTTTTGACGTTATTTTGACGACTGTCCCTGCATGCTTTTGGCGGCGGCCACCATTTCGTCTTTGGTAAGATCCTTCGATGACAGGAGATAATCCACTCCGTCATATGTCCACGTTAAAGACGTATCGGATAGTGCGGCGACCGTGAAGCCGAGATTAACCGGTTCGCCTTTCAGCGTGACGGCAGAGGCTGCTTTTGCGATTTGGGCTTTTTCTTGAATGAGCGTGAATGATTTTTCCCCGCCGTATGTCATGACGACCCGTTTGCCGTCCGCGGTTGAAATATCTTTCTCTTCAAGCTTTTTGACGCCGGCCGGCACTTGAAGCGGTGTTTTGACGGCAAATGAATCAGACGGCTTGGCGCTTGTGGCGACGTCCATCTGGGAAAGCGTCATATTTTTCTTCTCGTCAAAAGAGTCTTTGTCAAACGGTTTGTTGAATTCAAAGCTTTTGAATTCGACTTTTACCATCACTTTCCGGTCTGTATCCATGACTTTGACGAGCGACGGGCTCATGTCCTTTTTGTTGAAAGTGATTTCTTGCGTCGGCAGCATTTTGTTATGCTGATAGTTTGTTTTTGTTTCAAACGTGTACTTTTTATCTTTGGCGGAATAGACGGCGTCTTTGTCATTTTGCACGTCTTTTACAAGTGACTCAAACAAATATACTTGGCTGCTGTTATTCGGCCAGTCGCTTTGGAAGCGGAAGCTCTTATTTAAAGACGGCGTGAGGACAAAGACTCCGTTGGCGTTCCGTAAAATGACTTGATTTTGGTCTTTTTTCGGATTTTCCAGATAGACCCGGTACAGGGAAGGTTTTTTATGCCAGATTTCCACATTGTATACTTGCGGATCACTCCCCGTTTCAATGGTCATTTTGGCTTTTGCTTTGTACGAGGTGTATTCTTTCGCCTTCTTATCTAAACCGGTCACGATATCTTCCTGTGATTTTTGGCCGCAGGCCGAAAGAATAAGGACGGCAAGCAGTCCCGTTAAAAGCAAAACAAAGCTTTTTCTCACCTTTTTCCAACCCCTTCTTCTCAATTGATGTAAAGGGAAGAAATCGCTTGTTTGACTTTAACGGTACGCCCTGAACGGCCGGACGCGTACCATAAAAGCCTCAAACAACTTGTCTCCCTTAATGCACTATCAAATATATGAAGGGGTTTCGGCTAATATGCAGACTAGCGTGACAACCTTTCAATCACGACCTGCGCCGCGGCGTATTCTTTTGTGTGGGTAATGGAGACGTGAATTGCCGCGCCGTCAAGCTTGGCGCACGTCAGCACTGGCTTTCCGGCCGGGTCCTTTCCGGTTTCAATATCCTGAAAGCTGAGCTCTTTGCCGATCCCCGTGCCGTACGCTTTCGAAAAGGCTTCTTTTGCCGCGAATCTTCCAGCAAGAAATTCAATTTTCCTTTTGTCCGACAGCTGTGTAAAACGGACGTATTCACCGTCCGTCAATATTCTTTGCGGAAATCTCGTCTGCCGGCTGAGCATGTTTTCAATTCTGTGCAGTTCAACGATGTCGATTCCGATTCCGAAAATCATGTGAATTCCTCCTAAAAGTCCGTACTAAAAAACGGTTTGTGTCATAAACGTGTTACTATATATGTAACAAATCAAGTGCAAAGGGGCTTGCGATGTTTATACGAACGGAAAATTTCCAGACTTTTATCAGACGTTATCCCGCCGTCAGCTGTATTCTGGCGCTTCAGGCGTTTTTATGGCTGTTTTTCAGCCTGCCGCTTCATTCCGTCATGATGTGGTCAGATGCAGTGACCGGCTATAATTACGGCGTTTTCGAGGGAGAATGGTGGCGGCTGGTGACACCAATGTTTTTACACGCGAATTTCACCCATCTCCTGTTTAACTCCATGTCTCTGTTTTTATTCGCGCCCCCGCTTGAGCAGATGCTCGGAAAAGTCCGTTTTCTGATTGTGTACATCGCATCAGGCATCATCGGCAATATCGGCACGTATCTTGTCGAGCCGCTTGATTATGTGCATGTCGGCGCATCAGGGGCGATCTTCGGACTTTTCGGCGTGTATGTGTTTCTGACTGTATTCCGGAAAGAGCTGATCGGCCGGGACCAGTCAAAAATGATTATGACGCTGCTTGTCATCGCGGTGCTGTCGACCTTTATCAATTCTAATATTAACATTATGGCGCATTTGTTCGGACTGGCAGGCGGATTTTTGCTTTCTTTTTTATGCGTGCAGCAAAAAAAGCGGCGGTATTAACCGTCCGCTTTTTCATATGAATACCAGCGCCCGATGCGTTCGGCATCTTCCTCACTGACATCCTTCAGCATGACATGCTCCATGTGGTGAGCTGATTTCACTGCGGTAGCCACGGATGCGAGCCGTCTTCTTTTTTGCAGAATAGACCGGCTGACTTCCAGCATCTGCATTCTTCTTCTCAGCATAATCGTGGTCGTCTTCCCGATCAGCCTCGTGGTGATCTGAAGCCTGCCGCCGTTTATGCACCATGACGCTGTCCTAAACGAGGCATATCCAAGCACCAGTTCAGCAGGAAGCACAAGCAGCGAGGCATATCCCCACGGTTTAAACAGAATACAAAGCGGGATGATTACGAAAACCGAAAAAATAACGGATCGGAATAAATACCGGCGCAGCGCCCTTTTCGGCAAATGATTCCGGTTTTCTTCCAGCACGTAATCCGGTGTGAAATCGTTCAGCATCACACCGAGCTTTGATCTGCGGATGATCGGAAACAGAATCGTCTGAGCGCCTTCTTTCTCATTCCCCGCCCTGCCTGCACTGACAATCGCAACCGTCGCGTATCCGAATAGCTGTCTGATGACATTTTCTTTAATTTTAATGGCCTGAATTTTACGGAGCGGGATCGTCACTTGATGCTTTTCAATAATTCCGCGTGTAATGACCAATTCATGTTCCTTTTTCTCTATTTTGAAGTTGGCATGCTTGATCATCATACCGGCGATGCTTAACAGCCAGGCGATGAACAATCCTATGAAAATGATCACGGCGTAAATGCCGATGCTCGCATGCTTGAGAAAAGAGAACCTGTCATAGAGCCAGTCCATCGGAAATACTTCATCAATCTGAGAAAAGAGGGCGAATACCGCTGAGATGATGACACCGATTCCCCCGGATGTTGAAGCCGCCATGAGCAGCTCGCTTAAAGACAGCCTGTAGACGGATTGCTCATCACCCCTGTGCATCGGCTCCTGCTCCGCCGCTGTCTCCCGGTGTTCTTCCAGCTCAGCTTTTTGCTTAAAAACCGCCGCTCTGATCCGTTCCGCCTCTTCCGCAGTAATGGCGGATAAGACGGCCTCGGCATTTTTTCCGTCGCCGGCCGTTTCGATTTGCAGCTTAACCAGCTTAAAAAGCTGCTGAATGACGCCTGCACTCGTATTCATTGATTGAATCCGATCAATGGAGATGTATCTTTTTTTCGTGAAAAATAAGCCTTCTTCTATTCTGAATTCCCCGTCTTCAATGCGATATGTAAACTTTCTCCATTCGATCACGCTTGCTGCAATCAGCCAGATAAGCAAAACGGCGAGCGCAATGCCGCCATAAAAGCGGATGAAGTGGTTGGAATTGACGATATAGACGAGAAAAAACGGAAGAATGATATTTTTAATGGTTTCGATAATAATATGGAATAAGTTCAAAATCACGGCCGCCGGGTGCAGACGTTTCGGTTCAGACATCATCTTCCGTCACCCTTGCCAGACGGGAAATGGAATCCCTCAGCCGGTCAGCTTCCTCCATATCAAGCGCCGGAATGGAATGAACGGTCGCCGCCGTGGAGATTTTGACTGAGGCCAGGCGGTATCTTCTGAGAAGCGGGCCTTGTGAAGTATCTACGTGCTGCACCCTCACCATCGGCACAATGACCCGTTTGACAATAAAAATGCCGGATTGAATATCTATTTCATTTTCATGAACTTCATAGCGCCAGATCCTGTGCCTGATTTTCGGTATGGCATAGATGGATATCACTGAGCCGATGATCCAAATGATGCCGAGGACTCCGGTGATCCAATACGGCCAATGGAAAAAATGGCTTAAAACAGCTGTTGCTATAACGGCCAGAAGACAAACGGCGGACAGGATGATTTCCTGAAGACGCCAGACTTTTAAGCCGCTTGGACTGATTCGATTTTTTGGCTGTGCTCTCAACATACCTACCTCCCATTTTTTATCATACATACAAATACGGCTGATTTGCAAAAAAGATTCACTTTCCGGCATATCGAAAAAAAGCGGACCCTGTAAAAGGGTCCGCTTCCTGTGTTTTAGTATGATTTTTTCTGGCGTCTGTCACTTGAAGATGAACGGCGGTCAGTTGAACGTTTTTTATCGTAGGAAGAACGGCTGTTGTTTTTCCCTTTGCCGCCGCGGTAGCCGCCGCCTTGGCCGTCTCTGCGCTTAGAAGTACGCTGGTTTTTATAGCGTTTGCTGACCATCGGCGCTTCATCAGTGAGGCGTACAGGCGTGCTGTCCGGCTCTTTTGTCGCCATTTTGATGGCTGCAGCCACAACTGTCACTGCATCATGATCTTCTAACAATTCCGCAGCTGCCGTCATGTAGAAGTTCAGGTTGTTTTCGCTGATCGCCGTGCGCAGACGATCAACCGTCATCTGCTGCTGACCTTCTAATGCTTCGTCAAGCGTCGGCTCTTTCATGCGGTCCATTTTGCGTTTTGTCGTTTGTTCAATCGCGCGAAGCATGCTTTTCTCACGCGGTGTGATAAACGTCATCGCCATACCCGTTTTTCCTGCACGGCCCGTTCTTCCGATACGGTGAACGTAGCTTTCAGGGTCTTGAGGCACGTCAAAGTTATACACGTGTGTTACGCCTGAGATATCAAGTCCGCGGGCGGCAACATCAGTCGCTACAAGCACTTCGATTGCACCTTCTTTAAATTTACGAAGCGCAACCATACGTTTCGCCTGCGTTAAGTCGCCGTGAATTCCTTCAGCTGCATATCCGCGCAGGTTCAAGGCTTCAGCCAGCTCATCGACACGGCGTTTTGTACGTCCGAATACGATCGCAAGTTCCGGAGACTGAATGTCAAGAAGACGAGTCAGCGTGTCGAACTTTTTACGCTCCTGCACTTCCAAGTAGAACTGTTGAATATTGGAAACAGTCATTTCTTTCGCTTTTACTTTTACATGCTCAGGCTCAGTCATGAAACGCTCTGCGATCCGTTTGATCGGAGCAGGCATTGTTGCTGAGAATAGAAGCGTTTGGTGCTCGCTCGGCACGTTTGAGAGAATTGATTCGATATCATCAATGAATCCCATGTTCAGCATTTCATCGGCCTCATCCATGACAACCGTATTCACGTTGTTCAGACGGATCGTGCGGCGGTTGATATGGTCAAGAAGACGTCCCGGCGTACCTACGATGATATGCGGGTTTTTCTTCAATGCGCGGATCTGACGCCCGATATCCTGGCCGCCGTAAATAGGCAGCACTTTCGCACGCTTATCTTGTCCGATTTTATATAACTCTTCAGATACTTGAATGGCTAATTCACGGGTTGGCGCGATTACGATTGCTTGAATATCAGGAGACTCGGGGTTCATTTTTTCAACAAGGGGTATACCGAACGCAGCTGTTTTACCTGTACCTGTTTGCGCTTGTCCGATGACATCTTTATTTAAAAGTCCGAGCGGAATCGTTTGTGCCTGAATCGGTGTTGCTTCTTCAAATCCCATACGATTGATTGACTTCATGAGATCAGAACTTAATTGGAAATCTTGAAACGTTATAGTCAAATTATTCAAACTCCTTCTGATTGCTGTTTCAGTAATGTCGTGATTTACCACTAAAAACTGCCCTCTCATACAAAGGACAGGATCATACGTATACAAAGCCCGAATTACTTTACGTTTAATCTTACCATTACACTATGTGTTTTTCAATAAGGCGAGATGGTCAAGCTGCCGGAAGCGGCCTGACCGGATTCTTCCTGCAAATGACGCCGGCCCCCGCGCCGGGCGGGATTTTCCAGCCGGCGGTATTTCTTTTTCATACGGACAGAATTATTTCACCCGGATTTAGTTTCTTCATTTTTATAAATTTTTATGACGATGATCAGTATTTCTTCAGTTCTTCTCTAATAAATCTTTAACGATTTCTTCAAGCTTCATACCTCTTGATGCTTTAAACAGAAGGAGATCGCCGGAAGCGGCCTTTTCCTGTATGGCGTGAAGCAGTTCTTTTTTGTCGAGATAATGGCTGACGCGGCCTTCTTCAAAATGCCGGCGTGCTCCGTCAGCGATGAACGCACCGAGAGTGCCGTACGTAAATACATGGTCGATCTCCTCCGGATTGATCGCAGCTCCGCATTCTTCGTGGAATGCCTTTTCATGATCACCGAGTTCAAGCATATCACCGAGCACGAGCATTTTCTTCCGGTAGCCTTTCATCGTTTCGATTAATTCGACCGCCGCTTTCATTGACGTCGGACTCGCATTATACGCGTCGTTAACGATTGAGATGCCGTTTTCCGTTTTGACCAATTCCAATCTCATTCCCGTCACTTTCAGGCGGCTCAGTCCAAGAGCGGCATTTTCGGGCGTAATGCCGAAATAGATGCCCGCGGCGTATGCGGCCATGGCATTCATGACATTATGTCTGCCGAGAACGGGCACAAAGAAAGAACGATCAATACCGTCGATACTGAAATAAGTGCCTTCTTCCGCCTGTTTCATTTCTTTCAGGCGGAGATCATTGTCCGCACCTGCGCCGTATGTCGTTGTCCGGCAAGTGTACGCCTTTTCGCGAAGCAGCGGCTCATCCCCGAAATAAAACAGAACGCCGTCTTCCCGAAGTCCGTTTATAATTTCTAGTTTCGCCTCCGCAATTCCTTCTCTTGAGCCTAAATCCTGCATATGGGATTCGCCGATATTGGTAATGACGGCAGCTTCCGGTTCGGCGAGACGGCTCAGAAAATCAATTTCGCCTCTCGCGCTCATCCCCATTTCTAAAACGGCGATTTCTGTATCTTCAGGCATGGCGAGCACCGTCAGCGGCAGGCCGATATGGTTGTTGAAATTGCCTGCGGTTTTGTGAACGCGGTATTGAGTGCCGAGGACGGCGTGAAGCATGTCTTTTGTTGTCGTTTTTCCGTTGCTTCCGGTCACCCCGATGACCCGTGTGCCGAGCTCTTTTAAGTAAGCTTTTGCCAATATTTGCAGCGCCTCCAGCGTGTCATCGACAAGGATCACGGCACGCTCTTCGGGCGGATTCGGCTCAGAGCGGTCCCACAATACCGCGGAGACGCCTTTTTCGAATGCTTGCGGCACAAAGGTATGGCCGTTAAAATGCTCTCCTTTTAAAGGAATGAACAGCTGATTTTTTTCCAAAGTCCGCGTATCGGTTGCGGCGCCCTCAATCATCGTTTGTTCAAATACAGGATTTGTCAGTGTGCCTTTGACCATGTCTGCGATTCGTTTTACAGTTCGCTTTATCAAAGGTGGCACCTCGCTTTCTGAAAATGTTGTCTGTTACGGGAAAAGACACTGCCCCCTTCAGGCAGTGTCCGTTTTCATTAAAATGTATGTTTAATCAGCTGTTTTTCGGCATGGCGTTCTTTTGCCAGCTCAACCAGCTGCTCGATCAGATCGCTGTAATCTACGCCGGCTTCTTTCCACAGCAGCGGGAACATGCTGAATGGCGTAAAGCCCGGCATTGTGTTCACTTCGTTAATGAGCACTTGACCGTCATTGGTCAGGAAGAAATCGGCGCGGACAAGGCCTGAGCCGTCAATCGCTTTGAAGGCTTTAATCGCCATCTCGCTGATTTCCGCGTATTGTTCATCCGTCACTTGCGCGGGAATCATTAAATCCGTGTCGCCGTCTTCATATTTCGCTTTATAGTCGTAAAAGTCGGTCTTCGGAGCGATTTCACCGACGGCGGAACATTTCGGTTCGTCATTTCCGAGCACGCCGATTTCGATTTCTCTGCCGGCGATTCCTTCTTCCACAACAATTTTCCGGTCATACTCAAAAGCCAGTTCGAAAGCTTTTTCAAGCTCTTCACGGTTTCGGCATTTGCTGATTCCGACACTTGACCCGAGGTTCGCCGGTTTGACAAAGCACGGATACCCCAGTTCCTCTTCAACCTGCTGTAAGCAGCTGTCGGGCGTCTGTTTCCAATCCTTTTTTAAAAAAGCGGCATACTTCGCCTGCGGAAGCCCCGCTTGAGCGAACAAATGCTTCATGATGACTTTATCCATGCCGGCTGATGATGCAAGCACTCCGTTGCCGACATAAGGAACATTCAGCAGCTCCAGCAGCCCTTGAATCGTGCCGTCTTCACCGTTCGGTCCGTGGAGAAGCGGAAATACGACGTCAATCGGCGCCTTCTCGTCAGCCGACGCTTCAGGAAACATTTCCCGGTTCAATGCTGAAAGAGCGAAACTTTCACCGTTTTGTTCCAGCTGAAGCATTTTCACGTTGGAAACCGGTTCAGTCAGAAGCGGGCCTCTTTGCCACTCTCCTTTTTCAGTGATGTAAATCGGATGTATATCAAACTTATCAGTATTAAGCGCTTTTGTTACAGCCAGTGCTGTCTGCAGCGATACATTGTGTTCGGCTGACTTTCCGCCGTACACCAATCCTAGACTTGTTTTCAATGGATATTCCCCCCACAGCAATTCATCTTTACTATCTTATCATTTTCATCAGAAAATGATCTAATTATTTTTGGGCATTCTGAATATGAAAGCATTTGTATGTAATTCCTTTTTATTTTATATTAAAATGGCATGGAAAAGGAGATGTGTCATATGAAAAAAATCAGTACAACAGAACAATTTAATGAACTTATTCAATCCGACAAGGAAATCATCGTGAAATTTTTCGCTGACTGGTGCCCTGACTGCACGCGCATGAATATGTTCATCGACGATATTTTGGAAGAATATAATCAAAATGATTGGTATGAGCTGAACAGAGACGAACTCCCTGAGCTTGCCGACAAATATCAGGTGATGGGCATCCCGAGCCTTCTGGTCTTTAAAGACGGTGAAAAGAAAGCGCATCTGCACAGCGCAAACGCGAAAACTCCGGAAGAAGTCACAGAGTTTTTATCACAGCATATTTAATTCGTTTCGTGATCTTTGTTTATGACTTCTGGCTCTACATGAACATGGACATGAGTCACATCATGTTCATGTTTTATTGCACATTCGACCTCATCGGCTACTTTATGGCCTTCTTTCACAGACAGTCCCGGATCTACCGTAATGACCATTTCCACATGAACAGTGCTTCCCAAATACCTTGCCTTCACATCCTTCAGCCTGCTGACTTCTTTTATTTCTTTCACCGTATGTTTGTACGGTTCCAAATCTTTCAAGTCAAATCCGTCCGTCAATGAGTGGGAAGCATCTTTGAAGATGTCCCATGCCGTCTTACAGATGATGATCCCGATCAGAAAAGCAATGACCGGATCAACCCACGGCAGATGAAAGCGGGCCGTTATGACACCTATAAACGCCCCAATACTGACATATGCGTCAGATCGGCTGTCTTTCGCCGCCGCATGAAGCGCCGAACTTTTGATCCGATTTGCAAGACGGCTGTTATATACATACATGCCGTACATGACGATCGCGCTTCCGAGCGCCGTCCATGCCGCAATGTAGCTCGGCTCGGCACCCGTTCCGCTGACAACCGCCTTCGCTCCCCCGACCAGCACTTCAATCCCGACCGCCATCATAATAAAAGACGCAATTAGTGAAGAAATTGTTTCAGCCCGATAATGTCCGTAGGCATGATCGCTGTCCGCGGGGCGCTGGGAAATCCGGAGCCCGATCAGCACAGCAAGAGATGCGACAATATCCGTGGCATTATTTAACCCGTCCGCTCTGAGCGCTTCGGAATGATAAATAAGACCGATCGCCAATTTGACTGCGGCAAGGATGAGGTACGCGGCGATATTCAGAATCGCGCCTTTTTCGCCCCGTTTTAAGTTTGCCGTTTGATCATTCATGTAAGGACTCCTCCATTCTCATTCATAGTATGGATGGAAAAGCAGAAAAATAGCAGTTTTGATATGGCGGAAATGCAATCAATTCGACAGCATTATTCCCCGGGAAACTTTTTGTCGAAAAATTGGCGGTATTTTCTCTTTACATATGAATAGGCTCATTGTATACTTTCATTAAATGATAATGATTCTCAATATCATTTGATTAGGAGGGTAATCATGAGATCTTCTCCTCAACTCAGATCATCAGTCGAAGGACGTAAAAAACATCTGATCCATTTGCTGATCAGTAACGGAATATACAAAAAGTCGGAACGGCACTTATATGAATTATCGCTTGGAGAGTTAGAAAGCGAATATCAAATATGTAAGGAAGGTGCGGGCTCATGGCGAAACGAAAAATAAAAACATACGAACAGCTGATAAAAGAAAACAAGGCGGCCATTATGAATAATCAAAAGCTGATGAATGTAATTTATGACAGAATCGACCGCAAGCATCAAAAATTGCTCCGGCACAACAGCCATACATAAAAAGAGCCTATTTCAGGCTCTTTTTTTTATTGCTCAAAGGCTTCCGCCGCTAATTTGCTGATAACCGCATCGTCCATCGGCGGGTTGTGAAGGCCGGCGCGGGCGTCCCGGTAATACCGCTGAAGCGGGTTGTTTCGCTCCAGGCTTTTCGCGCCGGTGATTCTCATGGCTTTATCAACAACGGAAAGGACGGCATTTGTCACAATATGTTTTGCCGCGCCAAGCTCGCTTTTGATGAAAGGGCGGCGTTTCGGGTCATCATACATTTGCGCCGCCGTGAAAAGAAACTGTCTCGCTTTTAACAATTCAAGCTCCATTTCTCCGACCCGCTGCAAAACGGACGGCACGTCTTTAATCGGTCCGTTCAGGCTGTTCGGTGAATATTCGGATGCAAAGCGGACGGCATAGTCCCTTGCTGCTTGAGCGATACCCAAATAAGCAGCGGGAATGTGAAGCAGCCAGCCATTCACTTTCGCCGCTCTCGGCCCGCTGATAAGCTCCACAAGCCGCTCGTCACTGACCGTGACATGGTCTAAAAGGAGATCATGGCTTCCGGTCGCCTTCATGGCAATCATATCCCATGTTTCTTCGACCGAAACGCCTGCCTGATCTTTATGAATGAGAAAAACACCGGTCGTTTGTTTTTCTTCAATCCATGCCGTCACAAGCATATAATCCAAAGTCAGCGAAAGGGTTGTAAAGGTTTTTCGGCCGCTCAGCACCCATTGTCCGTTCTTTTTGACAGCAGAGGTGCCGGGTCTTCCCCCTCTCGTCGGACTGCCGGTCTGCCGTTCAGTCGCTGCCCTGTTCAGGACGGCTCCCTTTTTCACCTCTTCAGTGATAAATGAAAAGACATCTTCATTCCAGCTGTTTTCTTCTCCGAGCTCTCCCATGACAGATAAATGCCAGCCGATTCCGAGAGCAACGGCCGCGTCTCCCCGCGCCAGCCGTTCCTGAAACAGCACCATATCATAAACGGAAATGCCTGCACCGCCGAAGGCCTCAGGTACCGTTAACGCTGTATATCCCGCATCCCGCAGTCTTTCAATTTTCTCCGCGGGAAAACGGCCCTCTTCGTCATCGAGCGCGGCTGTTTTTTGAAATTCGTCTGCAAGCAGGCTGATTTTTTCCATCCATTCTCTCTGCCGTTCGTTCTGTATCCATAAAGACACTGGAATCCCCCCATTATAATTCCGATAAAGTTAATAAGTATTATAGAGATTCAAGTCCCGTTTCGCAACTGTAAGGCTGTACGAAAAAACACGCTATTCCATAGAATAGCGTGCTCAGACTGCTTCCGGGCCGCGGTCCTGCTTGAGCCCGAGATAAATCAGCATATATGTGAGGTAACCCATCGTCATCACAAGTCCGCCAAAGAAAAAGCTTGAGAAAATCGGCTCTTCAAACGCGGTAACCGCCGCAAGCACGATCCAGCTTGCATACAGGTAGATGATGAAATAACGGAATCCCGTCTTCATTTTATATAAGAGAAACAGACCCACTGTAGAAAACAATCCCAGCGCAAGCCTGAAATAAACAAGATGTTCGAATTGGAACATGAATGACACAAAGGAAAAACCAAGCAATAACACAATCGGTAATGCGGTAATAAAATTTCTCAAGTGAGCACCTCCGTCATTACCTTTATTATAAATCAAAATAGCATAAATTATTGATTTATCGTGATCTTTTTCACAAAAATGTCATTCCTTTACTTTACACCCGAACATCGCGTTTGCAAAAGCTCCACCAAGCGACGGCTAAGAAGAAGACGATATGGATAATGATAATGCCTGTCGAAAATAACGGCGTCATTCCCGCAAACAGCGGTTTCGCCCCGCTCATGTATTGCGTCAGGTCCGTATTCGCGAACAGCAGGAAGCTTCCCCATTTGTTTTGAAAGAGCGACATAATCGTCACGAGTGATTTTGCGCCGTACAGGACGATAAATGACAGAATGACGGCCGTGGCGCTGTTACGGAATAAGGAAGAACACAGCAATCCGAAGCATGCCATTGCGAATGCCTCGACCCAGTTCGTGCCGATTACTTTCAGTGTGTTCACAAGAAGCGTCCCTGATTCAGATGTCACCGACACTCCGAAGAAAGCCATGCCGAACAGCAGAGACAGAATATAGTACGCCGCATACAGGTACAAGCTGACCAAAAATACGGTAATGAGTTTAGATATAAAAATCCGCTCCCGCTTTACCGGACGGATTAACAAAAATTTAATCGTTTTCTTATCAAATTCAGCTGAAATGATCGTCGCCGCAATGACGATCGTTAATGCTTCAAGCAGAATATTGAGCCCGGGTGCGTACGCCATATAGCCGATGAAGTTCTCGTCCGTTCCGGAGCTGATGACAAGCCGTTTAATGACGAGCGCCATCATAAACTGAAGAACGGCCATTAAAATCAGCGCCACTAATGAGACTTTACGATTAAAAAGTTTCATATGCTCATTCGCTGTCAATTTAAACATTCGTCTCCCCCTCCTCTTGAAGCGCCGCCGTCACTTTCATGAATTCATCCTCAAGCGATTCCGCATACGGCATGATGGAATACACGAGAAAGTCTTGTCCGACGAGCGCCCGGTTTAATTCCGGGATGTCCTTCTTCGCTACGGTGACGGTAATGCACCCGCCATTTTTCTCCGGAGCAAATTGCTGTTGGGACAGCCATTCGAATGCTTCGTCAGCAGGCTGTATGTCGAGGACGGCTTTTTCTTCTTTTTCCGCTGCGCCTCGCAGAACGACCTCTGTTTTAATTTCACCTTTTTGAATGATGATGACACGGTCGCAAAGGTCCTCTACTTCACGCAATAAATGCGTCGCAAAAAGGATGCTCGTCCCTTCAAGCTCCGCGAGCTCTTTTAAGTGATCGCGAAAATCCTTCATTCCGCCGGGATCAAGCCCGTTTGTCGGTTCATCTAAAATGAGCAGATTCGGACGGTGAAGAATGGCCTGTGCAATCCCGAGACGCTGACGCATGCCGAGGGAATACGTTTTAACTTTGTCGTGAACGGCATTTGCGAGCCCGACCCGCTCGATGACTTCCTGAAGCCTGTCCTCTTTGATGTTTTTGTGCATGTTGGCAAAGTGCTTCAGGTTTTCCCATCCCGTCAGATACGGGTAGAATTCAGGGTTTTCCACGATCGCTCCGACGGATTCCAACGCTTTTTCGAACTCAGTATCGTGCTGAAAGCCGTTAATTGTAATCGTGCCGCTGTTTTTCTTTAAAAGACCGACGATGATTCGGATCAGCGTGGTTTTTCCCGACCCGTTCGGACCGAGCAAACCGATGATCTCGCCCTGCCTTACATCCATGCTGATGTTTTTCAAAATGTGCTTTTTGCCTATTGTTTTGTCAAGGCCTTCAATATGTAAAATCGGCTCAGTCATACAGCCTTCCTCCTTTTTCAAAAAAAATAAACAGTGCCCGTACATAAGGCACTGTCTGCATTATAACATTTGTCATTTATTCGTGAAGCGCCGGGGCTGTTACGTCTTTTCCGGCCCCGGTCCGGATTTTTCTTTCTCTTCATTATTGACGACATCCAGAATATCCAGCAGGAACACAAAAATCGGAATCCCGATAATCAGGCCCCAAATGCCGAAGAAATGTTCCGAGAAAATCAAAACCGTAAAGGTAAAAAAGATCGGAAGTTCCGTTTTCGCTGACATCAGTTTCGGATTGAGGAAGTACGTCTCAATCGCATGAATAACGAAAATGACCAATACGATGTAGATGACGTACGCAGCGCCGCCTGTCGTATACGCGATGATACTAAGCGGGATGAGCGAAATCACCACACCCGCCACGGGAATGAGCCCGAGGAAAAAGACCATGATGGACAGGCCGAACAGCTGCGGAAAATGCAGAATGGCCAATGCGATGAAGGTGAGAATACAGTTCACCAGCGCGATAATAAATTGGGCTTCAATCACTTTTCCGAATGTTCTCGCAAACTTGCTGCCGAAAAAAGCAAGTTCATAGTAAAAGACAGACAGCTTGCTGTGCTGAAATTTTTTCATGAATTCCGTGAGCCGCTTTTTCTCGAACAGGAAAAACATGCTGAGAATCAGTGACATCACGACCTGCAAACCGAAAGTGCTGATATCGGCCAAGTATGTATACAGTACATTAAATCCTTCTTTTACATAAGAACCGATATTAATGTCACCGAACACGCTCGATATTTCATCATAAAACGGGATGACATCGGGATGATACGCGATGTGCTTGATCTGCTTAATCAGCTGTTCAATCTGCTTGGCAACAATCGGGTAAAAGACAAAGCCCCCCACAGTCGCCCCGACAGCCAGCGCAATATATAAAATGGTGATGACCACCCTCTGACTGATACGGAAAAAATGGTTCAACACGTGCCGGATGACAGTCTCCAGCCGATCCATCAGAAAAGTAAAAATAAACGTAAGCAAAATCAAATTAATCATACTTCGGAATACAACTAACACCCCAGTCAAAACAAGAAAAACGGAAAAACGTCTGACACCCGGATGCTGAAAAAATTTAAAAATAGCCGCCATTTATACACTCCTGCTAGGACAAAAAGCCCTTAGATTTCATCTTTCACTCTCTAATTGTAAATTATATAACAAAATGACGCTAAGGTCTTTGTCCACCTCCTAATAAAATTAAACAAATTTATCTTTTTTACTCATGGCAGACGAAAAAAAAGAACGGCATGCCGGATGCATGCCGTTCTCCCATTTTATACCGCCGTTTTCATTTCTTTTACGGCCTGTGTGCTTTTTGCTTCGTCAAACTCATTTTCGCTCTTGGCTACGATGATAGTGGCGATTCCGTTTCCGATCAGATTGACGATCGCCCTTCCTTCACTCATAAAGCGGTCTACACCGAGGAGCAGCGCAAGCCCCTCCAGCGGGATCACCTGGAGCGCCGACAAAGTGGAGGCGAGCACGATAAATCCGCTTCCGGTTACGCCCGCCGCGCCTTTTGATGTCAGCATTAACACGAGAATGATCGTAACCTGCTGACCGATGGTAAGGTCAACGCCGAACACCTGCGCCAGAAAAACCGTAGCCATGGAAAGATAAATCGAGGTGCCGTCCAGATTAAAGGAATACCCCGTCGGAATGACAAGACCGACAACCGATTTGGAGCAGCCGTAGCGCTCCATTTTATCCATCATCCGCGGCAGGACGGACTCAGAAGAGCTTGTGCCGAGAACGATGAGCAGTTCATCTTTAATAAACCGGAGATAGTTCCACAAACTGAAACCGAAAAGCTTGCAAATGATATTCAAAGCGACAAATACAAACAGGAACATTGTAACGTATACAGACAGCATCAGACTCGCCAGCGGCTTGATGGAATCAAGTCCGAAGTGCCCGATCGTATAGGCCATGGCCCCAAATGCGCCGATCGGCGCCGCACGCATGATGTAGCCGATGATCTTGAAAAAGACATGCGATAGTTTATCGAAGAAATCAATAATGCTTTTGCCTCTTTCACCGAGCGCCGCCAAGCCGACTCCGAATAAAACAGAAAAGAATAGGACCTGCAGAATGTCACCTTTCGCAAAAGCGTCAACCATGTTTGACGGAACGATGTGAGTGATAAATTCAATCCAATCAATTCCCTGTCCCCCGTTTTGCGTATACTGAGAGACATCCCCTTTTTCAAGCTTGCTGTAATCAAGCCCCTCACCGGGTTTCATGATATTGACGACCAGAAGTCCGATAATAAGGGCGATGGTGGTCACGACTTCAAAATAAATAAATGCTTTTCCCCCGACTTTGCCGACTTTTTTCATATCTCCCATCTTGGCGATGCCAAGCACGATCGTCAGGAATATGATCGGTGCGATTATCATTTTTACCGCATTGATAAATGTATCGCCGAGCGGTTTCATCTGTTTCCCGGCCTCAGGCCATACAAGTCCGACGATGACGCCGATGATGACCGCCGTGATGACTTGCACCGTGAGATTTTTGAATATTTTCATCCCTGCTCCCCCTTGCCTCTTGCTGTGTCTATGCTGAAATGATAGCGTTTTCAAACAAAGAGGGGAAGCTTATGATCATAACGGACATTTTGGTCTTTTTGGTCTCGGCTAACGGACGAATTTATAGCGGTTAACCGGCCGGCCCACTCCCCCGTACTGAATGTCGAGCTTAATCTGACCGTCTTTCTCAAGAAAATCAAGATAGCGCCGCGCCGTCACTCTGGCGATTCCGAGCGCTTTCGCAGCTTCTTCAGCTGAAAGCGGCTCCGTCTGCCGTTTCATATAGGTTATAATTTCATTCATCGTAAAATGATTTAACCCCTTCGGCAGATCCCGGGACGGATTTTGCGGAATTTTAAGCAGCGCGTCAAGCTGGTCTTGCGACATGGTGTCATGCTGTTCCATTTTCCGTTTATATTGTTTAAAGTTTTCGAGCGCCTGTCTCATCCGCTCCAGCTTAAACGGCTTCAAAATATAGTCGGCCGCGCCGTTTTGCAGCATAAGCTGGATCGTTTCTTTGTCTTTTGCAGCCGAGACGATGATGATGTCCACTTCGAGCTTTTGTTTTCTGATTTCCTGAAGCGTTTTAATTCCGTCTTTTTTCGGCATGTACACGTCTAATACCACGAGTTCGGGCCGAAGATCTTTTATAAGCCTGATTCCCTCGTCTCCGTCAGCCGCCGTGGCGATGACGCTGAAACCTGAAACGCCGGTGATAAATTCTTTATTCACCTCCTGCACCATCGGATCATCTTCAATAAGCAGCACCTTGATGTCCATCTATCGATTCCTCCCCCTTCATCGGAAATAAAATAGAAAATGCCGTTCCCTGTCCCTGCCGTGTGTCGACTTCAATGATGCCCATCCCTTTGTCGACGATCTGTTTGACGAGGTACAAGCCGTATCCCGTGCCGCCCGTTTTATTGACGGTAAACCCTTTTTCATAAATGTGCGGAATATGCTCATCGGAAATCCCGCTTCCATTATCTTCTATTAATATCGCAAGCACTTCTTCATTTTGCTCAATACTGATGTCAATGTGTTTGTCCTCCGTGTCGGCTGTTTCGAATGCACCGAACGCGTTTTCGATTAAATTGCCGAGCAGGACGACGATGTCATGCTGGTCCACATGCACCGGAAAGTGGGAAAAGCTGCTGTTTTCATCAATTTTCACAGAAATGCCGAGCTCTTTGCCTCTTTTGATTTTGCTTAACAGAAGCCCCGCCGCGGCGTCATTCTGAATGGCCTGATGAAGGAATTCCGTGACGCTTTCCTGTTCTGATGATGCCTTGAAAGCAAGCTGGAGCGCTTTTTCTGATTTTCCGAGCTGAATCAGTCCCGCGATGGTGTGAAGCTTGTTCATGTGTTCATGGTTTTGGACTCTGAGCGCATCGACAAAATTTTTCACGCCCGTCAGCTCTTCAGCCATTTTCGCTGCTTCCGTCCTGTCCTGGAATATAGCGACGGCGCCGATGACCTTCTTTTTCATGACGATCGGAATTCTGCTGCTCATGATCACCTTTCCGCTGACTTGGATTTCTTCATTATATACAGCCCGGTTCCGCTCGACGATCTCCGGGAGCCGCGAATCTTTTAACACGTCCCAGATCAGCCTGCCATCGGTCTCTTGTCTGACATTGAATATCTGCTTCGCTTTTTCATTAAAAATGGTGATGTGATGCTGGTTATCAATGGCGATGACACCTTCATTCATCGAGTGAAACGTAGCGGTCCGTTCTTCATACATTCTTACGATCTCATGGGGCTCCAGCCAAAACATCTGTTTTTTGATGTGGCGTGCCAGCAAAAAGGAACCAGCCAGTCCGAAACCGAGCGCCAGCAGCACGATAAAGAGAATGTCATGTTTCAGCTGAAGAAGGATTTCACCAAAGCCGGGCAGCGTTTTACCGGCAAGGACGACACCGATCTGATTCAGATCCCGGTCTTTTATCGGATAAAAAGCGCGGACGGCGGTGCCGATTTCTCCCTTTGCTTCGGAAAAATAAATGTGCTCGGCAAACGCCGCAGCTTCGTCTTCACCCCTTGAACGCTTTCCGATCAGCGTGCTGACGGGATGTGAATAACGGATATGGTCCATATCCATGACGACGATGTAGTCCGCTTCATTGATGATCCTTATTTCTTCGACCGCATGGCGCACGTCTTCCCTCTGCTTTTTCTGCTCCAGGGCACGTTTGACATCGGTCATCTCAGATACCGTCCGCGCCGTATTCATCAGCCGTTTTTTCAGCTCGCGCTCCTCTGTATGCTGAATATTTCCGATCAGCACGATGCCGACGATCAAAAAGGTAAAAAGCACGACGATATAAGAAAGTATGGTGATTTTCCAGCGGATGGTGAGCTTTTTTTTCGTCATTGGCCTCTTCCTTTCCATCTCTTTACGAAAACGGCCCGCCCGATTATGCTTGTTATAGAAAATGGCGGAGGAGGTTTTCGATGAAAAGCTTGCTGATGTGTCTCAGCCTGATGGTACTCGGTATCGGAACCGCTTTATTCATCGGCTTTCATGATCGTTTCCCAACGGATGAACCGTATTATGATGACGAACAGGAAGGCCTGAAAGATCAAATGGTGTTCAAATTCAGCCATGTCGTTGCTGAAAACACGCCTAAAGGGCGGGCGGCGAATAAATTCGCCGATCTGGTCTATCAAAAGTCAGGCGGGACCATTAAAGTAGAGGTGTTTCCAAACGGGAGCCTCTATTCAGATAATGAAGAAATAAACGCCCTCCAAAACGGGGACGTGCAATTCATCGCTCCCTCCACCTCAAAACTCGGATCACTGTCGCCCGAATGGGGTGTTTTGGATCTGCCGTACGCATTTACAAACTATAAAGCCGTACAAGAAGGCCTAAACGGCAAAATCGGGACTCGCCTGTTCGCTTCTTTAGAAAAGCATCATTTGAAAGGTCTGGCATACTGGACGAACGGATTTAAGCAGCTCACGTCAAATAAAGGGCCGATCTTCACTCCGGATGACTTGAAAGGACAGGCGCTCAGGATCATGCCGAGCAGCGTGATCGAAGACCAATTCCGCCTGCTCGGCGCGCACCCGCGCCAGGATTCCTTTAATTCCACGTTTCAGCTCTTGGAAAGCCATCTCGTAGACGGAGAGGAAAATACGATTTCAAATATCTATTCTAAAAAATTTTATAATGTTCAAGATTATTTGACAATCAGCAATCACGGATACCTCGGTTATGCCGTGATGACCGACGAACATTTCTGGAATTCACAGACGGAAAAAACGCGCACCATCTTAACGGAGGCGATGAAAGAAACAACGGAATGGAACGAAGCCTCCGCTGAGAAAATGAATAAAGACCAGCTTGAAGAAATCAAGAAGAATTCATCCATCAATATTCACGTGCTGACGAAAGCGGAAAAGAAAAAATGGATGAAACGCCTCGATCCGGTTTACGGACAATATGAGCAGGTGATCGGCCGCGGGCTTGTGCAAGATTTGTTATCTTTGCGGCGCGATCCTTAGCAGGACCAATACGCCCATCTCCGTTTCATCCCTTTTCCTGATGGGGAAGTAAATAGGGACAAATAAAAAAGGAGATGGAGACATGTTTACACATACGAAAAAACTGCAGCATCCGGCTAAACCGGATCGTCCTGACCCGCTGTTCGCAAAAAAGATGCAGGAAATCTTGGGCGGACAATACGGGGAAATATCGGTCGCCATGCAGTATTTGTTCCAAAGCTGGAATACACGGGGCAATGAAAAATATAAGGATCTCCTGATGGATACCGCGACAGAAGAAATCGGCCATGTCGAAATGATCGCGACAATGATTGCGAGACTGTTAGAAGATGCCCCGCTGGCGGAGCAGGAAAAAGCGGCTGATGATCCGGTCATCGGGTCCATTTTAGGCGGCATGAATCCGCATCATGCGATCGTCTCAGGACTGGGCGCCATGCCGGAGAGCAGCACGGGCGTTCCGTGGAGCGCAGGCTATATCGTCGCAAGCGGAAACCTTCTGGCAGACTTCCGCGCCAATTTGAACGCCGAATCACAAGGAAGGCTTCAAGTCGCACGCCTGTATGAAATGACCGATGATAAAGGCGTGAAAGATATGCTCAGCTTTTTATTGGCCCGCGACACCATGCATCAAAACCAATGGCTTGCGGCAATTAAAGAATTAGAAGCACAGGAAGGCCCGATCGTTCCTTCCACTTTCCCGAAGGCGCTGGAAAAGCAGTCATTCTCGCATAAACTTATCCATTTCTCAGATGGAGCAGAAAGCGCTGAACAAAATTGGCTGAAAGACAAAGCGCCGGACGGCGAACCTTTTGAATACGAAAAGGAACCGAAAGCGCACGGCGAAATAGCGAAGCTGGATCCCGTCCCGCCTTATGTCCACAACACGCTTCCCGGACGAAAATAAAAAAGCCCTCTAAATGGGCTTTTTTTATGTGCGCACAACTGTCCAATCCGGTTCGTATCGGATGTCCGGGTGATGTAACAGCTCGTGAATGAAAGTTCATTCTCTTCGTACAGCATCACTTCTATTGAAAGAATCGCAGCCTTCTGCTCGTTTTCTTCGTATATGCGGTCATGTTCGTTCTCCATAAAATGATCATAGGCCTGTCTGTTCTCCCAAACGCTGATGATCTCTGCGATGAACAGACCGTCTGCGTTTTTCCGCCAGCCGCCGGCCTGTTTGACGAAGCCATTTACACGTGATAATGCTCCCCATCGTGACTGTGCTTGCGCAAATGCTTCAGCGTTTGCAGCGTCTGTTTCACATACAATCTTTTTGATCAGTATGGCAGTTCCTCTGTGATGACTGTTTTCGCATGCGTATGCTCGACACAAAGATTCACGGTTCTGACGTATGAACGTGTACGGTGAATCGTGCCTTTCGGGATGAGCAGGCTGTCATTTGCTTTGAGCACTGCAGTTTCTTTGTCCTTAAAATCGATCAGCAGCTCACCTTCAAGAACAATGAACCATTCATCTGAATCAGGGTGATGGTGCCAGTCATATTCTCCCGTAAACACTGCAAGGCGCACACAGTGGTCATTGATCTCCGCGATTGAAAAATTGTCGTGTTTTTCTTTGACTTTATTGGCGATGGCGAGTAAATTTTGCATTTCAGACACGAGTGAAAACTCCTTTTTTCATTTATTGTACCGCAACGCCGCCCCGGATCAAGATTTTTCCAAAACAAAAAGCGATCCAGCTGATACGCCGGATCGCTCTTGATCTGCAAGTTGTCTGCCTTTTATGCTTTTATTAGCTGCTTCGTCTGTTTCCGCCTTTTTGGCCGATTTCTTTATAAAACTCTTTGTCATGATTTTTGCTTGTAGCTTCTCCGCCTTTTTGGCCGATTTCTTGATAGAATTCCTTGTCATGGTTATTGCTTGTGGCTTCTCCGCCTTTTTCACCAATTTCCTGATAGAATTCTTTGTCATGGTTATTGCTTGTAGCTTCTCCGCCTTTTTCACCGATTTCCTGATAGAATTCTTTGTCGTGATTTTTGCTTGTGGCTTCTCCGCCTTTTTGACCAATTTCCTGATAGAATTCTTTGTCATGGTTGTTGCTTGTAGCTTCTCCGCCTTTTTTACCTGCTTCTTCTCTGCTCATTTTGTTATTATCTTGTGCCATTTTTGAATTCCTCCTTTAATTGGTGTTGGTTGTTGGTTTCCCGATTTCAGAACTGCTAAACAAAGAAAACACATTGAATGTGTTTTCGGGTGGTTTTTTATCATTCTGCATCCTTCAGGCGGCTTAGAATCCGGCGCTTTTTATAAAGCATGATGCCTGTTTCCGCGATGCTTTCTAAAGCTGAACGGTTGGCGGATGCGCCGAAGATGATGCCTGCGGCCGGAACCATTTGCAGCAGTTTTTTCGCGGCGAACGTATCGCGGTAGCTGTAAACGACTTCCCGCCAGCCCTGTATCTGCGAGGCAACGCGCTGATAGGTGCGGTCGTTTTGATCATATTGCCGTAAATCCTGAAGGATCGCTTTTTTTCCGATGACGTCACTCGATACCAGCTGAAGCAATTTGACGATAAACACGCGTTCTTTTTTGTCTTTTGGGTCAAAGCCGTAGGCAATCGCGATATCCTGCAGTGTCTTTAAAGACAGACCGAGCATCGCCGGGATGTCTGCCGCAAGCGTAAACACGCCGCCGACTCCCGTTGCGGCTCCCTGCACCGTCGCGGCCTTTACACTTGTGCGCGCCATGGCTTCTGCGATTTCGTCCATGACGGCAAGCGGCGCATTGCGAATGTCGTGAAGCGTTTGACATGTACCGTGCGGCAGCTGTTTCTGAAACTTTTTCATGATGCGCTTTTCTGATGTGAGATACTGTCCGCCTGACTGAATAAACGTTCCCGTTTCATCGAGTATGCGTCCGATTTTCCGCTGAATAAATTGCGGTGTCAGCTTGTCCAAAAGCTGAAACGGCAAGCGGGTGAATGTTTGCCAGAACATCACCCTCTGCTGCGCCTTTTCCCATTTTTGAATGTCTCTCAATTGTCTTTCCAGGTCTGTCCGCTCTTCTGTCACCCGTCCTGCACGTCCTTTCCGACTTCTTTCTTCATAGTATACCTTTATGGTGTTTTCTTACCCGACCGGGTTTTTTATCCGGAAAACATTCCGTTGTTTAATTTTCTTTAAATTCTATATATTGTATAATTTTGAATAATACGAATGAAGGAGAATGTTGAATGCATTGGATTTATTTGAGCTTAGCGATCATTTTTGAAGTAATGGGTACGGTCAGCATGAAATTATCAAATGGTTTTACAAAACTTGTCCCCAGTATTTTATTATTATTGTTTTATATCGGCAGCCTATGTTTTCTTACTTTGACTTTGAAATATATAAGTGTCTCCATCGCGTATGCGGTCTGGTCGGGAATGGGGATCGTACTGATTTCCTTGATCGGAATTTTTTTCTTCCATGAACAGTTCTCTGTCATAAAAGCTGTCTCTGTTCTTCTGATCATCATCGGTGTCGTTTCCTTAAACTTTATTTCTGAAAGTGAAACGTCATCAAACGGCATCAGCGTTCATACGGACAGAAACAGATGATGAAAGGCTTAAAGGTTCTCTTCCTCATTACAGATATTGGATTTATCATTTATTGGATTGTTACTTTTTTTGAGTGGATTCCAAAAAACATGGTGTTTAAAGATTATGATAACGCCATGATCATGGCCTGGAACTGGTCATTCTTTCCCTTAGATATTTTCATATCGATAACTGGGCTGTACAGCTTGTTTCTTTATAAACGGAAACATGCGTTATGGCGCCCTTTCGCATTAATATCACTTGTGCTGACCTTTTGTTCAGGCCTGCAAGCGATTGCCTTTTGGGTATTTATCGGTGATTTTGATCTTATGTGGTGGGCATTCAATCTGTACTTGCTTCTTTATCCTTTATATTTTATTCGGAAATTGCTGGTCTCTCGTAAAAATGGCTGTCATTCTTTTTGATGAGGCGGTTTTCTTTTTCTTCAGGCGGGAAACACTTTTTATAAAGGAGTGATAGACATGCCTTGGTCAATGAAGGATTATCCGCAATCATTGAAGAATCTCGAGGAACCTGTGAAGAAAAAAGCGATCGAAATCGCGAATGCGATGGTGGATGAGGGTTATGAAGAAGGACGGGCCATTCCCATTGCGACAAGTCAGGCGAAAGAGTGGAAAGAAAATGCCTCTAAGGAAGAAATCGATCAGCTGATGAAACACGATGATGAAACGAAGCGCGGAAATTGATCCGGAATACATGAAAAAACCCCGCTCTAAAGAGAACGGGGTTTTCTGATTATAGACCGTAATAATAAGAAAGAGTGGTGACTGACACGTAGCCTGTCGCTCCTGCATACGTGACTTTCAGCCATTTATCAGAGTTGGTGTAGTGGCCCTGAACATATTCTCCAGTCACCCAAGAACCTGTAATTTTTTTACCGTTTGAGAATGTTGTAATTGTTGAACAGCTGACCTTAGAGCATGAGCGCATATTAGCTCCGTAAATTCCTACTGTGCCCCCGCTGGCTAAAATGGAAACGTCCGGTTCAGCTTTAGGTGTAAAAGTTGCAGCTGATGCAGAGCCGCCAAAAGCGAATAAAGAAACAACAAACATCATGGCGAAAGAAAAGACCGACAAACGACGCACCAAGAAAATTCCCCCTCTTTTATCATATGTCTGGAAAGCTTTCCTGAGGTTATTATACGTTTTCGCCCGGAAGACTGAAATAAGTCTAATGCTCCAACTTCTTTTCTTCGCAAGTGACCATGCCGATTCTTTTTTTGATAAATAACAGCGCTTTATTGGACTGGAATCACTGATATATCGTTGATTCAAACATTTATTCAGAGCGTCCGGCGTTTTGCCGGAGGTCATTTGATTGGTACAGAAAGGTTTTATCTTCCGATGGAAAGATTCATTATTATTCCATTTACCCGGCAAAATGGAGGAAATGTGCCGTCTTTTTTCAAATCTGTGCTGGCGGACGGAAGGTTCTGACGATTTATGGGACAGTGTACTCTTTCACCCTTTTTAAAATGGAGAACCCGTGCGGAAACATCGTTGAGAACGGCCTCGTTTCTTTCCGAATACGATGTCTTTTTCATTTTATGACCTTTCTCGGGCGGGATACATATCATAGATAAAACAGGGCATACATGTACTGGTTTATTGAACATAAAGAGCTTGACATCTCATATTAGCGGATTTATGATGTAGATAAAATAATTTGCATCTAGGAAACTTTTTGTTATTTAGCTAAAAATCTATCGGAATTTAGGTGAGACATAATGAGCAAAGACATCTCAGCACAATCATTGCAAGCAAAAGCCATTCAGGATGCACTTGACGGCAAAAGCAAGGGATTCAAGCGGCTTCTGCCTTTTTTAGGTCCCGCATTTATCGCGGCGATTGCCTACATTGATCCGGGAAACTTCGCTACGAATATCTCAGCTGGTTCGAAATTCGGGTATATGCTGTTGTGGGTCATCCTCTTTTCAAACTTGATGGCTTTTTTAATTCAAGTCCTTTCCGCGAAGCTCGGCATCGCCACGGGTAAAAACCTGCCGGAAATCGCCAGAGACCGGTATCCGAAATGGGTATCCGCCGGGTTGTGGATACAGGGTGAATTGGTGATTATGGCGACTGATCTGGCTGAGTTTATCGGAGCGGCCCTCGGGCTCAATCTGCTGTTCGGCATACCGATGATGGAAGCGGCCATTATCGCGGCGATCGGCTCATTCGCGATTTTAGAGCTGCAGCGCCGCGGTTACCGGGCGCTGGAAGCGGGCATTGCCGGACTTCTGTTTGTGGTGGTGATCGCCTTCGCTCTGCAAACCTTCTTCGCCAAGCCTGACGCCGCTTCCGTTCTCGAAGGGCTGTTTATCCCGAAAATTGACGGAATGGACAGTGTGCTTCTGGCAACAGGGATACTCGGCGCAACCGTGATGCCGCACGCCATTTACTTACATTCCGCACTGACACAGCGCCGTGTCGTCGGAAAAACGGATAGCGAGCGGAAAAAGATTTTTAAATTCGAGACGATTGACATTCTCATCGCGATGGTGATCGCAGGGGCGATTAACGCAAGCATGCTGATTGTAGCGGCGGCGCTTTTCTTCAAGAACGGGCTGTATGTAAAAGATTTAGACGTGGCTTATCAGCAATTCGGGCACTATATCGGACCGGCATCAGCCGCTCTCTTCGGAATCGGGCTGCTGGCCGCAGGGCTTTCGAGCTCTTCTGTCGGCACATTGTCAGGCGACATTATCATGCAGGGATTCATCCGTTACCGTATCCCGCTTTATTTGCGGCGTTTCATTACCATTATTCCGCCGATGGCCATCATTATCTCAGGGGTCAACGCCACAGAAGCGCTTGTATGGAGCCAGGTCGTTCTTTCATTCGGCATCTCCTTTGCGCTCGTGCCGCTGATTATGTTTACGAGCAACAGACGCCTGATGGGCGCCCTGACGAACCGTAAATGGGTGACGGCTCTCGCCTGGCTGATTGCGGTTTTGGTGATCGCGCTTAATCTGTTTGTGATTTACGATTCTTTCCGTTAGAAAAACCGGCCGATATGGGCCGGTTTTTTTCTTTTGGCGCCGGCTCTCGTTCGTATCTTTTTCCGGGGGTTTTTGGTATGATAGAAGAAAAAATCGGAGTTTTGCTTATGTCAGTATTTATCCTTTTTTATCTGTGGATCGTGCCGATTGTCATCGGCATCTTCTGTTCTCTTATTGCTTATCGGACAACGGGCAAGAAACGCCTGATTCCCGGCTTTGTGATGGTCGCATTGAGCATCGTTTCCTTAATCACGGGGCTTTGGATCGGCGGAGTGAACTATCACGTGTTCATCGGGGGCATGTTTTTATTCGGTACGTTATTGGCCGGTTCCGCCTTCCCGTTTTTCTTCGCTCTTTCACGCAAAAAAAAATAAACAGGCAGCATGCCTGTTTATTTTTTTTAATTAACCCTAAATGATAAAACCGCTCCGATCATGTCGTTCCGCATCAATCAGCCTGTACATGTGTTATATAGGCTCCAGCCCATGTTCTATTTCACGAAACTGCAGCTAAAATGAATTCTGCTAAAGAAGATTTTGGATGATGAGAAAAATACTGTATAAAAATCCTATTTACCCAAAAAATACCTATTGATAGAATGGTATCTGAGGGGGAAAAATGTTCAAAGCGGATAATATAGGTCCCGCCTAAATACATAGTCTTTCATTTCTCTCTACACTACATTTCTAAAGGAGGATTTCCCATTAGACACGCAGCTAAAGGCATTCTGTTTGCCGCATCTTTAGCCCTTGTAACTACTTCTTTTGTCCCCGCATCCTTAGCTAAAGAAAATCATAATAATACTGCCAATGCCACTGGAACGACCAAATCATTTTTTTATCAGACTGATACACAATTTTCCTACGGACTAAAAGCACAAAGCGATGCATCTGTGTCAAAACCAGTTAAAGATGCAATCAGAGAGGTGCTGAAAAATAAAACAAAATTATTTAATCTTGTTGAAAAATTAGCAGGAAAGAAAATAAGAAATGAACTTGAATCTGTTTTCAATGAACACATAGAACCGGTTTTAAAGAAAATGCTGAACGAGTATGTCGCCTTAAGCTGGACTGACGTGGAAAAGAATCTTTATCTTTCACTTAAAAAGTCCGGACTTTCTGACAGCCAGGCTAAAAACCTCGCTCATTTGACAACTTTAGCAATGAAAACATTTTAAACTGATTCATAAATGATCATGCAAAGTGCTGTTAGATTCACTCTAATAGCACTTTTTCATTGGAGATTTCACATGACTGTCTTTTTTACTGTTTTGCTCACTCTCTTATGCTGTCTTGTTATTTCATCTCTTATTTTTATGATGCTATTAAAAAAGGAGATTGTGGATACACCACCCAATCACTTAGCGCATGCAGCATTCATAGGGCTTGTTGGATTCTCCCTGTGCTTCGCTGTAACTGTTCCCAGCCTAGTTATTTATTTTGCAGCTATAACTGTAAATCATTTTTTCGGAGAATATATCCTATATGGTTCACTTTCAGACTTATACATATTTTCTGTCGTCGTCAGTATTTTAGCTTTCATTTATATGCTAATCCTAATGGTAATTGTAAAAGGAATGACTCATGTTTTTAAACTACCTGCTTGGTCAGCCTATATCCTTGAATTCATTTTTGCATGGGCAGCTGTTTACTTCTCAATTAAATACATTTCCAATCATATCATTGAGAACATAGCTATATTTCAAGGTGGAGAAATTCTTCTTTCATTGTTCATAACTTTCTTATTTTCGGGCTTGGATATCCTTTTTACTCATTTGGATAAGATCACAAAAGAGAAATTAGGCTAATAAAGGGGGAAATGGGTATGAAGAGCATTAAATATATATCTTATTTTTCTATTTCTTTCGTTTTGCAGGTGGTATGGCTGCTGCTAATAAAAGAAACCTCTAATATATCTCTAATAGATATGATGACAATGTCCTTTTTATTCACTCTCTTTATGTTCATCTTGGATCACATTTTTAAAGAAAAGCGGGCAAAATAGAGCCTGCTTTTTTATTTTAACATTCCTTCAGCTTCGCTTTCATTTTCGGTCTGTAATAACCGTCTATTCCGTTGTTCTTTGCCTCCTTGTCCGGGTAATAATAGAGAGCTGCCAACCGTTTGAGAAAATTTGAATACGATAGACTTCCTGTGTCCAAGCGGGCTCGATCCGCTGAGCACGTCCTTACTATGGAAGAGGTCAGTAAAACTGATAAGAACTAATCATCTGAATCAATCAAGGCAGGCAGCGAATACTGGCTAAAGCCTTTGCTGCCGTAAGTGATTTTTCCCGGAAGCGGCGGTTCGTTGCCGATGTTGGCGTCAATGACGGTCGGCTCATTTGAGTTAAGCGATTCATGAGAATGATTCCGCCTTCTTATTTTTTCTTAAACAACAAACTGGTTCAAAGTATTGCATTATTTGGAATATTTGTGTAAGTTTTGTATAACAAAAATTAAAAAAAGAGTGAGGAGGGAAACATATGATCATCAGGAGCGCGGAACCTTATGATGTAAACCAATTGACCGGCTTAATGTACCTGTATATCGTGGATTTTTATCAAAGACCTAAACCACCGATTGAACATATACATCGTTTGATTGAAATGCTATTTGAAAAGGACAGAGGTATTCAATTCGTTGCTGAACAAGATGGGGAACTTATTGGCTTTGCAACATTATATTTTAGTTTTAGCACGACGAAAGCAGATAAAATAACAATAATGAATGATTTATTCGTGGCAGAAAAAGCAAGAGGCACAGGAGCAGCCCAAGAACTGTTTAAAAGTTGTGAGGCGTTTACAAAAGAAAACGGGTATGCACATATGTCGTGGATAACTGCATCCGATAATTACCGTGCACAAAAATTCTATGATAAGATGGGCGGTTCCCTTGGAAATTGGCTGACCTATTCCATTTAACCCGGGATGACCTTTTTTAAGAAAAATGATCATACGGCTCATCTGAGAAAATCAATAGGAGAGCCTATATGCAAACAAGCTGCACGGCAAATAAAAATAAACAGGCATGCTGCCTGTTTATTTTTTATAAGCGCCGCTTTTTAAAACAGCCGTTTCAAGCTTTTCTTGAGCGACGGCATTTCGATTTTTTGGTTTTCAAAGAAGTTTTTCAGCATGTATTTGCTGAAGCCTTTCGCTTGGCCGTAAGTGATTTTTCCCGGAAGCGGCGGCTCGTCGCCGATGACGGCGTCAATGACGACCGGTTCATTTGAGTTGAGCGCTTCATGAAAAGCGGGAGCCAATTCTTCGTGTTTCGTCACTTTGATCCCTTTTGCCCCGCAGCTTTTTGCAAAAGCGGCATAATCCACATTTTGCAGCTGGGTGACGTAGTCAATGTTGCCTTTGACTCGCTGTTCATATTCAATCATGCCTAAATTTTCGTTGTTTAAAATGACAACTGTAATCGGCAGTTTATATTTAACAGCCGTCGGCAGATCCTGCATGACCATTGAAAATCCGCCGTCTCCGCAAATGGCGATGGACTGCCGCTCAGGTTCGGCAAGGCTTGCGGCAATCGCTCCCGGAAGCCCGCATCCCATCGTGGCGAGCCAGCTTGAGACGATAAAGTCCTGCTTTTTCATTTTAAAATGGCGGGCCATCCATACCGTAACTGTTCCGACATCCACTGACAGGACGGCATCCTCTGCGGCCGCATCCTGGAGCCTGGCGATGACCTGCTGCGGCTTGAGCGGATGAGTCGCCTCGGTTTCATCTTTTTCGATTTCCTTCCACCAATGCTTCATGTGCTCGGTGCAGGCGTCTAAAAATCTTCTGTCTTCTTTATATTCAATGTAATCCGTCAGCTCTTTCAGGCCCAGAGCCGCATCACTGACGATTCCCGCATTGACGGGATAGCGCTTGCCGATTTTGGCAGGATCCGAATCAAGCTGGATGGCAGGCGTATCCTCCGGGAGATAATCCCTGTATGGGAACGATGTGCCGAGCATGATCAGCAGATCGCATTCCTCCATCGCTTCGTAGGCGGGCTTTGTGCCGATTTGCCCGAGATTTCCGAGAAAATGGGGATGGCTGTCAGGTATGACGCCTTTTGCCGGCAGAGTAATGACAATCGGAGCGGCCGCTTTATCGGCGAATGCGAGCAGCTCCTCTTTTGCTGACTTTAACCCTTGGCCGGCGAGAATGACCGGTTTTTTTGCGTTGTTAATATATTGTGCGCACGTCACGAGATGTTCTTTTTTCGGCTCGATATCGGCTTTTAAGTATATCGGCGACGTGTAGACCGGCTCCCGTTTGATTTTTTGCGCGAATAAATCATCAGATACGGTTAAGACGGCAACGCCTTTTTTGCTGTAAGCCGTACGGATCGCCTGGTTCAGAAGATCGGGCAGCGCTTCTGCTGTATGTACTTGCTGGTTGAACACCGCCACGTCCTCAAACATTTGCTCTAATTTAATTTCCTGAAAGCTGTCACGGCCGATTTCATCTGAGGCAACCTGTCCCGCAATCGCCAAAACCGGAACACCGTCCGCTTTGGCGTCGTACAAACCGTTCAGCAGATGAACGGCTCCCGGCCCTGCGATTGAAAGGCAGACACCGATCTGCCCGGTCAGTTTTGCCTCAGCCGCGGCGGCCAGGGCTGCGACTTCCTCGTGCCTGGTTTGGATGAATGTCAGGTTGTTTCGTTCATGTCTCAATTCTTCGATAAATTCATTAATGCTGTCTCCGGGAATGCCGTATATATGTCCGACTCCCCATTGTTCAAGCAGCTCTGTCATTACGTGTCCTGCTGTTTTACTTGGCATACTGCATCCTCCTTTTACCTGTATTCATCCCCTTTTTAAAACGGGTTGAAACACGGGGCTATCTGCCTGACTTTTTTCTCAGCAGATCAAGGATGGATAACAGATGCCGGCCTTTCAGCGTTACCTTCATATTTGCCGCACCATTGATTCCGTCTTTTACTTGGCGTTTCCTGTTCGGCACCATGAACAGCGGCAGCCGGTTTGGGGAAAACCAGCGTAATGCGGCGGTTTCCGGCCCGTTCATCAGCGGGGTTCCGCCAGTAACGGCTCCGATGAACACGTGCTGTGTATCTTCAAATGCAGGCCTTTCATACTCACCGGATTTTTGCCGGATGGTCACGTTATAACCGGTTTCTTCGAAGGCCTCTCTGATGGCTGCAGCTTCAGGTGTTTCACCTTCTGCGATCCCGCCGCCGGGCAAATCCCATAAGGGAACGTCTTTTCGTTTTACGAGCAATATGTCCCGCCCGTCATTTTGAATGATGACAAAAGCGCCTTGAGCCATGTCGTCCTCCTTTACAAAAAAGACCGCGGCACTAAGGCCTGCGGTCTTTACCGTTACTTTTTAAAATGATACGGCAGTGTGGCGACGATTATGTCCTTCTTCCAAAACAGCCGGACGCGGAGCAAGAAGGCTGATTGGTTGTGAAGGATGGTCTGCCAGCGTTTTTTTGTAATGAATTGCGGAAACAGCACCATCACGGAGAACTGTTCTTTTTTCGCTTTTTGTTCGACCGTTTCTAAAAACTTATCAAACGGGTGAACCAGACTGCGGTATGAGGAATGCAGGGTGACGAGGCGGACGCCGTTATGAAGCTCTTCCCAGCGCTTTTCCACCTTCTTTTCGTTTTCCCTGTCAAAGGAAACATGAACCGCAATGACCTGATCCGATAATGATTTCGCATACTGAATCGATTTTTGGACGACCGTGGTGACACCGGCGACAGGCACGATGACGACGGTTCCCTTGATTTCCTCAGGCTGCTGATCAACGACCCGCAGCTGTTCGCCGACCGCGGTGTAGTGATTTTTAATAACGAAAAACAAAAAGACGACAGCCGGCATGAATAACAGCACGGGCCAGACAAGATTGAATTTTGTCGCGAATAAAATGCACAGCACCATAAATGAAATGGCGGCGCCGCATGAGTTGATCAGCATTTTTACAGCCCAGCCCTTCGGCTTCTGCCTGATCCACTTGATGCACATTCCCGTCTGCGACAGCGTAAACGGAATGAACACGCCGACGGCATAAAGCGGAATGAGATGTTCCGTGCGGCCGCCGAATAAAAGAATAAGCAGGATGGACGCGATACCGAGAAAGATAATTCCGTTTGAAAAACCTAACCGGTCGCCGCGAACCGTAAACATTCTCGGCATATACTGATCGCGCGCTAAATTAAACGCCAGCTGCGGAAATGCGGAAAAGCCCGTATTCGCCGCAAGCACGAGAATCAGTGATGTAACGCCTTGAATGAAATAATACACCGTATGGCGTCCGAAGGTTTCCGCGGCGATTTGCGAAATAACGGTCTCGTTAGGCTTCGGACCCGTGCCGTAGCCGTACGCCAGCACCGTAATCCCCGTAAATAAGATCGCCAGCAGAATCCCCATCATGGCCAGAGTGCGGGCCGCATTTTTCGCCGGAGGATTTTTAAAGGCCGGGATCGCGTTTGAAATGGCTTCAACACCGGTCAGCGCCGAACACCCGGAAGAAAAGGCCTTCAGCAGCAAAAACAGCGTGATGCCCGCTACGGGCGTGCCGATCGGTGTATGCTCGGCCGGATGAACCTGGCCCGTCATGAGCTTAAACAGCCCGACGACGATCAAAAGGACAAGCGCCGCCACAAACAGATAGACGGGATACGCCAAAATGGACGCCGACTCTGACAGCCCTCTCAAATTTAAAATCATAATCAGAATCACAAGCAAAACAGCAATGAGCAAATGATGCGGGTGCAAAGCCGGAAATGCCGATGTAATGGCGTCAGTTCCGGCAGAAATGCTTACCGCCACCGTCAGAATATAATCAACAAGCAATGAGCCGCCCGCAATCAGTCCGGGCTTCTCACCAAGATTTTCTTTAGAAACCATATAAGCCCCTCCGCCTTGCGGATAAGCGTAAATAATCTGTCTGTAGGACAGAATCAAAGCTAGCAGCAAAATAAGAACGCCGGCTGCGATCGGAATGGAATACCAAAACGCGGCCGCGCTTACCGCAGCCAAAATGATCAGAATCTGTTCCGTTCCGTAAGCAACTGATGAAAGCGCGTCTGAAGAAAGCATGGCAAGCGCCTTGAGTTTCGTCAGTTTCTGCTCTCCGGCAGCCTGTGATTTCAGCGGTTTCCCAATCAAAAATCTTTTGATTGAATGATACATTTGTTGTCTTCCCCTTTTTTTCATTTTCCGTTTGATTTACAAGCCCTTACTGCTATGATGTCTCCGAATGCTGATTGCATGCCTTATTTCAGGACAGCAAAAAGACACAGAGGCAAACGGATGCCCCTGCGCCATAATCGTGCACAGGTTTCATTCATCTCCTCTCATGAACGCTTACGAGGTTAGCTGTCGGATTCGGGCTTATGAGAGTTGGCCCTACCTGAAAAAGGATTCACCCCAAGCGGCATGACGCGCCGCAAATTGGTTCCCCCGCTCTGGATACAGATTAAGCGATATAGATTATAAAAGAGATCATACTCCCGTCCCGTCCGGTTGTAAAGGGGCTTTTATGCTGTTTCAAAAATAAAAAAATTACCGCCAAAAATGGAAATAAAAATACAAAAAAAGAGGCCTGTTAACGGCCTCTTTTGCTTTCATTACTCTTCACTTTTTTCATTATCCGCTTTTCTTTTTTTCCTTCTTGCCGTCAGCCAGATCAGGCCGGCCGCAATGATCATAAGCGCTGCGAAAACAGCGATATACGTGACGTTCAGTGCTGCGGAACGGCTTTTCGTATCAGCCGATGGACTGCTGTCATCGGACTTGATTTGCTGATGGTTTGAAAACAGCTGCCGGCCGGCCGTTTCGTTGACGACGGTTGCGGCGTCGCTTGTGCTGTCTAAAAAGCTGATCAGCTCTTTTGTGACAGACACGCCGCTTCCTGATAACGGAGCAAAAACAGCAATACTGCTGTCTGAGTCCCAAGGTGATTTCTGTGTAAACGCGACTTGTTTCGTCGTCTCATTCAGCATCTGAAACGACGAAACATCGTAAGCGCCGCTGCGGTCTGACGGCACGAGAAGCTTAGAAGCGTTTGACTTTAAAAGCGGAATTTGCGCCAGACTTCCGATAAACACAACATTCCGGCCTTTGGCGTCCGCTTCCTTCATGTCTGATGCCGTCTTCACGGTAAATGACTGCCGGGCGCCGTTTCCGAATGAATCGGCCACTAAAGAAAGCTCTTTAAGTGTCTGCATAGTCACGTCATCCGGGATGACGATCACAGTTTTCTTATTCACGCTACCCGCAAACGGGAGCGGCCATTGCCCGAAATCCGCTTTCTGCGCCGCATCGCTTACCGGATACGTCAGCGTGCTGCTTTTATCAATATAGACCCATTTGTTTTCGTCACGGTCGATACACGGATTGTTATGTTTCAAACCTGAGGTGACAAATTGCAGATCAATGTATCTGCTGCTGCGCAAAAGCTTCGGATCGATCGGGATGGAGACGTGGTAAAAGCCGTCTTTATCCTTATTGCCGAGATCATCAAGACGCACCGCATTCGGCTGTCCGTTGACCATGACGTTCAGTTCCGCTCTCTCGGCGTCATCACCAGAATCCGCCTTCGTCCGGACAGATTCCGACGTCTTTAATGTAAGTGAAAACTTGACCTTCCCGTCTTTATCAACAGCGGCCGCCGCAGGGTAAAAGAAGTGCTCTGACGCCGTTTTGTTTGATCCGACCGTTACATTTCCCGCGCCGAAATCGTCTAAAGTCAGTTTATTGCCTGTCTTTTCAGCAGCGGGCTGAAGACGGCCGATCATCAGTGAGTCGCCGCTCAGCTGGCCTGAATAAGCGCTGTCTGTCATGACGCGGATTTTTTCTGCCAGTGTTTTGTCTGATTGTGCCGTGACAAACAGGACGGGCTGCCGTTTATCTCCGGCGGTCAGCACCCGTTCAGCGAGAAGGAGTTTGTTGTGTTCTGCTTTGATGTTCCCGCGATCGAAAAGCTCTTTTATTTTGCCGTTCCAATGCTGCCCGGCGCCGATGACAATTGACGGATTGCTGATTTTGCCGACGGCGGATTCTTTTACGTATGACACTTTCAGCCTGCTGTCAGCCGTTTTCAGAAATCCTTCTGTTTTGACTGCGGCTTCAGCTTCCGCAGAGGTCGGTTTGTCAGGAAGGATAATATCGGTTTCTTCACCCGTATTGCCTGATTGAGCAAACGGATACGGGAAATGGCTCAGATCCGCTCCCTTTGACTTGCTTGCTTCTGAAAGCACGAGGCGGCTGTCGGGATAAATCTTTATCCAGTTCCCTGACGTATCCTGCCTGACGCAGACGCCCTCTTTTAATACACCGTAAAATTGCAATGATACGTTGTGATAGCCTTGAGCGGCTTGGCTTTTGCTGAGATTGAGCTTTACTGTTTTCCGCTTGGAGCTGCCGTCAAGCTTTATGGATTTGACGGGTTCATTATCAATGGCAATCGTTAAAGAAGACGGAGCTATTAATAAGTTTGACGCCTCGTAATCAATCAGAAGCGACTGATTGGCATTCGAAGCTCCCGCAGGAATCTGATAAGTCAATTCCGAGCTGTCTTTCGCCCCGTAAAGAGTAATCAGATCGCCCGTCAGCGCCTGCTGCTCTTTTGCGCCGGCGCTTGTTCTGAGGGCGGAACCGTCCGTTTTCAGTTCCTGGGCCGCGGCCGTCTGCCCGTTATATATCAGCAGCAATAGGCCGGTTATCAATATGATCGCTTTTTTCAAAAAGGTCACCCGCTTTTATTTTGATTGTATCTCTCCGTTTTGTACCACTTGACTTCCTGCTTGAACAAGCGGTGCTTGATCTCTGTGAATAATGACCAGATGACGAGCACGATCCAAGCCTGGGAGTATGTGAAGTACATGAGAAATACGATAAAGAAGTTTTGTTTGTTCATTTCTGTTTTTTCAATGCTTAAGGTAATCATGACCTCGGTCATAAACAGGAAAAAGGCCAGTATCCATAAAATCATCGCCAAAAATCCGACTGCCAGATGCAGGTCGTAAAAAAGATTGATAATAAAAATCATGTTTGACATGATCACACCGAAGAAAAACAAAAAATACGTAAAAAAGAAATAAAACAGATCGAAGATGATCCGCTTGCGTTTCAGCTTAAAAAATTGGGATAAAAACTTGAGAACGACGTATTGATTGCCGCGCGCCCATCTTGTCCGCTGGCGCCACCAGACCTTCCATGTCTCAGGCTCCTGCTCCCATGTCACAGCCGCCGGGAAAAAGCGGATATGGTACCCGAGATTATAGACGCGGATCGTCAGCTCTGTATCCTCCGCCAGCGCCTTATCATCCCAGCCGCCGAGCCGTTCGATAATGCTCCGCCTGATGGCGAAGTTCGTTCCCGGGATGGTGGCGATTTTGAACCATTTCCATCTGCCGCCCTGCGCCATCCATTGAAAGCAGATGGTTTCAATATTGATAAACTTCGTCAGGAGCGTTTTGGCCGCGTTGATGACACGGAATTTCCCGACAACCGCTCCCGCTTTCTCATCATTCATCAGACCGAGAACCAGGTAGTACACCGCCATTTTTTCCGGCGTATTGTCCGCATCATATACGCAGATCACGTCTCCGTTCGATTCGGCAAACCCTGAGTTCAGCGCCGAGGATTTTCCTTTTCCGGCGTTCGGGGGCTTTGTGACAACCATTTTAATGAAATCATACTGACGGGAAAATTCATTGACGATGTCCCCCGTCCGATCGGAGGAATTATCGTTAACGACGATGATCTCAAGCCTGTCTTTCGGATAATACAGATTCACCATCGCCTTCAGCGTCTGCCTGATGACGACTTCCTCATTATGCGCGGGAATCAGGACGCTGACCTTCGGGAGCTCCCCCGCCTTTGCGCGCCATTTGGGAATGTTTTGTTCGAAGGTCATATAATGCCTGAATCCGCCCTGCATCAGAAACATGTGATAGAGAAGCATCACCCATATTAAACTTAATGAGATAAAAAACAGAATGTTACTCAAGGGTTCTTCTCTCCTTAAAGATTCGTTTTTTTAATGTGGCGCGCAAATAAAGGACGTAGCATGCGAACATGATGATAAACAATAACACCACGCCGGAGAGAATCCAAAGCGCTTTTTCCAGAGGCGTCTGTTGGTGTTGATTGAAAAAGGATGTTATCGGGTGAATCTTGTTTTCCACATGAATGGTTCCGTCTCCGTCCGTTTTGATTCTGACGCTGTCCGACGTTACCGTCTGCTTCGTTTTCTTCAGATCGAGCCACTCTCCGCCGGGGATTCTTTCCATCTGATTGACGAGCTCGGGGAGATATTTCATGCCGAGATACGGATGGTAGAAACCTCCCGCCACTCCGCCGCCGAAGTCAATCATCTGCGAGATATGATCCTCCATATCCCCAAGCGGATTTTCCTTTGAGTTATCGGCATAACCGATGGTTTCAGGGTACAGCGTCATCCCGTCCAGCATAGCCGGCTTTGAGACGAACGGAGGGGCGCCCGAGGTTTTCCACGTCGTGCCGCTGAGCTGCACTTGGCCGAAAATGCTGGAGAAATAAGAAGATGCGATTTTGTACCCTTCTTCAGACATGGTATAGTGCGGCGCTTCGAATGACAGCGGATAAAGACCGAGCTCTGTCAGGTCATCAATCGCCTGCTCCAGCTTCGTTCTCGTGTAGATTTTCTCTTTTTCACGGAAAGGCTTCACATACGCCCGGTACGCTTTTTCATTCGGAAAATCCTGTTCCTTTTCAAGTTTGACCGGAGCATCGTCCGCATTTTCTGACGTAATCGGCTGATCCGCTTTGGCATCCCAAAATTCAAAGCCTTCTCCCGTTTCGCTGTACCGGTATGCGTGCGTATAGCCGTGGATAATGATGCTGCCGCCCATTTGCTGAAGTTTTTTCAGGACGCTGACCATTTTCGGCTTGTCCGCCAGATATACTTTTTCTCCGTTTTCCGGATTGAGGTAGACGGGAATCACCGCCAGAATAAACGGTATGTGTCGTTTATGCAGGTAAGCGCCCGCTTCGTAAAGCAATGTTTCATCGGACATCGGGCTGATGTCTTCAAGCCGCAAATAAAGGAGGGTGCCGCCCTCTGATTCTCCAAACGCCTTGCGCAGTTCTTTCGCCGTCAGGAACGAATCATTTAACAGACTGGTCACACCGAAATAATAGTCAGAGCGCGCCGTTTTCCACATAAAAGGGCGGGTGCTGCCGTCACCGGACCGGTATGTATAAAGGGGCTCCCCTTTTACTCCCGCTGCACCGAGCACGGACATTCCTTTTTCAAGCGGCATGTCTGTTTTTTCTTTCTTACTGTAAATGCGGTATACCGTTTCTTTTTCTGTGAGGGACAACCCCGCAAATCGGTTGAACTGGCCGGCGTTATAGCCGATGCTGATAAGCTGCTGCGGCATGCTGCCGATCAGCGACACAAATGGTTTGCTGAGCTTTTTCTTCGTGACGCCGTAATAGATGACGCGCCGATTCTTTTTGAGGTCGGCGGCTGTGATATCTCCGTCGCTTTTCACGGTCACGGCGGATGAGAAATGGCCCGCGATCAAATCAAGCATTTTGACTTCAGCGGTTTCTTCGCCGTCCGCGCTTGTATAAATAATGAGAATGCCGTCCTTTTTGTCTATTGCTCCCGCCGTACGGGGAATATAAATCGCCGAAATCATGAAGAGCGCCGAGAGTAAGAGACGTATCCATTTAGAGTTCATTCATCATCATCTCGTTTTCCAGTTCATTTAAAAATTGCTCGGCCGTCTGTAAATCCTTTCGGTACGCCAAGTAACATACACGGAAGGTGATGGAGACGTATTTACCGTTTTGCAGCCGGTACGTATCCAATTCCTTTTTCAGCTTCGCCAGAACGGCCGGCATGTTTTCTTCAGGCGTATGGGTCAGCACGATGCCGAACCGTTCGGCGGAAGGCCTGAATTTTTTATCTGTTTCCCGTACGCTTGACCGGATTTGACGGCTGATAAATGCCAGCAGGCGGTCGGTCTCTTTTTCTCCGTAGAGAGATTTGAATTCCTTGAAATAATGCATGTGCAGCAGCAAAAAAACAAAGGAATTGCCGTAGCGTTCCGCCCGCTTGATTTCCTCAGACAGTTCCAGCTTCATCCGGAGATGGTTGTCAAAGCCCGTCACCCTGTCGACGGCGACAAAGCTCGTGATCTCTTCCCGCAGCTGCTTCACTGAGCGCTCAAGCCCCTTGGCCAAATCGTGTATTCTTCCCGATATGTAGGAAAAGACGAGCAGCGCAATCCCCCAAACGGCCAGCATCTGCAGACCTTCGGCACCGGCAGACGCCATAAAGCTTCCGGTCTGAAACCACAGGAGCAGGCTGCCGAGAACAAATAAGACGAGTAAGGTGATAACGAGCGCGTAGATCGCCCCGAACCATAAGCCGGCTCCCGCGACAAGCAATGTGATGCAGGTTATCAGAAGCCCTGCGGATTGCTGTGACACATAGTAAATAAAAAAAGACAGCAGCGCTAACATAACTGCTGTGTAGCTGCACAGTTTTTGTGATTCATTGAATGATATGTTCATTAAACAATTTCCTTTCAGCCAAAAGCGGCAGCAGGTTATCGAAAGAATGTGTATCGCTCCCGCTCATATAGCCGCCGTAATCAGGTTTCAGCGTGTCCAGCGTTTCAAATGAAGTCATTCTTTCATAAAGCGATCTGATGACAGCCGGATCAGCTTTTTGCTCTGTTAAAAAAAGAACGGCTAGAGCGTAAACGGACGGTGACTCGTATTGAACCGCCGGCTCCTTCGTGTCTGCGATGTACCGTCCGTACAGCTGTCCGCGCGACTTCCATTCTTCTATGATCCACTTTGACAGCGCGGCTTTGTCATCGCCCCGCTTCAGATTCACGGCGGCATACAGCTGATCGATGACATTGACCTCGCTGTCATATTTGTATTCCTTAGTTTCGGTATTGAACGATTTCGGCAGAAAACCATTTTTCAGGGGCGCAAGATTGAGAACATCAAGGTTCCGGTTTTCCGTTTTCTCATCGATAATCCCCTGCTCTCTGAGCATCTGTAAGGCGCCGGGGCCGACATAGGACAACGTCACGGTCTTTGATGCGGCATTTGAAGCGGCATCGTAATAATCCGTAAAATACCCTTCATTCATATTGTATTTTTCCAGCGCCTTCCCGATCTGCACCGCTGTTTTCCCGTATTCACTGTTTCCCCACAGGGTTCCGGCCTCATTCAGACAGTTCATGATTCTGAAATCGTCAATCAAGGCATTGGTGCCGCTCGCTTTATTCCCTGCAATTTTCCACGACACAAGCCCGTTGTCCGTCAAAAATGAATCGGTAAGAAGCTGATATTGGGCTTGAAATTGCCGTTCATCTTTCCTGCCGAGCAAAAATTCCATCCATAGTCCGAGAGACTCAGATAAATATTCCGGCTCACCGGATATGTTCGTCCGGATCATCCCCCGCCCGTTCATCAATTTATGATAAATAAAATGCTCTGCGGGCTGAAGCGGTCCGGACGGTTCAGCAGCCGTCTGTTTTTCGGTGCCGGCCTCCGCGCATCCCGCCGTCAGCACGATTGAAATCAAAAGGAACATCAGACTAAAACCGAATCGCTTCACATACCATCCTCCTATTTTGTAATTCCTTTTTTATACCTATATCTTATTTTTCACAAAGCAATTTTTACTATATAAGAAACGATAAAAGAATACTAGCATATTTTCACATTGGGAAATTTTAAAATAGGGGTGCCGCCGATTCACCTTTTCCCTTTTTGTTTGGATTTCATTCCCAATACAGTGAAAACACGACAAAAGGCAGCATTTCTTTACAAATGCTGCCTTTCTCTGATTTATTTATCCAGGCCGAGTTTTTTCAGCTGTTCTGCCAGCGCGTTGTTCATCGGCTCCTCTTTATTTTGGGTTTTCATATAAGAGTTGATGTCCCGCTTGGATGCGCGTCCGGATTTATCTTTCGCCTTGCGCTTTTCAAAGACGGACAGTTTCTCCCGGTGGCCGCATACACATGCGAAGGTTTGGCCTTCACCCTGGCCGCGAAGCTCCATTTTCTTATGGCAGTTCGGACAGCGGGCGTTGGTTTTTCTCGCCACCGTTTTTCGGCTGCCGCATTCCCGATCCTGACACACGAGCATCGTGCCGCGTTTGCCGTTGACTTTAAGCATCATCTTGCCGCAATCAGGGCAGGCGGTGCCTGAAATGTTGTCATGTCTGAAGGTTTGGCTGCTGTTTTTGATTTCCTTCACCGTTTTGTCCGCATATGTTTTCATGTCTTTAATAAACACGGCGGATTTCAGTTTGCCCGCTGCGATAGCGGAGAGCTTTTGCTCCCACTCGGCGGTTAACGCCGGCGATTTTAAATCTTCCGGGACGAGCTGTAAGAGCTGCTTCCCTTTTGACGTGATGAAAATATCTTTTTCTTTTTTCTCGATTAAGAAACTGTTGAACAGTTTTTCAATAATATCAGCGCGGGTGGCGACTGTTCCGAGTCCTCCGGTTTCACCCAATGTTTTCACAAGGTTCTTCTCTTCTCCCTGCATAAAGGCGCTTGGGTTCTCCATCGCGGATAACAGCGTGCCTTCATTAAAACGCGCCGGCGGTTTCGTCTGTCCGCTCGTTTCTTTCAGCGACGAGACGGACAGGCGCTGACCCTGCTGAAGGGCCGGGAGCGTCTGATCTTTGTCTTCCTCATGATCGTCGTCATCCTCGTACATATCGTACACGGCTTTCCAGCCCGGCGATTGAACGGTTTTCCCTTTTGCGGTAAATGTTTCGCCGCCGATATCGGCTGTGACCTTTGTTTCTTCGTATTCGAACGCCGGCATTAACACAGCGAGAAAACGTTTAGCGATCAGATCGTAAAGCTTGCGTTCTTTGTCGCTGAGGCTTGAAAGAATCAGCGGCTCCTCTGTCGGAATGATGGCATGGTGATCCGATACTTTCGCATCATTGACGAATCCTTTATGCGCTTTGACGCCGCGCTTCAGTATTTGATTGACGTATTGTGCGTACGGCTTGACTTCCATGCCGTTTAAACGGTCTTTTAAAGTCGGCACGATGTCGGCGGAAAGGAATCTGGAATCCGTCCGCGGGTAAGTGACAAGCTTGTGCTGTTCATACAGCTTTTGAAGCACGGACAGCGTCTCTTTTGCGGAAAAACCGAAGCGCTTATGAGCGTCCCGCTGCAATTCCGTCAAGTCGTAAAGACCGGGAGCGAAGCTTTTCTTCGCCGTTTTTTTCAATTCTGAAATGACTGCCGCCTTTCCTTGGAGATCTTTTGCCAAACGGCCGGTCACCGTCTGGTCGAACGTTCTTGTCTGCTTTGTTTTTTTATCCTGCCATGTCAGCGTCAACTGATCAGCAGCCGCGCGGAGACCATAATATGGGACAGGTGTGAACGCCTGAATGTCCGCTTCACGCTTGGCGATCATCGCCAGTGTCGGAGTCTGGACGCGTCCGCATGACAGCTGCGCGTTAAATTTTGTCGTCAGGGCGCGGGTCGCGTTGATGCCGACGATCCAATCTGCTTCCGCTCTGGCGACGGCGGAATGATACAGATTTTCGTACTCTTTGCCGCTGCGAAGCTTTTGGAATCCTTCTTTAATCGCCTTGTCTGTCACAGAGGAAATCCACAGCCGCTGAATCGGTTTGCGGACGTTTGCCTTTTCGATAATCCAGCGGGCCACAAGCTCCCCTTCCCGCCCTGCGTCTGTTGCGATTACGATCTGGCTGACGTCTTTCCGGACAAGCTGGGCTTTGACCGCATTGAACTGCTTTCCTGTTTTTTTGATGACGACGAGCTTCAAAGGCTCCGGAATAATCGGCAGATCCTCAAGCCGCCATGATTGATATTCTTTGCCGTACCCTTCAGGATCAGCGAGCGTTACCAAATGCCCGAGCGCCCATGTGACGATGTAGCGGTCGCCTTCAAGATATCCGTTTCCTTTTTTATGACACTTCAGAACGCGGGCCAAGTCCCGGCCGACTGAAGGTTTTTCAGCTAATACAACTGTTTTTGACATACTTTTTCACTTCTCTTTCTTTCACACTCATCCTGTTATTATAACAGACTTCCTCACGCTCTCTCTAATCGAGGACGTTTTTTGTGTCAATTTCTGAGAAAATGACGTGGGTCACGGTTTGGGCATACGGAGAGGTGCGGTCGATGAAGTGTTCGATCGTTTCCAGGCTGTCCGCGTTCATCTTCAGCATATAACACGCCGCGCCGGCAATCCGAAAACAAAATTCAATGTTGGGAATGGATTGAATGTAGGTTTTAAATTGATCGTATTTTCCGTTTTTCACTGTCGCTTCGACAATACAGGAAACGGGAAGCCCGATCTTTTTTTGATCAATGTTCAACGTATAGCCCTTAATGACGCCGAAGGATTCAAGCTGCCTGACACGCTCTGTGACCGACGGGGCTGACAATTTGATTTTTCTGCCCAGCTCCCGCATGGACAGGCGGCTGTCCCGCTGCAGCTCTTTTATGATGCTCAGATCAACATTATCTAGTTTCATGACTGTAGTCCTTCCTTACCTTTTTGGCTATATTATCAAGAGAAATCCGAAAAATGACAAGAATAACAATCTGAAATGAGGAAGGTTTTTTCAGGAACAGACGCGAAATGGTCATATTAGGACTGCCCATTGCTTATAGTATAGAGGAAAAAAGATGTCTGACAGGAGGGAATTGTATGTTACACACGCCGATCGGCAGGCTTCGCACGATGGGTTTTATTGAAGGCATGTCGCTTTTGGTGCTGCTGTTTATCGCGATGCCGCTGAAGTATTGGGCTCATCATCCGCTCGCCGTCACCATTGCCGGCTCCATTCACGGCGGTTTGTTTATCATTTATTTGGCAGTGCTGGCGTATGCGGCGTTTACCGTCAAATGGCACGTGAAATGGTCAGCCGCCGGTTTTATCGCGGCCTTTATCCCATTCGGCAATTTTATTTATGATCGCGGCCTGAGAAATTATAAATGAAAAGCTCCTCTTTTTCGCAGAGGAGCTTTTTTTATGCGTTACATCCATTTCGTCACCCAGGCGATATAATAAGCGCCGGGGAGGAATACGAGCTGGGCGAGAAGCGTGCCCGCGACCCTTGAGGTCACCATCGTCAACGATGTCCATTTTAAGGAGACATAGCTGCGCTTGCCCTTCGCCACATCGTCTGCCAGTACGGATACTTTCGGATCAACAAACACGGCCAACAGCATGGTCGCAACCCCGTTGATTAAACCTGATGCCATCACCGCCGTCGTGCTGTGCTCAGGCGCCAGAAGGCCGGCGTACAGTGCGGACAGGACGCCGATCGTGTAAATGGACGTGATGACCATATTAATGACAAACAAGCGTTTCGGGATCATTCGGAATTGAAGCCCTTTTAAATAGGAGACGGACGGCAGTCTGATATAAGAACGCGCATGCTTCAGACCGTTCAGTGAAAACCCTTTTTTAAATACCTGCATGACGGAGCCTCCTCCGTCCGCCAAGTGTATAATCGCCCTGGTGAATAACGCGACGAATGTCGGCAAAAGACAGATGCCGAGTATCGTTCCGACCGTGGAGCCGAATATTAAAAACCGAAACTGAGCGCCCACAACAGATAGGGCGTTTGATCCGGCGGCATCAATCAGATGTCCGGTAAACGGCTGCTGGACCATGTTTGACATGCGCGACACGATGACCATGACATTAAATAATGACAGCGCGGACGCGATAAATCCGACTCTCGCGCCGGAAAGCCGTGTTGCATAAGCAAGCGTTTCAACCGAATGTATCAGCAGCAGAAAACAGAAGATAAACAGTACTTGTGAAGTAATAACGTGCAATGTATGATTCCTCCAAATCTTTTCATACTGATTAGACTCTGCAGAAAGCGGCGAGGTTTCGGCCGATCAAATAAAAAAACCGCCCGGATGGGGACTGACCCCATAATATGAGACAAACAAAAAACACCTTCAAGTTTGAAAACGGATCGTTGTTATCCGAAATTAGACTTGGAGGTGTTTTTCTATGAGGACAAGAGTGAGTTATCCGGTTGAAGTCAAACAGAAAGCTGTAGAAATGAGATTGGCGGGCGTGCCTGTGAAGGAGATCATGCAGGAATTGAATATAAAGAATAAGACGCAGGTGCAGACATGGGTCAGGTGGTATAAAGCTGGGGATACACATCGATTCGAACAACCTGTCGGAAAGCAATATTCTTATGGGAAAGGTCCAGAGTATTCTTCCGAATTAGAGAAACTGCAGGCAGAAAATTGTTATCTGAGACAACAGAATGAAGTGTTAAAAAAGTACAACGAATTGGAAAGGAAGCTGATAGCGAAACGCCAGTCGAGCTTGTAGAAGCATTGCGCGGCACAATGACCATAAAGGATATCTGTATTCATTTAGGTATCTCACGAGCATCTTATTATCGTTGGAAGAAGAATCTGATGAAAGATAACCCTAAATACCATTTAGAAAAACAAATCGGCACGTTGTGCCGAGAACACAAGTATCGATATGGCTATCGGAAAATCACAGCCATATTAAAAAAGGAAATGCGTATGAATCATAAAACAGTTCAGCGCATTATGCAGAAGAATCAGTGGCAATGCCGGGTTAAGGTGAAAAAGCGCAAGAAGAATGGGCAGCCATATGCCGTGGCCGAGAATATATTGGATCGAAACTTTCAGTCTGATCGCCCTCTGGAAAAGCTAGTAACGGATATCACATATTTGCCTTATGGGCAGAAACAATTGTATCTTTCCAGTATATTGGATTTATACAATGGAGAAGTGATTGCTTTTACGATTGGCGATAGACAGGACACAGACTTTGTCTTACACACACTTGATCAGCTGCCCGCACTGCCAGAGAACTGCGTGTTACATAGTGACCAAGGTTCTGTTTATACATCTTATGAGTATCAGAAAGCTGTTAAAACAAAAGGCATTACCATGAGCATGTCCCGCAAAGGGACGCCCGCTGATAATGCCTCCATCGAATCGTTTCATTCCTCACTAAAGTCTGAAACGTTCTACCTCGACAGGTTGGAAAGCACTACGACGACCATCGTAGAACAAACTGTCGAAACCTATATACACTATTATAACAACATTCGTATTCAAACGAAACTAAACAACCAGCCGCCGGTCACATACCGACAGCTGGCTGCTTAAAGGTGTTTTGATCCCTGTCTCAAAAACGGGGGTCAGTCCCGATGTCCGGTGCGGTTTTGTCTTATTCTTTTCTTACGCAAATAAATAATATATGGTTTCCCGCCTTAGCCCGCGGGTGATTCGTAATTACAGTTCCGAGAATCATTCTTCGAAAGTAAACACCATGGAAGTTCTTGAACACAAGACAACGAAAGCCCTACCTCTCAATCGTCACTGCGGCTCCGAAGCCGCGCCGGTGTGAATTGTAAAACAAAAAGTCTTTTTTCCATCTCTTCGTTAGGGGCGAATATCAGAAGGAAAAGAATAAGCTCAGCTTTTTTTCAAGCTGTCTGTTGAAGCCTGAAGCTTCTATATCAAAACAGAAAAAAGAAGTTTACTTTCTTTTTTATTTGCATGTTGTCACTTAGCAGTTAATTATAACAGATTGCCCCCGAATGATCAAATGATTTATTAAAGTTCCAGCTCGGCCGGCGTTTTTTCACCCGCGTTCATGAGCTTGATCTGCTTCGGTTCAATTTCAAGAATCACCAGGTTCGGATCGTCTTTTCCGTCGAACCAGCGTTCCAGTTTCGAATCCCACAGCTTTTCTTTTAAATCTGCTGAGTTGTTCAATTTGGCGGTTCCGGCCACTTCCACATAAGCGTCACCGAATCCGTCACCGTCATACCCTAACAAGATATGAACATTCGGATTGTTTTCAACTTCTTCCGCTTTATGAGTGTCTTTGCTCGTCGGCGTGTAAATTGTTAAGCCGTCATGGAAAAATGTCATGTAGCGTGAATGCGGCTTGCCTTGCTCTACCGTCGCAAGCGAACCGACTTTATGATGATCCAGTACTTCAAGCACTTTTTCTTTGATTTCATTTTGATTCATGCAGAATCACTCCTTTTTAACGTCTCCGCTGTTACTTTTCCACATTGGGGAGACATTTAAACCAAGAAATGTGCTCTTCTGCCGTTCTTCGCTCCATTCCCGCTTCAGCACGCTGTAGTTCACCGTGTCATGGCAGGCGCCCTGTACGAAAATGCCTTCTCTCGTCAGTCCCTCTTTCTGAAATCCGAGCCGTTCCGCCACCGCCCTGCTTTTTGTGTTTTTTTCAGCGGCGCTGATCATGATACGGTTCAGCCCGAGGTCCTGAAATGCATGGGTGATAACCGCCCGGCAGCTTGCGGTGATGATGCCGAATCCTTCATGCTCCCGATCCAGCCAGTAGCCGATCTCTGCTTTTTGATTGACTGTATCGACATTATGGATGCTGATCATGCCGCAAAACCGGCCCTTTACAAAAATTCCGGCGTCGAAACCATTCTCTTCCGCGTATTTATAGCGCCATTCCGGAATGATCACATCGCGGTACGTATCGATATCAGCCAGTTCTTCCGCCCAGCTGAGCCATTCGCTGAGATGGTTTTGATTTCGCTTCATAACAGAATACAATTCGTCCGTATCTTCTTTGGCAAGCAATCTGATCGTCAGATGTTCCCGGATTTGACAGGAAAACACGATCACACCTTCTTTCCTTTATTAGCCATTATACAGGTAAATTCATTTTTTTCCATACAAAAAAAGATGAGGCGTGCAGCCTCATCTTTAAATACGCGGGTCGGTAAAAACGTCGTGATCATCCGTGCTTGGCGATGACATTTCCGTAACGACCGCCCCTTCTTCTCCCGCTTGGAACCAATGTTTCGTATCTGGCGGAATGGTGTATTGTTCGCCCGGTTCCAGCACAATTTCATTCCAGACGGTGTAGTATTCCTTATCTTCTTCCGGCGGGAGGACGCTTGGGTTCTCTGCCTTTTCGCCTTCTACGTAGAGATACACCTTCCCCCAGCGGCAGCGGAATGTCTCTTGTTTTCCCTTTTCGCCGCCGACCGGCGGATGACGGTGTTCCGGACACGTCTGGCGCGGGAAGAGCACCAATTCTTTTGAACAGTAGCGGTCGGTATTCACGTAAATAAACAGCTGAAGCCCGGTTTCCTCAAGCTTGCCTAAGCCGTAATCCATGATTTGAATATCTTCGACTTCATCATCAGTCAGAACGATTCCCGCTTTTTGATAGTATGCATTTACGTCTTGCTTCGATCTCGTCATGCTTCAGCCTCCTTATGTGGTCACAAATCTGCCGCCGTTGACATGCAGCGTCTGTCCGGTCATATAAGATGATTCATCTGAGGCCAAAAGCACATAGCAGCCGACATGCTCAACAGGCTGGCCTGCCCGGCCCATCGGCGTATCCTGACCGAAGGAAGCGACGGTTTCTTCTGAGAATGTCGCCGGAATAAGCGGTGTCCAGATCGGTCCCGGCGCCACGGCGTTGACACGGATACCGTCGTTGACGAGCGCTTGCGCCATGGATCTCGTAAAACCGTTAATCGCGCCTTTCGTAGCCGTGTAGTCGATCAGCTGCGGATTGCCTGTGTAAGGATTAATGGATGTCGTATTGATGATCGCGCTGCCCGGCTTCATGTAATCAATTGCTTTTTTAGTCAAATAAAATTGTGAGTAAAAGTTTGTCTTAAAGGTTCTGTGAAGCTGCTCGCTTGTAATGTCTTTAATGCTTTCTTTCGGATGCTGTTCCCCGGCGTTATTCACGAGAATATCAAGACGTCCGAATTCTTCAACCGTTTTTTCAACGGCTTCATTGCAAAAGTCTTCCTCACCGACATCGCCGGAGATTAACAGACATTTTACGCCTTCTTCTTCCACTCGTTTTTTTGTATCCTCCGCATCTCCGCTTTCATCAAAATAGACGATCGCGACATTTGCGCCTTCCTTTGCGTAAGCGACCGCTACGGCGCGTCCGATACCGCTGTCGCCCCCTGTGATAAGCGCGGTTTTCCCTTTTAGTTTATCAGCGCCTTTATATTCTTTGTATTCGTAAACAGGCTCCGGATTCATTTCGTTTTCAATGCCCGGCTGGCGGTTTTGTGATTTTGCAGGGAATTCCTTCGGATAGTTTTCCATGTCAAGTTCCTCCTTATTGTTCGTTGTCATATTTCTTGTCTACCTCTGCTGTCTTTTGGATAAACATGAATGAGACAGTTCAAAACGTTTTCGGAGAAAAATGTTTCACATGAAACGCAAGAAAAAAACCCGGCTGGCAGCCGGGTTTTTGATTTCAATTATGAACGTACCGCTTGTTTGCGGAGAACGTCTTTTCTCACTTTTCCAAGGTTGTTTTTCGGAAGTTCGCTGACGAACTCAATCTCCGGAATTTTAAAGGCAGCAAGACGTTCTTGAAGGAATCGGGTCACTTCTTCTTCTGTCAGGTCTTCTCTGCCGTTTGTCACGATGAACGCTTTCGGTTTTTCACCGTAAAGCGGATCAGGGATACCGACAACCGCCGTTTCGAGAATTCCCGGCACTTGCTGAATGACCTCTTCAATCTGGTCAGGATAAATATTGTCGCCTCCGTAGATGATGACATCTTTATAACGTCCGGTGATAAAGATAAATCCGTCTTCATCCACATATCCGGAATCGCCCGTATGGAACCAGCCGTCTTTCAGCACTTTTCGTGTCGCTTCTTCGTTACCTTCGTACCCTTTGAATAAAAACGGATTTGTCACAACGACTTCTCCGATTGAGCCTTGCGGAAGGACTTCGCCTGTTTCCGGATCTTCAATGCGGACGTCCACTTCTTCCATCGGTTTACCCGCAGAAGCGGCTTTATCCATTCCCATTTGCGGATTCCAAGAGCTGATGCCCCACGCTTCAGTGCTTCCGTATCCGTGCATGAGCGGAATGCCGATGTCGCGATACTGCTGGATCAGGCTGCTTGGCACCTTTGTTCCTCCAGTCATCAAATAAACGATAGAAGACATGTCAGTCTGGTGCTTTTCCCAGGCTTTCAGCAAGTATGTGTAATAGACAGGAAGCGCCATGATGGTTTGAATTTTCTCTTTTTCGATGAGCTTCAAGTTTTCTACAGGGTCCTGATTGTCTGTCATAATGAATGTCGTTCCGCTCATCGTGCCGACCATCTGGCAGATAATCGCGCTCGTATGGTAATTCGGATGGCATGCTAAGAAGCGGACATTCTGCATTCTCCCCGTGTATGCCAATGTCGCTTTTACGTAGTTGTATATGCCGCCGTGAGTGATCATGCAGCGTTTCGGATTGCCAGTAGTACCCGAGGTAAACATCAGCAATGCCGTATCGTTTTCGGACACCGTTTCAACGTCCGGTGTATCGCCGGAGCCTGTCAATAAAGCGTCAAACTCAGGTGTTGTCTCCGCAGCTGTTCCGGTCACGACCTTCAGTTTAAGAGAAGATGCAAGCGCAGGAAGCACTTCTTCCATAATCTCTTTAAATTCAGTGCCGTAAAAAACAGCTTTCGGTTCACAAGCCGCTAAAATGCCTGTCATTTCATACGGTGTTAATTGCCAGCTGACCGGCACAACCACCGCTCCGATTTCAAGTGCCGCAAACATGACGATAGATGACGCGTGGCCGTTTTTACAAAGCATCGCCACTCTGTCGTCTTTTTTTATTCCTTTATCAAGAAGCGATTGCGCAAGCTGGTTGATTCGTTTTCGATATTCCGCGTAAGTCAGGGTATGCGCACCGCTTTTTACAGCTTCGATCTCTTCGCTATTTGAAATGTCGTGCAGAATCAGATGCTGTAATGTCTCCATATTTTCATCTCCCATAATCATAAATCACAAAAAACTCTGTCAGATTTTCTTCCTCACGCAACCCATTTTAAACCAAAAAATATAACTTGTAAAACTATTTTGTTTTAGAACTATTCCATTCGTGAATGATACAATAGTCCCATGTTTTAGTTTCTTCCCTTCCCATTACCCTCATACATGCAGAAAAAAACACACCCCATATGAGGGGTGCACCATCTGTTCAGCGCTGTCCTTTCTCCTGAATAAAATGATAAAACAGCCTGTTTAAACGTTTGTATAAATCGGCCTGATCCTCAGTCTGGAAGGCTTTTATACTGGCTTCGGATTCAATGATGGCCGAGCTGACCGCACTTAATATTTCCGATCCTTCAGCGGGCATATCAGCCGGCGCCATCATCACTAAAGCGCGGCCGACGGTCAGGGAATTTCCGTCCATGCCTTTGACACTGCATGGAACTGTCAAATCATAAATTTTGAAAAAAGGCGTGACAATTTCTTCATTTTTGAGATGGTACAACGCCATTGCCGTTCCCGGAATGCCGAGCCCGCCCTGTTCTTCACGCTCTGCAAGGCGCTGTGCGGTTTTTTGGGCATTATGAACCAATCCTTCTTCCTCCAGCATGGCAAACATACGGTTCAAAAACAGCTCATACGCCGTGTTTGAATCAATGGATTTGATCGAAAAGTTCCCCAGCACGCTTTGGATAACCGCCGCATAATGCGCCAGACGCCCGGCCGCTTCCAGCATATCAGGCGTCTCCGGCTGGTTCTCCTCTCTTCTGCCGTTTCTTTTCTTGTCAAGAATCAGCGGAATCTTTCTTTTGATGTACTGCTTGACCTGATCGGCGTCTTCTTCATTTAAAAGCGGACTGACCATGACATAATCAATGTTTTCATACGGGATCGGCACGGTGGATACGATCATGTCGTACGCGGCGGTATCACGGTCCTTCAGTTCAATAAGCGAGGACATATCAAAGGAACGGATTTCCGGGAGCTCTTTTTTCAGTCTGGATGCGAGCATTTTGGACGACCCGATGCCGCTTGAACAGACGATCAGCGCTTTGATTTTTGCTTCTTCCCGTTTGATTTCCAGGGCGGAGCCGAAGTGCAGAACGATGAAAGCGATCTCATCATCAGGAAAATGAAGCCCCGGAAAGAATTTTTCCATTCCTTCTTCTACTGCCATATACAGCAGGAAGTAGTCGCGTTTAATTTGCTGAGTCATCGGGTTGTACATGTCGATACTCTCTTTTACCCGGTTGATCGCAGGCTCGAGATGGGCGATTAAACCGTCGTATAAAGAGCCGTTTTCCGTCAGATCCATTTTGATTTTTTCTGAAATGAAGCCGATCAGCTGCTTTGTTTGCAAAGCCGTTTCAACTTCAATGTTCTCGGGCTTGAATTCGGTTTTGTATTGGCGGTTGGCGCTCCGTAAATGGATGGTGATATAGCCGATCTCAGCCTCCGGTATCGACACACCGAAGGCTTTTTCAAGCTCTTTTGCCATTTCGAGCGCGGAGCCGTATTCCTTCGTCTGCTGCAGCGCTTTTAGTTCAGAAGCCTCCATCGTGATGGTTTCTCCGAGTCTGATTCGCTCCATCGCAAAGGTTAAATGAACCGCCAGCGCCATATAGGAGCTGTCAGATAAGGCGATCGAAATTTTTTCCTTGAGCTGAATCAAGAGCCGGTCCATTTTCAAGAGTTCCGCTTTATTTACGACACCGAACATTTTATCAGCAGCGTCAGGTTTTCCTTTAATATTCAATTCAACCGCTTCCAAAAAGCTTTGAATATCAAGGCGGTTGACCATGAGGTTGCCGACGATTTTCCGTTTCGCATTTTCCGGTCCCGTCAGCTGAATGCCGAAGCCTCTTTTTCGGATCAGCGTCAAGCCGAAGGGCGCAATCCAAGTCTCCAGCTCATCAAGATCATAACTGATCGTCGCGTTTGTCACTTGGAGTTCGTTCGCCAGACTGTAGAGCTTGATCGGATCTTGAGACTCTAATAGTGAACATAGGATTAAAAGTTTCCGCTCCTCAGCGCTGTATTCATGCTGTTCAAAGGACAGGTCTGACAGGAGCTTCTGTTTATCCTCCGGGTTTCCCACCGCTTTCAGTCCTTTGCCGGGCTGTTTATCAAGTGCCAGACCGAATGATTCCATCAGCGGTTTGATTGTTTTTAACTCGCGGTGAACGGTTCTTGTGCTGACTTGTAAAGCTTCCGCCAGTTCATGCACTGTTTCGTACCGGTTTTGCAGTAAAAGATGTTTCATTAATTTTTGTTCTCTCGCTGTCATATACATGAAACGCGCCTCCAGATTTTCTAGTTGTGAGGGATGCGGCACATGGGGGGTGCTTCCGGGGAAAGTGTTGTAATTAAAAATATAAAACGCTTTCAATGATTATTCAACCATTTTCTAATGGCAATTTGGCACTGGTCCGTGTGACAGTATTGAATAAGAAAAATGTGTCAGATAATATGCCATGATGCTTGGTTCCTTTCATCTGAACAGCTATACTTCAAAGTGACCTTACTTGTTTTTAGACATTGCACACCACATAAACAAACGCCCGGGAAGATACCTTCCCGGGCGTTTGTTTTGTTTATGGAATATCATAACCTTGGACACTTGTATAAACCCGAAACCATTGATCATGGCTGAGTGTGTAAGCTAATGCACGCACCGCGGCGGAAATGCGGCTCTGTTTTCCGCTGCCGACAATCGGCATGATATCCGCCGGATGGGTGAACAGCCATGCATACATGACTTCGTCAATGGACGCGGCGCCGATTTCTTCCTGTACGGAACGAAGCGCGGCGCGGATCCGGGCGTCCTTATCTGATTGGCCTGTAAAAACGCTTCCGCCCGCAAGCGGTGACCACGCCATCGGCGGGATGCGTTTTTCCTGACAGAAATCCAGCGTGCCGTCATGAATATTTTCCAGCTCGTAAGCAGAAATTTCAATTTGGTTCGTGATGAGCGGATCATCCAAATAGGATTCGAGCATTCTGTACTGGTGCGCTTTAAAGTTTGACACTCCAAAATATCTGACCTTGCCCGAGCTTTTCAGCGCATGAAACGCTTCAGCCACAGCTTCCGGGTCCATAAGCGGGTCCGGTCTGTGAATGAGCAGCACATCGAGATAATCCGTATTCAGATTCAAGAGCGACTGCTCAGCCGACGCTAAGATGTGAGATTTCGACGTATTATAATGGTGCATCTTGTTGCCGGGCCGTTCCGGTGACTCAATGACGATCCCGCATTTTGTGACGATTTCGATTTGCTCCCTTATTGAAGGTGAAAGGGACAAAGCACCGCCGAACAGCTTTTCACATGTATAACTGCCGTATATATCGGCATGGTCGAAGGTGGTAATGCCTTGGCTGATACACCATTCAATCAGATCCAGCAGCTCTGTGTCCGAATAATTCCATTCGTTCAGACGCCAAAGCCCGTGTATCACTCTTGAAAATTCCAGGTCTTCAGCCAATTGAATACGCTGCATGTGAAATCCCCCTTTTTCTTAGTGAGCCCTTGTATCTCTGTTTTCAGGAATTGCCCATGCTGTTTCATTCTGCTTCGGCGGCTGATTTTCCTTTCAGCCCGCAAAAATCGTCATTTAATGATTCTGAAACTGCTTTTTCGCTTTTTCAACGACGTAATGGCTTCCGCCGCGTTTTTTGACGTCTTGAATCATCATCGCGATCAAGAGGTCTTTCTTTTTATAATCGTAGCCGACAAACCAGCCGTTTTCTTTGCCGTCTTTATCTTCTTTTGACGTTTTCAGCTCGGCTGTGCCGGTTTTTCCGGCTACGGTAATGCCGCTTACGGCCGGCTGATATGCAGAGCCGCGCGGATCTTCAACGACGCCTCTCAGCCCTTTTGTGATTTCTTCGGCATTGGCTTTGGATACCACTTGCTTATGCCAGATTTGCGGTGTTTTTTCTCCGTCTTTGATTAATGTCGGTTTGACGAGATTTCCGTCTGTTACAAATGCGGTATAATCAGCCGCTAAGTGCAGCGGAGACATCAGCATCTGCCCTTGGCCGTAGCCCGTATCTCCGAGAAGAATTTCGGAATCAAGCTTGCCGTTTGCGATTGACGACTTTTCAATCGGGAATTGATACGGAATGTCTTCGTCAAAGCCAAATGTTTTTAATCCTTTTGTAAACGCGTCCGCTCCGGCGTCTATGGCATTTTGCGCAAAGTAGATGTTGTCCGATGTAATCAGCGCGTTTTCGAGATCTACTTCATTCAGACGCTCTGATACGCGTGTGACATGGTATCCGCCCCAGCTTGAATCTTTCTGCCACTCTTTTCCGGTGATTTTTTTCTTTTCTGACGCTTTCAATGTGCCGTTTGTCAGGCCGACTGCCGCGGCAATCGGTTTAATCGTTGATCCCGGTGCATACAGCTTGTTGAATTTCGCTGAAAACGGATTGTCTTTATTTTCATTCAGCTTTTTCCATTCTTTGCCGCTCCAGCCGAAAATAAAGCCGTTTGGATCATAAGACGGTGCGCTGACAAGCGCGAGGGTCTCTCCCGTTTGCGGTTCAAGGGCGACTGCCGCTCCGCTGTCATCTTTCATGGAATCATACAGCTTCGTCTGCGTTTTCATATCAATCGTCACATGAATATCCTGCCCGTTTTCGGCTTTCTTTTCAGCAATGACCTCTCCCGTTTGCGGGACGTAAATTTTCCAGCCGGTCGTGCCGCGAAGCTTGTCTTCGTATACATTTTCAAGGCCGGCGGTTCCGATTTTGGAGGTGTCGCTGTATTGGCCTTCTTTCGCTTTTTTCAGCTGCTCCGCAGTGATTGTTTTAATATATCCGGTCAGATGGGCCGCTTTTTCCCCGTACGGATAGTAGCGGGAGCTGACTTTCGTTTTCGTCACGCCGTCTAATGCGAGCAGGCTTTTGACCTTGCTTTCATCATCCGGCCTGATTTTTTGAATCGGAACATAGGAGTCGTCTTTTACCCAGCCCTGATTCAGTTTGCTTTTGATATCGTCTTCAGAAAGGTCCAGTTTTTCAGACAGTTTTTTGAGCACGCTGTCTTTATCCTTGCCAAGTTTTCCAGGGATAATGCCGATTTCCGGCACCTCCGTATTCACGGCGAGGCCTTTGCCGTCTTTGTCGTAGATTTGCCCGCGCTTCGGTTCTTCATTTGCGATCTGCACGGTTTTGTCATCGGAAAGCTGTTTGAAAATAAAAGAAGGATTCCAGTCGATGTTCCATGATTCTCCATCGTCTGTTTTTTCTTTTTTCAGGACGGCCGTGTTGTCAAAGGCGACCTTTCCTGCTTTTGTATCCATGCTGACTTTATAATCGATGTGCTGAAGGTCATCTTTTTTCTTATCGTCTTCGTCCTGTTTTTCGGCAGTGACTTTCAGATTTTTGACCCCTGCTTGTTCATAAATGGTTTCATATCGTTTTACAAAATCCTTTTTGGATAGTTTTTTCTTTTCATCCTGGGTGAGGCTTTGGTACATTTTATCGTAATGACCGCCATTCCAGTCTTTTACGAAATCTTTCATTCTGTCTTCAGCTGACTCCGATTTCGAGCAGCCGATTAAACCTATGATTCCTGCGAGTAAAAGTAATAGGTATAATCCTTTTTTCACTGTCTATTCCCCTGCCTTCCAATTGTTATTTTCTCCTAAACCAAATGAGGCTTGCAAGGATTTTTTACTTATAGTGTTTTAAATTTTTATTTTTTTCAGCTATTTTTGTCCATATTTTTATACAATGTATCTATTAATAAAAAGGGGGATTCCGAATGATCAGAGAAGCAGCCATGCTGCATGTAAAAGAAGGTCTTGAAGGAGAATTCGAAGCGGCATTTCGCCGGGCGGAGCCGATTATAGCGGGTATGAAAGGTTATCTGTCCCATTCCTTGTCCAAATGTATGGAGGAAACGCATAAATATTTGCTGCTGGTGGAATGGGAAACATTAGAGGATCATACAATAGGCTTTCGCGGATCGCCGAAATATCAGGAATGGAAAGCCTTACTGCACCGTTTTTATTCACCTTTTCCCGTTGTGGAGCATTTTCAGGATCTATCAAACTCAGATTACGTGAAGCGTAAAACCGATTAAAGAGATCGACCATACAAAAACGGCGGTATATATATTGAATTTCCCGGAGCCGTCGTTTTCTTTCCGTTTTTCTTCCAGCCCCTGAATGAACATGACCGCACCGAGAAACACGAGCATAATCGGCTGTATGACAGATGTATGTTCTGCATACGTAAATGCGGCAGCAGCAAGTATAATAATCAGCATCGCGAGTGACAGTTTTAAAACGCGCAGCAAAAAAATCCATCCTTTCTGTTATCATTTTTTGAACACAATTCTATTTCTGTCTTTATCCCCCATTATTCTAGCGTACTTTTTGCGCGGATAGAACGAAAGTCGGACAATTTTAAGTTTGTTTTAAGGAGAACGAAAAGCGCGCTCCCGATGAAAAGGAGCGCGCGGTTTATGAGCGGGCGAGGCTTCCGTATCCGAGCCCCCTGAGAACGCATGCCATGACTTCATATCCTCTGCCGTTGGGGTGTACGCGGTCATGAGAGAGATATTCGTTCAGCTTTCCTTTGAAAGCGCTGTGGACATCGGCAATTTTGACGTGCGGCGCCGATGCGAGTGTGCTGAGGTGCGCATTATAAGAAGATATCCATTTCTCTGCAATGGAAATACCCGGGAAAGGGTTGTATAAATTGAAGACGCGGATCTCATAAGGAGACGGGTGCAGCCCTTTTAAGGCTGTGATCTTGGCTATCATCTTTTCAAAGTTCTCGTGACAGTGACTGGACACACTGGTGAACACCGAAGCGTCCGATGTTTGCTGATATTCCCGAACCGAATCGATCAAATCGTTGCCGCAGCCTGTAATGGTAATCATATCAGCAGCCTGAATCCGCCTCTGAATGTACGGCCAAGACATAAGCCCGAGAATTTCTCCCGTCTCAAGGCCTGATTTGGCAAAGATGGAAACGTCGGTTCTTGTCTGTAAATCTTCTGCCATCATACGTCCGAACCGCTGAACAAAACCGGCGGAAAACGGGCCGGATCCCCTTCCCGTCGTCAAAGAATCCCCAAGCGCCGTATAAACAAGTCCCATTTTCTTTCCTCCACTCGTTACTATCGATATTGTAATGTACGCGAGTGAAGAAAAATTGGCTCGGTCAATAACCCAATTTCTCAGAAATATGCTGAGCGGCGTTTTTGACTTTTTCGGTTAAGTACGGCAGTCTGTCCTCTGAAAACCTGGCTTCAAAGCCGGCGATGCTGATTCCCGCAACCACCTTACCTTCGTGATTGAAAATCGGCGCCCCGATCGCCGCCGTGTAATCCTCTAATTCCGAATAGCTGATCGTATATCCTGATTGTAATGACGTTTCAATGGATTGAAGCAGTTCAGCCGGATTCGTCATCGTGCCTGAAGCGATTGCGGCAAGCTTTGTTTTCTGAATGTATGTGTCAATCTCCTCTCGCGGCAGAAACGATAAAATGCTTCTGGCGCACGCTCCCGCATACAGCGGCGACCGGCGGCCGATTGCAGTATACAGCCGTACGGTTTGCGTTCCCTCAATTTTATCGACGTAAATGGCTTCATCGCCGTCCCTCATAATCAGCTGAACGGCCTCATCCACTTCACCGCACAGCTTTTCCATCACCGGCTTGGCTATTTTCCTGATGTCCAGACGGTCAGAGACGAGCTGGCCGAATTGTAAAAAGATCAGACCAAGCTGATAACGGCCGTCCGCTGTCCGGGTGAGAAATCCCATTTCCTCCAGTGAACTTGCCATCCGGTGAACTGAGGTCTTCGGCATTTCCGATAGAGAAACCAGCTCATTTAAGCTCAGGCTCGGTTCGGTCAGGAATAAATGAAGCAGCTCCATTGATTTGATGACGGTTTTGTTTTTGTTCTCCATGACCTTTCATCCCCTTTGTCAGATCAGCCATTCCATTTTGAGTCTTGCTTTCAGCTCCTTCAGCTGCTGTTCCTTCTCCAACAGCAGCATTTCCGCCTCCTCCAGCGAAACAGCAGCGAACGTGATATGTTCCCCCGGCATCGTTTGGGCGGCAAGAGGAAGATCGGCGGATATGATATGCGCCATTCGCGGGTAGCCCCCCGTCGTCTGTCTGTCAGCCAGCAGTATAATCGGATTGCCGTCCGGCGGCACCTGCACCGTCCCGAATGTCACAGCCTCAGATACCATTTCAAGCGGCTCCCGCAATTCAAGCGGGGCGCCCTTCAGGCGGTAGCCCATTCGGTCTGATTGCGGCGTAACCGTATACGATTCTTGGTAAAAACGCCGTTTTGCTTCTTCTGTAAACGCATGAAATTGAGCGCCTTCAAGCACGCGAATGACCGGATTTCTTTTCAGCGGCAAAAATCCTCTGCTGCTGACTGACCAATCAGGCGCTGAGAAACCATGCTGCCCGGGAGATTCGCTCAGACGGGCAGCGATCAGTTCCGAGCACTGCGTCATACCGCCGAGCGGCAGTTCATCATCTTTTTGCAGCGCTCTTCCGCAAAAGCCGCCGATCCCCGCTCTGACATATGTGCTTTTGCTTTCCATGACGGCGGGCACGTCAAATCCCCCCGCGACGGCGAGATAAGCGCGGCTCCCCATTTTGCACGGCCCAAATGAGACGACGCTTGTTTCCTTTATCAAAATCGGTTTCCACAGAGGAGCCGGTTCTCCATTAATATGAAAAGCGAAATCGGCCCCCGTGACGGCAATGACCGCCGGTTCTGATAACTCAAAGGAAGGCCCGGGCCCCATGAGCGTAATTTCCAGTCCCGCCTCTGTTTCTTTATTTCCGGCAAGAAGATTGGCGATGCGCAGAGAAATTGTATCCATTGCGCCGCTGCCCAGTACGCCGTATTTCTGATACCCTGTTCGGCCCGTATCCTGAATCGTCGTCAGAAGACCGGGCTTCACCACTTTCATGCTCATTCGGCTCCCTCCTTGATGCGGCTGTATTCTTCCGCTGAAATCCGGACGAATTTCACAGTATCGCCCGCTCTCAACAGGCTTGGCGGTTGTTCTCCAGGCCTGAAAAGCCGAAGCGGAGTGCTGCCGATCAGCTGCCAGCCGCCGGGGGTGGATATCGGATACACACCGGTCTGCATCCCTGCGATTCCTACTGAACCAGCCGGAATCGACGGCCTTGGCGATGCCTTTCTCGGCGCTCTGATCCGCTCAGACATTCCTCCTAAAAACGGAAATCCCGGCGCAAACCCGAGCATATAAACGAGATACTCGCCTTCGGTATGAATGCGGATGACGTCTTCCGGCGTCAGATCGTTCATCTCAGCGACGTCTTCTAAATCAGGACCGAAATCACCGCCGTAGCAAACGGGGATTTCCATCACCCGGCGCTCTTCCTGCCGGCCGGCCTTTATATGGCTGAGGCGTTCTGTCACTTCTTTCTTGACCAAAGCAAAAGGAGAGACACCTTTTTTTATTTGTGAGACGGCATACACATCATAAAAGATCGTCAAACTTGTGAATGCCGGAATACATTCAACGAAGCCCGGAAACGGCCGTTCTTCAATACAGGCGGCCGCCGCATGAACCCGGCTGTTGACTTCTTCGCTGATGTGCCCGCCAAAGCGGATGATAACGGCGGAATCACCGTGCGGCTGTATATCAAGCGCTGTATTGCCGCTATACTGCTTCATTGTCATCACCTCGTTGTTTTCTTTCTCACTTACAGAACAGCAAGCGATTCGTTCCGTATATCAGTGATCAGCATGTGCCCCGGTGAATGGGTTATCACGATATCGGGCTTTGTTTCCATGATCACCGCCTGCGGTGTAACGCCGCACGCCCAGAATACGGGAACTTCGCCTTCTTTCACCGTTACGGCATCTCCGAAGTCCGGCTGATTCAGATCGCTGATGCCGATGCTTTTCGGATTCCCGATGCGGACGGGGGCGCCGTGAACAGCGGGAAAACGTGACGTGACCTGTGCCGCGCGGACTGCCAGTCTTTCCGGAATCGGCCTCATGCTGACGACCATCTTTCCTGAAAACGGGCCCGCCGGAACACAGTCAATATTTGTTTTATACATGGGAACGTTCACGCCTTCATCAATATGCCTGATTGGAATGTGCTGATTGATAAGGGCTTGCTCGAATGAAAAACTGCAGCCGATCAAAAAGCCGACAAAATCATCCTTCCAATATGGCGTGAGATCCGTTACCTCTTCAGTAAGCACGCCATGCCGATAGATTCTGTATTTCGGAAAGTCCGTCCGGATATCAGCTCCCGGCGCCGCTATTGCCGGAACGGGTGAACCCGCATCCGTCACGTCAAGTACCGGACAAGGCTTTTGATTGCGCTGGCAGAATAAGAGAAAATCAAAGGCTAGATCCTTTTGCAAAACGACGAGATTGGCTTGTGCGTAAGAAGCGGCCAACCCCGCTGTCGGTCCGGTCATCCGCCCTTTTCTGATAAGCTGCCTGACTTCTTCGGGGCTCATGTCACTCATATGTTTTTTCATGCCATCAGCCCCATAGCTGCGGCATTTGCGAAAATAATGTATAGATGCCCATAACCGCCATGACAACGACTACGATTGCCCCCGCGATCGTCAGCCAGATCGGATGCTTGTAGTCGCCGACGACTTTTTTCTTATAAGCGCCCAACAAAATCATCGCTAATGCAAGCGGCAGAATTAAACCGTTAAGCGAACCGACCGCGACCAGAATTTTGGCAGGCTGGCCGATCGTGACAAAAATGAGAGTGGATACGATGATAAAAGCGATAATGACGCCGTTCGAATGCTTTTCGATTCTTGCCGAGAACGATTTGAAGAAAGACACTGACGTATATGCGGCGCCGATGACAGACGTAATAGCCGCAGACCACATGATGACACCGAAAATTTTATAGCCGACATTTCCCGCCGCAAGCTTGAACACAGAAGCCGCGGGATTATCAGGATCAATGCGCAGGCCCTTTGAGACGACGCCGAGCACGGCGAGAAACAGAGCAATCCGCATAACAGATGTAATCAATACGCCTGTGACGGAGCTTTTCGTGACCTGAGGAATGACTTCCTTCCCTTGAATGCCTGAATCAAGCAAACGGTGGCCGCCGGCAAATGTAATGTATCCGCCGACCGTGCCGCCGACAAGCGTCACGATCGCCAGCACACTGATATGATCAGGCATAAAAGTTTTCACAACGGCGTGTCCGACCGGCGGAGCCGTCGTTACGGCAACATACACCGTCAATACGATCATGACAATTCCGGCGATCTGCATAAAACGGTCCATGACTTTTCCGGCTTCCTTTATGACGAAAATCAGAACCGCAATTGCAGCGCTGATTAAAGCGCCGATCTCCGGTTTGATTCCGAATAATACTTGCAGGCCGAGACCCGCGCCGCCGATGTTTCCGATATTAAATGCAAGTCCGCCGAGCACCACCAGAAAAGCAATGGCATAACCGGCGCCCGGAAGCACCATATTTGCAATCTCTTGGCCGCGCTTTCCGGAAACTGCGATAATCCGCCATACATTGGTTTGCGCGAAAATGTCCAAAATAATAGAAATTAAAATGATAAAGCCGAAGCTTGCCGCCAATGTATTGGTAAACGTGGCCGTTTGCGTCAGAAAGCCGGGCCCGATTGATGATGTCGCCATCAGAAATGTCGCGCCTAAAAGCAGCGACCATTTGCCGGAAGCCTTTCCGGCTGTTTTTTTCTTTTGCTCCATGCTGTCTTCCTCCCTCTGCTGCTCAGTCTTTTGAAAGCGCACTGATTTGAATGTCAGCCGCTTTTAATTCGTTTCTGATCGTTTTTGCGAATGTCAGCGCGTGGGCGCCGTCTCCGTGAATGCAGACGGTGTCCGCTTTCAGGCTTACAGCTTGTCCCTTACGTGATGTCACCGTGTTGTCTTTCACCATTTGAATCACTTGCCCGACCGCTTTTTTGTCATCCTGAATCAGCGCATCCGGCTGTGAACGCGGCGTCAGCGTGCCGTCTTCCTGATAGGTGCGGTCTGCAAACACTTCGCTTGCCGTCTGCAGTCCGATTCGATCTCCCGCTTTAATCAGCTCGCTTCCGGCTAGCCCGAAAAGAATGAGTCCGGGATCAAAATGAAAGACCGCCTGAGCGATGGCCTCTGACAGGCCGCAGTTGACGGCGGCCATATTATATAAAGCGCCGTGCGGCTTCACATGCTTCATCGTGACACCTTCTGCTTTTAAAAAACCTGACAGCGCGCCGATTTGGTACAGTGTCAGATCATACGCTTCCGCGGGCGTAATCGCGATCTGCCGCCGCCCGAATCCCTGAAGATCGAACAGCCCGGGATGAGCGCCGATTTTCACGCCCTTTTCCGCCGCAAGCGCAACCGTTTTGCGCATCACGCTGGGATCACCCGCATGAAAGCCGCAGGCGATGTTTGCAGATGTTACGTAATCCAAAATCTCTTCATCCATCCCGATCTTATATGCACCGAAGCTTTCTCCTAAATCACAATTGATGTCAATCTGAAACATAAGCTCCCTCCTGTATTGTAAACGTTTTATTTTAATATCATTCCGCTATTCGGAATGACTATTCCGAATTGTTGGATTTCACTCAATTATATCAATTCTGACACGTTTGAACATCCCTTTGTCAGAAAACCTACCATGGACCTAGTCACAAATATGACAAAACAAAAAAGAGAGCCTCATCCAGAGGCTCTCTTTTTTCTATTATAATACCCAGTGGCGGATCGCTTTGGCGACTCCGTTTTCTGTGTTGACATCAGTCACCCAGTCAGCGGTTTCTTTTACGATATCCTGCGCATTTCCCATGGCGACGCCGACACCCGCTTTTTCAATCATCGCAATGTCATTCAGACTGTCACCCATAGCCATCACATTTTCCATCGTAAAGCTGAGTTTTTCCGATACCTTCGCCAGCGCCGCTGCTTTATTGATGCCGAGGGCATTGACTTCGATATTGATCGGGCTTGAGTTTGTGACTTCGAGCTCCTTGTTTTCTTTCAGCTCTTTCAGCACCTCATTCCGCACATCGTCATCCTCGATTTCAAATCCGAACTTGAGCCACTGATGATCCGTAATGGTTTCCGGGAATTCCCCTCTCCACACTTTATCGACGGTAGAGGCCCAGAAATTCGTATTGTGCTTATTTCTCAGATCCCATAATTTTTGAATATGATCGGTATGAAGAAGCTTGCGCTCAACCAGCTCAAAGTCGGAATCCCAGATTTCGCTGCCGTTTGCCGTAATTAAAAAGGATGACAGCTCGAGAGACTCAGCCAGTTCGCGGCATGTCATCAGCGTGCGTCCGGTGCTGATGACGACGTGAATTCCTTTCGCCTCCGCTTCCTTGATCGCCCGCCGGTTTTCCTCCGGGATGAGCTGCTCGTCATTGAGCAGGGTTCCGTCCATATCAATCGCGATCAGTTTAATATCTGCGTCTTCTCTTTGTATCGGCATATATGTACCTCACTTTTTATATTGTAGTCGTCTCTATTTTAATACATATGACCCACAGGAACAAAAAACCGCTCCTGACGTTTCGCGGGGAGCACGTTGAGGAAAAGAAATATTGAGGTGATGGAGGATGAAAGAAAGAAAACAGAAAAACAAACCGAATGAAAATCCTGAACATCATGATTTAACCGATCCGATTCCGCTGGAAGAGCTGAAGGAAAACGCCAATGATGAAAAACACAAACACGACCAAAGAGACAATTCACAGAGTGAAAGAGATTATGATACAAAATAACAGGCTTGTCCGAAAGCCGCCGCTGGAGGCGGCTTTTTTTACGATGGTGCGATAAATATGCTGATCTCAGCTTCCGCTACCGGATTCCCGGCAACGGACGCTTTCGCCCGGCCGAACACAAACCCGCGCCTTGTTCGCGTGACTTCAAACAGCAGATCCAGACGGTCTCCCGGCAAAGCGGCGCCTAATCTTTCCGCTTTCTTCACCGCGGATAAAAGACCGAGGCTGTCACCGCCGGTAATTCCCGCGCAAGCCGCCGTTTGGGCCATCGCTTCAATGACGAGTGAAAACGGCATCTCTCTTTGTGATTCGGTTATAAACCAGTCATTTTCACTGATGTTTTTGTAAGCAGCCGCCCATTTACCGGCTTCGCTGTTTGTCGTGCCGTCAATCAAAAGAAACGGAAAACGGTGGGGTAAGAGCTTTTGAGTCATCATACAGCCTCCCTTCTCCCACATTATAACAGAAGAAAAAAAAGCCGCGTCCTCCGACGCGGGTTCATCTTATTGATTCAGTTTTTTGAGCACGATGCCGTGCAGCGGCTCATGCGGCTGAATACCGCAAATGTCTTGCAGAACACCGCTTGTTCCTTTTTCCGCGATAAGCTTCTGCAGCTCAACCGCTTCCGGATCATCCTGATAGTCAAAGCGCAGGGCGGCGGCGATGCCTTCCGCCAGCGCGTTCGGTTCTTTTATTTTTTTGGCCGGTCCTACTAATCTATCATTCGCTCCGAGTTTTCTGAGCGGTGATCTGGCGACTCTTGTCACATCATCCGTGATGTATTCATTTTCAAAACGGCCGATGATTTTCTTCATGTACTGCTCGTGTTCAGCTTGCTTAAAGCCGTACGCTTTCACCAAGTACTCGCCCGTTTCTGAAAGTGCATCGTACACGACACGCCGGATTTCAGGATGGTCGATGGCCTCTTTGACGGTTTTTAATCCGCGCTGATAGCCGACGTACGCCGTCACGGCATGCCCGGTATTGACGGTAAACAGCTTTCTCTCGATGAAAGGTGTAAGATCATCCGTAAATATCGCACCTTTAAGTGCCGGCTGACCGCCGGCAAAGCAGGTTCTGTCTATGACCCATTCAAAAAACGGCTCTACGGATACTTTCAGCGGGTCTTCATGGTGCTGAATCGGCACGATCCGGTCCACCGCAGAATCAGGGAAGCCGACCGTCCGGTTCACGAGTTCCCGCTCCGCTTCCGTCAAATGTCCGAAAACTTCTTTTTTCAGAAAACGGCTGCCGCCGATCATATTTTCACAGGCAATGATATTGAGAGGCTCAGAGGACGTTCTGCGCTTCAGCCCTTCCGCGATGGACGGGGCGATGAGCCTGAGAACGTTTGGGCCCACCGCCGTCGTAATGATCGCCGCGTCATTGATCAGCCTGTACAGCTCTTGTTCTTGCACCGCGCTGTTGATGGCTGAAACGGGGCCGATAATTTCTGTCTGCCGGCCGCCGTCGGCAAGCTCCACGGTATATTCCTTCTTATCATTGAGAAGACCGACCATCGTTTCATTCACATCAGCGAAAACTACGTCATAGCCGGAATGATGGAGCAAAGCGCCGATAAAGCCCCGCCCGATGTTTCCCGCTCCGAAATGAAGGGCAATCATGTCAGTTCACCTCGCTGAAAATCGCGGCCAGTTCTTCTTCCGTCTTTGCACTGATCAGCCGCTCGATGTTTTCTTCCTCTGAGCAGATGATGGCGATGTTTGACAGAATGTCTAAGTGTTCATTGTTTTTTCCGGCAATACCGAAAACGACCTTTGCCGTATTGCCTTCACCGTATTCCACCCCGTCCGGAATCTGGATGACGGAAATGCCTGAATGAAGCACCTCATCCTTCGCATCTTCCGTGCCGTGCGGGATCGCAATGAAATTCCCCATGAAAGTGGATGATGTTTCTTCACGTTCGAACATTTTTTCCACATAGCCGTTTTTCACGTAACCGTTATCAATCAACGTCTGGCCCGCCAGGCGGATGGCATCCTCTTTTGAATTCACTGTCTGGTTCAGTTTGATGTTCGCTTTAGCCAATACTTCCATGATGAAAATCCCTCTTTCTGTTTGATTAGTTTTGAAGCTTTTCAATCAGTTCATCGTATTTCGGGCTGTTCAAGAAATTATCAACCGAAATGTGCACCGCCTGCGGCAGCTTCGCTTTCGCACGGTCAGTCAGGTCCTTATGCGTAATGACGATATCCGCGTCATTCGGAAGATTATTGATTGATGTATTTGTCACATCAATGTCAAGCTCTGCTTTTTTCACTTTGTTTCTTAAAATGGAGGCGCCCATTGCGCTCGATCCCATACCCGCGTCGCATGCGAAGATAATGCGGCTGACTTGGTCAGCGGACATATCAGCGGCGCTGTTTTCCGGCTCTTCCTCTTTGTCCGCCAATGCGGCCGCCGCTTCGCTTTTCCTGCCTTTCATTTCCTGCATTTTTTCCGCAGCGGCTGTCAGATCTTCTTCTCCCGCTTTGGACGATTTCAGAATAAGCGCCGAGATGATAAACGATACGGCCGCGGCAACGATGACGCCCGCCAGCACGCCGAGATAGCTTCCTTTCGGTGTCAGTGCCAAAATGGCGATGATGCTGCCCGGAGATGATGCGGCGACAAGACCCGCGTTAAAAATCGAGAATGTGAGCAGTCCGCTCGCTCCCCCGGCGATCGCCGCGAGGATCAGCATCGGTTTCATTAAAATGTAAGGGAAATAGATTTCATGAATCCCCCCGAAGAAATGAATGATCGCCGCTCCCGGAGCCGTCGATCTTGAAGAACCTTTCCCAAAGAACATGTATGCCAGTAAAATACCGAGTCCAGGCCCGGGGTTCGCTTCCACTAAGAACAGAATGGATTTACCCGCTTTGGCTGCCTGCTCAATTCCGATCGGACTTAAAATGCCGTGGTTGATCGCGTTATTCAGGAACAGGACTTTCGCCGGTTCCACGAAAACGCTTGCAATCGGCAGCAAGTTCGCGTGGACAATGACTTCCACACCCGCCGCCAGCAATTTGTTAAGAGACAGGACGACCGGGCCGATCGCATAAAACGCGATAATCGTCAGCACCGCGCCGATAATTCCCGCCGTGAAGTTGTTGATCAGCATTTCAAAACCCTGTCTGACTTTATCTTTAAACACACGGTCTAATTGTTTAATGAGATAGCCGCCCAAAGGCCCCATAATCATTGCCCCTAAGAACATCGGAATGTCCGCTCCGACAATGACTCCGATGGCCGCTGTCGCTCCGACGACTCCCCCGCGGTGATCGTAAATCATTTTTCCGCCCGTATATGCGATTAAAAGCGGCAGAAGATACGTAATCATCGGGCTTACCAATGTATTCAGCTGCGGATTCGGAAACCATCCCGCAGGAATAAACAGCGCGGTGATAATTCCCCATGCAATAAATGCGCCGATATTCGGCATGATCATACCGCTTAAATAACTGCCGAACCGCTGTATCTTTACTTTCATGCCAGCTTGCTGTTCTTGCTGCATATCATTTCCCTCCCTGTTTGCCTGCCTTAAGATGAAAATAAATAAGACACGGGGTTTTCTTTCGCCCCTGTGCCTTCATCATAAAACGCTTACAATCCTCATTCAATGAAAAGTAAAGAGGAGTTTGGCACAGAGACTGTGACAAATCCTTAACTAAAAAAAGACACCTCATCAAAGGTGTCTTACCGCTTCCTGTATATAATGTGTCCTTTTGTAACGACGAGTTTGGCAATGATCCGCTCACTGACAATAAACACCGGATACGCACATACGAGCGCAAAAATGGCGGCCGGCACATACCGCGCGGCCGGAATCATCGGCATGACGGCGGTTCTGGCCATCTGCACAAGATAAATCAAAAGCACGGTTATCGCAATGGCCACAGCCATAATCGGAGCTGATACTTTATATTCACGCAATTTCACATGGCAATGTCCGCACTGAAACTGGCACGGGATCATGGATGATCTGACCATGTCGCCTGTAATCGGCTTGCCGCAGTTCGGGCAGGTCGTTTCTTTCATGTTTATTCCTCCATTCAACTCTTCTATTATAACAGAGTCTGTCTCCGCGTTTTACATTTGTGATTGTTCAACATATTTTCACACATTTTATCATCAGGCTCTTGTGCACATTTGTGAAAACATCTACTCTTAAAGGGAGGTTCATCACTCATTCGCATAAAAAGGAGGATGCAGAATTGCTTCCGATTAACAGACAGCAAACCTTGCTTGAATGGCTGAAAGAGGAGGGCGCGCTGAAAATCTCTGACATAAGCGAGAGATTCGGCGTCTCCGAGATGACCGTGTACAGAGACGTCAATCAGCTGGCGGATGCAAACCGGATTATCCGGACACCCGGCGGCATTACGCTCCCGCCCGCTTCAGAAAAAAGCGCCAATCAATGCGGCTATTGCCTGCGGCCGATTCAGCATTCATATTCTGTCCAGCTCATTACTGTTTCACAAGCCGTTGAGCAGATGTGCTGCATTCATTGCGCGATTTTGCGGTATGAGGATAAAAAGGAAGAAGTGTCTCATGTCATTTGTAAGGATTTTCTTCTCCAGACAACGCTGACGGCCGCTTCTGCTTACTTTTTAGTCCATGCCGATATTGACCTTCATTGCTGCCGGCCTCAGGCGATTCCCTTCTCAACGCGTGATTACGCAGAACGGTTTCAAAAAGGATTCGGCGGGGTCATTTGCACCTTTGACGAGGCGGCGGACATCATCTTACACGACAGGCAGAAGGGATGCACCTGCAGCAAGACATAACAACAACCAACCGGAAGGCGGTGTCACAAGCCATGAGACAGAACAAACGCTGGCTCATCTTTTTGCTGTTCCTTGTTTTGATTCCGAAAACAAGTTTCGCCCACGCCTACATCACAAACTCAAACCCGGGTGAGAACAGCGAATTAAAACAAGCGCCGAAGCAGATTGAAATTGAGTTTAATGAACAGATTGAAGAAGGCTTTCACTCCATTAAGGTCTATAATTCATCCGGCGAACGGGTCGATGCCGGCAAAACGGTGATTCAAAAAAGTGATGCCCGCATCATGACCGCGGCATTGAAAAAAAATCTGCCGCATGATATTTACAGAGCGGAATGGAACGCGGTGTCGGCCGACGGTCACCCGGTATCCGGCGTCATTCCTTTCAGTATCGGGAAAGCCGGCGGTGAACTTCAGGAGCAAACATCATCACAAGCGGCGCTTCATCCCGAAGCGGCCATCGACCGCGGTATTTTGTATACCGCTCTCTCCCTGTTTATCGGCACGGCGTTTTTTCATCTGTTTTGGTACAGAAAAAATGATTCATCAAAAGCAAAACGAACTGTAAAGCTGCTCGTGATTTCCTTATGTTTAACGGGGCTTGCGCTTGTCTGCCAGCTCCCGATCCAGACGAAAGAAAACGCGGGCGGCGCTTGGAGCGCCGCGTTTCAGCCGGACTATGTAAAAGAAACGCTTCTGAAAACGGCAGGCGGGTGCGTCTGGATGATCCAGATCAGCCTATTTATCCTGCTTGCCCTGTCCATGATCCCGCTGCTGAAGAAGAAAGCTTTCCGGTCATTTGCGTACTGGACGGCGCCGCTGCTGTTCTTTTTCGCTTCGCTTTTGGCAAAAGCATTCGCCGGACATGCAGCGGTTATTGACGAAAAAGCGGTCGGCATCGCGATGGATTTTCTCCATTTATCAGCCGCGTCTGTATGGACCGGCGGTATAGCCGTGCTTGTGCTCCTTCTTTCATCAGAGTGGAGAAAAACAGATAAAACCGCCGCCTGGGAAACGGTCAGACGCTTTTCTCCTTGGGCGTTCGCCTCTGTCGGCGTGCTTTTATTTTCAGGTGTGCTGAACGGATTTTTCATTATCCGTTCGTTTGATTCACTCTTTCACACCGCTTACGGCAAGACGCTCCTTTTGAAAATCGGGCTGTTTGTCATCATGCTTGCGCTCGGCGCCATTCACGTATGGATGACGAAGTTCCGCAGAAAAAGGAGCATCAGCGCAACGATAAAGGCCGAATGGGCAATCGGCATTGCGGTGTTATTTACAACCGCTGTCTTCACAAGCCTGCCCAGCCCGCCGCCGCCCGCGCCATTGCCTTTTAACGGCTCAGAAATGATCGGAAACGGGGAAACCCTGTCCCTGCATATTACGCCGAACCAGCCGGGTAAAAATGAATTTCAAGTCATTGTCACCGATCATAACGGCGGCTTGGTGAAAGACATTCAGCAATTTACGGTGACTGTTTATCAGACGGGCTTCAGCGGCAAACAGCATGAAAGCACCTTTGATTTGAAAAAGACGAAGGAAGGCACATTCGAAGCCGCCAACCTGTCCATCACCGAAAAGGGAAACTGGAAGATCAAAGTCCACGGACTGACAAGCGATTTCAATGAAATCAACCAAGTATTCTCAACGACAAACTAAGGAGTGTATCTCATGTTGAAAAAAAAGGCTTTCGTATTCATATTTGCCGTGACCCTGTCACTCACCGGTTTTACGGCTGCAGCAAGCGCCCACGTCTCCGTCAAACCCGCGGAATCCGCGGCGGGTTCTTGGGAAACGTACACAATGAAAGTGCCTGTGGAAAAAAATGAGCCGACAACGAAAGTCGTGCTGAAAATGCCCGCGGGCGTTGAGTTCCAGCAGTATCAGCCGATTCCGGGCTGGAAAACGTCCGTAGCAAAGCATGATGACAAGGCGGTCTCCGTCACTTGGGAAGCAAAGGACGGCGGCATTCAGCCCGGCCAATTCCAGCAGTTCACATTCGTTGCGAAAAACCCTGAAAAGACCGCGGATGCCGCTTGGGACGCCTACCAATATTACAAAGACGGCAGCATTGTAGAATGGACGGGTGATGAGAACGCCGACACGCCTCACTCAATTACGAAAATCACAAAAGCGGCGAACGTGACGGATGCGCACGGAGCTGAACAGTCAAATGAAGAAAGCAAATCCGGCGTATCTGCGCTTGATATTGCGGCCATCGTTCTGTCAGCTGCGGCGATTATCCTTTCGATCGCAGCGCTTGTAAAGAAAAAACGCGCGTAAGCAAAAAGCGATCCGGCTCTAAAGAGCCTGAGATCGCTTTTTTTCTTATCCCCGGCCTGCCTGGAATGACGGATATTTGGTCATTCCGCCGTCAGCAAACAGTGTAATGCCGGTCACGTAGCTTGATTCCTTTGAAGCGAGCCAGACGGCGACGGCCGCGATTTCTTCCGGCTCACCGATATATCCCATCGGAATCATGCTTTCCACATCTTTTTTCTGGACGGGATCCGCGAATTTTTCCGCATTGATCGGCGTATTGATCGCGCCCGGTCCGATATTGTTAACACGGATGCGCTTCGGCGCGTACTCAAGCGCCAGCGTTTCCGTCATCAATTTAATGCCGCCTTTACTTGCCGCGTAGTGGACAAACAGCGGCCACGGAATCATTTCATGCACGCTCGACATGTTAATGACGTTTCCTTGAATATCATTTTCTACGTAATATTTAATGGCTTCGCGGCTTCCCAGAAAAGCGCCGGTCAGATTGGTATTGATGACTTTGTTCCAGTCTTTTAACGGCATTTCATGCGACTGAACCGGGTTTTCCATGCCGGCGTTATTGATCATGATATCCAATGTGCCGAATTCTTTCACCGCGGTCTGGACGATGTTTTTCACATCTTCTTCTTTTGTGACGTCACCTTGAATGATGACTGCTTCACCGCCCGCTTTTTGAACCTCTTCTTTTACGGTTTGTGCCTCTTTTTCATTACTGTAGTAGTTAATGACGACTTTCGCCTGCTCCTGTCCGAAGCGGAGCGCCATCGCTTTTCCTAATCCTGATGATGCTCCCGTAATGGCTACGACTTTTCCTTTTAAATCCGTGTACATGTTCAAACCTCCTGCATGTTGTTATGAATTTGATTTTGCAATGCCTAAGAATATTGCGGCCACGATGATCAGGATAATCCCGATGGCAATGGCGACCAGCTGGCGCTTCGTTTTGCTCTCACGGAGGATGAAGATTCCGCCGAGCGTGCTGATGACGATCCCCATTTGAGACAGGGAAAAACTTGTCGCAACACCGACGCGCGGCTGTGAGATGAACAGAAACATATTCCCGAGCGCCCAGATGATTCCCGGCAGAATGTTCTTGAGGGCGTACTTATTAAACGGTTTATGCTTGTATGTCAGGAGCAGCCCGCCGATAACCATCCCGATCGCCTGCGGCAGAAGCGCTGACCAGCCGGATACGCCGAACAGCCGGGCCACGACGACATAGACCAAATAACCGAGCGTAGAGATCAGCAGGATGACAATGCCTTTTTTTAAGTTTCCCGGTTCTCCGTCAGCCCGCCCTTTTTTATCTTCTAAAGATGTGAGCACTATACCGACGATGATTAAAATAAGGGCGAGAATACCCAGCGTAATCGCGATGGGGGTTGACCATTCTTTGAATACAATCACCCCGAACAAAGAAGTCGAGACGAGCTGCATTCCCGTTGATATCGGCATCGTTTTTGAAACGCCCATCAGCTGGATGCTTTTTAGCTGATTGCTTTGGCCGAGCGACCAAAACAGCCCCGATATGATGCCAACAATAAAAATGCGCCCAGACAGCACCGGATGGACAAACAGATACAGTACAAACGAAACGATGAGCGCCCCGATTGTCGTACCAAGCGTCTGGCTGTAAGGCCCGCCGCCTAATTTGACGTTAAATAACACGATGCTCCCCCAAAACAAAGCCGGGAGAAGAGCCAGTAATATATCCATGATGGCGACCTTCTTTCAATCGTATTTGCTGTTATTTTGTCTGGAATTCATCCGATTATTCTCAAATCAGAACAAAAAAGCCTGCCGGCGATTTTACCGGCAGGCTGCCCATTAAAAAAAGCCCCGCTCAGAGGGACTGACCCCATAATATGAGACAAACAAAAAACACCTTCAAGTTTGAAAACGGATCGTTGTTATCCGAAATTAGACTTGGAGGTGTTTTTCTATGAGGACAAGAGTGAGTTATCCGGTTGAAGTCAAACAGAAGGCTGTAGAAATGAGATTGGCGGGCGTGCCTGTGAAGGAGATCATGCAGGAATTGAATATAAAGAATAAGACGCAGATTCAGACATGGGTCAGGTGGTATAAAGCTGGGGATACACATCGATTCCAACAACCTGTCGGAAAGCAATATTCTTATGGGAAAGGTCCAGAGTATTCTTCCGAATTAGAGAAACTGCAGGCAGAAAATCGTTATCTGAGACAACAGAATGAAGTGTTAAAAAAGTACAACGAATTGGAAAGGAAGCTGATAGCGAAACGCCAGTCGAGCTTGTAGAAGCATTGCGCGGCACAATGACCATAAAGGATATCTGTATTCATTTAGGTATCTCACGAGCATCTTATTATCGTTGGAAGAAGAATCTGATGAAAGATAACCCTAAATACCATTTAGAAAAACAAATCGGCACGTTGTGCCGAGAACACAAGTATCGGTATGGCTATCGGAAAATCACAGCCATATTAAAAAAGGAAATGCGTATGAATCATAAAACGGTTCAGCGCATTATGCAGAAGAATCAGTGGCAATGCCGGGTTAAGGTGAAAAAGCGCAAGAAGAATGGGCAGCCATATGCCGTGGCCGAGAATATATTGGATCGAAACTTTCAGTCTGATCGCCCTCTGGAAAAGCTAGTAACGGATATCACATATTTGCCTTATGGGCAGAAACAATTGTATCTTTCCAGTATATTGGATTTATACAATGGAGAAGTGATTGCTTTTACGATTGGCGATAGACAGGACACAGACTTTGTCTTACACACACTTGATCAGCTGCCCGCACTGCCAGAGAACTGCGTGTTACATAGTGACCAAGGTTCTGTTTATACATCTTATGAGTATCAGAAAGCTGTTAAAACAAAAGGCATTACCATGAGCATGTCCCGCAAAGGGACGCCCGCTGATAATGCCTCCATCGAATCGTTTCATTCCTCACTAAAGTCTGAAACGTTCTACCTCGACAGGTTGGAAAGCACTACGACGACCATCGTAGAACAAACTGTCGAAACCTATATACACTATTATAACAACATTCGTATTCAAACGAAACTAAACAACCAGCCGCCGGTCACATACCGACAGCTGGCTGCTTAAAGGTGTTTTGATCCCTGTCTCAAAAACGGGGGTCAGTCCCCAGAAGCAGGGGCTCTTTTTTTGGCTATTAAAGTCCGATTGACATGTATTTGGTTTCCAGATACGGCTCAATGCCTTCCGTACCGCCTTCACGGCCGATGCCGCTTTCTTTCATTCCGCCGAACGGCGCTTGAACCGCTGACGGGCCGCCGTCATTCCAGCCGATGATGCCGTATTCAAGCTGTTCAGAAATATAGATGCCGCGGCGGTAGTTTTCTGTAAAGAAATAAGCCGCAAGCCCGAACGGCGTATCGTTCGCAAGCTTGATCGCTTCATCGATATCTGAGAACGTAACGATAGGCGCAACCGGGCCGAATGTTTCTTCATGCATGATGTTCATGGATGTATCTACGTTTGACAGCACGGTCGGAGTCACGAAATAGCATCCTTTTTCATCGTTTTGGTCATATGTTCCGCCTGTCAGCACTTCTGCGCCTTTTTCCACGGCATCATTAATTTGAGCGACGATTTTATCGAACCCTTTTTTGTTGATGACAGGACCGACGTTTACGCCTTTTTCAAGACCGTTTCCGACTTTGAGTTTCGCAGCTTCTTCACTCAGTTTTTTCGCAAACTCGTCTTTCACGGATTCGTGTACGATCAGACGGTTCGCACAGACGCAGGTTTGGCCGGCATTTCTGAATTTAGAGGCCATCGTTTGGGCTACCGCCAGATCAAGATCAGCGTCTTCATCTACGATCAGCGGCGCATGTCCGCCAAGCTCCATTGACATATGTTTTACGGTGTCGGCGCTGTTTTTCATCAGGATTTTGCCGACAGGCGTTGAGCCGGTAAAGGTAATTTTGCGGATTTTCGGACTGCTGGTAAAGACGTTTCCGATTTCGGCTCCGTCACCGATCACCACTTGCAGCACGTCCTTCGGAATTCCCGCTTCATACGCGAGACGCGCAAGGGCGTAAGCGGAAAGCGGCGTATCCTCCGCGGGTTTGATGATGAACGTACAGCCTGCGGCCAAAGCGGGCGCGGCTTTTCTTGTAATCATCGCATTCGGGAAATTCCACGGCGTGATCGCGGCTACCGGGCCGACCGCCTGGCGGGTGACGACGATCCGTTTGCCCGTTGTCGGCGCAGGGACGGTTCTGCCGTAAATCCGTTTTGCTTCCTCGGCAAACCATTCAATATAGCCGGCGCCGTATAACACTTCTCCGACCGCTTCTTCGTACGGTTTACCGTTTTCCTTCGTAATTAATTCCGCAAGTTCTTCTTTATTTTCAACAATCAGCTCATACCATTTTCTCAAAAGTGAGGCACGTTCTCCCGCTGACGTTTTGGACCATGATTGAAACGCTTGATGTGAACGTTCAATCGCTTTTTCAACTTCTTCGGCCGTCTGCTGGGGGATGCTTTCGATCGCCTCTCCCGTTGCCGGGTTGTACACTGTTAATTGTTCTGGCATATTGAACATTCCTTTCTTTCCTATAGTAAAGCCATTGAATGCTTGTTGATATATCTCACACTTTCATGATAGCAGACACATCCGCCGGCATACCAATAATTGAACTCACAGAGCTGCTTCGATAATGGAAAGGCCTTCTTTGAGCTGTTCATCCGTCACGACAAGCGGTGTCAGAAATCGGATAATGTTGCCGTTAATCCCCGCCGTCAGCAGCAGCAGTCCGTTCTCGTTCGCCGTTTTAGCGATCTCCGCGGCTTTTGCTTTGTCCGGTTCACGCGTGTCCTGGTCTTTGACAATTTCGATGGCCGCCATCGCGCCGAGTCTGCGCACTTCTCCGATACACGCATGCTCTTTTTTCCATTCAAGCGCTTGATGCTCAATGATGCGGCCGATCTCTTCAGAACGCTGATTAAGTCCTTCTTCTTCAATAATATCCAGGACGGCAAGCGCAGCCGCACAGCCGAGAGGGCTTCCCGCATATGTGCCTCCAAGTTCCCCCGGCGCAGCGGCATCAAGCATTTCCGCCCGGCCGATGACGCCGCTCAGAGGCAATCCGGCCGCAAGTGATTTGGACACGGTGATCAAATCAGGGACGGCTTCGAAATGCTCGATTGCAAAATACGTTCCCGTTCTCGCAAATCCGGTCTGAATTTCATCCGCCACGAAAACGATGCCGTGTTTTTTACAAAAAGCGGCGACATGCTGCACGAAACGTTTTGAAGGAATGATGAAACCGCCTTCTCCCTGAACCGGTTCCATAACGACACAGGCGACCGTTTCCGGCGCAACTGCAGCGATAAAGAAATCATCAAAAGCGCTGATGATCAAGTCGTCATACTGCTCGTCAGTCATGCCGGCCGGCTTTTGATAATAGTAAGGAAACGGCGCCTGATACACTTCCGGGGCAAACGGGCCGAATCCGTATTTATAAGGTTTCACCTTGCTCGTCATGCTCATCGTCATGTTCGTGCGGCCGTGGAACCCTCTTGTAAATGACACGACAGCCTGGCGCTTCGTATATTTTCTGGCGATTTTCACGGCATTTTCCACCGCTTCCGCTCCGGAGTTGAGAAAAATCGCTTTTTTCGCATGATCTCCCGGCGCAAGGGCGCAAAGTTTTTCGGCAAGCTCAATATAAGACGGATACATCATGACGTTAAATCCCGGGTGAATCAGATCCTCCGCCTGTTTCTTCACCGCCTCCACCACTTTCGGATGGGAATGGCCGACATTCAGCGTTCCGATCGCTCCGGCAAAATCAATGAATCGTCTGCCGTCCAAATCGTATAAAAGCGCCCCTTCCCCTTTTACCGCCATGCTGCGGTTTCCGTTGCCGACCCCTTTGGAAACGAATTGATCCCGTTTTTGCTGCCACTGGGCAGTTGTCACTTCCGTTGATGCTGTTTGACTCATAGATTTCATCCCCTTGCGTTATTTTCTTATCATTCTGACTTCTTTTTGGTATGATGAAAAGTACCAAAATCAATTTATCTATGGTACCAGGAAGGGGGTCATGGTCTTTATGCTGACAATTTCCATTGATCATTCGGAAACGGCGGATTATATATACCAGCAGATCTACCAGCACATAAAAGCGGCCGTTTTGAAGCGCAGCCTGCTGCCCCACACAAAGGTGCCGTCTAAACGGGAGCTTGCCGAGACACTGAAGGTCAGCGTGAATTCAGTGAATTCGGCTTATCAGCAGCTGCTTTCGGAAGGTTATTTATATGCAGTCGAAAGAAAAGGTTTTTTCGTTGAGGAAATTGATACGGTTTATCATGAAGAAACGCCTTCGCTCTTATTGCCTGAAGATTTAAAAGAGCGGGAGACGGATAAAAGCGGCTGGATTTCATTTTCACATATGAGCGTGGATACGGCGCATTTCCCCCTGAAAAGCTGGTTCCGCTGTGAGCATAAAGCAGCCGCCCGTTCATTTCATACACTCGGAGAACTCGTCCATCCGCAAGGCTTATATGAAGTCCGCGAAACGATTTCGAGGCTTATTTCCCTGACAAGGGGCGTTACATGCCGCCCGGAACAAATCGTGCTCGGGGCGGGCACGCAAATGCTGATGCAGCTGCTGACGGAACTGCTGCCAAAAGACGCGCTGTACGCGATGGAGAACCCGGGATATATGAGGATGTACCGGCTGCTGCAAAACCTCGGGAAAAAAACGGCCACGATCAGCCTCGATGAAAAAGGCATGTCCATGGCCGAAATCGAAAAGCGCCGGCCCAGTGTATTGATCACCACGCCGTCCCATCAATTTCCCTCAGGGGTAATCATGCCCGCTTCCCGGCGGATTCAGCTTTTAAACTGGGCCGCCGAACAGAACGGCCGCTTCATTATTGAGGATGACTATGACAGTGAATTTAAATATGACGCCGACACGATCCCAGCGCTTCAAAGCCTTGACCGGTTTCAAAATGTCATCTACATGGGGACCTTTTCAAAGTCCCTTTTCCCCGGCCTGCGCATCAGCTACATGGTTCTGCCGCCCGGGCTTTTGCGGACGTTTAAAGAGAGAACGTATGACCTTAATACGTGCAGCACGCTTGCCCAGCTGGCGCTTAAAGAATTTATCGATTCAGGTGAATATCAGAAACATATAAAAAAGATGAAGCAGCATTATAAGAACATGCGGGAGCGCCTCATTTCGGCTTTGGAAGAAACCTTCGGGGAAAGAATCCATGTAAAGGGCGCCAATGCCGGGCTTCATTTTGTCACGGAGTTTGACTGCGCCCGTTCAGAAAAAGAAATATTGGCGCGGGCAGATGCAGAACAGCTCGATCTGTTTGCGATGAGCCGGTTCCGCCTGAAAACGGGAGGCGATCCAAATAAGCCGCAGCTCATTCTCGGCTTCGCCCGCCTGAAGGAGAGCGATATTCAGGAAGGCGTCACAAGGCTTTACCGGACGGTTTTCGGCGCATAAAAAAACCCCCGGAATTCGGGGACTATTTACCAGCGGTCCGGCTCTGTCTGCAAAATCGCCTCCAGCAGGCCGGGAAACGCCGCTTGTAAATCATCTTTGCGCAGGGAATAATAACGGTGCTTCCCGTCTATGCGCACTTGGGCGATCCCCGCTTCCCGGAGCACTTTAAAGTGATGGGACAGCGTTGATTTGGCGACCCGGACATCCGCACATGTGCCGCACGTTTTTTCAGTTGTTTCCGCCAATTGTTTGACCAGCTCTAAGCGGAGCGGATCACTCAGAGCATGAAGAACCTTTGTCAGCTGTAAGCGGTCGGTTTCAGGATGATTTGGAATGTTCATGAGTCAAATGTAACACAGATCATCGGCGGGTGACAATTTAGGCGGTGAGGGTTTTTTCTTTACCATTCACTGCGAAACATGTTACAGTTAGTTCGATAATATTCGAACTATAACAAATAAACCCAATCAGGAGGAATTACAATGATCGTCTTACAGGCTTACATGAAAGTAAAAGCGGATAAACGCGAGGAATTTTTAGGAGAAGCGCAATCACTTCTTCAGCATTCACGTGCGGAAGAAGGAAATGTGCAATACGATCTTTTCGAAAAAATCGGTGAAGAAAATACGTTCGTCATGCTTGAACAATGGAAAGATGAAGAAGCGATGAAATTCCACAACGCCACTGACCATTTCCAAGGATTCGTGGCAAAAGCAAAAGAAGTGCTGAGTGCGCCGCTTGACGTTGTCCGCACAGAGCTGTCAGAGTAACGAAAGGATGAATAACATGAACGAAGTCCTTCAATTATTAACAGACCACCGTTCCATCCGCAGCTACACAGATGAGCCCGTATCAGATGAACAGCTGGACCTTATCATTCAAGCCGCTCAGGCAGCGCCGACTTCCATTAACGGCCAGCAATTTACCGTTATTGCCGTGAAAGATAAGGAACGGAAGAAAAAAATATCCGAATTGGCGGGCGGCCAGCCGTGGATTGAACAAGCGCCGGTTTTCCTTTTATTCTGCGCTGATTTTAACCGCGCCAAAATTGCGCTTGAAGAATACAATGATACGCCGCTTGAGATCACGAACGGTTTAGAGTCCGTTCTTGTCGGCGCCGTAGACGTCGGGATTGCGCTCGGTACGGCAACTGCCGCGGCTGAATCAATGGGACTCGGCACTGTGCCGATCGGAGCCGTGCGCGGCAAGCCGGATGAACTCATTGAAATGCTGAAACTCCCGAAATACGTTTTCCCGGTTTCCGGTCTCGTCATCGGCCATCCGGCAGACCGCTCCGCGAAAAAACCGCGTCTGCCGCAAGCAGCCGTTCTGCATCATGAAACGTATCAAGAGGAAGATTTAAGAACACATATCGAAGCCTATGACAAGCAGATGTCCGAATACATGAAAAACCGCACAGGCGGACAAGAAACAAGAAACTGGTCACAAGGCATCACCTCCTACTATAAGCAGCTTTATTATCCGCACATTCGTGAAATGCTTGAAAAACAAGGGTTTAAAACGGATAAATAAGCGCATCAGCCTGCCGGAAACGCTCCGGCAGGTTTTTTCTTTTTCTCAAACAAAAGCGTTGACACTGCGCAAAAATTTTTGTTAATATTTTCATCATATACTCATTGGTTTTCTGTGAACCGATGGGTTTTCTATTGTGACGAAAGAAGGAATCTGGGCTTATGAACGATAAGAAAACGGATATTCTGCTGGCGGCAAGAAAGCTTTTTTCGAGGAGAAGCTTTTCGTCGGTATCGATGCAGGCGATTGCTGAGGAGTGCAAAGTCTCCAAAGCATCTTTATATAAGCTGTTTGAATCGAAAGAAGACCTGCTTCTGGAGCTGCTCGATTTTAACCAGAAACAGATGGTAGCGGCCGCTTCACTATTAAATGAAGAAACAAGCCTGTCCCCTGAGGAACGGTTTGCCAAAAAACTGATGGCTGAGCTTGAAGGCTTCAGGCGCAATCAGCAGTTTTTTAATATGCTGATGTACGGAAGCCCTTCCTCTATTAATGACCGGGTAAAACGGCATATTCACAGGGCCCGTTCCACTTTTATCTGCTGGCATCGCGATTCACTGATTCAGACGTACGGCGAAGACATCATTCCTTATGTATGGGAGCTGGTGATTGTCCTGCAGGGGCTCCTGAGAGAATGCATCACGCTGATTAAGCTGGAAAAAGAACCGCTCGACCTGGAACCTCTCACGGAGTTTATCATCCGCCATCTCAATCTCATCGTCGAAAACAGGAAAACCGAAACCGCTTTGCCGCAGGAGATGATTGACCTTTATATCGCCTCGGCTTCCTCATTTGAGCCGAAAGACAAAACCGTATTGCTGGCTGAAAGCCTGAAGGAGCTGAAAGAAGCCGTCTCAGTCCTTCCTGAGGAGAAATATGATGCCGCGGGTCTCGTTTCCGCGGCGGCCATGCTGGAGAAAGAATCTGCGGACAAACAGCCGCGGGATTTTCTCATAAAAGCGCTCATCGGTTATTTGGAACAGGCCGGACCGCTGCACCAGCCGCTTGCAGCCGTTAAAACATTGCTCAAACTATAAAGAAAGAAGGAATCAGCTTGAATAAGAGTATTAAAACTGCACCGTACAACCGCTCTGTCATTGTCGGGATTCTTTTGGCGGGAGCGTTCGTCGCCATTTTGAACCAGACGCTGCTTATTACGGCGCTGCCGCACATTATGAATGACTTCAATATAGACGCCAACAAAGCGCAATGGCTGACAACATCGTTTATGCTGACGAACGGGATTTTAATCCCGATTACCGCGTTTTTAATAGAAAAATTTACGAGCCGCACCCTCTTGATTACCGCCATGAGTATTTTCACGGCCGGAACCATTGTCGGTGCATTCGCTCCGAACTTTCCGGTATTGTTAACGGCCCGGATTATCCAGGCGGCCGGCGCCGGAATTATGCTGCCGCTCATGCAGACGGTATTTCTCACGATTTTCCCGATTGAAAAGCGCGGCCGCGCAATGGGTATGGTCGGCTTGGTGATCTCGTTCGCGCCGGCAATCGGCCCGACGCTTTCCGGATGGGCGGTCGAAGCATTCTCTTGGCGCTCTTTGTTTTATATCATCTTTCCGATCGCGGTCATCGATTTGCTTTTAGCGATTATTCTGATGAAAAATGTCACGACATTACGAGAAACACAGATTGATATTTTATCCGTGATCTTATCGACCCTCGGATTCGGCGGCCTGCTTTACGGCTTCTCAAGCGCCGGTTCATCAGGGTGGACCAGTACTGAAGTGCTGACCTCGCTGCTTGTCGGAGCGGTCGCGCTGATTTTCTTTATCGCAAGACAGATGAAGCTCAAAAAACCGATGCTGGAATTCCGCGTGTTTTCCTTCGGGATTTTCAGCCTGACCACCCTGCTCGGCACGCTTGTTTTCGCGCTGCTGATCGGAACGGAAACCATTCTCCCGCTCTACACGCAGAAGGTCCGGGGCGTATCCGCGTTTGATACCGGATTAATGCTTTTGCCGGGCGCGGTTGTGATGGGGATGATGTCTCCGTTTATCGGCCGGATTTTTGACAAAATCGGCGGAAAGGGCCTTGCGATGACCGGATTCTTTATCATCCTGCTCACGTCCCTGCCGTTTATGAATCTGACGGACTCGACTTCTCTCATTTGGATTGTCGTCGTTTATACCGCGCGGCTTTTGGGAACAGCCATGATTATGATGCCGGTGACGACAGCGGGAATCAACGCCCTGCCGCGCCACTTAATTCCGCACGGCACAGCCATGAACAATACCGTCCGCCAAATCGGCGGTTCTATCGGTACGGCGCTGCTTGTTTCCATTATGAGCAGTCAGGCTGCGCACGCAAATACGTCAGCTCCGGCAAACGCCGCCTTGCACGGCATGAATGCGGCATTTGTCGTGGCCGCCTGCATCGCGCTGGCCGGCTTCCTGCTATCTTTCACTTTGAAGAAAAAACCGCGTCAGCCTGAGCAGCAGGCCGTCACGCGCTAAACGAAAAAGAACCCGATCACTTATGTGACCGGGTTCTTTTTTTATTTCTCGATTCCGTCTTTTACTTCTTTCACCATTTGCAACATGGATTCCAGGCCGCCTCCTGATAAATACCATGTAGCTGAGTCAAGGTAGACAACATGGTTGTTTTTCACGGCTTTCACCGATTTTACATAATCATTTTCAACCACTTGTTTCGTTGAAGATTTTGTGCCGATCGCTGTTCCGCGGTCAACGACAAACATGTAATCAGGGTTTGTTTTGGCGATATATTCATAGGAAATGCTTTGTCCGTGCAGTGATGCTTCGATGTTTTTGTCAGCTGGTTTAACGCCGAACACATCATGAATGAAGCCGTATCTTGATTTAGATCCGAACGCGCTGATTTTGCCGTCGTTCGCCATCACCACTAGACCGTTTTTATCCGTGCTGCTTGTCTTTTTCTTCAGATCGGCAATGGACTTGTCAATGTTCGCAAGCTTATCTTTCACTTCATTTTCTTTGTTAAAGATTTTGCCGATCACTTCGGTGTTGTGTTTGAATCTGTCAACGTAGTTTGTATAGTCATCATCAAGATAAATCGTCGGCGCGATTCTTGAGAACTCTTTATAAGAATCAGATTGTCTGTGGGCGATAATGATTAAATCCGGATCAATATCTGCGACTTTTTCAAAATCCGGTTCTTTTAAACCGCCTGTATTGGCGTATTTATCACTATTATATGAAGATAAGTATTTTGGAAGGTTTTGTTTCGGAAGTCCCGCCACATGATCCTGTAAACCGAGTTCATCCATCGTGTCCAGCATTCCGAAGTTGAATACGACGACTTTTTTCGGGTTCTTCGGCACTTTGACTCCTTCTTTGTTCATGTCGTCCTTAATCGTGACCATTTCTTTTGATTTGCCGGATGTTTTGTCCCCGTTTCCGCATGCAGAAACAACAAAAATCGTAACGAGCGCAATAAATAGCAATGCGAATTTTTTCATGTCTCTCACCTCATCTGGTTTTTAAGAAAAATACACACCGATCCGCTGACTGTCAATCTCTTGAATCGGAATAGTCATATCATAAATGTCTTCAAGCACGGAAGTGTCAATAATCTCCTCCGCCGGCCCTTCTTTGACGATCCGGCCGTTTTTCAGAGCAACGATATGGTCTGAGTATACGGAAGCGAAGTTGATATCGTGAATCACTACGACGACCGTTTTTCCGAAGTCCTCCACAAGCCGCTTCAACAGCTTCATCATTTCAACGGAATGCTTCATATCTAAATTGTTCAGCGGCTCATCGAGAAAAATATAATCCGTATCCTGAGCGATAATCATCGCGATAAACGCCCTCTGGCACTGGCCTCCGCTGAGCTGATCGAGATATTTATCCTTTAAGTCGTCAAGCTTCATATAACTGAGGGCCTGGTTGATGTGCACCCAATCCTCATCCGTCAGCTTCCCCTGGGAATACGGAAATCGGCCGAAGCTGACCAGGTCTTTAATCGTCAGCCTGATATTGATTTGGTTCGTCTGCTTCAGGATGCTGATTTTTTTCGCCAGCTCATTGCTTTTGCAGGAACCGATCTCTTGACCGTCAACCGTGATTTCTCCGGAATCCGTCTTAATCAGCCGGCTCATGATAGACAGCAGCGTGCTTTTTCCCGCGCCGTTCGGACCGATAAACGAGGTAAGCCTGCCCTTTTGAATGGAAAGAGACGTTTTCTCAAGGACAACTTTCCCGCCGTATTGTTTGCTTACATTTTTGACCTCTACCATGATTTATTCTCCTTTAACAGCAGATAGATAAAATAAATCCCGCCGGCAAAATTAATGATGACGCTCAGCGTTGTGGAAAACGTGAACACTTTTTCCACGACGAACTGGCCTCCGACAAGCGCGATGATGCTGATCAGAACAGACCCCGCGATTAAATACGTGTGCCTGAAGGTTTTTAAAAACTCTCTCGCCAGATTGACGACAAGCAGTCCTAAAAACATAATCGGCCCGACAAGAGCCGTAGAGACAGACACAAGAACAGCGACGACAATGAGCATCTGTTTCACAAGCTTATCGTAATCAATCCCAAGGTTGACGGCGTGTTCCCTGCCGAGCGACAGCACGTCAAAAAACCGCGTGAACCGCCAGACATAAATGCCTGTCAGAAGAAAGACGGCACCGGCAAATCCTAAAAGATCGGTGTTGATATTGTTAAAGCTGGCAAACATTTTGTCCTGAACAACCTGAAACTCATTCGGATCAATCAGCATCTGCATAAAGGATGACAGACTGTTGAACAGCGTGCCGAACACGACGCCGACAAGCAGAAGGAAAAACACGTTCCGCCCCTCGCCTTTAAACATGAGCTGATATAAAACGAGTGACAAGAGCACCATCAGCCCGACGGAGATGACGAAATTAAGGTTTTTGTTCATCATGACGATATTCATTGAACCGAACAGAAACACGATGACGGTCTGAATGAGCATATACAGGGAATCGAGGCCTAGAATGCCCGGTGTCAGTATGCGGTTATTTGTAATCGTCTGGAAGATGACCGTTGAAAATGCGATCGCTCCCCCGGTGAGCATCATGGCAAGCACTTTGAAGCACCGTCTCGGCAGGGAGTATTCCCAGTTGCCCAGTCCGTAGAACAAAAAGAATCCGATACATATCATGGCGAGCGCCGCCAGCAGCGTAATTTTTTTATTATGACTCATATGCTTTTCTCCTTAACAGCATATACAGGAAGATGCCGCTGCCGATCACACCGACCATCAGGCCGATGGAAATTTCGTAAGGGAAGATGATCACCCTTCCCAAAATGTCGCAAAAGAGCACAAAAACAGCGCCCAAGAGAGCTGTGTGGGGCAGACTGCTCCTCAGGTTGTCCCCTTTGTAGATCGACACGATATTGGGAATGATCAAACCGAGAAACGGCAGCATCCCGACGGTCAGAATCACAAGTGAAGCGATAAGCGACACGATAATCAGACCGATATTGACGACGCGTTTGTATTTCAGGCCGAGATTGACGGAAAAGCTCTCTCCCATTCCCGCCACCGTAAATTTATCCGCATAGACATAAGCGATGATCACAAGCGGGATACTCAGATATAAAAGCTCGTACCGGCCTTTGACGACCAATGAGAAATCCCCCTGCAGCCAGGACGACAGATTTTGGATCAGATCGTATTTATACGCGATAAACGTGGCGACTGAACTGACGATATTCCCAAGCATTAAACCGACGAGAGGAATAAAAATCGCATCATTGAACTTGATTCTCTCGAGGATTTTCATGAACAGGAAATTTCCCGCCAACGCGAAAATAAAAGCGATAGACATTTTCACAAGCGGACTCGCTGACGTAAAAAGCATTAATGAAATCAAAATCCCGAGCCTTGCCCAGTCCATCGTTCCCGCAGTCGTCGGCGATACAAATTTATTCCGGCTGATCTGCTGCATGATTAATCCGCAGATGCTCAGGCTCATGCCGGCAATAATAATGCTCACCAAACGCGGCAGCCGGCTGTCAAATAATGTACTTGCCTGTTCTTTATTTAAATGAAAAATATCCAGCGGCGACAAGTCTTCTACACCGATAAAAATAGAAGTACACGCCAATACCGCCAGTAGCAAAAGTAAGTAACGTAGCTTCATGCTGCCTCCCCGCACCCATCACAAACGGTATGACTCATTGCCAAACAACTCCCATACATCCCCACTCGTAATGATTATCATTATCAACGACAATTATAATCTTATCATCTTTCCAAGCGCAGTCAATACGGTTTTGCTTTTAAAAGCGGTCATCCGCGGGCCGTACACTAAATTCTTTTACAATCAGTCTATCAAGAATTTGCAGGATTTACTATAACCTTCATTTGGCTGCTTATCATTTTTTGCACAGGATGACACACTTTAAGGAAGCAAATCTGACAAACAGCGACGAAATTCCTCTCTGTGAATACAAATGTGCTTTCCACGTAGAAAAAACCCTTGATTTACCTCTTTGAAAGAGAGATAATAAAAATTAAATTTGTGAGAAAATTTAAATATTAGGGGATGTAAATCATGAAAGTTGTAAAATTCGGAGGCAGCTCCCTTGCGTCAGGAGCCCAGCTTGAGAAAGTGTTTCAAATCGTGACGGCCGATCCCGCGCGGAAAGCCGTCGTCGTATCGGCGCCGGGAAAACGCTTCTCGGACGATACAAAGGTGACGGATCTGTTAATCCGCTGTGCGGAGCATTATTTGCAAAAAGGAGCGGCTCCCGAGCTCGCCGAAGCGGTCATTGAGCGGTACGCCGCCATCGCGCGCGAGCTGGATCTCGATCCCTCTATTATAGAAAGAATCCGCCGTGACTTATTCGCTCTCTTAAACAGCAGCAAAGCCAATCCCGATCAGTATATGGATGCGGTGAAAGCGAGCGGCGAGGACAATAACGCGAAGCTGATCGCGGCCTACTTCCGCAGGCAGGGCGTGAAAGCCGAATACGTAAGCCCGAAAGAAGCGGGGCTGTTTGTGACGAATGAACCCGGCAGCGCGCAGGTGCTCCCTGAGTCTTATGATCATTTGTACCGTCTGAGAAACCGTGAAGGCTTGATCATTTTTCCTGGTTTTTTCGGCTATACGAAGGAGAATGAGATTGTGACGTTTTCCCGGAGCGGTTCAGATATTACCGGCTCCATTCTCGCCAACGGCTTAAAGGCCGATCTGTACGAAAACTTTACCGATGTGGACGCCGTCTATTCCGTCAACCCGTCGATCGTGCAGCATCCGAAAGAAATTAACGAACTGACGTATCGGGAAATGCGTGAGCTCTCCTATGCCGGGTTTTCCGTTTTTCATGATGAAGCGCTGATTCCCGCTTTTCGGGCCGGCATCCCCGTTCAGATTAAAAACACGAATAATCCTGATGCGAAAGGAACGCGCGTCGTCAGCAGCCGCGACAATACGAACGGGCCTGTCATCGGCATCGCAAGCGACACGGGCTTTTGCAGCATCTACATAAGCAAATATTTAATGAACCGGGAAATCGGCTTCGGCCGCAAAGCCCTTCACATTTTGGAGGAAGAGGGATTGACGTATGAGCACGTTCCATCCGGAATTGACGATATCACAATCATCCTTCGGCACAATCAGATGGACTTAGAGCTGGAAGAGAAGCTCGTCACCCGTCTGAAGCAGGAACTTCAAGCAGATGAAGTCACCGTCAGGCACAATCTGGCGCTGATTATGGTAGTGGGCGAAGCGATGCGCCATAATGTCGGCACAACCGCCAGGGCATCCAAAGCGCTGTCGGGAGCCGGCGTCAACATCGAGATGATCAATCAGGGATCATCGGAAGTCAGCATGATGTTCGGGGTGAAAGAAGAACAGGAAAAACACGCGGTGCGGGCGCTGTATGACGAATTTTTCGCCGGGGTCTTACTCTCATAGGGCACAGCCTCTTTTTTCTCTTGTCCACTAATATCCCTTACAAAACAGCTTCTGAAACATATTGTATGGTATAGACAATGTGGAGGTGAAGCAAATGATGGGATACTCAGGAGGCGGAATTAGCTCTTTCGCTTTGATCGTTGTTTTATTTATCCTGTTAGTAATCGTAGGTACTGCCTTTGTTGGCGGTTTCTAAGCATCACTCCGTCTATATGAGGACGCTGCGGGTTTTGACCTGCGGCGTTTTCTTTTTTTCTTTGAGCCGCTTCCATGCACACAAAAAAAGACTGCTGAGAACATTCTCAGGCAGTCTTTTTCTTTGTTCAGGTTATTTTCTTCTCACGTCATTCCTCTTTCAGTTACATGGAAGTCAGCCTGATCTGTCTGGCCTGCACCTGCAACTGTAAAAATCGCGGCGGCTGCTAAACAAATAACAAACCATTTAGATTTCAATTTCATACAAACCCTCACTCCTTTGTATTTGTTTTCTTGCCTCTTCGACTTTCAGAAAATAGTCAGAAGAAATTTTAAAGCAATTTTGTTCATAGTAATATTTAGCTGCTTCTAGTGCTAAATCCTCTATATCGGCGTACAAATTTTTATTCTCCAGGTAGCGGAAACATGCGCTGATTTTTTCCTCATCCGGTTTCGCCTGATACAGAGCCTGCAGCCATTCGAATTTTACCGTGTAAACGGGATCGTCTGTTTCTTTAGCATATTCATATCCCCGCCTGTGATATTCCGACGCTTTATCTTTTTTTCCGAGTTTAAAGTAAATGAGTGTGATTAGAAAATATGCTTGAGGAAGAGAATTGACGATTCTTTGTGATTCAAATGTATCAACCGCCCGTTCAAAGTAAGGAATCGCTTCGTCGGTGCGGTCCTGATTGTAGTAGCACAGTCCGAGGTTATACAGCGCCCTCCCGACAAGCTGCGCTTTTTGTTCTTTTTCAGCCATTTGCAGAGCGTGCTGAAAATGTTTGGCCGCCTGTTCAAAACGTCTTTCATCCATTAAATTGACGCCGAACACAAAATGGCATTGAATGATCCGGACGTTGTATGTGTCCTGCTCTACGTAAATTTCATAAGCATTCTTTATATGTATCAAAGAAAAATACGTTTGTTTCATATGATAATAAGCTTCGGCCACCTTAAAATAAAACTCTGCCCGCTCCACGTGGTCCGATACGAAGGCCAGTTTTTTCTCAGCCTGTTTATAATACGTAATCGCTGATATAAATTCTCTTTTATCAAATTCAAACATGCCTTTGAAAAAGTTGACGTAATAATCGAGAAGCCCTTTGAGTCCGGCCTGGCTGTTATCAATGTTATCAAGAATTTCCGACAGGGTCGGCTGGTCTTCTATCTTCAGTTTTTCCAGCGGCTCCAAGTAGTCCAGCATCAGCTGATGGCGAAATTCCATGAGGGAATAATAAAGCACCAAGTTCGAATCAGGCTCCATATGGTCAAGCTCTTGTTTGATCTCGGCCTTCAAGATCTCCGCATCCGGCACGCTGAATGTTCTTATGTATCGATACCACTCGTTAATCTTCTGCCCGACTGCTGAAGAAGGAATTAACCCGCTCTTCATTCCTTCACCCTCCCCATCCAAGACCTGTTTACCAGTTATTTTATCACGTTTCCGTGTCTTTCCATCCCGAAAAACACGCAAACTTTGTTTCGGCAGAGCGCAATTTTTCGCAGTGAAGATGAAACAGCCGGCAGCCAAACAGGACTTCCGGTTTTAAAATGATTCATGTTTCGTATTCAGCGGAAGGCGGATTGTAAAGGTTGTGCCTTTTCCCTTTTCGCTGTCAATGTCTATCGTGCCTTTGTGCATTTCGACGAGCTGCCTGACGATGGACAGGCCGAGTCCGTATTCGCCGTATGCCGTATTCGTTCGGGACACATCCGCCTTATAAAAACGCTCCCATATGTGCTCAATTTCTTCTTTCGAAATACCGATTCCGGTGTCTTCGATTTCAATAACCGTTTCCTTATAGCCTTCATACCCGCGCAGCGTAATGTCTCCGTTTTGCGTGAATTGAATGCTGTTTTTCGTAATGTTGACGAGAATCTGGATCAGCCTGTCATAATCGGCGAACACTTTGACGCCGTCCTCCGCTTCAATCCGGAGCCGGTTTTGTTTTTCCTCGGCCTGCTGATTGAGATGCTCTTTAATAATCTCAAACACCTCGATGAGCGGCAGGCTCAGCTTGTCCAGCTTGATCTGCTGGGATCTGATTTTTTCATAATCCAGGTTTTCTTTCACGAGCCTGAGCATCCGCTTCGTTTCTTCGCTGATCAGCGAGAAGCATTTCTCTTTATCTTTTTCCGGGATGGTGTTGCTGTTAAGGCCCTCCACCAGCCCGTTAATGGTCGTCAAAGGCGTTCTCAGCTCATGGGAAACATCGGCGATAAATTGGCGCCTCCGCTTTTCAAGGCGGTCAATCTGCTCTCTCGATTGCTTCAGATTTTTAGCCATCGTATTGAAATCGGACGCCAGCATGCCGATTTCATCGCCGCCGCTGTTCTTGAGCGAAATATCGTAATCACCGCAAGCCACTTTTCCCGTCGCATCCCGCAATGTCTGAATCCGCTTGACGTGAAACTTAGATAAAAGCCAGCTTAACAGAATCGTGATGATAAGGGTGCTGATAATCGCGTAAATCATATAGCGGTTGACCTGGCTGATCATCTGCTCGACCCCTCTGACAGGAGACACGAGCAGCACCGCGCCTTTAAATTGATTGTTGATAAAAAGCGGTTTTGCGACGAGCGATACTTCTAAGCCTTCCGTATTAAAACGATTCATCTCCGCTCTGATCTGAACGGTTTTCCCTTGCTTCAGCATGCGCCACTCTTTGCTTTTCAGCTTCTCGCGCGGCGGCATATCGTCAGGAAAAAAGTAAGGCCGCTGATGTTCATCAAAAATAATAAACCTTGTCTCGCGCGTTTTTAACATGTCCTGATACGGATACAAGCGGCGCAGATCAAGTTCGCGCCCGTTCAGCTCACTTGTGATCTGTTGGGCATAGGATGACAGCTCATCCACTTTGTTTTGATACGCAAAATCTTTCACAAAATGTGAAAACAGGGAAATGATGATGAAAAAGGCCAAAATCAAAATGCTGACATGGCTCAGCAGCAGCTGATATAAGTATTTAATCCTCATCAAATTTGTATCCTACCCCCCACACCGTGTATAAAAACGTTTTTTCGTCACTGGACAGTTTTTTGCGCAGCCGTTTAATATGAACATCAACCGTACGTTCATCGCCGTAAAATTGATAGCCCCACACCTGCTCAAGCAGCTGCTCTCTTGAAAAAACCTGGCGCGGGTTCTGTGCGAGATAAAAGAGCAGATCAAATTCCTTCGGTGTCAGATTCTCGACAGGTTTTCCGTGCAGAAACACTTCCCGCGTCTTCTTATTGATTGAGAAACACGCCGTTTCGATCAAGTCATCGCTTTTTACGGCCTGCCCCGTCGCCCGGTATCTTCTGATCACCGCTTTAATCCGCGCTACAAGCGTCAGCGGGCTGAACGGCTTGGTGACATAGTCGTCGGCCCCCATTTCAAACCCGATCACCTGATCAGACTCCGTGTCCTTTGCGGTCAGCATAATAATCGGCACACTGCTCGTCTCTCTTATTTTCCGGCAGATCGTCACTCCATCCATGGACGGAAGCATAATGTCCAGAATGACCAAATCCCACTCCTCTTCTGTGAACCGCTGATAGCCTTCCACTCCGTCATGGACAAATTCGGCTTCAAATCCTTCTTTAAAAAAGAACATTTCCGTCATGGTGCATACGCTTATATTGTCTTCTATCATTAATATCTTCATTGGTTCCTCCGCTTATCTTGACGCTTTTACTTATAATAGCACCATTTTACCCGGATATTTTCGCGTTTCACAATTGTTAGTTTTTATTTCATCACCCGGAAATAGTTTGTTCATATTTTTTTCATACATTTCTCCTACTATATACATATCGGATGACCGGTGCTAAAGAAGGCCTATTTTACAATATCTGACACCCGCACGGAGGAACCGACATGAACTTTATAAAAAGAGCCTTTTGGAGCATGAAGGCAAAAAAGGGAAAAACATTTTTGCAGCTGGTTGTGTTTTCAGTGATTTGCATTTTTGTCCTGTCCGGTCTTACGATTCAAACTGCGGCAAAGAAATCAAGCGAACTGGCAAGGCAGCAGCTCGGCGGAAGCGTCACACTCCAGGCTGACCGCCAAAAGCAAATGGCGCAGCAGCAAAAAGACGGTGAAAAGAGGTCGTTTGAGTCAACGCCGATTTCCGTCTCGGATGCAAAGAAGCTTACATCCTTACAGCACGTTAAAAATTACAACTTTCTCACGACAGCGTCAGCAAATGCAGAAAGCTTTGAGGCGATTGAAAGCTCAGACGAGTCAGCCAATAATAATTCCGGCGGCAGCCGTTTTCAAGGCGGCGGAAGACAGATGATTTCAGCGGATATTTCGGTCGAAGGCGTGCTCTCTGCGGCATTGCTTGACGATTTCACGAGCGGCGGCTCAAAAATCACTGACGGACGCAATATCACAAAAACAGATGCGGACGCAAAAGTCGCCGTGATCAATGAAACGCTGGCAGATCAAAACAAGCTGAAGGTCGGCGGCTCCATCACGGTTTCTTCAGCGACAGATGATTCGGTGAAAACGAAGCTTAAAATTGTGGGAATCTATAAAACAACATCATCAGGAGACGATCAGGCACAGCATTTTTCGTTCTTAAATCCTGACAATAAAATCTATACACCTTACACCGCCGCGGCGGCGTTAAAAGGATCTGATAACAAAAACAACATCAGTTCAGCCGTTTATTACATGGATGATGCCAAATATATTGACTCATTCGTTGCGGCTGCGAAAAAAACATCCATAGATTATAACACCTACACGCTGACGGCGAACGATCAGGTGTATCAGCAAATGGTCGGCCCGATTGAAAATGTCGCATCGTTTTCTAAAAGCGTGGTGTATCTGGTATCCATCGCGGGCGCGGTCATTCTCGGATTAATCGTGATGATGTCGATCAGGGAACGCAAATATGAAATGGGTGTCTTAATGGCGATCGGTGAAAAGCGCTGGAAGCTCATCGGACAATTTTTAACGGAAATTCTGGCTGTCGCTGTCATTGCCATCGGCATCGCATCCGCAGCAGGCAGCCTTGTGGCGAATCAGCTCGGAAACCAGCTTCTTTCCCAGCAGATCAGCTCAGCCGATGATTCACAGCAGCAATCAGCAGGCGGCTGGGGCGGCGGAGAAATGTCGCACAGAGGCGGCATGTTCGGCCAGCATTCATCCAGCGCGGACGTCATCAGTACGATGCAGGTAAACGTCTCGCTGAATGATCTTCTGATTCTTGGCGGAATCGGCATCGCGATTGCCGTCATCGCCACATTACTGCCGTCTGTATCAGTCATGCGGCTTCATCCTAAAACCATTCTGACCAAGCAGGAATAAGAGGAGGCAGCGTAATGAGCTTATTAACCTTTCAGCAGGCCGGCTATTGGTACAAAGACAAAACACAGCCGCTGTTTCAGAATATAACGATCAGCTTTGAAAAAGAGAAGTTTTATACAATTGCCGGCGCCTCCGGAACGGGAAAAACCACGTTTCTGTCACTGGCGGGCGGCCTTGATACACCTAAAGAGGGAAGCATCCTTTATAACGGAGAAGACATCTCCAAAATCGGATTAACTAAATTCAGAAATCAATATGTTTCTATCGTCTTTCAATCTTATAATCTGATTCCGTATATGACGGCGCTCCAGAACGTCACAACGGCGATGGAGATTACCGGTTCTAAGGGGAAAAACAAAGATGCGTTCGCGCTCAGCATGCTGGAAAGGGTCGGCATCACGGAACAGCAGGCCCGGCAGCGGGTGCTGACATTAAGCGGAGGACAGCAGCAGCGGGTTTCGATTGCGCGGGCTTTCTGCTGTGACACGGATTTGATTTGCGCGGACGAGCCGACGGGAAATCTCGACGAGGATACGTCAAAGGAAATCGTCCGGCTCTTTCAGGACCTGGCGCATAAAGGCGGCAAATGCGTCATCATGGTCACGCACGACGAACAAATCGCCAAAGTTTCGGATATCAACATCCGCTTATCAAGAGGAAGTTTCACGGTAAAAACAAACGGCACGGCCGTTTCCTGATACCGCGCCCCTGCCAGCGCAGACAGGGGCGCACCCTATATCCCCCCTATTCAATAGAAGTGAACGTAAAAAAAGCGAGGGCTGCATCCCCTCGCTTTTTTTATTTATATCAGCTGTAAATAGCGTTCAATATTTGATTGGCCGGCTGCTTTAATCAATTCTTCCGCCTTTTCCTCTTCCCCCGGCAAAGCGAGCCGGAGTTTGTCTTCAATGTCTTTTTCAGAAAGACCGTTTCCCGGCGCTCCCTTCGGACAGTCGATACGTGTTTCATAGACATGATTGCCGGAAGCCGTGACCCGTACAATTGTAAAACGGCCCTTCGGAACGGCGTTGTCAGCCGGCTGAATTTGATCATCATAGCTTCGGTGAATCCTCGCAAACCCCTTTTGAAGGGATTCCGGAATCAGCTCGGAGGTAAAGTGTTTTGCTGAAAAATCTTTACCGTGCAGAGCCAGGGCAATCACATATTCCACGCTGAAGCGCCCCGCTTCGCCTGTTTTCGGGCGCCGTTCTGTCAATGCGGCATCCCCGCCCGGCGGATAAATAACGTCGGTCCGTTCCATTTGGCCGAAAGTGAGACCGTGCTCAGCCTTCAGCTTGAGAATGGCGTCCGCCGCGTGATGGGCTGCCGAACAAAACGGATAAACCTTAAACCAAAGCCCCGGGCTCACAATCCGCCAAGGGTTTCCCCATCCGTTTAAAAGCACGGTTTCTGCCCGTTCAAGATCGCCGTACAGCCCGAAGAAGCCTTTCTCCCCGTCAAGCGCATGATCCGACCCGCCAAAACCGGCCTTCGCAAGCTTTACGGCGAACAACCCGGCTTGAGCGGCCAGTCCGGCATGAAGCGGCTTCATTTCTGTGCCGAACTGCACCCGCATGCCTCCGGAACGGGCGGCCGCAAAGCCGATCGCTTTTTGCAATTCGTTTTGATTGAGGTTCTCCATGAAACCGACGGCGCAGGCCGCCGCAATCGCGCCTAACGTTCCCGTATTGTGCCAGCCTTTCTCGTAATGGTGTCTTCCCGCTGACTCACCGAGCCGCGCCATCACTTCGATGCCTGTCACGTAAGCACCGAGAAAACGGCTTTCGTCTATATGGCCGGATGATGCCGCTGCGATCAGAGCCGGAAGGATGACCGCGCTCGGATGTCCTCTTACATCAGAATGAACATCGTCAAAATCAAGCGCATGGGCAATGAATCCGTTAATCAGCGCGGATTGGGACGGCGTTGTTTTTTGATTTCTGCCGATAAGCGGAGCTGTCGGCGCCCCGCCTTCTTCTTCGGCCAGTTTAATCAGCTTCTCAATGCCTTTATCCCGTCTCCCCGCAAAGGCTGCCGCTGTAAAATCAAGCAGGCCTTTGCGCGCTTCTTTCATCGCTTCGGCGGATGTTTCCGGTACAGACGACATGACGGCCTGAGCAAGCCCGGCCGTCAGATGTTCCGTATTCATTCCCCCTGCTCCAATACATTAACGGCCAGCCGGGCGAAAAACTCAGCCGCTTTCGTGAGCGCTTTTTCGTCGAGTGTGAAGGCGGGATGGTGCCATTCTTCCGTTCCGTTTGTTCCCATCCAGACGAAGAAGCCGGGGATTTTTTCTTGATATAACGCGAAGTCTTCCCCGCCGGGAGACTGTTCTGCCCGAACCGTTTGAAGCCCGAGATCTTCAGCCGTCTGTTCCGCCGCATGGATGAAACGGGCGTCGTTCATCACTGACGGAAGGTAAGGATACCAGCGGAATTCGGCTTCTGCCCCGAATCCGGCCGCGATTCCTTCGGCAACCCGCTTCATATGTTTCGGAACAGCGTCACGCGCTTCTTTTTGAAACGTCCGGACGGTGCCTTCCATTTCCACATGGTCCGGGATGACATTCCAAGAGCTGCCGCCTTGAACTCTTGTGATGCTGACGACGGCGTTGTGAAGCGAGCTGATATTTCTGCTGACAACTGATTGCAGGCCGCCGATGATCTGCCCTGCCGCCTGAATCGGATCAATGCTGTTATCAGGGATTCCGGCGTGGCCGCCTTTTCCTTTAACAGTGATTTCAAAGCGGTCCACACTTGCCATCAGCGGGCCTTCTTTCAGACCGACCGTACCGACGGGGAGGTCGGGTTTGTTATGCATGCCGAAAATTGCCGATACACCGTCAAGCGCGCCGGCTTCAATGACCTGTCTCGCTCCGGCGGCGATTTCTTCCGCGGGCTGAAAAATAAACCGCACCGTTCCTTTCAGCTCGTGCTTTCTCTCATTTAATAAGAAAGCCGTGCCGAGAATAGATGCCGTATGGAAGTCGTGGCCGCAGGCATGCATGACGCCGCTGTTTCGCGAAGCAAACGGAAGGTTTGTTTTCTCTTCGATCGGCAATGCGTCAATGTCCGCTCTGACGGCGATGACCGGGCCGCTTTTGTCTCCTTTGATTTCGGCGATCACTCCGGTTTGAAGTTTTGGAATATCAAGAACCGTGATCCCCTCTTCCTCCAGCCAGCGGCGGATTTTATTCGTCGTTTCGTATTCCTCGCCTGACAGCTCAGGGTGTTCATGAAGGTCGCGGCGAATATTGATTAAACGTTTGTTTAATGATTCATACGTTTCTCTTGCCATTTCTTCTTCGTCCCTTCCTATACAAGCTCAGCAGGCTCTCCCACTTGCTTTATAAATTTTTTCGTCCGTTCGTTCTGCGGATTGTCAAACAGCTCTTCCGGTGTTCCCTGCTCGATGATGCGTCCGTCCGCCATAAAAATGACCTGGTCGGCCACTTCACGCGCAAAAGCCATCTCATGTGTGACGATGACCATGGTTGTCTGTTTTTCGGCAATTGATTTGATGACTTGAAGCACCCCGGTTACAAGCTCAGGGTCAAGGGCCGAAGTCGGTTCATCCAGTAAAATCGCGTGAGGGTCAACGGCCAAGGCGCGCGCAATGCCGATCCGCTGCTGCTGCCCGCCTGACATCGTAATCGGGTAGCTGTCCGCTTTTTGCTCTAAACCGACTTGCCGCAACAGATCCATACCGATCTGTTCCGCTTCTTTTTTCGGTTTCTTTTGCGCGGTGATCAGCGCTTCTGTCACGTTTTGCAGCGCGGTTTTGTTTTTGAAGAGATTGTAATTCTGAAACACCATCGCCGTCTGCTGGCGAAGCTTGTGTACGTCTTTGCGCGAATAGGACACTGCATTCAGCTTGGCATCACCGATTTCAATAATGCCGTCATCCGGGCGCTCCAGCAGATTCAGGCAGCGGAGGAGCGTTGATTTTCCTGAGCCGGACGGACCGATGATGGCCGTGACTTCGCCGCTTTTGATCTCAAGATCGATCCCGTCAAGTACGGTAAGGTCTTTAAATGCTTTTCGAATATGTCTGACTTGTATCATCCTGAGCCTCCTCCTATGTGCGATAAGGCTTGCTGATCGCCCGTTCGAGCAGATCCTGCAGCACGCTGTAAATAATCGTAAGAATCCAGTACATGACCGCAACGGCTAAATACGTCTCAAAATATTTGAGGTTGCCTGATGCGTACATTTTTCCTTGGGCGAACATCTCCATCACTCCTAATGTAAAGGCGAGCGATGTTTCTTTTAACAGGCCGATAAACGTATTTCCCGTTGCGGGAAGCGCGTTTCTGACGGCCTGCGGGAAAATGATCCGTCTGTACGCCTGTGATTTTGTCATTCCGACGGACAGGCAGGCTTCAAGCTGCCCTTCATCGACTGAGTTGAGCGCGGCGCGGAAAATTTCAGCCAAGTAGGCGGCATTCTTCAGGCTTAACCCGATAATCGCCGCCGTTAACGCCGTCATCTTGCTCATTCCGGGGAACAGCTGAGGCAGGCCGTAATAAATTAAGAAAAGCTGGACGAGCGTCGGCACACCCCGGAAAAATGAAATATACACCTTTGACAGCTGGTGAAGCACAGGAATACGATTTTTTGTGATAAGCGCTAATATAAGGCCGCCGATCACGGCAAATACCATGGCCGCGACAGCCATTAGTAATGTGATCGGCAGGGCTTCGATTAACGCGGGAAAAGCTGAAAACATAAATCCCCAATCAATGCTGTTCATTCTCGATTTTCACCGCCGTTTCTTAATGCTTTGCTTCCGTTGTAATGTCTTCTTTAAAGTACTTTTCAGACAGCTTTTTCAGCGTGCCTTCTTTCCGCAGTTCTTCAATGGCTTTGTCTACTTTTTTGCGGATTTTATCGTGAGCCGCATCCTTTGCAAACGGGAAGGCGACTTTTTCATAGACAATCGGATCTCCTGCTAATTTCAGAGGCAGGCCGGTCTTTTTGATTTGGGCGATCAGGACGCTGCGGCTGTTTACATAAGCGTCAACACGCCCGTAAGCCACGTCTTTCAGCGTGCCTTCTTGTGTTTCATACGTTTTAATGTTGATTTTTTTATCCGGGTCCTTGCTCTCAAGGTTTTTCGCGTGGTTTGAGCCGAGAACGGCCGCCACTGTTTTTCCTTTTAGATCATTGACTGATTTGATGTCTTTGTTGTCGTCTTTGACGACGATTTGAGTGCCCGCATACGAATACGGTTCTGTGAAGTTATACGTTTTCTTGCGTTCGTCCGTGACAGCGACCTGGTTTGAGATGGTGTCGAGTTTGCCGGTCTGGAGCTCTCCCATCAGTCCGCTGAATTCAAGCAGCTTCCAGTCCAGCTTCATGTTGATTTTTTTCGCAACGGCTTCCATGACATCCACGTCAAAGCCGGTCAGCTTGCCGTTTTCTTTATATGCGAACGGATAGCTTTGCCCCGTGGCGCCGACATGCAGCACGTTAGCGCCGCCTTCGCTTTCTTTGCCGTTTCCGCATGCTGATAAGACCGCCAGAAGAGCGGCAGAGAGCAGCAAAGCCCATGTTTTCTTCTTCATTGAAATCCCGCCTTTTCCTATTCATATGTTAATCGTGCAATTGTTTTTTTAAATAGATGGTGATGTGCCCTTTTCCTAAATCCTTTTCGCCTGCGCGGACGTAGCCTTTCCGCTCGTACATGCCGATCAGCCACGGATGCTTGTCCGCTGTGCCCAATGATACGAAGGGCGCTTTTAGTGTATCGCGGAGCACTGTATTCTCCAGCCACTCCAGCATGTCTGAGCCTGTCCCTTTTTTTCCGGTTTCAGGGTCGACGGCGAACCACCAAATATGAGGGACACCGTACGGACCGGGATTCGGCCCCCACGGCATCCGCAGAGAAATCGTCGCCACGATGCGTCCGTCTTCCTCCAGAACGTAACAGGCGTTTTTTTGTATATTATTCAAAACGAGCTCTTTGTCCGCCGTTGCCGCGGCAAAGTTGATGCCGAGCTTACGGATCGGTTCATATGCCCTCAGTGTCAGTGAAAGCAGTTCATCAGCGTCCGCTTCCGTTGCGAGCCGGTATCGTTTTGACATAATGAGCCCTCCTTTAATCGGCATATCGGTTTGCCGGTTTTTCCAGTCCAAAATGTTCTCTCAGCGTCGTTCCTTCATACTCTTTTCTGAACACGCCCCGCTCTTGTAAAATCGGAATCACTTTGTCTACAAAAAGAGCGAGACCTTCAGGCAACAGCGGCGGCATGATGTTGAAGCCGTCACAAGCTTGTTTTCCGACCCATTCCTCCATCTTATCGGCAAGCTGTTCAGGCGTTCCGACAAAGATATGATGGCCTCTTGAGCCCGCCACATATTTGTACAGCTCGCGGATGGTCATGTTATCGCGTTTGGCCATCTCCTGAACGAGCTTGAACCGGCTTTTAACGGCATTTGACGCTTCCGCATCCAATTCAGGCAGCGGGCCGTCAAGCGGATAGGCGGAAAGATCGACGCCGCCCAGATAGTTTTGCAGAATGTTCAGGCCGACAGACGGGATGATGAGGTCTTGAAGCTCTTCATATTTGGCCCGCGCTTCTTCTTCGGTATCGGCGATAACGGGAAAAATCCCCGGCATGATCGCGATTTTTTCAGGATCACGGCCGTAAGAAGCCGCTTGTTCTTTAATAGATTGATAGAATTCCTGCGCGGATTCCAGATGATTTTGCGCGGTGAAAATGACCTCCGCCGTTTTAGCTGCCAGCGCCTTTCCGTCACCTGATGAGCCAGCCTGAATAATGACCGGGCGGCCTTGCGGTGTGCGGGCGACATTTAACGGCCCTCTCACGGAAAAATAGGTTCCTTTATGATTCAATTCATGCATTTTGTCTTTTTCGAAAAATGTCCCTGACTCTTTGTCGCGGATAAAGGCGTCTTCCTCCCACGAATCCCATAATCCTTTGACGACTTCCACGAATTCTTCCGCGCGCTGATATCTGAGATGATGCTCAAGATGCGTTTCGCCGCTGAAATTAAGCGCGGTCGATTCAATTGAGGATGTGACGACATTCCAGCCCGCGCGGCCGTTGGAAAGATGATCCAGCGATGCAAATTGTCTCGCGATATGGAACGGTTCGCTGTATGTGGTAGACGCGGTCGCCGTCAGACCGATGCGGGATGTGACCTGAGCGAGCGCCGACAGCAGGGTAAACGGCTCAAAGCGCGTCAGCACATTCGGATGCGATTTGCTGTCTATTGATAAACTGTCCGCCAAAAACAGCATGTCCAATTTCCCCCGCTCCGCTGTTTTCGCCAGTTCTTTGAAATAATCCAAATTCATGCTCGCGTCCGCCGGCGCCTCAGGATGTCTCCAAGAGGCGACATGATGGCCGGTGCCTGCGAGAAACACACCGAGTTTGATTTCTTTTTTCTTTGTCATGACGGATCTCCTTCTATAATGAAATACGGTGCGGAACATATTAACACCACTAAACCTATATTTCCTATTAAATTTATAAGAATAAATCAAAATGTACAATTGTCGGGCAAGTTTGTCAATGCATTAAGAAAAAAATCATGATTTTAAAAATAACCCGGCGCACCGGCCGGGTTATTTCTTCGAAACTGTATAGACGCTCCCTTTGACTTTTTTCTTGATGACGGCAATGATAAGCAGCAAGACGGGGAACAGCACTTGAAACGGAAGATGAATATAGATCGGCACAATGTTTAAGCCTTCATTCATATGTTCCGAAAAATTGCTTGCGATGCTGATGGAGAGAATCAGCACCCCCAATCCGACCGGGAAGGCCAGCTGGGACGGATTTTTTTCTTTAAACAGCGTGGACACGCCCACGACTACCGCATATGTAAAGAGGCTGACTTTGAAAAAACCGCCGATGACGAGCACGAGCATGAAAAAGACATCCAGCCGGTCTAAAAACTCTTCCACTTTAATCGTCTGTATGGTGCTCAGCAGCGGGAATTGAGAGCGGAGCATTAAGTTGACATCAAGCACACAAATATTAATCGCCACTGACATCGCCAAAAACAGGCCGCTGATGATAATCGCCAGAAATCCTGTTTTCTTCACCTTTTTCCGATCTCTTAAGTAGGGGAATATCATGACAAACACGATTAATTCACCGAACGGGATGAACATGGTCTGTTTAAATACGGAATAAATGACCGTCCCCATCCCGTCCGCCAAAACAGGCTGGAGAAATCTCAGGTTTATCGTGCCGGAGCTGATAATGAGGATCAGCCCGATGGCCGTCAGGAAATACATAATGCCAAACAGCAGCTCGCCGGCTCTCGCTATGACTTCAATTCCCTTTCTGACCGCAAATATCGCGGCGAGCATCAGCATGCCATTCACAATTAGAAGGGGCGTGTCCTGATATGCGAAGGTGACAAGCATTTCGCCAAAATCCCTCAATATGCGGGCGGCGATATAAGCAAAATAGAGAATATAAAGAAGAGAGACCGCCCAGCTCAGATGCCTGCCGATCAGTTCGGTCATGTAATCTCTCGGAGAGGACTCAGGAAAATATTGATACAGCGCCTGATATACGTAGAAAAGTCCGAGACCGGTAACGCACCCGAGAAGCACGGACAGCCATGCATCCCGCCCGGCCATCGTGCCCGGCGGGATCAATAACGAACTGCCCAATTCAAACAAAATGATCATAACAAACAGCTGGCGTGTGCCGATTTTCGCATTTTCCATACGCTTCGCTCCTTTCTCCTCAAATCAATCGTGCTCAAGCTTGTCTGAGAGAGGGTTATTCCGCAAGCCCGTTCTTCTGATAATGACTTCCGTTTTTACGTCCACGGGGATGTTGGGGAAAATTTCTTCATCCCACTTCCCTTCGAGCTTTTTCCATTTGTCCGGATGCTTTCGATAGATCAGGTCTCCGAACCCGACGAAATCATTCTTATGGGCTTTAATACCTTCAATTGATTTGGTGATATCTCTATCAAGCTGCGTGCTGAGCGCCTTTTGCATGACCATGATCACTTTCGGATCGGACAGATGGAATGGGTATCTGACAGCATCCACAAGCCCTTCGACCTCAGCATGAACGTGAATATGCGGTTTTCCGTTCGGAAAAGTGGCCGTCACCTTTGTATTCTGGCGGGTGACCTGCAGACTGATGGCATGCTTCACGTTCTTCCAATCCGCATTGATAAACGTATGCTTGATTTTGTTCAGCAGCCATACCGCGCCGACACTGTCGTCATCCTCAATCCAGTAGTCCAGTCTCCCATCCTTTTTGAACACCGCCAGTCCGTCCGCTGACAGCACCGCTTTCGGTTCAGTCGTCTGCGTATTTTCCATCGTAGGGCCGGCTTTATCGTCTCCGTGCATTTCATAACCCGGAATAAACGGCGACCCGGTCGGAGAAGCGAGATCAATCAGAACGTCCTGAAGGCTTGTTTTCACGACTCTGCCGTATTGTTCCTGTGTGAAGCTGAGCGTCTTGTTCACTTTATTGGAAGGGATTTTATCAATCGGCGTCAGTACTTTAATAATGTCTTCAGCCTTGCAATTATGCGCAATAACCGCGGTTGCGGTTGTTCTGAATTCGGTATCACGGTCAAGATTGTCCAGAATAAAATTGAGTCCTTCCTCTTTCGCGAGCTTTTCACTGAACACCACAAGATTCGTATGCGCAAAATAGAGCCTTCTGGACACCTTCATCGAGGCTTTTCTCAAAGCTTCCGTCATATTGTCTCCGGACACGGAATAGACGGAAACCGGCGGCCGGTCTCCCGCTCCGCCGCCCTGCAGGCCGCCGGCTACGTTTCCCGGGTTGATAATCTGAAAGTGAAGGACGTATTTTCCCGATTCGGTACGGTCAATACCGATGGCGGAGATTACGGCCAAATCGGTCAGCTCCCTTTTATCCCAGCATCCTGATACAAACATAAGAGAAACCATCGTACAAAGGAGGAGTATCCATTTACGTCTTTTCATTGCCGCCGCCCTCTTCTACATCTTTATTAACCATTCCTCTGGATGTCTCCGGTTTCGGTCTTTGATGTTCTCCTTGGCGCCTGTTGTTTTTCTGCACGAGCAGCCCCGGCCTTTTTTCATCCGCCCATAACGGAGCGCGGAAAATGGAATCCTTCAGCCCACCCGGGGTCAAAGGAGCGAGCGGGGACATATACGGAAAACCGAACGAACGCAGTCCGCACAGATGGACAAACATCATGATAATGCCCAGAATCAGCCCGTAAAATCCCATGACGGCCGCGGTCAGAATAAAGACAAACCGGATCAGGCGCGCAGATATCGCCATGTCAAAAGCCGGAGTCGCAAAACTGGCAATCGCCGTCAGCGCGACGACGATCACCATGGCCGGGGAGACGATGCCGGCCTGTACGGCGGCCTGGCCGATGACAAGCGCTCCGACTATGGAAACGGCGGAGCCGACCACTCTCGGAAGACGGACACCCGCTTCCCTGAGAATCTCGAAGGCCACTTCCATCGTCAGCGCTTCAATTACGGCCGGAAACGGCACGGTCTCCCGCTGGGCCGCGATGACAATCAGCAGCTGCGTCGGAATCATTTCTTGATGAAAGGTCGTCGCCGCCACGTAAATCCCCGGCGCCACCAGTGAAATGAAGAAAATCAAAACCCGAAGCAGCCGGATGCTCGTAGCGATATCAAATCGGGAATAATAATCCTCAACCGATTGAAAAAATTGAATGAATAAGGCCGGCGCGATAAGAACAAACGGCGTTCCGTCCACAATAATCGCAAATCTTCCCTCCAGCAGATTGCCCGCCACAACGTCCGGCCGTTCCGTATGATACACAGTGGGAAATACGGAAAACGGCGCGTCTTCAATAAGCTGTTCAATGTAGCCGGATTCCAGAATGCTGTCGATGTCAATGTGCTTGAGCCGGCTGCGGACTTCCTTAATCAGCTTTTTTTCGCAGATTCCGTTAATATACATCAGCGCGACGTCCGTATTCGTTTCGTGCCCGATCTCCATTTTTTCCACCCATACATCAGGATTTTTTACATACCTGCGGATCATGGAAATATTGGTTTGCAGAGATTCAGTGAATCCCTGCCGCGGTCCGCGGAAGGACACCTGAGTGCTCGGTTCTTCAATGGACCGTTGCTTTCCCCCTTCCGTGCTGGCGATCAGCGCCTTGTCAGCTCCGTCGACAAAAATGAGCGTGCTGCCCGCCACCAGCCCGGCATAAAGGCTTTTCCATTTCTCTTCTTCTTTTACTCCGCCGATCGCAAGCGTTTTTTCATATATCAGGCAGACCGCCTGTTCCGGCTGAACGGACGGGATGTCAATTAAATCCTCCAGCAGGGATTGGCTGACAAGCTGCTCGTCTACCAAACCGGCGATATACACGATCGCAGCCGGAAGCTCTTCTTTTCCGATTTTCAGCCGGCGGATGACGACATCGGCACTGTTGCCGAATCTCTCAGACAGCTTCTTCATATTTTCCTTTAAGCTTGCGGAGATCGGCTCTTCCCGCTCTTTATCTGATTTGGTTTCCGCTTCTTTTCTATCTTCATTGTCACCGTTCTTTTGATCGTCTTTTTTTCGTTTCTTCTGCTTAAAAAATGGCGGCATATCGCAAAAAACCTTTCCTTGTTTTTTTCATATTCTTCCTGTACGGCAAAAAGATTATGCACGGCGGATAGTCTGTATAAGTTTTGCGTAATCGAAAAGGATAAAAAGGGAGAGTGATGTGCATGAAAATATTAGGAGTTTCAATTTTTTTGCTGGCTGTCTGTCTGATGATTTCGATAGGAACGGATATGCTGCAAGGTTTCAGTCTCTATGGAGCGGTTCGAAACAACCTGTCCGCTTTTAAATTGATGACCTTCTCAGAGTGGCTGATGCTGTTTTTCTTCGCCCTCTTTTTAATGAAAGAAATGCTGGCTTTATATAAATCAGGTAAAAAAGATGCCTGACAGGCGCACGGCTGTATGGTGTCAAAAAAGAACACATCCCTCCCTTTGTCGGAGTTCATGTGTTCTTTTTATTTTTCCGGCGGGGATTGTTTTCAGATGACAATATTTCCGATCTCCGTATCTGTCGTGTGTTTCACAATGACGCCTTTAATAATGCGATTGCCGATGATTTTGGTGCTTGCCGAGGAACTCGTTTGGATGGCGGAAGCAGAAGCGGCGGAAAGGTTGTTGATGGTATTGCCCGAAATGAGGGAATTGGAGGCACCGTTCAAATAGATGCCGATCGGGCTGCCCGCCGTTCGGTTGATCGTGATCGTATTGTCTATGACTTCATGCGTGCCTGAGTTCAGATACACGGTAACGATAAGCGGTGATGATTCAAAGCGGTTGCCGATGACAGAGGTCCCTGAGGATGTTGAACTGAAAATGGGGTAGTTTTTGTAGCTTTTGAAGAGATTTCCCTTGATGACAGCCCTGGCGTCATTTGTAACAGATACGGCATAGGACTCCGCGGCGCCCTGAAACGCATTCGGGATGAGCGTATTTCCTTCAATGACGGCATTTCCGCCTGTGACCCATATGCCCCGGCTGAATGATTTCAGCACATTCTGTTTTATAGTGATATTGCCGGCTGACATGCTGATTCCGTCTGTTACCTGATTCAGAGTGTTATTCATAAAGACGGCGTTGTCCGAGAGCGTCGCCCGCATCCCCGTGCTTCGTCTCGTTTCGGAACGTCCGTTTTCAATGACATTGCCGTCAACGGTCACATCTTCCGCCTGATAGACGGAAATACCCGCATTTTCAAACTGATTGATTTTGTTGTGAGTGACGAGGACGCTTTTTCCTCTTACATCTATTCCCGTGGAAAAACCGGTAATCAGATTGTTGGAAATGACGGCATTGCAGCTGTCCTGTCCTTGGGATACACCTTGTCCGGCGATTCCGGTCCTTGAGCCGCCGTTTGACCAAAAGAGAACATTCCCGGAAATGACGGTATGTGCGCCGTATCCGTAGCTGATTGTGTTGTCGGAATGATTTCCTTCAATTAACACATGATATCCGTTAAAGTTGGTGACTGAGCTTGCGGCATTACCGGAAAAGAAGTTGTTGCGGATCGTAATATGAAGAGCCTCTTCATAATCAACATCGCCTTCTCCGTACGATTCAATGTCGATTCCGAATTTCGGAGCCGTTCCGTTCCCTTGCCCGGCGTCTTCAATCACGCATTCTTCCACCGTAATGGTATTGCAGCCGGTGATTGAAATGTTGTTCCGTCTTGACTCCCTGATCTCACAGCGGCGGATGGTCACATGTTCTGATGTTTCGTAATCACTGTTTGTTTTTAAACCGAGCGGGCTGACAATAATGCCGTCTCCCGTAAAATCCGATATTTTCACATTTTCGATCAGCACATTGCTGCTGCCTTCAATACAGATGCCAAACCCCCATTCATGAGTCGACCGCAAAGGAACATTGGTATACGTGTGTTCATCCCGTTCCCCGATGATGCGGCCGCCGGTGATGGTGACATTTTCCCGCCTGCCTATATAGAAAGCCGAATAACCCCAGGAGCTGTTCGGCGCCACTTTAATCGTGCATTCCGGATCCATGATGATGGAGAGATGGCTCGGCACATTAATTCCCGCGTTCCTAAACGGCTGGCTTTTGTCACCGCCGAGCGTGCCGTTGATTTTATATGTTCCGGGCGGAAAAAACACAGTATGACTGCCCTCGCTGACAGCCTTGGCCAAGCATTGATTGATGGCGGCCGTCACATCGGCAGTCCCGTCTGCTGCCACACCGCAATCCGTTATATCTAAAATACGATTCGGCAAGTCATAATCTCCTCCTTCCTCTCTTATTTCATCTTATTCCGTCATAATCCGCTCCGCCTGTACATACTTTAAATTTTATTAAAAAAGTTTATATAGATAGTTTAGTCAGATTATATGACAAAATAAGCCATTGGAATTAGGAAAATCCATCTATATTCAACGTTTTAATATCTTTTCATTCTGGAATTTTTTGAATTCAGTATAAATTATATTGACACAAGTATTATATAAGAATATGATTTTTGTAATACACTTTTTTAAGAAAGGGTTGGCTCAGGTGGCATCTATTGAAAAGGAATCTATAACAGAAACTGTGCCGCAACGAGGCTTTTTCGGTCATCCCCGCGGCCTGTTCACACTGTTTTTTACTGAATTTTGGGAGCGTTTCTCCTACTATGGTATGAGAGCTATACTGCTTTACTATTTATACACGGAAGTCGCTCATGGCGGTCTCGGATTTGATAAAACCACCGCAGTTGCCATCATGTCCATATACGGGTCTCTCGTATACATGTCGAGCGTCATCGGCGGGTGGCTGGCCGACCGGGTATTCGGTACGGCAAACACCGTTTTTTACGGCGGAATTTTAATTATGTTCGGGCACATCGCTCTTGCCTTCCCTGGCAGCACGGCGGCGTTTTTTACCAGCATGACTCTGATCATTATCGGAACCGGCCTGCTTAAACCAAACGTATCCAGCGTTGTCGGAGCTTTATATACGAAGGAAGACGAGCGCCGCGACTCAGGTTTCAGTATCTTTTACATGGGGATCAACCTCGGCGGATTGCTTGCGCCGCTAATTGTCGGAACACTCGGACAGAAGTACAACTACCACTTAGGCTTCGGATGCGCCGCGGCCGGTATGTTCCTCGGACTGATTGTTTTCGCTCTTACGAGAAAGAAATACCTCGGCAAAGCAGGCTCCAATGTACCGAATCCGATTTCTAAATCATCAGTGATCGGAACGGGAATCGGAATAATCATCGCAGCAGCCATTATCATTGTTCTGATTCAAACCGGCTGGCTGACGATCCAGCGTGTGATTGACATCGTCAGTATCCTCGGCATTGCCATTCCGATTATTTACTTTATTGTGATGTTCATGAGCAAAAAAGCGACAAAAACGGAAAAATCACGGCTTGCGGCTTATATTCCGCTGTTTATTGCGGCGGTTATGTTCTGGGCGATTCAGGAGCAGGGCGCAACGATTCTTGCTTTATATGCCGATCAGCGCACGAGACTTTCTTTTGCGGGCATACATCTTGAGTCATCATGGTTCCAGTCTCTGAACCCATTATTCATCGTCATTTTCGCACCGGTGTTCGCTTGGATCTGGCTGAAGCTCGGCAAACGCCAGCCTTCAACACCGATTAAATTCGCGATCGGCATTATTCTTGCCGGATTGTCATTTTTAGTCATGGTGCTTCCTGTTATGGGCGGAAGCGGCGAGCTTGTGAGCCCGCTTTGGCTTGTGCTCAGCTTCCTTTTGGTTGTGCTTGGTGAGCTTTGCCTTTCACCGGTCGGTTTATCCGTCACAACGAAGCTCGCGCCTGCCGCCTTCTCAGCGCAGACCATGAGCATGTGGTTCTTAACAAACGCCTGCGGTCAAGCCTTGAACGCAAAAGTAGTCGGTTTGTTTGATAAGGTTTCTGAAGCGGCCTACTTCGGCTCAATCGGTCTTATTTCGATCATTCTCGGTATTATTTTAGTACTTCTTTCTCCCGTTATTAAACGGGCGATGAAAGGCGTACAATAAGAGAAAAGCCTGCGGAACCGTCCGCAGGCTTTTTTTGTGCGTCTATCGTTTTAATTCCTCAAGCGTTTCGCTCCACCTCTTCAGGACACCATCCGGCTCGTGAAGCCGGATGACCGGTCCGGATGTCAGATCTGCGTATTTCGCCCGATCTTCCTTGACGGTGATCACGCGGCAGCTGAACCGCTCCCTTTCGTATTTCGCCTCTTTCAGCGGCGGAAGCGCCTCACATTCCAATGTCACGTAATATGCGGCTCCTCCGTGCCAGGCGATGAAAAGAGCTTGTCCCGAATGCAGCAGGCTGTTTACGGCCGTCGTGTTTTTCCATAAGGCGAGCCGGAGATTTGTGCTGCTTACAGCCAGTATTTCACCGGCGCTGATCATGGCCGCGTGCGGACGGCCTTCTTTTGTCACGGATTGCAGCACAAATGCGTCGTGCTGTTTTTTTTCAAGCTCCGTTCCGTCTAAAAGCGTGTAAAGCGCCTCCGGCAAGTGCTCCGTCAGCATTACGCTTTTCTTTCCGGGACAGCGGGAACATGTATGGCCGTCTCCGTTTCTTTCGGATCAATTTTAAATGCCGGGTTGAATGCCGCCGGATTCGTGATGCTTTCCGGTTCACAGGATCTCCATGTGAAAAAGCAGGTTTGGCATTGGTATATTTCCCAAGCGCCTTTGACCGGCGATTGGCTGACGGTTTCTCCTTTTTTCGATTCACAGCGCGGGCATGTTTTCATAGCAAACTCATCCTTTCTTATTGATTCATTAAGTCCATCAGTTTTTGTTCCCACTCTTTCGTTGTCAGCGGAGAATCAAGCGGCTGCGAATAATGGCCTCTTGTTTCCGGCGCGACAGGCGTCGTGGCGTCAAGAATCATTTTGTGTGTCATCCCAGCCGGATCAGATCCCGGGTCAAGCGGAAGGACGGACAGGTCAGGAATGATGACTGCGTCGTGTTTCGGATGCATTTTCGTTGAGAGCGCCCACATGACTTGCGGGAGGTTAAACGGATCGACATCCTCATCCACGACAATGACCATTTTGCAGTATCCGAGTCCGTGCGGCGTCGTCAGGGCACGCATGCCGACCGCCTTGGCAAAGCCGCCGTAGCGCGTTTTCGTTGAAATGATGGCGATCAAACCGTGCGTATACATCGCGTTGACGGCGACGATTTCGTTCGGATAGGCTTCCTTCAGCTGCTGGTAAAGCGGCACGCACGTATTAATGCCGATCATATAATCGCACTCCGTCCATGGCATGCCTAAGTATAAATGTTCAAAGATCGGATTGTTTCTATGATATACCCGTTTGATTTTGATGACCGGCATGCTGCGGCCGCCTGAATAATGGCCCGTGAACTCACCGAAAGGGCCTTCGTATTCCCGTTCTCCCGCGAGGATCTCTCCTTCCAGAACGACTTCAGCGCCCCAAGGGATGTCTAAATCAGACAGCTTAGATTTGACGATTCTGTAGGGCTCCCCTTGAATCGCGCCGGCCATTTCATACTCGGATTGGTCGTATAGCAGCGGAGTTGATGCAGCTGTCGTAATCACCGGCTCACAGCCGAGCGCAATCGTAACGGGAAGATTGACGCCGCGTTCTTCAGCCTGGCGAAGATGAATCGCAATATCATGCTGAGGCACGGGCTGAATGCCGAGGCGGTCTTTTCCCTTCACCTGCATTCTGTAAATGCCGACATTCTGCTTGCCGAAATTGTCCGGATCTTCAAGATCGCGGGAAATGACGCACGCTTTATCCAAGTAATAGCCGCCGTCCCCCTGGTTGATTCTGAATAGCGGAAGGATGTCAAAAAGGTTGATGTCCTCAGTAATTTCATTTTCATGAAACGGCGCGGTTTCTTCACGTTTGACCGCTACCGGGAATGAATCGTACCGTTTGGCGAACTCAAAGAATTGTTCTTTTACAGGCGTATCTTTCGGCATGCCCAGCATCATCGCGTGATTCGGCCATGATCCGATGACATTCAGGGCGACCTGCGCATGGTGATGTCCGTAAATATTGTTAAACAAAAGCGCGGGGGTTTTATCCCCGAGGTTGCTGGCTGCACGCGCGGCGGCGCCCAGATCCGGCTCCGGTTTTACCTCTTCGTTGACTGTTAAGAGCTGCCCTTCTTTTTCAAGAGCGGCGAGAAATTCCCTAAAATCCTGATAGGCCATTATCAGATTCCTCCTTTTTGTTTTTCAATTCCGTACCACCGTTTCGCTTCCGGCAGACGGATCCCGAACTGGTCGAGCGTCCGGAATACGATGTGGTCGATCAATTCATCCATGTCAGCCGGCTTGTTGTAAAAGGCCGGCATCGGCGGAAGAATGACGGAACCCATTTTTGTAAGCGCTAGCATGTTTTCTAAATGAATTTGGCTGAGCGGCGTTTCTCTTGTCAGCAGCACAAGTTTTTTCCGCTCTTTCAGGATGACGTCTGCCGCTCTTGTCAGCAGATTATCAGCCATTCCGGTGCGGATGCTTGCAAGTGATTTCATGCTGCACGGAGCGATGATCATCCCGTCCGTTTCAAACGAGCCGCTTGAAATCGCTGCCGCCTGGTCTTTGTGAGAATACGTATAGGACGCCAGTTTCTCGACATCTTTTAACGTATAATCTGTTTCATGTGTAATGGTGACATTTGCCCAAGGTGACACGACAAGATGGGTTTCGATCTCCGCGGCTTTTAAATATTCTAAAAGCCTGATCCCGAATATGGCCCCCGTAGCCCCGGTCATTCCGATGACGAGCTTCATATTGACCCTCCTTTACGCTTGAAATATGGTGTCAAAACCATCATACTCCTGATATATCCATATGAAAAATATTCGTTAAATCTATGTATCATACCTTAAAGGTATAATAGAAGGGAGCGCGTTCTCATGGATATCAGGCAATTGCGTTATTTCGTCACCATCGCCCAAGAGCAGAAAATCACGACGGCCGCCAAAAAGCTTCATATGGCGCAGCCGCCGTTAAGCAGACAGCTGAAACAGCTGGAAGATGAATTGGGCGTCATCCTGTTTGACCGCAATAAAAAGAAACAAATGACCCTTACATATGAAGGAAATGTCTTTTTGAAAAGAGCGAAAGAGATTCTTCATAAGTTTGAGGATGCCATTATCGAGGTACAAGAGCTGAAGGAGGAAGTGGCCGGCACGCTTGCCGTAGGGTCTACCATTTACTGCGCCGCGCTCATGCTTGAAAAAGTGTCACAGATGAAAGAACGGTATCCGCATCTTACCTTTAACATTTGGGAAGATGAACCCGTCTCACTGCTGGAGCTATTGGAATCCAGACAGATTGACGCCGCCGTCACCACCACCTTGATTAAAAACGACGGCATTGAATCGAAGGAACTTGAAGACATTCCGTGCGTCTTGGTGCTGTCCGAGCATACGAAACGTCTGTGCGGAGAAACGATTAAGCTGAATGATATCGCCTCTTTGCCTCTGATCCTTTTGCGCACCGTCAATGGAAGGGGGGTATATGATCAAGTCCTCCATGTTTGTGAACAGTACGGTCTCGACCTTCGGGTTGTCTGTGAATGCCATGATTCCGCGACGCTCTTGAGCCTCGTATCATCAGGGTTCGGCGCCACCATTCTGCCTTTGACGATGATTCCCGTCCATATGCGCTCGCATGTCAAAACGGTTATCATCGAGGACAACCCGTTTGTCATGACGCCGGCCGTCATCTGGAGAAAAGACAGCTATCTCCCGAAGCCTGTCAGACAGTTTTTGGAATTATTTTGATCGTGAAACACGAAGATTTCATACTCATGAAAACCAATTACTTGACTCATACTAAAAAAAAGTTATCCTTTACAATTGGGAGCTATTTTTTCTCAATAAAACTACTCAGAAAAGTGGGGAATAAAGAAGATGAAAAAAGCATTGTTCGCTTTATTCATGATGGTCAGCATCGCGGTGCTTGCAGCCTGCGGAAACTCACAGGGCAGCGGATCTAAGTCAAAAGACAGCGATCTTTGGGCTTCTGTCAAGAAAAAAGGCGTACTGACCGTCGGTACAGAAGGAACGTACGAACCGTTTACCTTCCATGATAAAAAGACTGATAAACTGACCGGATATGATGTGGAAGTGATTCAAGAAGTCGCGAAACGTCTCGGTCTGAAAGCTGACTTCAAAGAAACGCAATGGGACAGCATGTTTGCCGGTTTAAACTCGAAACGGTTTGACGTCGTCGCCAACCAAGTCGGCAAAACAGGCCGTGAGAACCAATATGATTTTTCTGATAAATACACAACGTCAAATGCAGTCGTCGTGACGAAAAAAGACAGCACGATTGCGAAAGAAGCTGATGTCAAAGGAAAAACAGCGGCTCAGTCATTAACAAGCAATTACAATAAATTAGCGAAAGATGCCGGCGCGAAAGTTGAGGGCGTTGAAGGCATGGCGCAATCCCTTCAGCTCATTCAGCAGGGCCGCGCTGATCTGACTTACAACGATAAGCTTGCCGTACTGAACTACTTAAAAACGTCCGGCAATAAAAACGTTAAAATCGCGTTTGAAGCAGGCCAGCCGCAGCAGACATATTTCGCATTCCGAAAAGGAAGCGGCGAACTTGTGACTCACGTCAACAAAGCGTTAAAAGACATGAAAGAGGACGGGACTCTTTCTAAAATAGCTAAAAAATGGTTCGGCGAAGATGTTTCTAAGTAACATGCCCGAGCCGGTGATTGCGGCAGCCATTCCTTGGGACCTGGTGCAGCAGTCATTCTGGCCGATTCTTTCCGGGGGAATCTATTACTCGATTCCCCTTACTATTCTTTCCTTTATTTTCGGAATGATCATCGCGCTGATTACGGCGCTCGCCAGAATGTCAAATATGAAACCATTGAGATGGGTGTTCAGCGTATACGTATCAGCAGTGCGCGGCACTCCTCTTCTTGTTCAATTGTTCATCATTTTTTATCTGTTCCCGACCTTTAATATTACGCTGGACCCTTTCCCAAGCGCAGTCATCGCGTTTTCATTAAATGTGGGCGCCTATGCTTCTGAAATCATCCGGGCATCTATTTCATCCGTGCCGAAAGGGCAATGGGAAGCCGGTTATACGATCGGCATGACCTATCGCAAGACATTGTTCCGCGTGATCCTGCCGCAGGCGTTTCGCGTGTCCATTCCGCCATTATCAAATACATTTATCAGCCTGATCAAGGATACGTCTCTCGCGTCACAGATTCTCGTCGCAGAGCTGTTCAGAAAAGCGCAGGAGATCGGCGCGCAAAACCTTGATCAAATCTTGGTCATCTATATTGAAGCCGCCTTTATTTATTGGATCATCTGCTTCTTGCTGTCAATCGTACAGCATGTGATCGAACGGCGTCTCGACCGTTATGTGGCCAAATAAGGAGGTTTCGATATGCTTTCCGTCAAAGGATTGAATAAATCATTCGGCCAGAATGAAATTTTAAAAACGATAGATATGGAGATAGAAAAAGGGAAAGTCATCGCCATTTTGGGACCGTCCGGTTCAGGAAAAACGACGCTTCTGCGCTGTCTGAACGCGCTTGAAATCCCCAACCGCGGCGAACTGGCATTCTCCGATTTTTCTATAGATTTCTCTAAAAAAGTGAAGCAGGCTGATATCCTCCGCCTCCGCCGCAAATCAGGCATGGTCTTTCAGGCGTATCATCTGTTTCCTCACCGCACGGCGCTTGAAAACGTCATGGAAGGACCCATTCAAGTGCAAAAGCGTGACAAGGAGCAAGTCAGAAAAGAAGCGATGGAGCTTCTTGAAAAAGTCGGGCTGAAAGACAAAATGAACTTATACCCGTTCCAGCTTTCCGGCGGTCAGCAGCAGCGTGTCGGCATCGCCCGCGCGCTTGCGATTCAGCCCGAGCTGATGCTGTTTGACGAACCGACGTCAGCGCTTGATCCGGAGCTGGTCGGCGAGGTGCTTAAAGTCATTAAGGATTTGGCGAACGAAGGGTGGACGATGGTTGTCGTCACGCACGAAATCAAATTCGCGCAGGAAGTGGCCGATGAAGTCATCTTCATTGACGGCGGCGTCATTGTGGAACAAGGACCGCCGGCCCAAATTTTTTCCGCGCCGAAAGAAGAACGTACGCAGCGGTTCTTAAATCGTATACTGAATCCTTTGTAGGAGCCGGAGAAGAAGCGAAACACTGATTTCGCTTCTTCTTTTTTTCGGCGTTTATGCTACAATGACAATTAATGAAATTTTATGAAAGAAGGGACCTCTTTGAAGCGGGAATTCGTGATGCGCTGGACGTTTTATTTTGCCGGTCTGTTGATTTTGTCTTTCGGGGTATCTTTAACCATTAAAGGAAAAGCTCTCGGCATCAGCCCTTGGGATGCCTTTCATTATGGGCTTTTTCAGCATTTCGGGCTTTCCGTCGGCCAATGGTCCATCTTGGTCGGGGCGGTGATCGTCGTTTTAACCTGCCTGTTCACGAGGACGCTCCCGAAAATCGGCGCCATCTTGAATATGGTGCTGATGGGAATGTTTATTGATTTCTTTTCGTTTCTGCTTCCTGAGGCGCACGCTTTTTCCTTAGCAGCCGTGTTTTTTTCTTTCGGATTGCTGCTGATCGGCTGCGGCGTCGGGGTTTACGTATCAGCCGGGCTCGGTGCGGGCCCCCGTGACTCTCTGATGATGCTGATATCTGAAAAAACGGGCTGGAACGTGCAATGGGTGCGGAACGGCATTGAGCTGACGGTTCTGGCCGCAGCCTGGACGATGGGCGGACCGATCGGAGCCGGAACGATTATTACGGCAGTTTTAACCGGGCTGATTCTGCGCTTTTCTTTGCCGCAGTCCTCTAAACTGTTAACATATGCGATCTCCGGGCGGGCAACGTCCATTCATTAAAAACAAAGCCGAAATGGTTTTGTTTTTTTATTTTCGGACAGCTTGCGTCTGATATGATAGGATGGTTTTGACAATATTTGCAGACGGAGGATCTGGACATGAAGATTTACGGAGTATATATGGACCGGCCGCTTTCTCCAGAAGAAGAAGATCGGATGATGGCAGCCGTGTCCGCCAATAAGCGGGAAAAATGCCGGCGCTTTTACCATAAGGAGGATGCTCACCGCACCTTGATCGGCGATATGCTGATCCGCACCGCCGCAGGGAAGGCTTACGGACTTGATCCGGCCGCGATTTCATTCAGCGTCCAGGAATACGGAAAACCGTACATCCCCGCGCTTCCGGACATGCACTTTAACATTTCCCACTCCGGGCGCTGGGTCGTGTGTGCCGTTGATTCAAAACCGATCGGCATTGATATTGAAAAAATGAAGCCCGGCACGATCGATATCGCCAAACGGTTTTTTTCGCCGACGGAATACAGTGACCTGCAAGCAAAACACCCTGACCGGCAGACTGATTATTTTTATCACCTGTGGTCGATGAAAGAAAGCTTTATCAAACAGGCCGGAAAAGGGCTTTCCCTGCCGCTTGATTCATTCAGCGTCCGCCTCAAAGACGACGGCCATGTGTCCATTGAGCTCCCGGAGGGACATGAACCTTGTTTCATCCGCACATATGATGCGGACGAGGAATATAAGCTGGCCGTTTGTGCCGCTCATCCCGATTTTTGTGACGGAATTGAGATGAAAACATATGAAGAGCTGCTGTAAGCATAGAAAAAGGAGGGTGTCCCCCTCCTTTTTTGTCAGCCTGATATTTCCGCCTGTTTCTGCAGCTGCTTTGCTTCTTGATAAATTTCTTCGAACAGATCCGCGATGTGTTCTTCTTCGACGCATGAAAATGCGATTCGCAAATCCGTCTCATTGATGGATATCGTCCCGATTCCTCTTTTTTCAAGCAATGAGACTCTCAATTCACCGGCGTTTATATCTTTCAGCCGGACACACATGAAATAGCCCGAGTTAAACGGATAAGGCGTCCATACGTCTTCATAGTGCTTGTTTTCTGCAAGAACGGCTTTTACTTTGTCAGCCCGTTTTTTCATAATGTTATATTTCAGCGATTTTTCTTTCTCGTATTCCGGTGACTGCATCGCCCGCAGCATAAATGTTTGGGAAGGGTGCGGGGCGCTTGAAATCGTCCCCCTGATGATTCCTTTTGTTTTTTCCTCGAGCACGCGCAGCGCTTTTTCGCTTTTTGTGCTGTACGTAATAAAACCGACGCGGAAGCCCCACGCGTAATTTTCCTTCGTCGCGCCGTCTATTTTCACGCAAAGCACCCGGTCGTGCACTTGGGCGAGTTTGCTGAAGATGGATTCCTGAATGGCCGTTTCATCGTAAAACAGATTGTAATACGCATCGTCTACGAGCACGACAATCTCTTTGCCGGCCTCCGCCGCCTCCAAGATCACGCTCACGATTTCTAACGCTTCCTCTTCTCCCGGCGTATAGCCTGTCGGATTATTCGGGAAATTCAGCACGACAATCGCCTTTTCTTCCTGCTTTTTCAGCAGCTCGGACAGCCCTGCCGCATTAAAACGCCCGTCGTGCTGAAAAAGCGGGTACGTCTCAATAGATGCCTTGCGCCGGACACCGAAAATGAAGTTGTAATTTCCCCAATATTTATCAGGCAGAAGGAGCGTATCCCCTTCATTGACGAACAAGTCGGCGGCAATACTCAGCCCGTGTGTCAAAGCGTTTGTCACGATCGGCGTGCTGATGTCTTTGCCGGCTAATGAAGGATTTTCGAGACGCATTTTTTTCAGCCATTCCTGTCTGAGCGGCTCTTTTCCCTGCGGAGGAGCATAATCGTAGATATCATCGGGGTTATAGGCGGACAATGTCTCTTGAATATGGGAAAAGTGCATGGACTCCCCTTGTGAGGTGGCGATTCCGATCGTGGCATTATACTTTCCGGCCTTGGCTTTCGCTTCTGCGGATTGTGTCAGCACCCCTTTCGGATAAAACAAATCTTTGCCCAAATCAGAAAGCATATGAAGCACGTGCGGGTTTTCTTCAGATAATGTTCTGTTCAGCTCTTTTGCTGCATCATTCATGTACGACAATCCCTTCAAAATTATATTCCATCAAATCATAACATAAAATTTTTGATAAATGAGAAAACGATCGGGCAGATTTTGTTACAAAAAACAGACAGCGAATGCTGTCTGTCATAACCTATAACAATTGGCCTGCAGTGCTTCTGTTAATAATCTCATAGATTCGTTCCGCTACTTTTGCAGTTTCACTTAATATGAACATGTGGCCGTCGGAAAACTCGTGAAATACGGGATTTGCGGCCCATTTTTTCCATCCGTCCGCATCTTTGATACATTTTTTATCCTTCCGCCCGTTAAAAATATGGACGGGTGATTGAATGGTGTGAAGATCAGACGGCCGGAAGCTTTCAAGCGCGCGGTAGTCGGATCTGAAAGAAGGCAGGAAAAATGACATGACCTCCTTATTTTCCACTAACTCCTGCGGCATTCCGCCAAGCTCGATAATATGGGCGAGAAATTTTTCATCATCAAGATGAGAAACCTTTTTCCTTTCCGCATGCGGCGGCTGAATGGCTGAGATGATCACGGCCTCAGGGTAAATGCCTTCCCGCTCCAGCTTTTGCGCCAGCCTGAAAGCGACCATGCCTCCCATACTGTGCCCGAACAGCACAAACGGACGGTCAGGACGGAGATTCAGCTCCTGCTTGTACAAGCTGACGAGCTGTTCAAAATCCTCAACGGCGGACATTTGATTTGTCCCGTGTCCAGGCGGTTCCGCGGCAAGCATCTCACATTCCCCTTGGAGATAAGTGTGGAGCGGGCGGAATGATGCGGAATAGCCTCCTGCGAACGGAAAACAGATGAGCTGCGTTTTTTCTGTGGTATCGAACGATTTAAAGAGCTGGACCATTGGCGGCTTCCTCCTTTTCTATCGTGAAGTTGTCAGCTTCAGATGTTCATTTCTTAGGAATTCGAGCAAAAATGCCGCATTCCTTTCGAGATATTCACCCTGAAGCATTTCTGCGTGAGTCCCGCAGCCTTTCTTCACACGGTATTCACCTTTCGTAGCTTCCTCCCACGAAGCGAGCCACGGCGGCATCGCAAAGTCCGGTTCTGATGTTAATAGATCTATATCCGCATTGACGGTGCCGGTGCTGACGGCATGCACGAAATAAGAATAAAATGCATTTGTTTTTTTCGCGAGCCCTTCTTTGACGGCTTCGTTATTCAGTGCTTCATTGTCCCTGTTTACCTTCATCAGCGCCTCGACATCACTTTCTACGGTGCGGCCTTCCAAGTCGCTGACGCCTTGTTTTTTATAGGAATCAACCATGATCAGCCGCTCCACTTTACGTCCCCCGGCTTCAAGCCGTTTGGCGGTTTCAAAGGCGAGCGTGCATCCTGCCGAGTATCCGAACAGCTTGACCGGGCCTTCCGGCTGCAGCTGATTGATCAGCTCTGTGTAGCGTTCGATACGGCTGTCTTCCTCGATAAAATCGAACGCGCAGATTCTATAGCCGGACAGATGTTTTGCCAGCGGCTGGTACATCAGCCCGTAACCGAGAACAGGCGGGAACGCAAACAGTGTGTCAGACTGATTTTTATTCATGAGGGTGAGGTCTTTCATCCCTTTTTCTTCACCGTGAAGCAGATAATCGGCAATGCCTGCGATTGTCGGCGCTTCGAACAACAGCTTCACCGGGATGTCCGTACCGAGCTCTTTTTTAATACGGGACGCAGCCGTCATCGCTTTTAAGGAGTGCCCGCCGAGTGCAAAGAAATCATCATGAATGCCTATCTGCTGTCTGCCGAGAATTTCGGACCAGATGTGTGCAATCGTTTCTTCCGTCGCATTTCGGGGCCCAATCCATTCTTTCGCCAGCTGAGCGGGATCCGGTTTTGGCAGCATCCGTTTATTGACCTTCCCGTTTGTCGTTAAAGGAAGCTCCTCTAAGAAAGTAAAGGTTTGCGGCACCATGTAAGCAGGAAGCTGTTTTTTCAGGTGCGCCTTTACGTCTTCGGCTGACAGCTGCGCCCGGTTCACGAGGTAGGCGTTGATTGATGCATCTCCAGACTCATGGCGGTCAACAACAACAACCGCATCTTTCACACCCGGGTATTCCTGCAGCTGCTTTTCAATTTCTTCAAGCTCGATCCGGTGCCCGCGAATTTTGACCTGATCGTCAATACGGCCGGCGTATTCAATCGTCCCATCCGGCAGCCAGCGTGCCAAATCCCCTGTGCGGTAAAGCTTTTCTCCCGGCTTGAACGGATTTGGGATAAACATTTGCTCTGTCAGATCATGACGGTTCAGATACCCTTTTGATACACCCATTCCGCTGATGCACAGTTCACCGACAGCTCCGAATGGCTGGAGCTGGTTTTGCTCGTTAAGAATATAAACACTGGCATTGCTGATCGGCTTTCCGATCGGCAATGAAGAGATGGCATCCGGTAAATCATGCACGACGTGAGCTGTCGCAAACACCGTGCCCTCAGTCGGCCCGTAGCAATTAATCAGCTTGCCCGGCCCCATGATCTCAAGCGCTTTTCTGACGTGAGGCACAGACGCGCGCTCACCTCCGAATAACACGCAGCGAAGCCCTTTCAGCCAATCCTCTCCCGCATCGGTGAGAAGATTGAAAAGTGCGGTCGTCGCAAACATGACATTGACATTCTCCTGCCGGATCAGATCAGTCAGCCGTTCTGTATCAAGCATTGTCTGTTCATCCGCGATAATGAGCCGTGCCGCATTCAGTATTGACGCGTAGACATCAAAGGTAAATGCGTCAAAGGCGTAATTGGAAACGGATAAGAACGTATCTTTTTCAGAAAATGCCATGTAGTCTACATGCTTGACCAATCCTTGAATATTGGCATGAGTGGTGATATTGCCCTTCGGCTTTCCGGTTGTGCCGGACGTATACATAATATATGCCGGATCATCGGGTTCAATTGAGGTTGCAGGGTCGCTTGCCTGCTCTTCGAACCGTGCTCGATCATCGATGAAAAGTGTTGTTCCTGTATACGGCAGCTGATCCGCTTTTTCTTTCATCTCCTGATGTGTCAGCAGACAGGCTGCATCACTGTCAGTCAGCATATACGAGATTCGGTCCTCCGGCAGCTTCGGATCAACAGGGAGATAAGCCGCTCCTGCTTTTAGTACGCCGAGAATGCCGATCACCAGTTCAAGCGAGCGCTTCGTGTACAACGCGACAACGGAGCCTTTACCCGCACCTTGCTTTTGCAAACGGCGTGCAAGGCGGTTCGCTTCCTCATCTAATTCGCGATAGGAAAGAGTCTGGCCGGAATACGTAAGCGCCGGCGCATCAGGATGAACATTCACCGCCTCTTTGAACCAATCTGTCAGAGGCTTCGCCTGATGGTTTTGAGCCGGCGGGTTTAAGCCTGTAAGCAGAAACGCTCTTTCCTTTTCATCAACAAGACTGATCGTATGAACAGGCTGATCCGGCTTCTGGATGAGCTGCTGAATCGCTGTGAGAAGCTGTGATTTTAAGCGCTGGATAAATGCCTCATCAAACACATTCTCATTATAGGCAAGCTTAATCAGCATCTCATCTCCCGGGGAAGCCATCAGGTTGAGATCATAATTCGACTTCTCAAAAACATGGACATCCTCCATTTCAAAGCCGTTTTCATTGTTTTCTTCATTTTTTGCATCCTGAAGCGGATAATTTTCAAACACAATGATGTGGTCAATCAGCTTTGGCTGATCGGCCTGGCTTTGAATGTCATAGAGCGGCACGTATTGATGCGGCTCAGACTGCAACGATTGCTCCTGCAGCTGCTTGAGCAATCCGTTAAATGTGGTATCCTCAGACAGTTTCACCCGCCTCGGGACAACATTGATAAACAGCCCGACCATATGTTCAACGCCTTTGATTTCTGCGGGACGTCCGGAAACGACTGTGCCGAAGATCAAATCGCCGGACTGCTGGTAGCGGCTGATTAATACACTCCACACTGCCTGCAGCGCCGTACTCAAAGTGGTATGCTGTGATTTTGCAAGCTCGTTAAACGCCTTTGTGTCCGCCTCCGGCAGTGAGAAGAGCAGCTCTTTCGGCTCATAGCCGACCTTTTGTTTCTTTCTTTGCTCCGCAAATGTCGTTTGTCCTTCAAATTCCTCTAAGTACTCGCGCCAGTAATGCAGTGATGCTTGTTTATCCTGCTTTTCAAGCCACTTGATATAGTCCTTGTACGGTTTGACCGGCGGCAGGCTGTATGGCTTTTGTTCGCGCAGGGCATTGTATACCTTAAACAGATCCTGCACGACGATGCCAAAGCACCAGCCGTCCAAAATCATGTGATGATAGCTCCACACCCATTCAAAGCTTTCTTCAGCTTTTTTAAAAATAGCCGCACGCATTGGGATATCCCGCGTCAAATCAAACCCCTTGATCTTATCCTGTTCTTTGTATTCATTGATTTTGGCTGCTTGCTCGCTGCTCGGTAAGTGTGCCAGATCGATTTCTTCTATCTGAAACTGCCGTTTTTTCAATACGACTTGGACCGGCCTTTTTACTTTTTCGTGAATGAACACGGTACGAAATACATCGTACCGGTCCATGATCACATTCATGCTTTCTTCAAGGCATTTGATATTCAAGCTGCCTTTTACTTTCATTGTCATTTGTTCGATATAAAAGCTTTGGCCGGGATTCAGGAGAGTATGAAACAGCATTCCCTCCTGCATCGGCGACAAATAATACATGTCCTGAACTTGATCTTTTTTGAACTGGCTCATCTGCTCCGCTCCCCCCTTCTGTTAACTGTTTTTATCACGTTAAATTCTCCTCAAGCATGTCAAAGATGTCTCCCATTTCATCCATCTCCAGATCCTGCGCGCTGAAGTCGCTCGGCGTAAATTCTTTCTCTTCTTTGGCCGTGCAATGGCGGATGATCATTAGGAGGTTGTCTTTAAACCGCTGCATCTGTGCTTCGACGGTGCTTCTTTCATATTCTTCCTGATTGTATGAGCAGGAAATGACGAAGCGGCCGCCTGTAACCATCCCGCTGAAGCTCAGTGCGTATAACGCTTCTGACTCTTCGCTGACTTGGCGTCCCATATCATATGGAGACGGTTCAAACCATTCGGTTTTCACTTCATTGTCAAACTGCCCTAGGTAGTTAAAACTGATTTCAGGCGTGACGCCTTTTTCTGTTTCATCGGATGACAGATACCGGAGAATCCCGTATCCTACGCCTTTATCAGGTACGCGCCGCACCGTCTCTTTTACCGTTTTAATGACGGAAGAGACGCCGTCTTCCTTGCTGATCTGCAGAATCAACGGATATTGGGCCGTAAACCAGCCGACCGTCCGTGATATATTGACATTCGGTATGATTTCTTCCCGGCCGTGTCCTTCTAAGTTGATGCTGACTTTACCGTTTTCCGTCCATTCACCGATCGTTAAGCCGAGCGCGCTGAGCAGAATGTCGTTGATTTCCGTTCCGTACGGATGATGAACATCTGTAAGCAGCTGCGCCGTTTCTTCCTCAGTTAGTTCACATTTCACGGCCGCCGTATGTTTGACGAGCCGTTTTGTCGGCTCATGGTCTTTCGGCAGCGGCTGGAGTTCTTCTGCATCTGCCTGCGCCCAATAATCCGCCTGCTTCTTCAGCTCTTCTGATTGCGCAAACGTGCTCAGCGCCTCTGCCCAATCCTTAAAGGAGTGTGTTTTCTGCGGGAGGACGATGCTGTTTTGCTGCTGCGCCTGTTTATAACCTGAAGCGAAATCCTCAAGCAAAATTCTCCATGAAACCCCGTCCACGACGAGATGGTGAACCGCAATTAACAGATGATCGCCTTGTTCTGTCCGATATTGCTCCGCTTTTAACAGCGGGCCGTTCTTCAGATCAAGACTGCCCTGAAGCTGATCGGCAAGCCGCTGAATCTGGCTTTTCAGCATGTCTTCGTCTGTTCCGTACAGATCAACGATTTCAAAGCTTGCCTTGCATTCACTGACAGGGAGATATGTCTGAATGATGCCTTCCCTTTCTTCACGGTAAACCATCCGCAGTGCATCATGGTGTTCCATCAATGCTTGCAGGGTTCTTTCCACCAGAACCGGATCAAAGCCGTCTTTTGCGTGAAGCATGACGGATTGGTTCCAGTGGTGTTTGTCCGTAAAGTTTTTCTCAAAGAACCAGCGCTGGATCGGCGTTAATTCCGCTTCGCCTTCGACAGGTCCCTGGTCGGCCTGCTTGCCTTCCGTCCGCTCCACGTAAGAGACGAGCTCTTCAATAGTCGGGTGCTGGAAGAGATCTTTCATCTCCAGCTTGTAGCCGTGCTGATTCAGGCGGCTCGCCATTTGAATGCCTTTGATCGAGTCGCCGCCGAGCGTGAAGAAATTATCGCTAACGCCGATCTGATCCAGTCCGAGCACTTCCTTCCAAATGTCAGAAAGCAGCGTCTCCATCTCCGTTTCCGGCGCTTTGTACACGGCGCTTCCCGCTTCAATGTCCGGCGCCGGCAGGGCTTTTTTGTCAATCTTGCCGTTTGCGGTGACCGGAAGCTCGTCCATCTCCACCCAGAACGCCGGGACCATATAGTCCGGAAGCGTGTCTTTCAGCGCGGCTTTGAGCGCTTCGATATCGTCCTGCTGAGGTGCGACATAGGCGCAAAGCGCGGTATTGCCCGCTTTGTCTTCCACCGCCGTCACCGCCGCGTCATGAACGTCCGCAAGCTGGGCGAGACGGACTTCTATTTCTGAAAGCTCGATCCGGTAGCCGCGCACTTTAACCTGCTGGTCGATGCGGCCGATGTATTCGATGCCGCACTGCGCGTTCCATTTGACGAGGTCCCCGGTCCGGTACATGCGCTCGCCTGGCACAAACGGATCTGCGGTAAACCGCTTCGCCGTTTCTTCCTCACGGTTCAGGTATCCGCGCGCAAGTCCGCGGCCTGCCACGCACAATTCACCGGCAATGCCTTCCGGCTGCACCTGATCGCCGTCGCCGAGAATATACGCTCTCGTATTGGCAATCGCCCGTCCGATCGAAAGCGATCCTTCCTCCGGATTGATGACGCCGCTTGTCGCGACGACGGTGTTCTCCGTCGGCCCGTAGTTGTTGACGATTGTGTACGGCTGCTTCACCGCCCGCTTCAGCTTGTCGCCTCCGACGAGAAGCATGCGGAGAGAGCTATTTTCCAGCTCCATAAATTGTTCGGCCAGCTGCGTCGGCAGGAAAGTGATCGTCACGCCGTGCTCTTCGAAATAGTGATTTAAGCGGGTGATATCCAGCCGGATCGCTTCATCAATGACGTGAAGCTCCGCGCCGATGGTCCATGTTGGGAACATCTCCCAGATGGAGGCGTCAAAACCGAAGCCAGCGTATTTGGCGCTTTTATCCTCCGCCGTCATGGCGAATACGTCGTGATGCCAGAAGCACAGGTTCACCAGCGCATGGTGTTCGACCATGACACCCTTCGGCTGTCCGGTCGTTCCTGACGTGTAAATCATATAAGCGAGATGATCCGCCGTTGTTTCCGTCTGCGGGTTCGCTTCATCGTTTTCATCAAGCGGCAGGCTCAGAATAGAGCGGCTGCCGTCAAGCAGGATCGTATCTCCTGTGTAGCTTTCCGGCACGTCGAGCGCTTCCTGCGTGAGAAGCAGCTTTGCCCCGCTGTCCTGCAGAATGTAGCTGATGCGCTCTTTCGGGTAATCCGGATCAATCGGCACAAATGCCGCGCCCGCTTTCAGGACGCCGAGTACACCCGTGGCCATTTCCAAGGACGGTTTCGTCAAAATGCCGACACGTTCGTCAGCCGTAACGCCGCAGTCCATGAGAATGCGCGCGATTCGGTTCGCCCTTGCGTTCAGCTCGCCGTACGTCCATTTCGCGCCGTTGTATGCCGCAGCCGGACGGTTTGCGTGGCGGGCGGCCGTTTCTTCAAAGAGACGGTGAACCGTTTTGTCCCGCGGCACGGAAATTGTTTTTCCTTTCCATGCGTCAAGGAGGGCTTGTTTCTCGGCATCACTGATCAGGGAAATCTCAGGCAGCTTTCTGTCCGGGTTTTCTGCCGCTTGCTTCAAAATCCGCAGGAACCCGGCGCTCCACTTTTCAATTGTTTCTTTTTTAAACAGATCAGTCGCATATTCAAACTGAAGACCGAGGCCTTCTTGATCCGTAAAGCCGCCGAGTGTCAGATCGAATTTCGCCGTGCCTTGGTTCGACTCATACGGAGTGATGCGCAGGTTCTCCAGTTCCAATGTTTCTTTATCCGGATCTTCTGTCGTCACCATGACTTGGAACAACGGATTTCGGCTCATATCTCTCGGCAGGTCAAGCTTTCCGATCAGATCTTCAAACGGATAATCCTGATGCGCCAGCGCGTCGAGATTGGTTTGTTTCACCTGTTCGAGCAGCCCGGCGAAGGTCTGCTCTTTGCGCGTTTCATTGCGAAGCGCAAGCGTATTGACAAACATCCCCGGCATTTCCTGAACTTCGGCGCTCGTTCTTCCGGCAGTCACCGAGCCGATAATGATATCGCGCTGTCCCGTGATTTTGTCTAAAAAGACATGGAACGCGGCATGAAGCACCATATGAAGAGTCGCTCCCGATTGCTCCATTAATTCACGCACCGCTTTTTCCGTTTCACGCCCCGCTCTGAAGCGGACGGACTGTCCTTTAAAGCTTTGAACCGGAGGACGCGGAAAATCGGTCGGCAGGTTCAGTTCAGGAAGCTCACCGGAGAACTCGGAGAGCCAATATTGCTCGTGCTCTTTCATCCGTTCGGCCTGCCCGGGCTCATTCTGCCAGACGGCGAAGTCTTTATAATGCAGTCTCGGCGCCGGCAGACTTCCGCCTTTGTAAAGCTGAGCGAGCTCTTTGACCAGCATGCTTCTGGACACGCCGTCAGCAATAATATGATGCATATCCAAAAGCAGCAGGTGTTTCTGTTCATTCAGTCTGACAAGAGCGGCCCGAATGAGCGGAGCCACACTCAAATCAAACGGCTTAATGAATGCCCGAATGATAAGATCGGCTTTCTCTTCATCCGCTGCTTCAAAGATGTGAAGCTCGATGTCAGCCTGTTCTGTGATCCGCTGCATCGGCAGGCCATTTTGATCGATAAAGGACGTCCGCAAAGATTCGTGACGATTGATCATCTGATTGAGCGCTTCCTGAAGCCTTGAAATATCGACTTCTCCCTCCATCAGAAGAACGGACGGCATATTGTAGCTGATTGTGTCCCGGTCAAGCTGGTTCAGGACGTACATCCGTTTTTGGGCGGATGATAAAGGGTACGCGTCAGCGCTGTCTGCCGGTGAGATCATCCGATATTTCTCAGATACCGCTGAATTCTCGATATATGCGGCAAGCTGACGGACCGTCGGCTGTTCGAACAGCGCTTTTAACGGAACCGTTTTGTCCAGTTCAGCCTGGATATTGGCAAGGAGCATCATGCCTTTTAAAGAGTGTCCGCCGTAATCAAAGAAATTATCGTCGATGCCGAGTGTATCCGCACCGAGTGTCTGTTTCCAAATGCGGCACAGCTTTTCCTCCAATTCCGTTTCCGGCAAGGCTGAAGCTGTTTGCGCCGTTTGGCTTGCGCCCGGTTTCGGAAGGGCGTTTTTATCTGTTTTTCCGTTGGCTGTGAGCGGAATGCGGTCTACTTGCATGAAATAAGCCGGAAGCATATGAGACGGCAGCGTTTCGGAAAGCTGTTTGCGAAGCTCAGAGCCTTTCAGCTCGCTGTCGGCTTTATAGTACGCGCACAGTTCCGGCAGTCCGCCTTCGCTGACTGCGAGAACGACCGCCTCCTGAATGCCGTTTACGCTTAACAGCACGGTTTCAACCTCTTTTAATTCGATACGGTAGCCCCGGATTTTCACCTGATCATCCGCGCGGCCGATAAATTCAATCGTCCCGTCAGAAAGCCTGCGGACGACATCTCCCGTTTTGTACATGAGGCTGTCCGGTGAAAAAGGATGAGGGAGAAATTTCTCCGCCGTCAGCTGCGGACGGTGAAGATATCCTCTGGCAAGCCCTTTCCCGGTAATATAAAGCTCGCCGCTTGCGCCCGGAGGAACGAGCTGCATTGATCCGTCCAGCACAAGGGCGCCGGTATTTGCGATCGGGCGTCCGATGACGGGACGCTGCTCATATTGATCAAGCCGCTCCATATTGATCCGTCCGGCAATGGCGCCGATCGTCGTTTCTGTCGGCCCGTAGTGATTAATGAAGTCAGTATGGGCGTATACGTCATGAAACTTGCGGACATCGGACGTGATGATTTTTTCACCGCCAAGCACCACTAAACGAAGCGGGCTGAAACGGCGTTCTGCCGTAAAACGGGCAGTATTGACGATCATATGGAACAATGACGGCGTCAGTTTCATATACGTAATGCCGTTTTTCTGTATATATTCACCAAGCTGGTCAGGCGAAGTGTACGTCTCTTTCGGCACAATGTGCAGCTCGCCGCCCGCCTGAAGAATCGGGAATATGGCCGTATATCCGAGATCAAATGCGTAAGAAGACAGCAGCACGGATTTGTCAGCTTCGGTCAAACCGGCTTCACGGCTGAACCATGTGACATAATTGACTAGATTGCGGTGCTCCAGCTGGACGCCTTTCGGTTTGCCCGTTGTTCCCGAGGTATAAATGATATATGCAAGCTGGTCGGCGCCGGGTTCTGTTTCAAGCCGATCGGCGCTTTCGTTCTGCCATTCTCCGCCTTCCATTACGACCGTTTTTCCTTTATAAACGGCGGCCGCGGTCATGTTTCTCTCATTGACGACCAGAAGCTTCGTTCCGCTGTCTTCAAGAGAATAGCGGATTCTCTCTTCAGGCGTCTCCGGATCAATCGGGAGAAATGCCGCTCCGGCTTTCATGACGCCGAGAATCGCGGTAATCAAGTCGGCCGAACGATCCATCATAATAGCCACGACGTCCTCACTGCCCGCTCCGCACGCCTGAAGATGGCGCGCAAACCGGTTCGACTGTTCATCAAGCTCCCGGTATGTCAGACTTGTTCCGCCCGCAACCGCCGTGAGATCAGGCGTTTTTTGCGCTTGCCGTTCAAACAGCGAAACAAAAGTGCCCTCAGGGAGATCCGCTTCCGTACGTTTTTCATCAGAGAGGAGCGCTTCCCGCTCAGGTTCAGATAACAGGCTTGCTTCGGCCAGCTGAATATCCGGATTTTCAGCGCAGGCTTTAATCAGATTGACAAAATGAGCGCTCCAGCGGCGGATGGTTTCGTCCGCAAATAAGGCTTTTGCGTAATCAAAGCTCAATCCGACCTCATCTCCGCGCTCAGCCGCTTCTAAAGAAAGATCAAATTTAGCGACATGATGATGCATGGAGTAAGAAGAAATCTCCAAATCTCCGAGCCGCAGAGACGGGATCTCCATGTTCTGCATATTAAATAACACGCTGAACAGCGGACTCCGGCTTGTATCCCTCGTTAACGGCAGTTTTTCAATTAATTCTTCAAGCGGATAGCTTTGATGCTCGAAGGCTTGAAGACTCGCTGTTTTCACCTCGTCCAGAAATTGCTTGAACGTTTTTTTGCCGGCAGGATGCGACCGAAGCGCGACTGTGTTGACAAACATGCCCGGCACCTCTTGGAGATCAGGATGCTGTCTTCCGGCCGCCGGAGATCCGACTATGATGTCTTCCTGCCCTGAATATTTGGACAGCAACACTTGAAAAGCGGCTAACAAGAACATGTACATCGTCGTATCCGTATCAGCCAGCAATGTCTTAATCTGCGCCGTCACCTGTTTATCAAGTCCGAAGATGACGCGTTCCCCTTCAAAACTGCGCTCGGCAGGACGCGGGAAATCAAGCGGCAGATCCAACACCGGCAGATCGCCTTTGAACGTTTCGAGCCAGTAAGCCTCGTGCTGATCCAGATTTGCTTTTTCACGCTGCCAGACTGAAAAATCCTTATAATGAATCTTTGGCAGTGCAAGCTCCGTGCCTTGATAAAGCTTTGCCAGATCACCGATGAAAATGCCCATAGAGCTTCCGTCCGTAATAATGTGATGCATGTCAATCAGCAGAAGATGACGGTCAGCTTCAAGCCGGATCAGCTTCGAACGGACGAGCGGCGCACGGTTGAGCGCAAAGGGTCTGATAAAGGCTTTTGTCAGCTCTTCCGCATCTTCTTCCCGGCCCTCGGCGGTTTCCAGCTGAAAGCTCACATTTTCATGAATGGTCTGCACGACTTCTCCATCCGCCATGTCAAACGATGTACGCAGTGTCTCATGACGGTTGATTAATGCCTGCATGGCCTCTTCAAGACGGTTTTTGTCTACTGATCCTTCCAGCAGAAGTACAGCAGGGACGTTGTAGCTCGTGCTGGCCTGTCCGAGCTGATTAAGGATATACATCCTGCGCTGTGCTGAGGAAACAGGATAATGCTTCTGATGAGGTGCTTGCCGGATCGGTTCAAACTGCTGCTCCTCCTCACTCTCATGCTCCAAATAATGCGCAAGCTCCTGAATGGTCGGCTTTTCAAATAACACTTTGATCGGCACTTCTTTTTGAAAGTGCTCCTGAATTTTAGCGGTCATCATCATGGCTTTTAAAGAATGTCCGCCAATCGTGAAGAAATTGTCAGTCACACCCGCTTTTACGCCGAGAATGCCTTCCCAAATGTCTGCGAGTTTCTGCTCCGCTTCCGTTTTCGGCGCTTCGTATTCTTTTTGAACGGCTTCAGTCTGCGGTTCAGGCAGCGCCTTTTTATCAATTTTTCCGTTCGCCGTCAGCGGAAACTGACTCATCTGTATGAAGTGCGCGGGAATCATGTATTCAGGAAGTGATTCCGAAAGTGTTTTGCGCAGGTCTTCCGGTGAAAGGTCCCGGTCTGCGGTAAAGTAAGCGCAGATTTCATTTTCATCCGCTTTATTTTTCCGGATCACAGCCGCAGATTCCGTCACATTCTGCACCTGGCTGATTTTCGCCTCGATTTCGCCGAGCTCGATTCTGAAACCGCGGACCTTTACTTGATTGTCAATTCTGCCGAGAAACTCGATCGTGCCGTCCGGAAGCCACTTCGCCAAGTCCCCCGTCCGGTATATCATTTCATCCGGTCTGAACGGATCGCGGACAAATTGCTTCTCCGTTAGTTCAGGCAGATTCACATAGCCTCTTGCCACTCCGCTTCCCCCGACGCACAGCTCACCGGGAGCGCCGATCGGCTGAAGGTTGCGGTTTTCGTCCATAATGTACGCAGTGGAATTTCCGATCGGCTTCCCGATCGGGACCGAGCCGTCGTAGTCCTGATCAATGAGAAAACTCGTCGAAAACGTCGTATTCTCCGTCGGGCCGTAGCCGTTCCAAAGAGACAGCTCCGGTGACGCCTTTCTCACCTTGCTGACGATATGCGGTACAAGCGCATCACCGCCGATGATAAGGTGCCGGAGCGTGTTAAACATGCCGGCATCCTTTTGGGCAAGCTGGTTAAAAAGCGGAGACGTCAGCCACATGGTCGTGATCCGCTGCTCTTTCAAAAATTGGGCGAATTGTCCGGCGTCAAGCAGCGTCTCTTTTTTAACAGGATAAAGCGCAGCTCCGTTCAGCAATGCACCGAAGACTTCGAAGGTTCCGGCATCAAAGCTGACGGCTCCTGTTTGCGCCATGCGGTCTTCTTCATGAACCGGCACATAATTCGAATGTTTGACGAGCCTGATGATATTTCTGTGTTCAATCATGACGCCTTTCGGTTTGCCGGTCGATCCGGATGTATACATAATATACGCCAAGTCGTTTCCGCCGGCAGGGAGACTCAAGTTTGTTCCGCTTACCGTTTCATCCGCGCCTTCATCCAGCATGATGACCGGGACTTGCAATGTGCCCGCTTGCTCCAGATAGTCCTGAACTGTCAGCACGATCTGAATCGAACTGTCTTCCGCCATAAAGCGGAGACGGTCCTCCGGAAAAGCAGGATCAATCGGCACATATGCGCCGCCTGCTTTTAGGACAGCAAGCATGCCGATAACGGTTTCCGCAGACCGGTCGTTCATAATAGCGGCGGTCCGGCCTTTTTCCAGCCCGTTCTTCACAAGATGTCTCGCCAGGCGGTTGGCCGCTTCGTTCACTTCACGGTACGTCCATTCGCGCCCCTCTTCTTTTATCGCGATGCTTGCGGGCGTCCGGTTTGCCTGTGCTTCAAACAAACGGTGAACGGCCTCTTCTTCCGGAAGCGCCGTTTTCGTATCGTTGAATATGTCAACAATCTGCCGCTCTTCTTCGCCTGAAACAAGGCCTAGATCCCGAACGGGCGCGTCAGGCGTTCCGACCGCCGCTTTCATCATGCGGGTCAGATGGTGCGCCGTTCGTTCGATGGCATCATGAGCAAAAGCCGCTCCGTTGTATTTGATTTTGACAGTCCACGTTTTTCCCGGATACACGATGAGATTGAAATCAAAGCTCGTCTGCTCAAAAGCATGTTCAACTTTAATGGAAAAGCCGAGTCTTTCCTCCATGCCCCCGTTTTCCAGCTCTTTGTCCAGCGGATAGTTTTCAAAGGCGACCAAATGATTCAAAAGGCTGCCGTCCAGAGCGGAGCGCTTTTGAATGTCATAGAGCGGCACATAATCATAGCGCTCGGCTTCCACGGCGTTTTTCTGAACTGCCGTCATCACGTCAGAAAAGGCTGCTTCTTTGTCAATCTTGATTCTGACGGGGATCGTATTGATGAACAGCCCGGCCATTGTTTCTATGCCGTTGATTTCTGAAGGACGGCCTGATACAACAGTGCCGAACACCACATCGTCTGTATAGTTGTATTTGCTGAGCACTGCGCCCCACACCGCTTGAAACAGGTTAGGCCCCGTGACTTGATGCCGGTTGGCGGTCTGCTGAATCTGCGAAACCAGCTCTTCATCCCAGACAAAAGAATATTCTTCATTTTGATAGTCTTTCTTTTCTGCTGCCAGACGGCCCGGGAGCAGGCTCGGCTGTTCGAAATCCGCCAAGCGGCTGCTCCAATATTGTTCTGCCTCGTCATAATCCCGGCCTCCGAGCCATTTGATATAGTCAGAGTAAGGTTTGCCCTGGCTTCCTCCGGCAGGCCGGCCGGCACGAAGCGCTTCATAGTTTTGAAACAGGCTTTTCATCAAAACGCCCATACTCCAGCCGTCCATGACGATATGATGATTGCTCCAGACGAGATACAGCTCCTTCTCACTGAGTCTGAATACCGCCGCTTTAAAAAGAATATCCTTCGCCAGATGAAAGCCCTGCTGCTGCACGTCGCGTTTATAGCGTTCAATATATTCGGTTTGACGAGCTTCATCTAATTGACTGATATCTTCATAGTGCACTTTCGTCTTCCGTTCGGCCAATACGACTTGGCGCGGTTTTTGAAGCTGCTGGTGCACGAATACCGTTCGCAGGATGTCATATGTCCGGATCAGCTCATTGACACTTTTTTCAAAAAGCTCGAGCTGAAAGCTTCCGTGAATCCTAAGCTCTAATTGTGTGAAGTAGGAGGAAGAATGCGGATCAAGCAGCGCATGATACAGCATTCCCTCCTGCATCGGTGTGAGTGCATACACCTTTTGGATTGATTTTTTGCTCATATGTCACCTCTGTCTTTTCTGTTAGAGAATTTCCATTAATTTATCAAGTTCATCAAGCGTCAGATCATCATCACCAAGATCACTAGGCGTAAGCTCAGGTCCGTCTTGGGCCAGGCAATGATCTATGATTTTCAGGAGGTGCCCTTTAAAGCTGTCACTGAACGATTGAATGGTTTTTTCATGAAATTCGAGAGAATGATAGGCAAACGTCATCGTCATCTGCCCATTTTCTATAAATCCGACAATATCAAGCGCATTCGGCTTCTCTGTGTCAGGGCTCAGCGATTGTCCCGACGGCATATCGGATCTTGTAAATAAGCCGGAATCCGACATCTCATTAAACTGGCCTAAGTAGTTAAAGCTGATATCCGGATCAATCTCAAACGAAAGATTCTCTTTATGCTCAGGCGCGGTTACGTAACGCAGAATGCCGTAGCCGACTCCTTTGTTCGGGATATGCCTGATGTCTTCTTTCATTTGTTTCAGCTGATATGAAAGGTCGTCGGCGTGTTTCATCTCAAGGATCATCGGATACATGCTCGTAAACCATCCGACCGTCCGGGTGATATTCAAGCCGTCAAGAATGTCTTCGCGTCCGTGGCCTTCCAAATGAACGCCGATCGTGTCTTCACCCGTCCACTCCTTGAGCGCCAGTCCGAGCGCCGTCAGCAAAATATCATTCATTTCCGTGTGGTAGGCTTCATGGACGTTTGTCGTCAGCTGTTCAGTTTGTTCAGCCGTCAGAGAGAAGCTGACCGTTCTTGTATGTCTCATGCGCTGATCCCCAGACTGCCTGTCTTTCGGGAGCTGAGTGCACACCTCTTTCTCCTCAAGCTCTTTCCAGTAATCAACTTCTTTCAGAAACGCCTTCGTATTTGCGTATTCTTTGATTCTCTCAGCAAATTCGGCGAATGAATGTGTTTTCGGCGGCAGCGCCGGGTCATTGCCTTGCTTGAGCTGTGTATAAACGGACGTGAAGTCCTCCAGTAAAATCCGCCAAGATACACCGTCTACGACTAAGTGATGGATCGCAAGGAGAAGGTGATCTCCGTCTTCCGCCCGGAAGAGCCCGGCCTTCAGCAGAGGTCCTGTTTCCAGTGAAATACTGCTTTGAAGACGATCTGCTTCCCGTTCGATACGGTCTTCATGATCTTCGCTGAGTCCGTTCAGCTCAAAGACGTTCAGTTCAACAGACGCCTCCTCAAGCCCTTTGTAATATGGCTGTTGCTCTCGGTAAACCATCCGCAGTGCATCGTGGTGTTCTATCAATGCTTGCAGGGTTCTTTCCGCCAGAACCGGTTCAAAGCCGTCTTTTGCGTGAAGCATGACGGATTGGTTCCAGTGGTGTTTGTCTGTAAAGTTTTTCTCAAAGAACCAGCGCTGGATCGGCGTTAATTCCGCTTCGCCTTCGACAGGTCCCTGGTCGGCCTGCTTGCCTTCCGTCCGCTCCACGTAAGAGACGAGCTCTTCAATAGTCGGGTGCTGGAAGAGATCTTTCATCTCCAGCTTGTAGCCGTGCTGATTCAGGCGGCTCGCCATTTGAATGCCTTTGATCGAGTCGCCGCCGAGCGTGAAGAAATTATCGCTAACGCCGATCTGATCCAGTCCGAGCACTTCCTTCCAAATGTCAGAAAGCAGCGTCTCCATCTCCGTTTCCGGCGCTTTGTACACGGCGCTTCCCGCTTCAATGTCCGGCGCCGGCAGGGCTTTTTTGTCAATCTTGCCGTTTGCGGTGACCGGAAGCTCGTCCATCTCCACCCAGAACGCCGGGACCATATAGTCCGGAAGCGTGTCTTTCAGCGCGGCTTTGAGCGCTTCGATATCGTCCTGCTGAGGTGCGACATAGGCGCAAAGCGCGGTATTGCCCGCTTTGTCTTCCACCGCCGTCACCGCTGCGTCATGAACGTCCGCAAGCTGCGCAAGACGGACTTCGATTTCTGAAAGCTCGATCCGGTAGCCGCGCACTTTGACCTGCTGGTCGATGCGGCCGATGTATTCGATGCCGTACTGCGCGTTCCATTTGACGAGGTCGCCGGTCCGGTACATGCGCTCGCCTGGCACGAACGGATCTGCGGTAAACCGCTTCGCCGTTTCTTCTTCACGGTTCAGGTATCCGCGCGCAAGTCCGCGGCCTGCCACGCACAATTCACCGGCAATGCCTTCCGGCTGCACCTGATCGCCGTCGCCGAGAATATACGCTCTCGTATTGGCAATCGCCCGTCCGATCGAAAGCGATTCTTCCTCCGGATTGATGACGCCGCTTGTCGCGACGACGGTGTTCTCCGTCGGGCCGTAGTTATTGACGATCGTGTACGGCTGTTTCACCGCCCGCTTCAGCTTGTCGCCTCCGACGAGAAGCATGCGGAGAGAGGTATTTTCCAGCTCCATAAATTGTTCGGCCAGCTGCGTCGGCAGGAAGGTGATGGTCACGCCGTGCTCTTGGAAATAGTGATTTAAGCGGGTGATATCCAGCCGGATCGCTTCGTCAATGACGTGAAGCTCCGCGCCGATGGTCCATGTCGGGAACATCTCCCAGATGGAGGCGTCAAAACCGAAGCCCGCGTATTTGGCGCTTTTATCCTCCGCCGTCATGGCGAATGCGTCGTGATGCCAGAAACACAGGTTCACCAGCGCATGGTGTTCGACCATGACACCCTTCGGCTGTCCGGTCGTTCCTGACGTGTAAATCATATAAGCGAGATGATCCGCCGTTGTTTCCGTCTGCGGGTTCGCTTCATCATTTTCATCAAGCGGCAGGCTCAGAATAGAGCGGCTGCCGTCAAGCAGGATCGTATCTCCTGTGTAGCTTTCCGGCACGTCGGGCGCTTCCTGCGTGAGAAGCAGCTTGGCCCCGCTGTCCTGCAGAATGTAGCTGATCCGCTCTTTCGGGTAATCCGGATCAATCGGCACAAATGCCGCGCCCGCTTTCAGGACGCCGAGTACACCCGCGGCCATTTCCAAGGACGGTTTCGTCAAAATGCCGACACGTTCGTCAGCCGTAACACCGCAGTCCATGAGAATGCGCGCGATTCGGTTCGCCCTTGCGTTCAGCTCGCCGTACGTCCATTTCGCGCCGTTGTATGCCACGGCCGGACGGTTTGCGTGGCGGGCGGCCGTTTCTTCAAAGAGACGGTGAACTGTTTTGTCCCGCGGCACAGAGAGTGTTTTTCCTTTCCATGCGTCAAGAAGGGCTTGTTTTTCTGTTTCATTCACCAATGAAAGCTCAGAAAGCTTCGCTGCCGGATTTTCCGCGGCGGCTTCTAACAGATGAAGCCAATAATGCTTCCACGTCTCTGCCGTTTCCGGTTTAAACAGCGCAGTGTTATATTCAAGCACAAACGTTAAGCCTCCGTCTGTGTCATCAGCCGTCATCGTCAGGTCAAACTTGGCTGTTTTTCTGTCAAACGGATGGTGCTTCAGCTCAATTCCTTCCATGACCAGATCTTCAGCATTTGCGTTTTGCATTGAGAATACCGCATCGAACAGCGGATTTCGGCTCGTATCACGCTGCACCTCAATCTTTTGCAGAAGGTCCTCAAGCGGATAATCCTGCGCATCAAATGCACGTAAAGCGGTTTGTTTTACTTCTTCAAGATAATCTGTGAACGTTTTGTCCGCTTCCGGATACGTCCGAAGCGCGAGTGTATTCACAAACACACCGATGACGTTAGCGAGATCCGCATGTGACCGTCCCGCAACCGGGGAGCCGACAATGATGTCATGCTGTCCGCTCAATTTTGAGAGAAAAGCGCTGTATGACGCCAGCAGCACCATGTACATGGTAGAATCCGTTTGTTTCGCAAGACTGCGAAGAGCCGACGTCTGTTCCTCAGTCAGAGAAAAGACCAGCTTGTCTCCTTCAAAGGTTTGCACAGCCGGACGGCTGTAATCAGCCGGCAGCGTCAATACCGGAAGCTCGCCGTCAAGCTCCCGAAGCCAATGCTCCTCCTGCTTGCGATACTGCTCTGATTGAATAAATTTCTGCTGCCATACCGCATAGTCTTTATAATGAATCCGCGGCGGCTCAAGCGTTTCGCCGCCATACAGGCGGGACAGTTCATCTATCAGCACGCCGACTGAAGCGCCGTCTGAAATGATATGGTGCATATCAAACAGCAGCAGGTGATCATGTTCAGCCAGCTTAACCAGCCCCGTTCTGACGAGAGGAAGCTGATCCAGGCGGAACGGCCGGATAAAGCTCTGAATAATTTGTCCAGCGTCTTCCTCAGAGGCTTCGTAATATTCCATGCCAATATCAGCTTCGGCCCATATACGCTGAACCGTTTCTCCATCCTTTATGTCAAACGTCGTTCTGAAGGCTTCATGGCGTTCTGTCAGCTGTTTCATCACAAATTTCAGCTTTTCTGCATCAAGCTTCCCTTTTAAGCGGAGCACAGACGGCATGTTGTAGCTTGTTTCAGCGCCTTCCAGCTGCTGAAGCACGAACATCCGCTTCTGCGGTGAAGAAACCGGATACGTTTCCTGCACAGCCGCCGGTACGATGCTTTCAGCTGTCTTCCGCTCAGCGCCTTCAAACAGCTGCGCCAGTCCCGCAACCGTCGGGGAAGTGAACAGATCCTTTAATGTAAGCTGCACGCCGAATGTCTTCTGGATGAGAGCAAGCAGTTTCATTCCCGCTAACGAATGGCCTCCGATCTCAAAGAACTGATCGTGCACGCCGACCCGCTCCATTTGCAGCACCTCAGCCCAAATATCCGCCAGTTTTTGTTCTGTTTCATTGCGCGGCGCCGTATATGAAACAGCATTCGCTGCGGTCACATCAGGCATCGGCAGCGCCCGTCTGTCGATCTTCCCGTTTCCTGTAAGAGGCAGTTCATCCATTTGAATAAAGACAGCCGGAATCATATAAGCCGGAAGATCCTTCGCCGTATGCTCCCTCAGCTCCTGGGAAGAGATTTCTCGGAGGCCGACAACATACGCGCAAAGAAGTTTGTCACCCGCACCCTGGTCCACAGCGAGCACGATGCATTCCTGAATTTGGTCATGGCTTTGGATCTGGTGCTCAATTTCGCCAAGCTCAATCCGCTGGCCGCGGATTTTCACCTGATGGTCGATACGTCCGATAAACTCGATATCGCCATTCGGCAGCCATCTGGCCAAGTCGCCCGTTTTATACATCCGTTCACCTTCTTTAAACGGATGCTTCACAAATTTTTCTTCCGTCAGTTCAGGACGGTTGTAATAGCCTTCCACGAGACCTTCCCCGCTGACGCACAGCTCGCCCGGAATACCTGCCGGCTGCATTCGTCCGGCCGTGTTCATGATGAAGATTTCCGTATTGCTGACCGGTTTTCCGATCGGAACGGAGAGCGTATCTTCTTCAATCACATCCACTGGGTGGTATGTCGCAAACACCGTGCTCTCAGACGGACCGTACATATGAAGCAGTTTTCCTTTTCCGACTGCCGCAAGCGCCTTTTTGACATGCTCAACAGACGCCCTTTCGCCCCCGAACATGATTTTCCGAAGCGTCGTCAGACAGGACGGCTCCATATCAACAAGCAGGTGGAACAGGGCCGTCGTAATCATCAGAATGCTTACATTCTCCCGTTTGATCACGCGGGACAGGCGGTTCATGTCCAGCACTGTATCCTTCGGGACGATCACAAGCTTTGCACCGTTTAACAGCGAACCGAACATATCAAACATAAAGGCGTCAAAGACGTAGTTTGACAGTCCGAGCACAGTATCTTCTTCAGAAACGGTCAAATAGTTCGTGTTCTTTACCGTCCGCAAAATGTTGGCATGTGTGACGATGTTTCCTTTCGGCGTACCCGTCGTTCCTGATGTATAAGTGAGATTGGCAATCGTCTTGGAATCAAACGGCAATGCTGGATTGTGAGAGTCCTTTTCATAGCTCGCCTCATCATCAGCAAGCACAATGACGCCTTGAAAACCGGCCTTTTCCGCGATCGGCTTGAGGCTTCGCTGAGTCAGGAGCACACTCGCCCCGCTGTCGCGGAAGAAATGCTGAATCCGCTGAACCGGATGTTCAGGATCAATCGGCACATAGGCTGACCCTGCTTTTAATACAGCCATAATGGAAACAATCATGTCCATTGACCGTTCACATAAAACAGCCGCGGTTTTTCCGCCGCCACCGACCGAAAGAATATGCCGCGCAAGCCTGTTGGCGCGTTCATTCAGCTGCTGATACGACAGGGTTTCCCCTTCGAACTGAAGAGCCGTCCGGTCAGGGTTCTTTCGGGCCTGTTCTTCAAAGATCTGCACGATCGTTTGCTCTTTCGGGTATGCCGTGCGCTCTGGATTGAACCGCTGTAATTGATTCAAAGCCTCCCGTTCAGAAAGCAAATCATATTCGCTGATTTTCGCATCCGGCTGAGCTGCCGCGCTCTCCAGCAGACGGACATAGTGCGCAAGCAGGCGATCCGCCGTCGAGCGCTTAAACAGCTTCGTGCAATAATCCAGATCGAGCGCAATGCCTTCCGCTGTTTCCCGGGCCTGCATTGTCAGATCGAATTTGGCGATATTGAAGTTGGTTTCATGAAGAGACAGCGAAAGATTGCCGATCTCCGGAATTCCGTCCGAAGCATTTTGCAGACTGAACATCGTATCAAATATCGGATGCCTGCTCATATCCCGGGGCACATTCAGCTCCTCGGTCAGCCACTCAAACGGATAGTCCTGGTGAGAAAACGCGTCCAGCACCTGCTTGCGAACATGACCTAACAAGCCTGTAAATGTCTGATCCTGCTTCACGGAGCTTCGCAGCGCAAGCGTGTTGACAAACATCCCGATCAGTCCCTCGGTATCGGAATGATTCCTTCCCGCCGACGGTGTTCCCACGATGATGTCTTCCTGTCCTGAATACTTAGAAAGCAGCGTATAATATGCCGATAACAGCACCATATAAAGGGTGGCTCCGTTTTTCCCGGCGAGCTTCTGCAGCCGGTCCCGCAACTCTTTCGGCAGCTTGACTGATACGCGGTCACCTTCAAAGCTTTGCACCTGCGGCCGCGGGTAATCAGGGAGCAGCTGAAGCACCGGCAGTTCGCCGCTAAAGACTTCTTTCCAATACGCCCGCTCTTTCTTGTAGCCTTCTTCCGCCCGTTCCGCTTGCCAGACGGCGTAATCTTTATATTGAATATGCAAGTCAGGCAGCTGTTTTCCGCCATAGATGTCTGCCAGTTCCTTCAGCATGATGGAAATTGACACTCCGTCTGAAATCAGGTGATGCATATCAAACAGCAGCATATGGCGATTGTGACCGAGTGTTTGCAGGCCGATTCTGAACAAAGGCGCCTCCGCCAGCTCAAAACGGCGCACAAAATCCTTCATTACCTGTTCATTCGTTCTCCCGCTCGCTTCGATCATTTCAATATGAAACGGAACATGCTCGTGAATCACCTGTCTCGGCGTGCCGTCCTCTGATTGAAACGATGTTCTGAGCGCTTCATGCCTGCTGATTAAGACAGAAAATGCACGCTCAAGTTTTTCACGGTCTAACGCGCCTTCGATAACGGCTGCTGCCGGCATGTTATACCCGACCCCCGCATCTTCAAATTGACTCGCGATATAGATGCGCTGCTGGGCGAGCGAAAGCGGATAGCTCGCCTGCTTCTCAGCCGGCTTAATCGCACTGTAATCCGGCCCTTCGTTTCGGCTTACCGCATAATCGGCAAGCGCCGCGATTGTCGGATGCTCAAACAAGTATTGCAGCGGGATTTCCACACCCAATTGCTTATGAATTTTCGTCAAAAGCGTCATTGCCTTTAAGGAATGACCGCCAGACTCGAAGAAATGGTCATAAATACCCGCTTTGTCCATTCCGAGGACTTCCTGCCAGATGACGGCGAGCGTTTTCTCCGTCTCATTTCTCGGCGCCGCATACTCTGACGAACTGACAGCCTGCACATCAAGCGCAAACAGCTTTTTGCGGTCTGCCTTCCCGCTCGGCGTAAGCGGAATTTTATCCGTTTTTGTAAAGTAAGCGGGCACCATGTAATCAGGAAGGTGCTTGGACACATACTCCCGGTACTCGGCAGGGTGAAACTCGGTTCCTTTTTCCTGAACGATATATGCGCAAACATCTAAGCTGCCCTGCTGATCCGGCCGTGCCAGCACGACGGCCTCCGCCGCGCCCGGAGCTTTTCTGAGCACCGTTTCAATTTCTCCCAGCTCAATACGGTAGCCGCGGACTTTCACTTGATCGTCTTCCCGGCCGATATATTCGATTGTTCCGTCCGGCAGCCAGCGTGCCATATCACCCGTGCGGTACATGCGGCCGCTTTCGTTAAACGGGTCCTGCAAAAACTTCTCTGCGGTCAAATCCGGAAGATTTAAATAGCCGCGGCCTACACCGTCTCCCGCGATATACAGCTCACCGGCCGTGCCGTCGGGCTGAAGCCGTTTGTGCTTATCCAATATATACAGCCGGGCGTTGCCGAGCGGTTTTCCGATCGGAACGTACGCCGCCTGCTGATTCATTCCGTTATCTTGTGACACCTCATGCACGGACGCATCTACGCACGTTTCCGTCGGCCCGTAGACATTTGTCAGCCGAGGTGCTCTGCCCGATTGATGAAAGAGCGCCATCAGCTGTTCAGCAACAGCGGCAGACAGGCCTTCTCCCCCAATGAGCATGTGGCGCAGTTCAATTCCGCTGACATCTCCCGCCGCAACCATCATCTGCAGATGCGCAGGCGTTCCGTCAGTGGCTTCAATCCGGTTTTGACGATAATAGTCCAGCAGTGCCGAGCCGTTTGTTACGGTTGTTTTCGGCACGATATAAAGCGTCTGGCCTAAAAGAAGCGAGGCGAAAATCTGTTTAACGGACGCATCAAAATGAAACGGGGCCAACAGCGCCATTCTTAATGTCTGTTCACCGCACTGATAAATCTCCTGCTGCAATGATTGAACCAGGTGATGAACTTGCCGGTGTTCAATCATCACGCCTTTCGGCCGCCCTGTTGTACCGGACGTATAGATAATGTAAGCCAGCCGGTCTGATTGTGTGCCGACACCGTCAGCGGCCGTCTCATACTGAACGGCCTCATCAAAATCAATCTGTTCGGCATTCGTTTCAGGCGCCTGTATTCCCGCCTCTGTCAAAACAGCCTTCGCTCCGCTATCCTCCAAGATGTACTGAATCCGATCCGCCGGAAAGTCAGGATCAATCGGCACATATGCGCCGCCCGCTTTCAAAATTCCCAATATTGCCGCAATAACACGGTCAGATCGGCCAAGCAGCACAGCGACAGGAGAATCAGCTGATATCCCGGATTTAAGAAGGCGCCCGGCGATACGGCCTGACTGTTCATGCAATGTGCGATAGGACAATGTCCAGCCTTCATATACAACCGCGGGTTTGTCAGACAGTGCCTTCGCTCTCTCTTCAAACAGCGCCGGAATCGTCATCTCCTTGCGATAAGCGACCGGATTGCCGGCAGCACGCTTCAGGAGCAGCTCTTTCTCGGATTCTGAAAGAAGAGCGAGCTCATCAATTACACGGTCAGGAGATGATATCGCATCTTCAATCAGCGTGATCAAACGTTCAGAAACAGAAGTAATTTCGTCCGCCTTAAATATGTCACTGCGATAGTCAAAATCAATCGTCAATTTCCCGGTGTCCCATCGTTCCTTCACGTGAATCGATATATCATTTGTTCCGCTTCCGCTGAAGATCGGGTCTGTCAGGAAGGACAGATTCTCTTTTTTCTGCCACTGCATCACTTGATACTCCAGAGCCACCGTAAACAATCTGCTCAGCGAACTTTTTGAAGCACGCAAATCATTGACAAGCAGGTTATACGGATACTTTTGGTGACGGAGAATTTTCATCAGATCCTTCATCCGGCCTTTGACGAATTCCAAGAACGGCTGGCTTCCGTCAACGCTTGTCCGCACAGGCACCGTGGATACGAACATCCCGAGCATCTGCTTTTCTTTCGCATTCGTCCGGTTTCCCATAAACGTACCCGTGACGACATCATCCCGGCCTGTCACTTTGTAGAGGTAAGCGATCAGAGCTGACTGGAACAGAGAAAGAACGCTGACCTTATGCTCCCCGCAAAATGATTGAATCCGGCCGTACAGGTCATGAGGAATTTCTTGAGAAAACCGTTTCGCATCAAGACCCGCATCTGCCTGGCTCCGTTTTAAAGACACAAGCTCCGGTACGGTCTCAAACTGTCCGTTCCAAAAATCCCGATCCTTTTTAAACCGCTTCGACTGCACATATTCCTGCTCTGTCAGCACATGCTCGATAAAGGAAGGAATCTCCGCCTCGTTCTCACTTGCTCCGCCTGAAAGCTCCAAATAAATATCAGTAATCGTATTGCCCAGAATCGTCATGGAAATTCCGTCTGAAATAACGTGATGCACATTAACGTAGAACCAGACCTCATTTTCGCTGATGGTGTACACGGAAAAACGGAATAAATCCTGATCATATAACGCCAGAGGTTTGCTTGCCTCGTCACGTCCCCATTTTGACAGCTCTTCCGCAGAGCAGCCGGCTTGCCTGATGTCTGTATGCTCGATCGTCAGCGGACGGTATTCGCTCACATATTGAACGGGCTCCCCCTCATCATCAAGCCGAAGACGGATTCTCATCGACTCATGACGACGGACGAATTCCTGTATCGCTTTCTCAACGATATGAGCTTGTACGCCGTCCTCAGAAATGAGCTTTCCGAAACCCGCAAGATTTGAAATACTTGTGTTCGGATAGAATTTTTCTGTATACCAGATACGTTTTTGTGCATTTGTTAAAGGATAAAAAGTTATTTCCATATGTGTGCGCCTCCCCTTTTTAAGATAAATTTGTCAATTCTCCCTTAGAAACAGCCTCCCTCAATGTCCCTAACTCATTATCAAGCCAAAAGAACCACTTACCTCCAAAACGATCCCGATTTAATCACCGCCGAAATCCGCAATCCATTCACCCGCACAGTCCGAAATTCGGCTCAAATTTATGAGAAATCAAGACAAGAATCCAATGTTTGTAAGCAACAGGGTTTACCTATTTCTTCATGAATTACTATATATCTACTTACGTTCACTTTATATGAAATTATTGTTTTTATCACCGAAAAATGGGTGAAAAGTTTCATGCGGCACACCGAAAAAAATTCCGACAATTCCAGAGGGTATTTTGCGGCATCCCGCAATTTATTTATAAAAATATTATTTATGTAAAATTAAAAATCTTTAAACTATTGTATAAATCTTTCAAATATCCAGTTATGGCAGAATGAAAATAGTTTTCATATATTAGCTGATGGGGAAAAAACAGCGCAAGAACCGAAACAGGAGATTTAATCGTTCGCAATATGATTTCATTAAACCGCAAAAAAAAGCGCTCTATTTTACATAGAGCGCTTCAAAAAGATTCCTTTATTGCAGTTTTATCAATGTTGATTAATTCCATATATTCTTTTCCCCACTTATACATAGCGTCCAAAATCGGCATAAGGGTCTCTCCTTGCTCCGTTAATGAGTACTCCACTTTCGGGGGAACAACAGGGTAAACTTCCCTGTGAACGATCAGATCCTGCTCCAGCTCCCTGAGCTGATTCACAAGAATTTTATGCGTAATATCAGGAATTAAAGCTTTCAGTTCATTAAATCGTTTTGTCCCTTCTTTTCCCAGGTGCCACATAATCAGCATTTTCCACTTCCCGCCTATCACGGCAAGCGTCAATTCCTTTTCGCAATTAAACGTTTTCTTATCCATTCGGCTCACGGGCTATTCTCCTTCCTCTTACTTTTCGTACGTTGATCATCTATAAACACTTGCTTACTTTTTCACAGAGCTTTCATCCATTTATACTACCACGCAGTTTTGCTGAGACAAAACACATTGCCTGCGGGGGACAGTATCCTCAAAGTAACTATTAGACTTTAAAGTGCGTACTTTTCAACATGCAGGGCACTCTATAGAATGTAGATACATTAAGAAGAGGAGTGAATATACAGTGGAATTACAGCTGGCATTAGACTTAGTGAATATCCCTGAAGCAATTGAACTTGTGAAAGAGGTCGAACAATATATAGATGTTGTAGAAATCGGCACTCCCGTCGTCATTAATGAAGGACTGAAAGCCGTGCAGGAAATGAAAACAGCCTTTCCTCACCTGAAAGTGCTTGCCGATCTTAAAATCATGGATGCAGGCGGTTACGAGATTATGAAAGCGGCAGAAGCAGGCGCCGACATCATCACCGTTTTAGGGGCGACAGATGACTCGACGATCAAAGGAGCGGTTGCCGAAGCAAAAAAACAGCAGAAAAAAATCCTCGTCGATATGATCAACGTAAAAGACCTTGAAACACGGGCAAAAGAAATTGACCAGCTCGGTGTTGATTATATTTGTGTCCACACAGGTTATGATCTTCAAGCAGAAGGAAAAAATTCATTCGAGGAACTGACGGCGATTAAAAAAGCGGTCAAGAGCGCTAAAACCGCAATTGCCGGAGGCATTAAACTTGATACGCTTCCTGAAGCCATCAAACAAAACCCAGATTTAATCATTGTCGGCGGAGGCATTACGGGAGCTGACAATAAAGCGGATACTGCTTCTAAAATGAAACAGCTGATCACACAAGGATCATGAAAACGACGGAATACTTACATGAAATCCTAAATGAATTATCCCGTACTGCAGCGTTAATAGCCGACAATGAAGCTGACAAGCTGGCGGATCAGATTTTAGCTGCAGATCAGATCTTCACGTCCGGAGCGGGCCGTTCCGGTTTTATGGCTAAAGCGTTCGCCATGAGGATGATGCATATCGGGCTGAACGCTTACATCGTCGGTGAGACGCTTGCCCCTCCCCTCCAAGAAGGCGGTCTCGTCATCATCGGATCAGGCTCAGGCGAAACAAAAAGCCTGCTTCATACTGCTGAAAAAGCCAAAAGCCTTAATGGCATCATCACTGCATTAACGATCAATCCTGATTCGAGTCTCGGCAGACTTGCGGATCTTACGATAACGATTTCCGGCTCTCCTAAGGAGGAGACCGGCGGAGACAGAAAGACGATTCAGCCGATGGGTTCTTTATTTGAACAGACTCTCCTGCTGTTTTACGATGCGGTTATTCTAAAAATCATGGAGAAAAAAGAACTGAATTCGGCAGACATGTTTGCAAATCATGCAAATCTGGAATGATATACTGACGGCCTTCTTATCAGATGGCCGTCTTTTTATCGTCCTGCGGCGCTCGATTACATCCGGCCAGGTTTTCACCCGGAAATTCGCTGACGAAGATACCCTGCCGGTGAGCTTATCGCTATAATAGCCAATTATTCAGACGGCCGCAATCATTCATTTCTGGATAGAGAAACTGCAAAAAAGACTTTCTGACCGATTTTTTATTGGATAAAACTGATTTGTGCAGGCGGTTTTACAGATATTCAGTTGAATTGAAGCTGAAAAATATATTTTAACAGCTTTACAGCGGGCCGATTCTGCTTTATTCTTGGACCAGCTTTACAGCAATTTAAAACTGGAGGTGATTGATACTCTTGAAAACATTAAAAGCACTGCTGCTTGTTCTTATCATCATTGCCGGAGCAGTTGCGGCCCTGATCAAGGGTGATATTTTCTCAGATAACGAGCAGACCGTTCAGAAAAGCGATTACGACAAAGTAATCCTATTTCCGTCCGATCGATATCCGGAAACAGCAAAGCATATTAAGGACGCGATAAAAGAAGGACATCCCAGCATATGCACCATTGACAGAGACGGAGTACATAAGCGGCGTGAGCAATCTCTTAAACATGTGCCTGTAAAAACGGGGTACGACAGAGATGAATGGCCGATGGCGGTTTGTAAACAGGGCGGAAACAATGCCTCCATAGAATATATTTCTCCGGCAGACAACCGCGGGGCCGGCTCTTGGGTCGGACACCAGCTTACCAATGATCCAGATGGAACGAGAGTATTATTTAAAATCAAGTAACGAAACAGGAGGAGCAGCGCATTGATTAAATCATGGAAACCGCAAGAACTTATCATTTCTTATCATCAATTTACAATCTTCCAAAAAGATTCCGAACCGCCTGTTATCGATTGGACGGATGAAGCCATTGAAAAAGGATTTGCGGAGGCTGACGGAGCTGTTTCATTTGAAGCAAGGAGAAATACGAAGGCATTTATTGTCCTGAGGCTTAATACAAATGAACCGGTGCCATCCTATGAGAAAAAAGCGGCTGTTTCTTTTGAAGCTGTAAAAGATGGAATTGAGATTGAAAGCGTGATGTCAAAACGGCTTTTCTTCGATCTTCCGAAAGGCCGATACAGCCTTATTTGTTATTCAGTGCCAGCCGAATTATCCGATCTGCATGCAGATACGTATATTATCGATGCGGCCGCAATGTAAAAGAAAACCCTGAGAGAAACATATTTCTCTCAGGGAACTCTTACTGTCTTCAGAGTGACTTGTAAGCGGATAAGCCGATGAATAATCGAAGCTCGGAAAAATCCTCGGCCAGCTGACAGAAAAGCGGTAAGCTGTCAAACCCATTTCTGCCATCAAGGCGACATCTTCTTTATACCGTTCATAATGGCCGGCTGCTGTATCGCCGGTTGAGCCTTTAAACGTTTTACCTGTTATTTTTGCGAAATGGTCCCAGACTGAGGAACCCTTACCGTCTGTATTCCAGGCTCCCTTCAACCTGATAGGCGGCTGATGCCGATCCCCATAGAAATATATCCGGTAAAAAACCCGTTTTTTCATGTCTCATGTGTTTCATCTCCTGATGCGTCTGATTTGATATCATAGGTTATGAAACGCGTTTCAGAGCAATCCCGATAAAACAAAAAAGCATCCGGCTTGCCGGATGCTTAAGAATGATGATGCCGCTTCTCCAATTTATGAGGAGGAGGCTTCGGGATAAAGCCATTTTGTTTCATCATATTAAAGTGCCTGTCCAAATGCTGTTTAATATGCTCTGCTTTTTCTTTCGGCAGGACACCGTATTCAACATATTTGGAAATGACATGTTTACGTTTTTCGAGTATTTCCTTTTCAAGAGATTCAATTTCTTTTTTCTGCTGTACCGTAAGTGACATTGTTGAAGGCATTTTTGTTTCAACTGCATGTGCCGGCATTATAAAAATCATTGCCGTAATGAAAAACGCAGCCAATGATAACGCAGCTTTTTTCATGACTTTTTCCTCCTTTAGCGTTTGTTATATGTTGTGCCTCCATCCAGTTTTTATGCAAAAAAAAGAGCGAAATTATTCGCTCTTTTCAATCGATTCGTCCGGCAATGCGTATGTGACATACGTTCCTGCTACAAAATCATGGATCGACCGTTTGTCTTCTCTCATTCCGACCATAAATGCGCTCACGATCACACCGATTCCTAACGTCACACCATAAATTAAGGCGCCCACAAGCACTCTTAAAATCATAGTGAGAAAGCCTGCCTGAGTGCCGTCTTTTTTGACGATGCGGATACCGCAGATCTTTTTGCCGATAACATAACCGTTCCAGTATACAGGGAGCAAGATAGAATAAAGAGTCAAAATAATGCTGATCATTGCACTCTCATCCGGATCTTTTCCCGTTGCCAGCATATAAATAATCGCCAAAGGCACTGAAATAATTAAATAGTCGAGTACTGCGGCTCCCAATCTGATCCAAAATCCCGCCGGTCTGTAAATATTCATTGTGTTTCCCCTCGCTCTATGGCTTCAAAATCACTTTAATGTTGCCATCTTCTTTTTTGTCAAATATATCATATGCAGCAGGGGCTTCCGCAAGACTCATTTTGTGCGTAATAATATCCGTCGGATCAATTTCATTTTGTTCGACCATTTGATACAGCAACGGCATCAGATGGATAACGGGTGCCTGGCCCATTTTTAGAGAAACGTTGCGCGTGAAAAAATCACCGATCGGAAAACCATCCGCTTCGGAAATATATGCGCCTGTGAGCTGAACAGTACCGAACTTCTTAACGGCTTCTGACGCTGTAAGAATCGGACTGATGGTTCCGAACTGATTCGGTTTTTGCTTTTCTTTTTCTTTTGAAAGCGGCGTGCCGTCCATTCCGACACAATCAATCACAACATCCGCGCCCCCTGACGTTTGTTCATGCAGCAGTTTCCCGATCTCCTCATGCTCTGAAAAATTGAAGGTCTCTGTCCCGTTTATGCGTCTCGCATGTTCAAGGCGGTGCGGGACTTGATCGACTGCGATGACCCGCTTTGCGCCTTTTTTCCAAGCGAATTTTTGCGCCATTAAACCGATCGGACCTGAGCCCAGAATAACGACTGTGTCTCCTTTTTTCACTCCGCTGTGCTGGACGCTCCAAAAGGCGGTCGGCATGACATCTGACAGAAGCAGCACCTGTTCATCTTCTAGCTCGCTGTCTGCCGGAACCAGAAAAGAAGAGAAATCAGCATAGGGCACTCGTAAATATTCAGCCTGCCCGCCGGGATAATTACCGTTAAACTCCGAAAAACCGAATAAGCCGCCAGCATCTGTATGAGGATTGGGATTTGATTCATCACACTGGCTTTCCATCTGGTGCTTACAATAATGACATTCTCCGCAGCCGATGTTAAAAGGAATCACGACCCGGTCGCCTTTTTTCAGCTTTTTAACTTGACTGCCCGTTTCTTCAACGATTCCCATTGGCTCGTGCCCAACGATGTAACCCGGATCGGCGGGTATTCCGTTTTTATATAAATGAAGGTCTGAACCGCAAATTCCGGTTGCGGTGATTCGAACGATGACATCCCTCTCATCTTGAATGACGGGTGCAGGGACTTCTTTCACTTCCATATGTTCTTTTCCTTGGTATGTCAGTGCTTTCACATTGTTCAGCTCCTTTTTCATCACTCCTTCCCTTCTCACATGCTTCTAAACTTGGCCGGTATGTTATTCAGCCCGCTGAATGTCCCATTGAAAAGGATCATCAAATTGAGACCAGTCAGAACCGAACTCAGACGGCGTGAGCAGACACTGATCTAATTCCTTTGTAATGGCTGCTTCATCTAAATCAATCCCGATAAATACCAGATTCGTATGACGGTCTCCGAATTGAGCGTCCCAATCCTCCAGAATCTCCGGTTCCTGCTGTTTGATCTGCTCCTGCTCAAGTTTCGGCATCGCCGCCACCCAATAAGAGACAGGCTCAACTGAGACCGCCGGACCCGCTTGAGACATCAGCAGCGCGAAGCTGTTGTGGGTTGCACACCAGGCAATGCCTTGGACCCGGACTGTAAAAATGCCCGGTTTTAAGATGTGCGCTGCACGTATCAGCCCAAAATAATTTTCATGAAATTTTTAGATTTTTTAGTATTTTTTGTTACATCTCATAACATGTATCTTAAATATCTGTTTTCGCTGTGCTACGCTAAAGAAAACATAGGTAAGGAGCGGATCATCTGATGGGAAAAAAACAGCTAGTCCTTGTTGGAAATGGAATGGCCGGGGTAAAAGCGATTGAAGAAATACTGCGTGTTTCAAAAGACGAATTCGAGATTACAATATTCGGGGCCGAACCTCATCCCAACTATAACCGAATCCTTCTGTCAAAAGTGCTTCAAGGCGATACAGATATTAAAGATATTACATTAAACGATTGGGACTGGTACAAAGAAAACAACATTCAGCTGCATACCGGTGAAACAGTCATCAAAGTGGACCAAGACAGCAAAACCGTCATTACAGATGCAGACAGAATCCAGCCCTATGATAAACTCATCCTGGCGACAGGCTCTGTCCCTTTTATCCTTCCGATTCCGGGCGCAGATAAAAAAGGCGTCACGGCATTCCGGGACATAAAAGATACCGACACGATGCTTGCCGCGTCAAAACAATATAAAAAAGCAGCCGTCATCGGCGGAGGACTGCTTGGTTTGGAAGCCGCTCGCGGGCTGCTGAATCTCGGAATGGACGTGTCTGTCATCCACCTCGCTCCATACTTGATGGAACGCCAGCTTGATCCAACTGCAGGGCGCCTGCTGCAAAACGAATTAGAAAAACAAGGCATGACCTTTTTACTTGAAAAGCAAACCGAAGAAATTGTCGGTACTGACCGTGTCGAAGGCGTACGCTTTAAAGACGGCACAAGCATCGAAGCTGATTTAGTCGTCATGGCGGTCGGCATCCGCCCGAATACACAGCTTGGCGCGGAAAGCGGTATTCCGGTTAACCGCGGAATCATTGTTAACGATTATATGCAGACTGAAATCCCGCACATTTACGCAGTCGGTGAATGTGCCGAGCACCGCGGAATCGCATACGGTCTTGTGGCGCCGCTCTATAAACAGGCAAAAGTGCTGGCCAAACATATTTGCGGCATTGAAACAAAACCGTATGAAGGCTCCGTTCTCTCCACTCAATTAAAGGTATCAGGCGTCGAGGTATTCTCTGCCGGTGACTTTAACGAAACAGAGGAGAAAAAAGCGATTAAAGTTTTCGATGAGCAGGACGGCATCTATAAAAAAATCGTCCTGAGAGGCAATCAAATTGTCGGCGCTGTTTTATTCGGAGACAGCAGCGAGGGCGGCCGCCTGTTTTCCATGATTCAAAAAGAAGCCGATATCTCTGAAACCTCCAAAATATCAATCTTACAGCCTCTTGATCAGGAAGCAGGCGCAAGCATGACCGCGGCGATGAGCGACGATGAAATCATCTGCGGCTGCAACGGTGTATCAAAAGGCGCGATTATTCAAGCCATTCAGGAAAAAGGCTGCACATCAACGGACGAAATCAAAGCATGTACTGGGGCATCCCGTTCCTGCGGAGGCTGTAAACCGCTCGTGGAAGACATTCTTCAATATACACTGGGCTCAGAATTTGACGCATCCGCGCAAAAAGAAGCGATTTGCGGATGCACCTCGCTTTCGAGAGATGAAGTCGTAGAAGAAATCAAAGCCAAAGGGCTATCACATACGAGAGAAATCATGAACGTGCTCGGCTGGAAAACGCCGGAGGGCTGCTCCAAATGCCGGCCTGCCCTCAACTACTACTTAGGCATGATCAATCCGTCTACATACGAGGATGACAGAACATCCCGTTTTGTGAACGAACGGATGCACGCCAATATTCAAAAAGACGGAACATACTCAGTCGTGCCCCGGATGTACGGCGGCGTGACCAACTCTCAGGATCTCCGCAAGATCGCCGATGTCGTCGACAAATATGAGATCCCGCTCGTTAAAATGACAGGCGGCCAGCGAATTGATCTCATCGGCGTCAAAAAAGAAGACCTGCCGAAAGTATGGGCCGAGCTTGATATGCCTTCAGGCTACGCGTACGGAAAAACACTCCGCACGGTAAAAACGTGCGTAGGCGAACAATTCTGCCGCTTCGGCACGCAAGACTCCATGGCACTGGGCATTGCGCTTGAGAAAAAATTCGAAGGGCTCAATACGCCTCATAAGGTCAAAATGGCCGTGTCTGCCTGCCCGCGGAACTGTGCGGAGTCCGGCATTAAAGACCTTGGTGTTGTCGGCATCGACGGAGGCTGGGAGCTTTATGTCGGGGGGAACGGCGGAACTCATTTGCGCGCTGGTGATTTGCTGATGAAAGTGAAAACGAATGAAGAAGTCTTAGAATATGCGGGCGCTTACCTTCAGTACTACAGAGAAACGGCTAACTACTTGGAGCGTACATCCGCATGGCTTGAGCGCATCGGTTTATCCCATGTCCAATCTGTGTTGAACGATCCTGAAAAACGGCAGGAGCTCAACGGCAGGATGAATGAAACACTCTCTGTTCACAAAGATCCGTGGCAATATTTCCTTAAAGATAAAAAAGCTTCTAAAGATTTATTTGAAAATGTCGTCACGACTTCATAAAACAGTAAGGAGGAACGGACATGGTTAATAAGGATATGACAAAGGTTTGCATAGGCAGGTTAAACGAATTACCTGAGGAGTTAGGAAAAACCGTATATATAGAAGATAAAGAGCTTGCCGTATTTAAGCTTTCTGACGGAAGCGTCCGCGCCGTCGAAAACCGCTGCCCTCATAAAGGGGGCGTCCTGGCTGAAGGCATCGTCAGCGGAGAATACGTCTTCTGCCCGATGCATGACTGGAAAATTTCCTTAGAAGACGGAAAAGTCCAAGAGCCGGATCATGGCTGTATTAAAACATACGAAACACTGATCGAAGGAGAGAATGTATACCTCCTGTATTGATCAAAGGGTCGGATCACTTTTTAAATTGATGAAGGGATGACGCCACCATGAGAAACGGAATTGTATATTTTGTCGGTGCCGGACCTGGAGACCCGGGGCTGATTACCGTAAAAGGGAAACAGGTTCTGGAGAAAGCGGATATCATTTTGTATGACCGGCTTGCAAACCCAATATTTCTTGAATATGCCTCTCCAGACTGCCGGTTCATTTATTGCGGAAAACTGCCCGACCGCCATTTTATGAAACAGTCGGAGATAAATGCCCTGCTGATTGAAAAAGCGGCGGAAGGCTTCACCGTAGTCCGCTTGAAAGGCGGAGACCCAAGCGTGTTCGGCAGAGTCGGCGAAGAAGCGGAGGCGCTTCATCGGCACGGCATCCGCTACGAGATGGTGCCCGGCATCACCTCAGGAATCGCGGCGCCGCTGTATGCGGGAGTCTCCGTCACCCATCGTGATTGCGCTTCGTCCTTCGCCATGATCACCGCTCATGATACATCATTACAAGGCAGGCCGAATCTCGATTGGGAAGGTCTGGCCCGAAGCGTTCAAACGCTTGTGTTTTACATGGGTGTTAAAAATCTGTCATTTATATGCCGGCAGCTTATGGATCACGGGAAATCCCCCTCCGTCCCCGTACTCGTCATTCAATGGGGAACATGGGGCCGGCAGCGCAGCGTAAAAGGAACGCTTCAGGATATTCATGAAAAAGTACAAAGCCAAAACATCACCAACCCCGCCATTATCGTCATCGGAGATATCGTAAATCTTCAAACATACAGCTGGTTTGAAAGCAAACCGTTCATCGGGCGGCATATCATGGTGGTCACTCATGGCGATGATGAACATACATTGACAGGCAGGCTGCGCGAGTATGGCGCTGATGTTATCGAATGGCCGAAGCGGATGATTAAAAAAATGCCCGCAAACGAAAACATCCTGAAGCGTATCAGCACTTTTGAACAGATCTTTTTTACATCACGCCGTGCGGTCTGTGAATTTTTTGACACACTGGCTTTCAAGCAGATTGACATCCGCCGGGTGACAGCAAGCCTGAATGCAGCGACTGAAGCGGCAAAGACGGAACTGACAAAACGGGGCTTCCGCCTATCCGGCCATCAAGGTGATTCTCCGCATTCGCTCATTGTCGGAAGCCGTCAAGCGGCAGAAAACATGCCAGACTCAGTATCATGCCCGTTTTATATCACTCATGAACATATCGCAGATGAGCGGTTCACTTCGATGATCGAACGCACAATCAGTGAGTCTCCTCTGCAAATGATTATCTGTCCGGGCAAAGAATCCGCTCAGCATTTGCTCAGCGCCGGAAAACAGATCGGAATATCACCCAATCCGACAGCAAACCGCCCTCCCGTTATCTGCATCGGTGAAGACATACCCGCCGGTTACGGATTTACCGCCGTGAAAAATCAGGAACAGTTATTTGCGTTTATACAAAATGAAATGAAAGACATGCTCGTTCACAGCTGACCCCCGGCTCAACATCGGGGGCCATTCCCTTTTTTATTGTGTCACCAATTTCTTATGATGAGTCGAATACATCGCCATCTGATCCGCCTGCGGGTCCAAATATGCTTTGGCGCTGTTCACGGCGGTCGGTCCCTCCGTGAAGCCTCCGGCAATCAATCTGAGCTTGCTTTCATAATGGGCGGCGTCACCTGCAACAAACACGCCCGGAAGATTGGTCCGCATATGTCTGTCGGCTTTAATCCGGCCTTCTTCTATCTCAAGCCCCCAATCCTTCATCGGGCCGAGATCAATTTTAAATCCGTGATTGATAATAAGCTCATCAACCTTGATGTCTTCAGAATGGCCAGACTCGGTATGACAAACGGTGACGCTCTCGATCCGTTCCCCGGTGCCGTTGAGATGCTTCAGACGATACGGCGCAAGCACCCGCACGGAAGACCGCTTCATTTTCGCCACGCTGCTTTCTAAACCGCCGAACTCCTCACGGCGGTGCAAGACGGTAACAGACGCCGCAATCGGTTCCAGCTCATTCGCCCAGTCAACCGCGGCATCTCCCCCTCCGGAGATCACGATATGCTTACCTTCAAACGCATCCAGCTTCTCCACTTTATAATGAAGGTTTTTCCCTGAATAACGGCTCGCATCCGCGCTGTTGAGCTCATTGACCTCAAGCGTTCCCATGCCGACAGCCAAAATCACGGTGCGTGTATAGTGCTTTTCCCCTTCAGAACTTTCCAGCACAATGGTCCCGTCATTCAGCCGCTCAAATCCGGTCACCCGCTGATTCAACACGATATCCGGCTCAAATGTCGCCGCCTGCTCCTTCAGCTGCTTAATCAGCTGTGCCCCGGCGATCCCCGGAATTCCGCCGATATCACGGATAATTTTTTCCGGGAAAAACATAGACACTTTCCCCCCGAGCCGCGGCAAAAATTCAATCACTTTCGTTTTCAGCTCGCGCATCCCGCAATAAAAAGCCGTAAACAGGCCGATCGGGCCCCCGCCTATAATCGTGACGTCATACACCTCATGATTTCCCGCCATTATTCTGCCTCCCGTTTATATCTATACTTCAAACATATCTAATTGAGAATCAATATCACTAAGAGTATAACATACATTGAGGAGCAGTGTTCATTCATTTCTCATCTTGGGAAAGGGCTGAGGTTCTGAGATTGATAAGCGGGAGGGTATTAAAGCTGAAACCAGTACGGCGACTGGTTTCTTTTTTATTTCTTTTTCATCAGCATGATATCAAGATACAGCTGGCACCTTGTCCTGAAGTCGTTTAAATTAATTGATGTCATGTCAAGAATCTGTTTGATACGGTAGTTCAATGTGTTTTGATGAATAAAAAGCTGTTCTGCGGCTGGTTTTGTTTTGCAGTTATTGAGGAGATAGATTTCTAACGTTTTCAGCAGTTCGGTGCTGCTTTCTCTATCCTTGGCTTTTAATAAAGCTAAATCATGGTTTACATATTCCAGTGAGGCGTTTTTTTCTTCGATGCTTTCAAGATAGCGGTAGATCCCGAGCTTGCTGTATTCGTACGGGATATTTTCCTGGTTTCCGGTAATTTCTGCCGCCTTTATGACTTCAAGGGCTTCTATATAACTTTTCCCGAGCTTCAGGATGCTGCTGTATTCATTGCCGATTCCGATATAGATGGGAGTGGGGATCTTCTGAAAGTGAAAATGAGTCAGCAGTTTGTGGATGAATTCAGATGCTGCCGAAGTGCCGGAGCTTTTTTGCGAGAAGCTTGCGACGACGATGACAATATTGGAATCAATGGTTAAGACATGACTGACTTTATCCCGCAAATTCAAGTACGATTTGATATTTTCCTTCAAATCTTCGACTGCCTCCCCATCCCCATTTGCGGCATGCAGGACAACCACCGAGAAAACCGACGGCAGCACGGCGTTCATCTTTTCCGCCTCCCGCCTGAACTCCTTTTCAGAGGAGAATTGCTGAAAGATTGCCCGTTTCACCAGGTCTTCCGCTCTCTCTTCCTTTTCCTGTTTCAGCCGGTTCGTTTTATAGATGATTTTTCCGACATGGAATGAGGTTTCATATAAAAAGTCGAGCTCCTCGTCCGTCAAATCGCGGTCGAGCTCCTGAATCCAGATGTAGCCCATCACTTCCCCTTTATGTTTTGCGCTTACGACCACCCTTTGATTCAGCCCGATACTGTCTATTTTTTCAACGCGGAACGGTTCAGGAACGGTTTTCAGTTTTTCGATCACCCCGTCCTTCAGAAATCTCTCAAAAATCTGCACGGGGCATTTTTTTGAAAATATCGTCTGCTGGTTGGCGGAGTCGAAGTGATTAATGTAATAAGAATTATAGGCAAGCAAAAAGAAATCCGCACTTTCCAGAATGACGGGCTTCTGCAATTCGTAACTGATGAAATCAATTAATTTATCAATGTCCGTAAATGAAAAAACTCTCTCTAAAAGCTCTTCCATACCTATTTCTCCTATGCTCTTTTTATCTTTATCATACTCTGAGGGGTGACTTTTTGTATAGAAAAAAATTCATATATTCCCAAAACAGCATAATCCGGAATTCTGTATCGTGAAAAGAGGAAAAAGGGCGGTCCCTTCTTCCTCTCGTTCCTTGCTTTTATTGAGAAAGTGTATCACGGTACTCATGAAACTGATCTGTGACATCTTTTGACGGAGCCTGTGTCAATAAGCTGACGACAAATACAGCGGCAAGGCTTACAGCAAAGCCCGGAATGATTTCGTACAAAAAGTCTGAAAGACCGGCATTCGCCCAAATGATTACGGTAATCGCTCCCGCAATCATGCCGGCGAGTGCCCCCCATTTCGTCATCCGTTTCCAAAATAAACTGAGCAGTACGACCGGCCCGAATGACGCGCCGAATCCCGCCCATGCATAGCTGACAAGACCTAGTATCGTGTTGTTTTTCTCCCAGGCGAGCACCAAGGCGATGATTGACACCGCAAGCACTGCCATTCTCCCCAGAAATACGAGTTCCTTATCAGAAGCCGAACGCCTGAACATGGACTTATACAAATCCTCTACTAAAGAACTGGACGTAACGAGCAGCTGAGACGAAATCGTACTCATAATGGCCGCTAAAATCGCAGAAATGAGAAATCCCGTAATAATCGGGTGGAACAGAATGTTGCCAAGCTGAATAAAAATGGTTTCCGGATCAGCCAGCTTCAGTCCGTGCTGATGGTAATACGCGATTCCCGCAAGACCCGTAAACAGCGCGCCTAGTGCAGACAAAATCATCCATCCCATTCCGATCCGTCTGGCGCGTTTGATTTCTTTCACAGATGTGATCGCCATAAAGCGCACAATAATATGCGGCTGCCCGAAATAGCCGAGCCCCCACGCAAATAAAGAAATAATGCCAAGGACGGTCGTTCCTTTGAACATGTTAAACAGTTCCGGGTTGACGGAACGGATATCGGCAACGGTTTCTCCCGGGCCGCCCGTATGAAAAATCGTCACAATCGGCACGAGAATAAGCGCCGCAAACATGATGATCCCTTGGACAAAGTCCGTCCAGCTTACCGCCAAAAAGCCCCCGAACAAGGTGTAGGCGACAACGACGCCTGTCACGACCCACAACCCGGTGTGGTAATCCCATCCTAAAATGCTGTTGAATAGGACGCCTCCGGACACCATGCCCGATGATACGTAAAATGTGAAAAAGACGAGAATGACAAGACCCGAAAACAGTCTGAGAAGCTTCGTATGATCACCGAAACGATTTTCAAGGAAACCCGGAATGGTGATGGAATTCCCCGCTTGTTCAGTATACGTTCTCAGTCTCGGCGCCACGAAAAGCCAGTTCGCCCATGCTCCGAGCACAAGGCCGATGACAATCCAAGCTCCGCTTAACCCCGTTGAGAACATGGCGCCCGGAAGCCCCATCAAGAGCCATCCGCTCATATCCGCCGCTCCCGCGCTGAGCGCTGTGACGGCAGGGCCTAAAGAACGCCCCCCGAGCATGTAATCCGTCAGATTTGACGTCCGTCTGTAGGCGAAATAACCGATAAACAGCATGCCCGCCATATAAATACAAATGGATATAATCAACTGAATGTTTGCTATGGCATTTCCTCCTCCGCTTTATATGTTTATGGTGAAATGGACACCCCCCTCGAGGAGGATGCCCATTCAGTCCCTCTTAAAACATTTCACTGATTGTTTTCGCCTGCATGTGGAGGGCCAAATAATCCGGGCCGCCCGCTTTTGAATCAGTGCCGGACATTTTAAAGCCTCCGAACGGATGATATCCGACAATCGCTCCCGTACAGTTGCGGTTGAAGTACAGGTTGCCGACATGGAATTCCTGTTTCGCCCGTTCAATATGTTTGCGGTTATTTGTAATGACCGCTCCTGTCAAACCGTATTCGGTATTGTTTGCCACTTCCAGCGCTTCATCAAAGTTTGATACTTTAGAAAACCCGACGACCGGCCCGAAAATTTCTTCCTGCATGAGTCTGGCTTTCGGATCAAGGTCAGCGAAGATCGTCGGCTTGATAAAGTAGCCTTTTGAATCATCCCCGGTGCCGCCGCTTACTAAACGGCCTTCTTCTTTTCCGATTTCAATGTAGCTCATGATTTTATCGTAAGAGCCTTGGTCGATGACAGGCCCCATATACACGTCAGCGCTGTCAGGGCTTGCCGTCACTTTTGATTCAGTGATTTCGATGACGCGCTCCAAGACGGCATCGTATACTTTTTCATGCACAACCGCGCGGGAACCGGCAGAACATTTTTGTCCCGCGAAGCCGAATGCTGATGTAAAGATGGATTGCGCCGCCAATTCAATGTCCGCGTCCTCATCGACAACAACCGTATCTTTACCGCCCATTTCAGCGATGACACGCTTTAAGTGCTGCTGTCCCGGCTGCACTTTCGCCGCGCGTTCAAAAATTCTCGTACCGACTTCACGTGATCCCGTAAATGTAATGATGCTTGTTTTCGGGTGATCGACGAGATAGTCTCCCACTTCCGCTCCGCTTCCCGGCACAAAGTTGACAACGCCCTTCGGAAGGCCCGATTCTTCAAGCACTTCTACGAATTTCGCCGCGATGACCGGTGTCGCGCTTGCCGGTTTAAGAACGACCGTGTTGCCCGTTACGATCGGTGCCACCGTCGTTCCCGCCATAATCGCAAAGAGGAAGTTCCATGGCGGAATGACGACCGTTACGCCTGTCGGTGTGTAGACATATTGGTTCTTCTCGCCTTCGCGGCTGTTGACCGGCTTGCCTTTTGCCAATTCAACCATCTGGCGCGCATAGTACTCCATGAAGTCGATCGCTTCAGCTGTATCCGCATCAGCTTCGTTCCAAGGCTTTCCCGCCTCCTTGACGAGCAGGGCGGAGAATTCATGCTTTCTGCGGCGGACTTTGGCAGCCGCGCGGAACAGGACAGCCGCTCTTTCTTCAGGAGATGTGTATCTCCACTCTTCGAACGCTTTCGCGGCCGCTTCAATCGCTTGCTCAGCGTGCTCTTGAGAAGCTTTTGACACTCTGCCGACAACTTCTTCTTTATCAGCCGGGTTGATTGAAACGATTTTCGCTTCTGTTTCCACTCTTTCACCGTTAATGACAAGAGGATAATCTTTTCCCAGATACTCGCTTACCTTCGCAAGCGCTTTCTTGAATTCTTCAACGTTCGATTGATCTTGGAAATTCGTGAATGGTTCGTGTTTATAAGGTGTAGTCATTGTCATCTCTCCCTTTTTTACTTCTTAGTCATCCCTTTAAAGGCGAATGCGATATTTGAGGGGCGTTCAGCGAGCCGTCTCATGAAATAGCCGTACCAATCATCGCCGTAAGGCAGGTAGACTCTCATGTTGTATCCTTCTTCCACTAGGCTGAGCTGGGTTTGCGAGCGCATACCGTACAGCATCTGAAACTCAAAGCGGTCGTGTGGAATGCCGTGCTCTTTGACAAGCTGCTTTGTGAACTCGATCATCTTGTCGTCATGCGTGGCAATTGCCGTATAATGTCCCTTTAAAAGCTGTTTGCGGATGAGTCTTTTATAATTTTCATCTACATCGCTTTTTTCAGGATAGGCCACCTTTTCCGATTCTTTATAGGCTCCTTTGACAAGGCGCAGAAACGGATTCAGCGGGTCAAGATCATCAAGGTCCTTCTCCGTTCTGTACAGATAAGCCTGCACTACGGTGCTTACGTATTCATACCGGCTTCGGAAGTCTTTAAAGATATCCAGCGTTTTCTGGCATCTCGTCTCATCCTCCATGTCAATCGTCACCATGACTTTATGTTTTTCCGCCGTCTGGAGGATTTTCGTCATATTTTCATAGACGAGATCGAGATCTATATCAAGACCTAAAGACGTCATTTTTAATGACACTTGGGAATTCAGCTGTTCATCAGCGATTAAAGCGATGGTCTGCATGCACTCCTCGGTGCGTTCTTTCGCGACATCACCGCTGTTGACAAATTCACCCAAATGATCGACAGTAACTGACAGCCCTTGGCTGTTCAAATGTCGGATTGTCGGGATAGAACTGCGGATATCCATTCCTCCGATGATTTTGCCGGCTGCCACACGGCTTCCCCAGCCTCGCGCCATCTTATTGAGAAAGCTGCTCTTGGATAAAAATAAGAAAAAATCTCTTGTAATCACTTCCAACCTTAACACCCCGCAATCTAAGAAGTATTTGTATGAGTCTATTGTAAATGGACAAAACATCCTCTCACAATATTCTAAAAATACAAAGATTCTGATAAATTTTTGTGGTTTTTCCACAATCAGCTTCTTAGAGAGCAGGCGGATCATGCCGAAAAAAAGCGGACGGAAATGACAGAAATCGTCAATTCCCGCCTTTTTCTTCCCAAGCCTCTTCGACGGTCTGAATCAAAAGCTGATTCAGTTCGTCCGTTATATCCGGTTTCGGTGTTTTGACCGTTTTGGCATACTGACCGATGCGTTCCATTTCTTCTTCTATAAAGGCATGAATGATCGTATTTCCGGGTTCCGGAGCCAGTTCCTGTCCGCTTTTTTTCCTTGTAAGCAGTGTGCTGATTTCAGAAATGAGCGCTTCATCCGTCAATAGGGCATCTGCCATTACGGGAAATGTCATCGGCGGTGCGGTGCCGAACGTTTCAATCCACTTGCAGGCAAGGAGAGGCCGCAGGACATAAAAATACTTTTTAATCTTCACTGCACTGCCCCGCAATTCCGTTTTTTCATTCCGCTTTGCCATATTGAGATAATGATAGAGGCATGCTTCGGGCGAAAAGGCGCGGTTTTTCAGTTTTCGGAGCTTTTCAGCCGCTGTGAAAGCTTCATAATAGATCATCTCAGAAGAAAGCCATTCCAAAAGAGGCGGATTTGATTTTTTAAAGAGCCGCAGGGCTTTTCTCAGTTCCCAGCCGCTGACGTCAAGCATGTCATGGATCGGCTCTTCTATGACATCCCTATGCGGCTCAATGGAAAAGTACCATTCTTTTTTCGGCACATAGAGAAACCGTACATCGTAGTCGCTTTCGCTTGACGGAAATCCCCATGCGCGGCTTCCCGATTCTACGGCGTAAAGCACCTTAACGTCGTGCTTTGCCTCCATTCGTTTTAATTCTTCAATGATCCTTTGTTTCATTTGTATCCGTCCTTTTCCGTCATCATTCATGAAAAAAGCCCAAACACTTGGGCTTTTCACTGCTGTCAGCCTTTCAGATGCGCTTTCAGAAAGGCCAGCTTTTCCGTATGGAAAGAAGGTATATATTCATGGCCGAAATACCGGTAAACTTTCAATTCTTTTTCCGTTTCCAGATGATTGTAAGCGGCAAATACCGTCGACGGCGGAGTCACCCGGTCAATCAGCCCGATGGACATGAGAACCGGCACCTTTACGCGGTCCGCCAGATTCATGATATCAAAATAGGCCAGTGTATTCATCGCGGCCTTCTCCGTTTCAGGGCTGCCGTTTTTTCTGAAAAAGGAGTTAATCTCAAGATACGGCTCATCTAGTGCGACATCAATCGCCCGCTCAAAATTGCTTAAGTACGGATAATCAGCCGCAACCGCTCTCGGAATGTCGGAAAGCGCCGCCGCGGCGATGGAAAGCCCGCCTCCCTGGCTCCCCCCGATGACGGCGATTCTCGTTTCATCCACTTCATCAAAGCTGCTGATGACTTCAAGAGCCCTTACTGCGTCTAAGTACACACCGCGGTAATAATATGTATCTTTGTCTAAAATCCCTTTCGTCATCCAGCCGGGAACGTGTCCGTGCGGTGAGACGCTTGTATCTGTGCTGCTGTGCTGGCCGCGGACAAGCATCCCGAACGCGGCATATCCGTGAAGCGCCCAATTTACGATGTCATGTACATCCCCGTCATAGCTTGCGTTGTAGCCGTGGTATTTCACGATGGCCGGATGCGGGCCTTTTCGGTCGGGAACGGCGTACCATCCCTCAATTTCCGCCTTGCCGAAGCTTCGGTATTTCAGCCGGAATACTTTCACGCCGTCAGCCGGGTAGCTTTCAGGCGTCAAATCAGGCTTTGCCTCTTCCTTTGCAAGCTCATGTAATGATGATGCCCAAAAATCCGCAAAGTCATGAGGAGCGGTTTTATTTGGTTTATAGGTTTGCAGTTGGTCAAGCGGCAAGTCGTATAATTGCATATCCGATTATTCTCCTTTGTTTTATAAGATTTAATTTTCTGACTCTATCTTAACACGATTTTACACTTATTTTCTAAACATTTTTATAAATGATCGGCGGACGCTTTCACTTTTTATCAAACGTTTGTTTAACAGAAAACAAAAAAGAGCTGTGCGCTCACAGCGGCACAGCTCTTTTTACATCGGCTGATACAGGTCCCAGCCGATTTTTAACGTTTCAACGATATAATCGGCAATTTCTTCAGGTTCCAGATTATCCGTTGCCACTTTTGAATTATGTTTATCATAGATGCTTTGGCGCTCGTTAAAGAGCTGCTGCATTTCATCCATTGAACGGTTATGCAGAACGGGACGGCTTTCAATCAGCAGGTCAGCCCGCTGCTTCCAATTCTCCCATGATAAATCAAGATGGAGCACGAGACAGTTTTCCAGGCAGCATTGTCTGATTTCCTCTTGTTTAAACGAACCGCCCCCAAGAGACACGATCTTGAATTTCGTATTGCGGCAAATATCTAATATATAGTCCTTTTCAGTCTGACGGAAAAAGGCTTCACCCTTTTTCTCAAACATTTCCGGGATGGACATGTTGAAATCTTTCTCAATCTGCAAATCAATATCAATGAAGTCTCTGTATAATTTTTTAGCGACCAGCTGGCCGATTGTTGTCTTACCGACACCCATGAATCCGATCAGTACAATATTTCTTTCTCTTACGGGAATGGCACGTTTTGCGTTCATCTTCGGCGAAATCCTCCTAAGGAATGAAAAAGTTATGTTTATTATATGATAACTCCATATTGAAATATAGAGATAATACGATGAGTTTTTCGATCTACCGGAGCGTAATACGTTCCACCTTTCCGACAATGAAAATATAAGAAAACGCCCCGATAAAGGCGACAGCGCCGACAAACAGAATCGCACCGTTGTATGAACCGGTCGCAGAGACGATAAACCCGATAATAAGCGGCGTGATAATACCGGCCATATTGGCGAAAAAGTTAAACACGCCCCCTGCCAATCCGATTGTCTCGCTTGGCGCCACTTCACTCAGCATCGTCCAGGAAATATTGGACATGCCCTGCGCAAAAGAAGCAATGGATAAGATCGCCAAAACCGCCGGGGAAGAATCCGTAACATTCGCGAGCACGATGGAGCCCGTCAACAGAAGACCGAGGATAACGGGCGTCTTTCGGGCAACGTTCACTGATACGCCCCGCTTCATCATGCCGTCAGACCAAAATCCGCCGAACAATACGCCGAAAAAGGCGGCGATATACGGGATTGATGCGGCGAAGCCGACTTTTAAGAAGGCCATGTGCTTTGCTTCCGCCAGATAAGTCGGGAACCATGTCAAAAAGAAGAACAGCGTGGACGCTACGGCGAATTGGCCGATATACAAGCCGACAAGCTTGCGGTATTTAAGAAGCTGAACGAAATCCCGCCACGTGATACTGCCGGCTGATTCAGACACCTCTGTCAGCCCGCCGCCTTCTTTAATATATTCAAGCTCTTCCCGGTTCACTTTCCGATACCGGTTCGGCTCCTGATACATCTTAAACCAGAAAACGGAGAAAACAAGCCCGAGCAGCCCTGAGGAAATAAAGACGGCTCGCCAGTCGAATGCCGTTAATACCCAGAATAAAACCGGTGTGGCGAACGCCAGTCCGACATATTCCCCCGCTGTGTAAACACCCGTCGCAAAGGCGCGTTCCCTCCTCGGAAACCATGTTGTGACAATCCGGTTGTTTGCGGGAAAGGCAGGCGATTCAGCCAGCCCGATAATCAGGCGGCAGCCGAATAAAAATCCGAAACTGGCCGCAAAAGCTTGCACTCCGGTGAAAACCGACCAGACAAATAAAGAAACTCCGTACGTCCGTTTTGACCCGAATTTGTCCAAAATGAGCCCGCCGGGAATCTGCATACCCGTATAGGTCCAGCTGAATGCGGAAAATACGACGCCCAAAAGCGCGGGGCTTATGTTCAGCGAAGTCTGAATGGACGGGGCGGCGATGGATACACTTGCACGGTCTATATAATTAATCGCAGTGATAAAAAACAAAAGAATCAGTATCACATAACGAGCGCGAGTCGGTTTATTGCGGACGGGCCTGAAGTCCGTCAGCTCCGTTTCATTTTTCAATGGCTTCTCCCCCTTACTCGAATGACATTAATTGTACAACACTTCGAGCAATTATTTAATACTTTGACGCAAAAAAGCGCTAAACAATTTGTGTTCAATACTGCACCGCTTCCATAAAAAAAGTGTTTACCCTTTTCGTCTGTTTATCCGCAGCTTATCCGGGGAAAAAACACATATAGGATAGACAGTTAACGGGAGGATTACCGATGAAACTGAGCTTTTGCACGACAGGGTTTAAAAAAAAGCATATTCTCGATGTCATTTCTTTCGCAAAAGAGCACTCCTTTGACGGAATCGAACTGTGGTACGGCCACGCCCAACAATATATAAAAGAAATCGGCCCGCTCGACAGGCTTGATCAGCAGCTTCAGGAGGAAGGCTTCGAGGTGCCCGCTGTCAGCTTGTACACTGACTTCGCCACTCAGGATGAAAGGCAGGCGTTAAAGGATGTTCAAAGGGCATTAAGCGCGGCACGGCAGCTTCACAGTCCCCTGATCAGAGTCTTTGCGGGCAACCTGGCTTCGCACCGGACGTCACCGGAAAAGTGGGAGCGTGCGGTTGATCAATTTCAGGAGGCGGCGCTGCTCGCAGATGACTATGACGTCAATATCGGGCTTGAGATTCATTACGATACGTACGCGGATACACCGGAGGCGGCGCTGGCATTTTTAGAGGATGTCGGACATCCGCGGGTCCGCATCATTTTTGACGGCTCCAACCTTCACGTCAATCACGTGGACCAAATGTCTGCTTTAGAAAAACTGTATCATACCGTCAGCCATATTCACCTGAAAAACTATCACTGGAATTTTGACAACTGGTATCTCAGCAAGCCGGTGTCTGTTCTGCAAGGCGATTTACGGCAGGAACCCTTTCTGAAAGAACTGTTGAACAGGCAATACGGCGGATTCGTGTCACTCGAATACTTCGGTCGTCATGCTGAAACGCATATGAAAGAATCTCTGAATGAGATCAGGCACTGCTTTAAGAAATAAAAAAACATCCCCTCTGAAGGGATGTTTTTTCAAATTAAGAAAAAAATTTTAGAAACAGAGAAGGAATTTTATGGATAATTGTCTAATTATTAACACTGTAATGCATTTCATTTGAAAAGGGAGTGTTCGAAATGAAATTCAAAAAAGTGTTAACCGGTTCTGCGCTGTCTCTTGCCTTACTGATGTCTGCCGCTCCTGCCTTTGCCGCATCACCAACAGCATCTTCATCCGTGGAAAATAGCCCAATCTCAACGAAAGCAGATGCCGGCATTAATGCCATCAAACTCGTTCAAAGCCCTGACGGCAATTTCGCTGCTTCTTTCGTTTTAAACGGAACAAAGTGGATTTTCAAAAGCAAATACTATGACAGCAGCAAGGGATATTGGGTAGGGATTTATGAAAGTGTAGATAAATAAAAATGAGATAAACAAAAAACCTCCCTTTCAAAAGGGAGGTTTTTTCATTCTATTTCCACCAATCATCAAACATTGAGGCCGGCACCTGACGCTTATGTTCCGTACTGAGATAGCGTTTTTCCAGCGCCTCAATCACTTCGGAAGAAACGTCCTTGCCTTCTAAATAATCATCAATGTCATTGTATGTGATGCCGAGCTCTGTCTCGTCCGTCTGCTGCGGTTTTTCATCGAGCAGATCGGCCGTCGGTAATTTCAAATACAGGCGTTCCGGTGCGCCGAGCTCTTCTAATAAACGTCTGCCCTGCCGTTTCGTTAATCCGGTCAGCGGCAGCAGGTCAGCTCCGCCGTCACCGTATTTCGTGAAGAAACCGGTCACCGCTTCAGCCGCATGGTCGGTACCGATGACAAGCAGCCCCTCTTGTCCGCCGATGGCATATTGCGCGATCATTCTCATTCTGGCTTTTACATTTCCTTTGTTAAAATCAGTCAGCTGATCGCCCGTTTCTTTTTTGTACTGATCGGCGAACGCGCTGACAGCGGACTTAATATCAAACGTCCATGATTGATCAGGCTTAATGAATTTGAGTGCCAATTGGGCGTCATCCTCATCCTGCTGTGCGCCGTGCGGAAGACGGACGGCGATAAACTCCGCGTCTCCGCCTTCCTCTCTGATGCTTTCAGCCGCCAATTGGGCGAGGCGTCCCGCAAGCGTGGAATCCTGCCCCCCGCTAATGCCGAGCACAAAGCCTTTAGCACCTGTTTTTTTCAAATATTGTTTCAGAAAGTTCACTCTGTCCTCAATTTCTTGTTTCGGATCAATTGAGGGTTTTACGTGGAGATCATTCATAATTTGTTTCTGGATGCTCATCCCAATCACTCCTCCTGCATTGTTTCTTTATGATTCATTTCCCGTTCACGCTGAAAATGAATCATGCCACTATGTACGACTCTCTGTTAAATATAGCACAGGTGCAGTTTTTAAGTGAATCAAATACACACCGGGATCAGCTGATTTCCACCCGAAGCGCCGTAATGCTGTCACCGTTGCATTTTCCTTTTTCGATCGGGCAGGATGAAAACGCGACGACGAGATCCATTTCCGCACGGAGCCGTACGTAATCACCCGCGTCAGACAGAGGCGTTTCGACTGACAAGTTCCCCTTCTCATCAAGCACCGTATTCATAAAGATGGCAAACGGGTAATGCATATGCGGCCGCGGCACCCCGAATGGTTCAAGCGCCCTGCTCATATTGTCATAGCACGTATCCTGGAGCTCGTCTTTATGCTTTCCGTATAAAAGCCTGTTCATATCCGGGCGGCAGGCGGGAAGCAGCAGGTCATGCTTGCCGACAGTATCTTCAATCAGCGTCAGCATCGGCTTATATAAATTTGAATAAATATGATCGCCTGTTTTTACATGAATGGACTGATTGGCATCAATCGTCGCGCCCTGATCAAGATGCTCATAGAAGTCCTTGGCATGATACGCCGTAAAATCAGCCACCTGCTGTCCTTCCACATCGACTACTTTTATAATCTGCCCTTTGTGAACCTTCAGGCCGAGCCCTTTTTTCGGCGGTACGATAAATTGCTGTGTCATCAGACTGCTCCTTTTTTTCTTCTATTATGAACCCCGGCCGTTTGTTTCATGTAAAGCAATTTATTGGATGTATATTCCCGTTCTGCCGGCTGCAATCTAAGCTTTGATAAAGGGGTTGAATTACATGGGTAAATCACAGGACCAGCCTAAAGGAAATCTCGCTTGGTGGCAGCTCTCTTTAATCGGCGTCGGCTGCACAATCGGGACGGGCTTTTTTCTCGGGTCCAGTATCGCTATTGTCAAAAGCGGATATTCCGCGCTGATCTCATTTCTTATTGCCGGGCTCGGCACCTATTTTGTCTTTGAGCAGCTCGCGAAGCTTTCGGCTAAGCAGCCCGAAAAGGGGTCTTTTTGCGCTTATGCGAGAAAGGCTTTCGGCTCTTGGGCCGGTTTCAGCAACGGCTGGGTGTACTGGTCGTCTGAAATGCTGATTACGGGAAGCCAGCTGACAGCCATCTCGCTGTTTACGAAGCATTGGTTTCCGAATATGCCGCTGTGGATTCTCGCCTCCATCTATGCGGTGCTCGGCCTTTTAATTATTTTTACGGGGCTGTCCGTTTTTCAAAAAACGGAGAATGTGCTCGCTGTTGTCAAGACGGCGGCCATTTTTATGTTTATCGTCATCGCCATTTTGGCGCTGTGCGGTATATTTTCTCACAAACCGGATGTCCAGATGCCGAATGAATCAAAGGATTTGTTCCCGCACGGAGCGATGGGTTTGTGGACGGGGCTGATTTATGCGTTTTACGCTTTCGGGGGAATTGAGGTCTTGGGGCTGATGACCGTACATTTGAAAAAGCCGGAGGAAGCCTCAAAATCAGGCAGACTGATGCTTATCGTTCTTGCAGTGATTTACGTCATTTCTCTCGGCCTGGCGCTATTGTTAGTGCCTCTGGGCAAATTCACCGAACAGGACAGCCCGTTTATTACATCTCTGAAAGGCTTTCATTTAGATGTCATTCTTGATATTTTTAACGGGATTTTTATTATTGCGGGGTTTTCTACGCTCGTCGCCTCGCTGTTTGCCGTGACGACATTGCTTTGTACGATGGCTGATGACGGAGATGCGCCGAAATGCTTCAGATTGAAGGAAAATAAAAAAATCTGCTGGCCTGCGCTCGGATTGACATTCGCCGGACTCATCGTCTCCATCATCCTGTCATTGGTGCTGCCGAAAAATATATATGAACACATGACCACCGCAGCAGGCCTGATGCTTCTGTATACGTGGCTGTTCATTTTGTTCTCAGGCAAGAAACTGATCGAACCGACAAAAGTAGGAACGGCACAGATTTTTATCGCTCTGGTGCTGATTGCGGCAGCCGTCTCCGGGACGCTGTTTGAGAAATCGAGCCGGCCCGGTTTTCTGGTCAGCCTTTGTTTTCTTGCCGTCATTGCGATCGTGACATGGATCGTACAAAAAAAGCAGGGACACAGCCCTGCCGGATCATAGCTTAAACAATCTTTTCAAATAGGAAAAAGGACATTTTGATACTTGCGTCTCATCATCACGGAGGAAATATTGCTTCCATTCTAAATTGTCTTTTCCTCCGTACCACCCCAATCGGGGATGAAGAGGGGCTTCATCATACGCCTCTAAACGTTTTCTGATCAGCCGGCTCATATTGCGTCCGAACGCGGTTGAATCATTTAACCCTTCGAAAACCCATCTCGGCTGAAACGCCAGCATAAAAAACGGGAAGCTTCTGCTTTGTCTCGCTTCATGTGCAGGCGTTGCGCACAGAATAAAATACGGCTCGCCGTCAAAGCAGAACTCCCATTTATAATGTTCAGGATCTTCCGGCATATCTTCCGGCCAGTCTTTCGGGTCGCAGCCGCTCAGCCGGTTTAAAAAAGACCAGAACAGCTCTTCATACGCCTCAATGGAATAATGTTCAGCTAAATCCTCAGGCGTATCAAAAATTACAAGCAGCGACGCGTATCTTCCGGTTTCCCTTGAGATTTTTCCGTATTCGGACAGCAGCATCCCCACTTCCTCCGGGGTCCCCTGCTCACGGGGATCACCCGCAAAGGATATCCGAAGCTGATCTGTCAGAAATCCCTGACGTCCGGGTATGCACGGAAAGGTGTCCGCTTCATCGCCTACTTTTTCTGATAGAAGCTCAAAAGCGATTCTCTGCCAATTTGGCAGATCCAATAACTTTTCCTCAAGGCAACTTTTTGTGTACAGCCCGCTTGCCATCGGCCCACCTCCAGTATCGTCATGATACGTTATGATGGAGATAGGCGATGGGTGACAGTCCTTCTATTTATGAGATGAGCATTTGAATCCCCTGCCATCCGAAATAAAAACCAAAAACGATCAAAGACACACCTGCCGCTCCCGTCAGCCAGCGAAGCGCTTTTTCGTGGAGAAGGTTTCTGAAAGTGCTTGCGGCAATCGCCATGCAGAAATCCCAGATCAAAATGCCGAGAAGAATGCCGGAGCTGTAAATCAAAAGCTGGTTCGCATCAAAGGATTCAGCGGTTTTGGCGAGAATGCTGCCGTATATGCCGAGCCAGAATAAAATGCTCAGCGGATTGGAAAGAGAAATAAAAAACCCCGCACCGAATGTTTTGTAAAAAGCCGGTTTTCCTTTTCCGCTTCTGACGTTCATGGCTTCCCTTATATTTTTTAACGTTTCGACGCCCGTGTAGGTCAGCACGAAAAAACCGAAAAGCCACAAAAACGTCTTCACGAAAGGCGCCGTCAAAAATTGAGACAGCCCGAAATAAATCAGAATCATATACAGCCCGTCTGCCGCCATGGCGCCAAGACCGAAGATCCATGCATGCCAAAAGCCGTTCTTAATGCCTTTGTCAATTTGCGCCGCATTGACCGGGCCGACAGGTGCTGACAATGACAGTCCGAGAACGATGTAGCTTAAAAAGATGTTCATTGGCTTCCCCCTCATTCATGCAACTTGTACAAATTATTCATGAATGGGCCGGGCTATGATATATTATTTTAATTTCTCAAGCTCATCTTCCATTATGTCCGTCACTTTTTTGAGAAAATCGAATATCAGGTGCAGTTCTTCTTCTTTATATTGCCGGCAAAGGCTGATCGTGGATTGGGATAAGGAGCTGAACAATTGTTTCACGTTCGCTTTTCCCGCTGTCAGCGGCACAATGATCACCCGCCGTTTATCTTCGGGATCTTTTTTCCTCATGACATATCCCGCTTTTTCGAGCCGGTCAATGAGCGCCGTTACCGAACCTGTGCTGAGGCCGGTTTTTTTCCCAAGCTCACCCGCGGTCATTGGGCCTGCTTCATTTAAAATATCAGCTGATTTCAAATCGGTCGGAAACAGACCGAGAGATTGAGCGGCTGCCTGATGAAACAGGATCGTCCTTGTGGCCATCTTCCGGAATAACTGTATCGCGGTTTCCTCCGTCTCGCTTCTGGTATTTCTTGTTGACAAGTGACAGGCCTCCCTATAAAATCAATTTATCTTGACGATCAAGATAATTTTCGGCAAATCTAATATGATCATAGCAAATTTGATGATCAAAAGTAAGTATAGGAGGAAAAAGCATGGAACAAACAGCCGCGAAGGACGCCTCGACGAAGTTTGTCGTCATCGGCCTTTTGCTGGGCATTTTAATGTCGGCTATGGACAATACAATCGTTGCCACCGCGATGGGAAATATCGTGGCGGACCTCGGAAGTTTCGATAAGTTCGCGTGGGTGACGGCATCATACATGGTAGCCGTTATGGCCGGTATGCCGATTTACGGAAAACTGTCCGACATGTACGGGCGGAAACGTTTCTTTTTATTCGGTCTTATTCTTTTCTTAATCGGATCGGCATTATGCGGAATCGCCCAAACAATGGACCAGCTCATTATTTACCGCGTCATTCAGGGAATCGGCGGAGGCGCGCTGATGCCGATCGCTTTCACCATCATTTTTGATTTATTTCCGCCTGAAAAACGCGGAAAAATGTCGGGGATGTTCGGCGCCGTTTTCGGCCTGTCCAGCGTTCTCGGACCGCTTTTAGGCGCGCTCATTACCGACTCCATTAGCTGGCACTGGGTATTTTACATCAACGTGCCGATCGGCATCCTATCGTTATTTTTCATTCTTCGTTATTATAAAGAATCACTTGAGCACAAGAAACAGAAAATCGACTGGGCCGGCGCGATTACGCTGGTGGTTTCCATTGTCGGTCTGATGTTCGCTCTTGAGCTCGGCGGGAAAACGTATGATTGGGACTCCGTTCAGATCATCGGTCTGTTCGCTGTGTTCGCCGTGTTCTTTATCGCCTTTTTCATTGTAGAAAGAAAAGCGGAAGAACCGATTATTTCTTTTTGGATGTTTAAAAACCGTTTATTTGCCACGGCACAGATTCTGGCGTTCCTTTACGGAGCGACATTTGTGATTTTAGCGGTATTTATCCCAATTTTCGTTCAGGCTGTGTACGGCAGCACCGCGACAAGCGCGGGCTTTATTTTGACGCCGATGATGATCGGTTCTGTTATCGGAAGTATGATCGGCGGAATTTTCCAGACGAAAGTGCGGTTCCGTAATTTGATGCTGATCTCCGTGGTCGCTTTCTTTATCGGAATGCTGCTGCTTTCCAATATGACTCCGGATACGGCGCGCACGATGCTGACGGTATTCATGCTGATCTCTGGATTCGGCGTCGGCTTCAACTTCTCATTGCTGCCGGCAGCGTCCATGAACAATCTCGAGCCGCGCTACCGCGGAAGCGCCAACTCAACAAACTCGTTTTTGAGATCATTCGGCATGACACTCGGTGTGACGATTTTCGGAACCATCCAGACGAATGTGTTTACCAACAAGCTGACCGATTCATTCAGCGGCATGAAAGGAGCGGGCGGCGCGATGCAGAATATCGGAAATCCTCAGGACATTTTCCAGGCCGGCACGCGCGCTCATATTCCGCCGCACATTCTGGATCAAATTATTGACGCAATGTCGCAGAGCATCACGTATGTATTCACGCTTGCTCTGGCGCCGATCGTCATCGCGGCCATCACCATTTTGTTTATGGGAAAAGCGAGAGTGAAAACCTCTCAGGAAATGGCGAAAAAAGCGAATTAAAAAAAGCAGTACATGGCATTTGCCATGTACTGCTTTTTTGTTTACTCCGCGAAATGCGGAGCGAGAATGTCTTTCAGCACGTTTGCGCTATGGCTGAATTGAGCCTGTTCTGTTTCATTCAGCTCAAGTTCCGTCACACCGGCGATACCGTTCCGATTGACGACGGCCGGAATGCCGATAAAGACGTCGTTTACACCGTATTGCCCGTCCAGATATGTGCTGACGGTTAAAATACTGTTTTCATTACGCAAAATCGCTTTTGTGATGCGGGCGAGGCTCATCGCCACTCCGTAATATGTCGCGCCTTTTTTCTCAATAATATGATAGGCGGCGTTTTTCACATCGTTAACGATCTGATCCAGCTCGTCCTGTTTGTAAGCTGCATTTTTCTCCAGCAATTGCTGCACCGGCACTCCGCCGATATTGGCGTGACTCCATACAGGAAGCTCGGTATCGCCGTGCTCGCCGATAATGTGGGCGTGTACGTTTTGCGGAGCTGCTCCGAAATATTCACTCAGCATATAACGGAATCTCGCAGAATCCAGTGTCGTGCCGCTGCCGATGACGCGTTCTTTCGGCAGACCGCTGAATTTCCATGTCGCATAAGTGAGAATGTCGACCGGGTTTGTGGCAACGAGGAAGATGCCGTCAAATCCGCTTGCCATGACTTCACCGACAATGCCTTTGAAAATGGCGAGATTTTTTTCGACCAGCTCAAGTCTCGTTTCGCCCGGCTTTTGGTTGGCTCCGGCACAGATGCACACGATATCGGCATCCTTGCAATCTTCATACGTTCCATAAGATGTTTTCACCGGATGAGGCGCAAATGCCTTTCCGTGATTTAAATCCATGACATCTCCCATGGCTTTTTCTTTATTTAGATCAATGATCACAAGCTCATCTGTGATCCCTTGGTTAATTAACGCAAATGCATAACTGCTTCCAACAAAACCTGCTCCGATTAATGCTACTTTGTTCACTCGTTCGTTCATCATGTATGCTTATCCTCCAGTGTTTCGTGGTGTCTGTTTTTATTGTGAAGTATTTCACATTTATATTGTGCACTATTTCACAAACTTTTGCAAGAGAAAAGTTTTGTCTTGAAAACCCCTCAGATTTTTGACAGAATCCTAAAACGGTTGGGTTTTAGGATTCTGTCATCTTTTCAGCTTGATTAAAAATTATTGAAGGCGGCGCTTAGTCAGGCATTCTGAGAAATCCTGATTTCTCTATTCATTAATGCCGAAGATAGCCATTTAAACCAGAATTGTTATACAAACCATTCTTCACATAATCAAAGCCGGGCTGGTTCTGTCCGGGCACTTGGGCGCTGCCATTGTTAAAAATCACTTTGGCGTTGGCCGTATCCGCATTCTCAGGCAGCGTCAGCGTGTAAATTCCATCAGCATTCTTAGTCATGGCTTTCCCCGGCCACGATCCGGTTAATTCTATGGCCCTGCCTCCATCATGCTTATAGATATAAGCATTTACCTGGCCCCAATGGTCCGGATTCTGATAGCCAATGATGTTGGCTTGAGACGGGTCTCTTTTGACAAACGTGTATTCTTGGGTTCTCTCTGCACCCTCGCTGTTCGTTCCGGTTAACTTGATATCGTATGCCGTGCCGATTGGATCTCCTTTTCCGATCGTTAATCGGTCCCCGTCCTTAAACGCCGTCTGCTGCCCATTATTGATCTGATAAACGGCTTTTGTTGTTTTCGCATTTGCACGCAGGGTGACCGTCAGCTGATCGTTGAAAGAATGGACTGCCCCCGTTTGATAATTCTCGAGGAAGACATGAGGCGCATTTCCGATATCGTCAGGATAAAGAACAGCCACGGACCTGGCATTGATCGTGCCTGTCAGTTTACCGTTCGTTACTTGAAATGAACCGGTGCCGGCTCTATTATCATACCTGCCGTCAGGTAATTTCGTTGAAGCATTGACGGCAACGGAAGACGATCCTGCATTTGCCAGCACAACGCCTTTTGAGCCGCGCTGATTCATAAAGATTTGATTGTTTCCATTCGGATTCGAGAGTTCCTCAGGCTGCCCGGCCATGACATTGTGAAATAGATTGACCGCAGTGATCGCCTGATCTTTAAATAAGGCGCTCCCGCGATCGCCTATTTGACTTTTTCCGGGAAATCTTACACCATTTCCTCCGCCCTCAGGTCTGGAAAAGAAAAGAGGTGTACTTCCTGAGCGGGAACCGATCACTGCCCAGCCTAAACGGATATCGTCATCGCTCATCCATGTTGACTCTTCCTCATCATTGGCATACGTATCATGGGATTCCACCCATGTGACCAATTTGTCCGCAGACACATCAGATGCATAATGGGAAATATTCGATACACTCAGATTGCGGTTCTTCAAGGCGGACCTGATGGAATGCCCATAATTTGAAGCGGTCACATTCATATAATTCGCATAAGCAGTATCTCTGGACGCGCTGTCTTGCAGGATTTCTCCGTATTGGAATTCCGCCGCTGTATTTGTGATATTCGGCCAAAATTGGCTGCCGTAATTCCCGTCATCCGGAAGCTCTATATGCTTGGCGGCATCATAGCGGAATCCGTCTGCTCCGTCATTTAATGCTCTTTCCAAGAAGCGTTTCAGATAGGTTTGCACCTCAGTATTTTGAGTATTCCAATCATACAGCCCCAGCAGCGAATTTTGAGTGACATCCCATCTGTCCGACCAATTTTTAATTTGTGTGTTTCCATGGGTCCAGTTTGGAATACGCTTAATCTCGTCAGAAATCGCGCCATAATCACTGGTCGTATGATTGATGACCGCATCGACAATGACTTTTACGCCATATTTTTCTGCGGCTGCGCACATGTCCTTAAATTCTTGTTCAGTTCCTAAGTAACGGTTGCCGATTTGGTACGATGTCGGCTGATACAGCCAGTACCAGTTCCTCATGCTTTTATCTCCTTGGTTCCCTTCCTTAACTTGGTTGATCGGAGACGTCTGAATGGCCGCATAGCCCGCATCACGAATATCTTTCATATTTTGTGTTAACGTATTGAACGACCAATTCCAGGCATGAAGGATGGTTCCGCTTTTGACTGAAGATGCGGTCACCTCATTTGATTTGTCTGCGGTTTCAGCGTTTGCAGCCGCAGGCCCTGACAAAACCAAATGAAACAGCAATAAAAATCCGGCGAATAACGGCAGTAAGGAGGTTTTGAATCGTTTTTCAAACATTTTTGACACTCCTTATTTGATTTTTTTTAAGACTGACTGCGGAGTCAAAAATTCCTCTTACCCTTTCTTCAGCTTCCTCCTTTCGAATGGTGTGAAGACTGGAGAATTTTGTTAACGCTTTCATTTCAACTTATCACACTCTCTCTATCAAAGCAACGTGGCAGAGTGAAATCAAATCTATATTCCTATCAGATCAACAAAAAAAGAAACCACCTATCAAGATGATTTCTTTTTCACTTCTTTTATCGCTCTTCTGTAAGACAGCTTCACAATGACATACCGAAGCAAAAACAGAACGCCTCCGCAGACGATAAAAAGAAAGATCATTTTCAGCCAAGCAAAGAATGTATGGGGCAGCCCCCTATCGTATATCGTAAGCGCAGCTGCCGCAAAAGCGACCGCAATTGAATCGATCCGCTGCTGCTTCACTCGTTTTCGCAGTTCTTCCTTGGTGTCTATTCTCGGCATGAGCATTCCCGACGCTCCTGCTCTGATACAATAATAAACAATTATAATGAAGAAAACCGCCAAGCTTCCGGCCCATTCCCTAAACGGACAGTTCAGGACAAGTCCGCGTACGATGATATCAAGCAAAGACAGTGTGCCCACAAGCATTCCGACTTCTGACCAAATCATTCGTTCTTTCTCTTTCACACTCTCACTCTTTCCATTCACGTTTGAAAGTCGGTTCCGACGCTGATTCATGACTTCCTCCCGTACTTTTAAGAATGGCTTACAACTCCCATTATATCTTGCCGATTCATAATGATAAACCGAAATATCATTGACAAAAACGTTTAATAAGGACCCCATTTGATCAAAACGCCTATGCAGATAAACACCAGTCCGATCACAAACCAGATCAGCGCCAGCGGAACCATAAAGCGAAGCCACTTTACGTACGGAATACCGCTTGCGGCCAGTACGGCCATCAATACGCCCGATGTCGGATTGACACAGTTTACAACGCCTTCTCCGAGCATGACCGCTTCAACTGCCACCTGTCTCGTGATGCCCATCAGATCGGCAAGCGGAGCCAAAATCGGTATAAATACGACCGCCTCCCCCGATCCTGATGAAATCAGAAAATGAAGCAGGGCACTGGAAATATACATTCCGATTGCGCCTGCCATCGGGCTGAAACCGTGGAGCAGTGACGCAAGTCCATTAACTACCGTATCAAGCAGCTTTCCGTGTTCCAGGATAACGGAAATGCTTCTCGCCATTCCGACGATCAGCGCGCCGTAAACGAGACCCTGGCAGCCTGTGATAAACGTTTTTGCGATATCATTTGCCGCCATCCCCGCAATCAGTCCGGACACGATCGAGATAAAAATGAACACGGCGGCCATTTCTGAATCAGACCAGCCAAGGGTTAGCGCACCGTACAAAAAGCCGGCAAGCGACAAAGCCGCAACAGCCAGAATCAGCTTATGGCGGACAGTAAACGGGACATGCTTGTCCTCCTGATCAGAAACCTGCCGGATTGAGCCTGCCGCCGGAAACCAATCGTTCCCTAACAGACTGGCGTCCTTTGCTTTTCTGAGTCTTCTCGTATACCGATAAATATATAAAATAGATGATAGCAGAAAACAAATGTAGACGGCAATCCGCAGGCCGATGCCGGAAAACATCGGCAGCTCCGCGATGCTTTGTGATAACCCGAGCGGTGAAGGTGATAGAATCGTCGCGTTAAACCCCGCATAACAGCCGATATAAATGACGGCTGCTCCGGCCACGGCATCCCATTTCAGCGAACGGGCGACGATCAGGCCGATCGGAATAAAACCGATTACGGAATTGACGACGATGCCGGTTGTACCGAGAATCGAAAATAGAGATCCGACAATCGCAATAAACAGCAGCTGTTTTGTGCGGAACGTACTGATCACGTTATTAATCAATCCACTGATGGCGCCCGTTTTCTCTAAAATCGCAATGGTGCCGCCCGTAAACAGGATCAGAAAGATAATCGGTGCGGAACTTGTCATCCCTTCCTGAATCGCGGTAAAAAAGGCGATCGGGCTGACCGGGGACTGATCCAGAGAATGATAACTTCCAGGGACGGCAGACGTCACACTGCCCTTTGTCACCCTGTCGAATTCTCCAGCGGGAACGATGTACGACGCTATCGCGCAAAGTAAAGCGACAATGAACAGCAGCACATAAGCATCGGGCATGACAAACATTTTTTTCTTTTTCAATACAGGTTCGGTCTTCGGCACAGCCATAACATCACCATCCCGCTTTAAATTTATAAACTATTCAGAAAATACAGATATGTGCTATATTATATACAGACCGATTGCCTGTTTCAATATCAAAAATAAAAAACAGACAGCTTTTGAAGGAGGACTTACGGCATGAACAGACTCACAGAGCATGACAAACAAGTCATTATGGATATTTTTAACCATCTGCACGCCCATCCCGAAGTAAGCTGGAAAGAATATCAAACGACTGAATATCTGGCTGAAAAACTGAAAGCGGCCGGCTGCCGGACCCGCACGTTTGATGATTGTACCGGAGTTGTCGGCGAAATCGGAGAAGGCTCCCCCGTTGTGGCTGTCCGGGCGGATATTGACGCGCTGTGGCAGGAAGTGGACGGTGTTTTTCAGGCCAACCATTCATGCGGACATGATTCACATATGACGATGGCGCTCGGCACGATGATGCTTTTAAAGAGTCAGCCGAAGCTTCCGAAGGGAACCATCCGCTTTATTTTTCAGCCGGCAGAAGAAAAAGGCGGCGGGGCGCTGAAAATGATTGAAAAAGGCGTGCTTGATGATGTTGACTACTTATACGGCGTGCACGTACGCCCCGTACAGGAAACGGCAAACGGCCGATGCGCCCCCTCCATTCTGCATGGCTCAAGCCAGCATATTGAAGGCCTGATTATCGGAGAAGAAGCCCACGGCGCGAGACCGCATCTCGGGCTTAACAGTATTGAAATCGCCGCCCTTCTCGTGCAGAAACTCAGCTTCATTCATCTCGATCCCGGCATTCCGCATTCGGTGAAGATGACAAAGCTTCAGGCAGGCGGAGAGAGTTCCAATATCATTCCGGGAAAAGCCTCCTTCAGCCTTGATCTCCGTGCGCAAACCAATGCCGCCATGGAGAAATTAACCGCCGAAACCGAAAGAGCCTGCGAGGCGGCAGCTGCCGCATTCGGCGCAAAGATCGAACTGCAAAAAGAACACAGCCTCCCGGCAGCCGAGCGAAACAAAGAAGCGGAAACCATCATGGCGTCTGCAATAAGCGGCATTCTCGGAGAAGAACATGTGGATGAGCCTCTCGTGACAACCGGAGGAGAGGATTTTCATTTCTACGGACTGAAGGTGCCGAACTTGAAAACGACGATGCTCGGCCTTGGGTGCGGACTTCAGCCGGGGCTCCACCATCCTCATATGACATTTGACCGAAGCGCCATCTTTACAGGTGTTGAGATATTAACAGCCGCCGTCCTCGCATCGTTTGAAGCATAAAAAAAGCAGCCCGTCACCGGGCTGCTTTTCTTCGTTTATTTCTTCAAATCTTCAATTGAATTGACGTTTTTCATATACTGAGGAACGACCAGACCCATCTTGACGCCTGTCAGACTCGTTCCCACATCTTCATATTTGCCTTTATATTTAGACGCATATGCTTTATGAGTGTTCGGAAGCCAAGCAGACAGTGACGCATCCGCGCTGCCTGTCGCAATCGCAGTCCACATCGGGCCTGCCTCCACTTGCGTCAGCTTCACGTCATAGCCGAGGTCTTGAAATACTTTTCCGATCACGTTCGTACTTGCGATTTCACTGTCCCACGCGACATAAGCCAGGTTGATTTTATCACCTTTTACTTTATGAGCGCCTTTTGTCCATTGAGCTACTTGATCTTTATGTTTTTTCACATATTCAGCAGCGGCTTTGGCCGGCTTTTCGCCTTCTTCAACGGCAATCATGACTTCTCCCATATCGTCCTGCGTCCAGTTGAACTGGCTGAGAACCTTGGCCGCGTTAGGCTGTTCCTTACTGAAGCCGGTTCTTGTAATCGTATGAATCTGCTCGGCAGTTCCGTACGTTTTTTTCGGATCATCAAGGAACTTCAGCTTATATCTGGAGAACATCCAGTGCGGCGTCCAGCCCGTTACGATGATCGGCTTTTTCCGGTCATATGATTTTTTCAATGTCGCCGTCATGGCGGCGCTTGATGCTGTGACGACATTCCAGTCTTTCAATCCGTAATCCTTCACGGCCTCGTCCGTCAGGGCCATGATTCCCGAGCCCGGATCAATACCGATAATGGTTTTGTTCACCTGATCCGCAGCCGTTGCCTGACCATCAGTCTGCGAACCGCAGGCAGCCAAAGAAAGAGCCAGCGCAGCGGTAACCCCGACACCGATGATTTTCTTAAGCATCAGGCATTCCCCCTGCTCTTTTTCTTCACTTTAATGTTTTGCGTGATACGGTCGAGTGTAATCGCTACGATGACGATCGCGATACCCGCTTCCACTCCGACACCGGTTTTCAATTGTGTCACGGCGCTGTATACTTCAGAACCGAGACCCGGCGCTCCGACCATGGCCGCGATAACGACCATTGACAAAGCAAGCATGATGCTTTGGTTAATACCGGCAAGAATGGTTTTTGTGGCAAGCGGAAGCTGAACCTTGAACAGACGCTGAGACGTCGTTGAACCGAACGCTTCAGTCGCTTCAATCAGATCAGCCGGAACTTGTTTAATACCGAGAACCGTCATGCGGATCGTCGGAGGCATCGCGAAAATAACAGATGCCACAACGCCTGGCACAACCCCGATATTAAAGAAGAAAATGGCAGGCAGCAGGTATACGAAAGCCGGCATGGTCTGCATTAAATCCAGAATCGGTGTGACAATGCGGCGGACCGTTTCTTTCTGAGACGCCCATATGCCGATCGGAACCCCAATAATAATGGAAATCAAAACAGATGTGACGACAAGCGCCAGCGTTTGCAGCATCGGCGACCAATAACCCAAATAATCAATAACAAGGAATCCGATTAACGTAAAGAGTGCAATTCCTCTCGTACTGATCCACCAAGCGAGAGCTGCAAAAATAACAGTCAATAAAATAGACGGGATGAAACCTAAACCGCTCACAATCGCGTTTACGAAAGCGGCCAAACCGTTTGAGATTCCGTCAAAGAAACCTCCGAACGTCATGGTAAGCCAGTCAACAAACCGATCAACGATATCTGCTAACGGAATTCTAGGCAATCTGTCCATTTACTTCACCCCCTGAACAGAAGAATCCTGAGCTTGTTCAGCAGAATCTTCAACATTTATATAATCGTTATTGCCTGAAAGCGCGCCGATTAATGCGCCTTTTACGACAATGCCTTTCATGCGGTTCTTATCGTCCGTGACGGCAATCGGAATATTCGCATCAGACACGACATCGAAAATTTCCGTCAAGTAGGTGCTTTCGTGCACAGTCGTAAATTCAGTATTTAAAATATCCTGAAGCGATAAGTCGGATTCCACCGCTTTTTTCGCATCCGCCGCGTGAATGACGCCGAGAAGCTGTTTCTGTTTATCAACGGCGTAAATAGAAGAAATACCCAAGTTCTTCATCAGCTGCAGCGCTACACGAGGCCCTTTGTCAATCCGCACAGTTTCAGCGCGCTTCATGATATGGCCCGCTGTCAGAACTTTTGATAAATCAACATCTTCAACGAATTTTTCAACGTATTCATTGGACGGGCTCATCAGAATTTCTTCAGGTGTCCCGATCTGAACGATGTTACCGTCTTTCATCAGCACGATTCTGTCGCCGATGCGCAATGCTTCATCAAGGTCATGCGTGATAAAGATGATCGTTTTGCCGACAGAGTCATGAAGGTCTAAAAGCTCATCCTGCATATCTTTACGGATCAGCGGATCAAGCGCACTGAAAGCTTCATCCATCAGAAGAATGTCAGGATCATTCGTTAATGCGCGGGCAAGGCCGACACGCTGCTGCATTCCTCCGCTGAGCTGATCGGGGAATTGGTGTTCAAAGCCTTCAAGACCGACAAGCTTAAGCGAATCAAGCGCTTTTTGCTCACGCTCTTTTTTGTCAACGCCTTGGAGCTCCAAACCGTATTCCGTATTTTCAAGAATCGTTCTGTGCGGAAACAGCGCAAATTTTTGAAAGACCATGCTGATTTTTTTCCGGCGCACTTCCCGGAGCTGGTCTTTTGACATATTTGTTATCATGTCACCATCAATATAGATATTCCCGGCAGTCGGTTCAATAAGCCGGTTTAACAGCCGCACTAAAGTTGATTTACCGCTCCCCGATAGACCCATGATGACAAATATCTCCCCATCATAAACATCAAAGTTTGCTTGATTGACACCAACGGTTGATCCGGTAGCTTTCAGGATCTCTTTTTTGTTTTTTCCGCTGGACAGCATCTGAATGGCTTTTTTTGTCTGTTTTCCGAAAACTTTGGATACATTTTCGACTTTTATCTTAATTGGTTTCTCATCCGAATTCATATTTTCCCTCCATAATAAGCAATCCTTAATACCGTAACACGTTTGTAATAAGTCAAACAAACATCATAATCCCTGTTATTTTGTATCATTACTTTAAAAACATCCATGTGTCTGATTTTCCTCTGGTATGCTTCTAAATACTCTCTAATCCTCCTTAATGAGGATAAATCACAAAGGAAACCGGGCTTTTATCAGGCTTGAGAACGTTTCCATCAAATCTGCTGCAAACTGATTTCCTATCCTTTTTTTACAATTACAAGAATTTCTTTGCGACATTGTCCTAGTTAAAGGAGTTTCCTCCTCCTAAAAATAAGGAATATTAAGGAAAAATATAGGTCTCCAAAAAAAAGCACCCCTAAAGGGTGCTCATTGCGCAAGCTCTGTCTGTTTCGTTTCCTTTCCGAGAATGAGAATGGTGATGACGGCAATCAGAATGGCCGCACAAAAGACGGCAAAAATAGCTGTAAACGAAACGTTCCGGGCTGCAAGCGATCCGACGAGAAGCGGGCCGAAAATACCGCCGATTCTGCCGACGGCCGCCGTTGTCCCGGAGCCGGTCGCACGGATCGCCGCAGGATACTGCTCCGGTGTATAGGCGTAAAGCACGCCCCACGCGCCGAGATTGAAGAAGGACAGCAGCATGCCGGCCGCCAATAACATACCCAATGAATCTGCGGCACCGAAGAAATAAGCGCTGCCCGCCGTTCCGAGCAAATAGATGACTAAGATGGTCTTCCGCCCCGCTTTTTCGATCAGCCACGCCGCTGAAAAATATCCGGGAAGCTGGGCAAGTGTCATCAGCAGCACGTATTCAAAGCTCTCAATCATGCTGAAGCCTTTCATCAGCATCACGCTCGGCAGCCACAAAAACATGCCGTAATAGGAAAAGACGACGCAGAACCAAACGACAGACAGCAGAACCGTCGGCCGGATATACGGTTTCACCCAGACACTTCCCGCCTGGCCGCGTATACTTTTTTTCTGCGATAAAGCCTGATGCGCCGGTGATTCCGGAAGGCTTCTCCGCAAATACAGCGCATAAAACGCTGCAAGCGCCGTTAAGAGCAGCGCGGCCTGCCACCCGAATGCCGGTATGACAAAGTAAGAAATAACCGCCGCAAGAAGCCAGCCCGCCGCCCAAAAGCTCTCAAGCAGCACGATGATCCTCCCCCGCTTTTCAGGGGCGGACGCTTCTGACACGAGCGTCGAGGCGACAGGAAGCTCCCCGCCAAGCCCCATTCCGATCAGAAAACGCAATATGAGAAAAACTGTCAATCCCGTTGCGAAAGCGGATATGCCGCTTCCGACAGAAAAGAGCAACAGCGTGATCATAAACACTTTTTTCCGTCCGATCCTGTCAGCCAGCATTCCGAATACAAAGGCGCCCGCTGCCATACCGATGGAATTGACGCTTCCGATCCATTTCATTTGATCAGGCGTTAAATTCCAATCAGCGTGAAGCGCGGCGATAATAAACGATAAAATTCCGACATCCATTGCATCAAACAGCCAGCCCATTCCGGCGATGGCCAGAAGTTTGCGCGGAGTAACGGCAGGTTGTTTGTTCATAAGCAGCACCTCAAATCGAAAATGATTACCGTATAAGTTTACATCTGTCTTTACACATTGTCATTATCTTTTTCACAAAAAAAATCCCGCTTGCCGTAAGCAAGCGGGGTGCAGATTAATTCTTTAAGACTGCGTTTTTAATATTATCCTGAAGCTGTTGAATCCGTTTCGCTCCGTCTTCTCTGATACGTCTGTTCTCTTCCTCGATCTGTTTTGTTTCCTGCATACCGCTGACAATCGTATTCCAAGACGTTTCGATCGTCTCAATGTCAATGCTCGGACGGCCTGCCATACGGGCGATCTCCACGCTTTGGTTTGAAATATTTTCAGCGTTGCGCTTCAGCATTTCATTCGTGCGGCGGTCCAGTTCGCTCATTGAATCAGCCACAAGCTTTTGGCGTTTGACGGTGACAGCCTGAATGATGCCGTTTTTGAAAATCGGAATCGTAATGACGAATGCGGAATTGATTTTTCCGATGAGCTTCGTGTTCCCGCGCTGAAGGAGGCGGATCTGCGGTGCCGTTTGCAGCGCCACCATCCGCGCCATATCTAAATCATACACACGTTCCTCAAGCGCTTGAAGCCCGTCGCGCAGCGTATCGAGCTGCATTTGCGCAAGCTGGTTCCCGCCGGCCGCTTTTTCTTCATAAGAAGGGATGAGCGCCTGCATTTCCTCAAGCTTCATCTGCCCGGCAACGACATATTTTTCAAGCTCCATGTAGTAGTTAATGTTGTTTTCGTACATCTCTTCAAGTGTATGGTTCGTCTTTGCCATTTCATCTTTGTATTTCGAAATTTCAACATGGATTTTTTCAATTTCTCCGCCCAGGGTGCGGTACTTCTGAAAAATCTTTTCAATCATGCTGTTGCCGCGCTTGAACATTTTAGCGAGAAATCCTTTTGGTTCATCGAAATCATTCTTGTCAAAACGGTCCATGATTTTTCCGAGCTGCGTCAGCATTGTGCCTGAATCTGTGACACTTGTTGTTTTCATCATATTTAAGATGCGGTCGGAAAACTTCGAGATCTCAACTGCCGGTTCTTTTCCGTACTCCAGCAGCTCCATTTGGTTTTTCACGTCAATCTGCTGCGCAATGCGCTGCACCTCAGGGTCTTGGCGCAGCTGCACTCTGATGTCATCTGCTTTTTGTTCAGAAATCTCTTCATTTTTATCAAGAACAAGCGGATTTTGATTTTCTGTCATGTTTATTTACTCTCCCTGCTTTTGCGTAATGGTTCTAAACAGCTTTCTTACGAGTGACGGCTCTTTATATTCCTGCCGAAACACCATGTCCTCCAGCCAATGGACATCGAATTGGCTTTCTTCTATATAATGCTCGATGTCTTGATGCCCCGGCGGATTATACAAGATGATATCAACCCCGAATTTATTTAAAAACAAAAGAGCGGCTGCGTCCGAACGTGTGAGTTCGCCATTTTGTTCGGTATGATATAAAACAAGTTTCGGAACGGTTTGGGCGTAATCAAACGTCTGAATCAATTGCAGCAGCGAGGCGGGCAGGTTCGTCGCCTGGCGGAACAAATAAATTGCGGCATCCCTTGCCTGCTCCCCGGGCAAAGCCTTCAGCCCTGGGTTTCTGCACATGTCAGAAATCACATTGGCGATCGCGCTCTGCACGCCTGACGGGAGATGCTTGTACTGCCAGATGTTGCTTCTTTGCAGCCTGTCCGCGTCAATCGCTCCTTCTTCGTTTAAAACCTGACTGTAGTGATACTGGTAGTTGGCTTTCAGCTCTTCCGTAAACGGAAAACTGCGGATCATGTGTGTCTCCTGATAGTCCGCGGCGGTATGGAGTCTGTTCCAATATTCCTTCGTATCTTTGGAAACCCCCATCACTTTCGCAAAAAGGTTCGGAACGGCCACCCGCTCCCTGTCCGCTTTAAATTGCGGCCGGATAAACGCCCGCTCCTTCGCAATGAGAAATAACTCATCATACGTCGTTTTTAAGGTCACGGACTGCGGGGTGTGCTCCCTGAACTGCCAAGGCTTATACATCATGGATTCCTCATGGTTCAGCACATGCTCAATTTCTTTCGTTGACCGGTAGGCCGTCGTGGACGTTCTGTCCGGCTTTTCTTTCGGAAAAGGCTTAAGGCCGCCTGTTGCGGGAAGCTTTATCACAAAGCTGAGCTCCTCATCCGGATCAATCATGCTGAACGGATCTTCCGCTGACGGATGAAACAATAAGACATCACAGCCGATCAGCATGAGATAATAGAGAAAATAAAGCTGGCTTTTGGTCGCGTCTCCATACCACACCACCTTCGGCATCTCACGCTCTATATCGGCTTGTTCGAGCCATGGATTCAGGTGGTTCAGCGAGAACTTTGACACATCTAAGAGCACCCGTCTGAAGTCGGGATGATTCAGCCCGTTTTCATGCCGGCCTGCAAAGGTTTCCAAAAGCGTCATAAACGCGGTTCTCAGCCGACGGTGCATAAGCGGATCGGCATGTTTGGCAAGCAGCCTGCCCCCGTCGAGAAACGCGACAAATCTGGAAACAGAAAGGCCTTTTTCCTTTTGATTGACCGAATGAATGTGCTGCAGCGCCTGAAACGTTTCCGGCGCGATGGTCTTATCCAGTGTCTCGCTCAACACATGAATGTTTTCATGAGAAGACAGCTCGAAAAGCTTATTGTAGTACTCCGTCTCATCATAAGGAGTGCCCAGAATCCGGACGGCTAGTCGGGTAAACGCCAGCCCGCTTTCCCGCTCGTAACCGGGGCGTTCCGGAAGCGGCTGCATCAGAAACGTTTCCCAGTCATCGTTTTCCGGCTCGGCTTTTCGGATCACCAATTCTTCCTGCCTCATGATCTTCCTCCTTTCTCTTCATGATAATCGGTACAAAAAAGGAAGGAAATGAACTCTCCCTCCTTTTTTGGTTTTATTCTTCTTTAGATGCAGCCGTCTGCTCCTGAACCTGCTTTTGTTTGTTGAAATAGTGGATGATAAACGTCACCACAAACGCAGCGATGATGATTCCGAAGAATACAACGTGCGGCATTTCATAATCAAAGGCGCTCGCCGCCATTTTCACGGCGATAATCCCGATCAGCACGAAAGCCGTGTTTTCAAGCTCAGGGATTTTATCAATTAAAACAAGGAATACTTTTGCGACTGTACGCATCATGAGAATGCCAAGCATACCGCCGATCAAGAGCACCCACACTTTTTCCGATACCGCAAACGCGGCCAGAATGCTGTCAACAGAGAAGGCCAAATCCATTAACTCAACTGAAACGACAGTTGCCCAGAAAATTCCGAACGTACGGACCATCCATGAATTTTTCTTCATGCCTTCCGTATCGTCATCACCTTCTCCGATCCAGAAATGCTTAATGACGAGCCAAGCCAGGTACAGCGCGCCAAGCACTTTGATCCACCAGAACTTAATGAGCAGCATTCCGATTCCGATAAAGATAAAACGGAAAATATATGCCCCGAACAATCCGTACGTTAATGCTTTCTTCCGCTGTTTTTCCGGCAGATGCCTTACCATCACCGCAAGCACTAACGCATTGTCGGCCGACAGCAGCCCCTCCAGCAGAACCAGAGAACCGATCAGCCCCCATGATACAGGGTCAGTCAGCACCTCACCCCACATTTTCCAATCAAAAAAGGAAGCGTAGGTCGACATAATATGATGTAGAAAATCCAAGTTTTTTCCTCCTATTTAGTAAAACGGTAATTTCCTGCTTACACCTGCAAGCCGTAATTCCGGCAAAGTGATGCCAGACCGCCGGAAAATCCGCTGCCGATGGCGTTAAATTTCCACTCAGCCCCATGGCGGTAAAGCTCACAAACGACAACCGCCGTTTCAATCGAGAAGTCTTCCCCTAAATCGAAACGAAGCAGTTCATTCTGGGTGTTTTCATCGACGACGCGCACGAACGCGTTGGAAACTTGTCCGAAATTTTGGCCGCGCGCTTCCGCATCATGAATCGTGACGGTAATACCGATCTTTTCAATATTTGCGGGTATTTTTGAGAAGTCGACGATAATTTGTTCATCGTCTCCCTCACCCTCGCCCGTCCGGTTGTCTCCCGTATGGATGACGCCGCCGCTCGGGTGTTCCAGGTTATTGTAGAAAACAAAATCAAGATCATTTACACAGTTGTCATGGGCATCGACCAGAAAAGCCGACGCGTCAAGGTCAAAGTCATGCCCTCCGGAGTACTTGTTCGTATCCCAGCCTAAGCCGATCACCGCTTTTGTAAGGCCGGGGTTCGTTTTTGTCAGATCAACACGCTGTCCTTTCGCCAATTGAATAGCCATGTGCCGTCTCTCCCTTCTGTGTTTGATATGGTTCAGCCGATTTGCAGACCGTAATCTGTCGCAATACGGGCCAGTCCGCCTTGATAGCCTGAGCCGATCGCGGAAAATTTCCATTCGCCGTTATGTCTGTAAAGCTCCCCTGCGATAATGGCTGTTTCAATTGAGAAATCTTCAGCCAGATCATAGCGGATCAGCTCTTCATTTGTTTCTTCATTGACAATGCGCACGAACGCGTTGGAAACTTGTCCGAAGTTTTGGCCGCGCGCTTCCGCTTCATGAATCGTGATGACGAATGAAATTTTGTCAATAGCGGCAGGCACTGCGCTCAGGTTGACTCTTACGCTTTCATCATCGCCCTCGCCCTGGCCTGTCAGGTTATCGCCTGAATGTGCGACAGAGCCATTTCCGCCTTCAAGCTGATTATAGAAAATGAAATCATCGGGCGATGCGCATTTTCCTGCTTCATTTAATAGAAAGACGCTGGAATCTAAATCAAAATCATGTCCGCCGTCGTATTTGTTTGTATCCCAGCCAAGGCCGACAACGACTTTAGACAGCCCCGGATTTGTTTTAGTCAAATCTACTTTTTGTCCTTTTGCCAATGAAATTGCCATGTGTGCACTCTCCTTTTTTTCGTTTAGGCGTATCGGTTAACGATATCGCCGATTTTCGTATCGTTTGTGCCTTCACCTATCGCAGCGAATTTCCACTCGCCGTCCTCGCGGTAGATTTCAGCCGCGATCAGGCTCGTTCTGCCTGAATAGTTATCTCTTAAATTGTAAGTCACCAGTTCTTCGCGGTTAGCCTGATCAACGACGCGGATGAACGCGTTTTGAATCATGCCGAAGTCCTGTTTTCGTCTGACGCAGTCGTAAATATTGACGACAAACACAAGTTTATTAATCTGAGCGGGGACTTTCGCCAAATCGATGAGAATTTGTTCATCATCGCCGTCGCCTTCTCCCGTCAGGTTGTCACCCGTGTGTACGACACCGCCGCATCGGCTTTTCAGATTGCCGAAATAGATGACGTTTTTACTGTCTGTCATTTTATCATTTTCAAGCATCAGTACGGAAGCGTCACAGTCGATATTGGCACCGCCTCCGCCGAACAGTTTTCCGAAAAAGCCTCCGGATGATACAGGGTCCCAGCCGAGTCCGACCAGCAGTTTTGACAGGCCGGCTTTTCCTTTTGTTAAATCAATCCGCTGGCCTTTTTGTAAAGAGATCGCCATATGATTCACTCCTATTCTGTAAGGGTGCCGCTAAGCACGCTGCAAGTGCGCATTTTCACAAAAATTCGGGACATGAATCCCGGTATTTATTAAGATATACGTCTTTTATTATATCAAAGTTTCATAAAACATAAGAATTTTTGACGAAAATCGGCGAAAAATCACTTCCTATATTCTCCTTCGTTCCGGAGAGAATAGAAAAAACAAAGAAATTGACGGGGACTGAACATTTTTCCTATCCTTGTATCAATACATGTCAGGAAAGGGGCAGACGAGTGATTGATTTAAGCATACTTGATCAGGCGCCAGTATCCAAAGGAAACGGGCCGCACGAGACGCTCCGCCATTCAACGGAGCTCGCCCGCCTCAGCGAAGGATGGGGCTATAAGCGGTACTGGTTTGCCGAGCATCACGGCACAAGAGGGCTCGCAAGCGTTTCGCCGGAAATTATGATCGCTCATACCGCCGCAGCCACAACGACTATCCGGGTCGGCTCAGGCGGCGTTCTGCTGCCGCAGTACAGCCCCTATAAAGTCGCGGAAACATTCCGCCAGCTTGAGGCGCTCCATCCGAACCGGATTGATCTGGGGGTCGGACGCTCACCGGGCGGCACGACAAAAATCCGGCTCGCCCTCACAGACGGGGTAAAAAAAAGCATGACCGAGTTCAACAGGCAGCTTCAGGATTTGTCATCCTTTTTGACAGATTCGGTTCCCTCGGACCATGCTTATGCCGGAATAAAAACAGCGCCTTTGATTGAAACAGCCCCGCAGCTTTGGGTGCTCGGCCTCGGGGAAAACAGCGCCAGGCGAGCCGCTCTTCAGGGTGCGGGCTATGTCTTCGGCCATTTCATTAATCCGGAACGCGGGGAAAAAGCTTTTCAGATCTATCGGGACCATTTCCGGGCCTCCGCCCATTTCTCCGCTCCCACCTCGCTCTGTGCCATTTTCGTCATATGCGCGGCTACGGATGAGAAAGCGGAAGAACTCGCGTTAAGCCAGGATTTATGGCTGCTTCGTGTCGGCAAAGGTGCCGACAGCCGCGTGCCGAGTGTGGAAGAAGCGAAGGCTTACCCGTATTCGCCGGAGGACCGTAAGCAGATTGAAGAAAACAGGAAGCGGATGGTGATCGGCTCTCCCGCCGCAGTCAAACGCCGTCTGCTTGAACTTTCCGAACGTTATCAGACAAAAGAAATGATGGTGCTGTGCAACGTCTTTGATTTCGAAGCAAAAAAAGAGTCATATGAACGTCTCGCTGATGTATTTCTGTAAAAAAAAGCCGTCAAACGGAGCAGCAGATGAGTCTGCTGCCCCGCTTAACGGCGGTTTTTTCGTTCTTTTCCTTTTTTAAACGCATTCCAAATCCCCTGCAGCGTAAAGCCGAACAGAAGCAGAATGATTAACAGTAAAGTGATTGACGGCCCCGGAGGCGTTCCGAGCTGGTATGAAGACGTCAGCCCCGTGAACACACTGAACAGAGAAATGGCAATGGCTGCCGTAAACACCCATTTAAATCCTTTGGCGATACGGATCGCAAAAGCCGCGGGCAATACGAGGAGCGCTGAAACAAGCAGCACGCCGATAATCGGAATAATGACCGAAATCGCAAGCCCCGTCACGATGCTGAAAGACATTGACAGAAGATTGGTGTTAATGCCGGATGTCTTCGCCGTCGCTTCATCAAAGGTAAGCAGATAGAGCGGTCTGTTTAAAATAATGAAATAAAGCAGGATCAGCAGGGTAATTCCGCCGATAATATAGACTTGCTGCTGGCTGACCGTCACAAGCGATCCAAATAAATATTGATCGATGCTCATGGACGCGCCGCCTTTTGACAGGCTGATCAGAAACATCGCAAACGACAGCCCGGCCGCCATTAAGATTGCGATGGATACCTCAGAATATGTACGGTATGCCCGCCGCATATATTCGATGCCGATGGCCCCGATCGTGACGACCACGATGCTCGCCGCCGTAATATTGGTACTGAGAAAAAAACCGATGGCGACGCCCGACAATGAAATATGAGACAGCGTATCCGCCATCAGCGCCTGTCTTCTCAGCACGAGATATACGCCCAATATCGGCGCCATAATTCCGATCATGCTTCCCGCTAGAAAAGCTCGTCGCATGAATTCCAAGTCAAACATTTCCATCCGCCTTTTTCCCCCCTCTCAAGCCGTATGACTTTATCCAAGTACTGCTGTACTTCGTTTTGTTCGTGTGTCACCATGACGACGGTGCGGTTGTGATTTTTCACCTGATGGTGCATAAATTCATAGAAACCCTGTCTGCTTTCATAGTCAACCGCTGTTGTCGGCTCATCAAGCATCAGCAGATCCGGATTGCTCGCAAGCATTCTCGCAATGCAGATTTTCTGCTTCTGTCCGCCGGATAAGTCGCCGATTTTCCGGTTGCGGAAATCCCACATTTCTACCATCTTCAGTGCGTTTTCCACTTCGTGGTGATCCGTTTCGTTCAATCGTTTAAACCATTTTCCCTTCGTATAACGGCCGGATTGCACAAGCTCAAGGACCGTGCTCGGGAACCCTGCGTTAAATGAAGAAATCTGCTGCGGAACATAGCCGATTGTCAGGCGTTTTCCGGCTGCGTTTTTTTTACTGATCTCGGCCGTTCCTTCCCAAGGTCTGAGCATGCCGAGCATGACTTTGATGAGCGTCGATTTTGACGCGCCGTTCGGCCCTGTAATGCCGACGAATTCGCCGCTTTTGATTTCCAGCGACACGCCGTCAAGCACCGGTGTATGCGAATAACCAAAAACGATATCTTTTAATGTAACGAGATTCATGCTGACCTTCCTTTCCCGCATAGAAATAGTGTGCACCCTGCGGCGCACACTATGTTATTTAACCAATAGCGAATCTTTCAGTGCATCGAGGTTTTTCTCCATAATGTCGATATATCCGATGCCTTTATCCCGTTCTTTTTGGCTTAAACCTTCCAGTGTATTGAGCACTTCCGTTTTCGCGCCGATTTCACCGGCAAGTGTATCTGCAACTTTAGGCGATGCGACTTCTTCAAAGTAGATGATCTTCACATCATGCTGTTTGGCAAACGTTTTGAGATCTGCCAGTTTGGCCGCACTCGGCTCTTCTTCAGGAGAAAGGCCTGCAATCGCAACCTGTTTCAAGCCGTACTCTTTAGCGAGATAGCTGAACGCCGCATGCTGTGTGATCAATTCTTTTTTCGCCGCTTTATTTAATGTTGTACGGTATAGTTTATCAAGATCCTTCAGTTTTGCAATATATTCTTTACTATTTTTCTCATAGTATGCCTTATTCTTAGGGTCCTGTTTTACGATCTGCTCTGTAATGGTTTTGACCTCTTTTTGCGCAAGAACCGGGCTCAGCCAGACGTGAGGGTCCATGCTGTGGTCATGACCGCCGTGTTCATGCTCCTCTTCCTCTTCATCCGAGCCTTTGAGCAGGTCAATCCCTTTTGACGCCTTTACAAACTTCGCATGATCAGAGCTCATGCTTTTTTCCGCTGACGGAACCCATGTCTCCATATATTCGCTGTTGTATACGAAAAGATCGGCGTTTTGAATGCCGGCGATATCCTTCGGCGTCGGCTCCCAATCATGGGGTTCGATCGAAGACGGGATGAGAATGTCTACATCGCCTTTGTCTTTTACAATTTGTTTTGTGAATTCGTACATAGGATAAAAGGTCGTCACGACGTGCAGTTTGCCGTTTTTCGAAGAACCTGACGAACCTTTTGAAGATGAATTGCCGCAGCCCGCCGCAATTAAAAAGCATGCCGCAATAACGATGATCCCGCTCCATTTTTTAAACAAGCCGTTTCCCCCTGTTCCAAATCAGAATGATGACGATTTCCAAATCGTACTTTCTCGCTCATTTGTTACCTTTACCATAATAAAACGAAGTAATTACGTTTTGCAAGATATTTTTTCTAAATTGATATCCGATTTACCTATAAAGCCCCCGTCAGGTAAGGACAGGGGCGGTCTAACTCTTAGCAGGCCAGCAGATAGACTCTTGTTTCATAAGGGCGGAATGTGATGAGGGATTCCGCGCCGCCATTTTCATAGTTGCTGAGAAGAAGCTCGGCGCTTTCAGGTTTGGAGCCATCAGGCCAATAAAAGACGGCTTCTTCTTTCGATACGTTGCTGATGGAGATGAGCTTTTGTCCGTTTGCCTGTCTTTCATATACAAACAGCTGCGGGTCATCAGGAAGCAGCAGCGTGTAGCTGCCTTTTATGACATCAGCATACTGTTTTCGCAGGCGGATCAGTTTTTTGTAAAAGTTCAATACAGAATCGGGATCATCCTGAGCCTCGGCCGCATTGACGGTTTTGTAATTGGGATTGACCTTCAGCCACGGTTCTCCCTTTGTAAATCCGGCATTCTTGCTGCCGTCCCACTGCATCGGTGTACGGGCATGGTCACGGCTTTTTGCCATAATAGACGCCATGACTTCTTCTCTGTCACGGCCCTTTTCAAATACCCTTTTGTGATACATATTGACGGTCTGAATATCCTGATAGTCCTCAATTCTGTCAAACGGGGCGTTTGTCATGCCGAGTTCTTCTCCCTGATAAATGTATGGCGTGCCTTTCATGAAATAAAGCAGGGCGGCAAGCATTTTGGCTGATGCCTTTCGGTATTTGCCTTCGTCTCCGAAGCGGGATACGATCCGGGGCTGGTCATGATTGCACCAATACAGCGTATTCCAGCCCTGATGTTCAAGTGTTTTCTGCCAGTCTGTGAGCACTTTCTTCAAATCGGCCAGCTCAAGCGGCTTTACATCCCAATGCTCTTGGCCCGGCTTCTGGTCAAGCTCCATATGCTGAAAATGAAAAATCATATTCAGCTCATGCTCATCGGTTCCCGTATAAACGAGCCCCTCCTCAGGCGTCACTGATCCGGCCTCGCCAACCGACATCACGTCATATTTGGAAAATACCTCTTTCGTCATTTCTTTTAAATAATCATGTATCCGTGCTCCGTTTGGCCGGAAAGGCTTCGGATCGGCCCGGCGAGCGATATAATCTTCATACGGCGGCAGGTATTCTTTTTTGGACAGAAAATGGAGCTGGTCTATACGCAAGCCGTCCACGCCTTTATCGAGCCAGAATCTCATCATCTCGTACACGGATTGCCGCATTTCGGGATTTTCCCAATTCAGATCGGCTTGTTTGACGGCGTTCATATGCAGATAATATTCGCCCGTATGTTCTTCGTACTGCCAGACGGATTGTCCGTAAGCCGACACCCAATCGGTCGGCGGGCCGTCCTCGGTGCCCGGCCGCCAAATATAATAATCGCGGTATTTGCTGTCGGGATTCATTTCCGCCTCTTTAAACCAAGGATGTTCTGTGGATGTATGATTTAAGACGAAGTCCATCACAAGCTTTAATCCGCGGCTGCGGCATTCCGTAAGCAGATCGCAAAAATCCTCCATCGTTCCGTAAGATTCCATAATCGCTTGGTGATCTGTCACGTCGTAGCCGTTGTCAACGTTTGGCGACGGGTAAATCGGGCAGATCCATATCACATCGGCGCCAAGCTCTTTTATATAATCGAGACGCGCGATAATTCCCCGCAAGTCGCCTATGCCGTCACCGTTCGTGTCTTGAAAGCTCCGCGGGTAGATTTGGTAGACAACGGCGTCTTTCCACCAGTCATTCGCCATCTTGGAGTCCTCCTGTTTTTTAGAGAACCATTTCCTTTATAATCCTTACCTAAACAAAAAAGAGAAGGTTTCCCTCCTCTTTTATCTTTCCAGCTGAGACGGATAAAGCGTCATGCCTCCATCTACGAAAAGTGTCGTTCCGGTCACGTAACTTGCTTCCTCCGACACCATCCAAGCGGCGGCGGCTGCGACTTCTTCCGGTTTTCCGAAGGCGTTCATCGGAATTTTTTTCAGCTGGGCCTGTTTATGTGTTTCATCTTCCAGGTCCTTATTAGACTCCGTGGCGATCGTGCCGGGAGCGATGGCATTGACCCGGATGCCTTTGTCTGCGTAATTGAGCGCCATTGTTTCCGTCATCATTTTGATCCCGCCCTTGGATGCTGAGTACTGCACGTTTTCAGGGCGGGGTATTTGCTGATGGACGCTCGATATGTTTAAGACCGTTCCTTTTTTCCCGCGATCGAGCATATGTTTAAGGGCCGCTTTCGCCCCCAAAAAGGTGCCGGTCACGTTGACGTCGATGACCTTTTGCCAATCCTCCAGACTCATTTCGTGGGGCATCGCTTCGACACCGTTAAAGCCGGAATTGTTGACCATCACGTCCACTCCGCCGAAATGCTCCTGTGCGGCATCAAACAGCGCCTGAATCTCTTTCTCTGAGGATACATCGGCTTTTACGGTGACGGCTCTGCCTCCCGCTTTCTCAATGATGTCCGCCGTTTCATCTGCTCCGGCAGCATCACCGAGGTAGTTTACAACCACATTCATCCGCTCCTTGCCGAAGCGTTCGGCAATGGCTTTTCCGATTCCTTTCGAAGAACCTGTTACAATCGCTGTTTTTCCCTGTAAATTCTGATACATTGTCTCAATTCCTCCCTGATGTTATTACAGGGGATGTACCCGGTTTTGATCGGCTGAAAACAAAAGGGATCATAAAAAGAACGACGAAACCGAAGTTCCCCCGTTCTTTTTTCATTATGCGTAGTTGTTCATCTGCAGCCTTTTTTGCACGCCGACAAGCCGGCTGAAAAAATAAGATGCCGCTTTGTAGTTCCCCCGTTTATGAAAGAAATGGGCCGCATCCTGAAGCAGCTCCTCCGTGTCAGCCAACAGTTCCTTTGATTCCAGAATATCAAAATACTCTTTGAGCGAATCCTGCCCGCCTTCCCCCTGATAAAGCTCTTTAATCAGACGGAATTTTGTCATATAGATCTCATCTTCCCACTCCGCCGCGCTTTTCATGCCCCGCGCGTAGCTGGCGGCGGCTTCACTGTATTTTTCCATTTTAAAGTATATATGCGTGAGTGAAAAAACAGCCTGGATGATCTGTTGGAAGCTGTGCGCTTCAAAGCCGGCAGCCGCACGTTCAAAGTCATCTGCCGCCTTGCAAAAGTCACCCAGACTGTACATACAGTGCCCGATATTATAATAGGCCGCAGCAATCATATATTGATCATCAAGCCGCTCCGCGTGCTCCAAGGCGCATTCGAGGTATTCCAGCGCTTTTTTATGCTGCTGGGCGTCCATCAAATTTCCGGCAATGATAAACTTGCACTGCACCCTTCTCATTCCGTATAATTCATATTTCTTGTAAATATCAAGCGCCTGTCCCGCGTAATTCATCGAAAAAAAAGTCTGCTTGATATGATAGTACACTTCAGAAATTTTATACAAAAACTCGGCTTTCTCTATGTCATCTTCCACATATTCAAGCTTTTCCTCAGCCCGTTTGTAATGAGAAATCGCTGAGATGAAGTTTTTCTGCTTAAATTCATACATTCCTCTGAAATAGTAAAAATAGTATTCCAGTAAACCGGTCAGCTTTTGCTGGTTCATCTCAATCTCAGTGAGCATTTCAGAGAACGGAGGCCGGCCGTCGCAGTCTTTCATGGGTTTTAATTTATCCAGCATGATGCGGTGCCGAAATTCCATCAATGAAAAATACAATAATAAATCCTGGTTCTCTTCCATATCTTCGAGTTCATATTGAATCTCCCGCTTCAGCGCTTCAGCTTTATCGGCTTCAAACGCGCGGATCAGCTTATACCATTCATTCATCTTTACGGCTACTTCTTCAGATGGAATCTTGGATTTCATAGATTTGCCTCCTTCCTCCGGCTACTAATTATGTTATATTTTATCATAGCAAATTTATAACAGTGAGCAAACAAAGATTTTAACCAATTAAAGAAAGAGAGTATTCCGCCATGAGATTACCAGCCAGAATAGCGCTGATTTTCATCCTCTTCTTTTCCGCAGACCTATGTTTTTCCTATGTGCAGAAAGAACTGAGGCCGCAAACGGCATTACAGGAAAGAGACATACCAAGCGATCTTCATCCGCTCGTTAAACAGAATGCGCAATTATTGCAGACGGCCGCACTGAAAAAAGGCATCACCGTCATTATCACAGAGGGTTTCAGATCAATTGAGGAACAAAACGAATTGTATCGTCAAGGACGTTCAAAAAAAGGAAACATCGTCACCTACGCAAAAGGCGGAGAATCATACCACAATTACGGCCTTGCCATCGACTTTGCCCTGCAGAAAAAGGATGGCAGCCTGATTTGGGATATGACGTACGACGGAAACCGAAACGGCACGCCCGATTGGCTTGAGGTCGTATCGATTGCCAAAACGCTCGGTTTTGATTGGGGAGGCGATTGGAGAGGCTTTAAAGATTATCCTCATTTACAAATGATCCCTGGCTAATAAAACCTTTTCTTTTTTCGCTTTTGCGCATCAATATACGGAGGATATACAGGCCTGTACACAAGCTTATACCCTTCACTGCCGGACGGCGTAAAATCGCGCTGCCATTCCAGCCGCAGATGGAAATCAGATAAAAAAGCGGCCTTTGCTTCTTCAAGGGTAACGGCCGGCACCGGATTGATCCGCTCCAGCTGCTCCGGATCAATATCAGGCGCCATGTAAGCTTCCACAAGCCCGGTTACGGGACTGACAATGATCCTCGCAGCGCCGAACCGGAGCGGAATATCCCGATACCATACGGAAAAATGGAAGCGGAACCGGCCTCTGCCGTCCGTTTTCAGCGGATTCATTTTAAAAAACTCGTCCGCTCTCGGATAAAGCTTGTATAAAAACTGAAGTGCGGCTTCCTCACACTCTTCTGCTGAATAAACGGCCGGGCCCGCATGCTCAATAAAAGACTTAAAGGCCGTCATTTTCCCTGTCTTTTTGTCCGTTTTCATCTTCATTGTATTTTTGTTGCTGCTTTCAAAATAGCTTTCTATACTCAAATCTTTCCGTTCCGGAACTGACCCTTTCCGCCATGTCGTTCCGATCTCATCTCCGAGACCGCGGCGGCGCGTCTGAATCATATCCGCGGTAAACCCCATCAATTCATAGAGGCTGGCTTCCCCTTTATGTTTAAGCGCGGGAAGCGGTTTTGCCGGTTCGTTTCTCTCTTCGCAAAGCGGCTGATCCGGAACGATTTCATCTTCTCCGGCAGGATAGCTGTAGGCCGGCAGGATCGGTTCATAGACGAGACGCGGCGTTTTCTCAAAATTGACAACGTCATAGACGAGACTGAATGACAGCCCGCTCATATAATGCGAGATCACTTTCTCCTGATCGACGAATGTTTCCGGGACGGGCGCTTCACCCTTATCCCCATAATAGATAAACTGCACGACGAAGCCGCTCTCGGTTACATCAACGAAAAAACCCGAATCGGGAAGCGGCCTGCCGAACACTTTTTTTGTATAGTTAAAACGGATGCACCCATTGCGTTCTTCCCTCGCCTGAAAAGTGAAGTTCATAAAAGTAAGCGGACGGTGTCTGGCCGCAAACCGAAGAGCCGTCAGCTTTAATTCGGCATCTGACAGCTGAATGTCTGAATCCGGACGGTCATTGCGCGAATATGCAAGCAAAGATCCATCGCCGCCCAGCTCAATCGTTACCGTTTTGTCCGGATGGTTACGATCTTTCCATATATAATAGGCTCTCGTTTTTTGTTTTTCATCAAAATCTTCTATTTCAAGCTCATAGTGCGGCGGTATGTTCCCGATCTCCAGCGCTTTTTTTCTCAGATGTTCTTTCAGCAATGGGGTCATCCTTTCAGAAGAGTGTATAAAAAAGAACTGTTTTTTATTATATAAAAACGGCCTTATCCTTTTAAAGGGAAGAAAGTGCCTTTTATGTGTCTATTTTTAGCAAAGAGGGAAAACAGCCGTATTCAAAGCGGCTGTTTTTCATACAAATGTCACACTTCCCGCAAAAGCCCCGGGACGAACGCCTATGACCTTCAGCCTATTAAACTCATAATCGCTTCTCCCGTATGAGCCTCAATAAACCGCGGGAAAACCGGCTTGTATACGAGCCGGTACACATTTCTGCCGCTGTCGTCATCGTAACAGCGATCCCAAGCAAGCTCGGCTTTGATATTCCGGCGGATCGCGTCCTTCGCCTCTTCCATTGTCAATGAAGGAACGGGATCGATATGATCAAGCTCTTTCGGATCAATTTCCGGCGGCATATATACAGTGACAAGACCCGTCTTTTTGCTGACACAGATTCTCCCCTCTCCGAATCGCAAATCAACGCCGCCCGAACAAGCCTTATATGTAAGTCCCACGTTTTCTCCTTCATCATCCGGTTCATCATATTGAACCCGGAAATACTGATCCGCTTCCGGAAACATGGCAAATAAAAAGCGGATGGCCGTGTGATGGCATTCTTCCTCGGAAAACGCCGGTTCGCCTTCACTTTGTATAAATGACATCACCCCGGTGAGCCGGCCCGATTCTTTATCATGCATTGTTTTCAATACGTGTTCAATCCGTTCTTTGAACAGACTTTCTAAACTTTTATCTTCCCGTACGGATTTTGTTTTTTCTGGACGCCAGGCAATGCCGATGCGGCCGTCTCCAAGATCAGTTTCCCTCTCTTTATAAAAACCGTCATGCAGCCCGATCATGTCATTGATGCTCAGCTTTTCCGCTTCAGGTGCAGGGCGTGAAATCGGGACATACGGCCGCATGTCGTCTTCCAGCTCTTCATACTCTTCTAATTCTTCATTCTCTTCCTTCAGGTCAGCCGATATCGGCCGCGTCGGAGACACGATTTCATAGACGAGATGGGGCTTGTCATCCCCCTGCACATAGACGGACTGATGCAGTACGGCGAACAATAGCTCAGCTTCTATTTGTTTGACAAAGTGATCCAATGCATCCCGCTTGTCCGCAATTGTCCCGGGTCTTAACAGCTCATCCGCCCTCCCATGATAAGAAAAGCCGGTTACTTCCCCTGTCACAGCCAGGTCGATGTAAAACCCGGTCATCGGAAGCGGCAGACCGTCAGCCATCTGAACATAGGAATATCTCACATCACCATCATTTACGGAGCTTTTTTTCTCCAATTCGAACTCAGCCAACGCCCCCGGACGATGGGTTTCTACAAACGCCCGCATCCGTTCTTCTATGTCCGATTCCGAAAGAGGCGGCAGATCAGTCCGGAAAGCCGGACGGGATAAGGATTTCAGTTTTCCGCCCCCGTCCAATTCGACCATGATGCCGGCTTCCGGATCATTCTTGTCTTCCCACCAAAACAGAACCTCATCTTCCTGGTATTCTTCCACATTACTCTCGTAGCCTGCAGGTACGTTTCCGATTCTGAGAGCCAGCTGTTTCAATTCTTCTTTTTTCATCATAACACTTCCTTTTCTTCCAAAAAGATTCATGATTACCAAGACTATTTTAAACAAATCTAGTATGATTAACCTGCCTTTCTTCATGACTATTGAATCAACCATTACAACAACAGGGGGTTAACCAGATGTCCATCAAAAAAATGAGCGCCGTGTTTTTCATTTTGCTTCTCACGGCATTTACCGCCGCATGCAGCAGCGAAACGAGCAGCGGCCAGGAAAGCGGCACGGCGAAAGTGAATATAAAAAATACGGCGTGGGCCGCTTCAGAGGATGCCGAACATCCGGCCGCGCTTAAAATAACGGTCACCGTCAAAAATACGGGCAAAGACCCGCTTACCGTCAAAAGCAGCGACTTCTCGCTTTATCAGGATGACGCGAAAACAGCGGCGGCCGATAAGGAAGACCAGATGCAGAGCGGCACGCTTCATGGGGGCAAGACAGTGACGGGCAATCTGTACTTCACGGCTGACGAAGGCAAATCATATGAATTGGTATATCAGCCGCAGGCAAAAGACGCGAAGCCTTTATCTTATAAACTGAAAGTCAAAGGCACAGCCTCAAAAGCAAAACCTGAACCGGCGGACGCATTATCCGCATACATTGATGTGATGCTGTACGGCAAGCACAATAAAGATTTCACCCGCCTGACCGGTGTAAATGAAAAAATGACGGCCGCCGCATATCAGGAATCGGCGAAAGCCAGCTTTATCGCTTCAGCAGGCATTTCACAGGAACAGGCGGATTCAAAAGCCATTTCCGCTATTATTGACGCCATGTCATCAGCCCTGCGGGATAACACAGAGCTCAAGGTGCATACCAAATCCATGTCAGGCAAAAAAGCCGTCCTTGAAGCCAATGTGACGCCGCTTGATATGTCTCCGCTTGCGGGCCGGCTGCAAGACCGCGTGCAAGACTATGCCGGAAAGCACCCCGATGCTGATGAAAACGAAATTGTCAGCCACCTGCTTTCTGTCTATCCAGAAGAGTTTATGCGCCTGAAACCGGCTTCTTCTTCAGTGACAAAAGAAATTGAAATGAAGAAAAATGCCCGCGGCCAGTGGTATCTGGATACAGATGCCGATCTGGAAGGATTGACGGAAGCGTTTTTGAAAACGTCCTGACAACAAGAAAGGAAATAGCGCAGGCTATTTCCTTTTTTTATTTTCACTTAAAGATGTCACTGATATATTGAACCTCGTCCTCGGTTAACTGCACATCAAGCGCGTCCAGATTGTGTTTCAGCTGGTCAGGGCGTTTGGCTCCGGGAATGATCGCATCCACCGCAGGCTGCGACAGAAGCCACGCGAGTGCGATATGCGCTGTCTGCACGCCTTTTTCTTCAGCAACGGCCCGCATCTTATCCACTCTCTCCAGGTTTTGGTGAAAAGCTTCTCCTTGAAAAGGCGGCCTGTTCTTTCGGCTGTCCTCAAAGACTGTGTCTTTTGTAAACTTTCCCGTCAGCAAGCCGGAAGCAAGCGGGAAATAAGGAATAAAGGAAATGCCGTTCTTTTCACAGTAAGGCAGCAGATCGCGCTCCGCCTCACGCTGAATCAGTGAATATTCCGACTGAAAAACCTCTAAATAGCCGTCCGCGTTAAACTCCTGCAGTTGCCGGAAGCTGAGATTGGACGCGCCGATTGCTCTGATTTTCCCTTCGTCCTTCAGTTCTTTTAACGTGCCCGCCACCTCGGACAGCGGTGTTTTTCCGTCAGGGAAGTGAACGTAGTACAGATCAATCACATCTGTTTTCAGCCGCTTTAGGCTTTTTTCCGCCTCACTTCGAAGAAATTCACGGCTGTTGTCCAGTTCGATCTGCCCGCTGACTTCTTTGTGCGCGCCCTTTGAGGCAATGACGAGGCTGTCCCGCACGCCGCGCTCTGCGACAACTTCACCGATTAACTCTTCTGACCGCCCCAAACCGTATATAAACGCCGTATCAATAAAATTGACGCCGCCATCCAATGCTGTGCGGATGAGTTCTTTTCCCGTTTCATCATTGAGATTTGGAAACAGATTATGTCCTCCGACCGCATTTGCGCCAAAGCCGATACGCTTTACCCGTAAATCCGTCCTGCCGAGCGTACGTGTTTCCTCCATGGCCCAGGTCCCCTTCCTTTTATACCTCTGTTTAGTATTAGATAGACGGTTAGAATTATCCTGCCTGAGAGCCTATCTACAGAAAAAACCTTGAAAAGCGTTTGCCCTTCAAGGTTTTTTTGCCGTGTATTAAGATGTCAGAGCTGCGGCGAAGCGTTCGGCTTCATCCGTGAGAGCACCCTCGATTTCCTTATAACGGCTGGAAATCGTTGAGGCGCTGACGCCGTACTTCTTCGCCAGCTTCGCTTGAGAAACGGACGCGCCGTTCAGAGAAATGCTGTTTACATAATATTCGACCGCTGCCGCGAAAGCTTCCGGCTTTCTGATTGTCGGTGCTTTTTTGACACAGAACGTTTTCCACAGATCAATAACGGCCGGAACCAGCTCAGCCGGGTATTCATCCCCGCTCAGGCCTTTTTCAATGGCGTCTGCCGTTTCCTTCTCCATGTCGTTTGCCCACTCTGTCTGTTTTTCTTCAGCAGCCTGCTCAGGCTCTTCTGCAGTTCCTAAAAGAGCGGCCAGCACAGTGTCGAAGTTTTCCTCCATAAAGCGCTCAGGCGATTTTCCTTCCGCAAGGGCCGGGGCCGCCGCCTTTTTCACTTTGCTGATCAAAGCTTCGGTCCGCTTCACAGGGAAGATCGTAAATTGCATGAAGAACTCCGCTTTTTCCGCTTCGTGGATCGGATAGCCGAGAATCAGGCTTCCCTCCGGCGGAAGATCCTGCTGGCTGACGTCCATTTCCACTTTGAATTGTTTTTTCGTCATCACATCTTCAAAGTGAATCATTCCTTCTTTCACATCTTCAAGCACCATAACCGCTGGTGTCATGCTTTTCCATGATTCAACGATTTCCCTTGTTTTCGGACGGTTGATGCCGCCGGCTTTTTTCTGAAGGTATTCTTCAAAAATCGTCTTGCCGCCTGCCAGCGGTCGGAAGAAAATCCCCCAGATACCGAGGTTGAAGACTCCGATGTCTTTTGTCTGTCTGTCCAGCTCCGCAATGAACTCGTGCTGGTTAATAAATGATGATATGCCGTCTCTATGTGCTGTAAAGGCGTACTCCATTAGGCTTTCCTGAATCTGTTTCGCTTCTTTTGCCGCGATGTCTGCCGGAATGGCTGCTGCTTTACTTCCGCAGCATTTTTTATATTTCTTCCCGCTGCCGCATGGGCAAGGGGCATTTCTTTTCACTTTTCCCACAATAAACCCTCCGAATTCTGATATAACTTTATTATTTTAACAAAAATAACTTCAGAGAGCTTGGTTTACGGCTAAAAAAGAATTTGGAAGAAAAAAAGGCCCCGGGAGTTTCTCTTTCTCCGGGGCTTTGAAACAGTTAATTTGTATTTTGTCCGCCGCCGTTCAGACCTTCTTTAATCAGCCCGTTTACTTGGCTGTTCATTAAAAGTCCGATGTGCCCGACACCGTGAATCTGCACGTTTTTCCCGCCGATCAGCCGTGACAGCGGGTTCAGGACGATTAAGTCCGCTGAGCTGTAAATCGATGTATATAGAATCTTTTGGTTCGGATCAGTTCCCGGAAGCGCTCTGTTGGTCACAAGGCCGTTCGCTCCGCCGAGTGTGACGACGTTTGCGATTTTGTCCCCGCCGTCAAGATTTTTAATGTAATAGAGCGTGTTGGCGCCGCCCATGCTGTGCGCGACGATATCGACTTTTTTCGCGCCTGTTTCGCTGAGCACTTTTTTCACGTAATTTGACAGTCTCGGTGCATTGTGTCTGTTGTTTCCGGTTTTGTCCAGAAAATCAATGGCGTACATCTCATTTCTTGACCAGCCTTGGGATGCCAAGTACGTTTTGATTCCCGCGAAGTTAAAGGACGCCCCGCCGATTCCATGGACCATGACAACCGGGTTATGCTCTGAGGAGGCTTTCGATACGGTCGGCTGGAAGGCAAATACGGAAATGACGGACAGCATGCAGACTGTAAGAATCGCTAGGATTTTGCTTTTGATTTGTTTCATGAACTTTCCCCCTGTTATGTAATTTTTTGCAATTTTCATTCTATTAGAGAAGAAAAGGAAAAAATAGAGTATTTTTTCCTGTTTTCAAAAATTGAAAAAGAGGCGGAAAAATGAGAAAGACGCCCCTTTCCCAAAAGCACACTTATGCTTTAATACGGCAAACAAAAAAAGGAGAGAACACCTGGTGCTCTTCTCCTAGTACTCATTGAAATAGGTTTGAATCCGCTTAGGGTCATGCGTTTTTGTCAGCGCAAGCATCAGCAGAATCCGCGCTTTTTGAGGGTTGAGAGAGTTTGAAGCTGTCAGATGGTCTTTCTCATACTCTCGATTAGGTGTTACCGCCCCGTTTCCCGTCCTTGTGGAGCGGACGACCGCCAGCCCGCTTTTGACCGACTTTACGGCGCCTTTCAGCGCCGCATCAGACATTGAGCCGTTTCCCGGACCTGCAAAAATAATGCCTTGCGCTCCTGATTTTGCGGCGGCTTCAAAGAGATAGCTTCCGTCATTTTGATAGCCGTATATAATATCGACCTGCGGCAGTTTATCAAGTTTATCGATCTGGAAATCTGTATCCTTCGTATGCTTTCGGGTCATGATGTTATTAAAATAGACGTCATCAGCAATCGTACCGATATAACCCATTTCTTCCGATTTGAATGTGTCGGTCGCGGTTGTATTGGTTTTTGTCACATATCGCGCCGAAGCGATTCTGTCATTTAATACGACAAGCGTCCCCTTGCCTTTCGCATCAGGCGCAGCCGCGGTTTTTACCGCGTTATATAAGTTGGACGGCCCGTCAGCTCCGATCGCCGTGGACGGCCTCATTGACCCGGCGACAACGACGGGTTTGTCACTTTTGACCGTCAGATTGAGAAAATAGGCGGTTTCCTCAAGTGTGTCTGTTCCATGTGTAATGACAATGCCGTCTGTATCATCAGACTTGAGCAGCTTGTTTACCCGTTTTGAAAGTTTCAGCAGGGTCTCATTATTCATATTCTGGCTGCCGATATTCACAATCTGTTCTCCGCTGACATGCGCGACCTCCTTCATCTCCGGAACGGCCTGAATCAGGGCATCAACTCCGATTGCCCCTGCGGTGTACTCCGTGGCGGACGTCTTTGAAGGAGCAGCCCCTGCAATTGTGCCGCCGGTGGCAAGAATTTTAATCTTCGGCAGTCTGTCTTTTTTTGCTGAGGCTGCGGCTGCCATCTGGTGCGGTGTTTCTTTCGCCTGAGGAGATTGGGAGCAGCCGGCCGCTATGAAGAATAGAGCCGTGATAAATGTAATGAATGGCATGAATTGTTTTTTCATTCTTTTCTCTCCTTTTCTTTATTTATGAAGATTTCCCTCTCATCGGTCAACGCGCTTGTCAGGCAATCTTCCGAAGAAAATAACTGTAAAAATCCTTGACACCATCATGGGAAATCAAGATAATAGACCAGTCACTATATTTTAAATTTGTCATCAATCAGTAAGGTGGGAACATTATGAGTTATGGAGATTCTCGTGAAAAAATCCTCGCTGCGGCAACCAGGCTGTTTCAGCTTCAGGGGTATTACGGCACGGGACTGAATCAGATTATTAAAGAAAGCGGCGCGCCGAAAGGTTCTCTTTACTATCATTTTCCGGACGGCAAAGAGCAGCTCGCCATTGAGGCTGTCAAAGAAATGAGCCATTATATCCGTATGAAAATAAAAGAAAGCCTTGATGCATATCCCGACCCTGCGGAAAGCATTCAAGCGTTTTTACAGGACTTATCAAGCCAATTCACATGTCCGGAGAATTTCGAAGGGTTTCCTGTCGGTTTACTGGCTGCCGAGACGGCTTTAACGAGCGAAAAGCTCCAGCAGGCCTGCCAATGCGCTTATCAGGAATGGGAGAATCTGTTCGCCGGCAAATTGAGATCAGCCGGTTTTTCCGATGAGAAAGCGGCGGAAATCAGCACTGTTTTAAATGCCATGATAGAAGGCGGCATCATTTTGTCTTTAGCAAAAAAAGACAAAATGCCGATCATCCATATTTCCAAACAAATCCCCAACCTGCTGAAGACATAAAATACAAGAGACATGTTACGTATAGAAAGAGAGGAGAATGATTTTGGAAAACGCTCAGCCTTCCAAACAATATAAAGTTATGCCGATCATGATTTCTTTGCTGATGGCAGGATTTATCGGCATGTTCAGTGAAACGGCGCTGAATATTGCCCTGACCGACCTGATGAAGGAGCTGCATATCACTCCCGCGACCGTCCAGTGGCTGACGACGGGCTATCTGCTCGTTCTCGGTATTCTTGTCCCGGTTTCAGGTCTGCTTTTGCAATGGTTTACGACGAGACAGCTGTTTATCGTTTCACTCGCTTTTTCCATTATCGGCACGCTGATTGCAGCGCTTGCGCCGAGCTTTCCGTTTCTTTTGGCGGCAAGAATCGTGCAGGCTTTAGGAACCGGACTGCTGCTGCCGCTGATGTTTAATACGATCCTCGTCATCTTCCCGCCGCATAAGCGCGGAGCTGCGATGGGGACGATCGGGCTTGTCATCATGTTCGCTCCTGCGATCGGTCCGACATTTTCAGGGCTTGTGTTAGAGCATTTGAACTGGCATTGGATTTTCTGGATTTCCCTGCCGTTTCTCGTCTTGGCTCTTTTATTCGGCATCGCCTACATGCAGAACGTATCCGACATTACAAAGCCGAAAATTGACGTGCTTTCCATTATTCTGTCTACGATCGGATTCGGCGGCATCGTCTTCGGTTTCAGCAATGCGGGCGAAGGATCAGGCGGCTGGTCAAGCCCGACGGTTATCGGTTCGCTTACTGTCGGTGCGATCGCGCTCATTTTATTCTCCATCAGGCAGCTGAAAATGAAGCAGCCGATGATGAATCTGCGCGCTTTCCGCTATCCGATGTTTATTCTCGGTGTCGTGATTGTATTTATCTGTATGATGGTTATCTTATCAACAATGCTTCTCTTGCCTATGTATTTACAAAGCGGATTGCTGCTGACGGCGTTTACGTCCGGGCTCATCCTGCTTCCGGGCGGTATTTTAAACGGCTTTATGTCTCCGATAACGGGACGTCTGTTTGATAAATACGGGCCGAAGTGGCTTGTCATTCCCGGGTTTGTCATCACGGCCACCGTGCTTTGTTTTTTCTCAAACATTAACGGCGCTTCAACGGCGCTTCTGATTGTCGCGCTTCATACATGCCTGATGATCGGAATTTCCATGATCATGATGCCGGCGCAAACGAACGGCTTAAATCAGCTGCCGCCGGAATTTTATCCGGACGGAACAGCCATTATGAATACGCTCCAGCAGATGGCCGGCGCAATCGGCACTGCGGTGGCGGTCAGCATCATGGCTGCCGGCCAGAAGAATTATATGAGCACCGCGAAAAACCCGAATGATCCTTCCGCATACTCTCACGCGCTGATTGCGGGCGTCCAGCACGCCTTTATCTTCGCGATGATTGTCGCCGTTATCGGTCTGATCAGCGCTTTCTTTATGAAACGGGTCAAAGTGAATCACTCATAAGAAAACAGCAGACTCCCCGCGGGTCTGCTGTTTTTTATATCATGAGCGCTTCAGCCAGTTCATCAATCGCACAGATAAGGTCATCTGCTGTGTTATAGAAATGAGGCGCCAGCCGGATGATTTGTCCGCTGGGTGCGCATACGATGTTTTTCCGCTTCAAAAGCGCAGCGGTCTCCGCCGCTTTTTCATCCCGTATGGAAATCATGCCGGGTCTGTCATCGGCAGACGGCGGGCCTGTGAGAGTCAGTCCTTTTTCAGAAGCGTATTCATACGCAAATGCGCTGAGTTTTTTTACTTCCCGATGAATGCGGTCTGTGCCGACATCGTTTAAAAGGGATAAAGCCGCCTGTGCCGCATATATGCTGATAAATGCCGGGGTTCCGGTCTCAAAGCGTTTGGCTCCGTCCGCATAAGAAAAACCGGTCAAATCCAGCATTGACTCCCCCTGCTGTCCGAACCACCCGGTGACTTTCGGCTTCATCCGTTCGGCAAGTTCCTTTCTGACATAAAGAAACGCCGTTCCCGGTATGCCGAGCATATACTTTCTCGCGCCCGCAGCGAGCATATCAACTCCCCATTCTTTTACATCAATCGGGATGTGCCCCGCCGATTGATAAGCATCGACAAAAAGAAGCGATCCCTTCTTTGCGGATATCTCGGCAATGCGCTTCATATCCTGGACAAAACCGGATGTATAGGACACATGCGGAACGCAGGTGATACGCGTCTGCTCCGTGATATACGTTTCATAACGCTCTAACGGGATCATTCCTTCTTCAGACGGGATGACTGAAAGCTCCATCTCAGTCTGCGCCTTCAGAATGTGGGCGATTGCCGGAAAATCCAATTCCGTATACACCGCCTGCTTCTTTCGGCAATCCGGTAAAGCTGAGACGACGGCAGAGGCGGCAGCCGTTACTGAAGGTAAAATGGCGATTTCTTCAGGCTGAGCGCCGATTAATTTCGCAAATTCACACCTTGCCTGCTCCGTGCGGCCCATGGCTTCATCCCAGTTTCCGCCGTTCTGAAGCAGGCTTTCCTGGTAGTCATTGATCGCTTTTGAAACCGGCCGGGCAAGAGCGCTTTGGGAGCAGCTGGCGAGCATCGTATGTGTGCGGAGCGCCGGAAATAAAGATCGGTATGGCACCAGAGACGAATTCAAGACATGTTTCCCCCTTCGGCAGGAATATATGTCCATTATAGAGTATGGTAAAAAGAAAAGGAGGGTTTATGATGGAGAAAAAAGTATTGCTGACAGGCTTCGACCCCTTCGGCGGAGAAACGGTCAATCCTTCATGGGAAGCGGTCAAACGGCTGGACGGTATCGCTGAAGGCCCCGCTGCTATCGTATCTGAACAAGTGCCGACCGTTTTTCATAAGTCCCTTGCCGTGCTGCGGGAGGCAATCAAGAAACATCAGCCCGACATTATCATCTGTGCCGGACAGGCAGGCGGCAGAATGCAGGTCACGCCGGAACGGGTCGCGATCAACCTGAATGAGGCGCGCATACCGGATAACGAAGGGAATCAGCCTGTCGGGGAAGACATTTCTCAAGGCGGTCCCGCGGCCTACTGGACCGGCCTTCCGATCAAACGGATCGTTGAAGAAATAAAAAAGGAAGGCATTCCCGCGGCTGTATCCTACACGGCGGGGACGTTTGTATGCAATCATCTCTTTTACGGGCTGATGGATGAAATCAGCCGCCATCATCCGCACATCCGCGGCGGATTTATTCACATCCCGTACATTCCGGAACAAACCTTGCAGAAGTCCGCGCCGAGCCTCAGCCTGGATCACATCACAAAAGCGCTCAAAATCGCCGCGGTGACCGCCGCGGCGCATGAGGACGATATTGAAACCGGCGGAGGCGAGCTCCACTAAGCGGCTGACGCCGTCTCGGCCCATTTCTTCTTTCGGTAAACGATGCGAGACAGCGTCACACTGATTTCATAGAGGACGAGCAGCGGAATCATGACGAGAAAGTCAGACATAAAATCCGGCGGCGTAATCAGCACCGAGACGACGATCAGCACGAAATACGAAAGCTTCCTCGCCTTTGCCAGCCGGGATGGGTTCACGATCCCGAGCCGCGTCAGAAACATGACAGCCAGAGGCATTTCAAACAAAAACCCGAACGGCAATGTCATGTTAAGCATAAAAGTAAAATACTTGTCCGCCGTAAATACCATCTCAAAATGGCCGGCGGATAATTGTGTTAAAAATCCGAGCACAATCGGAAACAGCACAAAATACCCGAAGGAAATTCCGATAATAAACAAAACTGAGAGCCCCGGAATGTAAAGCAAAGCGGCACGGCGTTCAAACGGGGTCAAAGCCGGCGCCGTAAAACGCCAGAGCTGAAAGGCGGCAACCGGAATCGTGGCCGTAATGGCGCATATTCCCGCAATCATCATATACACCCATAAAATCTCGCTCGGCCCTAAAACAGCCAGCCTTCCATGCAAATCCTTGATCAGCCAGTCATAAATATCCTGCACAAACCAGCATGCGCCGATAAAAAACACGAGAAAGGCGATAACGGTTTTAATGAGACGCTGCCGGACTTCCTCTAAATGCCCGATCAAGTGGGTTTCTTTTTTATCCAATCGTACATCCTCCTTATATCAAAGAAGGGGCAGAAGCGGATCACTGCCCCCGTGTCAGGATTCAGCCTGCCGTTTTGTCTTTCTCAGCCGGCTGCTTGTCCGGCTCTTCATTTGAGACCAGTGTTTTTGCGGCGCTTTTAAATTCAAGCAGCGTGCGGCCGGCGGCACGGCCGATTTCCGGAAGCTTTGAAGGCCCGAAAATGATCAGAGCGATAACAAAAATCAAGATTAACCCGGGAATGCCGATATTTGAAAACATAAGTATGCCCCCTTATTGTGAAATTTTGGCCCGTTTCTTTCTCATTTGCTTTTCATGCGCACTGTTATGGGCGAAGAAACGATCCTCTTCCACCTCATTTGACTGCTTTAAGCCGCCTGCAACCGCCGCTTGAGAGACCTTCCGAATCCCCGTCTGGTCTTTTTGATAAATGAATGAAGCCCGCGTGGATACCTCAGCCCCCGGCTCCGTCACATACGGCACCACTCTGTAATCCGCTCTCCATTGGGCAGGCGTCACCGTACAGCGGACATAGCCGCGGTAATCGTTGAAAAACTTAATATGCGGGTTTTGTTTTAAGATTTGATCCGTATCAGCCCGTTTATCCGCCCCGTTTCCTCCCGATGTGATGGAAGTCCCGACGAATTCGGCTCCGAAGATCTTTGAATTCGTTTGATTAAAATCGGTATGCAGGTTTGACGCCCAGCTTGCATGAACATCACCCGTCAGCACGATGACATTGTTCAGATTTTTGCTTTTTATAAAATTGATGACCCGCTCCCGCTGCGCCGGGTAGCCGTCCCATGAATCCATGCTGAATATCGGCTTGTCGGTTGTTCCGAAATTCCATTGCGCGAAAAAGATTTGCTGGGCCAGCACATTCCACTTCGCTTTTGAAGCGGCTAAGTTGTCGAAGAGCCATTGCTCCTGCTCTGTCCCCATCAATGTGCGCTTCGGATCTCTCCATTCATCAGAAGGCGGTTTATTCCCGTCGCCGTTGGCCTGATCATCTCTGTACTGTCTTGTATCAAGCACATTGAACGACGCTAAATTGCCATAAGAAAATTGCCTGTACAGCCGCATATCAGGGCCATTCGGGAGCGACATGCGTCTGAGCGGCATGTGTTCATAATAAGCCTGATAAGCCGCAGCCCTTCTGAGCACAAATGCTTCAACCGATTGGCCTTTTTCGGGAATGACATTGGCATAATTGTTCTCCACCTCATGATCGTCCCAAGTTACGACCCACGGAAAAGCGGCGTGGGCGGCTTTCAGATTGGCATCAGAGCGGTATTGGGCGTGACGGTTGCGGTAATCTGACAGCGTGTATACTTCGGCGCTGCTGTGCGTCCTGACATTCCCCGTCTTTGCCACATATTCGTTCGGCCCGTATTCATAAATGTAATCTCCGAGATGGAATACGAGATCAAGCTTTTCCTTCGCCATATGTTTATACGCCGTATAATAGCCGTGTTCATACTGCTGGCAAGAGGCAAACGCAAACGTCATGGCGGATACGTCAGCACCGGGAGCGGGCAGCGTTTTCGTCCGGCCGACGGGGCTGAGCTCATGCCCGCTTTTAAATCGGTAATAGTACACTTTATTGGGCTTAAGCCCGTCCGCTTCAACATGGACGGAATGTCCGAGATTCGGTTTAGCCATTTCCGTTCCGCGTTTAACGACATGGCGGAAATGTTCATCAGTGGCGATTTCCCATTTAACCGGAACGGCCTGATTCGGCATTCCTCCCCCATTCAGCGGGTCCGGGGCAAGACGTGTCCAGAGAATGACGCTGTCAGACAGCGGATCACCGGAGGCCACGCCGAGGGTGAACGGATAGTTTGAAAATATCGGAGCGGCATTCACTTCAAACGCGCCGATGGATTGCGCGATCGCCAGCCCGAGGGAAAGGCCTGCGATTTTCCCGGCGCCCTGTATAAATGCGCGGCGGTCAAACGTATTGTTTTGAAAGCTTTTGTTCTCCAATTCCTTGATCCATTCATCTAAACGGCCGTCATGTGTCATGTCAGTTCCCCTTTCGTCTCATTGATCGCCCCCATTATAGAAAAGAAATGTTAAACCGTTATGAAGAAGTGTGAAGGATTTGTAAGGGCGGAAAGTGAACGGCGGGAGACATTTTTCACATTGTTTCGACAAATCTTTCCCGTCCGGGAGAAATCCCCCTCTGTTTCTGTTTGGCTTTTCATCCGTCAAGCGCACTTTGTTCCTATTTTTCTTCACAAGAAATTAAAAAACACCGTTCATTCTGAGAACGGTGCTCCGGGATTAAAATGTATTGTACACGTTTTCGCACGTTTCACCTGTCGGCTGATAGAAGCAGTGGGATCTGAATCTGGCGACAAACGGCTGACCATACCAAGTCTGCGGGCAGTTTCCCGGCGGCTTAAAATACCACAGGCTGAATTTAGCCGGCCAAAACCGTTCTCCGTTAATATTACGGCGGGCAAGCCTCCGCTCTGATTCGCGCGGCCTTTGGTAAAAATATCCGTGAGTCACCGCTTCAAACGCGTGCGGCTGAAACACCATCTGTCTGATGGTGCGCAGGCCTTTAAAATCAGAACAATTCGCCCGCACCCTATTGATGCCCACATTGCCGACCAAAAGCATTCCCTGCTTTCCTTCGCCTTCCGCTTCCGCCCTGAGCAGCCTTGCCATTAGATCGACATCGGCGCTCGACGCTTTTACGACTGCCATCATGACACCTCCCGTTTTTCTCCCTTCATCATATTCAGCCGCGGCCCAGTGATGACAGCCAAAAGCCAGAAAACAAATGTTCACAAAAAAAGGTTTATATTTCACGTGATGAGGAAACATACTAACATGATTTCCATAAGGAGGAATTCGCATGGAACATATTAAAGCGCTTGCCATTAAAGGCATCATGACCATTATTATTCTGTATCTCGTACTCGGCTTAGGTTTTCGCTTTACATTCGGCGACGTGCTGCTGATGACCATTGTGTTGGGAGCTGTTTCCTACTTTACGGGCGACCTGTACGTGCTTCCGAGATGGAATAATATCACGGCGGCGTCCGCTGATTTCGGAATCGCGTTTCTTGTTGTCTGGCTGATGGGAATGCCGCTGTCCATGGGCATTTCAGGAGGAAGACTGGCGTTTGCCGCTCTTATTTCCGCCATTATCATCGCGGTCGGAGAATATTTTTTCCATATTTATCTGATGAGAAAAGACTTGGGCGGGTCCCGTTTTTTAGAGCCCCGGTCCGAATAACGCAAAAAAGGCCGGATAAAAGCCCCCTTAAAGGGGGCTTTTTATTTGTAAAGGTATAAACGCTTTATACATCTTGATATAACTGATAAACCCTTTTCAGCCTTTCTTCGAGCTGTTCAAAATGAACAAAGCGGGCTTCTCTCAGAAACTCAGTCCCATCAATGAACAAAAGAAGCACGGGAACAGTGAAGACTGAAAATCTGCCGGCCACCTCTTCTGCCTCGTCAGCATTGATATGCTCCAATTTGATATTCGGAAACTGATCCAATACTTTTCTGAGCTGCGGCAGAACAGCGTGACATACTGTACAGGCGGGTCTTGAAATGTAAATAAAACTGAATTGATGCTGTTTAATAAAATTCTCGATAGAATCTAATGAATGTAATTCTGCCATCTCTTTCATCAAATTCCTCCTTCAATTGACTCGTCTTTCATGACTTTCAATATGCATATCATTCACTATACACATTTATATTGAACATATCCGCTTTTTTGCTATTCAGAGCACCTGAACGTTGTGCTTGAAACATAAAAGAACAGTTACCGTTTTTCAGTAACTGTTCTTAGATCCTTATATTAAAAATGCAAAGCGTAAGCTCCTGAACCGATGAGTGCAACTCCGATGGAGACTGCAATCAGCACCAAGTTATATTCAAAACCGCCGGCACCGTTCGCAAACCCTTTCGCTCCATGAACTTTTACGATAGCACCTAACATAATAATCGTTATAATAGCAGCTCCGAGCGGGAGGAATACACCTAAAATAAATAAAATTCCGCTTGCGAGTTCCCCGAGACCTGATAAAGCGGCCGCGGCATTGCCTGGTTTAACTCCAATTGACTCGAACCATTGTCCGGTTCCTTTAATCCCGTATCCGCCAAACCAGCCGAATAATTTTTGTGATCCGTAAAACAGAAACACCACACCAATCATGATTCGAATAAGTAATAGTCCTGCATCTTCCATTTTTATCTCTCCTTATGTTTCATATTATAGGATGTGCTGCAAGGCAGCTTGTTTACCAACAGCCGCTTCCAGCAAACATCTGTTAAATGTATGTCTTTTTATTTTTCTTCATGCTTCACGTTGATCTATAAATCAATCTAATTCTCTCACTTCAAACGGCAGCAGCCCTTGTTCAATTTGTGCCCGGTGCGGTTCATACTGCTCAGGGAGCATCAGTTTTCCGCCCATTGTTTCTTGGGACTCATCATGGGCAAAGCCCGGCGGATCAGTGGCGATCTCAAATAAGATTTCCCCATGTTCTCTGAAGTAAACCGCATTAAAATAGTTTCTATCCTGAACAGGAGTTACACCATATCCGTGCGCAGCAATGAATCTTTGCCAATCTAATTGATCTTCGTCATCCTGAGCACGCCAAGCGATGTGATGGACCGTGCCGACACCCATTTGCCCGCGGCCGATAGGCGTTAATTTAAGGTCAATCACATTTCCGATATCACCGGCAGAATGATAACGAACGAAGTCTCCTTCTTTACCGACTCGCTCAAGCCCCATGATGTTTTCTAGCAGTTCACCTGTTTTTTCAGGCTGTGCTGATAACAGGGTTGCACCGCCAAAGCCTTTAATGGCAACATCCGGGGTTACATCTCCGAAAGTCCACGTATTGGCCTCCCCTGCTTCTCTTTCCACGATTTCTAAATGCAGACCGTGCGGATCATCAAACTCTATATATTGTTCTCCAAAACGCTCGATTTTGGTGTATGGAATGTTGAACTTTTCAAGTCTCTTTTCCCAAAACGCCATGGCACCCTTCGGCACGACGTAAGATGTCACGCCGACCTGTCCGTCTCCAATGATGCCTTGGCGGGCGCCCGCCCACGGAAAGAAGGTGATGATTGTTCCCGGCTTCCCGCCTTCATCCCCAAAATAAAGGTGATACGTACCCGGATCATCAAAATTGACCGTTTGCTTGACCAATCGCAGCCCCAGAACTCCAGCGTAGAAATCAGCATTCTCTTGAGGGTGACCGACAATTGCTGTAATATGATGGATTCCCATCGTTTTTTTAGCCATTTTTATCCGCTCCTTTACAAATAGTTAAATATACTCCACAAACTCATTCACAGGCTTTCGGTAGCCGCGCGGCCTTCTGCTTTCTGTTTTTTCTTTCCCGATTGTAATCATCATGACGACCTCAAATTGATCATCTATATTCAAAATCTGTTTCACGGCTTCAGCATCAAACCCTATCATCGGACAGGTGTCCCAGCCTTTTTCCTTAGCACTCAGCATAAACATCATCGCAGAAAGTGAAGCATTTCTTATCGCCTCATCTCTCTTAAATGGTTCTCCCCTGTTTTCATAAAACGAAACGGTGTCTTGAACCATATGATCATACTCTTGTTTATTTAATACCCCCAGCATCTTCAATCCTTCATAGATGTCAGCCGCTTGCTGATATGCCTGCTTATCCCCTAAAACCAAAAGAACCGCTGATGAGCTAAACACTTTATATTGTCCGTTTGCGGCCTGCTTCAGCTTTTCTTTTACATCCGGGTCAAGAACCGTCACATATTTTGTGTGCTGCAAATTAAAAGCTGATGGAGTCAACGCAACCAATTCAAACATTTCATTGAGTTCATCTCTTGTGATTGGATGATCCGGAAGAAAGTTGCTTGCAGATCTTCTTTCATTCACTAGCTTTACAAATTCAGCCATTTCTCTTGCACTCCCTTTTATCTCGAATTCGAGATATTATCGTATAAAAAATCAAATAGCATATAATCAAAAAACGAAACGTTCTCTTCACTGATCTTTTCGTGATTCAAGCGATCGGCAGGTTTTTATCCTGCACTCTAATTAATTTACCTTGAATTAAAATATCTTGAATTCGAGATAATAATAAAGGATAAATACTTAAATGTCAACAGTTCATTTTTAAATTCAGCGCCATTTTGTCTGCGTACTGTTTAGCCCTGCTCCAACTTTTTTTCTGTCACCTTATTTATTAGTAAACAGGAAAAAACCTTGCTATAGACCCACTCGAAACTGAATTGGTATGATAAGCAAAGTGATTACACAAGAAAGGATACGGAGAGCGAATCAAAAGCGCTCCTCTTTTTTTGCGCAGTTTTATAGGAGGACAAAATGACAAGTGAAAGAGAACAAATAAGCAAAAAAGTTGCTTTGATTGCATTGATAGCCAATCTGATCTTAATGGCAGGAAAGATCTTTTTTGGACTGATAGGCGATAGTGAAGCCGTTTTTGCCGACGGTATACACTCTGCAGCGGATGTCGTGGCTTCGATTGCTGTCCTGGCCGTCATCGGCATTTCTAATAAGCCGCCCGATCAAGACCATCCTTTCGGGCATGGCAAAGCTGAGGTCATCAGCGAAGCGATTGTAGGAATAATATTAGTGCTCGTTTCCGTGTATATTCTAATAGAAGCGATTTCGTCCTTTGTTGAAGGTCCAAGCATCCCGCAATACAGCGCATTGTTTGCGGCTCTGATATCCTATGCGGCTAAGCAGATCTTATATCGTTATTCGATCAAACAAGGAGAAAAATGGAACAGTAAAGCGATTATAGCGATTGCATACGATCATAAAGGCGATATCGTTGCCTCTCTTGCCGCTTTTATCGGCGTCCTATTGGCGATTATCGGGAACGCCCGCGGGTGGTCCTATCTGTTGTACGCCGATGCAATTGCCAGTGTCATCGTAGCGTACCTCATTTTTAAGATTTCAATGGAATTAATCAGGCCGTCTGTTGACGTTCTCATGGAAAAAAGTGTTGATCCCGAACTGATAGAGGAATATAAAGCGGTTATTTTGCATTGTCCTCAAGTCAAACGGCTCGATAAAATCCGAGCGAGAGAACACGGCCACTATAAATTGCTTGATGTCCGGTTATCTTTAGATCATGATTTGACGATTAAGCAGGGACACGATATTGCCCGCGAAATCCGAAATGACATCAAAAGACACTTTTCAGATGTTGAAGAAGTGCTCATCCATGTGAATCCTTATTTTGAAGAATGAAAAAGCAGCTTGTAGAGAAAATGATGTTTCTCTACAAGCTTTTTTGTTTTGTGCTGTTTCTTTATATATTCCCGTTTCATTTATGTCCGCCCCTTCATATTTTAACCGTAAGCCATTTTCCTTTGCGATGTTCAGAACGGATTCTATTTCCCTTTGTTTTGTCATCTTGTTTCCCCATTTCCCTTATTTACTGACACAGAGCTTCGCCTGAGGCGGAGGAGAAAGAGATATGTGAAGACGCCAAAAAGAGGGCGGCATAATCGCCGCCCCCTCACTATTACTGTCAGGTTCCTTTATTCAGGCAGACAATCCCGGTTTCCTCCGCACTCAAGGCAGAGACTTTGACACTATTTCATTAGTGCGAAAACCGGAATTTGATCAGCCATCAGGATCCCTACGTTCCTTCTTAGTTAACATGATTTTACACAAAGACCTTATATAAGTAAACCTCATTTATCGGCTTACCTGCTCCCTCCGCTGACAAACTTCGATCCTTCGCGTAAATCTTTCGCCTCCAAATAGAAGACGTGAATAAATTTTTTCATATTCACTTTAACCGGAGAAAGCGGCACCGTTTCTTTCGACTGCATTTCTTTCATTCTCTTGCTGACGGCAGGGAAATCAAAGAATTTCGAGGCGTAATATTCAAATTTGGGGTTTGAAAAATCAGTTGTGCCCAATGAGGCGAAATGGTTTAACGAATGAATGATCGCTCTTCTGATCCGCTGTTCGGAGGCTTTTGTCTCCCTGCTGACGTCTGCTTCCGACGCCACGGGTCCCAGTTTCCGCAGCGCGACGTTTGTAAACACACGCTTCAGCGACGGGACGCTTTTTTGCGCCTGCTCATCCTCAAATAAAAAATGCAGCACGGCCATCAGGTCGTGCGCGCCGCTTTCTCCCACAATCCCTAGTTCTGATAACAGAAATTTCCCGGTCTCTTTCACGGATTTTTCGCAGGATTTAAAAGAGCGGCTTTGCTGCGGTTCATTGCGCTGAACAAGCCGTCTTAGCGAATTTTGGATATCGCCGATCGAGGTTTCCAGTTCGATCCGCTCTTTCACTTTTCGGAGCACGGTGATGATTTCAATTTTGTTGATCGGTTTGTGGATATAATATTCAATACCGAGAGAATAGGCTTCCCCCACCATTTCCTTCGCTTCCACCTGGGATATCATCACCGTTTTTCCGGTGTACGAATCCTGAAGATGCCGTATCGTCTCAATCCCGTCCCGCCCCGGCATCAGCAGGTCAATTAATAAAATATCGACTTGTTTAAAATGGAGATAATGCCCTTCAATCTGGCTTCCGTCCTCCGCCTCGCCGACGACTTCGCCTAAGTCCTCATCTTCAATGATTTGTCTCAAAATGGAACGGATCGCCCGGTCATCATCAGCTATAAAAAAGCGCATTATGAACTCACCCTTTCTGCAATTAAATGCCTCACCGGCAGCTGAATCGTAAATATGACGCCTTTTGGCTTGTTGTGAAAGGAGATGCCGCCTTCAAGTTCGGTTACGATTTCCTTCACGTATGAAAGCCCGATGCCCGTTGAAGGGGTGCCGAATTCATCGTATTTGGACGTAAATCCGGGATCATAGATTACCTCTCCGATTTTTTCCGAAATGCCGGGACCGTCATCTTCCGCCTGAAATTCGGCCATCTCCCCCTCCGCCCTGCGCAGCGTGAGGCGGATCTCACCTCTGTCCCCCATGGCCTCTACGGCATTGGCGGTCAGGTTATTCAAGATCGACAGGACGGTAAAGACGTGATAATCGGGATGATCTCCTTCAACCACGCTCCGGAATTGAATATCCTTGCCTAAAGATTCGGCGTATTTTTCATTGATTCGGAGGACGATTCCGATCAGAGCGGCGGCATCCATGTAATCCCGGAATCTCTCATTTGAAATCAGCTTCGACAGGCCGGCGAATATCCGCTGATTGTCTTTTTTCACTTCATGAATTTCTCCCGCAAGGCGCAGCATTCGGCTGCCGAGCTCCCGGTCGTTCCCGCTCATTTCCCGATACAGCTGATAGGATTCTTTCGTCACATGCTCCGTCGTTTTCAGCGTTTTTTTCAAATGAATTGTTTCTTCGTATAAGTTAGACACAATCATCAGCATGTGTTCATGCTGCTTTCTCGTTTGCTTTTCCCTGACCTGGGATTCGTGCAGCTTCATCACGTTGAAAAAGCTCAGCACAATAAATGTGTGAGAAACGGCGATGACCGCAATATCCGCCAGTTTGCCCGGCATCATAATCAGCCGGCCTCCTGAAAACTGAACCGCCATTTCAACGGTGTCGGAAGCGATTTCAATGAGAAAGCCGAGGAAACCGATCATGAGCGGCCGATCCCGAAAGAACCTGACCCTCAGCACATAAAACAAGCAGGCATATGTAAAGTAAAAAAAGAAACTGGGATATTGGCTGAAAAAAGCCTCCGTAAAGCCGGCATGCTCTCCTCCCCAGCACGACAGGCCGATCCGGAATGCCACAACGGCTGCACCTGTCAACAGCCCTGACAATACTGCCGGCACATGCCGCAGCAGCAGCAGAAAAAAGAAAAAAGCCGGGGCGCCGAAGCTGATCCGGTACACCTCATTCAGGGGGTAAAATTTCAGTTCCCCCGCCAGCGGCACGGTGATCAGCATAAGTGCGAAAAGATAGCCGTCTTTTTTTAGTAAATAGTCGAGCCTGATCACAATCACTTCCTTCTTCTATCTATTTTGAATAAGACCGAGTGAGTCCGCAAATTTCTTTAGACCCGTATGGCGGGACGCTCCTGCAGATTTATAAATCTATCGGCTTATTTTAAGAATGATTTTGTCGTATTTTATATGATTCTGTAGATGTCATTATACATTAACATGGAACACGCTATATTTGAAAACGTTTTCCAAGACCGGGTTCCGCTTGCGGACAGGCTTGTAATAGAGGAGGAATGTTATGAAAGATATGGTCAGAGAGCGCCTTGAAAAAGAGGAACTGGCTTCACTTTTACAAGATTGGGTCGAACATTACCGACCGTTTTCCGTCAATGGAAAAAGCGCAAATTATATCCCCGCCCTAGGAGAAATCAATGACTCTCAGCTGGGCATTTGCATATTAGAGCCGGATGGCTCAATGATTCATGCCGGTGAATGGAATGTGCCGTTCACATTGCAGAGCATCTCAAAAGTCATCAGCTTTATTGCCGCCTGCATGTCCAGGGGCATTCCTTATGTACTCGATCGTGTGGACGTGGAGCCGACAGGTGATGCGTTTAATTCTATCATCCGGCTTGAAATCCATAAACCCGGGAAGCCCTTCAATCCGATGATCAATGCCGGCGCCATTACCGTCGCCTCGCTTCTTCCCGGTGAAACGGCGCATGATAAATTGGAATATCTCTTTTCCGTTTTTGAAAAATTGATAGGAAAACGGCCTCACATACACGAGGAGGTCTTCCGCTCTGAATGGCAGACCGCACACCGGAACAGAGCGCTCGCCTACTATTTAAAAGAAACGAACTTTCTCGAGGCGGATGTGGAAGAAACGCTTGAAGTGTATTTAAAGCAATGCGCCATGGAGGGGACAACCGAGGACATCGCTTTAATCGGATTGATTCTTGCGCATGACGGCTACCATCCCATCCGCAGGGAACAGGTCATTCCGAAAGATGTCGCGAAACTCGCCAAAGCCCTGATGCTGACGTGCGGGATGTACAATGCGTCAGGCAAATATGCGGCTTTCGTCGGCGTCCCGGCCAAAAGCGGGGTATCCGGCGGCATTATGGCATTGGTTCCCCCAAGCGCCAGAAGAGAACAGCCTTTTCATAACGGCTGCGGCATCGGCATTTACGGTCCGGCCATTGATGAATACGGCAACAGCCTGACCGGCGGCATGCTGCTGAAACATATCGCACAGGAGTGGGAGCTCAGTATTTTTTAATCAAACGAACCAAGAGGTGATTGGATGCAGGAATTCCTTGAAAATGTAATCGGCTCGGCAAATGATTTTTTATGGTCAAAACTGTTAATCGTACTGCTTCTTTCTCTGGGACTGTTTTTTACGTTCAGATCAAAGGGTCTGCAAGTCCGCATGCTGAGGGAAATGATCCGGGTTTTGAAAGAAGGCGCGGCCGCCCGGTCAAAAAACAGCATTTCCCCGTTTCAGGCATTTTGCATCAGCATGGCGGCGCGTGTCGGAACCGGGAATATTACCGGAATCGCCATTGCGATCGCACTCGGCGGCCCGGGCGCTATTTTCTGGATGTGGATTATCGCCGTCATCGGTTCGGCTTCAAGCTTTGTTGAAAGCACGCTGGCCCAAATTTATAAAGTAAAAGATCAAAACGGATTCCGCGGCGGCCCGGCCTATTACATGGAAAAAGGCCTGAAGAAACGCTGGATGGGCGCGCTGTTCGCCGTTTTAATCACGCTGTCATTCGGAGTCGTCTTTAATTCCGTTCAGTCCAATACGATCAGCGTCGCCTTTCAAAACGCATTCGGCACCAGCCGGCTTACATTGGGCATTATTTTAATTTTGGTTTTCGGCTGCGTGATTTTCGGAGGCGTCAAACGAATTGCGAAAATGGCGGAATACATCGTAGTCGTCTTAGCCGTTTTATATATCGGTGTCGCTTTCTTTGTCATTCTGACGAACATCACCCAATTGCCCGGCGTTCTGTCGCTTATCGTAAAAAATGCGTTCGGTATTGATCAGGCAGCGGGCGGCGCTTTAGGTGCGGCTTTGATGCAAGGTGTGAGACGCGGCATTTTCTCAAATGAAGCGGGAATGGGAAGCGCTCCGAACGCGGCGGCGACAGCTACGACGAGCCATCCGGTGAAACAGGGGCTCATTCAGGCCTTCGGCGTCCTGACGGATACGCTCGTCATTTGTACAAGCACGGCACTAATCATTTTATTTTCAGACGCTTATCACCAGCCGGGACTGAGCGGCATCGCGCTTTCTCAGGCTGCCTTGAGCGACCATGTCGGCGCGTGGGCATCAGGTTTCCTTGCCGTCTTAATACTTTTGTTCGGCTTCAGCGCTCTGATGGGCAACTATTATTACGGAGAAACCAATATCGGATTTTTAAGCCAGAACAAAAAATGGCTGTTCATTTACCGCATCTGTGTACTCGGAATGGTTCTGTTCGGATGCATTTCCAAAGTCCAGCTTGTGTGGGATATGGCTGACTTGTTCATGGGCTTAATGGTGGTCGTGAATTTAATTGCGATTTTCCTTCTGTCGAAAAAAGCGTTTGCCGCTTTGAGCGATTATGCCCGGCAAAAGAAAGCCGGAAAGGACCCCGTCTTTTACAGAGATGTGCTCCCTGATGATGACGGGATCGACTGCTGGGAGTATTCAGACATCGCGAAAAGTGCGAAAGGCAAACATATTTCCTAAACAAAAGGTGTTCGGGCAGCGTCCTGAACATCTTTTTTTCTGCCGGTTGATTGACAAAGAGGAAAGCGTCCATTACCCTTTTCATATATTTTCAAGAAAGTCAGAAAGGAGCGCCTATGAACCCCATTACACACATATTAGATGAATACCCGGTTATGATCATAGACGGAGCAATGGCAACCGAGCTTGAACGGATGGGCTGTGATTTACATGACGATCTGTGGTCGGCCAAAATTCTTTTGGAGAAACCCGAACTGATCAAACAGGTGCATGCCGAATATTTTGCCGCCGGCGCTGATTGCGCGATTACTGCCAGCTATCAATCGACGATTGAAGGATTTGCGGCACGCGGCATCTCAGAAACCGATGCGATCCGCCTGATACAGACATCAGTTGAGCTCGCCGTCCAAGCTCGCGATGAATTTTGGGCGCATGAAGAAAACCGTTCAGACCGTCCCAAACCTTTGATCGCCGCTTCTATCGGACCTTACGGCGCGAGCCTTGCCGACGGCTCTGAATATCGCGGGCATTACGGACTGACGGAGGATGAACTGATCAGCTTTCACCGCCCCCGGATGAAAGCCCTTATAGAATCCGGCGCCGATCTTTTGGCGTGCGAGACCATTCCGTGCCTGTCAGAGGCAAAAGCGATCGTAAGGCTGCTGGAGGAATTCCCAGGCACTTATGCGTGGATGAGCTTCAGCGCCAAAGACGGACGGCATATCAGCGAAGGCACACCTATTTCCGAATGCGCGGCCCTGCTCGGCTCCTGCAATCAGATCGCGGCGATCGGCATCAACTGCACACCGATCGAACATATTCCGCCGCTGATAGAAGAAATCAAACGGGCAGCGCCCAAGCCGATTATCGTCTATCCGAACTCAGGCGAACAATATGACCCGGAAACAAAAACCTGGAAAGGCGAAGCGTGCGCAAAACATTTCGGAGAGAGCGCGCAAAGCTGGTACGAAAACGGCGCAAGCCTGATCGGAGGCTGCTGCCGGACGAAGCCCGCGGATATTCAGGCCATTGCGGCTTGGGCCAAAACCTTAAAAACAACTTGACTAATCGGAATAGTTTGTATATTCTATTCAAAAAGCCGGTTCGCCGGAATCTCGTGCCGTTCGCCGGCATGAGATTTTTTATTAGAACGGCTCTCGCAGAAAGTTGGAAAACAATGAACAACAAGAACGAGACGAATTTTCAGAGAAGTATGAAAAGCAGGCACCTCTTTATGCTCTCACTCGGAGGTGTAATCGGAACGGGGCTGTTTTTAAGCTCGGGGTATACCATTCATCAGGCGGGTCCGGCGGGTACCATTTTTGCATACCTTTTGGGCGCGGGCATCGTCTATCTTGTCATGCTTTGCCTCGGTGAACTGTCAGTGGCCATGCCGGTCACGGGTTCCTTCCACACCTATGCGAAAACCTATATCGGGCCGGCGACGGGTTTTACGGTCGCATGGCTGTACTGGCTGACGTGGGCAGTGGCGCTGGGCTCTGAATTCACGGCAGCCGGGCTCTTCATGCAGCGCTGGTTCCCGCATACTTCGGTTTGGATGTGGAGTGCCGTATTCGCTCTTTTCATCTTTTTATTAAACGCCTTCTCCGTGAAATTTTTTGCTGAATCGGAGTTTTGGTTCTCAAGCATTAAAGTCTTAGCCATCCTGCTGTTTATTTTATTGGGCGGAGCGGCGATGTTCGGCATCGTCCCGATGAAAAGCGGTGAAGCGGCACCTATGCTGTCGAACTTTACGGATGGCGGCAGTCTTTTTCCAAATGGTTTTTTTCCGATACTGATGACGATGCTGTCAGTAAACTTCGCCTTTTCAGGGACGGAATTGATCGGAATTGCCGCCGGGGAAAGCGCTGATCCGGAAAAAACCGTTCCGCGCGCCATTAAGACTACAGTCTGGCGGCTGGCGCTTTTCTTTATCGGAACGATTTTTGTGCTGTCGGGCATGATCTCCATCCAAGAAGCGGGTGTGATTGAAAGCCCGTTCGTTACGGTATTCGACAGAATCGGCGTGCCGTATGCGGCCGATCTGATGAATTTTGTCATTTTGACGGCGCTTCTGTCTGCGGCGAATTCGGGGCTGTATGCATCATCACGAATGCTGTGGTCCCTGTCTAAAGAAGGTGAGCTTCACCCCGCCTTTGCCAGGCTGACGTCTAAAGGCATTCCTTTTAACGCCCTGATTTTCAGTATGATCGGCGGCATTCTGTCACTGCTGTCAAGCGTGTTTGCAGCGGATACAGTGTATCTTGTTCTCGTCTCCGTCTCAGGATTTGCGGTAGTGGCGGTGTGGATGAGCATTGCCGCATCGCAATTTTTGTTCAGAAGACGGTTTCTTAAAGAAGGCCATCAGCTTTCAGACTTGAAATACAGGACACCGGGATATCCGGCCGTGCCGATAGCGGCCTTTATCCTGTGCCTTGCCTCCTGTATCGGCATTGCTTTTGATCCGAATCAGGCCATCGCCCTTTATTGCGGAATTGCCTTTATGGCCGTCTGTTACAGCGTTTATTACTTAAAAAACCGGAACAGCCGCACCCGTGTTCAAGCCGCAAAATCTCAATAAACAAAAAAAGAACCCTGCCGCGCAAGGGTTCTTTTTTTGTTTATACTTCAACCACCCATCTGAACGAATCCGGCACCTTCCCGACCTGGATGCCGGTAATCGTTTCATAGAGCCTTTCTGACACTTCACCGATCAAACCGTTATTCAGCTCAATTGTTTCTCCGTGAATGTGCAGCTCGCCGACCGGTGAGATGACAGCTGCAGTTCCCGTACCGAATACTTCTGACACCTCGCCTCTCATCGCGGCATGATAGATGTCATCAATGGCAACCCGTTCTTCCCTGACACGGATGCCCCAGCTTTTTAACAGCTCTATCACAGATGCGCGGGTGATGCCCCCGAGAATGCTTCCGTTTAGCGCCGGCGTTACAGCCTCTCCGTTTATAATGAAAAAGATATTCATACTGCCTACCTCTTCGGCATATTTCTTTTCCACTCCGTCGAGCCAAAGCACCTGATCATAACCCAGCTCTTCGGCTTTCCGCTGAGCCTGTAAGCTGGCCGCATAGTTTCCGGACGTTTTAACATCGCCCACTCCGCCGGTGACGGCGCGCACATACTCATCCTCCACATAAATACGGATCGGTTTCAGCTGATCGCCGTAATACGAACCGACCGGCGTCAGGACAACCATGAATTTATACCGCTTGGAAGGCCGGACGCCTAAAGAAGGCTCGGTCGCAATTACAAACGGACGGATATATAAAGAGGTTCCTTTTTCTGTCGGAATCCATTCCTGCTCCAGCTCCACCAATTGTACCAATGCTTCCAGCGCAAGCTTCTCATCGAGAGGCGGCATGCTCATCCGCCGCAACGATTTATTCAGCCGCTTTATATTTTGGTCAGGACGGAACATCAATGCCCGTCCGTCTTCTGATCTGTAAGCCTTCAGCCCTTCAAATACGGCCTGCCCGTAATGGAAAACGGATGCGGACGGATCAAGATGAACCGGTTCATATGGTGTGATTCTCGGATCATGCCAGCCTCTTTCTTCTTCGTAATCCAAGACAAACATGTAATCAGTGAAGTACTTGCCAAATCCCAATGAAGCGGAATCCGGTTTTTCTTTTCTAGCTGTGACCTTACGTCTTTCAATCAGTTGATTCAACAAAAGCACACCTTTCTTGTAATTGTTTAAATTTTCAGTCTTTTATAAGCTGCCTGTTTTCTCTGCCTGAATCGTGTATGCACAGATATATGAGGATGCAGTTGACCGTATCATATTAAATATACCACTTATAAGAGGATAATTATCACAATTTTTGATATTTTCAAGCGAAAATCTAACTTTATTTTATTCTCCTTCATTTTTTTCAATGAGGACTTTCTGTCATATTAAATGATTGCGCTTACATAATGTAAAGAAATCCTCTCTTTCGCAAAGTCAATTTTGTGACAAATTTATGGCGGAGAGGAAGGTGGTTGCCGCCTGCTTCACGAATTACGTAAGAAATGCGCAAGTAAAAGGGGGATTCGCTTGAAAAAATTTATCGCATTTCAGATTTTGATCGCCTTAGCCATCGGAGCACTGATCGGCCATTTCTTCCCGGATTTCGGGATGGCGCTGCGGCCCGTGGGAGACGGATTTATCCGCCTGATTAAAATGATTGTCGTGCCGATCGTGTTCTCGACCATTGTCATCGGAGCCGCCGGGAGCGGCAGTATGAAGAAGATGGGCAGTCTCGGCATCAAAACGATTATTTGGTTTGAAGTCATTACGACACTTGTTCTGGGGCTCGGCCTCCTATTGGCAAACGTCCTGAAGCCTGGAGTCGGCCTTAACCTCTCTCACCTTGCTAAAAAAGACATTCACGAGCTTTCCGGCTATACGGAAAAAGTAGTCGACCTGAAACAAATGCTTCTCGATATTATCCCCGTTAATATCATTGACGTTATGGCGAAAAACGATCTTCTCGCCGTCATCTTTTTCGCGATCCTATTCGGTGTTGCCGCAGCCGGCATCGGCAAAGCCTCCGCACCTGTCATGAATTTCTTTGAATCAACGGCAAATATTATGTTCAAACTGACGCAAATGGTGATGGTCACGGCTCCGATCGGCGTTCTTGCCCTTATGGCCGCCTCAGTCGGACAATTCGGAATCGCGCTTTTGCTCCCGATGCTGAAGCTGATCGGCACTGTGTTTCTCGGGCTTTTTTTGATACTCTTCGTTCTGTTTCCGATTGTCGGGCTTATCTTTAAAATTAAGTACTTTGAAGTGCTGAAAATGATTTGGGATCTGTTTTTGATTGCTTTTTCCACGACAAGCACAGAAACCATTCTGCCTCAGCTGATGGATCGGATGGAGAAATACGGCTGCCCGAAGCGGGTCGTCTCCTTTGTGGTTCCGTCAGGCTTATCGCTGAATTGTGACGGCTCCAGTCTCTATTTATCGGTGTCATGTATTTTTCTGGCGCAGGCTTTTCATGTGGAGATGCCGCTTTCTCAGCAGCTTCTGATGATGCTTGTGCTCGTCATGACAAGCAAAGGCATTGCCGCCGTCCCGTCAGGCTCACTCGTCGTGCTTCTGGCGACAGCGAATGCCGTCGGTCTCCCCGCGGAAGGCGTCGCCATCATTGCCGGTGTCGACCGCGTCATGGACATGGCGAGAACCGGCGTCAACGTGCCCGGCCATGCGGTCGCCTGCATCGTCGTATCCAAATGGGAAAAAGCCTTCACATATAAAGGGCCCGTCACAGCGGACCAGACCGCCCGGACAGAAAGTATGTAAACACAAAAAAGACCACCTTATTGGTGGTCTTTTCTATTAATCAATCGCCGCATGATCTTCTTTTTCAATCAAAGCGAGGCGTTCATTAATTTCTTCCTGAGTCATTTCGTGCTCTTTCACATACATGTTGCGTTCGTTCGTACGGCATTCGTGACTGCAGCTGCGCATGTATTTGTATTCATTCTCAGGTGTGCAGATCATTTTTTTATTACATGCCGGATTTGCGCAGTTCACATAACGCTCGCACGGCTCGCCCGTGAAATAATCTTTTCCGATAATGACATGCTCTACGCGGTTGACCGGTACGCTGATTCTTTCGTCAAATACGTAGCACTGTCCGTCCCACAGTTTGCCTTGGACTTCAGGATCTTTACCATAAGTGACGATACCGCCGTCAAGCTGGGACACGTCTTCAAAGCCCTGCTTCAGCAGCCAGCCGGAAAATTTCTCACAGCGTACGCCGCCTGTGCAGTACGTGAGGATTTTTTTGCCTTCGAGCATGTCTTTGTGCTCTTCAATCCAGTCCGGCAGCTCACGGAACGCCTCAATATCAGGTCTGACCGCTCCGCGGAAATGACCGAGGTCATACTCATAGTCGTTTCTGGCGTCAATCACGATCGTGTCAGGATTCTGCATTTGCTCATAAAAGTCTTTCGGTTTCAAGTGTTTGCCCGTCGTGGTATTCGGATCAACATCATCTTCGAGACGAAGCGTCACCAGCTCTTTTTTATGGCGGACAAACATTTTGCGGAACGCATGTCCGTCAGTCTCATCAATTTTGATCGGCATGTCGGCAAAACGCGGATCAGCTTTCAGCGCATTCATGTATTGATCCGTCTGTTCAACCGTTCCGGACACCGTACCGTTAATGCCTTCCTCAGAAATCAAAATACGGCCTAACAGACCGAGCTCCTTACAGAACTTCAAATGCTGAGCCGTGAATTCCTCAGGCTCATCAATCTTTACATATTTATAATAAAGTAAAACTCTATATTGTTTTTCCATGATTTATACACCCTGTTCAATTATATTAATGATCACGCACACTATACTATATCATACAGGAAAACGGGCGAAAGATGAACATTTCCGTCCGGACTCTTTCTTCCAGTCACGCTTCTCCTTTTATTATCTGCTGAAAATAAAACCGATACGTATTGCGCAAAAAGGTTTCAAGCGAAAGGCCGGCGGCAGTCTGATACTTGCCGATGATAAACGGAAAACGGTCACGGCCTTTTTCCCGCAGGACATCGGCGCTGTCTTCACCCAGTTCCGAGATGAGCGACTCGATGACCGGCCAGCAGGCATCCCGCACGGCTTCCAGAGCTTGCTGACTGCCTATAAGCCGATATTGCTCTATCAGCTTTGCCAAATCCTTTTCTTCCATATTGTTCACTTCCTTACACCATATAAAAAAGAGGAGCAGCTTTTATAAAGCGGACGCCTCCTCCTGTGACTCCGCATAACCGATGATCTGGCCGACCTGTAATTCCCGGCCTTCAATGAGGTTATCCGAAGGGGTAAACATATCCTTCTCGAATACTAAAATAACGGTCGATCCAAATGAAAAATAGCCCAGCTCTTCACCCGTTTCAAGCCTGTTTCCGGTGTTTGTCTGAACGATGGAATTAATATTCATCGCACCTACCGGAATCATGAGCATCTGCTGGTCACCACGGGTGAGCTCGTACACATAACGGTAATTTTTTGAGAGCACGTCTTTCCCGTACTTCAATCCCATCGTATTGACAGGATAGGAGCGTTTCCCCAGCTCGGCCAGCTTCTGATACGTGCAGCTGATGGGGGAATGGAAGCGGTGGTAATGTCTCGGGCTCAGATAAAGCACGGCAAAACGGCCGCCGTTGTATTTGTGATCGGCGTTTTTAAACCCCGTCAGTTCAGCGAACGAATAATCCTTCCCTTTTACCATGAAGGTTTGATTCGGATTAATCATGCCTACCGTCTGAACGACGCCGTCCACAGGACTGACGATGGCGTTCTTCTCTGTTGCCACGGGGCGGAGATTCAAATTAATATCACGAATGAAAAATGACGCCAGTGAATCAAAGTCAGAGGCTGTGCGTTCCGTTTCATTCCAGTTGATGCGATAGTGTTTGGAAAACAGCGGAATCATCGGCTTGCTCAGTTTCGATTCACAGAAGTTTTTAATGAGATGGGACGTCAATGGATTATTAGTCAGTTCAATCAATGAACGATAAAGAACTTTAGCTGCAGTATTAAACATTGATTACTCCTATGAATTTTCCTATAGTAATAAAAATAAAACACCATAAAAACGCTCCGATGGCGGCGAAGCATAAGTAGGTTTTGAAATCCATTCTGCCGATTCCAGAAAAGTAGCAGGTCACGTGTCTGATGCCTGGGATGAAATAACCTAAAATAATGGTGTACGGCCCGTACTTTTTCATCCACCTGTCTACTTTCTCCATCCTCTTTTCCTTCAGGCCGACCCATTTCCCGAACTTATTAATAAACGGCCGGCCGGCTTTTCTGCCGATGAAGTAGCTGATAATCATCCCCACGAGAGCTCCGATAAAGCTGATCAGAATGGAGAGCTCGTAATTCAGCACTTTTATATGGGCGAAGTAGCCCACAAGCGTCATCATGACTTCATCCGGAATAGGCAATCCGATAATACCGAGTGTCAGCATGAGAAAAATCGCGATATATCCGTAATCGGAAATTAATTGCTGAACTAATTCCATCTTCTGCTCTCCAGGTTTTCAGGCGCCTGTTTTTTAAAGTGGGGAAATTTAAGATTGCTGACCATTAAATAACTGAGCGCTATCGTTCCCGCCCCCAGAAGAAAAGCGTTATTGATGAAGCTCAAAATGACAAGACACATCCCCGCAAATGGAATCGGCATCCCGATAAACGTCGGCAGCTTGCTTTGTCCGATATTAAATCTCGAGAGCCGGATCATCCCGCAGATGCTGTAGGAAAGCGCGATTAAAATTCCGACGAACGGAATCGTATATAGTGAAACACTGTAAGCGAGCATGGACGGCGCTACGCCGAACGTCACGAGATCAGCAAAAGAGTCAAGCTCCCTTCCCATCTCCGATACCGCGTTCAGCTTACGGGCGGCCAAACCGTCAAAAAAATCAAGAAACATCCCGGTGAAAATAAAGATCACCGCGGAGTGAATATTATGATACAAAAGGGAATGAATCGATAGAAGCCCGCAAATAAAATTTCCAATTGTAATCATACTAGGTATATAATTCACAGTTTACACAAACCTCCAATTAAAACCATATCAAATCGGACTGCGTATGCATAAAGACTCCATTTTACGGAAACATAAAATGAAATTCTTTCAATGCTATCATTCAAATTCTTTTATTATACAGCATTTGGTGTTATTTGAACAATCTAATCTGGTGATTTTTGTTTTTCTCCGTTCATATTAAGGTAAGCAATCGGGGTTATCTCTATTCCGGATGACCCTGTTTAAATATTACATGCTGATGATACGGTCTGTCCGCGCTTCACGAATGAAAAGCCTTATGATGTATAGTTATTTCCTTCTCCGTTAAATGAGAACATGACATATAACGATTGCGGACATAAAAAGTTTCATGAATTGAAAAGCCGGCACAAAACGGCCTCATACATTATCTCACAACCCCGTTTTCCAGTATATAGTCTGCCCACACAAAAAAGGCGCCTTACCATTACGGTAAAAACGCCTCTTAAAATAGGTTTATGTAACAGATAAATAACTAAGTGCTTCGGCCGCTCTTTCTCTCGCCTCCTCAGCCGTCTCGGCTGCAGAAAGCGCAACCGCCATACGGCGTCCGGCTTTCGTGACGGGTTTTCCGAATATGCGGACCTGAGTGCTTTTTACCGCCAAGGCCTTCTCAACACCTTCAACCGCGTAATCAGCAAGCTCTTTGGGCGCCTTCAGCGGACGGCTTGCCCCCGGCGACAGCTGTGTGATTTCCGGAATCGGGAACCCCATTATCGCACGGACATGCAGCGCGAACTCTGACAAATTTTGCGTCACAAGTGTGACGAGCCCCGTATCATGCGGACGGGGAGACACTTCGCTGAAATATACCTTATCTTCAGTAAGGAAAAGCTCAACTCCGAACAAACCGTATCCGCCGAGCTCGTCCGTTATGCTTTTCGCAATGTGTTTCGCCTCTTCGATCTGCTGTTCTGTCATATGATGAGGCTGCCATGATTCAATATAGTCACCGTCTTTTTGTTCATGTCCGATCGGTGCGCAAAAGGATGTACCGTTCGCCGCGCGCACTGTCAAAAGAGTGATTTCGGATTCAAACGGAATGAATTCCTCAACGATGACCCGGCCGTTTTTCACCCGGCCGCCTTCCATCGCCATATTCCAGCAGCTTTCCAGCCCGGAAGCCGAGCGGCACACGCTTTGCCCTTTTCCGGAAGAGCTCATCAGCGGCTTCACCACGCACGGAAAGCCGATTGTTTCTGCCGCTTCTTTAAATTCTTCATATGTATTCGCGAATTCATAGCCGGCAGTCGGAAGGTGCAGCTTCTCCGCCGCAAGCCGTCTGATGCCTTCACGGTCCATCGTCAGCTTCGCCGCACGCGCATTCGGGATGACGTGAAAGCCTTCTTCCTCAAGCTTCAGCAGCTCATCCGTCGCAATGGCTTCCACTTCCGGTACGATCAAGTCCGGTTTTTCTTTTTCAATGACTTCTCTGACCTGCGCTTTATCGAGCATATCGATGACATAGCTTTTGTGCGCGGTCTGCATGGCAGGGGCATGCTCATAGCTGTCAACGGCTACAGTGACAACCCCGAGCCGCTGCGCTTCAATGACGACTTCTTTCCCCAGCTCGCCTGATCCCAATAACAACATCTTTTTCGCCTGATACATGTCCTTTGGCCCCTCCCTTTCTATACCTCCCTCATTATAACGGAAATATTCAAAAAATAAAGACAAGACAGATAACCAAGCTCTATCCTGTCTTTTGCGCTGATTCGAGCGATTCAATCGCCGCTGATACGTCCTTCTCGCCATATTGCCCCATTAAGCATAACGATTCTTCCGCCCGGCAGGCGTGAGAAGAGATGCGGCGCTTGGCTTCCTCATGCATGTCACGGATGCCGAGATCTTGGAGACTGACGGGAAATCCGAGCCGGCGGTAAAACGGAAGCAGCTCTTCAATCTCATGTCTCCGATTCTCAAGCGCAAGCTGCACCAATATGCCGTAAGCAACCTTCTGGCCGTGCAGCACCTGATGTATCTCCTGAATAAAGCTGAGTCCGTTGTGCACCGCATGCGCCCCTGCCATCCTGCACAAACGGCCCCCATAGCCGCCGACCGTTCCCGCGAGCATAATAATCGTTTCCGCCGTCTGGATGAACGGTACTGACAGCTCGCCTTTCTCCATGCTTCCGACGGCTGCTTCACTGTTACGCAATAACAGATCACGGATATATTCCGCCTGTCTCAGCCCCGCCTGAGCCATCAGCGGCGCCATCCCCGTATTTCTGATGACCGCTTCGGCCTCATACCATTTCGCCAGCGTATCACCGATCCCGCTTTTCATATATTCAATGGGAGAGGAAAGCAAAAACAGCGGATCAACAATCGTCAAGTAGCTTGAACGCTTATGATAATCCACTCTGATAAAATTGCCGCTCTCATCATATATGACACTTAACGGCGTACTTGCCGCACACGTTCCCGCGATGGAAGGAACCATCACAGCCTCAATATCAAGCCGGTCTGCCGCCGCTTTTGCCAAATCCAACATCGTGCCGCCTCCGATACCGATGATCACATCCGCATCTTCCGCCTGCTCACAGACCTTACGCACCGCCTCAGGTGAACAGTATCCTTTATGCTGAATCACATCCCAGGAAGAACCGCCGCTGTAATCGGAGAACGCCTGATAGGATTTGATTCCGGTCACAATCACGGGTTTTCTGAATGTCTCCAGCAGCCCCGGAAGCTCTTTTGCGATTCCTTCCTTACATATATATTGATTCGGGCCGCTTCGCACGATATCTTCAGGCTTCATTCGAATCTCTCCTCTGGCTGGAATTTATATATATTTTCTCACTTGTCAGAAAATACATCAACCGGAGGTGCGTCAGCGCTTCGCTTCCTCCGCCTCCAAAAACAGCTCATCAAGCCGCTCCAAAGCCTCTGCCTTTTCAAAACTGCTGAACCACAGATCATCATAAGAATCCAGGATGCGGTAATGGTGGGAAATCAAATGCTGCTGCAAGCGGAACTCACCTTTTTTCTCGATGGTTTTCCACCACACCTTGCCGCCCATCGTCTTCCCCTTCGGCCTGTCAATTGTGCGATGGGCAACCGCTTCAATGACCTCCAGCGGATCATCTCCTAATACGGATTGCAGTGTTTCACTTGATCTGAAAAGCGCGCAAACCGCCACAACATGCGGCCATTCCGCAAGCGCCCGCCCTTTCTCAATCTGCACCAGCGCCTTTTTGGAAAGACCGATCACATCCGCCATTTTCTCTTGCGTATAGCCTCTCTCCGACCGGATTTTCTTCAGCTGGACCGAGACAAGCTCAGTCATATAATCTTGATCCATCTCAACCTCCATATTTATCAATATAGCCATTTTACACCGCGTGACGCCATTTTTATATCGGCACATGTTTAAATGAATCAAAAGAATCGGTAAAAAAGTACCCTTTTCCTCTTTTTCTCAATTCACGAACAGAAATTGGCATCTTCATGGTAAAATGCGGTCGGAGAAAATCAGGCGAAAGGACACTGTATATGAAATTACTCGAAACCAATACCCTCATTCAATCAGCAAACAGCCGTCTGAAAGCTTATCAAAAAACGAAAGATGACATGATTGCTTTAAAACAGCAGTTTCACGGCATTGCAAATACGGACGCCATGTCAGGGAAAGGCGCGGACGCCATTAAAGCCTTCTATACTGAACAGGCCGCCGGAGCAGAGCTTTGGCTTGATCTCTGCGACATGAAAATTACTTTTTTCAAAAGCATCCCAAGAGAAATAGAACAGGCGGGCTTCGGCCGGCATGACTTGCTGGAAGAATCGTTCCTTGATAGTGAGCTTAAGCATGCCGGGCAAAGAGCTTACCATATCATTGATGGCCAGCACGATGAGATCAGCCGAATTTTAGGATCAATTGACGACATTTTGTCCTTATCACCGTTTGACAAATCTTCGGTTACCGGCAAACTTGATGCCTCCGATCACAAAAAACGGCAAACGGCAGAACACTTACATAAACTCGACGCAAAACTGGTTCACGAGTACGCTCAATCTGAAGCGCTTGAACACGAAGTTGAAGCCTTCTTCCGGACGCTGGCCGACTTAACAAGTAAAGCAGGCGGTCCGCAATCTTTTAACGCCAAAGCATTTCACGATACTGACGTATATAAAAGAAAAGACAGCATACAAAAACAAGCCCATCAATACATCAAAATGAAACAGCAGGAAGAAACCGCCTTTTTACAGAAAAAACTGGACCGCATTTCTGACCCGGATGAATATATAAACATTGCAGAAAAACTCGGGGCTGACAACATGAGCGCCGAACAATTACAATATTACTCAAGCCTCGTCCAGCTAAAAGCCATGCGCCAAGCCGGACAAATGCTCGTCGACGGGGCAAAAGGCATTACGCTGGGGATATGGGATGCAGGAAAAGACACCGTCATCGGCGCTTACGATTTCGCAATCTGGCTGCAAAGAGCACAAGGACACGCAGGAACAATAGAACAGGCCAAAGCCGGACAAGAACTCATCGGCGCCATTTACAATGCACCGGAAACATTCGATTATATGGTTCAATCCTTCAAAACTTCATGGAATGAAAACATCATTCACGGTGACACCTACAGCCGCACTCACTATATCGCTTACGCTGCTGTCTCCCTCTTAGGAGCAAAAGGCGCCGGAGAAGTCACCGGGGTGACAAGGGCCGGGAGATTTGTGACAAAGGAAGCGAAGACGTTTATTGCGGATCAGAAAAAAGCAGCAGCTGGAATTTACGCAAAAGGAAAAAGCTCGATTTCTCAACCCTGGAAGCCTGCGATTGCCGGAATTGGAGAATCACCTTCTCCGGCGGGGAAAGCGATTGATGTGAAGCAGGAGACCTTATTAAATTTTAACGGGTCCTTCAGGGACAAAAGGGATCTGGATATAAGTGAAACAAGTCCTCGAAAAATAGATAATCTAGAACAGGCACATATTTGGGGAGAAAAACATTATGACAAATGGATAAATTCTCTTACTGCGGAAGAAAAACAAGCTCTAATTGATTATACCGGAGACTATTATGAAGATATCAATGCGTATTTGCGCGGCGTTAATAGCTCATTAAATGGAATTAATCCTACAAAAATTACTGATATTCATAGTGCACTAGAAAAGTCAAAAATCCCCGAAGACATTGTTGTTTATCGCGGTACAGACTTAATTGCTTTAAGAAAGATCCTGCCTAGAGACGAAGTGCTGACAGAAGGGCTCATAAATAATTTAGTTGGGCAGAGAATAAAAGACGATGCTTTCATGAGCACTGCCCTCCTTAAGGAATCAGCTTTTGATTATAAGAAGGTTTCCTATTCCATCAATGTTCCTAAAGGAACTAACGGAGCCTATATTGCGAAAGTAAGCCACTTTCCAGAAGAGGCAGAGATTCTTTTAAACTCCGGACATGAGATGATTATTAGAGGTGCTAAACTTGATGCAGATGAAAAAATACATTTAGTATTAGATTTAATTAAAAAGTAGGTGCAAACCAATGAGAAGAAAAATGACAGACAGATGGAACGACGATGACCGTATTTACCTGGGCTTATCTATAAAAGAGAAACTTTTCCCAACGATATTGGGAGGTATTGTCGGGGATGCACTGGGTGTACCCGTGGAATTCAAGAACAGGAATTTAGAAGTAAACGGCATGACCGGATACGGTACTTACAATCAGCCCCCGGGAACGTGGTCAGATGATTCATCATTGACATTATGCTTGATAGAAAATTTAATTGAGGAAAATGGCGAAATTGAATTGATGGAAAAATTCACCTCATACCGAGAAGATGGTTATTGGACACCGCACGGCCATATGTTTGATATCGGTCGAACAACTGATGAAGCCATTGAGCGCTTTTTAAAAGAGAAAAACGTTCGTCAATGCGGCGGAATCACTGAGTTTGATAACGGCAACGGCGCGTTAATGCGCATTTCTCCTTTAGTTTTTATCTTATGCAATGAAAAAGACTTCACGACAAGAAAAAGGGAAATTGAACGGTGGGCGGAATTAACACATGCGCATCCAAGATCTACACTAGCCTGTATTGTTTATATACAATTTCTCATCCATTTATTTAATAATAATACTCCAGCTCGGGCTTTTGAACGAGCAGCAGAAACCTGCAGGTCAGAACTATCCAAGGATATAAAATATAGAGATGAATTGGTACATTACAGACGCGTGTTTGATCAATCTATTTTAGATGCGAAAAAAGAAGATATTATCTCTGACGGCTATGTTGTACATTCCCTTGAGGCTGCATTGTGGTGTTTCTTTAAACATACAAACTATAGAGATGCAGTCTTAGAAGCAGTTAACCTGGGAGGAGATACAGATACTATCGCTTTTCTTACAGGTACGTTAGCCGGCATGTGCTATGAGATCAATAGTATTCCGGAAGAGTGGATTAATACACTGACAAGAAAACAAGATATTTTAGACCTATGTGAACGATTTTTTCAATATTGTTATAAGAGAGCGGCTCAATAGATTTAAGCAATAAACGGATCGTGATGGCGATCTGTTTTTTTCTCGTCATACGTTTGCCATCTATAAATGAACGCACACTACACGTAATGGAGGGATTGCAATGGACGAAATGGTCCTGGAAACACAGCAATGGCTGAATGAGACGTACAAAGGCAGACACGGGTACAGCAAAGTGCCGGAAAACGGAAAAACGGGCTGGGATACCATTTACGGTCTGACACGGGCGCTTCAAATCGAGCTTGGTATCTCTGAACCTGCCGATAACTTCGGACCGACGACACAAAGATTGTTTAAACCGTTGAAAAAGCAGGCTCCCGATTCTAAGCCGACAAACATGAATTACATTCTGCAAGGGGCGCTTTGGTGTAAAGGATTTAACCCGGGCGGATTTTCTGGCGTTTTCTATGAAAATACCGAAAGTGCTGTAAAAGAGTTTCAAAAAGCGGCCGGGCTCACTAAGCAAGACGGCATCGTCACGGCACTCATTATGAAAGCCTTGCTGGATATGAGCGCTTTTCGGTTAGTAGCGGGAGGCGACAAAAGAATTCGCCAAATCCAGCAGAACCTGAACCGGGATTACAATGACTACATCGGATTGATGCCTTGTGACGGCTTATATGCCCGCGATACAAACAAGGCTCTCATTTATGCCCTCCAAAAAGAAGAAGGCATGAGCACAAGCGTCGCCAATGGATTTTTCGGGAACGGAACGACCAGCTTATGTCCTACCTTGACTCCCGGCGATTCACGGACAGGCTTTGTTTTGATTGTTCAATACGCGCTTTACTGTAATGGGAAATCATTTGACCCCGGTGAATTCGACGGAAAATACGGCGTCAGCGTTGTATCGGCAGTGAAAGCTTTCCAAGAGTTTATGTGCCTGCCGCAAACAGGTTATGCGGACATGCCGACGATTAAAGCTTTATTATCAAGCTCAGGCGACACAACGCGGGCTGCTTCGGCTTGTGACACTGCTGCAATTATAACGGCAGATACGGCTAAAACTTTGCGTGAGAATGGCTATAAAATCGTGGGAAGATATTTGACCGGGAATGTGCGGACAAGCAGCGGACTGACATCGAAGGCCTTGACGTCAAAAGAGCTTTCCACTATTTTCGATGCCGGCTTAAGCGTTTTTCCGATTTATCAGGACGGCGGCTATGAATCTTCTTATTTTGTAAAAGATCAAGGAACGAGAGATGCTTACAGCGCTGCATCAGCCGCCCGAAGATTAGGTTTTCCGTCAGGCACGACCATCTACTTTGCCGTCGATTTCGATGCGTATGATTATGAAGTCACAGATAAAATCATCCCTTACTTTCAAGAAATCAAGTCAGCTTTTATGAAAATGCAGGCGTTTTCAACTGCGCCGAAATATGAAATCGGGGTATACGGACCGAGAAACATTTGTATCCGTACGGCAGAAGCAGGTCTGACCAAATATAGCTTTACAGCTAACATGTCGACCGGATTCAGCGGCAACCTCGGATACCCGATGCCGAAAAACTGGGCTTTTGATCAATTTTATGAAGGAACGATCGGAAGCGGAGCGGGAAAAGTCGCCATTGACAAAGACGGTTACTCCGGAAAAGACTCAGGTGTAAGCAGCGTCCATCCGCCTTCTGATCCTGTGTATGACGCAAGACTGCGTACACTGACGGACATTTTAACAACCATTCCCGCTTTAGAAAATGTACCGAATCTTGCGAATGCCATGTTTGAATTCGACAAGACTGAAACCATTTATGCATCACCTGAAATGGATATTCTATTATCAACTTCACTTTTGGCAACAGTGCCGAGTGAAGGTTCTCCCAACACAGTTACCATTACAAATGGCAAACCGGGAGCTTATATTACCGGTCTGATGGGAGATTCACAAGTCTCTTTTACAGCATCACAAATTGATTCCTATCAAAACCTGCTTAACAGTCTGAGCTTGTCAGTCCGCAACGGTTATTTAGAAGTATACGTCAATCCGGCTGCGGGATCGCTGAATATCCAATTTAAAATCTATACACCTGATATTCCGGTCGGTGACAGTGCTACAACTGGACTAACAACGACCATTACATTTAAAATAAAACAAAAGAGCTTCAGGCTGCCGGATTCCGAAGAGGTTTACTCTCCGGATTGGGATTCTGTCGTGAATACCATGGCCATTGCAGGCGCAGGAATTATTGTTATTGTAGGTATCGGTGCTTTAGTCGTTTTAGCGCCTGAATTAGGGGGAGCTGCAGCCTTGTTCAGCACGGTTTTATCACTATTTCTATAATTGAACAGGCAGCTCCTTGCTCCGGGAATGCTCAATGAGTATTCTTGGAGTTATTTTTTAAGGAGGATTCGTATGAAGATTGACATGCAGACATACAAGGAAACCGTTCAAAAAATAGAAAGCGATTTGCTTCCGCGAAGTCAAAATGACAAAGAACTGCTTACATATTTAACGACACAAGATTCGCTCACACTCAATCAAATGAAAATGTGTTTCACTGAACCGCAGCTCACCTTCAACCATACAGTCAAGATTGTATGCACCGTCACATTCATCACGTTATATATCTTTTTTTTCAGCACTCATTTTAATGATTTGATTGAAATGGCGCTGCAAATGGTTTTTGGTCTGGCCGGCCTTGTTTGGATTTTTGCCGTATTTCCGTTTTCAAGGAAAATCCAAGTGTCTGACCGTTTCAGACAAAAATCTGAAAACACCCGTATTACCGGAATGATAGACTTTGTCCTTGAACAAAGATACAAAGACATGATCAGTTAAAAAACCCCTCCGCTTAAGGGGTTTTTTATTATGCAATCCACTCATCCCCCTTGTCAAAAAAGGCTCTTCCCCACTGGAAATAACCGGAACACCCAATTTCATTCTCAATATAATGTGGTAGTGGATCTGTAAAGAAAGAAGGGCTACATGATGGGTATCATTAATGGCAAAATGTATATTGACCGATTGAACCAGCTTAAAAATGAGATTTGGCTTGACGGTGAAAAGATCGAGGGACTTATTTCTGAACATCCCGCATTTAAGGGCCTTCTGGAAACGAAGCGCTCTCTTTATGATTTACAAACGAAACCGGGCATGAAAGACGAGATGACATACAGTCTCCCCGGTAAAAAAGAGCGGGCCGGGCTTTCATACCTGCAGCCGAAAACGAAAGAAGACGTCAAAAGAAGAAGAAAGATGTTCGAGCATTGGGCCAGGCACACGCACGGCATGATGGGACGAAGCCCGGATTACATGAATACCGTGCTGATGAGCTTCGCCTCCTCTGCCGCGCTTTTGAAAGACCGGGAGCATTGTTTTCCGGAGCATGTTCAGGCGCTGTACGAACGCGCTGTCACACAGGATCTTTCTTTTACACACACGTTTATCACCCCTCAGGTGAATCGTTCACAAATGAGCGTAAACGTATCACCAACACCGATCTCCGCAAAAGTCGTCGAAAAAAATGAAAAAGGCCTCGTCATTCACGGCGCCCGGATTTTGGCCACACAAGGCGGCCTGACGGATGAAGTGCTCGTGGTTTCCCTGCCTAAGATGTATTTTGAATCAGATGAAGCGTTCGCTTTTTCCATTCCTTCCAATACAAAGGGCGTAAAATTCATCTGCAGGGAATCTTTCGTACTGGGAAAATCATCATTTGATTATCCGCTCAGCTCAAGATATGAAGAAATGGATTCCATCGTTGTATTCGATAACGTTTTAGTCCCTTGGGAACGCGTATTTTTTTATGATAATTACGAGGCGGCTTATGACTTCAATATGAAAAGCTCTTTTAACGCCTTCGCATTTCATCAAGTCATCACGAGACAAATTGTAAAGACGGAGTTTCTCCTGGGTCTTGCCCAAACACTTGTCGATGCGATAGATGTCAGCGAGTTTCAGCATATTCAGGCTAAGATGGCTGAAATCATCACTGGTCTGGAAACGATGAAAGCCCTTTTGGAAAAGTCGGAGAATGATGCCGAAACAGATGAATGGGGATATATGCGGCCGAGTGTGACTCCGCTTCGTGTGGTCAGCGCGATTTTCCCTGACATCTACCCGCGTTTCACAGAGATCATTCAGCTGATCGGGGCAAGCGGAATGGTGACTTTGCCGACTGAAAAAGCGTTTCATTCAGACATCAGAGGAGACCTTGACCAATATTTACAGGCAACCGAATTGAATGCTGAGGATCGGGTGAAAGTGTTCCGTCTGGCATGGGATTTGACCATGAGCCCCTTCGGAACAAGACAGACACAATATGAGCGGTACTTCTTCGGTGACCCCGTCCGCTTGGCCAGCCATCTGTACAATAGCTATCCGAAAGAAGAACAGACCGCTGTCATCAAGGACTTCCTGAACATTCATAAATAAAACAAAGCAGAGCCTCATCTCTGCTTATCATAGCTGGATCGGCTGCCGCCGATCCTATTTTTTATTTTGACTGATCACCACCATCGTAATATGCGATAACGCGAAAGAGACAAGCGTGTACACAACGGCCCATCCGATAAACGAGAAATTCAATACGGTAAAAGTGCATATAAGGCAAACGGCCAAAGCGGCAGCCGGCATAATAAACACGTTTTTAAACAGATATGTTCCGGCGACTGACAAGATGATGATACAAAGCGGCAGAACACCGAACGCAAAATCCAATTCATCAATCAACAGATGCACTCCTTTCCCTTTTCTTAATTCGGCCTACCACATCTTATGCCTGAGTACAAAAACAAGTACTTCAAATCCTTTCGCGCTCACGCTGATATTCCCTTCGGTTATTTATTCAAAAAAATGAAAACTTTTCTTAAAGCGTTTACATTTATGGCAGACTGTGATAATTTAAGAAAGCGCTATCATACACAAGTTAATGATTTTTGGATGGAGATGAGGAGAGCCAGAAAAACCCGCCCTTGCACGAGGGTGATTTCTGGTTCTTTTTGTTATTTTTAAGGAAAGGAGTCATACATACATCATGATAGACGTTCAGCAAAGGGGAGGATATGATGTTTCAGTTGTTCAAGCCGGCTCCGCATATTGAGAGATTGGATGATTCAAAGACGGATGCGGCCTATAAACGGCTCAGGCTGCAAGTATTTTTGGGGATTTTCATCGGGTATGCCGGGTATTATTTGCTCCGCAAAAACTTTGCCTTCGCTATTCCTTACTTTCAGGAGCAAGGGTTTTCAAAAGGGGAACTTGGCTTGGTGCTTGCGGCCGTATCAATCGCTTACGGCTTCAGCAAATTTATTATGGGGATGGTGTCTGACCGCTGCAACCCGAGATATTTCCTTGCAACGGGTCTGTTTTTGTCAGGTGTCGTAAACATTTTATTTGTTTCCATGCCATGGGTCACATCAAGCGTGACGATTATGTTTATTTTTATGTTTATTAACGGGTGGTTTCAAGGGATGGGCTGGCCGCCTTGCGGACGGACGATGGCTCATTGGTTTTCCATCAGTGAACGCGGCACGAAAATGTCGATATGGAATGTCGCCCATAACATCGGCGGAGGTATTCTCGCCCCGCTCGTGACTCTCGGCATCGCCATGTTTGTTACTTGGAAAAGCGTGTTTTTCTTTCCGGCTATTATCGCCATTGTCATTTCATTTGTCATCGTTCTTCTCGTTCGGGACACGCCGCAATCCTGCGGGCTGCCGCCGATTGAAGAATACCGGAATGACTATCCGAAACATGCGTTTAAAGACCAGGAAAAAGAAATGACGACCAAAGAAATTCTTTTTAAATACGTGCTGAATAATAAATTTCTGTGGTATATCGCATTTGCCAATGTGTTTGTTTATTTCGTGCGGTACGGAGTCGTTGACTGGGCGCCGACTTATTTGACGGAAGCGAAAGGATTCTCTCCTGAAGACTCCAGATGGTCTTATTTCCTTTACGAATATGCGGGAATTCCGGGCACGATTTTGTGCGGCTGGATCAGCGACCGGTTTTTCAAAAGCCGCCGCGCGCCAGCTGGCGTACTGTTCATGGCCGGCGTATTTATCGCTGTATTGGTCTACTGGCTTAACCCTGCCGGTCATCCGCTCATCGACAATATCGCGCTCATCAGCATCGGGTTCTTAATCTATGGACCTGTCATGCTTATCGGGCTTCAGGCCATTGACCTTGCGCCTAAAAAAGCGGCGGGAACGGCAGCCGGTTTAACCGGGTTTTTCGGCTACATCGGAGGCTCGGCTTTTGCCAACGCCATCATGGGTTATGTTGTAGACCGCTTTGACTGGAACGGAGGCTTTATCATGCTTGTCACCTCATGTGCGCTGTCCATCGTCTTTTTGGCTATGACGTGGAATACCGGCAAGCGGGCGGAGCATGTGTAAGAAAACAACATAAAAGATTAATATTTTTGCAGTACAGAATTTACAACGATTTTCTACGCTAGAGACAGATATTGATTTTTTAAGGGGGAAGAAAACATGCGGAAACATAAGTTGTTTGCTTTAGTGTTGCTTTCATTCGGTTTATTATCATTCATCGTCACGCCTGTATCGGCGGCGGGAAAAGGAAACCTTTTGTCTCCTGACAGAATGTTAACCATTGCCCATCGCGGTGCTTCGGGGTATGTCCCGGAGCACACGATCCTTTCTTATGAAACTGCGCAAAAAATGAAAGCAGACTATATTGAATTGGATTTACAAATGACAAAAGACGGCAAGCTGATCGTCATGCATGATGAAAAACTGGACCGCACCACAAACGGACACGGCTGGGTGAAGGACCATACATCAGCCGAGATTCAAAAGCTCGACGCCGGCTCTTGGTTCAATAAAGCCTATCCGGAAAAAGCTAAACCGCAATACGCCGGACTTCACGTTCCCACACTTGATGACGTGTTAAAACGATTCGGCAGACACGCAAATTATTATATTGAAACGAAAGCGCCTGAAACGTATCCGGGTATGGAAGAAAAATTGATCGCTTCACTGAAAAAATACAAATTGGCAGGTAAGCATGCGAAACTTGGACAGGTTATCATTCAGTCTTTCAGCAGGGACAGCCTTCTGAAAATCAAAAAGCTCGATCCGAAACTTCCCGCCGTCCAATTGCTTGAAGCGGATCAGATGACGTCAATGACTGACGCTGATTTAGCGGACATCAAAACCTATGCCGTCGGAATCGGACCGGATTACAAAGCGCTGAACGCTCAAAACGTCCGGAGCATACGCAGCCACGGCCTTCTGCTCCACCCTTATACCGTAAACACCGAAGCGGACATGCGCCGCCTGCTGGATTGGGGCGTAACCGGTGTGTTCACCAACTATGCGGATATATTCCAAAAGGTTAAAAAAGAATACAAATCATAAAGCCAGCATGGGTTCGGAGATGATGCCGAACCCATATTTTTTTGCCCGATCAAAAAACCTTGCGGGAACGTTACCGCAAGGTTTGTATCAATCATTATTCTTTTCCGGCAGCGGCTTCGGCCTGTCCGCCTTTTAATTGATCGTTGATTGCTTTGGCGTCTTTCAAATACTCAGTCTTGAATCCGCTCTTCAGCGCCCACGTATAGAAGACAAGGGCAACGATTGCGATCAGCCCCATATCCCAGCCGTACGGAATAATGTTCAGACCGCCGAATTTTTCACTTCCGAGCCATGAAATGGTCATCATGCTGAGCAGATAGACAACCATCCAGACGCCGCCTTTAAAGTTTCTGCGGAATCCTTTCCACTTCGCTTTCGCTTGGTAGTAGAAGTAAATCGGCAGGCCGATCAAGATGATAAACAGCACCTGTCCCGTTAGCGGCCAGCGCGCCCAATACAGCACGAGAGACGCGAACACGAAGCCGAGCGGAGCAACCACGCTGAGGCCTTTCAGACGGAGAGGCCTGTACAAATCCCCCGCCGTCCGCCGCAGCGTCATCACCGTCACAGGACCTGTGATATAAGAAATCAGTGTCGCAACGGAAATAATTTCAGCAAGCACGCCCCATCCTCTGAATAAAAACAGAAAGATAAACGATACGATCAGGTTAAAAATCATCGCTTGGCGCGGCACGCCGTACAGCGGATGAAGCTTTCCGAAAATGCTCGGCATATATTTATTTTTTTCCATGCCGTAAATCATGCGGGACGTCGTAGCGGTATAAGTGATACCGGTTCCTGACGGAGATACGAACGCATCCGCATAAAGAATAATGACAAGCCAGTTGATATTCAAGGCGATCGCCAAATCGGCAAATGGAGAGTTAAAGTTCAGGTGACTCCAGCCGTGAACGATCATAGAAGGTTCAACCGCACCGATAAACGCAATTTGCAGCAGGACGTAAATGACAGTTGCGACCAACAGCGAACCGACAACCGCAATCGGAATCGATTTACCGGGATTTTTTGCTTCTCCGGCCATGTTAATCGGGCTTTGAAACCCGTTAAACGCAAAGACGATACCTGATGTGGCCACTGCTGTCAGCACGCTCGCCCAGCCATTCGGCGCAATGCTTGACCCGGATGTGAAATTTCCGCCGTGAAAACCGGTAAACAGCAGCGCTCCGATTGTCAGCCCCGGAATAATGATTTTAAAGATAGTAATCAATGAATTCGCTTTTGAAAATAAGTTAACTGTCCAATAATTCAGTAAAAAGTAAATAATCAGCAATACGGAAGCAAAGCCGAGACCCTCTCCCGTAAGTGTGCCGTTGTGAACGAGATTGCCTGTCCATTTCGCCCACTCCCACGGCCATGAGCTCATATATTGAACGGACGCGACCGCTTCCACCGGAATAACGGAAACAATCGCTATCCAGTTTGCCCATCCTGCGATAAATCCAATAAATGATCCGTGAGAATATTGAGTATATTTTACCATTCCCCCGGCTTCCGGGAACATTGAACCTAATTCACTGTAAGAAAGTGCGATAAACAAAATAACGATCATACCGATAATCCAAGAAATAATTGCGGCAGGTCCCGCAATCTGAGCCGCCCGCCATGCCCCGAATAACCAGCCAGAGCCAATCATTGACCCAAGTCCGACCATCATGAGTGCAAACGTTCCCATTCTGCGATGTAATTGATTCATAAAGTTAACACCTTTCAATTAAAATATGACTCCAGCGCTATCATATATTTATAATATTATTCTGAAAATAGTTTTGTCAATCTTTATCGCATTAAAGCAGGAATCCAAAATTACCCTTTGATGTTTAAACAGCCGTCAAGCGGGAATAACTACTTCAAGCCAGAAATAGAAAGGAGTTTTTATCATGAAACAAAAACTGCTCATTTCAGGACTTGCCGTGTCGACTGTCGGAGTGACTTCCTACCTGCTCAAAGATAAATCAAACCGCCAAAAGGTGAAGGACTTTATCCGCAATATGAAAACATCGCTTTCAGGGAAGCACGATATTGAATCATTTCCCGTCCACAAAGCAGGCAACCCGCATCCCGAAGATATTGAAGATAACAAAATGGTATCCGAAGGCTCCATGTATCCGGTTCAATACTACGATGACAAGAAGAAATAATCTGTTCCCATGCTGCCCGGCCGTATAAACGGCGGCAGCTTTTTTATGCAGACGGCTTCTTATAGATCCGCCAATATTGGCGCGGCCCTTGATCCCGCACGGTAATGCCCAGTTTGGATATTTCCGCTTTCAGTTCTTTCGCATCTGCGGTTTCATCCTGCTTCAGCGCCTTTTCCCTCGCTTTTAAGAGAGCGTTTGCCCCAGGCTCCAAATCCGGCATGTCCGGCACCCACCGTTTGTACTCTTCTTTAAAAGGATCTTCCGTCCCCAGCCAGACATACCCATGCCCGCGAAACGCATCAGCCGCTTTTTCAACCGCCGGCTCAAGCTTTTCCCGAAAAAGCTCCTGCCCTTCAGTCCCCAATAAGACAAGATACTTCCCATCCGTAAACACACCGGAAATGCTGTCTTTCGAAAACACGCTTTCTTCATTATATATGGTTAAGGACACCTCGCTGTCCGTCACGACTGCCACAAGACTTTCTTTAAAAGCTGCCCGCGTCAGCCACACTCCCCCAATTAAGCCGATAACGGCGGTTGCAGCCGCAGCCTTCCATCCGTGAAAAGAAGCGATAATTTCCAGAGGCCCGTGAAAAGGCAGCCAATCCAATGTAACGGCCCATTTCGCAATGACCGGCAGAAACCAGCCGATGACCAGACCCAATAATGGCGGCACAAGGAAAATCAAAGCTTTCTCAACCGATGACAACTCAAGAACCGTCTGTTTTTTTGTTTCGTTCATTTTTCTCCTCCATCTGTATTTGTTACAGCAATCCATTATACAAAGGGTTGGATGATACTGTAAACTGTTTCCGGCACAAAAAAACCTCCGTCAGCGGGAGGCTTTTTAAAACAGCAGTTCATACACTTCATTCAATTCCATCGTACGCTTCTCATCCTGCTCGTTCTCAGCATATTTGATCTCCTTCTCAAGCACCTGATTCAGCGCATCCATTTCCAGATCATTAAGATCCTTCACGAACTCGCCCTCATTTGCATAATGCTTCACCTGCAGCTTTTTATAAATCCCGCGGCAAACATCATGCTCCAAGTGGTTCGAAAGCGACTCGCGCAAATACCCGAGTGTCGTGTCCATCATGTAAGCCCTCCCTTTTCTTTAGGAATAGCTTCCCGGAAAGAGAGAAAAACTATACATGAAAGCGCGGCTGTTTTAACTCTGTACCTGAATGGAGAAAAATCCGCTGCTTAACGGTGTGTACGGCCCATTCAGCCCCGTTGCGGAGAAAGAGAACGTTCCTGAACTGACATAAGAAAGAGGAACGCTGTAATATTTAATGTAGCCTGTAATGATATTGCCGTTTTTCGTATATTCATCTTCCAGCGCTTTTGCTGTGAGATTTGTAATATTCGTTCCGTTGTTAAACGCCTGAATTGTGTTATTGTTCGGATACCCTTGGAAATATACAGCTAAATACCCCGTTGTGCCCTTCATCGGTTTTGATGCGCTGATTTGGTTCGGGCCGATATTCTCCCATTGATAATTCTGTCCGTCAGACGTCACACCGATAATACGGATTTGTGTTAAAGCAGGAGCAGGCGCCGCAGACGCTGACGGCATCCACAACCCGCTCACAAGCATCAATACAGCGGCGGCCGCGGCGAATAACATCAAGATTCTCTTTTTCATGTTTCTTCCTCCTCTTGTCATATTTTCATAGAACTCTATTCTATTTTACATGATTCCAAAGGAAAAAGATTACATTCCAAAAAAGAGTCTGGAAAACTTTGTGAACTAGATATGAAACGCTCTGGAAACACCATTGATGATCAGAAAGATGCCGCAGATTCTTAACACGACTCTTGAACTTCTGTCATCTTTACCGAAAAAGGTTTTTCCGAGCCAGCCGATCCATACGTTCATTGCGGCTCCAGCGAGCAATTCTATCATTCCGATGATTTCTGCCATATACAAAGCAGCCATCCTCCTAACTGTGTTTTTTCATATTGCGGTTTATCAAATAGAGTGATAAGGCCAGTGCCGCTGCGCCGGCAGCAAGAAATAGGCTCAAGGGCGCAATCTGTGCGCTGTCTCCGCCATTGTTTTGATATGCGCTGATTACCCATTTTTCAGGGGTAAACAACGACAGCGTCCGCATATACTCCGGAGCCGCATCTAAAGTGAAGAAAGCCCCTCCCAATAAACCCGTGACAGCGATAAAAACAGAAGCAAGCGATGTGAATTGCTTTTGGCTCTTCATAAACGGAATCACCGCCATCGTTACAGCAGTCAGCGCAAATACACAGGCCGCAAGCATCGCTCCCGCAGCAAGAACATGATCGGCAAAACGGATATGCAGCATGAATGTTCCGGCACCGAGAATCACGATAATATGGAGAAGTCCGAAAAGATACGCCGCCGCAAACTTAGAGATTGCATATGCCGTATAGGACACGGGCGTGCTCAGCAATCTGGCATATGTATGATTTTCTTTTTCGTCTATAAATGATCGCAAGCTTTGAACCGCAACGAACCAGATAAACATCACTAAAAATCCGATAAGCCTGTCAGCCGCTTGTCCGCCTGCATAAACGTGCTGGCGGTCAACGCTTACGGCAGAATGGCTTTGGGTATCCTTCAACAGGTCAGCCGCCGCCTGCTTAGCGTCAGTGTGCAGCGTGCGGGACATCACTGCCGCATCGCGGACGATCTTTTTCAGCGTGCCCACCTGCTGCGCAATCAGCCGCTCTGTCAAAACAGCATCACCCTTTTCTTCATTCTGAATGAATGAAACGTTCAATTCATCTCCGGAAAATAATGTCTCTTCAAAATGAGTTCCGATCAGCAATCCGAAGGAAATATCCTGATGATTAACCTTTGTTTTTAAAACATCCTCCGTGACCTTCGTGACTTTTACATGGCCGGCCGTCTGAATCATGTTCATCAATTGTCCTGAAAAGACGCTCTGATCCTTATCAGCCACATAGACTTCCTTCTGCTGACTGCCATCCGCAGAAAAGGAAAAGAAATATGTGAGAAGGAGCGGGACGGAAATGGTCGCAAAGATCGCAATCCGATTCTGTAACATCAGTTTCAGCTGATGTCTGATCATGAATAACAGCTGCGTCATGAAACAGCCTCCTTCCGCTTAAACACCCATATGGTCAGACATAAAAACACGGCGCCGATGACGGAGAGCTCTGCCAAATCCGCCGAAATACCGCTCAGGCCGGCATGCTGCGTGACACTTACGTAGCTGTTGATCGCTTTGCCGTTCGGTATCAGCTCCTGCACGATTTTCAAACCGGCAGGCAGGCTGTCTTTCGCAATAAAACTTCCGCCTAAAAAACTGAACCCATACAGAATAGGAGCCGCCATGCTTGAGACGGTCTCATGGTTTTTTGCAGTAAACCCCCAAAGAAGCACGATACTGCCGATCGCAAATGAATAAACGATCGTCACCAGCAATATTTCAAACAAATTGCCCCATTTCACATGGTACAAGATGCTGCTTGCGATGATGACGGCAGCCATTTGTATAAGGATGGCAAACATGATCCCCAAAAGCTTTCCAGCCACGTACTGGATATGTAATACAGGCATTGATTTGATTCTGAAGAATGTGTGCTGCTGCCTTTCTTCCACTATGCCGTGAATGAGCGCAAAAGCGGTCATGATAGAGAACATGACGACCATCGCGATTGAATAATACTGCATCGCATCAATCGGAGCCGCGTGATGGCCGGCCGACTGTTTCGGAATGGACACAGCCTGTCCGCGCTCAGCGGAAAGTCCGCTCATTATGCTGCCGACTTCCTCCTTTGACAGATGTCCCGACTGTTTCAGCACCGTTTTTTCTTCGCTGCTTTCCATCTTTACTCTGGTGACAAACGAATCGGCCATCATCTCAACAATGTCTCCGTTTACAGAGCCTTGTTGGTCTGAAATGACGTTGATACTTGTTTTTTCATTGTGTTCCGCCGCTCTTGCAAAGCCTTTCGGCACGTATACAAAAACCGAGACTTTGCCGCTTTCGACAAGCTGTTTCCCTGCTTGATAACCGCTTATGTCTTTTACACGGATCAGATCGTTTTGTTTCAGAACGTCATTCTTTAATGTGTCTCCCAAAGCACTCTCCGCGTGATCCGCATTATAAAACGCGATTTTAAATGACTTCGCTTTCGAATCGCCGTGAAAAACCGTTCCTAAAATAAAAATCATCACCGCCGGAAATAGAATCAGTTTTATATAGAAGGACTTTTCTCCGGCCATTAACCGAAAATCTAATAAAATCAGCCTGAGCAGTGTTTTCATGACGCCCCCTGTGAATCCCGCAGCGTTTTGCCGGTAAGCCGGAGGAAAATGCTTTCCAGATTGGCTTCCTCGAAATGAATGCCCTTAATGATGATACCGGTTCTTCTGATATCATCCGCAATATCAAGGATATTCCGCTCTGCCGCGGAAACGAGCATCGAAATGGTCTGATGGCTGATGGCGGCTTCGGAAACACCGGGAATGCGGCGGATTTTTTGTACGGCATCATCATTCAGACCCTCTGCATTCACGATCAGGGTATCAGGGGCTTCCGCTGACTGTTTCAATTCGTCTTTCGTTCCGCAGGCAATGATTGAGCCGCGGTCCATGATCGCCGCTCTTTCACATAGATATTCGACCTCTTCCATGTAATGGCTCGTGTAGATGACGGTCATTCCTTTTTCTTGATTTAACGTCTTAACGGTTTCAAGAATATGGTGTCTGGATTGCGGATCAATTCCGACGGTCGGTTCATCTAAAATGAATAGTTTCGGTTCGTTCATCAGGGCAGCACCGATATTCACCCGTCTTTTCATACCGCCTGAAAATTCAGACACCTTTTGATTTCGCTGTTCCATTAATTCGATGATGTCCAGCACTTCATCGACCCGCTTATCGAGCTCCTTACCGGAAAGTCCGTACAGGCTCCCGAAAAAAGCCAAATTATCCTTTGCACTTAGCGCTTGATACAAGGCTATTTCCTGCGGGACGATACCCATCACTTTTTTTATGGCCGCAGGCTGTTTTTGTAATGACATTCCATTAATGCAAATTGTTCCGTCCGTCGGTGAGAGCACGGTGCTGATCATTGACACCGTTGTTGATTTACCGGCGCCGTTTGGTCCCAGCAGACCGAATATCTCTCCTTTTTCGACGTGCAGCGATATATGATTGACAGCGGTAAAATCGCCGTACTTCTTTGTCAAATCGGTTAATTCAAGCATTCGTGCAGCACTCCTTGTGTCATGTCTGCACTTATTCTACTCTTGGCGATCCTTGTTTTCTATTCACTTTTGTACTCGATATGAGTATTACTTTCGTCATATGTTTGGTGATGAAAAGAGAGAGGGGGTGAAGCGGGGTTATATCATGTTTTGCAAATATAATGTAAGCTCAGTTCTGTTTGTCACTTCGAGTTTATCGAGGATTCTGGATACATAGTTTTTCACAGTGCCTTCAGTCAGGAATAAGTCTGCGGCAATGCGTTTATTGCTTTTGCCCTCCATAATGTGTTTTGCGACATCAAGCTCTCTCGGCGTGAGAATCTCCGTCAGCTTTGGCTGCGGCTCCTCCTGAACGGCCGGGATGCCGATATGATTCAGCGCTTTTACGACTTGAACCGTAACCTTGGGATTCAGCATCATATTTCCTTCATAAACGGCCTGAAGAGAGGCAATGATTTCTTCTGAATCAGCATCTTTCAAGATATAGCCGTCAGCCCCGCTTTTCAGCCCGGCAAAAATATAGTGATCATCCTCAAAGGTTGTGAGAATGATGACTTTTACGGACGGATAGCTGGCTTTTACCGCTTTTGTCGCTTCGATTCCGTCCATGCCGGGCATTCTGATATCCATCAAAATTACATCGGTTTCGGTTTGCGGAAGCAGCTGCAGAACTTCTTCGCCGCAAGAAGCTTCTCCCGATACTTGAATTCCTTCGTGAAGGCTCAGAATCATTTTGAGCCCCTCCCTGACAATGGACTGGTCGTCTGCGATCATGACATTCACTAGATCATTCCTCCTTGCACGGTATCCTTATTTTCACGTCAAAACCCGTTTCATTTCCGGAAGAGAAAACAGCTTCTCCGCCAAGCGCGGCCGCTCTTTTTTCAATTCCTTTCAGACCATTTGATTTTATGATCGTTCCGCACGCTGAGCCGTTATTATGAATATGCGCCAATATCATGTTCAGGTCCTTTTTCATCCGGACAGAAACATATGACGCATGTCCGTGCTTCACCGCGTTCGTAATCGTTTCCTGGACGGTTTGATAAAGACAGTGCTTCACATCAGGCTGCGCCGCTTCTATGGCCTCGTCCATCTCTAGCTCGAAGTGTATCCCTCCCGCCTCTTGAAAATGGCTGAAAATGTCACGGAGCGCTTGTTCAAATCCCCGCCCCGGCAAAGAACCCTGCAACAGCATCACGGCCTGGCGAAGCTTTAAAATCGATTCTTTCGTAAGATCATGCGCCTTATGAATGATCTGCTTTACTTTTTCCGGCTGATGCCCGGCTGTCTTCCCGGCAAACTCTAAATTCATTTTCAGAGCAGCGAGATAATGTCCTAAAGAATCATGCAGCTCCTGCGCAATTCTTGTTCTTTCTTTCGTAACCGCCAGTTCTTCAATGCGTTCTGAGTATTCCTTCAGTGTGGCGTTGGCCGTCTTCAGCTCTCGATTCAGCGATTCAACCTTTGACTTCTCCTTCAGATTCTTCCGGTATAAATAAATCACCGCAAACATGATGAAGTAAGGGAGCACGATATCACTGACACCCGCTCCGGAGGCGTATAAAGCGGCGGCAAATGCGGCGGCGTTCATCGTTAACAAAACAGCCGAAATCTGCTTATCAGTAATAAGCACCTCCACCAATAAAAGCACCATTATTGCCTGTGTCCCCGTACAATAGACATTGTACAGCAGAACTCCCGCCATGACGCTGCTCAGGAGAAAAGATCCGTGATAGATGACGGACCGTCTCTTCATATATATCGGCCGCAGACAGTCATTCGCCGCAAGCAGCATCACGAGTACAGACAAAAAAACCTTCAGCTCCCCCCGGCCGGGAGGAAGCTGAAGAATCGCATGAAAAATTGATAGTAACGCAAAGCCCCTGATCAGTAACTTCGTATGTGCAATCTTCATCGTATTCTCCTTACAGATGGGCGGCGGCTTTTCGCTCCACGTTCAACAGATCATACAGCTCATCAAGCGAATGAATTTCATGCGTCGGAATGACCCCGGAATCATTTATTTTCTTTCCGGGATTAAACCAGCACGTATCAATTCCCGCCATCTGACCGCCTTTTATGTCCGCGCTCAGTGAATCACCGATAATAAGCCCGCGCTCGGCAGCAAAACCGGGAATTCTCGCAAATACATAATCAAAGTATTCCTTCATCGGCTTTTGAAAACCCGTATCCTCAGATACAAACACATCTTTAAAAAACGGATACAGACCGGAATCACCCAGTCGCTTATATTGTGATCTTGATACACCGTTCGTCACGATGTATAAATCAAATAAAGGACTCAGCTTTTCAATCAGCTCATAACCCCCGTCTATCATCTGGTGTCCTTCTTCTAAGTATCGGCGGTACGCCTCATTCATCAGCACGCCGTCCGCCTCGAGGCCGTATTCTTTAAACAAAAGGGCAAACCGTGTATTCACCACTTCATCGCGGGTCATGTCCCCCTCTTCAAACGCCTTCCACAACCCTTGATTTAACGCTTTATAACGGGCTTCCACCTCTGCCGTCAGTTCCAGCTTTGAACCTTGAAACAATTTTTGAAGAGCATCGGTTTCTGAAGCGGTAAAATCCAGCAGCGTATTGTCTATATCAAATAATAACGTACGGTAGTGACTCATCGATGTTTCCCCCGGTTCTGCTTTTTTTAACCAGTATACCACTCGTTGACAAGCCGAAAAAGACACCCCTTTAAGAGAGGTGTCTTTTTGAATTATACAGCGTCTTCTATTTTCGAGTCTTCATCAGACATGCGCTTGCCGATGCCGAACGCATAATAGCTGATCGTCACAATCGCCATAAAAATCACCCCGACGACCAAAGATATCCGCGTCTCTTTGTTAAACCACATGCCGGCCAATACCATGATTAAGAAAGCAATCGTCAAATAGTTGGTAAACGGCGCAAAAGGCATTTTAAACGGGTGCTGATCAAGCTCAGCGCCCTTCGCTCGTCTGAAACCGAGATGGCTGATTAAGATAACAAACCACGGAATCATTCCCGGCAGCACACTCGCGCTGTAGACATAGACAAATATTTTCGGAGGCGCGATGTAGTTCAGCACGACACCGATCACAAGGCCGATTAATACCGCAAGCGTACCGAATATCGGCACACCGCTCGATGAAACTTTCTTAAAGAATTTCGGCGCCTGTCCGTTCACGCCCAATGTATAAAGCATGCGTCCCGCACTGAAAATCCCGCTGTTGCAGCCGGACATCGCAGCGGTAATCACAACAAAGTTAATCAAACCGGCCGCCGCCGTAATCCCGACTTTCGCAAATGTCGAAACAAACGGACTGCCGAGTGAGTGAAGCTCATTCCACGGATATACGGTAACGATTACGAAAATCGCACCGATGTAGAAAATCAAAATCCGCCAGATAATGCTCTGAATCGCGCTTCGCAGCGTTTTTTGCGGATCTTTCGCTTCTCCTGCCGTAATCCCGATCAGCTCAACCCCTTGATAGGCCGCAACAACCAAAGACAAAGCAAAGAAAAACCCGGTAAAACCATTTGTAAAGAAACCGCCGTGCGACCATAAATTAGATAATCCGATCGCATGACCCCCGTTGCCGAAACCGAAGAAAATAATGCCGATACCCGCAACAATCATCAGAATAATGGTGACGATTTTGATCATGGCAAACCAAAATTCAAACTCACCGAAAGATTTTACCGAAATCAAATTCGCCGCACCGAGTATGGCCATGGCGATAAGGCCGGGAATCCATGCCGGCAGATCAGGAAACCAATATTTCATATACGAACCGACGGCAATAATTTCAGACATCCCGACGATCACCCATTGAAACCAGTTGCTCCACGCCGTCATATAGCCGGCTAACGGATGTATATACTTATGGCCGAATGTCGCAAACGACCCTGTACTCGGCTCTACATAAAGCATTTCGCCCATCGCACGCATGATAAAAAAGATAAAGATACCCGAGATCGCATAAGCCAGCAGAACAGACGGCCCTGTCCATCCAATCGTGCTGGATGACCCCATGAATAAACCGACACCGATCGTGCCGCCCAGCGCAATCATCTGGATATGACGCGCGCCTAAGCCTCTCTTTAATTCCTTGTTTGCCACTTCGCTTCCTCCTCTTAACAGCTCTGATATATGTGAAATAATGAAGCAGAAGGTGCACCTGTTGAACCTAACTCAATCTTCATTTCCCGCAATATTAGAAATATTCTATCTTCCTATTGTTATATAGTCTCCAATTTCCTTATTCCATCATAATAAATTTTCGTGGAAAACACAATTGTTTTTTTCAGGTAAACACCATGCACCCTAGACCGAGAGACTAAAAATAAAGCGCTTTCACTTTTATTAAATTAAGAATATTAAGATAATAAATACCACAGCTTCCGAGAAACAGTATTTCCCGGGAGAAAAGGTTCCACCCCCTATTCTATAAATATTGCTAAGCAGAATGGCGTAAAGCCTTACTCTCTATCATTCTCCCTCTCATACGCCATCATCCTGCTTACTCCGGCAAAAATCATTCACTAATCGATAAATGCCTCATTCAGCCGCAGCAAAAGCCTGCCGAACATTTCTTTCTCCTCGCCGGACCAATCGTCAAGCATGCGATGATACCGCTCAAGACGCATCTTTTTATCAGCTTTTAACCTCTGTTTGCCAAGCTTCGTAATCGCAAACAGACTGACCCGCCCGTCAGAAGGATCGGAGAAGCGCTGGATCAGCTCCTTCGTTTCCAAGGCCGCGGCCTGGCGAGACAACGTAGATATATCCAGTTTAAAGGATTCGGCCAATTCCTTCACACGCGCCGGCCCGAATTCATCAAGCTGCCGTAATAACAAATACGCAGCTCTTTCCAGATGTCCGATTTTGCGGTCGGAGTTATCGAGATAAACAGCCCTCCTGATAAAAGTGGTGAGCTCATATTCAATTAATTCAATCGGATCTTGTTTTGACAAACGCCTCACTCCTTACGTTGACAACAGCAACATTAGTTGTATAATACAAACATATGCACATTTACTCAGAAAACATATAGAAAGATTTTGCATACATATATTTGTATAGTACAAATATATGTGCCGAAAGTAAAGAAACTTATCGAAGCAACAAGAAAGGGGGAAGCTGCTCTTCTCCAAAGAACAGCATCGTTGTGAAAATCATACGCATCATACTGCAAATCATTATTTTATTCGCATTTTCCTTTATCGGGGGAGCCGTTCAGCAGCTCTTCCACCTGCCCATTCCCGGCAGTATCATCGGTTTAATCCTGCTCATCATATGTTTATCGGTTAAGATCATTCCCGCCAAAATGATTGAAGACGGAGCCGGATTTTTGCTGTCTTTTCTTCCGCTGCTATTCATTCCGGCCATGACGGGCGTCATCAATTATCCGTCACTGTTTTCCGCCAGCGGGGCGGCCCTGTTTTTAATCGTCGTGCTGAGCACCATCGTCACAATGATCGCCGCAGGGTACGCAAGCCAGCTGTTAGAGCATAAAGCCAATCAGAGAAAGGAGAAAAAGAAGTGCAGCAAGCATGTATCGCAATCCTTATAATTTTGTTCACGGCCGCCGCCTATCTGGCCATGGTGAAATTATATGTGCGCTTTCCATATCCCTTTCTCATACCCGTGTTGACGACTACGATTTTCATTATTGCCGTGCTGCTTGTTTTTCATATTCCGTATAAAGAGTATATGGTCGGCGGACAATGGATCAATTCACTGCTCGGCCCCGCCGTGGTAGCTTTGGCATACCCGCTTTATAAGCAGCGCCGGGTATTAATCAAGTATATGTTTCCGATTATCGGCGGCGTATTGGCCGGTTTATTCTCCGGAATGGTCAGCGGCCTGTTATTTGCAGAGCTGTTCGGCATCAGCCGGAGTTTGATTTTGTCTATCATCCCAAAATCAATCACGACTCCCGTCGCCATTCAGATCGCGTCCGGCATCGGCGGTGTTCCTTCCATGACAGTCGTGTTCGTCATGATCGCAGGGTTTTCCGGCGTCATCTTAGGGCCGCTGCTTCTCAAGTGGATCCGCATCCGCAGCTCACTCGGGAAAGGAATTGCATTCGGGAGCGCCTCCCATGCGCTCGGCACCTCAAAAGCAATGGAATACGGAGAATTAACAGTCTCCATGAGTTCTGTCTCCATGACGCTCTGCGCCGTGTTAGGGTCGGTCTTCGGCCCTGTCGTGGCATGGATGTTTCAAATTTAAAGCTGGCGGTTCTCCGCCAGCTTTTTTATATGCAGATTATCTCATTTTCTTCCAATATTGATGTTTCATTTGTAAAAAGAATGGTAAAGTAGAAAACAAGGAGGGATTTAAGATGACTGCAGCAATTCCGCAAAACAAACTGCTGGATGGGACAAGCATTCCCGCGATCGGCTTCGGTACATACGCTCTTCATGGAAACAACGGCGTTCATGCCGTTACCAGCGCCATTGATATCGGCTATCGTCTGATTGACACCGCTTATAACTATGAAAATGAAGGGGCGGTCGGAGAAGCCATCAAGAGAAGCTCTGTTCCGAGAGAGCAGCTATACGTGACGTCCAAGCTTCCGGGACGCTACCATGAATATGACAAAGCTGTACAAACCATTCAAGAATCTTTATACCGCGCAAGTCTGGATTACTATGACCTGTATCTCGTTCATTGGCCGAATCCGAAACAAGACCGCTACACTGAAGCATGGCAGGCACTGATTGATGCGAAAAAATGGGGCCTGATCCGCTCCATCGGTGTCTGCAATTTCCTGCCTGAGCATATCGAACGGCTTGAACGTGAAACCGGCGTAAAGCCAGGCATCAACCAAATTGAACTGCATCCCGCTTTTAATCAGCAGCAGCAGCGGCAATGGCATGAAGAACAGGGCATCGTGACAGAATCATGGAGTCCGTTAGCCCGCGCCGGTGAAGTATTGAACGATCAAAAACTCGGACAGATTGCGGACAAATACGGCAAAACCATTTCTCAAGTCATTTTACGCTGGCATATCCAGCTGGGCGCCATCCCGATTCCAAAATCATCATCCCCAGAACGCCAGCTCGAAAACATCTCTGTTTTTGATTTCTCCCTTGATGAAAACGACATGAAACTTATCGATTCGCTTACCCGCCCGGACGGACGCATAAACGGCCAAGACCCGGCGGAGTATGAGGAGTTTTAAGCAAACGCATAAAGAAAGCTGACGGCATCATTCGTCAGCTTTTTTCTCATTTTATATACGCACACCCAGCTCCCGTTTCCATTCAGAAAGCCAATCCGTATCCCCAGATCCGTATTGCCTGCTTTGGCCGGTATCACGCAGAGATCCGTCTTTGTAATCAATGGACAGCACCAAATCAGGAATGGCATCATAACCCGTTCTCGCCAGCTTCGTAAGCGCCTGTCCGTAATGGGCAGCCGCTTCTGCCGCCGTATGTTTCAGTAAAGGATCTTGCTGCAGCGCTTCCTTATAAATCTCTAAAAGGTCGCGTCCGTCTTCTGTGACGTACTTCCCGCCCACAGTCTGCAAGTCTTTCAGATGATAGCCGGTCACCTCATACATTTCCCGAACGACTTGATATTTCTCATACGCTTCCGGCGTAAACTGCGAGGAGTCATCACTCCGGCTGCGAATGATGTGCGCAAACAGCTCTTTGCTGTTTTCCCCGGAGTTTAAGACGGCTTCGATCTGCTGAGTGAGCTCTTGATCGTCAGTCCCGCTCACTTTTAACAGATAATCAATCGGTGATATCGTAAATGTAAGATTCGCATCCTCCGGAATCTGAATATGATTCCGATGAAAAAGCACACCGATTTGCTGATTGACCTGTCCTCTCTGAAACACCTTTTCATTTTCTCCTTGAATCTCTCCATTGAGTGTTTCACCCCGAAACGCAGCATCACGGAAATCATAGCTTTGGGCTTTCCCCTTAAACAGCCATTCCGTTTCATTATGATAAGCGGCCTGACGCTCTGATTCGGATAAATCACTCCTGAAATAAGGTGAATCGGGACGCTGGTATTTGTCCTTAATAAAACGTAAAGGATCTGATTTTCGTTTATTGATTTCATTGATACGGCTGTATTTCTCATCAAGAATCCTGCTTGCAATATCACTCTCAGACTCATACGGATTATCAGCGGCTATTACTGTCTCATTCCCATTATCCGTAATCGTTTTCTGATTTGCGGATTGATATAAACGGGACAGGCTGCTCCCTTTCTCAGTGACACCGCTCCTTGAATAATTCACCTGGCTCAGATCGCGGGTCCCGCCTGATTGAATCAATAAGCGGTCCGGCCTTTTTGCCGCATCTTTCACATTTGTTTTAGAAGAATACTGCTGAAGCACTTGCTGAGCCATTATTTGATTTTTTATATAACGAGCGTTTAGGCGCATGTTTTTAACCTCCGCTTGAGATGATGTTCTAGTGTTTTTATCGGCTGTTTCCCAGTTGATTTTAACCTTAAATAACAAATGTTTACATAATAGTCGTTTTTATATATGATGAAGTAAAAAGGGGGATTTTTCCATGAAAAAGTATATATCTATTCTATTTGTCACTGCAATCGTATTATCAGGCGTATTGTTTGCACCTTCAGCTTCAGCCTCTGCGTTTCAAGTAAGCACTATTACAGGAAATCACTCATTTGAAACTGCCAATCCAGTAGGCTACTGGAAATATAAAAATATTGATACAGCCGTATTGCCGGAAGGGGAAAAAGAATCGTACTTCACTTTCACTGCCAATAAGGGAGAAAGACTCTATGTCAGGAGCTCAGCAAGAAGTGAATACAAGGGAATGAGCATTGAAATTTACAATAAAAATAAAGTGCTGGTCAGTAAAGGCACAGAAGTGATAAACCCTGATACGCTGCTTCCTTTTATCTATGCCATTACAGATGCGAAAGAAAATAACGAGACGTTCTACGTGAAAGTGTCCCGCGGCTCATACACTGACGATATATACTTTACACTCTCCATTTACGATCGAATCAAAGCCGGAAGCGAAACCTTCGCATTCAGCGGCACAGCTGAAAATAAAGGAAATACAAGCCTCAGTCCGAACGGATCGGATTCAACCGTTCTCAGGCTCGACTTAACCAAACAGACAAGCATTCCAAAAGACGCCATAGTGAAAAGAATCAGCACCACCGCGACTCAAATACCAAGTCAAGGAAACACAAAACACAACATAATGTCTGAAGAAAATAAAGTGTGGCACCGTGCACTCGCAAACAGCTCCACTCAAGGAAATTACGGTATCACACAGGATGATAACCTCTCAGTCTCAAGCATCTGGAATTTTAAATTCAACACACTTGCAACAGCAAAATCGACTATGAAAAATGTGAAATTGAAGATTGATTATGAGTACGATGTGACATCACAGTATTAATGAGAAGAAAAGCCGCCCATTGTGCGGGCGGCTTTATGCTTGGAGTTTAAGTGAATTTATGAGCCTGTGCCATGCCTTATCCTGTTGTGAATTCTTTTTTATGATAGATAGCTGCGGCAATGAAAAATGAAACGAGATATAAGATAACGCCGATCATGAGATATATAATCGGGACATATAAAGAAGGATCTATGTGCAAAAATGACGGCGATAATTGTTCTGCTACATAACCAACGACACTTTGCAATCCAAAGGTAGCAAAAAGTCCCCCCATTGCACCTCCAATTACAATAGCATCAGACTTTTCCGGGCCTATCATATAGAGAAGAGGATAAACGATTGCACCGGCAAAGAGCACGATGAACGTTCCAAAAGAGACAATATTCAATATGCCGTCAATTCGATCATCAGAACCCAGGCTGTATACAAAGAAGACACCATAAGATATCACAGCTCCGATCACAACAACTAAAAGATAGAAGACATAGTGGCTTTGAACAATATTTGTTCTGCTGACCGGTAAAGTCAGCACATACTTGTCATAGCCAGACTTACTCTCATACTTTATAACCTCAAGTGCGGGCATGACGACAAACAAAATAATCAGCATAGCAACAAAACGATGCATTGAAGCGTCTCCAAAATAAAAGATGACTGCTGATACCAATATGGCCAACCCCGTGTATGCAAAGAAACTTCGATAAACTAAGTAATAGTTAGTCAATAACAGACCTCTCATGTTTTTCACTCCTCGTTAAAAAGACACTGATTTCTTCTATTGAAATGGTTTTGGCCGTTACGCCATTCGGCAATTTCTGTCGATCCGATACAAGCACACTCCAATAAGATCCATGGCTCCTTTTTGCAAGAATGATATCTTCGTTGAGCTCAGCCAATTGACCTTCATCAACATCTATAACAGTATAGCTTTCAAGAACCTTATCTTTCTCTTCATTTAATAAAATCTCGCCATCTTTCATAATAATGATATGGCTTGCTATCTTCTCAACATCAGACATAATATGTGATGAAAGTAAAATACCGCCGTTGCATTTACTCACAAAGCTTTTTAATTCATTTAACAGATCATCTCTTGAAGAGGGATCAAGCCCTCCCGTTGCTTCATCCAAGATTAATAATTTTGCGTTATGCGACAAAGCAACAGCTACGGATAACTTCATTGACATGCCGCGCGAGAATGTATTTACTTTTTTGTCCATAGGTAAAGAGAAAGATTGAACCAACCGATAAAAATTGTCTTGGTCCCAAGCACCGAATAGTTTTTTAAATACATGATTCAGCTGCTTTATCGTAAGATGCGCGGGCAGATTCATCGCATCAAATGCGACCCCTATATCTTCTTTGAACTTTATATGTTTATCCAGATTCTCCTCACCAAAGATTTTCACTTTTCCTCTATCTTGAGAGATTAACCCTAATATCGTTTTAAATGTTGTTGATTTGCCTGCGCCGTTATCACCGATAAAACCGACAATGGACCCGGCAGGCACATTGAATGTGACATCTTTTAAAACAGCTTTATGACCAAAAGATTTGCTGAGGTTTCTGACTTCTAAAAGATTTGACATCATTCCACTCCTATCACTGTTGTCAGGACTTTTTTAAGAATTGAACCGGATTATTGCAAAAATATTGTGATTTTTATATCTGGTCGAGGAATTCATAATGAAGCAAGAGTCGGCAAACACAAAAGAGATTTTAAAGTCTTAAGCATAATGTGGAAGTGCAATCGATTGATTACGTTTATATAATGGATATTCATGATGAAAAATTGCTGGAGGTGATGACTTTCCGATGAGGCATACACAAAACGATTTACTAATGATTACATTTATGGATGTTAACTGAAATGCATCTCGTATTATAAAACAGGTGTTATTCCTTTTCAATATATAAACGGGGATTTCCTTAAAATCGCAAAGAGTATGGATTTCTCATTTCCGCATTAAAAAACCCCTCTGGCTAATAACCAAAGGGGTTAAATATATTATTCCACAGTCACACTCTTCGCAAGGTTGCGCGGTTTATCAACGTCACAGCCGCGGTGCAGTGCAGCGTAGTAAGCAATCAGCTGCAATGGTACAACAGAAACCAGCGGAGCAAGTGCAGGGTTGACTTCCGGCAGGATGAATCTGTCGTCTGCGTCTTCTAAGCCTTTCAGCGAGATGATGCAAGTGTTGGCGCCGCGGGCTGCGACTTCCTTCACGTTTCCGCGGATGCTCAGGTTGACGTGTTCTTGTGTCGCCAGTGCAAAGACCGGTGTTCCTTCTTCGATCAGGGCGATTGTTCCGTGCTTCAGCTCGCCGCCGGCGAAGCCTTCCGCCTGAATGTAAGAAATCTCTTTCAGCTTCAGGGCGCCTTCGACACATACGAAGTAGTCGAGGCCGCGGCCGATGAAGAAAGCGTTTCTTGAAACAGTCAGGTACTCACGCGCGATCATTTCCATTTCGTCCTTCTGGTCGCAGAGAGCTTCCATGGCATTTGCCGCGATACCTAATTCTTTGACTAAATCAAAGCCGATATCAACGCCGTTGCGTTCTGCCGCAACTGATGCAAGGATCGCAAGCACGGCAATCTGAGCCGTATACGCTTTTGTTGATGCAACCGCGATTTCAGGGCCTGCATGGAGAAGCAATGTGTAATCCGCTTCACGGGAAAGCGTGGATCCCGGAACGTTTGTAATTGTCAGCGCTTTGTGGCCCAGCGCTTTGACTTGAACAAGCACGGCGCGGCTGTCCGCTGTTTCTCCGCTTTGAGAAAGGAAGATAAAGAGCGGTTTCTTAGACAGAAGCGGCATGTTGTAAGAGAATTCACTCGCTACATGCACTTCAACCGGGACGTTTGCCCACATTTCAATATATTGTTTCCCGACAAGACCGGCATGGTAGCTCGTTCCGCAAGCCACGATATAAATGCGGTCCGCTTCCGCCACGGCGTCAGCGACATCGCCGGCCACAGCCAGTCTGCCATTTTCGTCCTGATACATTTGGATGATTTTGCGCATAACAAGCGGCTGCTCATCCGTTTCTTTTAACATGTAGTGAGGGTATGTGCCTTTTTCGATATCACTGGCGTCAAGCTCAGCGATATAAGACGCACGTGTCATGACTTCACCGTCAAGGTTTTTAATCACGGTTTCGTCTTTTGTCACGATCACCATTTCTTTATCCAAAAGCTCAACGTATTCATTCGTTACTTGAAGCATAGCCATCGCATCAGATGCCACGACGTTAAACGTATCTCCAAGACCGATTAACAGAGGGCTTTTGTTTTTTGCAACGAAAATGGTGTCTGTGTTTTCGCCGTCAAATAATGCAATCGCGTAAGAGCCTTTTAACAGAGTGAGTGTTTTTCGGAACGCTTCTTCTGTATTAAGACCTCCCGCCACAAATTGCTCGATCATTTGAACGATGACTTCAGTGTCCGTGTCGCTTTTCAGTTCAACGTTTTCAAGATATTCGCGCTTCAGCTGAACATAGTTCTCGATCACACCATTGTGAACAAGTGTAAAGCGGCCGAGTGCGCTTTGATGCGGGTGAGCGTTCAGGAAGCTTGGTTCGCCGTGAGTCGCCCAGCGTGTATGGCCGATTCCCGCTTGAGATTCAACCGCGGGGTCCACCACTTCACGAAGGTCGGCGATGCGGCCTTTCTCTTTGTACACATGCACGCCCTGCTCGTTCGCCACAGCGATACCGGCAGAGTCATAGCCGCGGTACTCAAGCTTCTCTAATCCTTTTAACAAAATCTCTTTCGCATCAAGCTGACCGATATAACCTACAATTCCACACATTTTTTCTTCCTCCTAAAGGTGTAAAAGGAGACGAAGAAAGCCGAATTACAAGGGGACTTTCAATCGTCCCCTCCCACATGTTTTTTTGGAAGATCATGTGATTTCCCTTTGTTCGGAGAGTCGCCCCTCCGGTTTGAAGAAATCCTTACGGCTGTGATCTAAATGAATCAGCCGGGAGGCATCCGCCGAAAATTCGATAACCTCCATCCTCGTCAACTAAGCCGTTTTTCGGGCGCTTAGTTCGGGCGCTGTAATTATAAAAGATGCAAACAATTCCGCCTTCCCTGCAAGTGAAAAACAAAGGCCGGACAAGCTTGATTTTACAGCATGTGCCAAGGACGGTCAATTATTTTTTGCCGCCCCGGCATCATGTTTACTATCATATTATGCTGGTCGCACTTGTCTTGTTCGCTCTCTGTTTATAAACTTCGTTACTCCGCTCCCATTTCTGTCCGCACGACATCCACGATTTTTGTGACATATTCGTCACAAAGCTCTTTTGTTCTCGCTTCCGCCATCACGCGGACGAGCGGCTCGGTGCCTGACGGACGCACTAATATCCGGCCGTCTCCGTTCATTTCTTTTTCCACTTCAGAAATAACGGCCTTCACCTTAGCGTTTTCTTCCACCTTATATTTATCCGTCACTTTCACATTTACTAAAAGCTGCGGGAATTTTTTCATTTCAGCCGCAAGCTCTGAAAGGGTTTTGCCGGACGCCTTCAGCGTATTCACAAGCATGATCGCGGACAAAAGACCGTCACCGGTAGTGTTGTAATCAAGGAAAATAAGGTGCCCTGACTGCTCGCCGCCGACATTGTAGCCGTCTTTTTTCATCGCTTCTACGACATAGCGGTCTCCGACTGCCGTTTGAACGCTTTTGATTTCTTCTTTTTCAAGCGCTTTGTAGAAACCGAGATTGCTCATCACGGTTGATACGACGGTATCATCTTTGAGACGGCCCTCTGATTTCAAATACTTCGCGCATATGTACATGATCTGATCGCCGTCGACAATGTTTCCTTTTTCATCAACGGCAATGAGGCGGTCACCGTCGCCGTCAAATGCAAGGCCGATGTCGGCGTTTTTTTCTTTGACGAAAGCACTCAGCGCTTCCGGATGTGTAGAACCGACGCCGTCATTGATATTTAATCCGTTCGGAGACGTTCCCATTGTAGACACGTCAGCATCAAGATCGGCAAAAAGGTGAGTCGCAATGGAAGATGTCGCACCATGGGCGCAGTCAAGCGCTACATGAATACCCGTGAAATCTTCGTCGGCCGTCTGCTTTAAAAATTGCAGATATTTTTGAACACCTTCGAAATAATCGTTCACAAGCCCGAGATCCGCGCCTGTCGGTCTCGGCAGCTTATCTTCCGGTTCATCCATGAGACGTTCAATCTCGGCCTCCTGCTCATCAGAAAGCTTAAAGCCGTCTCCTCCGAAAAATTTAATTCCGTTATCCTGTACGGGATTGTGAGAAGCGGAAATCATGACGCCCGCCTCAGCATCCATGGCTTTCGTTAAATAGGATACCCCCGGTGTAGAAATGACGCCGAGGCGCATCACTTCAGCTCCGATCGATAAAAGTCCGGCGACAAGGGCTCCCTCCAGCATATGTCCGGAGATGCGTGTATCACGGCCGATCAGCACTTTCGGGCGCTGTTTATCTTTGGTCAGGACATAACCGCCAAAACGCCCCACTTTAAAGGCCAGCTCTGGCGTAAGCTCGCTGTTGGCAACACCTCTTACACCATCTGTTCCAAAATACTTGCCCATTTTGTATCGCTCCTTTTTCATTCTGTTGAAGATGAATCAGCGCTTGATCCGCCTTCATCCTGGTCTTGATTTTGATCCTGGTTTTGACTTTTATTCTGATCGCTGTCAGTGTCGTCTTCCCGGTTCTTGTTCTTGTCTTTGTCTGCGTCTCCGCTTGTGCCGTCATTATTGCCGGAATCGGCGGAGCCGCCGTTATTTTTATTTGAACTTGTGTTTTTCTTAGAAGTCAGCTTGATTTTAGCCGTGTCTTTGGACAGGGACCATGTGATGTTTTGCGGTCCGTTTACTGCAAGCTTTACAGAATGCACTCCGTCCTCTAAGTCTGAGACATTGGCGTACAGTTCAATGTCCGACTTTTTCAGCGCCTTAATGTTGGCCGGAGAGCCTTTGGCCGTAATATTTATCGCCCGCGATTCTGGGTCGAGAAACTCAATCTGCTGCGAGCCTCCCAATCCGACCGTCTTGATTGCAACATTGTCAAAATCCTTTTTGTCTTCACTGTCCACCTTAACATGAAGCGTAATTTTCCCCGGTGACACCTTTGTCACACCCTTAGGAAGCGGGATGTCGGCATCTATATCCGTATCTTTATCAATTTTGCCTAAATCAAGAGATACGCCGTCGATAAACTCAAGTGAATCCAGTACGTCCTGCGGGCCGTAAACCGTCACCTCACTCGGATTCGAGTCAATGCTTGCAATGCTCACCCCGTCAGGAAGACTTCCCTTCCTTTCGATTTTGAAAGGGAGCTTTTTGCTCGGACTGGCCACGGGAACCGTCACTTTGATGACTGACGGTTCAACATCAACAGGAAGTGCGTTGCCGTCTTTGTCATAGACGGTCACCTTCACTTCCTTATCAATGGTTTCATTTGCATTTTCAAGGTTCACGGATGCTTTGACAAGCGAAATGTTGTCAATCACATTTTTCGAACCCGTAATCTGTACGTTTTTCGGGCTGATGATCGGCTGCTGGGGCGTATACCCCTTTTTCATTTTGCTTTTATTGTAGTATTCAACTTCAACCGGAAAACTCTCAGCCGTTTTTTCCTGAATCGTAACCGTCGTGACTGACGGGTTAATGGATATCGTCAGTCCGTCCGATACATTTTTCGCCTTCAATTCGACCTTATGAGTCCCGGTCTTCAGCTTGTTCATATCGGCGTATATCTCAAAATTCTTCGTCTGTCTCGCCTTTTTCACCGCGCTTGTCGATCCTTTAATCGTGACATTTACGGTCTGAGGCACGCCGGTGACCACGTAATTCGCTTCATCATAATATGCTTTTACAGGAATATCAGTAAGCGTAGCCTCGTCAGTCGTTGATGTCGGAAAAAAGGATTCCCCCGGCTTTTTCGGAGTCGGCGCCTGGTTGTTGTTAACCGCAACATAAAGCAGGAGCGCAAAGAGCAATGCAATGATCTTTACAGCCCAGCGGTTGTTTAAGAATTTATCCATTTTTCTTGCCCCTCCAGTACCAGCGGTTAGAAGAAGTATCTCTGGCGTTTTTCTTAAACTCAGCTTCAAGCATTTCTTTCAGTGCTTCTTCCGTCAATTCTCTGTGAAGGTCTCCGTTTTTGGCCACGCTGATGGCGCCCGTCTCTTCAGATACGATAATGGTTAAGCTGTCCGTCACTTCACTGATGCCGACAGCCGCTCTGTGCCGCGTCCCCAGCTCCTTTGAAATAAACGGGCTTTCAGAAAGCGGCAGATAACAGGCAGCCGCCGCGATCTCGTTATTTTTCATAATGACCGCTCCATCGTGCAGCGGCGTATTCGGAATGAAGATATTAATCAAAAGCTCCGAGCTGACCTGCGCATTAAGCAGGATGCCCGTCTCAATATAATCGCCCATTCCCGTGTCGCGCTCAATGGCGATGAGGGCGCCGATGCGGCGTTTCGCCATGTAGCTGATTGATTTTGTAATCGCTTCAATTGTCTTATGCTGCGCTTCCTCCACGGGGGTGCCGCTCCTTGAAAAGAACCGGCCCCGTCCGAGCTGTTCAAGCGCCCGTCTCAGCTCAGGCTGGAATATAATAATGATCGCTAAAAATCCCCATGTTATCGCTTGGTCCATCAGCCACTGAAGCGTACTGAGTCCCAAATATGAACTGGCCATCCGGACCAACACGATGACGACGATTCCTTTTAAAAGCTGAACCGCTTTCGTTCCGCGTATGACCATGATTAATTTATATATCACATACCAAACAAGGAGAATATCAACGGCATTGCCGAGGTATTGCAAAAATGGGATGTCCTCAAAAGCCATTTCCTCGTCCTCCAAGAATTCAGTCATTTCGTTTTTTTGTTATGAATTGTGCTGCATGAGCAATATGTACATCATATAGCGTGCTCATTATACCACATTTTGATTTATCAAGTGAAATCAGCCAGCGCGGTGCTGCGTAAAAAAAGAGTAAAGCGATTATACGCTTTACTCATCTTTAATCGGAGTCTAAAGCACTCACGACGCCCTGACCCGCTGTTTTCAGTTCGTACCAGACCCAGTCAAACAATTCGTTAATTTCTTCAATCTGCCCGGTGACTTGTCCGGCTGAGGCCATGTATTTTTCTCCGTTAACCACGGTCACGTCGCCGTCGACTTTCCCTTTAATGACCAGCTTGCCGTTTTTTACTGTGACATCGCCCTTTACGGTCTCGCCTTCAGGGACGGTGACCGTGTGATTCTGCACGACAAGGTTCGGCTGCTTTGACACACTGAAATTGTGGTCGTTATGCCAGCTGTTAAAAAAACCGCCGCCCATTAAAATCACAAAAACCGCCGCGGCTGCAATTATCGGATGAGTTTTGATCCATCGTTTTACAGAAGCGCGTTTTTTCTCTTTTGGAAGATTCGCCATAACTTTGGCAGTAAAATCAGCAGGGGCTGTGACATGCGATGTGCTCCGGACGAGCGCTACGGATTTCTCCATTTCATGAAAATGCCGTTTGCAATTCCCGCATGACCGCAAATGTTGTTTTAATACGTCTTCATCTTCAGGAAGGATATCTCCATCAAGATGCTTATGCATAAGCTGCACGATCTGTTCAGGACAGCTCATTTCATCACCCCACTTAAAGATCCCTTAATTGTTTTCTAAGAGCCTCTCTGCCTCTGTGTATCCTTGTCTTGACGGTGCCGACAGGGATATTCAGAATCTCCCCGATTTCAATTAAAGAGAGTTCATCAATATACTTTAATACAATAACCGTTCTGTACTTGTCAGGCAGCTTTAAAATCTTTTTCTGAATTGTGTCCGAAAGCTCCAATGACAACACGGCGTCTTCAGGGAGAACCCCGTCCGCGGCGATCTGCGAATACATCGTCAGCCCCTCTGCGCCCGCCACTTCTGCGTCCAGATAATAATCAGGCTTTTTCTTGCGGATACGGTCAATGGTCAGGTTGGTCGCAATTCTGTAAAGCCACGTTGAAAACTTTCTGTTGATGTCGAAACTGTCGATATTGACATACGCTCTGATGAAAGCTTCCTGCGCAATATCTTCCGCTTCGTGGACATTGCCGAGCATGCGGTAGCAAAGCTGGTAAATCTTATCTTTATAAAGGTCAACGATTTCCGCAAACGCATTTTGATCGCCTTTTTTGACTTGCTTGATTCTTTTTTTAATCAGGTTTTCCATGTTTTATCTTACCTCTGCCCTTCACCGGTCTGTATCTATACGTTGATTGTTTTAAAAGGTTTCATTTTTTTTATTACATTTATTTTACCAAATTTCAGGCAGGGTGTAGATGGAAAATACAGAATATACTGCCTTAACAGCAGCTTAAAAATAGTATATCTGATGAACAATCAGAATTCGAGAAAAAATACCGATAAAAAAAGACACCCTTATACAAAAGGTGTCTGAGACTGGGCTAGCTGGATTCGAACCAACGCATGACGGAGTCAAAGTCCGTTGCCTTACCGCTTGGCTATAGCCCAAAAATGGTGGAGGGGGGCAGATTCGAACTGCCGAACCCTGAGGGAGCGGATTTACAGTCCGCCGCGTTTAGCCACTTCGCTACCCCTCCGTATTTTTTGGAAAACAGTGCCGGCCAGAGGACTTGAACCCCCAACCTACTGATTACAAGTCAGTTGCTCTACCAATTGAGCTAGGCCGGCAAATATGGTGGAGGATGACGGGCTCGAACCGCCGACCCTCTGCTTGTAAGGCAGATGCTCTCCCAGCTGAGCTAATCCTCCATATGACCCGTACGGGATTCGAACCCGTGTTACCGCCGTGAAAGGGCGGTGTCTTAACCGCTTGACCAACGGGCCGTTATGTCCGCGTCGAGCTGACAAAAGTTATTATATACAGGTTATACCCCTTTTGTAAAGAGAAAATTTATTTTTTTTATTTTCAAACTTTTTTACCCGTTTTTTAACTGAAAAACTCGTCCCTTCTCTCTTATTTCATTTAAGATGAAAGTATCAAAATATTGAAGGGAATGGACACAGATGATCTTAGTCAGCTCTTGTCTCGGCGGTATCGAATGCAGGTATAACGGCTCCCACGCCGCCTCGGAAAAAATCCGCAGACTCGTAGAGGAAAAGAAAGCTGTTATGGTCTGCCCCGAACTTTTGGGCGGCTTCACCACTCCCCGCGAACCGGCGGAAATCATCGGCGGCACGGGCGAAGACGTGCTGAACGGAACAGCAAGAATCGTAACGGCATCAGGTGAAGACGTTACATCTTTATATATAGACGGCGCGGAAAAAACGTTAGCATACGCAAAAGAAATAGGCGCCGCAGCGGTCATCCTTAAAGAAAACAGTCCGTCCTGCGGCAGCAGCTTCATCTATGACGGCACTTTCTCCGGGAAAAAGATAATCGGGGACGGCATCACTTCCGCTCTATTAAAACGGGCAGGCTGCCGCGTGTTATCAGAAAATGAACTGGATCAACTATAAAAAGGAGAGTAGATATCATGGTTGCAGCCCTATCCTTTTATAAACCGGAGCATGCAGACGGCCTGAACGGGTTTGTACTCAGTGAAGAAGATAAAATGTTCACAGCTCTCCCGAAGGATGTACTGCCGCAGGCTCTTGTCATCCGGGAGCGCTATCCTACAGTCATTTTAAAAGAAGACACCCCCGTCGGTTTTTTCATTTTACATACCTCAAAGGAAACCATAGCTCCATATTCGAACAGCGTGTCTGCCATTTTACTGAGCGCACTGTCCATAGATGCGCGGCAGCAAGAAAAAGGTTATGCCAAACAAGCGATGCTGCAGCTCCCCGCTTTTGCCGCAAATTATTTTCCTTGGTGTGACGAAATCGTGCTTGCAGTGAACCATCGCAATCATCGCGCAAAGAACCTGTACCAGTCTTCCGGTTTTATTGATAAAGGGCGTCGCAGGATCGGCCCCATCGGCGAACAGCACATTCTGCATCTTTTTTTGTGAAAGCGTTTGATTTTTTTCTTGAAACATATATTCAGAAGCCCATATACTTCAAGTAATAACGACTTGGGAGGGTACATTCATGACAGACCGGCTTAACATTCACAGATTGACCACAGAAACAAGAAATCCGCAGACCGCTTCAATCCATCAAGCAGACACGATGGAAATCCTCCGCATCATTAACCAAGAGGACTTCAAAGTGGCGGACGCCGTTCAGCAGGTGCTGCCTGATATTGAAATTGCCGTTCAATTTGCCCATCAGTCTTTGCGGCGAAACGGCAGGCTGATTTATGCGGGAGCGGGCACAAGCGGCAGACTTGGTGTACTTGATGCGGTTGAATGCCCGCCTACATACAGCGTAAGTCCCGGCACCGTCATCGGTCTGATGGCCGGAGGGGCAGACGCCTTTTTGCAAGCGGCTGAAGGCATAGAAGACAGCGAGGAAACCGGCGCTCTCGATCTCAAAACGATCGGCCTTACCGCTGAAGACACCGTGATTGCCATCGCTGCAAGCGGGCGCACACCGTATGCGGCCGGTGCGCTGAAATACGCAAAAACAATCGGCGCCAAAACCGTCGCGCTCACATGCAATAAGCACTCATTGATCAGCACCTTTGCCGATCACAGCATTGAAGTCGTCGTCGGCCCCGAAGTGATTACAGGGTCAACACGAATGAAAGCCGCGACGGCACATAAAATGATTCTGAACATGATTTCCACGGCCGTGATGATTAAAAGCGGCAAAGTGTACGAAAATTTAATGGTGGACGTTCATGTCAGCAACGAAAAATTGAAAGAACGGGCAATCGGCATTATCCAAAGCATTACGGGCGTTCCGTACGATAAAGCAAAAGAAACCCTTGAGGCCGCAGGCAGCCATGTCAAAACGGCAATCGTCATGCTGAAGACGAATTCGGACGCAACACACGCGAAAGCACTGCTCGAAGAATCGGAAGGCTTCATTGACAAAGCCATAGAACAGCATGTTTCAAGCGAAAAAAATCGCTGATCATTCTTTTGGCTCCGCATAATGTGCCTTTTACCAGCCCGCGCCGTTTTCATGATCGGCGCAGGCGCTTTCAGGACGCGTTTCAGGCACAGCTCCGCGGGACAAATGGTACGGAAAGAGGAGGGTCTTCATGAGCAAAGAGGCATTTTATCAGTCGCTGGCCAAAGATATTCTGGACAACTGCGGCGGTTCAACGAATATTTCGGGCTTTACCCACTGTATGACACGCCTGAGAATTACGCCTTTAGATCAGGACAAAACGGATATTGAAGCGCTGAAACGTCTTGACGGGGTAATAGGCGTCGTCGAAGCCGAAACACTGCAGATCATTCTCGGCACGGGTGTCGTCAATCATGTCGCCGACGCTTTCGCAAAACTGGTGTCACCCGGAAAAAACATTGATTTAAAAGAAGCCGCCTCACGGAAAAAAGCCGATCTTAACAGAAAAAATACAACACCCATCACACTGCTTCTGAGAAAAATATCAAGCATCTTCATTCCTCTAATTCCCGCACTCATTGCATCAGGTTTAATCACCGGCATGACGAAAGCCGTCATTCAGGCCGGCTGGCTCCCGAAAGAATCTCAAATCGCACTTATTTTAACGGTTATCGGTTCAGGCTTATTCGCTTACCTCGGCGTCCTTGTCGGTATCAATGCGGCGAAGGAATTCGGCGGAACACCCGCAATGGGCGGCCTTGCAGGCATATTGATCTTAAACCCCGAGATCGCCAATATCAGTTTATTCGGAGAGAATCTGCTCCCTGGCAGGGGAGGTTTAATCGGCGTTCTTTTCGCTGCGATTTTTATCGCTTATACTGAACGGTTTATCAGAAAGTATGTCCATCAATCCATCGACATTATCGTCACGCCTACTCTGTCTTTGCTCATCACCGGACTGGTGACATATGTCATCTTCATCCCTGCAGGCGGTTTTATTTCTGATTTGATTACATCAGGTTTATTGTCGCTGCTGAATGTCGGGGGAGTGCTGTCGGGATTTGTATTAGGAGCCGCCTTCCTGCCGCTTGTCATCACCGGCCTGCATCAAGGCTTGACTCCCGTGCATTTGGAGCTCATCCGATCCATCGGGGATGACCCGCTTCTGCCGATTCTCGCAATGGGAGGCGCAGGTCAAGTAGGCGCGGCCTTCGCCATCTTTATGAAAACAAAAAAAGCCTCATTGAAAAGAGCGATTGGAGGCGGACTTCCATCCGGTCTGCTCGGAATCGGGGAGCCGCTCATCTTCGGCGTCACACTCCCGCTCGGCCGGCCGTTTTTAACAGCGTGTTTAGGGGCGGGTATCGGAGGCGCCTTTCAAGCTCATTTTCAAGTAGCGACTTTTTCAATCGGTGTCTCCGGCCTTCCGCTCTCTTTTCTCGTACAGCCGGCTCAAATCGTTTTGTATATCATCGGTCTCTTCATCTCTTATGCGGCGGGCTTTGTCTTCACCTATGCTTTCGGATTTAAGGATGACATGGCTGCTGAATTTGAATAAGCCGGGAGGGAACAGAATATGAAAACACTGGTAGCCGCCGTACTCACCATGGTCATCAGCCTCTCTTTTCTGCCGCAGCACAAAGCCGGAGCCCAATCTAAATTATACGACACAGCAAAACTCAGAAAGGTTGATCAAATGATTGAAAAAGACATCGCAGCAGGATTCCCGGGAGCCGTCCTCGTCGTCGTAAAGGACGGACGGGTGATCAAAAAGAAAGCATACGGCTACAGCAAAAAATATGACGGGAACAGCCTTTTATCCCGTCCGAAAAAAATGAAAACGTCAACCATGTTTGATTTAGCTTCCAATACAAAAATGTTTGCGGCGAATTTTGCATTACAGCGCCTCGTCAGCCAGGGAAAGCTGGATGTGTATCAAAAAATCTCGGCTTACCTTCCCGATTTCAAAGACAGGAAAAGCGATCCGATACAAGGAAAAGACCGCATACGCGTCATTGATGTGCTGCAGCATCAATCCGGTCTGCCGGCAAGCTTTTATTTTTATAAGCCGGACACCGCAGGCCCTTTTTATTCACAAGAACGGGACAAAACGATTCGTTTTCTCACCCGGATCCCGCTTGAATACAAACCGGGAACAAAACACGTATACAGCGATATCGGTTACATGCTGCTCGGCTGCATCATTGAAAACATAACCGGAAAAACCCTTGATGCCTATGCGGAACAAGAACTGTACAGACCGCTGAAACTGACGCACACACTGTTTAACCCGCTGCAAAAAGGCTTCAAAGAAAAAACATTCGCAGCTACTGAACGTTTAGGCAACACACGTGACGGGGTTATCCAGTTTCCTCATATCAGGACGTATACGCTGCAAGGGGAGGTTCATGACGAAAAAGCATTTTACTCAATGGGAGGGGTGTCCGGCCATGCAGGACTGTTTTCAAGCGCTGATGACATGGCCGTCCTTCTTCAAGTCATGCTGAACGGCGGCAGTTACAAACACGTTTCTCTCTTCACTCGGCAAACGGCCGATCTGTTCACAACAGCGGCATCCTCTGACCCGACTTTCGCTCTCGGCTGGCGGAAAAACGGCAGCCCTGATATGGAGTGGATGTTCGGCCCTTATGCAAGCAGGCAGGCTTACGGCCATACCGGATGGACCGGCACCGTCACGATCATTGACCCCGCTTATCATCTCGGGATCGCGCTTTTGACCAACAAAAAGCATTCCCCCGTCGTCAGCCCCGGTGAAAATCCGAATGTTTTTGAAGGGGACCTTTTCCCGACCGGAAGCTACGGCAGCGTCGTAAAAGCGATTTACGAAGCCATTGAATGACAACCTATGTCTTTTGTCCAAACTATGACGGCAGGAGGGCGCCATTTTGAAACTTGTCATCTCAGCTGTATTACTGTTGTTTATTGTTTTCGGCACGCATCATGCATCGACAAAACCGGATATTCCGTCACAGGCGGAACAAACGGTATCCCGCATGACATTAGATGAGAAATTAGGGCAGATGCTCATGCCTGACTTTCGCAATTGGCAAAAAAAGGGGCAGTCATCACCTGAGGCTCTTACTCAAATGAATGACGAAGTCGCAGGGCTTATTCAAAAGTACCGGTTCGGCGGCGTTATCTTATTTGCAGAAAATGTAAAAAACACTGAACAAACGGTCCGCCTGACAGATGCCTTTCAAAAAGCAAGCCCTGACATTCCGCTATTATTAAGCATTGATCAAGAAGGCGGCATCGTAACAAGACTTGGTGAGGGCACTCATTTCCCAGGCAATATGGCACTCGGAGCCGCAAGAAAAACAGCCTACGCATCCCAAACCGGCGCAATTATCGGGAAAGAATTGAAAGCACTCGGCATTAATACGAATTTCGCTCCCGTTCTCGATATCAATAATAATCCCGGAAATCCGGTCATCGGCGTCAGGTCATTCAGTTCAGACCGTGATCTGACAGCAACACTCGGCCTTGCCTCAATGAAGGCTCAGCAAAAACAGAATGTCGCTTCCGCCGTCAAACATTTCCCGGGACACGGCGACACGGATGTCGACAGCCACTACGGCCTTCCGCTTGTCACCCACGGTCAAGAAAGGCTGCGGCAGATCGAACTTTATCCGTTCCGTCAGGCCATTCAGGCGGGGGCCGATATGATCATGACAGCCCATGTGCAATTTCCCGCTTTTGACGATACAACCTATAAAAGCAAGCTGGACGGTTCAGACATTCTTGTACCCGCCACACTCTCGAAAAAAGTGATGACTCATCTTCTCCGTGAGGAAATGGGGTTTAACGGCGTCATCGTGACGGATGCATTAAACATGAAAGCCATTGCCGATCATTTCGGCCAGGAAGAGGCGGTCGTCATGGCAATAAAAGCAGGAGTCGACATCGCCCTGATGCCGGCCCAAGTGACATCGCTGCAAACAGAAAACCGCTTTGCCCAAGTTCATTCCGCTTTAAAAAAGGCGGTTCAAAAAGGGGATATTCCTCTTCAGCAAATCAACAAATCGGTGGAGCGCATCATTTCCCTGAAAATAAAACGAGGGATATATCCCACTCCGAAAGAAACAAGTCTGAAAAAGAAGATGGCACAAGCGCATAAAACCGTCGGCAGCAAAAACCATCTGAAGGCTGAAAAACAAATCGCGGAAAGATCCGTCACCGTCTTACAAAACAAAAACCGCACGCTCCCATTCAAACCGAAAAAGAACAGCCGCGTTCTCCTTGCCGCTCCTTATGAAGATCAAACAGCGTCAATGGAACAAACCATTCGGCAGCTCATCAAAAAGAAAAAAATCCGGCCGGTAACCATCAGTAAAATGAACTTCGCCGAGCGCACATTTCATGATGAGCACAAAAAACTGGTATCAGACGCTGATTACGTCATTACAGGCTCATATGTCGTAAAAAATGATCCTGTCGTAAACGACGGCGTCATTGACGATTCCGTCACAGATCCCGGCAAATGGACGACCGCGTTTCCGCGGGCCGTCATGAAGGCTGCGCAGTCGAACCAAAAACCCTTTGTGCTGATGAGTCTTCGGAATCCTTACGACGCCGCGAATTTTGAAGAAGCTGACGCCCTTATCGCAGTCTACGGGTTTAAAGGATATGCAGACGGACAATTTCTCCAGCCAAACATTCCGGCAGGCATTGAAGCGATATTCGGGCAGACAAAACCGAAAGGCAGGCTGCCCGCTGCTATTCCTTCCGTCACCCATCCGGGAACGACACTGTATCCTTATGGTTTCGGTATCAACCTGAAGACCGGAAAACCGCTTTAAACAGGAGGGCTGATCATGAAAACACATACGGCTGCACTTCTCGCCGGACTGGTCGTCATCAGTGCTATGACGGCAGTCTCGGCGGCTTCTGACAGAAACACACACACTGCCAAAAAACCAAGCATCCAAACAGGCATTGACCGCCTGCTGAAAGATTATAAACAAGAACTGAAGGGAAAAAGAATCGGACTGATCACTAATCCGACCGGTGTGAACTCAACATTAAAAAGCAGCGTTGACGTGCTTTATGAGGCACAAGACATGCATTTGACGGCATTATTCGGACCCGAGCACGGTGTTCGCGGCGACGCTCAGGCCGGAGACAAAGTCACATCCTATATAGATGAAAAAACAGGGCTTCCCGTCTACAGCCTGTACGGAGAAACGAGGAAACCGACGCCTGACATGCTGAAAGATACCGATGTGCTGATTTTCGATATTCAGGATGTCGGAATGCGATACTACACCTACATTTATACAATGGCCTATGCCATGGAGGCGGCCAAAGAAAAAGGCATTCCTTTTTATGTCTTGGACCGGCCGAATCCGCAAGGCGGACGACATCCGGACGGCCCGGTTCTTGAACCTGACTACGCTTCATTTGTCGGACTGTATCCAATCCCGCTGAAACACGGCATGACCATCGGCGAGCTTGCTCTTTTATTCAATAAAGAGTTTCATATTGGCGCCGACCTCACCGTCGTAAAGATGAAGCGCTGGAAGCGGACGATGACCATTGAAGATACCGGCCTGCCGTTCGTCCTCCCTTCGCCTAACATCCCGACCCCCGACAGCATATTCGCTTATTCGGCGACAGGATTAATCGAAGGCACGAACGTATCTGAAGGAAGGGGCACGACAAAGCCGTTTGAACTTATCGGCGCACCTTATATGAAAAGCACCGAGCTCGAAGAACGCCTTAACAGTCTCAAGCTTCCGGGCGTCACCTTCAGAGCCGCTTCATTTATCCCCAGCTTCTCCAAGCACCAGGGCAAGCTATGCCACGGCGTACAAGTCTACGTAACGAACAGAAACACCTTTGAAGCGGCAAAAACAGGGCTCTCCATTCTGAAAACCATGCATGACTTATATCCGAATGACTTCTCATTTCTGCCGACAGGAGCTTTTGACAAGCTGATTGGCAACGGCTGGGTACGCAAAAAAATAGAACAAGGCGCTTCCATTCAAGACATCACCACCACCTATCAACGCCGGCTTGATCAATTCAAGCTTGTAAGAAAGCAATACCTCATATACTGACAACATTCGTGTTACACGTGTAACATTTTGACGTATTTCACATTTCCGCTTTTTATAGGAAAACATTCATTTATTTGGTACAATTCAAATGATAACAGTTATCATTTAAATGAATGTTTCCTAAAAGGTGGTTTCTCATGAAAAACACATTATTCTTTCACCCAATTGATATCATCTCCCTAAAAAAAACAGCAGACCTTTTGTCAGAGCATCAGCTCACTGATTCCCCGGTACTGATCTTTCATGTGACAGGCGAGGGACAAATTGATATCGGAACAGACAGCTTCCCGCTGCAGAAGGAGACGCTCTACATCTGTCCTTGTGATGAGACATTCAATATTGACCCTGCATCGTCAGACGGCATCCATTTGTATATCGTCAGACTCCGTATTTTCTCATATTCATCAGATGATAAAGCGATGCTTCCGGATAACGGGGGAGACATCTTCCGCGGACTTCAGCAAATGAATTTGCAAACGGTTGAACACCTGACAAGCCGGCTTCAGTCACTTTCCGAAAACGCGCGATCGGCGGATGAATTGCAGAAAATGAAATCAACAGCCGACTTTCAGCAGCTGATGTACGACCTTTATGCCGCAAAAGTTTGCCATCAAAACAATACGAAAGCGGCAATCGAACAGACAAAACAATTCATACATGCACAATCCGACACAAAAATCACACTTACCCAGCTTGCTCAAATGGCGGGAATCAGTCCTAAGCATTACAGTGAAACCTTTAAAAAACTATATGGACAAAGCGTAACAGAATATATCACAGACATCCGCATAACCAATGCGAAAAAACTGATGGCCAAGGCCAGCTGCAAACTGCGGGAAATCGCTCATCAAATCGGCTACCAAGACGAATTTTATTTCAGCCGCATCTTTAAAAAACATACGGGCAGCTCACCTACAAGCTATATGAAAAAAAGGCGCACAAAAATGGCCGCGTACGGGAAAGAAATGATGGGACACCTGATTCCTCTGCATCACGTGCCATACGCTGCAACGCTTCATCCGAAATGGACGGCCTATTACTATAAACAATTCTCTTCAGACATTCCCGTGCACCTCAGCGCTTACCGCTATAACGCAAATTGGGAAGAGAACCTGCATACGCTGTCTCAAGCTGCGCCGGACATCATTTTCAGTCTGGATTCTGTCAGTGAAGAAGAAAAACAGCGTCTGAATGACATCACCGAAGTTTTCTACATTCCGACTCAAGACAATTGGAAAGACCAGTTTCTTCACGCAGCTGCATACTTGAATGAAGAACAGGAAGCCCGGCACTGGCTTGAAGCCTATCAAAATCTCGTACACTCAGCAAAAGACGCTCTTGAACACGTGCGGCATCAGCGTTTCTTATTTGTCCGTATATATAAAGAAAATATGTATATTGCCCATAACAACAGCATTGAGGATGTTTTCTTCGGTGATCTGGGCTTTGCCTCCGCAAAACCGGAATCTTTTGCTCCCGACGAAAAGATTTCATTGGAAATGCTGGCGGATTGCCAGGCTGACTGCATCATGCTTTTCACTTGCAAAGAACCGGAAACGCTTCGCTATTTTCAGCGCATTCAGCAGTCTGAAATATGGCAGAACCTTAGAGCCGTCAGCAATAAACGTGTGTTTCCCGTTTCATCTGACCCGTGGATTGAATATTCTCCAAGCGGGCATCAGCGGATGATTGAACAAAGCATTTCCTTTTTTTCCGAAGATCGTCCATGGTAATACCGGAAATTGTCCATGGTCTTATCTTTGTTCATTCTCTATAATTCCAATTGATAATAGTTATCAATTGAACAGGAGGAACAATAGATGAAGAAATTGGCATTCGCTTTCATGATTTTGCTTTTGGCTTTCACGGCCGCGGCTTGCGGAAGCTCAGAAACATCTGATACAGCAAGTAAAGGTAAGGACGCTTCTTCAAATAAAAAGAAAATCGAATATCTCGGAAAAACATATGAAGTCAAAGCGCCGACTGACAAAATCGCCATTACGGGCAGCGTAGAATCAATGGAAGACGCCAAATTGCTCGACGTCCATCCGGCAGGAGCGATATCATTCTCCGGCAAATTCCCGGAACTGTTTAAAGATATTACAGATAAATCCGTGTCAACAGGTGAAAAAATGCAGCCGAATATGGAAAAGATCCTTGAACTGCAGCCGGACGTCATTCTGGCATCTACCAAATTCCCTGAAAAAACGATAAAAAAATTGAGCGGCACGGCTGAGACCATTCCTGTCTCTCATATCTCATCAAACTGGAAAGAGAACATGATGCTGCTTGCCCAGCTTACAGGCAAAGAGGAAAAAGCGAAAAAAATCATTGCTGATTACGACCAGGATCTGAAAAAGACGAAAACAAAGATGAACAGCAAAGCAAAACAGGCAAACGCGCTGGTCATCAGAATCAGACAAGGCAATATTTACATTTATCCTGAACAAGTTTATTTCAACTCTACGCTTTACGGTGATTTAGGCCTGAAGGCGCCGGACGAAGTGAAAGCGGCGAAAGCGCAGGAGCTGATTTCTCTTGAAAAATTAAGCGAAATGAACCCCGACCATATATTCGTACAATTTTCTGATGATGAAAACGCAGATAAGCCGGACGCTTTGAAGGACTTAGAGAAAAATCCGATTTGGAAGAGCCTGACGGCAGTCAAAAAAGACCATGTATACGTCAATACGATCGATCCATTAGCCCAAGGCGGAACGGCTTGGAGTAAAATCCGCTTCTTACAGGTTGCGGCTGACAAATTGACTCAAGACTAATAAAGAGTAGGTTTTTCACATGTATGCAAAACGGCGGACACACATGATTATCATCGCTTCACCGATTGCCATTGTTCTGTCACTGCTGCTTTCCGTTTTATACGGCGCGAAGCAGCTTGACTTCCATACCGTGTTCTCCGCATTGCTGCACTTTAATCCGGAGAATACCGACCATCAGATCATATGGCATTCAAGAATCCCGAGGGCGGTTGGCGCTATGTTTATCGGCGCCGCCCTTGCTGTTTCCGGGGCGCTCATGCAGGGAATCACACGGAACTATCTGGCCTCGCCTTCGATCATGGGTGTGTCGGACGGCTCCGCTTTTATCATTACCCTTTGCATGGTATTGCTCCCTCAATCAACATCCATTGAAATGATCATATACTCGTTTATCGGTTCCGCATTCGGCGCTGCCCTTGTTTTCGGGCTGGCCTCCATTCTTCCCGGCGGTTTTACCCCGGTGCAGCTTGCCATTATCGGAACGGTGACCAGTATGCTTCTCAGCAGTCTGTCGGCTGCGCTTTCGATTTATTTTCAAATCTCGCAGGATCTCAGTTTTTGGTACAGTGCGAGACTGCATCAAATGAACCCTGATTTTTTGAAACTGGCCGTCCCGTTTTTTGCACTCGGAATCATCACAGCCATAATTCTCAGCAAAAAGGTCACAGCCGTATCATTAGGAGACGACATTTCAAAAAGTCTGGGACAGCAGAAAAGAACCATCAAACTCATGGCAATGGCGGCCGTTGTCATATTGACCGGAAGCTCGGTGGCGCTCGCCGGAAAAATTGCCTTTGTCGGTTTGGTCGTTCCGCACATCACCCGTTTTCTCGTCGGATCGGACTACAGCCGGCTGATTCCCTGTGCGTGCATCATCGGCGGCGTCTTCCTGACCCTTTGCGACCTCGCCAGCCGATTGATCAATTATCCGTTTGAGACGCCTATTGAAGTTGTCACTTCTATCATCGGTGTTCCTTTCTTTCTTTATTTGATTAAAAGAAAAGGAGGGGATCAGCGTGGTGCGTAAAATGGCCGGAATTTATATCATTCTGATTGCTCTCATCCTGCTCGTAAGTTATTTCAGCATGACCAGCGGGTCTTTTTCAGCAAAACCGGGTGAACTGCTCAGTGCGCTTTTCCGCATCCATCCGAATCCTCAATATGACATTTTGCTGTTTCAACTGAGGCTGCCGCGTATTGTCATGGCGGCTGCCGTCGGACTCGGATTGGGGGTAGCCGGAGCCGTTATTCAGGCCGTTACCAAGAACGGGCTTGCCGATCCCGGCATTTTGGGCATCAATGCCGGAGCCGGTGCGGGAATCGTCACGTTTATGCTTCTGTTTCAGGGTCAATCTGAAGCGACGGCGCTTGCCTCCGCAATGGGCATGCCTGTCTTTGGGCTCATCGGCGGATTGATGGCGGCCGTGCTGATTTATATTTTCGCCTGGCACCGGGGGCATTTAGAATCCGGAAGAATTATTCTTGTGGGAATCGCCATGAATTCCGGATTCAGCGCGCTGTCTTTATTTCTTTCATTAAAAATGGACCCGCAGGATTATGAGATGGCGATGGTCTGGAAGAACGGCAGCATCTGGTCGGCAAACTGGATGACCATTACCGCAATACTGCCGTGGCTGATCGTGTTCATTCCTCTGCTGATGGCGAAAACGTCATTGCTGGATACCATTCGTTTCGATGAGGACACGGTGAAAAGCCTCGGAGTCTCAACCAATAAAGAAAAAACCATTTTACTCGTTGCCTGCATCGCTTTGATCAGCGCATGTGTAACCGCAGCGGGCAGCATGGCATTTGTCGGACTGATCGCGCCTCATATTTCCCGCAGGCTTGCCGGCATTGAACACAGATATTCATTACCTGTCAGCGGACTGGTCGGTATGCTGCTCGTCATATCCGCTGATTTTGCGGGCAAATTATTCTTTCAGCCTTCAGAGGTTCCGGCGGGCATTATTCTTGCGATTCTCGGCGTTCCTTATTTCTTTTTTCTTCTGTTTAAGCAAAAAAAGGAGTTGGATGCTTGAGAGGCACACTTACAAAACACCGGATATACGGAAAGGAATGCACGGTGTACCTTCCTCCCTCCGCTCCGGTTCAAACAAAGGCTTTACCCTGTGCCTACGTGCTTGATGGGGGCGATTTGTTTTTAGAGCAGATGGAGAAGCTTGAACTCCGATTCGCAAACGGAAAACTCCCTGAATTGATTCTCGCCGGCATCAAACCGGATAACAGGCTCGATGAGTACACGCCATGGCCTGTGCCTTCCCTGAGTCCTGCGTTTCCTGATTTCGGCGGCAAAGGGAGCCTCTTTCTTGAGGAGCTGACAAACGTCATCATTCCAACGGTTGAAAGTATGCATCCCATGTCTGCCGATCCGGATACAAGAGGACTGATCGGCGCATCATTAGGAGGACTGTTTTCGATATATGCGATGTTACTGAAGCCTGAGACATTCGGCAGAATCGGCTGTATTTCCGGGTCCTTTTGGTATGAAAAATCGGCTGACTTTGTCCGCTCCGCGTCTTTGCAGCAGGCACGGCAGCGTATCTACATGTCTGTCGGGAGCCGTGAAGCAGAGCATAAAAACAACATTCAAAACACCATGATCCAAAAAAATCGAGACGTGCATGAAAGCCTGAGGCAAAAAGGCTTTTCTCAAACGCAGCTCTCTTTCACGGTCGAAGGGGGCGCTGTGCACCATCAAGAAGCGTTCAAAAGACAATTCAATTCAGCTCTAAGCTGGCTATACGGAAAAAACCGCTCACGTGGCTGAGCGGTTTTTTTCATACTTCATCACGACCGGTTTAAGTTCAAAACGTCTCAGCAAATAGCCGAACAAAGCGGCAAGGATTTGCTGAAAAAGCATCCCGATGACGACCGGAACCGCCACTTGGGACGGAAAAAAAGAAACGGCAAGAACTGCTCCCGCACTGATATTACGCATGCCTCCCGTATAAATCAGAGACACAATTTCATCCCGGCTCCGCTTCATCAGCCTTCCGATCAGCCAAGCCACGGCATAACCCGTCATGGCAATAAAAAATACCATAGCCGCGATGCCCGCAAACTTGATATCCACGTGCGTGATATACGGCGCGATTTCCGAACTGTTAATGGCGATGACAATCATCAGACAGATTTTTGAAAATGGAGACAGCGTCCGGCTTATCGCCTGAGTCCTTAGCGGCGGAGAAAACTGGTTGACCATCATCCCTGCAATAGACGGGATCACCACCATTTCCGCCAGCCCTTTCATCATTCCCCATACATCCATCTGAACATTTGCCCCGGCCAGGACAGAAAGGCTTAACGGTACGATAAAAGGAGACAGCACGGTATCAACAAGAATAATAGACAGCGTCAATCCGACATTTCCCTTATACATCGCAGCCCAAATCAAACTCGTAATTCCGGTCGGGATTACCACACCCATAATCAGCCCCGTCACGGTTAAAGGGTCACCGCTGAATATCAGATGGCCGCTTCCCCATGCAAAAACAGGCATAAAAATATGCAGAACAAACAATGCCATAATCATCGGGAGCGGCTGCTCAATACTGCGCTTCAGCGATTGAAAATTGGCACTCAGACTGCCCGTAAATGTAATAAATGCAAAAATCCACGGCACAGCCCCGGCCATCCAGCTGATATGCTGAGATAACAGCACACCCGCCGCCACACTTGACGGAGTCAACAGCGGCATGATTCTCCCCAACACTTGGTTCAACTTCTGAAGCCACATCATATGCAAGTCCCCTATATACGGTTTTCAAGTCTCATTCATTATAACAATGCACACCGGCGAATTTAACCGAAAAAAAGCCCGGATATATTCATCCGGACTTCACAAATTCTATGCCATTTGTTTCATTAAATCTCGGCTTTTCTGATTTAATCCCTTTAATTCAGCTTCAATCCCATATTCTTTACATTTGCCGACAATTTTCTCAAGAGCCGCCGCTCCAGAATCATCCCAGACATGGGCATCAGTCAAATCAATGACAATCCGCTTCACACCTTCATCATAAACGATGGCATTCATCAGCTCAGACACGGAAGCAAAAAAGATCTGTCCCGTTACCTTATATGTTCTGACATCATTGTGTTCGGAATGTGACACAATCTTCAGCTTTGAAATTTTAGCCGTGAAAAAGATCGCGCTTAGCAGCACACCCGCAAAAACACCCTTTGATAAATCATTTGTCAGAACGACCGTCACGACAGTAATAACCATAACGATCGAATCAGTAAGGGGCGCTTTCCGCAAACCTTTAATCGACGACCAGTCAAACGTGCCGATGGACACCATAACCATCACCGCCACCAGCGCAGCCATCGGAATTTTCACGACGATGCCGCTTAATACGGCAATTAAAAACATTAAAAACGCTCCGGCCGTAAAAGCCGATAACCGGCCGCGTCCGCCGGCTTTCGTATTAATGACAGACTGGCCGATCATGGCGCATCCGGCCATACCTCCGAAAAAGCCGTTCACAATATTGGCGATGCCTTGTCCGCGGCTTTCTTTGTTCTTATCACTATCCGTATCCGTCATTTCATCAATGATCTGGGCAGTCAGCAGCGACTCAAGCAATCCGACGAATGCAAGCGCCAATGAATACGGGAAAATAATCCGAAATGTCTCAAACGTCCACGGAACATCCGGTATCAAAAAATGTGGAAGTGAACTTGTAATCCCGCCCATATCACCGACTGTGCGGACATCCGCATGGAAGACCACCGCAATTATCGTCATGACAATAATCGCCACCAGCGGAGACGGCACGGCAGTCGTGATCTTCGGCAATAGATATATGATAGCCAGTGATCCGGCAAGCATGGCATACATGACCCATGAAGCCCCTTTGAACTGCGGGAGCTGCGCAGAAAAAATCAAGATTGCCAAGGCGTTCACAAATCCGATCATGACCGAACGCGGAATAAATTTCATCAATTTCGCTATCTTACTGACACCAAGAATAAATTGAATAATACCTGTCAAAATAGTTGCCGCAAACAAATACTGCAGCCCGTAATCGGCCACTAATGTCACCATGACAACCGCCATCGAACCCGTAGCGGCTGAAATCATTCCCGGTCTGCCGCCGAAGATAGAAATAATAACCGCGATACAAAATGATGCATAAAGGCCGACCATCAGATCGACACCTGCAATAATTGAAAACCCGATCGCCTCAGGGATCAGAGCAAGAGCAACAAGAATACCCGCCAGAATGTCTTTCCGGACATTCCCGAACCACTGCTGCTGTAACGTATAATCTTTCAAATGATAACGACTCCTTTTCACTATAAAAATCCGCACCATATCAGTTGGAAGCATTGATTTTCACATGAGGAATATGAGGACGGCTTACGGGGCAAAAGAGGACACGCTCAGAGTATTATGTCGTTGAGGAAAGGAATGGTTAACAAAGAGTATCATATTAAATGTTAAGAGAATGCACAAGACCGGGTAAATCAGAAAAGAAAACGGCTCTCACTGGAGCCGCTTCCGCTTTTATAAAAGTTCCGGATCAGACACAAGAATGGTTTTTATTGCACTGATATCCTTTCTTTCTTTTGTCACCGGGTCGATGCCCATGAGATGATCAATGGCTTCTTCATAATTCTTCAGTTCTGTCTTTTCAGTAATGAAGTCATAGAGCTGGGGGAGATCGGATGCGCATGCTAACGCGGCTTCCATGATCTGCCGGGCTTCACCTGTGCCCACAATCGTCACGCCGTTTGACAGCAGCTGGTACGGCCTGACCGTCATCTCATACGTATCATCAAAGCCCATCGGCACAATTCTGCCTCCCTTTTCAATAAAGGGATAAGCCCAATCAAGCTGGTTGCCGATCGCGTCAAATATCACATCAAATTTTCTTCCTTGATTAATCCGTTTCACTTCATCTACAGTCAATGCTTCAGGATGGTAGACATAATCCGATATCCGGCTTGCCGCCTCGCTCCGGAAACTGCCTATTTCAGTCGCAACCGTCAATCGCGCCAGTTTTTTTACCATCATTTGCACAAGCAGTCCGATCGGTCCGGACCCCAAAACCAAAACCGAGTCCTCCGGCTGAATCGAAGCCTTATCCACAACATTCAGCACACAGGAGAGAGGTTCAACCAATGTGGCCCGCTCCCATTCCATTGAATCCGGAATTTTGTACATGAACCTGTCTTCCCCCACGTAATATTCCGCAAACGTCCCGTGCGCCCCGATTCCGAGCTGCCAATCCTCAAAGGTTTCGCAATAACACGTCAGCCCTCTCCGGCAATAATGGCATTTCCCGCAAAATTGCGTAGGATCTATCACGACGCGGTCTCCGACTTTTACATTTGTCACGTCCGGTCCGACTTCCGTGACCGCTCCCACCGATTCATGCCCCATAATCATATGATGGGTCGCATTCATTTTTCCCTTCAGCACATTTAAGTCCGTGCCGCAGATTCCGGTGCCGAAAATTTTCACCTTCACATCATTGGATTTTCGAATTTGAGGCTCGTCCACCTCTTGATATTCAAGCTTATCATTAGGAGTCCAGACCAACGCTTTCATATCTCTCTTCCTTTCTGCCCCAGCGGATTTGGTCTAATAATGTTTGATGAAGCTCCTTCGTTGATGCCGCAATACACGATTGCTGATTCTGATAACTTAAATCTGTCAGAAGCGTTTCGTCTAAAGACCGGCCGTACGCATCTGTAATGACCACTCCCGCTTTCTTTGCCAAAAAGACGCTGGCGGCAATATCATAAGGAAATAAGTGCAGCACCTGTCCGTTCCCGACCTGCTGAAAATCTGAAAGCAGTTCCGGATCATCTTTCAGCAGACGATTGCCGATATCCACATAAGCATCCATCTGCCCCGTAATAATTCGTGAAATCGAATAAGAAGCGCTGTTGAAAACAAAGACTCCGCCGTTATTGGCCGACCGGTCAATCAAATGACCGTATGCCTCCGTCATCAGCTGCGCCGGATGCCCGTTAAACTCAAGGCTCCAAAACATATTCTTAATATCCTGCACTCCGCTCAAATTCGGCAATTCTCCCTGATACCCCTCAAACTGAATAGCATCGCTGTAAATATCACCATACATATAAGCGCCCGATTTCAATTCAAGCAAAAAAGCAAATTCGATATCCTTAATCTTTGCGTTTGGCTTATATGAAGCAAGCGCAATCGAAATACATGACATTTCAAGCCCCGCGGCGGCCGGACGTGTTCCGTCTATCGGATCTACAATTAAAATATATTGCGGATCTTCTCCAATCAGCTTCAGACCGCCATCCTCCGTGTAAAAGGTAACCGGATGGCCCTTTTCTTGGATATAATCCAGCACCGCCTCCTCAGCAGCGGCGTCTATATTAAATTGCGCGTCGCCACCAGGTGAATATCCGTTAACAAGCCGGTTTTTCAGTGTGCCCTTTTGATTTTTCACCTTTTGATAAACAAATTGTCCAAGCTCAATGATATAGTCTCTCACTTGATTTCCTCCAATAGCTTGCGAAGTCTGTAGCAGAGCACCTCAGCTTCACTAAGTGTAATGGTTAAAGGCGGACGGATTTTAAATACATTTCCGAATCCGTAACGGGATGTCCGGAGAATCAGCCCGTAATCCATCGCCCGTTTGGCAATATAATTGGTCAATTCCACATCCGGTTCATTGTTCTCTTTGACAATTTCCACACCGATCATCAGACCGACGCCTCTTACCTCAGAAATAAAAGCAAAATCCTCTTTCATCGTTTCTAAGCAATCCATAATATAATGACCGACTGTCGTTACGTTCTCCAAAAATCCCGGACGCTGCATGATATCTATGGTTTTACAAGCGGCAGCGGCGGCCATCACATTTGACCCGTACGTGAAGGAGTGCGTATACCCCGGAAGCCCGGTGTACTTGTCCTCCGTCAGAGTGGCGGCGACTTGGAAGCCTGTGCCTCCGAGACCTTTTGCTACCGTCATCATATTAGGTTTCACATCGAAATGGTCCGCGGCAAACATTTTGCCCGTCCGTCCGAACCCGGTCTGAATTTCATCAAAGATCAGGGCGATTTCATGTTCATCACAAAGCTTTCTCAGCTGTTTAAAATACTCTTTAGGCGGGACGACGTTTCCGCCATTTCCGGATATCGGCTCAATAATCATGGCGGCAATTTTTCCATTGCTCGCATACTCAATAAAATCGTTAATTCTTTCTACGCACAGCATACCGCATGAATCCGGTTTCTGATTATAAAAACAGCGGCTGCAATAGGGATCTGGAACTTGTAAGCCAAAAGAAATTTGCGGCGGGAAAGGTTCTTTTCTGAATGAGTTGCCGGACAAAGCGGAAGTCATATACGTTTGTCCGAGGTGGCTTCGAAATAAGGAGATGACATCGGTTTTTCCGGAGTAATACTGAGCCATTTTAATAGCTCCTTCATTTGCTCCGGAACCGCTGCTGACTTTAGGGTGTACTTTTGTGAGATTATCGGGGGCGATTTCTACTAGTTTTTCTGCTAGTTTATTTACGGCATCTGTTTGAAAGGACGATGTCACATGGATCAGCTTGTCGGCTTGATCTTTAACCGTATCAATGACCTCTTTGTTACCGTATCCTAAATTCAAGTTAAACGTGGCAGAGGCGCAATCAATATACTCATTTCCCTCTTGGTCGTACAGGTAAATCCCTTCTCCGCGCTCCATGACTACATCGTCAACACTGTAATACAAGCTGTCTGGATTCGTGATTTCCTTCGTTCCCACAAATACCACCCCTATGAAATTATTAGAAACTCGCTTTTTATCGTATTAATTATTGAAAATAATGTCAACGATCTTTCTTGTAAAAAATGTTAACAATTTGTTAACGTTACCATAAGGGATGTACGTGAAAAGGTTATGTGATATAGTAACAATACTTGGATTTTTTGTAAAAACAACATGTCATACATGTAGAGAGAAAAATTATTTTACCAATAAGGAGATAAAATGATGAAAACTCGTCTGCTGTGGATAAGCTGTTTCTCTTATGGATCGATTGCTTTTACACTTGTCATTCTTGGAGCCGTACTGCCTGAGTTACTCACACATTATTCACAAAGCTACAGTAATGGCGGAGTATTAGTATTTTCTCAGTTCATGGGCTTCCTCATAGGTGTTATCGGAATGCCTTACATGGTGAAAAAACTCGGACGCAAAAACGCCGTTATCTTTGGGCTGGCGCTCATCAGCTGTGAAATTTTCATCACCTTCCTGCCGCCTTGGCCGCTGCTCTTTCTTCTCGTCAGCCTCGCAGGACTTGGCGCGGGATTGGTGGAATCCTGCGTAGGCACAATCATCCTCACGGCTATAAAAGAAAGACAAGCCGTGGCCATGAGCAAGATGGAAGTGGCATACGGATTAGGGGCGCTGTTCATGCCTCTGCTCTCAGGCTTTCTTATCAACAATCACATGTGGACAATTGCTTTCTTAGTATTAGGGTTATCCAGTTTTGCACTTTTAATCGCATGGAAGCAAATGAGTTTCGGCAGCATTGATGAGCTTCTCATACGCAAAGAGGTCTCTTCTGATGATACGAAAAAGAAAAGCCCCGGGTATCGGTCACACGGACTGCTGTTTATTGCGCTGGCGGCTGCTTATTTCTTCTTTTACGGCGGCAGTGAAGTTTCAATTGTGCATTTTATCCCCTCCATCTTCGCTGAAAAATGGGATATCCCCAGCTCCTTGGCAACGATAACAGTAACAGTGTATTGGAGCGGCATGATTATCGGCAGGTTATTAACAGGCCCGGTATCTGAAAAGCTGACCTATCACCGTTATCTCCGGATCATAAGTATTGGCGGTCTGGCTGCACTTGCTGTACTAGCTTTAAGTAAAAACGTATGGTTTGGTTTTGCCCTTTGTTTCTTCTTAGGATTGTTCATGGCCGGCATGTTTGCAATTACCCTGATCATCACCAATCATTTTTACCCCGGAAAGACAGAAACGACCACCAGTATTCTGCTCGCCTCAAATGGACTAGGAGGTTCACTCCTTCCGATCGCCGTCGGCTGGAGCTTAGATGAATATCCTGCCCAAACTGCATTCTGGCTGTTTACTGCACTGATGCTTCTTATGCTGCTGATTGTGTTCAGTTTAAAAATGCTCGAGACAATAAAATCAAACAGTCTTCAAAATCACACCAGCAAAACAAAATCAATATAAACAAAAAAGCTAATGCCTTGGAAAGGCATTAGCTTTATATATACACATCTTTCATATAAAAAACCCAGTTCATGATGAACTGGGTCAAGATCGCTTGGCGGCGTCCTACTCTCACAGGGGGAAACCCCCGACTACCATCGGCGCTGAAGAGCTTAACTTCCGTGTTCGGCATGGGAACGGGTGTGACCTCTTCGCTATCGCCACCAAACCATTGAGAGTGTTCTCTCAAAACTAGATAACAGTAAGCATACATTCAAAAATGGTTAAGTCCTCGATCGATTAGTATCTGTCAGCTCCATGTGTCGCCACACTTCCACCTCAGACCTATCAACCTGATCATCTTTCAGGGATCTTACTTCCTTGCGGAATGGGAAATCTCATCTTGAGGGGGGCTTCATGCTTAGATGCTTTCAGCACTTATCCCGTCCGCACATAGCTACCCAGCGATGCCCTTGGCAGAACAACTGGTACACCAGCGGTGCGTCCATCCCGGTCCTCTCGTACTAAGGACAGCTCCTCTCAAATTTCCTGCGCCCGCGACGGATAGGGACCGAACTGTCTCACGACGTTCTGAACCCAGCTCGCGTACCGCTTTAATGGGCGAACAGCCCAACCCTTGGGACCGACTACAGCCCCAGGATGCGATGAGCCGACATCGAGGTGCCAAACCTCCCCGTCGATGTGGACTCTTGGGGGAGATAAGCCTGTTATCCCCGGGGTAGCTTTTATCCGTTGAGCGATGGCCCTTCCATGCGGAACCACCGGATCACTAAGCCCGACTTTCGTCCCTGCTCGACTTGTAGGTCTCGCAGTCAAGCTCCCTTGTGCCTTTACACTCTGCGAATGATTTCCAACCATTCTGAGGGAACCTTTGGGCGCCTCCGTTACCTTTTAGGAGGCGACCGCCCCAGTCAAACTGCCCACCTGACACTGTCTCCCCGCCCGATAAGGGCGGCGGGTTAGAAGGTCAATACAGCCAGGGTAGTATCCCACCGATGCCTCCACCGAAGCTGGCGCTCCGGTTTCCAAGGCTCCTACCTATCCTGTACAAGCTGTACCAACATTCAATATCAGGCTGCAGTAAAGCTCCACGGGGTCTTTCCGTCCTGTCGCGGGTAACCTGCATCTTCACAGGTACTATAATTTCACCGAGTCTCTCGTTGAGACAGTGCCCAGATCGTTGCGCCTTTCGTGCGGGTCGGAACTTACCCGACAAGGAATTTCGCTACCTTAGGACCGTTATAGTTACGGCCGCCGTTTACTGGGGCTTCAATTCGCACCTTCGCTTACGCTAAGCGCTCCTCTTAACCTTCCAGCACCGGGCAGGCGTCAGCCCCTATACTTCGCCTTACGGCTTCGCAGAGACCTGTGTTTTTGCTAAACAGTCGCCTGGGCCTATTCACTGCGGCTCTCTCGGGCTTGCACCCTAACAGAGCACCCCTTCTCCCGAAGTTACGGGGTCATTTTGCCGAGTTCCTTAACGAGAGTTCTCTCGATCACCTTAGGATTCTCTCCTCGCCTACCTGTGTCGGTTTGCGGTACGGGCACCTCTCACCTCGCTAGAGGCTTTTCTTGGCAGTGTGGAATCAGGAACTTCGCTACTATAATTCGCTCGCCATCACAGCTCAGCCTTCACGGGAAACGGATTTGCCTATTTCCCAGCCTAACTGCTTGGACGCGGATATCCAATACCGCGCTTACCCTATCCTCCTGCGTCCCCCCATTGCTCAAATGGTGAGGAGGTGGTACAGGAATATCAACCTGTTATCCATCGCCTACGCCTTTCGGCCTCGGCTTAGGTCCCGACTAACCCTGAGCGGACGAGCCTTCCTCAGGAAACCTTAGGCATTCGGTGGACGGGATTCTCACCCGTCTTTCGCTACTCATACCGGCATTCTCACTTCTAAGCGCTCCACAAGTCCTTCCGGTCTTGCTTCACAGCCCTTAGAACGCTCTCCTACCACTGTTCGAAGAACAGTCCGCAGCTTCGGTGATACGTTTAGCCCCGGTACATTTTCGGCGCAGAGTCACTCGACCAGTGAGCTATTACGCACTCTTTAAATGGTGGCTGCTTCTAAGCCAACATCCTGGTTGTCTAAGCAACTCCACATCCTTTTCCACTTAACGTATACTTTGGGACCTTAGCTGGCGGTCTGGGCTGTTTCCCTTTCGACTACGGATCTTATCACTCGCAGTCTGACTCCCAAGGATAAGTCATCGGCATTCGGAGTTTGACTGAATTCGGTAACCCGGTAGGGGCCCCTAGTCCAATCAGTGCTCTACCTCCGAGACTCTTACCTTGAGGCTAGCCCTAAAGCTATTTCGGAGAGAACCAGCTATCTCCAGGTTCGATTGGCATTTCACCCCTACCCACACCTCATCCCCGCACTTTTCAACGTGCGTGGGTTCGGGCCTCCATTCAGTGTTACCTGAACTTCACCCTGGACATGGGTAGATCACCTGGTTTCGGGTCTACGACCACGTACTCATGCGCCCTATTCAGACTCGCTTTCGCTGCGGCTCCGCATCTTCTGCTTAACCTTGCACGGGATCGTAACTCGCCGGTTCATTCTACAAAAGGCACGCCATCACCCGTTAACGGGCTCTGACTACTTGTAGGCACACGGTTTCAGGATCTATTTCACTCCCCTTCCGGGGTGCTTTTCACCTTTCCCTCACGGTACTGGTTCACTATCGGTCACTAGGGAGTATTTAGCCTTGGGAGATGGTCCTCCCGGATTCCGACGGAATTTCACGTGTTCCGCCGTACTCAGGATCCACTCTGGAGAGAACGAAGTTTTGACTACAGGGCTGTTACCTCCTATGGCGGGCCTTTCCAGACCTCTTCATCTACCTCGTTCTTTTGTAACTCCGTACAGAGTGTCCTACAACCCCAAGAGGCAAGCCTCTTGGTTTGGGCTGATCCCGTTTCGCTCGCCGCTACTCAGGGAATCGCATTTGCTTTCTCTTCCTCCGGGTACTTAGATGTTTCAGTTCCCCGGGTCTGCCTTCTCATATCCTATGTATTCAGATATGGATACCACTCCATTACGAGTGGTGGGTTTCCCCATTCGGAAATCTCCGGATCAAAGCTTGCTTACAGCTCCCCGAAGCATATCGGTGTTCGTCCCGTCCTTCATCGGCTCCTAGTGCCAAGGCATCCACCGTGCGCCCTTTCTAACTTAACCGTTAAAAAGAATCACTACGTGATTTCTTGCATTACAATTGAATGTGAATTACTTCTGTTATCTAGTTTTCAAAGAACATTATCTCGAAGAATCGAATGATCCTTCAAAACTAAACAAGACAGGGAACGTTCTGTTTATAAGACCCAAGGTCTTATATTCCGTTAAAATCCTTAGAAAGGAGGTGATCCAGCCGCACCTTCCGATACGGCTACCTTGTTACGACTTCACCCCAATCATCTGTCCCACCTTCGGCGGCTGGCTCCATAAAGGTTACCTCACCGACTTCGGGTGTTACAAACTCTCGTGGTGTGACGGGCGGTGTGTACAAGGCCCGGGAACGTATTCACCGCGGCATGCTGATCCGCGATTACTAGCGATTCCAGCTTCACGCAGTCGAGTTGCAGACTGCGATCCGAACTGAGAACAGATTTGTGGGATTGGCTTAACCTCGCGGTTTCGCTGCCCTTTGTTCTGTCCATTGTAGCACGTGTGTAGCCCAGGTCATAAGGGGCATGATGATTTGACGTCATCCCCACCTTCCTCCGGTTTGTCACCGGCAGTCACCTTAGAGTGCCCAACTGAATGCTGGCAACTAAGATCAAGGGTTGCGCTCGTTGCGGGACTTAACCCAACATCTCACGACACGAGCTGACGACAACCATGCACCACCTGTCACTCTGCCCCCGAAGGGGACGTCCTATCTCTAGGATTGTCAGAGGATGTCAAGACCTGGTAAGGTTCTTCGCGTTGCTTCGAATTAAACCACATGCTCCACCGCTTGTGCGGGCCCCCGTCAATTCCTTTGAGTTTCAGTCTTGCGACCGTACTCCCCAGGCGGAGTGCTTAATGCGTTAGCTGCAGCACTAAGGGGCGGAAACCCCCTAACACTTAGCACTCATCGTTTACGGCGTGGACTACCAGGGTATCTAATCCTGTTCGCTCCCCACGCTTTCGCTCCTCAGCGTCAGTTACAGACCAGAGAGTCGCCTTCGCCACTGGTGTTCCTCCACATCTCTACGCATTTCACCGCTACACGTGGAATTCCACTCTCCTCTTCTGCACTCAAGTTCCCCAGTTTCCAATGACCCTCCCCGGTTGAGCCGGGGGCTTTCACATCAGACTTAAGAAACCGCCTGCGAGCCCTTTACGCCCAATAATTCCGGACAACGCTTGCCACCTACGTATTACCGCGGCTGCTGGCACGTAGTTAGCCGTGGCTTTCTGGTTAGGTACCGTCAAGGTGCCGCCCTATTTGAACGGCACTTGTTCTTCCCTAACAACAGAGCTTTACGATCCGAAAACCTTCATCACTCACGCGGCGTTGCTCCGTCAGACTTTCGTCCATTGCGGAAGATTCCCTACTGCTGCCTCCCGTAGGAGTCTGGGCCGTGTCTCAGTCCCAGTGTGGCCGATCACCCTCTCAGGTCGGCTACGCATCGTCGCCTTGGTGAGCCGTTACCTCACCAACTAGCTAATGCGCCGCGGGTCCATCTGTAAGTGGTAGCCGAAGCCACCTTTTATGTCTGAACCATGCGGTTCAAACAACCATCCGGTATTAGCCCCGGTTTCCCGGAGTTATCCCAGTCTTACAGGCAGGTTACCCACGTGTTACTCACCCGTCCGCCGCTAACATCAGGGAGCAAGCTCCCATCTGTCCGCTCGACTTGCATGTATTAGGCACGCCGCCAGCGTTCGTCCTGAGCCAGGATCAAACTCTCCGATAAATGGATCACAGACTAAGTTCACTGCATCCTGCAGTAACGTCTGTGTGATCTGCATCGTGCAGACCTTAGTTTGACTGACTACGCACATCGCTGTACGATTTATTTAAAACTTTGAATTAACAGGTACGTTTTGTCTTGTTTAGTTTTCAAAGATCATCACCGCTTGTTGAAGCAGCTTTATTATCTTACCACTCAGCTTCTTTTATGTCAACAACTTTTTTCAAGTCGTTTTCGAAGCTTTTTGTTTTGTCTGCTGTTCATCAGCGACGTTTAATAATATACCATGCTATCTCTCTATAAATCAAGTGTTTTTTGAAATAAAGAGAAAAAATATAATCAGTACATTATCTTAAAGTTTGAGAATGGTCGGGAAGACAGGATTCGAACCTGCGACCCCATGGTCCCAAACCATGTGCTCTACCAAGCTGAGCTACTTCCCGATTTTCAAGTGCATTATGGCGCGCCCGAGAGGAGTCGAACCCCTAACCTTTTGATCCGTAGTCAAACGCTCTATCCAATTGAGCTACGGGCGCAAAAATAAATGGAGCGGAAGACGGGATTCGAACCCGCGACCCCCACCTTGGCAAGGTGATGTTCTACCACTGAACTACTTCCGCAAGAAATAAATAATGAACTGTTCAAAATAAAAACAACAGCATCAGAAAAAGGAAAACTCAGTTATGCTCCAACCGGTGTAGCTCTCTGCTTAATCTAAAGCAAAAGCATATCCGGAAATTCATACAGTGCATTATGACAAAAGTAATTATATCAGGGTTTTGATAAAAGTCAATACCGTTTAACAATTTAATAATAATCTAAATCTGTACTAACCTAAGGCTGCAAAAAAGAAAACTTCGTTCTCTGGGTCAGAACTTGGCCATTCAAGAAATTAAACTACTTAGATCTATTATACATACAATTAAGTTAACCTAATTATGCTATTTATATCACGGGAGCCATATCTCTTTGAAAATGAAGAAAGCAGACTTCCTAAGAAGGCTGCTGTTATATTTTCACCTTAATTTCTGCGGAGAGCAGTAACAGGGTCTTTGCCTATTTAAATACAAAAATAACAGTTTCATAACGCGCGGAAACTGCTTCAGATCAACGTATTTAGATAAGCTTCCAAGCGGGCTCGAACCGCTGACCTCTTCCTTACCATGGAAGTGCTCTACCTGCTGAGCTATGGAAGCAATGGCTCCGCAGGTAGGACTCGAACCTACGACCGATCGGTTAACAGCCGATAGCTCTACCACTGAGCTACTGCGGAATATTATAAGCTTCATAAACAAAAACATGGTAGATAAAACAAAAAGCTTGGCGGCGTCCTACTCTCACAGGGGGAAACCCCCGACTACCATCGGCGCTGAAGAGCTTAACTTCCGTGTTCGGCATGGGAACGGGTGTGACCTCTTCGCTATCGCCACCAAACCATTGAGAGTGTTCTCTCAAAACTAGATAACAGTAAGCATACATTCAAAAATGGTTAAGTCCTCGATCGATTAGTATCTGTCAGCTCCATGTGTCGCCACACTTCCACCTCAGACCTATCAACCTGATCATCTTTCAGGGATCTTACTTCCTTGCGGAATGGGAAATCTCATCTTGAGGGGGGCTTCATGCTTAGATGCTTTCAGCACTTATCCCGTCCGCACATAGCTACCCAGCGATGCCCTTGGCAGAACAACTGGTACACCAGCGGTGCGTCCATCCCGGTCCTCTCGTACTAAGGACAGCTCCTCTCAAATTTCCTGCGCCCGCGACGGATAGGGACCGAACTGTCTCACGACGTTCTGAACCCAGCTCGCGTACCGCTTTAATGGGCGAACAGCCCAACCCTTGGGACCGACTACAGCCCCAGGATGCGATGAGCCGACATCGAGGTGCCAAACCTCCCCGTCGATGTGGACTCTTGGGGGAGATAAGCCTGTTATCCCCGGGGTAGCTTTTATCCGTTGAGCGATGGCCCTTCCATGCGGAACCACCGGATCACTAAGCCCGACTTTCGTCCCTGCTCGACTTGTAGGTCTCGCAGTCAAGCTCCCTTGTGCCTTTACACTCTGCGAATGATTTCCAACCATTCTGAGGGAACCTTTGGGCGCCTCCGTTACCTTTTAGGAGGCGACCGCCCCAGTCAAACTGCCCACCTGACACTGTCTCCCCGCCCGATAAGGGCGGCGGGTTAGAAGGTCAATACAGCCAGGGTAGTATCCCACCGATGCCTCCACCGAAGCTGGCGCTCCGGTTTCCAAGGCTCCTACCTATCCTGTACAAGCTGTACCAACATTCAATATCAGGCTGCAGTAAAGCTCCACGGGGTCTTTCCGTCCTGTCGCGGGTAACCTGCATCTTCACAGGTACTATAATTTCACCGAGTCTCTCGTTGAGACAGTGCCCAGATCGTTGCGCCTTTCGTGCGGGTCGGAACTTACCCGACAAGGAATTTCGCTACCTTAGGACCGTTATAGTTACGGCCGCCGTTTACTGGGGCTTCAATTCGCACCTTCGCTTACGCTAAGCGCTCCTCTTAACCTTCCAGCACCGGGCAGGCGTCAGCCCCTATACTTCGCCTTACGGCTTCGCAGAGACCTGTGTTTTTGCTAAACAGTCGCCTGGGCCTATTCACTGCGGCTCTCTCGGGCTTGCACCCTAACAGAGCACCCCTTCTCCCGAAGTTACGGGGTCATTTTGCCGAGTTCCTTAACGAGAGTTCTCTCGATCACCTTAGGATTCTCTCCTCGCCTACCTGTGTCGGTTTGCGGTACGGGCACCTCTCACCTCGCTAGAGGCTTTTCTTGGCAGTGTGGAATCAGGAACTTCGCTACTATAATTCGCTCGCCATCACAGCTCAGCCTTCACGGGAAACGGATTTGCCTATTTCCCAGCCTAACTGCTTGGACGCGGATATCCAATACCGCGCTTACCCTATCCTCCTGCGTCCCCCCATTGCTCAAATGGTGAGGAGGTGGTACAGGAATATCAACCTGTTATCCATCGCCTACGCCTTTCGGCCTCGGCTTAGGTCCCGACTAACCCTGAGCGGACGAGCCTTCCTCAGGAAACCTTAGGCATTCGGTGGACGGGATTCTCACCCGTCTTTCGCTACTCATACCGGCATTCTCACTTCTAAGCGCTCCACAAGTCCTTCCGGTCTTGCTTCACAGCCCTTAGAACGCTCTCCTACCACTGTTCGAAGAACAGTCCGCAGCTTCGGTGATACGTTTAGCCCCGGTACATTTTCGGCGCAGAGTCACTCGACCAGTGAGCTATTACGCACTCTTTAAATGGTGGCTGCTTCTAAGCCAACATCCTGGTTGTCTAAGCAACTCCACATCCTTTTCCACTTAACGTATACTTTGGGACCTTAGCTGGCGGTCTGGGCTGTTTCCCTTTCGACTACGGATCTTATCACTCGCAGTCTGACTCCCAAGGATAAGTCATCGGCATTCGGAGTTTGACTGAATTCGGTAACCCGGTAGGGGCCCCTAGTCCAATCAGTGCTCTACCTCCGAGACTCTTACCTTGAGGCTAGCCCTAAAGCTATTTCGGAGAGAACCAGCTATCTCCAGGTTCGATTGGCATTTCACCCCTACCCACACCTCATCCCCGCACTTTTCAACGTGCGTGGGTTCGGGCCTCCATTCAGTGTTACCTGAACTTCACCCTGGACATGGGTAGATCACCTGGTTTCGGGTCTACGACCACGTACTCATGCGCCCTATTCAGACTCGCTTTCGCTGCGGCTCCGCATCTTCTGCTTAACCTTGCACGGGATCGTAACTCGCCGGTTCATTCTACAAAAGGCACGCCATCACCCGTTAACGGGCTCTGACTACTTGTAGGCACACGGTTTCAGGATCTATTTCACTCCCCTTCCGGGGTGCTTTTCACCTTTCCCTCACGGTACTGGTTCACTATCGGTCACTAGGGAGTATTTAGCCTTGGGAGATGGTCCTCCCGGATTCCGACGGAATTTCACGTGTTCCGCCGTACTCAGGATCCACTCTGGAGAGAACGAAGTTTTGACTACAGGGCTGTTACCTCCTATGGCGGGCCTTTCCAGACCTCTTCATCTACCTCGTTCTTTTGTAACTCCGTACAGAGTGTCCTACAACCCCAAGAGGCAAGCCTCTTGGTTTGGGCTGATCCCGTTTCGCTCGCCGCTACTCAGGGAATCGCATTTGCTTTCTCTTCCTCCGGGTACTTAGATGTTTCAGTTCCCCGGGTCTGCCTTCTCATATCCTATGTATTCAGATATGGATACCACTCCATTACGAGTGGTGGGTTTCCCCATTCGGAAATCTCCGGATCAAAGCTTGCTTACAGCTCCCCGAAGCATATCGGTGTTCGTCCCGTCCTTCATCGGCTCCTAGTGCCAAGGCATCCACCGTGCGCCCTTTCTAACTTAACCGTTAAAAAGAATCACTACGTGATTTCTTGCATTACAATTGAATGTGAATTACTTCTGTTATCTAGTTTTCAAAGAACATTATCTCGAAGAATCGAATGATCCTTCAAAACTAAACAAGACAGGGAACGTTCTGTTTATAAGACCCAAGGTCTTATATTCCGTTAAAATCCTTAGAAAGGAGGTGATCCAGCCGCACCTTCCGATACGGCTACCTTGTTACGACTTCACCCCAATCATCTGTCCCACCTTCGGCGGCTGGCTCCATAAAGGTTACCTCACCGACTTCGGGTGTTACAAACTCTCGTGGTGTGACGGGCGGTGTGTACAAGGCCCGGGAACGTATTCACCGCGGCATGCTGATCCGCGATTACTAGCGATTCCAGCTTCACGCAGTCGAGTTGCAGACTGCGATCCGAACTGAGAACAGATTTGTGGGATTGGCTTAACCTCGCGGTTTCGCTGCCCTTTGTTCTGTCCATTGTAGCACGTGTGTAGCCCAGGTCATAAGGGGCATGATGATTTGACGTCATCCCCACCTTCCTCCGGTTTGTCACCGGCAGTCACCTTAGAGTGCCCAACTGAATGCTGGCAACTAAGATCAAGGGTTGCGCTCGTTGCGGGACTTAACCCAACATCTCACGACACGAGCTGACGACAACCATGCACCACCTGTCACTCTGCCCCCGAAGGGGACGTCCTATCTCTAGGATTGTCAGAGGATGTCAAGACCTGGTAAGGTTCTTCGCGTTGCTTCGAATTAAACCACATGCTCCACCGCTTGTGCGGGCCCCCGTCAATTCCTTTGAGTTTCAGTCTTGCGACCGTACTCCCCAGGCGGAGTGCTTAATGCGTTAGCTGCAGCACTAAGGGGCGGAAACCCCCTAACACTTAGCACTCATCGTTTACGGCGTGGACTACCAGGGTATCTAATCCTGTTCGCTCCCCACGCTTTCGCTCCTCAGCGTCAGTTACAGACCAGAGAGTCGCCTTCGCCACTGGTGTTCCTCCACATCTCTACGCATTTCACCGCTACACGTGGAATTCCACTCTCCTCTTCTGCACTCAAGTTCCCCAGTTTCCAATGACCCTCCCCGGTTGAGCCGGGGGCTTTCACATCAGACTTAAGAAACCGCCTGCGAGCCCTTTACGCCCAATAATTCCGGACAACGCTTGCCACCTACGTATTACCGCGGCTGCTGGCACGTAGTTAGCCGTGGCTTTCTGGTTAGGTACCGTCAAGGTGCCGCCCTATTTGAACGGCACTTGTTCTTCCCTAACAACAGAGCTTTACGATCCGAAAACCTTCATCACTCACGCGGCGTTGCTCCGTCAGACTTTCGTCCATTGCGGAAGATTCCCTACTGCTGCCTCCCGTAGGAGTCTGGGCCGTGTCTCAGTCCCAGTGTGGCCGATCACCCTCTCAGGTCGGCTACGCATCGTCGCCTTGGTGAGCCGTTACCTCACCAACTAGCTAATGCGCCGCGGGTCCATCTGTAAGTGGTAGCCGAAGCCACCTTTTATGTCTGAACCATGCGGTTCAAACAACCATCCGGTATTAGCCCCGGTTTCCCGGAGTTATCCCAGTCTTACAGGCAGGTTACCCACGTGTTACTCACCCGTCCGCCGCTAACATCAGGGAGCAAGCTCCCATCTGTCCGCTCGACTTGCATGTATTAGGCACGCCGCCAGCGTTCGTCCTGAGCCAGGATCAAACTCTCCGATAAAGTAGTTTGACTGACTACGCACATCACTGTGCGATTTATTTAAAACTTTGAATTAACAGGTACGTTTTGTCTTGTTTAGTTTTCAAAGATCATTACTGCTTGTTGAAGCAGCTTTATTATCTTACCACTCAGCTTCTTTTATGTCAACAACTTTTTTCAAGTCGTTTTCTAAGCTTTTTGTTTTGTCTGCTGTTCATCAGCGACGTTTAATAATATACCATGCACCCGCTAAATATAGCAAGTGTTTTTTTCATCTTTTTTTAAAACTATAATTCGTTATATTCATCTCCGCTGCGGCATACGATGTAATCAAGCATGGACAAGATAAGGAGGCGTCATCAGTGAACCACTTCTACGTGTGGCACATCAAAAGGATAAAACAGCTGCTTATTATTATTATTGCCGCATTTGCAGCAGCCAGCTTTTTTTATATACAGAGAGCTGTCCCCCTTCCTGTATTTTTAACTGATAACGGTCCAAAAGCGATTTCTAAAGGGGAGACGAAATTAGACGAAGTGGCATTAACATTCGATATCAGCTGGGGCGATGAAAAGGCGGTTCCGATTCTGAACGCGCTAAAGGCAAACGGCATTAAAAACGCCACTTTTTTTCTGTCAGCTTCTTGGGCGGAACGGCACCCGGACACAGTCGAACGTATGATTAAAGACGGGCATCAAATCGGAAGCATGGGCTATGCGTATAAGAACTATACCAGTCTAGAGGATCAAGACATCAAGAAGGACATCCTTAGAGCCCAGACAGCATTTAAGAAAATGGGTGTGAAGAATGTTCATTTACTCCGCCCGCCGACCGGACAATTTAATAAAAAGGTTCTTACCATTGCACAGCAGTACCACTATTCAGTGGTTCATTACAGCATTAACTCACAGGATTGGAGAAATCCCGGCCCTGATAAGATCATTGAAAATGTAAACAGTCATATAAAAGGCGGCGACATTGTTCTGCTGCACGCTTCTGATTCAGCAACGCAAACGGAAGAAGCGCTCCCCGCCATCATTCACAATTTAAAGCAAAAGGGTCTTAAAAACGTGACTGTCGGTGATCTGATCGCAAATACTGATGTCAAGTCATCAGAAGTGAAATAGGCTACCTCTGGGCAAACTTCGGCAGCATTAGAAGCTGAAATGCGTTGCAGCCCATCAGCGGAATCAGCATCAAATAAAGCCAGTCCTCATTATTCACCCTTAACGCAGGAACCCATTCAAGCGCTGTAATAACGACCATTAAAAATAATGATGAAACGAACGTATTTTTTGAGGACTGCTTTTGTTTTATATACGCCGTCAACAGGCCGACAGCAAGAAGAGCAAGCGGAAGCCAGACAAACCCTGCAATCGAGTCATCCCGCTCACCAAAAAACAAAAATCTCACATACATTAAATCAAAAGCAACAAACAGAATGATAAACAGCTGAAGCAGATTCCAAAGCGAGCTTGATCTGAGGATTTCAAGGGCAAAACGGTGCACTGTCAAAAATACGAAAAATCCCATTTGACTGATCACACTGAAGATCATGCCTACTCCGATAAACCAGATCAGAACGGAGAAAATCTGACCGGCCTCAAAATTCAGAAAGAACCCCTTGTACTCCCCCCACTTCAGTGCAAATCCCACGACGCTTGTAATAAGAGCGCCCACAGCTAAAATCGAAAAGAAAAATCGAACAAGCCCGCGGCTTTTCATCTCTTATTCATCCCCCTGACAATCGCGTTCAGCGATATTTTGTTATGTATAAATCCATTCCGGTGAATCATATTAAAAGTAAGAACAAGTAAGGAAGGAGCTTACGCATGTCAAAAGCCAAAACGCTATTGATAAGCTGTTTTGTTGTATTATCTGTAACAGCTTGCGCTCCAAAAGACCAAGCAGCGGATATGGATTATGACCAGACTAAAAAAATGGTTGTCGATATATTAAAAACAGATGATGGAAAAAAAGCAATTAAGGAAATATTAAATGACGATGCGATGAATGAGGCATTGGTGATTGATCAGAATGCCATTAAAGGCACAATAGAGAAAACCCTCACCTCTAAAAAAGGGGCGGAGTTCTGGAAAACCATCTTTGAAGACTCAAAGTTCGCCGAGAGCTTTGCAAAGACACTTCAGCCCGAGCACGAAAAAATCATAAAAAAACTGATGAAAGACCCTGATTATCAGAAAAGTTTTATGCAGATCATGCAGGACCCCGGCATGGATAAAAAATACTACGAGCTGGTGAAAAGCCAAAAATTCCGCAGTTACTTAGAAGATGTGATTACAGAGACACTTTCCAGCCCGCTTTTCAAAAAGCAATTTGAGGATGAACTGAAAAAAGCGGCTTCAAGCTCAGAAAAAGAAAGCTAATAAAAGGCCGGGCCGTATTGATCCCGGCCCCTTTTTTATTCAGCTGTTTTTTCAGTGACTTTTTGGGCGATCCCCATATAAATTTCTCCGATCGGATGGCTTCTGTCATAAACAGAAGGCGCAAACTGGTCTTTGTCCCAATCAGGCTGTTTTAAAGGAATTCTGCCAAGCAGCGGCACCTGCAATTCCTCTGCAAGCTTATCCCCTCCGCCTTGGCCGAACACATATTCTTTCTCGCCGGTTTTTGCACTTTCATAGTAAGCCATATTTTCAATGACCCCTACAACTTCATGATCTGTCTTAATCGCCATAGAACCCGCTCTCGCCGCTACAAATGCAGCCGTAGGGTGCGGCGTTGATACGATAATCTCTTTGCAGCTCGGAAGCATCGTGTGTACATCGAGCGCAACATCACCCGTACCCGGCGGCAGATCGAGAACGATATAGTCAACCTCTCCCCAGTCAACCTCATGGAAGAAATTGTTCAGCATCTTACCGAGCATAGGCCCTCTCCAAACAACTGGAGCGTTTTCTTCGACGAAAAAGCCCATAGACATGACCTTTACTCCAAATCTTTCGACAGGAAGCAGTTTTTCTCCTTCTACTGTCGGACGAACTGTAATACCCATCATGTCAGGCACGCTGAATCCGTATATATCCGCATCGATCAGACCGACTTTTTTGCCGAGCCGAGCAAGAGAAATGGCCAGATTGACGGAAACCGTTGATTTGCCGACCCCGCCTTTTCCGCTTGCCACTGCCAGAAAGACCGGCAGATGTTTCCTATTCAGTAAGGTTTCACTTTCAGACGCCGGCTGGCTGAATTTCGCCAATGTCTCTTCCGGCAGCTCTTCAAACCGAAGACCGACAGTTTCCGCTCCTGCTTCTTTCAGAACAGATACCATTTCTTGCTGAATGCTCATTTGCTCAGCCGTCCCCGTTTTTGCCAATGCAATTTTCACACTGACATGCCGTTTTTCCGGCTTGATCTTTACTTCCTTAACGGCATCCAATTCTCCCAGCGGTCTATGAAGAAAAGGTTCGCGCATTTTTCCGATTATATTTCTAACTTCATCTTCTCTTATCATCGAACCCTCACCCTTTGTGTATTCGTTTACAAGTGATATTATACCATATATTAATTATAGAATCGGCGAAAAACCCTCCTTACTCTGGAGGGTCTCCTTTCTCTGTGAAGTATCTCAATACGCCCTTATACACGGAAGAAGCGATGATATCCTGATATTTTGGCTGGCCGAGCCTTTTCGCTTCTGCCGGATTGGATAAAAATCCGATCTCCACCAGCGCGCCCGGTTTGGTTACATTCTGCATTAAGTATATGCCGTGTATCCGTTTCGCCTTTCTCGTCGTATTCTCCAGGTTAATTCTCAGTTCATCTTGTATATACTTTGCCACTTTTTCATTCTCTTCGTATTTTCCATAGTAAAAACTTTGGGCGCCGCTCCATCTCGGTGACGGTATGGCGTTCAGATGAATGCTGATATAAAGCTCCGCCTCTGAACGGTTGATGAGTTCCACACGCTTTCTAAGGTCTTCCGCTTTGCGTCTGCTGTAGCCTTTCGTCCCTTCAGGCGCCAAGTCGGTATCCGTTTCTCGCGTCATGATGACCAAAGCCCCTTGCTCCTGTAAATAGTCTCTCACCCTGGAGGCCACCTCAAGAGTAATATCTTTTTCAAGATGACTGCCTCCCGTGGCGCCGCCGTCCGGTCCGCCGTGTCCCGGATCGAGATAGATGATTTTCCCGCTCAGCGGCAGGCTCCACGGCCGCCAGGAATCATCATTATGAAATTGAAACCGGAATAAACACAATAATATGATAAAGCCAAGTAAAAAACCGAGCCATTTCAGTTTTTTTCTCATACTTTTCCCTCCCGCTTGTCCCCGTTATTAATAAGTATGGGACAAGGGAAGAAATTATGATTACCTCATGCGGAGCTTACATTGTTTTTCTCTTTGCAGGAATCCTTCCGTCCACCAGCTGTTGATAAACCGGCAGGACGCTTCATAGATTTCTTTTTGTTCTACGGAAGAATATTGCTCATGCGTCCAATTGCAAAGATATTCAAAAAAATCGACTGTCAGTTCTTCCTCTTCTTCAGCCGAACGCGCGTTTGCCCTCTGCAAGGACTCACCATAATAGCCAAAAACGCCGAACCGGCCGCCTAATAAATACGCTTCGATTGCAAAGTCTATGCACCCTTCACTGAGAATGCCGTTTTCGTCCTGAAAAAAGGGAAATAAGGGGGTGAGACACGCTTTTACGGATTGAATGATTTGCGTCAGTGACAGCTCCTTGAGTAAGTTTTTCTCAAGCTCATAATCCTTCTGCCGTTTCACGTCTGAAAAAGATAAAACCTCTGCCATTGCCATTTCACTCTCCTTTTTACTGTTATTTTGAAAGGAATAAGGAAAAAGCATGCTTTGTTGATAGTGGAAATCCTCCCAAATGAAGGGGTTTCATGTTAACTGGGAGAATAAAGAGCAGAGGTGACGTGATGAAAAAGCTGTTTCAATACAATTGGACGGTGCGTGATGAGTGGTTTGCGATATGTGAAAAGCTGAGCCGAGAGGAACTGACGAAATCCCGGACGGGCGGAATGGAGAGCATCTTGCGGACTTTATTTCATATCATTGATGTCGAAATCAGCTGGGCTCGTGCCATTTTAGGTAAAGCTGATGTTTTGCCCGCTGAGTCTGATGATGCCAGCATACAGGGTCTCAGGAAGCTCTCTGAACAGTATCGGGAGGATGTCATTCAAGCGGTCTCCGGCAAAGGAACGGACCTTGTTAAGCCAGGCTGGATGGACCAAACCTTTCATAAAGATGATATTCTCCGCCACATCCTTGCGCATGAGATTCACCATATGGGACAACTATCGGTTTGGGCCAGAGAAATTGGAATAGAACCGGTTTCAGCTAATGTGATCAGCCGCCTGCAGTAAAAAGCTGCAAAAAAACAGCACCTATGACGGGATGCTGTTTTTATATTTTGATGCTTCTTGTTACGGAGTATGTATTAATGTATTCATCCAGAACGAGGCCGCCCTTGTCCTCATAAAAGCCCGCAACCATGAAGCCTGCGTCAATCTGGCCTTTAATTTGATCCTCTAACGTATGGCCGAATTCAAATGCTTCATGATTCTCCATGAGTTCCTGTACTTTTTTCTTGCTCAGATCTTTTTCATCCGAAAACGGAATGGAATACTTTACTTTTAGGACGCCCTCCTGCTCTAAATCCATATCAAATAAGAACACGACGGGATTTACAAAACCGGAGACTAACGATCCGCCCTTTTTTAATACGCGATAGGCTTCTTTCCATACCGGAAGAACTGAATCAACAAAGCAATTCGATACCGGATGCACGATAAAATCAAATGACTCATCATCAAAACAGCTCAGATCATTCATGCTGCCTTTAACAGTCCGAAGTGTAAGGTTATCCCGTTCGGCAACCATTCTGTCTTGCGCAAGCTGCTTTTCCGAATTGTCAAAGACGGTGACATCAGCTCCTGCAGCAGCCAGCATCGGGCCTTGCTGTCCTCCTCCTGAAGCGAGACAAAGAACCTTCAAACCGTCTATGGATGGGAACCAATCCTCCGGCACGTCTTTCCCGGGGGTCATTCTGATGCTCCAATTGCCTTTTTTCGCTTCCCCAATCGTATGGGAATCAACCGCAACCGTCCATTCATTGCCCGTTTCGACTTTTTTATCCCATGCCTTGCTGTTATGTATGGCTAACTGATTCATTATAACTGCGCTCCTTATTGGTAATGAATAGAGTATAACAAAACAATTCTAGAAAAACATTGGATAACCTCTTCGATATGAGAAAAAAATACAAAAAAACCACAACCAAGAAGTTGTGGTTTTTGCAATCCAAAACGATTAACGTTTTGAGAACTGAGGTGCACGACGAGCGCCTTTAAGACCGTATTTTTTACGTTCTTTCATACGAGAGTCACGAGTCAGAAGACCAGCACGTTTAAGTGTTGCACGGTATTCTGGATCTGCTTCAAGCAACGCACGAGCGATACCGTGACGGATTGCTCCAGCTTGACCAGATAAGCCGCCTCCATGTACGTTTACTAAAACATCATAAGTACCAGCTGTTTCAGTTAAAGTTAATGGTTGTTTGATATCTTCGATTAGAGCTGGAGATGGAATGTGCTCGCTGATTTCACGATTATTAACGACGATACGACCTTCTCCTGGAACTAAGCGCACACGCGCTACAGAACTTTTACGACGGCCAGTACCGTAATATTGAACCTGTGCCAAATTGGTAACCTCCTTTTTAATTAACCGCGAAGTTCGTAAACTTCAGGTTTTTGTGCTTCATGTGGATGCTCAGAACCACGGTATACGTTCAATTTTTTGAACATTTGACGACCTAGAGAACCTTTTGGAAGCATGCCTTTGATAGCAAGCTCAAGCATTTTCTCAGGGTAGTTTGTACGCATTTCAAGAGCAGTTCTTGATTTCAGACCGCCTGGGTGCATTGTGTGACGGTAGTAGATTTTATCAGTTAACTTTTTACCAGTTAACTCGATTTTTTCAGCGTTGATGATGATCACATGATCTCCAGTATCAACGTGCGGTGTGTAAGTCGGTTTGTGTTTTCCGCGAAGGATAGATGCAACTTCTGTAGAAAGACGTCCTAAAGTCTTGCCTGCTGCATCAACAACTAACCACTTGCGTTCAATAGTACTTGCGTTAGCCATAGGTGTTGTACGCATTGAATTTCCCTCCTAAATGATCTGTCATTTTCAATAAACTTCTGTTACGTTCTATTTCACAACACAATAAGTTCCGGGGCTTATCGTGGGGTTGAAATACATACCATATGATATCTTATAACTTTATGCAGACTCTGTCAAGAAAATGTTACACCTGGTTTAGTTGTCATAGCAAACGCTCCATAAATACAGCCCGTGCCCCGGTGCGGTGCGCCCCGCGGCTTCGCGATCCTTCGCTTCCAGCATTGCTTTTACATCATCAGGAGAAAATTTTCCAGTTCCTGTGTCCAATAACGTTCCGGCAATGATTCTGACCATATTATACAGAAATCCGTTTCCGGTGATCCGCATTTGCAGGCCGTCTCCGGTCTCAGTCCAATCCAGTTCGTAAACTGTTCTGACTTTATCCTGAACCGCGGTATCAGCCGCGCAAAAACTTGTGAAATCATGTGTCCCGATGAGGTGCCTTGAAGCTTCCCTCATTTTCTGCACATTAAGCTGATATGCAAAATGGTAAGCGTAATGTCGTTTAAATACGTCCGGGTGTTTCTCCGTATATACAAAGTAGCGATATTCCTTTTGGACTGCGCTAAATCGTGCATGGAACCCATCATCCGCAATCTCTGCTGTTTTGACGGCAATATCATCAGGCAGCAGGGCATTGAGCGCAAACGGCCATTTTTCAGCCGGAATGGACAGCGGCGTATCAAAATGAATGACCTGCCCGGCAGCATGAACATCGCTGTCAGTGCGGCCCGATGAGATGACAGGCACCCTGCCGTCCGTTTTGTGGATGACGGCGAGCGCCTTTTCCAATTCACTTTGAACGGTCCGTTTTCCAGGCTGAACCTGATATCCGTTAAACAAATGCCCGTCATAAGCAATGGTACATTTCATTCTCATTCAGCAGCACCTCTAACTTCTTAAGAAAAACAATAATACGGCTAATACGATGATGAGCAGAATAGCTCCGGTATCCTTGCCGGTCCAGACAAGCTTTCTGTATTTCGTTCTCCCCTCACCGCCCTGGTAGCCTCTCGCCTCCATGGCGACCGCGAGCTCTTCCGCGCGTTTAAAGGCGCTGACAAACAGCGGAACAAGCAGCGGAACAACAGCTTTGATTCTGTCTTTCACCGGACCGCTTGTAAAATCCGCCCCCCTCGCCATTTGCGCCTTCATGATTTTATCCGTCTCTTCCATCAGCGTCGGGATAAAGCGCAGCGAAATCGACATCATTAACGCGAGTTCGTGTACGGGCAGCTTCACCTTTTTAAATGGATTCAAGAGCCGCTCCATTCCATCCGTTATTTCAATCGGCGTTGTCGTCAGCGTCAGCAGCGTCGTCATAAAGATGAGATAGACGAAACGGAGAGAGATAAAAATCCCCTGTATAAGTCCGCCCTCATATACTTTAAACCAGCCAAGCTGAAAAATGACAGACCCTTCATGCGTCATGAAGATGTGCAGTAAAAACGTAAACGCCACAATCCAGATAATCGGCTTAAGCCCCTTCAGTAAAAAGCTGAAAGGCACTCGCGTTAAGGCGATCACCCCAAATGTAAATAAACCGAGCAAAGCGTACGTCTGCACGTTGTTTGCCAAAAAGACGATACATACAAAAAGAAAGATGCTGACAAGTTTTGTTCGCGGGTCCAACCGGTGAATAAGCGATGAACCGGGAACATACTTTCCGATAATCATGCTGTCCATCATTGGTCCTTTTCCTCCTGAAAGAAAGCCTTAATTTCGCTGGCGGCATCCTGCAGGGTCAGCATGGGTTTCTCATACTTGACGCCGAGAGCCGTCTCAAGCCGTCTCTGAAACTTCACCGATTCAGGAAGATCCAGACCCATTTCGGCCATCTCTTCACCTTTTGCAAACAAGTCGCGCGGACTTCCCGTCGCTTTAATGGTTCCTTTATGCATGACGATCATCTCGTCGGCATAGCGGGCGGCATCCTCCATACTGTGGGTGACGAGAACAGTAGTCAGGTTCCCACGCTTATGAAGCGCATAGAACATGTCCATAATGCCCTGGCGCCCTCTCGGATCAAGGCCGGCCGTCGGTTCATCCAAAACCAGCACTTCCGGCTCCATCGCGAGAACGCCCGCAATCGCCACTCTGCGCATCTGACCGCCGCTAAGCTCAAACGGCGAACGATCCAAAATGTCTTCCGGGAGGCCCACAAGCTCCAGCATCTCTTTCGCCTTTCGTTCAGCGTCTTCTTTTTTCACACCGAAATTCATCGGTCCGAATGAGATGTCCTTCAGCACAGTCTCCTCAAACAGCTGATGTTCGGGAAATTGGAAAACGATTCCGACTTTTTTCCGCAAAGTCTTAAGATTTTTATTCTTTTTACCGGCTGCCAAAATCGTGCTGCCGAGTTCAAGCTGCCCTTTAGTAGGTCTCAGCAAACCGTTTAAATGCTGTAAGAGCGTCGATTTGCCCGACCCTGTATGCCCGATGACGGCCACATAGCTGCCCTCTTTTATCACGGCATTGATATCATACAGAGCAAGCCGTTCAAACGGTGTCTTCATTTGATAGCGATGTTCTACATCTTTGATTTTAATGTCCACAGCTCATTCACCAGCCCTTCCTGAGTCAGATGGTTTTTCGTTAACGCCAGTCCGCTTTCTTTCAAAAGCAGGCTGAGCTGGAATGAGAAAGGCAAATCAAGACCGATGCGAACCAAGTCTTCATTTAATTTAAAAATCTCTTCAGGCGGGCCTTCTGCATACTTCCTGCCGCCGTTCATTACAATGATTCTGTCCGCCCTTGCGGCTTCTTCCAGGTCATGTGTAATCGAAATGACGGTGGCCATGCCCTGATCTTTTAAGCGTCTGACAGTATCAAGGACTTCTTCTCTCCCGATCGGGTCAAGCATGGATGTCGCTTCATCCAAAATCATAATATCAGGACGCGCAGCAATAATCCCTGCGATCGCCACTCTTTGTTTTTGACCTCCGGAGAGATGGTGCGGCTCTTGATCAAGAAAATCCTGCATATTGACTTGTTTGACAGCCCAATCTACTCTCTCGATCATTTCTTCGCGCGGAACACCATTGTTTTCTAAACCAAAAGCCACATCATCGCGAACCGTTGTTCCGACAAATTGGTTATCGGGATTCTGAAAGACCATCCCTATTTTTTTTCGCACATCCCACACGGTATCTTCAGTCAGTTTGATGCCGCCGACTTCAATATCTCCGGCCTCAGGCAAAATCAGTCCGTTCAGCGCTCTGGCCAAAGTCGACTTCCCTGAACCGTTGTGGCCTACGATAGCAAGCCATTCTCCTTCGTATACCTCCAGACTCACACCGTCCAGCGCCGGTCTTTCTGCATCTTTGCGGTATCGAAATAAGATGTCTTTTACGGATATAAGCTGTTTTTGATCCACGGGTGCCTGGCCTCCTCTCAGCTATAGCTCTGCTTTTCTGTCTCATAATAAAAAGTTCTGGTATCTAAAAAAAGGGCATAGATCCAGTTAGAAACTGTCCCGCCCTTCTTTAGATACACAAAAATATGTGATTAAACCAATTCGATGATTGCCATTGGTGCACCGTCACCACGGCGAGGACCAAGCTTCATAATACGTGTGTATCCGCCTTGGCGCTCCTCGTAACGAGTTGCAATGTCAGAGAATAATTTTTGAAGTGCATCTTGGTTATTTTCTTCATTTGCAACCTCGTTGCGAATGTATGCAGCAGCTTGACGACGAGCATGCAAGTCACCGCGCTTACCAAGAGTGATCATCTTTTCAACAACAGAGCGAAGTTCTTTCGCACGTGTTTCAGTTGTTTCAATTCTTTCGTTGATGATCAAATCTGTTGTAAGATCACGAAGCATAGCTTTACGCTGTGAACTCGTACGTCCTAGTTTTCTGTATGACATGTGATGTCCCCTCCTTTAATGGAATGCTGTTTCTAAATAAAAAACACACGAAAATCCTAGTTCACATGGAAACTAGATCAATCGTCTTTGCGAAGGCCGAGTCCAAGTTCTTCTAGTTTCGCTTTCACTTCTTCAAGTGATTTGCGTCCCAGGTTGCGAACTTTCATCATATCTTCTTCCGTCTTGTTCGCAAGTTCTTGAACCGTGTTAATGCCCGCACGCTTCAAGCAGTTGTAAGAACGGACAGAAAGATCAAGTTCCTCAATCGTCATTTCAAGAACTTTTTCCTTTTGATCCTCTTCTTTTTCAACCATGATTTCAGCATGCTGAGCTTCGTCAGTTAAACCAACGAATATATTAAGGTGTTCAGTTAAAATCTTAGAACCGAGAGCAATTGCTTCCTTCGGTCCAGTGCTTCCGTCAGTCCAAACATCAAGTGTAAGTTTGTCATAGTTTGCAACCTGGCCTACACGAGTGTTTTCTACCTGATAAGATAAACGAGAAACTGGCGTAAAGATTGAATCGATCGGAATCACGCCGATTGGCTGATCGTCTCTTTTGTTCGAATCAGCAGGTGTATACCCACGTCCTCTTTGTGCAGTAAGGCGAACTCGGAAACTCGCATTCTCACCAAGAGTCGCGATATGAAGATCCGGATTAAGGATTTCAACATCGCTGTCGTGTGTAATATCAGCTGCTGTGACAGTTCCTTCACCCTGTACATCAATTTCGAGCGTCTTCTCTTCATCAGAGTAGATTTTCAATGCAAGCTTTTTAATGTGCAAGATTATCGTTGTAACATCTTCCACAACGCCTTCGATTGTCGAGAATTCGTGCAGTACACCATCTATCTGGATCGATGTTACAGCGGCACCAGGGAGTGAGGATAAGAGGATACGACGTAAGGAGTTACCCAGAGTTGTACCATATCCACGCTCAAGCGGCTCTACGACAAACTTACCAAATTTGGCATCGTCGCTGATTTCAACCGTTTCGATTTTTGGTTTTTCAATCTCGATCATTACTTAAAACCCTCCTTCAAAACGTCGAAACCTCGAATAGAATCATATGAGATTCCATCCGAAATTCCCCATTGTTTAGTCCCGTATGTGCTCAGGCAACGAGTCGGTGCATTCGTTTCATAAATAACTGTATCATAACCCATTATTGACAGGGACACAAAATCTATACAAACAAATTACACGCGGCGACGTTTTGGTGGACGGCATCCATTATGAGGAACAGGAGTTACGTCTCTGATAGCTGTAACTTCAAGTCCGGCAGCTTGTAAAGCACGGATTGCAGCTTCACGGCCAGAACCTGGTCCTTTAACAGTTACTTCAAGAGTTTTAAGTCCGTGTTCGATTGAACCTTTAGCAGCTGTTTCAGCAGCCATTTGCGCAGCAAAAGGAGTAGATTTACGAGAACCTCTGAATCCTAGAGCTCCGGCACTTGACCAAGAAATAGCATTACCATGAGTATCAGTGATCGTAACGATCGTGTTATTGAAAGTTGAACGAATATGAGCGATTCCTGACTCAATATTCTTTTTCACGCGACGTTTACGCGTGTTTTGTTTACGAGCAGCAGCCATTGTTTAGGTACCTCCCTTACTTACTTATTTTTTCTTGTTAGCTACAGTACGACGCGGACCTTTACGAGTACGCGCATTGTTTTTAGAGTTTTGTCCGCGAACAGGCAAACCTCTGCGATGGCGGATTCCGCGGTAGCTTCCGATTTCGATCAGACGCTTGATGTTAAGAGAAACTTCACGGCGAAGGTCACCTTCTACTTTCAGTTTGTCAATAACATCACGGATTTTACCAAGTTCTTCTTCAGTAAGATCACGCACACGAGTATCTTCAGAAACACCAGCCTCTTTCAAGACTTGCTGAGCCGTTGTGCGGCCAATTCCGAAGACATATGTTAAAGAAATAACAACACGTTTGTCACGTGGGATATCTACACCAGCAATACGAGCCATTCTCTGGGCACCTCCTTATTAATTATCCTTGTTTTTGTTTATGCTTTGGATTTTCACAGATCACCATTACTTTTCCTTTTCTGCGAATAACTTTACATTTCTCGCAGATTGGTTTAACTGATGGTCTCACTTTCATGTGTTTCCAACCTCCTTCAGTTTCCGGAGTGCTTTATTTGTAACGGTACGTAATCCTGCCACGAGTTAAGTCATATGGAGATAATTCTACCGTAACTTTGTCTCCAGGTAAAATGCGAATGAAGTGCATGCGGATTTTACCAGATACGTGAGCCAAAACCGTATGGCCATTTTCGAGTTCAACTTTGAACATCGCGTTTGGCAGAGTTTCGACTATCGTACCTTCCACTTCAATTACATCGTCTTTCGCCATTCAAGTGTTCTCCCTTCTTCAAATCAGTAACTTGCTCTCTGACAAATTTCAAAAGAGAAAATCTCAGTTATCCGTTTGTCACACGCCCTGTTTCGTTTATACTGTTCTGAACTTCCGGAGATACGCAATCATAAAGGGTGAATGATTGATATTCTTTTTCTAAGGAGAATGAAATGTACGCTTTTCTCCGTCTGCTTTAGTACATGATGATGAATCGTCATTCCGATAACAGCAGCTAGCCGGTTTTTCCTCCGACCAATTGTAAACCTACAATCTGCCCAGGTGCGGAATGAAAAACATGTGTCACGGAATTCATTTCATCATCTAGACTTTTGTCAGTATATCAAAACCCGTTTCCGTAATCGCAATCGTATGTTCAAAATGAGCACACTTTTTCCCATCTACCGTTACAACCGTCCAGTTATCAGCCAATGTTTTCACATACCGGCTGCCAGCGTTAACCATCGGTTCTATAGCGAGAACCATACCAGGCTTCAGCCTAGGTCCTTTGTTTGGCGGACCGTAATGAGGAATTTGCGGATCCTCATGCAAGTCTTGACCAACACCATGTCCGACATACTCCCTAACAACTGAAAACTGCTCATTTTCGACATACGTTTGTATTGCGTGGGAAATATTCGACAAACGTTCACCTGGTTTTGCTTCCTTCAAGCCTTTATATAAAGACTCCTCTGTCACTTCCAGCAGTCGTTTATCATCATCACTGATGTTTCCTACCGGATATGTCCAAGCAGAGTCACCATGATAACCATTTAATTTAGCACCGATATCAATGCTGATAATGTCACCGTCACGCAAAACCCTTTTACCGGGAATTCCATGAACGAGTTCTTCATTAACTGATACACAGATGCTCCCGCGAAACCCATTATACCCCTTAAAAGATGGGATTGCACCCTGCTTCTCAATAAAACGTTCGGCAATTTGATCCAATTCTTTTGTCGAGATGCCTGGTTTAATGTGCTTTTTCATCTCTTCATGAGTCAAAGCCACGATTCGCCCTGCTTCCCGCATGATGCTAAGCTCACGAGGGGTCTTACAGATAATCATTTGCTCAATCCTCCAAGAAGCTCTTTCACATCTTTGTACACGTCATTAATGTCCTGCTGGCCATTGACGTTGACAAGATATCCTTTCCCGGAGTAAAAATCCAGTAAAGGCTGAGTCTGCTTCATGTTGACCTCAAGCCGTTTTGAGACGGTTTCCTCATTATCATCTGCCCGTTGATAAAGGTCTCCTCCGTCTTTATCACAAACACCCGGCGTTTTCGGCGGATTGAAAACCAAATGATAGGTTGTGCCGCAAACACTGCAAATTCTGCGTCCAGTCAAACGTTCCATTAAAGAGTCTTTGTCTACTTTAATGTTAATGACATAATCAATCGGCTTGCCGTATTCCTCAAGAATGTTTTCAAGAGCTTCAGCCTGAGCGACTGTTCGCGGAAATCCGTCCAGAAGAAAACCTCTTTCACAATCATCTTTGCCGAGTCTTTCTTTGACAATGCCGATTGTGACTTCGTCCGGTACGAGCTCGCCTTTATCGATATAAGACTTTGCTTCGAGTCCGAGTGGTGTTTCTTCTTTCATAGCAGCACGGAACATATCTCCCGTTGAGATATGAGGTATCCCATAATCCTCAACAATTCGTTCTCCCTGTGTGCCTTTACCGGCTCCAGGAAGTCCCATTAAGACTAAGTTCATTCGGATTTCCCCCGTCCTCTCTTATTTAGAGGAATGGTTAAAACCAGTCCTCTAATTTTTCATAAATCCTCGGTAATTACGTTTCACTAACTGGCTCTCCAGCTGCTTCATTGTCTCCAAGGCTACCCCCACGACAATTAACAAAGATGTTCCGCCAATCTGTGCACTTTGAGGCAATCCAGCGAATTGAATGAAAAAGATAGGAAGAATGGAAATCACGGCTAAGAATATAGAACCCACAAACGTAAGTCGATACAAAATGCTCGTAATTCTATCTTGAGTCATTTTCCCTGGACGAACCCCCGGGATATAGCCACCCTGTTTTTTAAGGTTATCTGCCATTTGTTCAGGGTTTACCTGCACAAAAGCATAGAAGTACGTAAAGGCGATAATTAATGCGACATAAACCGTCATGCCCACCGGATGTGTATTGTCAAAGTTGGCTTGAATCCACTTTGTCACATCGTTTGTTCCGAAAAATGACGCGATAGTACGCGGCGTTATAAGAAACGCAACCGCAAAGATTACCGGAATAACCCCTGCCGGATTCACTTTAAGCGGAAGGTGAGTTGACTGGCCTCCGCCAGCAGGTGAACGACCTTGCCCTTTTGCATATTGAATCGCGATTTTGCGTACGGCCTGCTGAATGAAAATAACACCAACAATTACGGCCAAAATCGCAATCACCAGTAAGGCGATTTTCACAATATGAATAAACAGCTGATCGCTGCTGCCGACAAATTGAGTCTCATAAATCTGCCCAACAGTTTTCGGAATACTAGCCACAATCCCCGCGAAGATGATGATCGAAATTCCGTTTCCTACTCCATTGGAAGTAATTTGTTCTCCCAGCCACATTAAAAAAGCAGTTCCTCCAGTGAGTACTAAAGCAATAATCAGATATGTCGATATGCCGGATTTCTCAATCAGCATACCGTTTGCCAGGTTGTTAAACCCGTAAGACATACCTAATGCCTGGATAAAACCAAGCACAATCGTAGAATATCTCGTGAACTGAGCTAATTTACGGCGGCCGACTTCACCTTGCTTAGACCACTCGGTAAACTTCGGCACAACATCCATCTGAAGCAGCTGAATGATGATCGAAGCAGTGATGTAAGGCGTAATTCCCATCGCAAAGATGGAGAACTGATAAAGCGCACCGCCGCCAAATGTATTAAGGAGATCAAAAACCCCCATCGAACTTTGTGTCTGTAACGCCTGAGCATTAACATATGGCACAGGGATAAACGCACCTATGCGAAAGACGATAAGCATGAGTAATGTGAAAATGATTTTATTCCGAATATCACTCACACGCATAAAGTTGGAGATTGTCTTAAACAAGTTAGATCACCTCAGCTGTACCGCCAGCAGCTTCAACAGCTTCTTTCGCAGAAGCAGAGAATTTATTGGCTTTTACAGTTAATTTTTTCTCTAATTTACCGTTGCCAAGAATCTTTACTCCTGCATTTAGTTTGCTAATAACACCAGTCTCAAGAAGAAGTTCAGGAGTGACTTCCGTTCCTTCCGCAAAACCGTTCAATTTGTCTACGTTCACAATAGCGTATTCCTTGCGGTTGATGTTTGTAAAACCACGCTTAGGAAGACGTTGGAATAAAGGCATTTGTCCCCCCTCGAATCCAGGGCGCACACCGCCGCCGGAACGAGCGTTTTGACCTTTGTGACCTTTACCAGCTGTTTTACCGTTACCAGAACCAATACCACGACCTACGCGATTGCGCACTTTGCGTGAACCTTCTGAAGGCTTTAATTCATGAAGTTTCATTAGGACACCTCCTTAGCCTATAATTTATTTTTATTGTTCTTTAACAGAAACTAGATGAGATACTTTATTAATCATACCGCGGATCGCAGCGTTATCTTCATGAACGACAGTTTGGTTTGTTTTCTTTAAACCAAGTGTTCTGACAGTAACGCGCTGATCTTCCGGGCGACCGATTACACTGCGTTTGAGGGTAATTTCTAATTTAGCCATTAATGTTCCCTCCTTATCCTAACAGTTCTTCTACAGATTTTCCACGAAGCTTCGCAACATCTTCGGCACGTTTAAGCTCACTTAAACCTTGAAGTGTTGCACGGATCATGTTGATCGGTGTGTTAGAACCTAAAGACTTAGAAAGGATATCAGCAACGCCAGCAAGCTCAAGTACCGCACGTACAGGGCCTCCAGCGATAACTCCAGTACCTTCAGAAGCAGGTTTCAACAAGATATTGCCTGCACCGAAACGTCCGATGATTTCGTGTGGAATCGTAGTTCCAACCATTGGTACTTCAATCAAATTCTTTTTCGCATCTTCAACAGCTTTGCGGATTGCTTCAGGTACTTCTTGTGCTTTACCAGTACCGAAACCTACGTGACCGTTTTTGTCACCGACAACGACTAGAGCTGCGAAACGGAAACGACGACCACCTTTAACAACTTTCGCTACGCGGTTAACCGTAACTAAGCGTTCTTCTAACTCTAATTTGCTTGGGTCAATACGACGCATAATCATGTGTCCCTCCTTTTTTTATTAAAATTTCAGTCCGGCTTCACGAGCTGCATCGGCCAGAGCTTTTACACGTCCATGGTATAAGTATCCGCCGCGGTCAAATACTACGTCAGAAACACCTTTCTCAGAAGCGCGTTTCGCAACGAGTTCACCGACTTTAGCAGCAGCAGCGCTGTCACCAGTGCTTTCCACGTTCAAATCTTTGTCGAGAGTAGAGGCACTAACAAGTGTAACGCCATTTACATCATCGATGATTTGAGCATAAATGTGTTTGTTTGAACGGAACACATTCAGACGAGGTCTTTCAGCTGTGCCTGAAAGTTTAGCACGAACACGAGCATGTCTTTTTTGACGAGCAGCATTTTTGCTAGTTTTCGTAATCATCCTTGGTCACTCCTTTCTTCACTTTAAGCGGTCTTACTTAGCAGATTTACCTTCTTTACGGCGAACAACTTCACCTTCGTAGCGGATTCCTTTACCTTTGTAAGGCTCTGGAGAACGTACAGCGCGGATGTTAGCAGCAGTAGCTCCTACACGCTCTTTGTCTGTACCTTTTACAACTACTTTTGTTTGAGAAGGAACTTCGATTTCGATGCCCTCTTCAGGAACCATCTCAACAGGGTGAGAGTATCCAACGTTTAAAACAAGTTTGTTACCGGATTTAGCCGCACGATAACCGACACCGACTAATTCCAAACCTCTTTCAAATCCTTTAGATACGCCTTCAACCATGTTTCCAAGCAGACTGCGAGTCGTACCATGCAACGCACGGTGCTCTTTATGATCAGAAGGACGAGTGACTGTAAGCACGTTGTCCTCAATTTTGATTTCCATATCAGGATGGAAAGTACGAGTTAATTCTCCTTTTGGTCCTTTTACAGCTACAGTGTTGCCTTCGTTCAGCGTTACTGTAACTCCAGATGGGATCTCAAGCAGTTTTTTACCTACACGAGACATACTAAAACACCTCCATTCTTGTTAAACTTCTTACCAAACGTATGCTAGAACTTCTCCACCAGCTTGTTTTGCACGGGCTTCTTTGTCCGTTAAAACACCTTGTGATGTAGAAATAATCGCAATTCCAAGACCGTTAAGTACGCGAGGTACTTCATTTGATTTAGCGTATACACGCAAACCTGGTTTGCTGATTCTTTTAAGACCAGTGATAACGCGCTCGTTGTTTTGTCCGTATTTCAAGAAAACGCGGATGATACCTTGTTTGCTGTCTTCTACGAACTCAACGTCACGAATGAAACCTTCACGCTTTAAAATGTCAGCAATTTCTCTTTTCAATTTAGAAGCAGGAATTTCAAGCTTCTCATGACGTACCATGTTTGCATTGCGAATACGAGTCAGCATATCTGCAATTGGATCTGTCATAACCATTATATAATTACCTCCTTCCCATTCTTGGGGATTACCAGCTGGCTTTTTTCACGCCAGGAATTTGTCCTTTATATGCAAGCTCACGGAAACAAATACGGCAAAGTTTAAATTTACGAATGACTGAGTGCGGACGTCCGCAGCGTTCACAGCGAGTGTACTCTTGCACTTTAAACTTTGGTGTACGTTGTTGTTTCGCAATCATTGACTTTTTAGCCACGATTTCGCCTCCCTTTCATTGATTATTTCTGGAACGGCATACCTACTTGAGTTAATAGCTCACGAGCCTCTTCGTCAGAGTTAGCAGTCGTTACGATAACGATGTCCATTCCGCGAACCTTTGTTACTTTATCGTAGTCAATTTCAGGGAAGATTAACTGTTCTTTGATACCAAGAGTGTAGTTTCCGCGACCGTCGAAAGATTTCTTAGAAATCCCGCGGAAGTCACGCACACGCGGTAAAGATACAGAAATAAGTTTATCAAGGAAATCATACATGCGCTCTCCGCGAAGAGTTACTTTCGCACCGATAGGCATTCCCTCACGAAGACGGAATCCAGCAATTGATTTCTTCGCACGAGTAACGACAGGTTTTTGACCTGCGATAAACGTTAATTCTTCAACAGCACTGTCGATTGCTTTCGCATTTTGAACAGCATCACCAACACCCATGTTGATTACGATTTTTTCGATTTTCGGCACCTGCATAACAGAGTCGTAGTTGAACTTCGTCATTAAAGCAGGTGAAATTTCTTTATTGTACTTTTCTTTAAGGCGGTTCATGAGATAGACCTCCCTTCCTTTAATTACTATTTATCTAAAACTTGCCCAGATTTTTTAGCAATACGAACTTTTTTGCCATCTTCCACTTTGTATCCTACGCGAGTCACTTCACCTGTTTTAGGATCGAGCGGCATAACGTTTGATACATGAATTGGCGCCTCTTGATTAGAAATACCGCCTTGAGGGTTTGTTTGAGTCGGTTTAGAGTGTTTCTTCACCATGTTTACGCCCTCAACTAGAACGCGGTCCTTTTTAGGGAAAGCAGCAAGGATCGTACCTTGTTTGCCTTTATCTTTACCAGAGATAACCATAACTTTATCGCCTTTTTTCACATGCATCCTGATCGCACCTCCTTGAGTAAGGCATTTATTTCATTAGATAACTTCTGGAGCCAGAGAAACAATTTTCATGAAGTTGTTTTCACGTAATTCACGAGCAACCGGTCCGAAGATACGAGTTCCACGCGGGCTCTTGTCGTCACGGATGATAACACATGCATTCTCATCGAAGCTGATGTATGATCCGTCAGTTCTGCGTGCTCCGCTTTTTGTGCGAACGATAACAGCTCTTACGACTTCACCTTTTTTGACAACGCCTCCTGGTGTTGCTTGTTTAACCGTGCAAACAATTACATCACCAATGTTAGCCGTTTTACGTCCAGAACCGCCAAGAACTTTAATAGTAAGTACCTCACGCGCACCGGAGTTGTCAGCAACTTTTAAACGAGTCTCTTGTTGAATCATTATTTGTTACCTCCCTTCGGAAAAAGAATTCCGAACTTTATTAGATAATAACAGCTTCTTCGACAACTTCTACTAGACGAAAACGTTTAGTTGCAGATAATGGACGAGTTTCCATGATCTTCACGATGTCTCCGATTTTAGCTTGATTATTTTCATCATGTGCTTTTAATTTCTTTGAGTATTTTACGCGTTTACCGTAAATAGGATCCTTTTTGTATGTTTCAACAACAACAGTGATGGTTTTATCCATTTTGTCAGAAACAACACGGCCTTGGTAAACCTTGCGTTGGTTACGTTCGCTCATGCTCACGACCTCCCCTCAGTGATTATTTGTTAGCAGCAATTTCTCTTTCACGAATCACAGTTTTCATGCGCGCGATAGCTTTGCGCACTTCACGAATGCGAGCAGTATTTTCAAGTTGTCCTGTCGCTAATTGAAAGCGAAGATTGAAAAGTTCTTCTTTAAGAGACTTTACTTTTTGTTCAATTTCAGCAGTGGTAAGGTCACGAATTTCATTAGCTTTCATTTGATTCACCACCAATTTCTTCACGTTTTACGAACTTCGTTTTAATTGGCAATTTGTGAGATGCAAGACGAAGCGCTTCACGAGCTACCTCTTCAGACACACCAGAAATCTCAAATAAAACTTTGCCCGGTTTTACAACAGCTACCCAGCCTTCAGGAGCCCCTTTACCGGAACCCATCCGTACCTCAAGCGGTTTAGCAGTGTAAGGTTTTGAAGGGAAAATTTTAATCCAAACTTTACCGCCACGTTTCATGTAACGAGTCATCGCAATACGTGCAGCTTCGATTTGACGGTTCGTGATCCAAGAAGCTTCAAGAGCCTGGATACCGTACTCACCAAAATGTACTTCAGTACCGCCTTTAGCGCGACCGCGCATTTTTCCGCGATGCTCTCTGCGATATTTAACGCGTTTTGGTAATAACATATTATTTTCCTCCTTCCTCAGTTTTCTTCTTAGTAGGAAGAACCTCTCCACGATAGATCCAGACTTTTACACCGAGCTTACCGTAAGTTGTGTCAGCTTCAGATGTTGCATAGTCGATGTCAGCACGTAAAGTGTGCAATGGAACAGTTCCTTCACTGTAGTATTCAGAACGAGCGATGTCAGCTCCGCCAAGACGGCCGGAAACCATTGTTTTCACACCTTGTGCTCCAGCACGCATAGTGCGTTGGATTTGTTGTTTCTGCGCACGGCGGAAAGAAATACGGTTTTCTAGTTGACGAGCGATGTTGTCAGCTACAAGCTGAGCATCAAGATCTGCTCTTTTGATTTCAAGAATGTTAATGTGTACACGCTTGCCAGTTAGGCTGTTAAGGGCTTTACGAAGTGCTTCAACTTCAGATCCGCCTTTACCGATTACCATACCAGGCTTAGCAGTGTGGATCGTAATGTTAACGCGGTTTGCTGCGCGCTCGATTTCTACTTTAGAAACAGAAGCGTCAGAAAGGCGTTTGCTAATGAATTCACGAATTTTTAAATCTTCGTGCAGGAAGTCAGCGTAATCTTTACCAGCGTACCACTTAGATTCCCAATCACGAATGACTCCGATACGAAGACCGACTGGATTTACCTTTTGACCCACTACTTATCCCTCCTTCTTTTCTGATACAACGATTGTAATGTGGCTCGTACGTTTGTTGATTTGGCTCGCACGTCCCATAGCACGCGGGCGGAATCTTTTTAACGTTGGGCCTTCGTCAACAAATGCTTGAGAAATAACCAGATTGTTAACGTCCATCTCGTAGTTGTGCTCAGCATTTGCGATAGCAGATTTTAAAACTTTTTCGATGATTGGAGAAGCAGCTCTCGGTGTTAGGTTCAAGATAGATACTGCTTCGCCTACTTGCTTACCTCGAATCAGGTCCATTACTAGACGTGCTTTACGAGGAGCAATACGGACTGTTCTTGCAACAGCTTTAGCTTGCATTTAAAAGCCTCCTCTCTTAGCGTCTTGTTTTTTTATCGTCACTGGCGTGGCCTTTGTAAGTACGAGTCGGTGCGAATTCGCCCAACTTGTGGCCTACCATGTCTTCAGAAATGAATACAGGCACGTGTTTACGTCCGTCATATACTGCGATTGTGTGACCGATAAATTGTGGGAAAATAGTTGAACGGCGAGACCAAGTTTTTACAACTTGTTTCTTGTCCGTTCCATTTAATTTCTCGATTTTTGTCATCAAGTGTCCATCGACAAATGGTCCTTTTTTCAAGCTGCGAGCCATTTTGGAACCTCCCTTCGTGATTGCACTACGGTCCGAAATGAACCGTAGACAACCCCGTTATTTATTTTTACGACGACGTACGATAAATTTATCAGATTTGTTCTTTTTCTTACGTGTCTTGAATCCAAGAGTCGGTTTGCCCCAAGGAGACATTGGTGATTTACGTCCGATTGGCGCGCGACCTTCACCACCACCGTGCGGGTGATCGTTAGGGTTCATTACAGAACCGCGGACTGTAGGGCGGATGCCTTTCCAGCGAGAGCGTCCTGCTTTACCAACGTTGATAAGTTCGTGCTGCTCGTTACCTACTTGACCGATAGAGGCGCGGCAAGCAGAAAGGATCATGCGAACTTCACCAGAGTTAAGACGTACAAGAACGTATTTGCCTTCTTTACCAAGAACCTGAGCAGATGTACCAGCTGAACGTACAAGCTGTCCGCCTTTACCAGGTTTTAATTCAATGTTATGCACAACAGTACCAACAGGGATGTTGATAAGCGGAAGTGCATTACCTACTTTGATGTCAGCTTCAGGGCCGGACATGATTTCAGTACCTACTTGAATTCCTTTTGGTGCAAGAATGTAACGTTTTTCTCCGTCTACATAATTGATTAGTGCGATGTTAGCTGAACGGTTTGGATCGTATTCAACTGTAGCAACGCGTCCAGGTATACCATCTTTATCGCGTTTGAAGTCGATAACACGGTATTGGCGTTTGTGTCCGCCACCTTGGTGACGTACAGTCAATTTACCTTGGTTGTTACGTCCGCCTTTTTTGTGAAGGGGAGCAAGCAAGGATTTTTCCGGCTGGTCAGTCGTGATTTCAGCAAAATCTGAAGTTGTCATGCCACGACGTCCGTTAGAGGTCGGTTTATACTTTTTAATCGCCATTTTGAATTTCCCTCCTTCTTTTTACAGATAATTAAGCTTCAAAAATTTCGATTTCTTTGCTGTCTGCAGTAAGTTTTACGATCGCTTTTCTGCGACGGCTAGTCATACCAGTATAGCGGCCGACACGTTTTGATTTCCCTTTGTAGTTCATGATGTTGACTTTGTCAACTTTCACTCCAAAGATACTTTCAACTGCATCTTTCACTTCTGTTTTATTAGCTCTTACATCAACTTCAAAAGTATATTTCTTTTCAGTCATTAAATCAGCAGAACGTTCAGTAATGACGGGGCGCTTAAGAACATCACGAGGATCTTTCATTATGCAAGCACCTCCTCTACTTTTTCAACCGCAGCTTTTGTAATCAGAAGCTTCTCGTGGTTGACAACGTCTAACACGTTGATTCCGTTAGCTTGAACAACTGTAACTCCAGGGATGTTGCGTGCAGAAAGAGATACTGCTTCGTTTGCATCCGCAGTTACGATTAAAGCTTTTTTCTCAACAGACAATCCTTTAAGGATAGCTGTCATTTCTTTTGTTTTAACCGTATCAAGAGTAAGATCTTCAAGAACAATAATGTTGTTGTCGTTCACTTTAGAAGACAATACTGATTTGATTGCCAAGCGGCGAACTTTTTTAGGTAATTTGTAAGAATAGCTGCGTGGTGTTGGGCCGAATACGACACCACCTCCGCGCCATTGCGGTGAACGGATTGAACCTTGACGGGCACGACCTGTACCTTTTTGACGCCATGGTTTGCGACCTCCGCCGCGTACTTCAGAACGATTTTTTACTTTGTGAGATCCTTGACGTAAGGAAGCTCTTTGCATAAGAATAGCGTCGAATACTACGCTCTCATTTGGCTCAATTCCAAATACAGAAGCGTTTAATTCGATATCACCAGCAGTAGAACCGTTTTGGTTGTATAATGCTACTTTTGGCATGATCAATTTCCTCCTTTCCTAAGAGACTTATTTAGATTTAACAGCACTTTTTACAGTGATTAAAGTTTTTCTCGCACCAGGTACGTTACCTTTAATCAAAAGAAGATTGCGCTCAGCATCAACTTTTACGATTTCAAGGTTTTGGACAGTGATTTGATCTCCGCCCATGCGTCCAGGTAATAGTTTACCTTTGAATACACGGTTAGGATCTACAGGTCCCATTGAACCAGGACGACGGTGGTAACGTGAACCGTGAGACATAGGTCCGCGAGATTGTCCGTGGCGCTTGATCGCACCTTGGAAACCTTTACCTTTAGATACTCCTGTTACATCTACGATTTCTCCTGCAGAGAAAATTTCAACCTTGACTTCCTGACCAATTTCATACGCATCCATATCCACGCCGCGTAATTCTTTAACGAAGCGCTTAGGAGCAGTTTCCGCTTTTGCAACGTGTCCTTTTTCCGGTTTGTTTGAAAGCTTTTCACGCTTATCGTCAAAACCAAGCTGGATCGCTTCATAGCCATCGTTTTCAGCTGTTTTCTTTTGAAGAACAACGTTTGGAGCTGCTTCAATAACAGTTACCGGGATAAGATCACCGTTCTCTGCGAATACTTGCGTCATACCAATTTTTCTTCCTAAGATTCCTTTGGTCATTCGTCACACCTCCTATTAAGATCATTCTATATTTTTGAATTAAAGTTTGATTTCGATATCGACACCAGATGGTAAGTCTAATCGCATGAGAGCATCAACAGTTTGTGGTGTTGGGTTCACAATGTCGATTAAACGTTTATGTGTACGCATTTCAAATTGCTCACGAGAATCTTTGTATTTGTGCACCGCACGAAGGATTGTGTAAACTGATTTTTCAGTTGGCAACGGAATCGGACCAGATACGCTGGCACCAGAACGTTTTGCCGTTTCAACAATCTTCTCTGCAGATTGATCAAGGATTCTATGATCATATGCTTTTAAACGAATACGAATTTTTTGTTTTGCCATTATTTTCCCTCCTTTTCGCCTACATCACGTTAGACAGTTCTCCGTGAGAAAAACCTGATCACCTTGCCATGGCAAAGCGGCCGGGTGTGTCAGCAACCTCTCACTTCATCGCAGTCAAAGACCAACATACACTATTATACAGAAAATAGACGTATGTTGCAAGGTTTATTTGAAGAACCTTGTGGTTTTCACACTTTGATTATTATACAGGTGATGTCTTGATTAATCAAGGATATGCCTGTTTTCTTTCAGAGATGGAAAGATGCGAATCGGCTGACAACTTCGGCAAAGCGGTCAGGCTCCTCCAAGTGAGGCGAGTGGGCTGAGTTTTCAAACCAGTGCCATTCTTTATACGGCGCTTCAACCTTCTGATAATATTCGTAAGATGTCGTTCCCGGAACCGTCAAATCGAATTTGCCTGACATAAAACAGCATGGTATTTCAATAGAAGAAACTGATTTCCCGGCATCAAAGAAAATGAGATCCTCCCACAGATGTTTCAGGCTGAACATTTGTCCCCGCGCAGCCAAAAAGCTCCCTCTCACACCGTACGGTTCCCCAAACAGCATTCGTCCGCCTGCTTTTAGAGCGCCGATCGGATTGTGGGTGAAGCCTCCTCCCTTCATCTCGATACAAAGCAGAAACAAAGACCGCTGCATCTGTCCGTCCCATGGAGGTGCACCGATAAAATCCAGCGTCTTTTGCAGCAGGCGGTGCTTACGCTCCCTGCTCCATGCTGTCAGCTGCCGGTAAGCTTCTGCTTCCTCCTTTTGGATATTAACCACTTGACTGATACCGATATACGCATAATACAAATCAGATCTCTTTTGAAGAACGTGAAGCGCCAAAACTGATCCCCACGAATAGCCTGCGATATATACTTTTTGCCTGCCGAATTGCTTACATAAACGTTCGGTCAAATGAATGGTGTCGGCCGTCAGCTGATCCAAAGTCATAGATGATCCCGGAATATCTTTTGAATACGAGAGTCCCGCCCCTCTCTGATCCCAGTTCACAACAGTGAAATGCTTCTCCAGCTTTTTTTGATATTTTCTCGCATAGCCGATTTGAGGGGTGCCGGGACCGCCGTGCAAAAACAAAAGCAGCGGATTATCCCTGTCGTCGCCATTAATCATAATGGTCTGTTCGCTATCGTTAATCAGCAATTGCTGAAGCATTGAAATCCGTTTGTTTGTCTTGAAGTTATCAATCATCGCTCCGCTCCTAAAATTTGTATAATCTCTATTATACATTGAATCAGCCGGGAAACAAAAAAACGAGGCCCCATAAGGGACCCCGCATGTATGAACGAGTCGATTACTCAGTGATTGTAGAAACAACGCCTGAACCAACTGTACGTCCGCCTTCACGAATAGAGAAACGAGTTCCTTCTTCGATAGCGATTGTAGAGATAAGTTCAACGATCATTTCAGTGTTATCTCCAGGCATAACCATTTCTACGCCTTCTGGAAGATTGATGATACCAGTTACGTCAGTTGTACGGAAGTAGAACTGAGGACGGTAGTTAGAGAAGAATGGAGTATGACGTCCACCCTCTTCTTTAGAAAGAACGTAAACTTCAGCTTTGAATTTGCTGTGTGGAGTGATTGTACCTGGTTTAGCAAGTACTTGCCCACGTTGGATGTCTTCACGAGCTACACCGCGAAGAAGTGCACCGATGTTGTCTCCAGCTTCAGCGTAATCAAGAAGCTTACGGAACATTTCAACACCTGTAACAGTTGTTTTGCTGTTTTCTTCTTGAAGACCGATGATTTCAACTTCGTCACCGACTTTAACTTGTCCGCGTTCTACACGGCCAGTAGCAACTGTACCACGACCAGTGATTGAGAATACGTCCTCAACTGGCATCATGAATGGTTTTTCAGTGTCGCGTTCTGGAGTTGGGATGTACTCGTCAACTGCAGCCATAAGTTCAAGAATTTTTTCTTCGTACTCAGCGTCGCCTTCAAGAGCTTTAAGGGCAGAACCTTTAACAACTGGTACATCGTCACCAGGGAAGTCGTATTCGCTAAGAAGATCGCGAACTTCCATTTCAACAAGCTCAAGAAGCTCTTCGTCGTCTACCATGTCGCATTTGTTAAGGAATACAACGATGTATGGTACACCAACGTTTTTAGAAAGAAGGATGTGCTCACGAGTTTGCGGCATTGGGCCATCAGCAGCAGATACTACAAGGATAGCTCCGTCCATTTGCGCAGCACCAGTGATCATGTTTTTAACATAGTCAGCGTGTCCTGGGCAGTCAACGTGTGCATAGTGACGAGTGTCAGTTTCGTACTCAACGTGTGCAGTAGAGATTGTGATACCGCGCTCACGTTCTTCTGGAGCACCATCAATTTGATCGTACGCCATAGCTGTACCTTTACCAGATTTCTTATGAAGTACTGTTGAGATAGCAGCAGTTAATGTTGTTTTACCATGGTCAACGTGTCCAATTGTACCGATATTGGCATGTGATTTGGAACGGTCGAATTTTTCTTTAGCCATTCTAAAATCCTCCTTAAGAGCTTTTAATTAGTGATGTATAGAGTGATAGAAAGTGAAAGCAAGCTTTCACTTCCTCATCTTACAATAGTAGTTATACTTGAGTTAAGTGGCAAAATCAATTATTCGCCTTTATTTTTTTTGATAATTTCTTCAGCAATGCTCTTCGGCACTTCTTCGTAGTGATCCATGAACATAGTGAACGTACCGCGACCTTGCGTGTTAGAACGAAGGGCAGTAGCGTAACCGAACATTTCAGCAAGAGGTACCATCGCACGCACAACTTGAGCGTTACCGCGCGCTTCCATACCTTCTACGCGTCCGCGGCGAGAAGTAATATCGCCCATGATGTCTCCCATGTATTCTTCAGGAATAACCACTTCAACTTTCATGACTGGTTCAAGAAGAACTGGGTTACATTTGCTGACTGCATTTTTCAATGCCATAGAAGCAGCGACTTTAAACGCCATTTCGTTTGAGTCAACATCATGGTAAGATCCATCAAAAAGTTTCGCCTTGATGTCGATTAGCGGGAATCCTGCTAGGACACCATTTTCAAGAGAGTCTTCAAGACCTGCTTGTACGGCTGGGATGTATTCACGAGGAACAACACCACCGACGATTGCGTTTTCGAATTCAAAGCCTGCGCCTTCTTCGTTCGGTTCAAATTCGATCCAAACGTGACCGAACTGACCGCGTCCGCCTGACTGACGTACGAATTTACCTTCAACTTTTGCACCGGTACGGAATGTCTCACGGTACGCAACTTGAGGAGCACCAACGTTAGCTTCAACTTTGAACTCACGCTTCATACGATCAACAATGATATCAAGGTGAAGCTCACCCATACCAGAGATGATTGTTTGACCCGTTTCAGGGTTTGTTTGTGTGCGGAATGTAGGATCTTCTTCAGCAAGTTTTGCTAAAGCGATACCCATTTTATCTTGGTCAGCTTTTGATTTAGGCTCAATCGCTACGTCGATAACTGGCTCTGGGAATTCCATGGATTCAAGGATTACAAGATCCTTCTCATCACAAAGAGTATCTCCAGTAGAAGTATCTTTTAGACCTACAGCAGCTGCGATGTCTCCAGCGTAAACAGTAGAGATCTCTTCACGGCTGTTAGCGTGCATTTGAAGGATACGTCCTACGCGCTCACGCTTGCCTTTTGTAGAGTTCTTTACATATGAACCGGAATCAAGTGTACCGGAATATACGCGGAAGAACGTCAGCTTACCGACATAAGGGTCAGTCATAACTTTAAATGCAAGTGCAGAGAATGGCTCTTCATCAGAAGAATGACGAACGATCTCTTCATCTGTATCAGGACGTACACCTTTGATTGCAGCAACATCAGTTGGCGCAGGAAGGTAGTCAAGAACAGCATCAAGTACAAGCTGAACACCTTTGTTTTTGAAAGCAGAACCAACAAGTACAGGGTAGAATTCAACATTCAGTGTACCTTTACGGATTGCAGCTTTCAGTTCAGGGATAGTGATTTCTTCACCTTCAAGGTACTTTTCCATAAGCTCTTCATCAAGCTCAGCTACAGCTTCAATCAGGCTGTTGCGAAGCTCTTCAGCTTGTTCTTTGTACTCTTCAGGGATTTCTTTCGCATCTGAACGAGTTCCAAGGTCATCTTCGTAGAAATACGCAACGTTTTCTACTAAGTCGATGATACCTTCGAAGTTGTCTTCAGCACCGATCGGCAATTGAATTGCGTGAGCGTTAGCTTGAAGACGGTCTCTTAAAGTTCCTACAGAGTAAAGGAAATCTGCGCCGATTTTGTCCATTTTGTTGACAAATACAACACGCGGCACTCCGTAAGTTGTTGCCTGGCGCCAAACAGTTTCTGTCTGAGGCTCAACACCTGATTGAGCATCAAGTACGGCAACCGCACCATCAAGTACACGGAGTGAACGTTCAACTTCAACTGTGAAGTCCACGTGTCCCGGTGTATCGATGATGTTTACACGGTAACCTTTCCACTGTGCAGTTGTTGCTGCAGAAGTGATTGTGATACCGCGTTCTTGTTCCTGCTCCATCCAGTCCATTTGCGAAGCACCTTCGTGAGTTTCGCCAATTTTGTGGATACGGCCTGTGTAGAACAAGATCCGTTCTGTAGTCGTCGTTTTACCGGCATCGATGTGAGCCATGATCCCGATATTACGAGTTTTTTCTAAGGAGAACTCTCTTGCCATTGGGTAATTTCTCCTTCCTTATTAGGGAATTATTATTTTGATTATATGAATCCTACCAGCGGTAGTGAGCAAATGCTTTGTTCGCTTCTGCCATCTTGTGAGTGTCTTCACGTTTCTTAACGGCAGCACCAGTGTTGTTAGCTGCATCAAGAATTTCGTTAGCCAGGCGCTCTTCCATTGTTTTTTCTCCGCGAAGACGCGCATAGTTAACCAACCAGCGAAGACCAAGAGTTGTACGGCGTTCAGGACGAACTTCTACAGGCACTTGGTAGTTAGCTCCACCTACACGGCGTGCTTTTACTTCAAGTACAGGCATGATGTTTTTCAATGCTTGTTCGAAAACCTCCATTGCATCATTGCCAGTGCGTTCTTTAATGATATCGAATGACTTGTATAGGATTGTTTGAGATTTACCTTTTTTACCGTCGATCATCATTTTGTTGATCAGGCGGGATACCAGCTTAGAGTTGTAAAGCGGATCAGGTAAAACATCTCTTTTTGCTACAGGACCTTTACGTGGCATCTGAATATCCTCCCTTCATAGTTTTAATAATTTATTTAATTACTTTGCTTTAGGGCGTTTCGTACCGTACTTAGAACGGCCTTGCGCACGGTTTTCAACTCCGGCAGTATCAAGCGCACCACGAACGATGTGGTAGCGTACCCCCGGTAAGTCTTTTACACGTCCGCCGCGGATCAGTACAACGCTGTGCTCTTGCAGGTTGTGACCGATACCAGGAATGTAGGCAGTAACCTCGATTCCGTTAGTCAAACGAACACGAGCATATTTACGAAGCGCTGAGTTCGGTTTTTTCGGTGTCATTGTACCCACACGAGTACATACCCCGCGTTTTTGTGGAGAAGATACGTTAGTGTGCTCTTTTTTAAAGCTGTTGTATCCTTTGTTTAGTGCAGGTGACTTAGAGTTTTCAACTTTGCTCACGCGTCCCTTGCGAATTAGCTGATTAATTGTAGGCATGTTATGTTCCTCCCTTCATTACGTTTTATAACCCACATACCCAGGTGGTTCATCATTAGGCAAAAAACAATGTCTTTACACAAGATGGGCATCTTATATAAAAACAAAAAGTACGCTATAACATAATGGCAACAGCTGCTGCTCCCACTTCAATTCCGCAGGCTTTGCCGAGCTTTTTCATGGAATCTACCATACAGACGTCGATGTCTCGGTTCTTTGCAAGCTGGATCACGCCAGCCGTAAGAACTGTATCCGCGTCTTTTGCCACGACGACTTCCTTCACTGAACCTCGTTTCAGAGCTTTCACTGTTTGCTTCGTACCAATAATAATTGATTTGGCCTGTGATACTTTATCATAAGACATAAACATATCCTCCAAAGTAACAGGTTTTATTTCGAGCACCTTGGTTATATTATCACTCTGCGGAACGGATGTCAACATCGTATGACATTTTTTAGTGCAGTCCGCCGCCAGAATAATTGTAATACTGAGGAAAAGCTGTCGAAACAGCCTTTCCTGCAGCAGTTTCCATTATTCAGCCGGAACCATATCTTCCGAAGGCTGAACGTTTGAAACAGGTTTTACTTTTCTGTAATTCATCATACCAGTACCGGCCGGAACCAGTTTACCGATGATAACATTTTCTTTCAGGCCGAGAAGCTCATCGCGCTTGCCTTTAATCGCAGCATCCGTAAGAACACGTGTTGTTTCTTGGAATGATGCGGCAGACAAGAATGAATCTGTCTCGAGTGAAGCTTTCGTGATACCGAGAAGGACAGGACGCCCTGTAGCAGGCCGGTTGCCTTCAAGCAGCACTTTTTTGTTCGCTTCTGTGAATTGGTGAATATCAAGCAATGTGCCAGGAAGAACATCAGTATCTCCGGCATCGATCACACGGACTTTGCGAAGCATCTGGCGAACCATTACTTCTACGTGTTTATCGCCGATTTCAACCCCCTGCATACGGTAAACCTTCTGAACCTCATGCAGAAGATATTCTTGAACCGTTGTCAGGTCAGTGACTTTAAGAAGTTCTTTCGGATCGATAGAACCTTCTGTCAGTACTTGACCGCGGGTAATCTGATCACCCTCAGCCACTTTCAGGCGTGAGTTGTAAGGTGCCGTGTATGAACGTGTCTCAACAGCGCCTTGAACAACAATTTCCTGCTGTTTGTCGCGGACTTCATTGATTTCGGCAATTGTACCGTCAATCTCAGAAATCGTCGCTTGACCTTTAGGATTACGCGCTTCGAAAAGCTCTTGGATACGCGGAAGACCTTGTGTGATATCGTCTCCGGCAACCCCGCCTGTGTGGAACGTACGCATTGTTAACTGTGTTCCAGGCTCACCAATAGATTGGGCAGCGATAATACCTACTGCTTCGCCGACTTCAACATCAGTTCCGGTTGCAAGGTTTCGTCCGTAGCATCGTTTACATACACCATGAGGAGTGTTACATGTGAACGCAGAACGGATCCACACTTCTTCGATTCCGGCTTCAACGATTTCCAGCGCTTTATCTTCATCGATCAATTCGTTTTCGTTAATGAGCACAGCACCCGTCTCAGGATGTTTGATCTGTTTTCTGGCGAAACGTCCGATCAGACGCTCTTCCAGACGCTCGATGATTTCCGTGCCCTCTTTAAGCGGTTTTGCAAGAATACCGCGGTCAGTTCCGCAATCTGTTTCACGAATGATAACATCCTGCGCAACATCAACAAGACGGCGTGTAAGGTAACCTGAGTCAGCTGTTTTCAGGGCGGTATCGGCAAGACCTTTACGCGCACCGTGAGTAGAGATAAAGTACTCCAATACCGTCAGACCTTCACGGAAACTTGATTTGATAGGCAATTCAATGATTCGTCCAGCCGGGTTGGCCATCAGACCGCGCATACCCGCAAGCTGCGTAAAGTTAGATGCGTTACCACGGGCTCCTGAGTCACTCATCATGTAGATCGGGTTGACTTCGTCTAATGATTTCATCAGTTTGCCTTGGATAACATCTTTCGCTGAACTCCAAATTGAAATGACTCTTTCATATCGTTCTTCTTCGGTGATTAAACCGCGTCTGAACTGTTTCAAGACATTATCAACTTTGCTTTGTGCTTCTTCGAGGATTTCCTGCTTATCATCGAGAACGACGATATCAGAAACCCCTACCGTGATACCGGCTTTCGTTGAATATCTGAAACCGAGGTTTTTCATGCGGTCAAGCATCTTAGACGTTTCCGTGATATGGAATCGTTTAAAGATCTCCGCGATGATTTTACCCAAAATACCTTTTTTAAACGGTGCGTTGATCGGCTGCTCTGCAATCACAGCTTTTACGTCAGCACCTTTATCTAAGAAGAAACGGTCAGGCGTTTTCTCTTCAATGTTGCTCTTCGTAGGTTCATTCATGTAAGGGAATGACTCAGGAAGAATTTCATTGAAGACCAACTTACCGACTGTTGTAATTAACAGTTTTGAACGCTGCTCATCCGTAAATGTCACATTCTTCAGGGAGTTCGCTGCAACAGCTACTCTCGTATGAAGGTGGACATAACCGTTTTGATAAGCAAGAAGCGCTTCGTCCGTATTTTTGAAGACCATACCCTCGCCGACTGCTCCGGCGCGCTCAAGTGTCAGGTAGTAGTTTCCTAATACCATATCCTGAGACGGCGTAACAACCGGTTTACCATCTTTAGGGTTCAAGATGTTTTGGGCCGCAAGCATCAAAATGCGGGCCTCAGCTTGAGCCTCAGCTGATAAAGGTACGTGAACCGCCATTTGGTCACCGTCAAAGTCAGCGTTATAAGCTGTACATACTAACGGGTGAAGACGGATGGCGCGTCCTTCAACAAGCGTAGGTTCAAAAGCCTGGATTCCTAATCTGTGAAGCGTAGGGGCACGGTTCAGTAAGACCGGATGCTCCTTAATGACAGATTCAAGTACATCCCATACTTCTGGCTGCACGCGTTCGATTTTGCGTTTTGCGCTCTTGATGTTGTGAGCGAGACCTTTTTCAACAAGCTCTTTCATAACGAATGGCTTGAAGAGCTCAAGCGCCATTTCCTTCGGCAATCCGCACTGATACATTTTCAGATGCGGACCTACGACGATAACGGAACGTCCTGAGTAGTCTACACGTTTACCAAGAAGGTTTTGACGGAAACGTCCTTGTTTCCCTTTCAGCATGTGAGAAAGAGATTTTAACGGTCTGTTACCAGGACCTGTTACAGGACGTCCGCGGCGGCCGTTGTCAATTAAAGCATCGACAGCCTCTTGAAGCATACGTTTTTCGTTCTGAACGATGATGCTTGGCGCACCAAGGTCCAAAAGGCGTTTCAAACGGTTGTTACGGTTGATGACACGACGGTAAAGGTCATTCAGGTCAGACGTTGCGAAACGTCCGCCGTCAAGCTGAACCATCGGTCTTAATTCAGGCGGAATAACCGGAAGCACGTCGAGAATCATCCAAGACGGCTTGTTTCCTGAATTACGGAAGGCTTCAAGCACTTCAAGGCGTTTGATCGCACGTGTGCGGCGCTGGCCTTGAGAAGTTTTCAGCTCTTCTTTTAACATATCAACTTCTTTGACAAGGTCGATGTCCTGCAGAAGTTTATTAATGGCTTCCGCACCCATAGAGGCTTGGAATTTGTTTCCGTACTTATCCAGATACGCACGGTATTCCTTTTCGGATAAAAGCTGTTTCTTTTCGAGCGGTGTATTGGCCGGGTCAGTTACGACGTAAGAAGCAAAGTAGATGACTTCTTCCAGCGCACGCGGTGACATATCCAATACAAGACCCATACGGCTCGGAATACCTTTGAAATACCAAATGTGAGAAACCGGGGCAGCCAGTTCAATATGCCCCATTCTCTCACGACGGACTTTAGCCCGCGTTACTTCAACTCCGCAACGGTCACAAACTACGCCTTTATAACGAACCCGCTTGTACTTGCCGCAATGACATTCCCAGTCCTTAGTCGGTCCGAAAATGCGTTCGCAGAACAGTCCGTCCTTTTCAGGTTTCAATGTACGATAGTTTATCGTTTCAGGCTTTTTCACTTCACCAAAAGACCATGAACGGATTTTATCCGGTGAAGCAAGACCGATGTTCATATACTCAAAATTGTTCACATCTAGCAAGGGGCCTACCTCCCTTTTTATCTTCGGATTAACCGATGTCACTTGCCTTTATCAATCACAGACTATTCTTTCGTTACTGCGTCACGTTCAACGTCTGGAGATGCTGTTTCTTCCGGCGCTTCATCACCTGATAATGCAAGGCCGTCAGCTTGTTTCGCATCTTCCTCGTCTTCTAGATCTCTCATTTCTATTTCTTCTTCATCGCCTGAAAGGATTTTCACGTCCATACCTAAGCTTTGAAGCTCTTTGATCAATACTTTGAATGATTCCGGAACACCAGGCTCTGGAACATTGTCGCCTTTGACGATGGCTTCATATGTTTTCACACGTCCGACCACGTCATCGGACTTCACAGTCAGGATTTCTTGAAGCGTGTAAGCTGCGCCGTAAGCTTCAAGCGCCCAAACCTCCATCTCACCGAAACGCTGTCCGCCGAATTGGGCTTTACCGCCGAGAGGCTGCTGCGTAACAAGTGAGTAAGGACCTGTAGAACGGGCATGAAGTTTATCATCAACCATGTGTGCCAGTTTGATCATGTACATGATTCCGACAGATACACGGTTGTCGAACGGTTCTCCCGTACGGCCGTCATAAAGGACTGTTTTAGCGTCTCTTGACATGCCTGCTTCTTCAAGTGTTTCCCACACATCTTCTTCACGCGCGCCGTCAAATACAGGTGACGCGATGTGAATGCCGAGGTAGCGGGCAGCCATACCCATGTGAAGTTCTAATACCTGACCGATATTCATACGTGATGGTACACCCAGCGGGTTAAGCATGATATCGATCGGCGTGCCGTCAGGAAGGTAAGGCATATCTTCTTCAGGAAGAATCTTCGAGATAACCCCTTTGTTTCCGTGACGTCCGGCCATTTTATCACCTTCAGAAATCTTACGTTTCTGAACGATATATACGCGTACAAGCTGGTTCACTCCCGGAGGAAGTTCGTCTCCGTCTTCACGGTTGAAGACTTTTACGTCGTGGATAATTCCGCCGCCGCCATGAGGCACACGGAGAGAAGTATCACGGACTTCACGCGCTTTTTCTCCAAAGATCGCATGCAGAAGGCGTTCTTCAGCCGTAAGCTCAGTTACACCTTTAGGCGTTACTTTACCTACGAGAAGGTCTCCGTCGTTGACTTCCGCGCCGATACGGATAATTCCGCGGTCATCAAGGTTGCGAAGCGCGTCTTCCCCTACGTTTGGAATATCGCGGGTGATCTCTTCCGGTCCAAGCTTTGTATCACGTGCTTCTGATTCATATTCTTCAATGTGAATAGATGTGTATACATCATCTTTCACAAGGCGTTCACTCATGATGATGGCGTCCTCATAGTTGTAACCATCCCATGTCATGAAGCCGACCATTACGTTGCGGCCGAGAGCAAGTTCACCAAGCTCCATTGAAGGGCCGTCAGCAAGGATTTCTCCTTTTACTACTTCATCGCCGACACTGACGATCGGACGCTGATTGTAGCACGTACCTTGGTTGGAGCGGACAAATTTCAGCAAGCTGTACTTATCCAGGTTGCCTTTTACTTTTTGGCCGTCAATTTCTTCATAGCGGCGCACCCATACGTTTTTCGCTTCCACCCGTTCAACGATACCAGGGTGTTTACAAATAACGGCTGCACCGGAGTCTTTACCGGATACGTATTCCATACCCGTTCCGACGATCGGAGCTTCCGGCTGCATCAAAGGCACAGCCTGACGCTGCATGTTCGCTCCCATGAGGGCGCGGTTCGAGTCATCGTTTTCCAAGAACGGAATACATGCTGTCGCAGCAGATACAACCTGCTTAGGAGATACGTCCATGTAATCCACGCGGTTGCGGGCTACAACGGTGTTTTCCCCTCTGAAACGGGCTACGATGCTGTCATCCAAGAAAGAACCGTCATCGCTCAGCTTAGCGTTCGCTTGGGCTACGACATAGTTATCCTCTTCATCAGCAGTCAAGTAGTCGATTCTAGGCGTTACTTTTCCTGTTTCAGGATCAACGCGGCGGTATGGCGTCTCAATGAAACCAAAGCGGTTTACTTTCGCAAATGATGACAATGAGTTAATCAAACCGATGTTCGGGCCCTCAGGCGTTTCAATCGGACACATACGGCCGTAGTGAGAGTAGTGAACGTCACGTACTTCCATACCTGCACGCTCACGCGTCAAACCGCCCGGTCCGAGAGCTGACAGACGGCGTTTGTGCGTCAATTCAGCAAGCGGGTTCGTCTGATCCATGAATTGAGAAAGCTGTGAGCTTCCGAAGAACTCTTTAATAGACGCAATAACAGGTCTGATGTTAATCAGCTGCTGCGGCGTGATTGTATTTGTGTCTTGAATAGACATTCTTTCACGTACGACACGTTCCATCCGGCTTAAACCGATACGGAATTGGTTTTGCAGGAGCTCTCCTACAGAACGCAGGCGGCGGTTTCCGAGATGGTCGATATCATCAGTGTCGCCCACTCCGTGCAAGAGGTTGAAGAAGTAGCTGATAGAAGAAATAATATCAGCAGGCGTAATGTTTTTAATCGCCTCTTCAATGTAAGCATTGCCGATCACATTGATCGTCTGCTCTCCTTCTGCATCAGTAGGAGCATAGATTTTAATGGATTGAAGCATCACTTCATCCTCGACAACGCCGCCGTTAGGATAAAGTTTTCTGAAGCCGATTCCATTTTCTAAGTATGGCAGTACTTTATCAAGTGTTCTTCTGTCAAGAATCTGCCCTTTTTCAGCGAGGATTTCACCTGTTTCAGGATCCACCAGTGTTTCTGCAAGGCGCTGGTTAAACAGACGGTTCTTGATATGAAGCTTTTTATTAATTTTATAGCGTCCTACATTCGCAAGGTCGTATCGCTTAGGATCAAAGAAACGGGAATCCAGCAAACTTTTTGCGTTTTCTACTGTAGGCGGCTCTCCCGGACGAAGGCGCTCATAGATTTCAAGAAGCGCTTTGTCACTGTTTTCAGTGTTGTCCTTATCCAGTGTATTGCGGAGATATTCGTTCTCACCAATGAGATCGAGAATCTCTTGATCGGAACCGAAGCCGAGAGCACGCAAAAGAACCGTAACCGGCAACTTACGTGTGCGATCAATGCGGACATACACAACATCTTTCGCATCAGTTTCGTATTCTAACCATGCGCCACGGTTTGGAATGACAGTCGCGGTAAAACCTTTTTTACCGTTTTTGTCTACTTTACCACTGAAATATACACTTGGAGACCGAACAAGCTGAGATACGATAACACGTTCTGCACCGTTGATGATAAAAGTACCGGTATCTGTCATAATAGGGAAATCACCCATGAAGACATCCTGGTCTTTTACCTCTCCAGTTTCTTTGTTAATTAAACGAACCTTCACTCTCAGCGGAGCTGAGTAAGTCACATCACGTTCTTTTGACTCTTCAACGGGATACTTAGGATCTCCTAAACTGTAGTCAATGAACTCAAGAGAGAGGTTACCAGTGAAATCCTCAATTGGTGATATGTCTTGAAACATCTCTCTAAGACCCTCATCAAGAAACCACTGATAAGAAGAGGTTTGAATTTCAATGAGATTTGGTAATTCTAACACTTCGCTAATGCGAGCATAGCTTCTGCGCTGGCGGTGTCGTCCATACTGAACTAGTTGACCTGTCAACTGATTCACCCCTCAAATCATGCGTATTATATGTGTAATAAGCATTCCTTACGATGAAGAAATACTTTTACAAGACAAAAGAAAAAAGGGTTTCTAATTAAGAAAACCACATCCAAAAACAAATACCGATTTTATTAGTATTTCCATGTTTGTATAATTTATACATGCACTATGATTATTCAGCATATCATGCAAAATATATACATTGGCATTTTACAATATTAACATAGCTGAAAATTCAAGTCAAACTTTTTTTGCTTTTATGATATAATAGCCTTTCTTTTTTTGAACGACGGAAACTTCGTCAAAAAGCTCCTTCAGTTTTTCAATGGCAGAAGGCCCGCCCTGTTTTTTCTGTATAACGATCCACAACTCACCTGAAGCCCTTAAATGCTCAGCGCTTTTTTCAAAAATGGCATGGACAACTTTTTTTCCGGCGCGGATTGGGGGGTTTGTAATAATAGAAGCAAATGTTTGAGCAGAATCAATATTTGAAAATAAATCACTCTGATAAATCCGAACGTTTTTTATTCCGTTTTTTTCTGCATTTTCATTTGACAGCTCTACGGCTCTTTCATTCACGTCAATCATGTGCACGGTCCGGTCTGTAAATTCACCGGCGAGCGACAGACCGATCGGGCCGTAGCCGCAGCCTGCATCCAGGAAGTCACCATCAACTTCAGGCTCTTCAAACGCTTCAATTAAGACACGCGAACCGAAATCAACTTCCTTTTTTGAGAAAACGCCGCTGTCACTTGTGAATGTATAAGATCTGTTCCGCAGTGTAAATGACCATGTCTGTTTATCGCTTTTGACTGAAGGTTTTTCTGAATAATAGTGTCCACTCATTATTAGAACCTCCTTTTTTAATGGCGCTTAAAGAAAAGCAAAGAAAAAGCCCGCCTCATAAAAGCGAGCTTCCCCTACAGGCAAGTGAAGATTACTTAACTTCTACAGAAGCGCCAACTTCTTCAAGTTTAGCTTTAAGCTCTTCAGCTTCTTCTTTCGCAATACCTTCTTTAAGTGGTTTTGGAGTGTTGTCAACAAGTTCTTTAGCTTCTTTCAAGCCAAGACCAGTGATTTCACGAACAACTTTGATAACTTTGATTTTCTGAGCACCTGCACCAGCAAGGATAAGGTCGAATTCGCTTTGCTCTTCAGCAGCGCCGCCAGCAGCAGCTCCGCCAGCTACAGCTACAGGAGCAGCAGCAGTTACGCCAAATTCTTCTTCGATTGCTTTTACTAGGTCGTTCAATTCAAGTACAGTTGCTTCTTTAACGGAAGCAATGATTTCTTCGATATTTAAAGCCATTTGAAATTCCTCCATTTGTTTTATTTTAGGGTAAAATCAGATTAAGCGCCTTGTTCTTCCTTTTGGTCTGCAACTGCTTTAGCTGCAAGTGCAAGGTTGCGAACTGGAGCTTGAAGTACGCTAAGCAACATAGAAAGTAAGCCATCGCGTGAAGGAAGTTCAGCAAGAGCTTTCACTTCTTCAACAGAAGATACTTTACCTTCGATAACGCCCGCTTTGATTTCCAGAGCTTCGTGGTTTTTCGCGAACTCGTTAAGAACTTTCGCCGGAGCGACAACATCTTCAGTACTGAATGCGATCGCATTCGGTCCAGTTAAGACATCATTCAAACCATCAAGTTCAGCTTGTTCAACCGCACGGCGAGTCATTGTGTTTTTGTACACTTTGAACTCTACGTTAGCTTCGCGAAGCTGTTTACGGAGTTCAGTTACTTCAGAAACGTTAAGTCCGCGGTAGTCAACGATGATCGTTGATTTGCTTTCTTTCAGTTTAGAAGCAATCTCTTCAACAACAACTTTTTTTGTATCAATTGCGCTGCTCATGGTTACACCTCCTGTAGATTTTGTGTAACACTTATACCGCTAGGTGATCACGACTGTGACGACGATTTCATATAAAAAGCCTCCATGTGGACATGGAGGCTGTATATACAAGCATACGTAACGTAATAGCTGTGATATATATACACCTCGGCAGGATATTAAGCCTTAACGGCCCCTGCTGTCTACGGTATAAATGACATATTATATTTTACAACATTTTGAATCATATCAGAATGCTGATCTAAAGTCAAATATTATTTTACGTTGAAAGTAGAAGCGTCTACTTTGACACCAGGGCCCATAGTAGAAGTAACGGCAACGTTTTTCACGTAAACCCCTTTAGCCGCAGCCGGTTTTGCTTTCAGGATTGTATCATACATTGTTGTGAAGTTCTCAACAAGTTTTTCATCCTCGAAAGAAACTTTTCCGATCGGAACATGGATGTTACCAGCTTTATCAACGCGGTATTCAACTTTACCAGCTTTGATTTCGCCGATTGCTTTTTCTACTTCGAATGTAACAGTTCCTGTTTTAGGGTTTGGCATAAGACCTTTTGGTCCGAGCACACGGCCGATTTTACCGACTTCACCCATCATGTCAGGAGTCGCAACGATTACATCGAATTCGAACCAGCCCTGCTGGATTTTCGTGATGTAATCAGAATCGCCGACGTAGTCTGCACCGGCAGCTTCAGCTTCTTTTGCTTTTTCGCCTTTAGCGAATACAAGCACGCGCTGAGTTTTACCAGTTCCGTTAGGAAGAACGACTGCTCCGCGGATTTGCTGATCGTTTTTACGAGGGTCAACCCCTAAACGGAAAGCAACTTCAACTGTAGCGTCGAATTTAGCTGTGTTTGTTTTTTTAGTAAGCGCCACTGCTTCAGCGACGTCGTAAGCTTTCGCACGGTCTACAAGCTTCGCAGCTTCAACGTACTTTTTACCTTTTTTAGCCATTTTAAAATTTCCTCCTTATGTGGTTATAGCGGAATAACCTCCCACGAATAAGGGTTGCGAACTTGTGAAAACTCGCAACCCGACAAGAAACAAATTAATCCTCGATAACGATACCCATACTGCGGGCAGTACCTTCAACCATGCGCATTGCCGCTTCAACGTCTGCTGCGTTTAAGTCAGGCATTTTCGTTTCAGCGATTTCGCGAACCTTATCGCGCTTAACGGTTGCCACTTTATTACGGTTTGGTTCACCAGAACCAGACTCAATTCCAGCTGCTTTTTTAAGCAATACTGCAGCAGGCGGAGTTTTTGTAATAAATGTAAATGAACGGTCTTCGTAAACCGAAATTTCAACAGGAATGATTAAACCAGCTTGGTCAGCTGTACGAGCGTTAAACTCCTTACAGAATCCCATGATATTTACACCGGCTTGACCTAGTGCAGGTCCAACTGGCGGCGCTGGGTTAGCTTTTCCAGCAGGAATTTGCAATTTTACAACTTTTACTACTTTTTTAGCCACGAGACACACCTCCTTAAGTCCGTGATGTGGTAATAGGGTAAACCCTCCCACTCAAGGTTTCATTCTTTATATGAATGACGAAATATCAAGCTAGCTGCCTTGGATTAGTCCAAGACGTACCTTTGCTATATTATCATTAATATATAGCAATTTCAAGTTTTTTCACATTACAATTTGTCGATCTGGGTAAATTCCAGTTCAACCGGCGTTTCACGGCCGAACATGTTAACGAATACCTTCACTTTGCTCTTATCATAATCAATCTCTTCAATTGATCCTGTAAAGTTGGCGAATGGCCCGTCTATGACTTTGACTGTCTCATTCAATTCAAAATCAATGTCGGTTTTCCGCTCATCCATGCCCATCCGTTTTAAAATGGTTTCCGCTTCGCCAGGAAGAAGCGGAGTCGGCTTTGAGCCTGAACCGGCTGATCCGACGAAACCGGTAACGCCCGGCGTGTTGCGGACCACATACCAGGAATCATCAGTCATGACGATTTCAACAAGCACATAACCCGGGAACACTTTCTTTTTGACTACTTTTTTCTTGCCGTTCTTAATATCAGTCTCTTCTTCTTCAGGAACGACCACGCGGAAAATTTTATCCTGCATTCCCATTGATTCCACACGTTTTTCAAGGTTTGCTTTTACTTTGTTTTCATAACCGGAATACGTATGAACAACATACCAATTCTTTTCCATTCTATCAGGACTCTGCAGTCCTTCCCTCCCCGCATTTAAAAATGAAGTGTAAAACAAAAAATAGGCTCAGAGCCTATGAATCCTTTTTTCAACACAATAAAAAACCCGCTGAACGGGTTTTGGCAAACGATATTATGATCTATTATAGCACGTATTGCTGATCATTATTCAACTATTAAACGAATTAATTGAGAAATTCCTGTATCAAGGAGGGCAAAAAAGATAACAAAAAAGATAACCGTTGAAATCACCGTGATCGTATAGCGCGTTAACTCTTTGCCTTTAGGCCAGCTAACCTTTTTCATTTCTTTCCCAACATCTTTAAAGAAACTCATCATGCGCATGTAAAAGACCTCCACAATTTAAAAAGCGAACACTATTTTGTTTCTAAATGAGCTGTATGTGAATTGCAAGTGCTGCAGTACTTCTTAACTTCTAACCGCTCAGCCGCTGATGCAGAGCTTTTCATTGTCGTATAATTACGATTTCCGCATGTTTTGCATGCCAGCGTAATCTTTTTTCTCATGTCGATACACCTTTTCCTAAATAGACATTCATTTATCTTAATAAAATAGCACAGTCAGAAAAATTCTGTCAATATGACATAGAAACCCGCTACAGGCTGATTTCTCTTATTTCTAAATACTTCTCAAGCTTGCGCTTCACGCGCTGCAGGGCATTATCAATTGATTTTACGTGTCGGTTTAAGTCATCTGAAATTTCTTGGTAACTTCTTCCGTCCAAGTACAAAACAAGCACCTTTCTCTCCAGATCACTCAGCAGTTCTCCCATTTTCATCTCAATATCATCGAATTCTTCCTGATTAATAATCATTTCTTCAGGGTTTAACGTTTTTGCGCCCGAAATGACATCAAGCAGTGTTCTGTCTGATTCTTCATCAAAAATTGGCTTGTCTAAAGAAACATAAGAATTTAAAGGAATGTGTTTCTGACGGGTAGCTGTCTTTATTGCGGTAATAATCTGGCGGGTAATGCATAATTCTGCAAAAGCTTTAAATGAAGTAAGCTTGTCCTCCCTAAAGTCTCGGATAGACTTATATAAGCCTATCATCCCTTCCTGTACAATATCTTCTCTGTCGGCCCCTATTAAAAAATAAGACCTGGCTTTCGCCCGTACAAAATTACGGTACTTCGTAATCAAGTAATCTAACGCATCACTATCCCCAACATGAACCTTTTCAATGACCTGCTCGTCCTCCAACTGGCAAAACTGCACTTTGTTGAATTTTCCCTTGCTGTTCTGTAGATTCACTGCGATCCCCCCGGCGCACGTAGATAGAAATATTATACATTAATGGGCGAAAAAGCGTCAACCTAATCCAGGCCGCCGCGCCGCCACTTTTCAAACGTTTTCAAAACCTCTTCGGACAGTTCGATTTTACCCGGGGGTTTTTCGGAAGTGATCTTTGAAACCCGTCTTTGAATCCGGCGTTCTATCGCATCCACTTCCCTCAGCAGCTCCCGGGCGGATTTGCGGAGAGCCCCTTGTCCGAAAATCGCCCACTGCTCCGTGTAATCAGAGGTTGCGACATGAATCTGTGTCGCGATATTATTCAGCGCCTGCGCAAGCTTCTCAATCCGCTCATCCGCCGTTTCATTCTCCCGTGTGAAAATCACTTCGACTCTGTGATTCGTGTGTTTTTTCTCTATGCCTTTTACCAGATGTGCGTCAAACACCACAATGACTTTGATTCCCGTGTACGACTGATACTCCGCCATCTTCTGAATCAGCACATCTCTCGCTTCTTCAAAACTGTTCGCTTTTAAATCCTTTAGCTGCGGCCAAGCTCCGATCATGTTGTATCCGTCTACTAATAGGATGTCCATTTGTCTTTATTCCCCTAAAGGATTGCGTTTCCGGTAGACTTCATACATCAGAAGGCCGGCCGCTACCGATGCATTCAGAGACGTGACTTTTCCGGCCATCGGAAGTTTAATGAGAAAATCACATTTCTCTTTCACAAGACGGCCCATTCCTTTGCCTTCGCTTCCGATAACGAGCGCCAAAGGCATTTTGCCGTCCATAGAGCGGTAGTCTTCCCGGGCGGATGCATCCGTTCCCACGACCCAAATGCCCCGCTCCTTCATTTCATCAAGTGTCCGGGCAAGATTGGTCACCTTCACGACGGGAATATGTTCAATGGCACCGGTCGATGCTTTTGCGACTGTTGAAGTCAGTCCGACCGCTCTGCGTTTCGGAATCACGATGCCGTGCGCGCCGACAGCGTCAGCCGTTCTCATGATAGAACCGAGATTATGAGGGTCTTCCAGCTCGTCCAATATGAGAAAGAAAGGCTGTTCGTTTCTCTGTTCCGCTCTTTTATATAATTCGTCTAATTGTGCATATTCATATGCCGCCACCTGAGCGACAACTCCCTGATGCTGCCCCTCCACCATCTGATCGAGTTTTTTTCTCGGCACAAATTGAATGGTGACGCCGCGCTTTTTAGCAAGTTCCATCACTTGCTGCGCCTGTCCTTTTACCGTGTTTTCCGCCATCCATAACTTATAGAGTTTGCGATCCGACTTTAACGTCTCAATTACCGCGTTTTTTCCTATGACGTAATCATGTTGCTGACTCATTTGTTTTCCTCCCTGACGTCCCGACTTGTATAGCTTCTGTAATCAGCTGATTCAGTCTTTCTTCTCTTTTCTCAAGAAAAAGATATCCGAGCAAAGCCTCAAAAGCTGTACTATGGCGGTACGTCTGTACATCTGTGTTTTTAGGCGTCGTCCCTGATTTCGCGTTTCTTCCCCTTCTCACCACGGCTTCCTCTTCCTCCGTGAAAAAGGATTCTTCCTGTAGGCGGAACAGAATGTCTGCCTGTGATTTTGCCGATACGATCCGGCTCGCCTTCTTATGAAGGTCATTCGGTTTCGTATGGCCCTGCTTAAGCAGGTGATGCCGGACATATATTTCAAAAATGGCATCACCCATATAAGCGAGCGCAAGACCGTTTAACTGCTTTGAATCTTTGATTTGTTCAAATTGAAGCATCCGCTTACTCTCCCCGCTTCCAGCGAGTTCCCTGAGCCGTATCTTCAAGAATGATATTCATGCTTTTCAGCTGATCGCGAATTTGGTCTGACAAAGCAAAATCGCGATTGCGGCGGGCTTCATTTCTCTTCTCGATCAATTCTTCAATCTCTTCATCGACAAGCTCTTCTTCGCCGAGCGTAAGTCCGAGAACGGATCCGATTCGGTCAAACATGCTGATGAAGGCTTTAATGACGTGATCCGCCGTATTGTCCTCCTGCATGTAGTAGTTGGCAAGCTTCGCCAAATCAAACCAAACGGAAATCGCATTCGCCGTATTAAAATCATCATCCATCGCTTCTTCAAATGCAGCGCGGTGCTCTTCGATTTTAGCGAGCCATTCATCATCATTGTCAGTCAGATTCGTGCTGCTAATCAAACGATGGTTTAAATTGCTGTAGGCCGTCTTCAGGCGGTTAAACGCGTTTTTTGTTTTCTCAAGCAGCTCTTCCGAATAGTTGATCGGGTGGCGGTAATGGACGGACAGCATGAAAAATCTCAAAAGCTGCGGGTCATACTGCTTAATGATATCGTGCACCAAAACAAAGTTGCCGAGCGATTTTGACATTTTTTCATTATCTATATTGATGTAACCGTTGTGAAGCCAGTATTTTGCGAATGTCTTGCCTGTTAATGCTTCAGATTGGGCGATTTCGTTCTCATGGTGCGGGAATGTCAGGTCCTGACCGCCGGCATGAATATCGATTTCGTCACCCAAATATTTTTTCACCATTGCGGAGCATTCAATGTGCCAGCCCGGGCGGCCTTTTCCCCAAGGGCTATCCCATGAAATTTCTCCGTCTTTAGCGGCTTTCCAAAGAGCAAAGTCCAGCGCATCCTCTTTCTTCTCACCGACACGGATACGGGCGCCCGATCTGAGTTCATCAATTGATTGCTGTGAAAGCTTGCCGTAGCCTTCGAAGGCTCTTGTTTTGAAATAGACGTCGCCTTCCGATTCATAAGCGTAGCCTTTTTTAATCAGCTCGCTGACAAATTCAATAATGGCGTCCATGTTCTCCATGACTCTAGGGTGAAGATCCGCTTTCCGGCATCCGAGGGCGCCCACATCTTCAAAATAAGCTTTAATAAACCGCTCAGAAACGGTCGGAACGTCCTCGCCGAGCTCATTAGCCGCCTTAATCAATTTGTCATCAACATCTGTGAAATTCGATACGTATTGAACATCGTATCCCTTATACTCCAAATAGTTGCGTACGGTATCATAAACAATCGCCGGACGGGCGTTTCCGATATGAATATAGTTGTATACAGTCGGTCCGCACACGTACATTTTTACTTTTCCTTCCTCAAGAGGAACGAATGTTTCCTTTTTCCGTGTCAATGTATTATAAAGTGTAATGGTCATTTTTGGTTGATCCTTTCTTTTTTATCTTCCAGTTCAGCCTGCAGCTCAAAAATCTGCTGCTCCAATGCTCTTAACCGGTCAGCAACCGGATCGGGCAAGTCTTGGTGATTGAGATCGCGTTTGATCTTTCTTCCGTTCTGAATGACGACTTTTCCAGGTATGCCGACAACGGTTGAAAAGTCGGGAACATCACGCAGCACAACGGAGCCGGCCCCTACTTTAGAGCCTTGCCCGACTGTTATAGAGCCGAGCACCTTCGCCCCCGTTGCAATTAAAGCATCATCTTTAATGGTCGGATGCCGCTTTCCCTTTTCTTTTCCCGTTCCCCCGAGAGTGACACCTTGGAATACCGTCACGTTATTGCCGATTTCACATGTTTCCCCTATGACGACCCCCATACCGTGATCAATGAAAAACCTTCTCCCGATGGTCGCGCCGGGATGGATTTCAATTCCGGTAAAGAAACGGGCAATCTGTGATATCAGGCGCGCAAGGAAGAAAAATCTCCGTTTATATAAAGCATGTGCAATCCGATGCGCCCATATAGCATGTAAACCAGAATAAGTTAAAACAACTTCAAAATAGCTTCTTGCTGCCGGATCTTGATCGAACACTGTATCTATGTCTTCTTTTAGCATTTTAAAAAACACATGCTTCCCCCCATTCTCTCCCCGCTCCAGTCTGTTTTTCCGCCTATAAAAAAAGCGCCTCTGCATGTAAACATGACAGAGACGCTTTTACCGCGCGGTTCCACTCTGTTTGAAAAACAAAACGCTGTTTTCCCAACTTTAAAGCCGGTAACGGCGGCGGCCGCCTTTAAATACTGATTTCCGCAGAAATGTTCTTCAAAGGTCTTAAGGGCGCACTTCTAAAACATAACGCATGAATCTCTCTCAGCCGATGAAGATTCTTTCTGTAATGGTCATTGTTTTATACTCTTCCCTGTCAACAATCGTATATTTAAATGCTTTTCAGGCGTTTTACGGCTGTTTCTCTGCCGATCAGCTCAATAGCCTGCGGAAGCTCCGGACCGTGCGTCTGGCCGGTAACCGCTACACGAATCGGCATGAACAGCTTTTTGCCTTTATGGCCTGTTTCTTTCTGAACGGCTTTAATTGAGGCTTTGATCTGCTCTGGCGTGAATTCTTCAAGCTCTTCAAGCTTCGCAGCAAATGCGCTGAGCACTTCAGGCACCTGTTCTTCTGCCAGAACGGCTTTTGCCTCTTGATTATACTCGATCTCATCCTTAAAGAACAAATCAGTCAGCTCGACAATTTCAGCACCGTAGCTCAATTGCTCATGGTAAAGAGAGATTAACTTACGCACCCATTCCTGCTCTTCAGCAGAAAGCTCAGTGCCGACTTTTCCTGCTTTTTGCAGGTGAGGCAGGGTCAGTTCAACAACTTGATCAAGATCCAGCGCTTTGACGTATTGGTTGTTGACCCATTTCAGTTTATGCATATCAAACAGAGCCGGTGACTTAGATAAACGATTCACATCAAAAATTTCAATAAATTGTTCTCTTGTGAAGAGCTCTTCTTCACCGACAGGAGACCAGCCGAGAAGTCCGATAAAGTTAAACAGCGCTTCAGGCAGGTAACCCAGCTCATCATACTGCTCAATAAACTGAATAATTGATTCATCACGTTTACTTAATTTTTTGCGGCTTTCGTTCACGATAAGCGTCATATGTCCGAATTCAGGAATATCCCAGCCGAACGCCTGGAAGATCATGATTTGTTTCGGTGTATTTGAAATATGGTCCTCACCGCGGAGCACGTGCGTCATTTTCATTAGGTAATCGTCAATTGCGACAGCAAAGTTATACGTCGGTGTACCGTCTTTTTTAACGATGACGAAGTCGCCGATACCGTCTGATTCAAAAGAAATCTCGCCTTTTACGATATCGTTAAAAGTGATGATTTTTCCTTCCGGCACGCGGAAACGGATGCTCGGCTGTCTTCCTTCGGCTAAAAACTGCTCCTGCTCTTCCTGAGTCAGGTTTCTGTGTTTGCCTGAATAGCGCGGCATTTCCCCGCGGGCGATCTGCTCTTCACGTTCTTTCTCAAGTTCTTCTTCCGTACAGAAACATTTATAAGCAAGCCCTTTTTCAAGAAGCGCCTCATAGTACTCTTTGTAAATGTCATTCCGTTCAGACTGGCGGTACGGGCCGTATTCTCCGCCGACATCCACACTTTCATCCCAGTCTATGCCGAGCCATTTCAGATAGTTAAGCTGGCTTTGCTCTCCGCCTTCGATATTTCGCTTTTTGTCCGTATCTTCAATCCGGATAATAAACTTTCCGCCTTGGCTGCGGGCAAATAAATAGTTAAAAAGCGCCGTTCTGGCGTTACCGATATGCAAATGTCCGGTCGGACTCGGTGCATAGCGGACGCGTACTTCATTTCCCATGTTCAAATACTTCCTTTCATCTCATCTGTAGCCTCTAGCCGAATATATGTATCTATTCTACCACCAAATAGACCGGGCATCAAAATAATGATCAGGCTTTTTGGATCAGAACGGTCGCCTGAGCGGCAATTCCTTCGGCTCTTCCGGTAAACCCGAGCTTTTCTGTCGTTGTCGCTTTTACATTTACTTGAGAGACGTCTGCCTCAAGGCCTTCCGCTATTCGTTTTCTCATCGCATCAATATGCGGCGCCATTTTCGGCTTTTGCGCAATAATCGTGCAGTCTATATTTCCGAGTACGTACCCTTTTTCTTTGACAATGTTCCAGACATGCTGAAGCAGCTTAAAAGAATCCGCATCCTTGAATTCCGGATCAGTATCCGGGAAATGCTTGCCGATATCTCCTTCACCCACCGCTCCGAGGCACGCATCTGCAACCGTGTGCAGCAATACATCCGCATCGGAATGCCCGAGCAGCCCTTTTTCATAAGGAATTTCAATTCCGCCGATGATGAGAGGACGGCCTTCCGTTAGTTGATGCACGTCAAATCCTTGTCCGATTCTAAACATTATGATTCCCACTTTCCGCTTTCATGATTGCTTCCGCTGATATCAGATCATCCGGCGTTGTCAGCTTAATATTGGTATAGCTGCCTTCAACGATACTCACCTGATAGCCATCAAGACGCTCGACGAGACTGGCGTCATCCGTACCTAAGAAGCCTTTGTTTTCCGCTTCCCTATGCGCCTTTTTCAATAAAGAAAGACGAAAAGCCTGCGGCGTTTGAACGGCCCACAAGCTTGAACGGTCAAAGGTCTCCGCAACCCGGGAGCCTTCCGCCCGTTTTATCGTGTCTTTCACAGGAACAGCCAGGACAGCCGCTCCCGTCTCTTCTGCTGTTTCAACGAGTTTATCGATATGCTGATGCGTGACAAACGGGCGCGCCCCGTCATGAACAAGAACGACGGACTCCTCATCAATCACTTTCAGTCCTTCGTATACACTATGCTGACGCTCCGCCCCGCCGGTGACAAGCTCAATTTCCGCTTTGACCGGAAACTGGGCAAGCAGCTGACGAAAATCTTCCCGTTCACTCTCGTTTATCACCAGGATTATTTTCTGACAAGGTGCGTGGCTTTCAAAAACCCGCAGTGTGTGTATAATAACAGGCGCACCCTTTAAGCCGATGAACAGCTTATTTTTCCCGGCCTTCATCCGTTTCCCTTGTCCGGCAGCCGGAATGACTACGACATACTCCATCATTAACTCCCTCTTAAAGAGCCTTCTCAAGCAGCTTAGGCTTGGCAAAAATCATTCGCCCCGCCGCTGTCTGCAGCACGCTGGTTACGAGCACATCAATATGTTTCCCTATATAATTGCGGCCTTCTTCCACAACGATCATTGTTCCGTCATCCAAGTAAGCCACACCTTGATTATGCTCTTTCCCGTCCTTAATCACCTGCACATTCATTTCTTCACCCGGGAGCACAACCGGCTTCACCGCGTTTGCAAGGTCATTAATATTCAGTACCGCAACCTTCTGAAGCTCACATACTTTATTTAAATTAAAATCATTCGTCACAACGACACCGGATGTCAGCTTCGCAAGTTTGACAAGCTTGCTGTCAACCTCTTGAATGTCTTCGAAGTCGCCTTCATAAATTTCAACCGTAATATCCAGTTCCTTTTGAATGCGATTCAAAATATCCAGTCCGCGGCGTCCTCTGTTGCGTTTTAAAACATCTGAAGAATCAGCGATATGCTGTAATTCCTCAAGCACAAATTGAGGAATGACAATGACGCCTTCTAAAAAGCCCGTCTGACAAATATCTGCAATTCTCCCATCAATAATAACACTTGTATCCAAGATTTTCAGCCTTTTCTCCTGTTCCTCCTGCTCCTCATCGGCACTTCCCTTTTTCTTCTGCATTCTTGCAGAAATGGAGAACAGACCGATCAGTTCATCCTTTTTCTTAAATCCGACCTGAAAGCCCAGATAACCGAGAAAGAAAGCCAAAAAGACCGGGATGATGGTGCTGAATATACGGTACGGAATATTGTCCAGCGGAATCACGTTTACAATGAGATATGCGATGATAAGTCCAAAAACCAATCCGAGACTTCCGAATAACAGATCCGGCACCGGAGCTCTCAGCAAAGAATCTTCAATCCATTTCACCCAATTAATCACATATTCTGTCGTCCATATACTGATGAGAAAAAAGATAATAGCACCAATTGCAGCAGACGTATATGCGTTTGTTATTAAAGGTATGTCCTGTATATTTGACAGTACAAACAATTCAGGTATTAAAAAGATACCGACAACGCCGCCCACAATAATGAAGAACGCCTGAACTATTCGTTTTAACATACCTCCACCTCCTTTTAAGTAACATTTTTCAGCAGGCTGTCAAAGCCTACAAATATCAGAATAAACAAAAACTAACAATAATATACCCGAATTCTGACAGGTTTAAGCGATACTTAAAGCTGTCTATCTATATAGTGTTTTTCTTGAAGACGTTTTAAACCTTTTTTGATTTTTTGGGCGCGCACCTCGCCGATGCCTTCTACATCATCCAGCTCTTCAACAGTGGCTTCCGTTATGCTTGGCAAAAATCCGAACGCCTCAACCACATTTTCAACAATCGGCATCGGCAGACGCGGAATTTTATTCAGCAGCCTGTACCCTCTCGGCAGCACATAATCATCAAGGTTGGTAGAAGCGGGATATCCAAGCAGCTTAAACAGAATGGAATCATCAAGCAGATCATAGCTGGACATATCCTGAAGCTCTTTTAACAGCACGAACGGATCTTTGATTTTTTCTTTCACATAGTCTTTGATGAAAAGAGCCGCTTCTTCTTCCATATCCGTAATCAGTTCAATCACCTGCAGACGGATTAAGTGGCCTTCCGTTCCGAGTTCCTTAATATACATGTTGATTTCATTTTTTATACGGAGCACCATTTCATAGCGGTGCATAACGGACAGCACGTCACTGAATGTCACGAGCTCCTCAAACTCTAAAGCGTTTAAAGCCGTAATCGTTTTGTCTAAAATGGTTTTATACTTCTCTAGCGTTTGAATGGCCTGGTTTGCTTTTGTTAAAATAAATCCTATGTCCTTCAGTGTGTATTTCATGCTGTCCTGGTATAACGTAATGACATTTCTGCGTTCAGAAATGGCGATGACGAGACAGCCGGTCTGCTTCGCCACCCGTTCCGCCGTACGGTGCCTCATTCCCGTTTCTGAAGAAGAAATGGTCGCTTCCGGCATAAGCTGTGTATTCGCATAAAGAATTTTCTGGCCGGAATCGCTTAAAATAATGGCACCGTCCATTTTGGCCAGCTCGTATAGGTGAGCGGGCGCAAATGATGTATTAATATGAAAACCGCCATCCACGACTTGCTTTACCTTATCATTGTATCCGACAACAATCAGGCCGCCTGTATTTGCCCGAAGTACATTCTCTATCCCGGCTCTGAGCGGCGTGCCCGGTGCAACGAACTGCAGAATTGCAGACAGGTCAAGCTCTTGTTTCGCCCCTTTTTTCTCTTTTTCCATCTATTATGATCCTCCTAATGAAGTACGAAGCGCTTCTGCAACATTTGCTACTCCGACAACCTCAATCCCTTTTGGTATTGTCCATCCGCCTGCATTCGCCTCAGGTATGACCATACGCTTGAAGCCGAGTTTCGCCGCTTCTTTTACGCGCTGTTCGATTCTTGACACCCTGCGGACTTCTCCTGTCAGACCCACTTCACCGATAAAGCAATCTGCAGGATTCGGCGGTGTATCTCTGAAGCTTGAAGCAATGCTGACGGCTACTGCCAAATCAATCGCCGGTTCATCCAGTTTGACCCCGCCGGCGACTTTTAAGTACGCATCTTGATTCTGAAGCAATAGCCCCACCCGCTTCTCAAGCACAGCCATGATTAACGACACCCTGTTGTGGTCAATCCCTGTGGCCATGCGGCGCGGGTTTCCAAAGCTGGTCGGTGATATGAGCGCCTGAATTTCAACCAGGATCGGTCTCGTTCCTTCCATTGACGCAACGATACTCGAACCCGAAGCCCCGGCAGAACGCTCCTCCAAGAAAATTTCCGAAGGGTTCAGCACTTCTGTAAGCCCCTCTTCCCGCATTTCAAAGATGCCCATTTCATTTGTTGAGCCGAAACGGTTTTTTACAGCCCGCAAAATACGGAATGTATGGTGCCGCTCTCCTTCAAAGTATAGAACGGTATCGACCATATGCTCAAGCAATCTTGGCCCAGCGATCGATCCTTCTTTTGTGACGTGTCCGACGATAAAAATCGGAATGCCGTTTGTTTTCGCGATTTTCATCAATTCAGCCGTACACTCTCTTACTTGTGATACACTGCCGGGAGCTGAGGTAATGTCACTTTGGTAAACGGTCTGAATGGAGTCTACAACAACAAATGCGGGTTTCATCTCTTGTATAGCAGACGAAATATACTCCATATCGGTTTCAGATAAAACATGTAACAATTGGCTGTTGATTCCAAGCCTGTCGGCGCGCAGCTTCGTTTGCTTCACGGATTCTTCCCCGGAAATGTAAAGCACGCTGCCGGCCGTGTCTGCTAATTGTGCGGATACTTGAAGAAGGAGCGTTGATTTCCCGATGCCGGGGTCGCCGCCGATTAATACTAACGAGCCCTTCACAACGCCGCCGCCAAGCACTCTGTTGAATTCTTCGAGCTTGGTTTGAACACGGGGTTCTTCTGATGTTTCAATTGATGTAATGGGTGATGGTTTCTGGACGGTTTGAACGGAGTGGGAGAAAGCCGCCCGCCGATTCGCCGGCGCTTTTTTGATGGTTTCTTCCACCATTGTATTCCAAGCCCCGCAGCCCGGGCATTTCCCCATCCATTTAGCAGATTCATAACCGCATGAGTGGCAGATGAATTTTGTTTTTGATTTAGCCATATATGCTGTAAGACCTCTTCCTTATCGAATATTTCTCTATATAACAAAGTGAGGCATACACTTGCTTACGTATGCCTCATGTTTGTCACTATATTAGTTCGTTTTAGCAGTTGTTTTTACGACAAATTCGCCGTCTTCAACATCAAGAACGATGTGCTGGCCTTTATCAATATTGCCTCTGAGAAGCTCTTCTGATAACCGGTCCTCCACATGCTTTTGAATCGCTCTTCTTAACGGACGTGCGCCGTATTCCAAATCGACGCCCTCGTCTGCTACTTTTGCTTTTGCAGCATCCGTCAGCTCTATAGAGAGATCTTGTTCTTTCAGACGTTTTGTTAACTGGTCAGACATAAGCGACACGATGTCTGTAAGATGTTTTTTCTCAAGGGAGTGGAAGACGATAATTTCGTCAATCCGGTTGATAAATTCAGGTCTGAAGGCACGCTTCAGCTCTCCCATAACTTTGTCTTTCATGTCTTTATGGTTTTGTGATTCATCCTGCACATTGAAGCCCACATATTTGTTGCGTTTCAGCTCGCTCGCTCCGACGTTTGACGTCATAATCAGAATCGTGTTGCGGAAATCAACAGTGCGTCCTTTTGAATCAGTCAAGCGTCCGTCTTCAAGCACTTGCAGGAGAATGTTAAACACATCAGGATGCGCTTTTTCAATTTCATCAAGCAGTACGACAGAGTAAGGTTTTCTTCTCACTTTTTCCGTCAGCTGACCGCCTTCATCATAGCCGACATATCCCGGAGGAGAACCGACAAGACGTGAAGTCGAATGTTTCTCCATATATTCGGACATATCCACTCTGATCATCGCTTCTTCATCACCGAAAATAGATTCCGCCAGCGCTCTTGCCAGCTCTGTCTTCCCTACGCCTGTAGGGCCTAAGAAGATGAATGAACCGATCGGACGTTTCGGATCCTTCAAACCGGCTCTTGCACGTCTGACAGCCTTCGCAACGGCTACAACGGCTTCATCCTGGCCAATGACGCGGGAGTGCAGAATGCTTTCCATATTGAGAAGCTTATCTGTTTCCGTTTGCGCGATTTTAGATACAGGCACCCCGGTCCAGCTGGATACCACCATTGCGATATCCTCTACAGAAACTTCGGAGTTCTCCTGGCCTTGTTTTTCTTTCCACGTTTTTTTCGTATCTTCCACCTGTTCTCTCAAGCGCTGCTCCGTATCACGAAGAGAAGCCGCTTTTTCAAACTCCTGGCTTTGAACGGCAGCGTCTTTTTCCTTGCGAACTTCATCGAGTTTCTGCTCAAGCTCTTTTAAGTTCGGAGGCGTTGTGAAGGAACGGAGACGCACTTTTGAACCGGCTTCGTCAATTAAATCGATCGCTTTATCCGGAAGGAAGCGGTCAGAAATATAACGGTCAGACAATTTAACCGCCGCTTCGATCGCTTCATCGGTAATGGATACGCGGTGATGCGCTTCATAGCGGTCACGGAGCCCTTTTAAGATCTGAATGCTTTCATCGACTGACGGCTCATCCACCTGAATCGGCTGGAAGCGGCGCTCCAGAGCTGCGTCTTTTTCGATATATTTGCGGTATTCATCAAGCGTTGTCGCACCGATACACTGAAGCTCACCGCGAGCGAGTGAAGGTTTTAAAATATTCGACGCGTCAATCGCGCCTTCTGCTCCGCCAGCTCCGATCAGTGTGTGCAATTCGTCAATGAATAAAATGATATTGCCGGCCTGACGTATTTCATCCATTACTTTTTTCAAACGGTCTTCAAATTCTCCGCGGTATTTCGTGCCGGCTACAACCGTTCCCATGTCTAATGTCATTACGCGTTTATCACGTAAAATTTCCGGCACTTCATTATTGATGATCTGCTGTGCGAGACCTTCAGCAATCGCAGTTTTACCTACACCCGGTTCTCCAATCAGAACGGGATTATTCTTTGTTCTGCGGCTTAATACCTCAATAACACGCTGAATTTCTTTGCTTCGGCCGATAACCGGATCAAGGCTGTCTTCCCTCGCAATCGCGGTTAAATCACGCGCCAGACTGTCAAGCGTCGGCGTGTTTGCGCTGCTATTTGTCCCTGCTCCGGATGTCCCTGTTTCATTGCTTCCGAGAAGCTGCAGAACCTGCTGTCTCGCCTTATTGAGACTGACACCCAGATTATTCAGAACTCTCGCGGCGACTCCCTCACCTTCACGAATCAGCCCAAGAAGTATGTGCTCTGTTCCTACATAAGAATGACCCAGCTTTCTGGCTTCATCCATTGATAGTTCTATTACCTTTTTGGCTCGAGGCGTGTAATGAGGGACAGAGGTGGTGCTTTCCTGTCCTCGGCCAATCAAACTTTCCACTTCTTTCTGCATTTTATCTGAATTGAGGCCAAGCGCTTCTAAAGCTTTAAATGCTATCCCTTCACCTTCACGGACTAACCCCAATAATATATGTTCAGTTCCGATATTTGTATGGCCTAAGCGCAGTGCTTCTTCCTGTGCCAGTGCCAATACCTTTTGAGCCCGCTCTGTAAATCTTCCAAACATCATATCGAATCATCCTCCTGTCTATTTGCACTCATTTCTAAATGCAGCCTTTCCCTGATAAGAGCCGCTCTTCTCGCGTCTCTTTCGTTCGGCCGTAATGCGCCGCCCGAATATTGCTGGAGAAAACCGGGCTGTGTCAAAATCATCAGTTCATTAAGTATATTGCTTGATAGCCCTTTAATGATCCCCAGGTCTATCCCCAGCCGAACGTCAGAAAGGCATTTCGCCGTTTCCTTCGATTCAATCATTCGGCAGTTGGATAAAACTCCGTAAGATCTGAATACCCGGTCCTCTAATTCAATTTTCGAGGTTTGATAAAGTGCTTCTCGGGCTGAGCGTTCCTGCTCAATCAGCTGGGCAGCCACACTATTCAAATCATCGACGATGTCCTGTTCTGATTTTCCAAGTGTAATTTGATTTGAAATTTGAAAGATATTTCCTAATGCTTCGCTGCCTTCCCCGTAAATTCCTCTAACAACTAAACCTAATTGGTTAATTGCCGGTATAATTCGATTCATTTGCCTAGTTAGCACAAGACCCGGCAAATGCATCATGACCGAAGCCCTTAGTCCCGTCCCTACATTTGTAGGACAGCTTGTTAAGTATCCTCTCTTCTCTCCAAAAGCGTAATCCACTTTCTCCTCAATCCAGTCATCAACCTGGTTTGCCGCTTTTATGGCGTTGAGAAGCTGGAAGCCGGGGAAGAGACATTGAATTCTGATATGATCTTCTTCATTTAACATAATGCTGACTTCTTCATTTTCAGAAAGCAGACAGCCGCCAAACGGTGATTCCGTTAAATTCGGGCTGATCAGATGCTTTTCCATCAGCACCCGTTTTTCCAAAGGCTGAGCTTCACTCATTCTGATTAAATGAAATTGACCGATATCAGGCAGTTCTTTCCCTGAAAAATGATCTTCGAATTGCTGAATA
>NZ_CP191200.1:747500-750000 GCF_059831465.1 Bacillus sp. 5RYD7K
ACGTGTGTAGCCCAGGTCATAAGGGGCATGATGATTTGACGTCATCCCCACCTTCCTCCGGTTTGTCACCGGCAGTCACCTTAGAGTGCCCAACTGAATGCTGGCAACTAAGATCAAGGGTTGCGCTCGTTGCGGGACTTAACCCAACATCTCACGACACGAGCTGACGACAACCATGCACCACCTGTCACTCTGCCCCCGAAGGGGACGTCCTATCTCTAGGATTGTCAGAGGATGTCAAGACCTGGTAAGGTTCTTCGCGTTGCTTCGAATTAAACCACATGCTCCACCGCTTGTGCGGGCCCCCGTCAATTCCTTTGAGTTTCAGTCTTGCGACCGTACTCCCCAGGCGGAGTGCTTAATGCGTTAGCTGCAGCACTAAGGGGCGGAAACCCCCTAACACTTAGCACTCATCGTTTACGGCGTGGACTACCAGGGTATCTAATCCTGTTCGCTCCCCACGCTTTCGCTCCTCAGCGTCAGTTACAGACCAGAGAGTCGCCTTCGCCACTGGTGTTCCTCCACATCTCTACGCATTTCACCGCTACACGTGGAATTCCACTCTCCTCTTCTGCACTCAAGTTCCCCAGTTTCCAATGACCCTCCCCGGTTGAGCCGGGGGCTTTCACATCAGACTTAAGAAACCGCCTGCGAGCCCTTTACGCCCAATAATTCCGGACAACGCTTGCCACCTACGTATTACCGCGGCTGCTGGCACGTAGTTAGCCGTGGCTTTCTGGTTAGGTACCGTCAAGGTGCCGCCCTATTTGAACGGCACTTGTTCTTCCCTAACAACAGAGCTTTACGATCCGAAAACCTTCATCACTCACGCGGCGTTGCTCCGTCAGACTTTCGTCCATTGCGGAAGATTCCCTACTGCTGCCTCCCGTAGGAGTCTGGGCCGTGTCTCAGTCCCAGTGTGGCCGATCACCCTCTCAGGTCGGCTACGCATCGTCGCCTTGGTGAGCCGTTACCTCACCAACTAGCTAATGCGCCGCGGGTCCATCTGTAAGTGGTAGCCGAAGCCACCTTTTATGTCTGAACCATGCGGTTCAAACAACCATCCGGTATTAGCCCCGGTTTCCCGGAGTTATCCCAGTCTTACAGGCAGGTTACCCACGTGTTACTCACCCGTCCGCCGCTAACATCAGGGAGCAAGCTCCCATCTGTCCGCTCGACTTGCATGTATTAGGCACGCCGCCAGCGTTCGTCCTGAGCCAGGATCAAACTCTCCGATAAAGTAGTTTGACTGACTACGCACATCGCTGTGCGATTTATTTAAAACTTTGAATTAACAGGTACGTTTTGTCTTGTTTAGTTTTCAAAGATCATTTTGTTCACTTTCTCAAGCAACTTTTTAATTTTATAATAAGTTTCTTTTAAAGTCAACATGTTTTTCAAAAAAATAAATGGTGGAGCCTAGCGGGATCGAACCGCTGACCTCCTGCGTGCAAAGCAGGCGCTCTCCCAGCTGAGCTAAGGCCCCGAAGTGGTCGGGAAGACAGGATTCGAACCTGCGACCCCATGGTCCCAAACCATGTGCTCTACCAAGCTGAGCTACTTCCCGTTTTTAAAAAAATATGGCGCGCCCGAGAGGAGTCGAACCCCTAACCTTTTGATCCGTAGTCAAACGCTCTATCCAATTGAGCTACGGGCGCTAAATAATGAATGCCGAGGGCCGGACTTGAACCGGCACGGTAGTCACCTACCGCAGGATTTTAAGTCCTGTGTGTCTGCCAATTCCACCACCCCGGCGTGGATGGTATAGTTGGAGCGGAAGACGGGATTCGAACCCGCGACCCCCACCTTGGCAAGGTGGTGTTCTACCACTGAACTACTTCCGCATACAGGATAACTATCCTGTATAATGCGGGTGAAGGGACTTGAACCCCCACGTCATAAGACACTAGATCCTAAGTCTAGCGCGTCTGCCAATTCCGCCACACCCGCGTAACATGGTGAGCCATGAAGGACTCGAACCTTCGACCCTCTGATTAAAAGTCAGATGCTCTACCAACTGAGCTAATGGCTCTCTTTAAAGACTTGTGTTATTATCTTGTCCAAAAATGGTGCCGGCCAGAGGACTTGAACCCCCAACCTACTGATTACAAGTCAGTTGCTCTACCAATTGAGCTAGGCCGGCATATGGTGGAGGATGACGGGCTCGAACCGCCGACCCTCTGCTTGTAAGGCAGATGCTCTCCCAGCTGAGCTAATCCTCCGTATATTTACACTTACGTGTAATGGCTTGGCGGCGTCCTACTCTCACAGGGGGAAACCCCCGACTACCATCGGCGCTGAAGAGCTTAACTTCCGTGTTCGGCATGGGAACGGGTGTGACCTCTTCGCTATCGCCACCAAACCATTGAGAGTGTTCTCTCAAAACTAGATAACAGTAAGCATACATTCAAAAATGGTTAAGTCCTCGATCGATTAGTATCTGTCAGCTCCATGTGTCGCCACACTTCCACCTCAGACCTATCAACCTGATCATCTTTCA
>NZ_CP191200.1:752500-810000 GCF_059831465.1 Bacillus sp. 5RYD7K
TCATCTACCTCGTTCCTTTGTAACTCCGTACAGAGTGTCCTACAACCCCAAGAGGCAAGCCTCTTGGTTTGGGCTGATCCCGTTTCGCTCGCCGCTACTCAGGGAATCGCATTTGCTTTCTCTTCCTCCGGGTACTTAGATGTTTCAGTTCCCCGGGTCTGCCTTCTCATATCCTATGTATTCAGATATGGATACCACTCCATTACGAGTGGTGGGTTTCCCCATTCGGAAATCTCCGGATCAAAGCTTGCTTACAGCTCCCCGAAGCATATCGGTGTTCGTCCCGTCCTTCATCGGCTCCTAGTGCCAAGGCATCCACCGTGCGCCCTTTCTAACTTAACCGTTAAAAAGAATCACTACGTGATTTCTTGCATTACAATTGAATGTGAATTACTTCTGTTATCTAGTTTTCAAAGAACATTATCTCGAAGAATCGAATGATCCTTCAAAACTAAACAAGACAGGGAACGTTCTGTTTATAAGACCCAAGGTCTTATATTCCGTTAAAATCCTTAGAAAGGAGGTGATCCAGCCGCACCTTCCGATACGGCTACCTTGTTACGACTTCACCCCAATCATCTGTCCCACCTTCGGCGGCTGGCTCCATAAAGGTTACCTCACCGACTTCGGGTGTTACAAACTCTCGTGGTGTGACGGGCGGTGTGTACAAGGCCCGGGAACGTATTCACCGCGGCATGCTGATCCGCGATTACTAGCGATTCCAGCTTCACGCAGTCGAGTTGCAGACTGCGATCCGAACTGAGAACAGATTTGTGGGATTGGCTTAACCTCGCGGTTTCGCTGCCCTTTGTTCTGTCCATTGTAGCACGTGTGTAGCCCAGGTCATAAGGGGCATGATGATTTGACGTCATCCCCACCTTCCTCCGGTTTGTCACCGGCAGTCACCTTAGAGTGCCCAACTGAATGCTGGCAACTAAGATCAAGGGTTGCGCTCGTTGCGGGACTTAACCCAACATCTCACGACACGAGCTGACGACAACCATGCACCACCTGTCACTCTGCCCCCGAAGGGGACGTCCTATCTCTAGGATTGTCAGAGGATGTCAAGACCTGGTAAGGTTCTTCGCGTTGCTTCGAATTAAACCACATGCTCCACCGCTTGTGCGGGCCCCCGTCAATTCCTTTGAGTTTCAGTCTTGCGACCGTACTCCCCAGGCGGAGTGCTTAATGCGTTAGCTGCAGCACTAAGGGGCGGAAACCCCCTAACACTTAGCACTCATCGTTTACGGCGTGGACTACCAGGGTATCTAATCCTGTTCGCTCCCCACGCTTTCGCTCCTCAGCGTCAGTTACAGACCAGAGAGTCGCCTTCGCCACTGGTGTTCCTCCACATCTCTACGCATTTCACCGCTACACGTGGAATTCCACTCTCCTCTTCTGCACTCAAGTTCCCCAGTTTCCAATGACCCTCCCCGGTTGAGCCGGGGGCTTTCACATCAGACTTAAGAAACCGCCTGCGAGCCCTTTACGCCCAATAATTCCGGACAACGCTTGCCACCTACGTATTACCGCGGCTGCTGGCACGTAGTTAGCCGTGGCTTTCTGGTTAGGTACCGTCAAGGTGCCGCCCTATTTGAACGGCACTTGTTCTTCCCTAACAACAGAGCTTTACGATCCGAAAACCTTCATCACTCACGCGGCGTTGCTCCGTCAGACTTTCGTCCATTGCGGAAGATTCCCTACTGCTGCCTCCCGTAGGAGTCTGGGCCGTGTCTCAGTCCCAGTGTGGCCGATCACCCTCTCAGGTCGGCTACGCATCGTCGCCTTGGTGAGCCGTTACCTCACCAACTAGCTAATGCGCCGCGGGTCCATCTGTAAGTGGTAGCCGAAGCCACCTTTTATGTCTGAACCATGCGGTTCAAACAACCATCCGGTATTAGCCCCGGTTTCCCGGAGTTATCCCAGTCTTACAGGCAGGTTACCCACGTGTTACTCACCCGTCCGCCGCTAACATCAGGGAGCAAGCTCCCATCTGTCCGCTCGACTTGCATGTATTAGGCACGCCGCCAGCGTTCGTCCTGAGCCAGGATCAAACTCTCCGATAAAGTAGTTTGACTGACTACGCACATCGCTGTGCGATTTATTTAAAACTTTGAATTAACAGGTACGTTTTGTCTTGTTTAGTTTTCAAAGATCATTTTGTCTTTCGTTCAAGCGACTTTATTATTATATCTTATCAATCTCTTGAAGTCAATAACTTTTTAAATTTCTTTTTTTCGTCAGCGCCTTGTTTAGCGGCAACGAATAATAATATACCACCTCACAAATAATAGTGCAATAGTTTTTTAAAAGAAAATCAAAAAAGCTTTATGGACGGCTTGTTTCTAAAAAAGCGCCGTACTGCGATATGCAGAAACGGCGCCTTCCCTTCTATTAGCGATGTCTCATTTGAGGGAATAATAAAACGTCTCTGATAGACGGAGCATTTGTTAACAGCATGACAAGGCGGTCGATGCCGATACCTAATCCTCCGGTCGGCGGCATGCCGTACTCAAGAGCTTCAACGAAGTCTTCATCCATCATATGCGCTTCATCGTTTCCTTCTTCTCTTTCTTTTAATTGTGCTTCAAAGCGTTCTCTTTGGTCGATAGGGTCATTCAGCTCCGTAAATGCATTAGCGTGCTCACGGCCGACGATAAACAGCTCAAAACGGTCTGTAAAGCGCGGATCCTCAGGATTTTTCTTAGCAAGAGGAGAAATCTCTACAGGGTGGCCGTAAATAAATGTCGGCTGAATAAGTGTTTCTTCAATTTTTTGTTCGAAGAATTCATTAATGATATGGCCCACCGTCATTGAGTTTGTGATCTCGATACCATGTTCTTTTGCATGGCCGCGCGCTTCTTCAACAGTCATCTCATTCCAGAAATCTACGCCTGTAGCTTCTTTGACCGCATCTACCATATGGAGTCGTTTCCATTCAGGTTTCAGATCAATCTGCTCTTCACCGTACTGGATCGTGGTGCTTCCCAGCACTTCCTGCGCAATATGTGCAACGAGGTTTTCCGTCAGGCTCATAATGTCCTTATAATCGGCGTACGCTTCATACAGTTCGATCATCGTGAATTCAGGGTTGTGGCGTGTAGAAACACCTTCATTACGGAACACGCGTCCGATTTCGTAGACTTTTTCCAGCCCGCCGACAATCAGGCGTTTCAGATGAAGCTCAATCGCAATACGCATATAAAGAGGCATATCCAGCGCATTATGATGCGTGATGAACGGGCGCGCAGACGCTCCACCCGGTATGCTGTGCATTGTAGGTGTTTCGACTTCTAAGTATCCATGGTCATCTAAGTATCTTCTCATCGCTTGGATGATTTTGCTGCGTGTGATAAATGTTTGTTTGCTGTCAGGGTTTACGATCAGGTCAAGATAGCGCTGACGGTAACGCTGTTCAACATCTTTTAATCCATGATATTTATCAGGAAGAGGACGCAGTGCTTTTGTCAGCAATTCAAAAGATGTCGCTTTGACAGACAGCTCACCTACGTTTGTTTTGAAAACTTTCCCGGTGATGCCGATAACGTCTCCGAGGTCTGAGGATTTAAAGATTTCATATTGTTCTTCGCCGACACTGTCTTTTCTTACGTAAATTTGAATTTGACCCTCTAAGTCCTGCAGGTGGGCAAAGCCGGCTTTTCCTTTTCCGCGCTTTGTCATCATACGGCCTGCAATGGTAACTTCAATCGCTTTTTCTTCCAGTTCTTCTTTAGAAAGCTCTTGGTAGGCGTCAATGATCTGCTGAGATTGATGTGTTCTCTCGAAGCGTTCGCCGAAAGGATCAATGCCGTTTTCTCTCAGCTGGTTCATTTTATCGCGTCTGACTTGCAGCTGGTCGTTCAATTCCTCATGATTTTGCTCTTCTTGACTCATTGTTATCACTCCATTACAGATATTGTTTCATGAAAAAAGCAGAAAAACTGCCAGCACAAAACTAGCAGTGAGCAGCAAATAGAGGTGAGTATTATCCTACTTTTGCGTTTTGAAGCTCTTTCGTCTCAACTTCAACCGTAAATGCATCTAAAAGCTGTACAAACTCTTCTCTTGTCTCACATTGATTGATTTCATTGCGAACATTCGCATTGCCTTTTACGCCTTTCAAATACCATGCAGCGTGCTTTCTCATTTCTCTTACCGCTACCTTTTCACCTTTTAAGTCAATGAGGCGGTCAAGGTGCAGTTTGCATACTGACATTTTTTCACGGACTTTTGGTTCGTCTTTTAACTCACCGGTTTCAAGGTACTGAACTGTACGGTAAATCATCCACGGGTTGCCGAGTGCGGCACGGCCGATCATGACTCCGTCAACACCGGTTTCCTCGAGCATGCGTTTCGCGTCCTGAGGCGTTTTGACATCGCCGTTTCCGATGACAGGAATAGAGACGGATTGCTTTACTTCTTTAATGATATCCCAGTTCGCAGTGCCTTCATACATTTGCACTCTTGTGCGTCCGTGCATCGCAACAGCTTTTCCGCCGGCGCGTTCAACAGCCTGGGCGTTTTTCACGGCATAAATGTGATCTTCATCCCAGCCCATTCTCATCTTCACCGTGACGGGCTTATCAACAGCATCTACTACTGCGGATACCATTTCATAAATTTTATTCGGATCGAGAAGCCATTTTGCTCCCGCGTCGCATTTTGTAATCTTCGGCACAGGGCATCCCATGTTAATATCAATAATATCTGCCGTCGTATTTTGATCGACAAACTTAGCCGCTTCTACAAGGGTTTCTTTCTTCCCTCCGAAAATCTGCAGGCTGAGAGGTTTTTCTCTCTCCTCGATGTAGAGCATTCCCATTGTTTTCGCGTTGTTGTACAGAATGGCTTTGTCACTGACCATTTCCGCACATACGAGTCCCGCTCCGAATTCTTTAACGGTAAGACGGAATGCGGCGTTACAGACTCCGGCCATCGGAGCAAGAACCACTCTGTTTTTTAATTCAATATCACCGATTTTAAACACTATTCGTCCTCCTTTCCTGCATTTTCAGGCGGAGCCAATTCCTCCGCGCTTATATTTAAAGCATCAGCAGCGTCACGAATGATCGAAGCTGACGGCAAACGGTTTCCGCGTTCAATCTCGCCGAGAATGGAAACTGAAATACCTATCGCTTTTGCAAACCCTTCTTGAGTATACCCCTTCAGCTTTCTGAATGCACGAATTCGTCTACCCCAGATTTCTGCTTCCATACGCTTACACCTTCTTGGTTTGTTTCATCGCTGATCGTGATATGATCCGCCTGCGGACAAATTTCTTTTAACGGCGCAAGGACAAATAAGCGCTCGTACATTCTCGGATGCGGAACAATCAGCCGCTCTGTTTCAATATTTTCACGATTATACAGCAAAATGTCAAGGTCTGCCGTTCGCGGCCCCCAGCGGATTTCTCTCGTTCTGCCTAATTCAGCTTCAATGCTCTGCGTCACGTCAAGAAGTTCGAAAGGAGTTAATGACGTCTTCACTTCAACGGCCATATTGAGAAACTGATCTTGATCTTCATAACCCACGGGATCTGTCTCATATATGGAGGATACCTTTGACACCGTCACGTCATCATGCCGGCTGAGCATGGCCACTGCCCGCCGCAAGTAACGTTCACGGTCGCCCATGTTGGAACCGAGACCGATATATGCCGTGTTGTTCATGATTTCTTTCTCGTCATTTCTATGGCTACTGATTTATAATGGCCGGGAATCGGCGGATCAGGCTTAACAACCTTTACCGTACATTGCTGCACCGGCTCAAATTTCTTAAGAACGGTGTCCGCGATCCGCTCCGCAAGCGTCTCGACCAAATTGACGGGCTCGCCCTCAACGATGCCGCGGCAGACGCTGTACAGCTCCGCATAGTTAATAGTGTAAGAAAGGTCATCCATTTGTCCCGCTTTGCTCAAGTCCAGTTCGGCAGTCAGGTCTACTTTGAAACGCTGGCCGAGTTTGTTTTCTTCTTCGAACACACCGTGATATCCGTAAAACTCCATACCTTCTACATATACTTTATCCATAATGCGCGCCTCCCTTGTTCAACATAGCATCCATCATCTTAGTCATTCTTGCGATCCCTTTGACATCATGCACCCTCACAATGTCGCAGCCTTTCTGGACGCCAAGGCATACTGTCGCCCCTGTCCCCTCGGCACGTTCCTCAGGAGGGAGATCAAGCACATGGCCGATGAATCTTTTTCTTGATGTCGCCAGTAGCAGCGGATAACCTAACCCGCTGAACACTTCCAGCTTGTTCATGACAGCCAGATTGTCCTCATAGTTTTTCGCAAAGCCGATCCCCGGATCCAGAATCATATTTTCATCTGAAACGCCGGCATCCGCGGCAATTTTTACGCTTTCCATTAAATCTGCAAGCATATCAGGAATAAGATCGTTATAATTTCTTTCTTTTCGATTATGCATTAAGATAATCGGAACTCCGTGTTTAGCTGCTACCGGCGCCATGTCAGGGTCGCCTTTCGCCCCCCAGATATCATTGATGATAGAGGCGCCCGCTTTCACCGCTTCGTCAGCCACGGACGCTTTGTACGTATCAATTGAAATCGGAACGTCCAGTTCGCTTGTGATCCGTTCTATGGCGGGAATTACACGCGACAGTTCTTCATCAGCCGACACGAGTGATGCGCCGGGCCTTGTCGATTCGCCGCCGATATCTATGATATGCGCCCCTTCTTCAGCCATCTTCGCCGCATGCAGAAGCGCTCTTTCCGTACTGTCGTATTTTCCGCCGTCAGAGAAGGAGTCTGGCGTTACATTTAAAATTCCCATAACGAGTGTCTTCTCTTTATAGGATAAAGCGCCTTTTTTTGTATGAATCAGTTTAGGCTGTTCAATCGTTTGCTGCGCCATTTTGTTCCTCCTCCTTTCCATTCATTTTGTTTATTTCCTGCTGATACTGCTTGCGGAGCAATTGCACCGTTTTTCCGCTCACTCCGGGCAGCGGCACTTCCTCTATTTTAGAAAACGGGATAATTTCAAGCACGGAGTTTGTCATCCACGCTTCATCCGCTTCAAGCATTGATTGAAAACAGAACCGGCCTTCGGCAACCTCTGTCCCCTGCCGTTTCAATTCATCAATGACAAACTGCCTCGTTACGCCGTCGAGAATGCCTGTATCCAAGGATGGCGTAAAGACCTTGTCTCCTTTTCGCCAAAACACATTGGAGACAATGCCTTCCGCGACATCTCCTTCTCGGGTGAGAAAAATCCCTTCAAGATTCGGATCATTGCCGATTTCTTGTTTAGCATACATATTGTTTAAATAGTGATGGGATTTTAACCGAAAAGATCCTTCAGGCGTGTTTCTCCGGACAGAGAGAAGTTTGCCTTCTTTTTCAAGAGGCAAAGCTTCCGGATTAAGCCGGCTGACGAAACAAAGGACGGTCGGCTTGTCATAAGTCTGGGCGGTAAATCCTTTATCACTGACGCCTGCCGAGACGTTAAGCCGGACACGCGCGCTGCCGTCCTTGATGTCATTGAGGCGCAACAGGCTTGCAAGCATATCAAGCAGCTCCTGTTTATTCACCTCGTACGCAATCTGCAAATCCCGAAGCGCCCTGTTGAGCCTGGCGACATGCACATCCGGCAAAAACGGCCGGCCGTTGTAAAGTCTGAACGTCTCAAACGCGCCGATTCCGTACAGATAACCATGGTCAAAAGGAGAAAGCGCCGCTTCTTTCTCCTCTATATATTGACCATTCAAATATATAATCACACCGTCACTTCCTTCTTGCGGTGTGTCTCAATAAAGTTTCTGAGCATCTCTTTGCCGAAGGAGGTCATGATGGATTCCGGATGGAACTGAACACCTTCAACAGGCAGCTCATTATGGCGGATTGCCATAATTTCTCCTTCTTTGGTTTGAGCGGATACCGTAAAGCAGTCCGGCAATGTGTCCGCTTTAACAATAAGCGAGTGGTACCGGGTTGCGGCCAGCGGATTTTGCAGGCCTTTAAAAATCGTCTGTCCGTCATGCATAATGTCTGACGTTTTGCCATGCATGAGCCGCTCCGCTCTGACGACGTCTCCGCCGAACACTTGTGCGATCGATTGATGTCCGAGACATACGCCGAAAATAGGAATGCTGCCGGCAAAATGTTTGATGGCCTCGAGGCTGATCCCCGCTTCATCCGGACTGCACGGCCCAGGTGAAATCATCAAGAAATCCGGCGCCAGCTCTTCTATCTCTTCAATCGTAATCCCGTCATTCCGTCTGACGATCAGTTCCTCCCCCAGCTCACCCAAATATTGAACCAAGTTGTACGTAAATGAATCATAATTGTCAATCATTAAAATCATCTCTGCTCACCTCATCTAATTTTTTGTCTCTTCTTCGCTCAGCTCTAATGCCTTTTTCATTGCAAAAGCTTTTTTGAACGATTCCTTGTATTCGTGCTTCGGAACCGAGTCAATGACCACTCCTGCTCCGGACTGCATAAAAGCATGTCCGCCGGCTGCATAGATCGTCCGGATCACAATGTTAAATTGCAAATCTCCGTTGAATCCGAACCAGCCTATAGATCCAGTATAAAGCCCCCGCCTTGTCGGCTCAAGCTCTTCTATAATTTCCATCGTTCTCACTTTGGGTGCTCCGGTGATAGTGCCACCCGGGAAAACCGCATGAATAATGTCTGTCGCGTCATATCCGTCCTGCAGCTCCCCCTGTACATTTGACACGATATGCATGACGTGCGAATATTTTTCGATCGCCATAAACTCGTTAACCCGCACGGAGCCGTAGCGCGATACGCGGCCGAGATCATTGCGCTCCAGATCAACAAGCATGACGTGTTCCGCACGTTCTTTCTCGTTGTGAATTAATTCATCAGCCAGCGCCTTGTCTTCTGCATCGTCTTTTCCTCTTGAACGCGTACCCGCGATCGGTCTTGTTTCAAGCTTCTTCCCCTTTTTTGTCACCAATAGCTCCGGCGATCCGCATATCACTTGAAAACCCGGTGTCTCAAGATAAGCCATGTAAGGAGACGGGTTGACGTTTCTCAAATGTTTATACACCTCATACGGGTGAACGGATAAGGATTGGGATTGCCTGATGGACAGATTAACCTGAAACACATCGCCGCTCGCGATATATTGCTTAATTTGTTCTACGGCCTGTGAAAATCCTTCTTCAGTGAACGGAGCGACATACGATCCGTCTCCTTCCCGGTTCAGCGGAGAAAAAGGCTCGTCCCCTGTTTGACGGGAGCGCCACATATCCTCTAAACCGGACAGCTTTTCTTCCGCAAGCCCGGCTTCTTCCGCTTCGGTATGGGTAATGAGCCATAACGCCTCAGCCTCATGGTCGTAAACGGCCACATCATCAAAAATGAGAAAGTATATATCAGGTGTTTCCAAATCATCTAAAGACAGCATTTTAAAATTCTCAATGTATCGGGCGTAGTCGTAACTGATAAATCCAATCGCGCCGCCTTGAAAATCCGGGAACTCATCGTTTGTTTCCGTCCCAAGCGTCTCAAACCAATCATGAAAGGCCCGCAGCGGGTCACCTTCTTTAAACAGCGTTTCCCCTTCATGCTTGATCGTTGTGATTCCGTCTTTCCCTCTGACGGACGCAATCGGATCTAGACCGGCTATACTGAATCTTCCCCCTCTCGCGCTTTCGAGCAGAACATGCCGTTTTCTCGATTTCGAAAGGTTCTCATATTGCTGTAAAAATGCTTGCTTCGTAAAAGGTATCTTTCTTCCTGCCGGTCTGCGTTGTGCCATCTTATCAATCCTCTGCTTCGTTTTCTGTAGTTTTATTTTAAAGCAATCATACTGGTGAAAAAAGTGAATTTCTCTTCCAACCATAAAATTCGAAACGTTTTTTGGATTTTCGATGCTTCAGGCACAAAAAAACTCCCGGATACAGCCGGGAGCCGTGTGTATGTCTCTATTCAAACTGATAAAGCGGTGTGCTTAAGTAACGTTCCCCATTACTAGGGATGATCGCAAGCACTTTCTTGCCTTTCCCCAGTTTTTTCGCGATTTCCAGCGCCGCGTAAATGGCCGCTCCGGAAGAAATACCGCCGAGAATCCCTTCTTCTTTTGCCGTTTTACGGGCATATTCAAATGCATCCTCATTTTTGACGGGAATGATCTGATCATAGATGTCTGTATTCAATGTTTCAGGGACAAAACCCGCTCCGATACCCTGGATTTTATGCGGACCCGGTTTTCCGCCAGAAAGAACTGGAGAATCCGCCGGCTCTACCGCATAGATTTTGATGGATGGGTATGCTTCTTTCAGCACTTCACCCGCTCCCGTGATGGTTCCGCCCGTACCGATACCGGCCACGAATGCGTCGAGCTGGTCGTCTCCAAACTGTTCTACAATTTCTTTCCCAGTCGTTTGGCGGTGAATTTCCGGGTTTGCCGCATTGTTGAATTGCTGAGGCACAAAATAACCGTGTTCCTCTGCAAGCTCTTCCGCCTTTTTAATGGCGCCCTTCATTCCTTCTGCGCCGGGAGTCAGCACAAGCTCTGCTCCGTAAGCGCGCAGCAGATTGCGTCGCTCCATGCTCATCGTATCAGGCATAACGAGAATGGCTCTGAGGCCTTTTGCCGCTGCCACCATCGCAAGACCGATTCCTGTATTTCCGCTTGTCGGTTCAATGATTGTGTCGCCGGCTTTTAATTTGCCTTCTTTTTCAGCCGCTTCAATCATCGCTGCTCCGATACGGTCTTTTACGCTGCTGCCCGGATTCATGTATTCAAGCTTCAGATATACATCTGCGCTGTTTTCATCCGTCAGGCGATTCAATTTCACAATAGGAGTATTTCCGATTAGTTCAGTAATAGAATTTGCAATACGCACCATGTTGGACACCTCAATTTCCGACTAAATTTATTGGTATTATAAATATAAGTTATCAATTTCAAAATTTTTTGTCAATCATTTAGTTCTTTTTTCCCCGTAGAACCAAGAGACTCCCGCCTCTTTCCACAGCGTTTTGACTGTCGCCTTATCACCTAATTGATCCATCGCGATCTGGCGTCTGATTTGGCTCTTCACTTCATTATATGAGAAAGTTCTCGCTTTAAGCTTTTCTTTCAGTTGAATGACGGCGTATCCTGAAGAAACTTTAATCGGTTCAGCGGACCATTCATTTTCTTTGAGATTTTTGGCTTCTGTGATATATGCCTGCGGGATATTCTCCTGGTTTTCTGTCACAAATCCGAGGTCTCCGCCATACTGAGACGTGTATCTGTCAGTGGAACGCTCTGCGGCGACGGCTTCAAAGCTGGAACCGCCTTTCAAATCAGCAAGCACCCTGTCCGCTTCTTCTTTGCTTTTGACGACGATGTGCCGGATTCTGTAGGAATCATCGAATTGATACAGTTCTTTATTTTTATTATAAAATGATTGCATTTCCTTATCCGATATATCGATGTCCTTCGTCAGAAGTTCCTCAAGAAGAATGTTGTAGCGGATCTGGTCTTTCCATTCTTTTTCCGTAATATGATCGTCTTCATAAAATGAATTATTCACCGCTTTGATTAAAAGAAATTCACGTTCCAATTCGCTGTTTGAAACTGTGAGTTTATTCTTTTTCGCAAGCTCTTCCACTACTTGTGTATTAATCATATCTTCCAAGGTCGATTTTCCGTACTGGTCTTCCATCTTTTTCATCCAGTCCTGCCGCGTGATATGTTTATCACCGATTGTCGCGATGGATTCTTCAGATGACCCTGCAGCTTGGGATTTTGTTAACTTATACGCGACTGCCGCGCTGCATACTAACAGCGCCGCTACAATAATCGTCAAAAGTGTTCTCGGTTTCAAAATCTACCCCATCCCTTTTTTAAAATAGAACAACCCGCTAAAGAGCTAGCGGGTTGTTTCGTCACGAAGCTCTTCCAGTTCTTCTTTTGTAAATAAATATTTCTCATTACAAAAATGGCAAACCGCTTCGGCTTTTCCGTCTTCTTCTATCATATCTTGTATTTCTTTTTTGCCTAGTCCTAAAATGGCTGCTTCGAAACGATCTTTAGAACAAGAACAGTGAAATTTGACCGGCATATTCTCAAGTACGTCCGGTTTCTGGCCCAGTACTTCTTCTAAAATTTCTTCCGGTGTCAGGCCTTTTTGAATCAATTTTGAAATCGGTTCGATTTGAGATAATCGCTTTTCAATTGTTGAAATGGTTTCCTCATCAGTCCCCGGAAGAAGCTGAATAATGAACCCGCCGGAAGCGAGAATCGTGTTATCAGGGTTCACAAGCACTCCTACACCGACAGATGAAGGGACTTGTTCAGAAGAAACAAGGTAGTATGTGAAGTCGTCACCAAGTTCACCTGAGACAATTTCTACTTGTCCCGTAAAATAATCACGCAAGCCTAAATCTTTTACGACACTAAGTGTTCCGTCCGTTCCTACCGCCCGTCTCACATCCAGTTTCCCCTGTTCATTGAGGTCAAAGTGAACGTGCGGATTTGATACGTATGCTCTGACTTCGCCCTTTGCATTCGCATCTGCGATGATGGCACCGATCGGCCCGCCGCCTTCTATTTTGACGGTCAGCTTATCTTCACCCTTCATCATCGCTCCGAGCATCAGAGACGCTGTCATCGTCCGGCCGATTGCGGCTGATGCCGTCGGCCATGTGTCATGCCTTCTTTGCGCTTCATTTACCATATCAGTCGTTCTTGCTGCATAAGCCCGAACTTTACCGTCATATGCAATTGCTTTAATTAAATAATCCATCGTTTACCTCCTATACGTGACCCACGCGATTTCGCTCATAAATGATTTCCAGCCCTTTTAAAGTAAGAAACGGGTCAACAACATCAATACAGTCTGATTCATTTGCGATTAATGAGGCAAGACCGCCTGTCGCAATGACTTTCGGTTCTTGTTTCGCCTGCCATTTCATCCGCTTGACAATGCCTTCAACTTGTCCGACATAGCCGAAAAGGATGCCGGACTGCATGGCGCTTACCGTGTTTTTGCCGATGATATTGTCCGGTCGGGCGATTTCAATTCTCGGAAGCTTGGCCGCGCGCGAGTACAGCGCTTCCGTTGAAATCGTAATGCCGGGAGCTATCGCGCCGCCCATATATTGTTTGTTTTCATCAATGTAGCAATACGTCGTCGCCGTTCCGAAGTCAACGACAATTAAGGGGCCGCCATACTGATGAATCGCCGCAACGGCATTGACAATCCTGTCTGCTCCCACTTCTTTCGGATTGTCATATTTTATATTTAAACCGGTTTTCATCCCCGGGCCGACAACCTGCGGCTCGATGTGAAAGTATTTTGTGCACATTCTTTCTAAAGAGAACATAATCGGCGGCACCACGGATGAGATGATAATTCCTTCGATCTGTTCAAACATGAGTCCGGAATGTTCAAATAAGGAGCGGAGCAGCATGCCGAATTCATCTTCTGTTTTGTGTCTGCTCGTTTCTACACGCCAATGATATTCTAATTCACCATCATGATATACACCAATCACGGTGTTGGTGTTCCCCACATCTATAACCAGTAACAACCTCTATCACCACTTTTGAATAGTTTCTAATCATAACTTTTTCAACATTCTACAATACCATACACGATCTGCGGCTCTTTTGTAAACAAAACGGAACCAGTAAAAAAACCGCCGGTATATGCCGGCGGTTTTCATATCGGAAAGCGAACTATTCTTTCGGTTCGTCTTTCTTTTCGTCTTCTGTTTTAGACAGAATGTTTACTTTCACATCGTCCTTTTGAAGATGGTCATCTGAGAAATTGCGCTCTGGGAGTTTTCCATGATCCACGAGATGCTTGATTTGTTCCGCATCTAATGTTTCCACATCTAGCAATGTCTGAGCAATCAATTCAAGCTTATCGCGATTTTCAGTCAGGATGGTTTTCGCACGCTCATAACATTCTTTAATGATGCGCTGAATTTCCTGATCGATTTCGTAAGCGATCTGATCACTGTAGTTTTGCTCGTTGTTGAAATCCCGGCCCAGGAATACTTGACCGCCTTGAGATTGACCGAACTGGAGCGGTCCGAGTTTTTCTGACATACCGAACTCCGTCACCATTCTTCTGGCAATGTTCGTTGCCCGCTGGAAGTCATTGTGAGCCCCGGTGCTGACTTCGCCGAAAATAATTTCCTCGGCAACGCGTCCGCCCAGAAGACCGACAATTTTGTCGAGAAGCTCAGGTTTTGTCTGGAAGTAACGGTCTTCTCTCGGAAGCATGACCGCGTATCCGCCTGCCTGCCCCCTCGGAACGATCGTTACTTTATGAACCATATCGGCTTCATCCAGCACAAGTCCGATAACGGTGTGACCGCCTTCGTGGTACGCCACGATATTGCGTTCTTTTTTCGAGATGACGCGGCTCTTCTTCGCAGGACCCGCAATGACACGGTCCGTTGCTTCATCAATGTCGCGCATATCAATTTTCTTCTTGTTTTGACGGGCAGCAACGAGTGCCGCTTCGTTAAGAAGGTTTTCTAAATCTGCGCCTGAGAAACCAGGTGTTCTTGAAGCGATTGCTTTTAAGTTCACCGTCTCATCAAGCGGTTTGTTTCTCGCATGGACCTGCAATACGGCTTCACGGCCGATGACATCCGGACGGTCTACCGTAATCTGACGGTCAAAACGTCCCGGACGGAGCAATGCAGGGTCAAGAATGTCCGCACGGTTTGTCGCAGCGATAATAATGATTCCTTCATTCGCACTGAAACCGTCCATCTCAACAAGCAGCTGGTTCAGCGTCTGTTCGCGTTCATCATGCCCGCCGCCAAGACCGGCGCCGCGCTGACGTCCTACCGCGTCGATCTCATCAATGAAGATCAGGCAAGGCGCATTCTTTTTCGCATTTTCGAATAAATCACGCACACGGGAAGCACCGACACCGACAAACATTTCAACGAAGTCAGATCCGCTGATGCTGAAGAAAGGAACGCCAGCTTCACCGGCTGAGGCTCTCGCAAGCAATGTCTTACCGGTTCCCGGAGGTCCGACCAGCAGCACGCCTTTAGGAATTCTGGCGCCAAGCTCGGCGAATTTGCGGGGATCTTTCAGAAACTCAACAACCTCAACAAGCTCCTGCTTCTCCTCATCCGCGCCGGCTACATCTTTAAACTTCACGCGTTTCTTTTCTTCCGTATACAGCTTCGCTTTGCTCTTTCCGAAATTCATGACACGGCTTCCGCCGCCCTGAGCCTGGTTGAGCAGGAAGAAAAACAGAATAAAGATGATGACAAACGGAATGATCGTCGTTAAGAACGTCACCCACCCGCTTGTTTCCTGTGCGGGATCAACTTTTACGTCCGTCTTTTTAATTGCGTCAAATATCTGGTCTGCTCCTTTTCCTTCAGGAACATGTGTTAAAAAGTACTGGTCTTTGTCGTATTTTTTCAGCTGTCCTTTTACCTCATAAACACCTCTGACAGGCTGAACCGATACGCTATCAACTTTCCCTTCATCGAGATTCTTGATAAACGTACTGTACGACATATTTTCTGTTTTCGGGTTTGAAGTCTGGAAGTAACTCACAACCCCGATTACTACTAATAAAATAAGTAAATAAAAAATGGTATTACGGAAGACCCGATTCATTCCTTACCTCCTCCCACAGTAAGCACAACTATGTTCAATAGTACCATAGAAAATCATTCCAATACAACCGATAACCATCTCGGAAGCAGGCAGCCGATCAGCTTTCATAAATCGCCGGTTTCAACACTCCGATGTAAGGCAGATTGCGATAGCGTTCGGCATAATCAAGTCCGTAACCCACAACAAACGCGTCAGGAACTTCAAAGCCTACGAAGTCTGCTTTAATGTCCGCTTTTCTTCCGCTTGGTTTATCCAACAGGGTAACAATCTTAATTGATTTCGCTTTACGATATCGGAAGAGTTCTACGAGATAGCTCAAGGTTAACCCACTGTCGATAATATCTTCAATGATTAAGATGTCCCGGCCTTCTACAGATGTATCCAAATCTTTGATGATTTTGACTTCTCCGGAAGAAACCGTGGAATTTCCGTAGCTTGATACATCCATGAAGTCCATTTCCAAATATGTATCAATATGCTTTATAAGATCAGCCATAAAAGGGAGCGCTCCCTTTAACACACCGATTGCCAACGGAAACGTGTCGCTGTACTCGCTTGTTAATTGTTCTCCAAGCTGTTTTACTTTCTGCTGGATCTCATCTTCTGAAATCAGCACTTTTTCGATATCTTGTTTCATGTTAATGCTTGCCCCCTACACTTTTCATGCTGTCTATATTGTAATACAATGCGGTCACTGTTTGAAATCACAAGATTGTCAAAGATGGATTTTTTCAAGCCAGGCAGCCAGATAATTTCACCGCTTGCATCCGTTACAATCGGCCATTCGTCCCGATCACGCAGAGGCAGTTTATGATCAATAAATATATCTTTTACCTTTTTCGAGCCATTCATCCCTTTAAGTTTGATCCGGTCGCCGATTTTTCTCGTCCGGATTGTTAAAGGAAATTGCACCTTATTTCTGCTTGTTATAAAAACAGCATTCCCATTTTTGATATGAGGGTCGGCCTGATCGGCCACCTCTATCATAAAGCCGTTGGGCAGAACAGCAATCTCGCCTTCCGCTCCTTGCAGCTGCAGCTCAAAGGGAATCTTTTCACACTGCCATTGTTCAAATGTAAACAAACATGTCTGATATGATTTGACCACCTTCAGCCCTTTTGGAAAATCAAGCACTCCTGAAGCGCTTCCGTTTTCTGCCCATTCAAGAAACTGCTGGATATGGCGGGCGGAAAACGACGATGGAACGTTTTCATAAAGATAGTTTAATATTAGTTGAACTCCTCTTCTTTGTAAAGGTATCGGAAGGGCAAGCAATTGAGAGGAATTGACTTCAACTGATGTGTCAGACTTGCTTGTAATAACCTTATTCATTCGTTCTTTCGTTAATGACTGCAAGTATTGTTCGTCTTCTGTCAGTGCTTCACTCACTTTTTGAAACATTTTATGAACGTCAGGTGATTCTTGTTTTAAAAAAGGAAGCACGGCCTTTCTGAATCTGTTTCTTGTATAATCGTCTTTTGTGTTGCTCTCATCCGTTCTGTAGGACAGCCCTTCTTGACGGCAGTATTCAAGAATTTCATCTTTTGCCGTATAGAGGAAAGGTCTGATCAGCAGGCCGGATGCAAATTCGCGGACAGGCTGCATTCCCGCAAGCCCCGCCCCGAGCGTACCTTTCGCAAGCCTCATGAGCATTGTCTCAACTTGGTCGTCGCCATGATGAGCCAGCGCTAAAAACTTTGCTTGGTGTTTTGCCATCAGCTCTTTAAAAAACTGATATCTGCAATCACGCGCGGCAGCCTGCTTGTTCAGCTTATTCTTCCTTGCATATGCGGAAACATCAATCTGTACCGCTTCGCAAAGGATGTGTTCCGCCTCGCAATATGACTGCACAAACTTCATATCTTCTTCAGATTCAGATCCCCTGAACTGATGGTCGACATGCGCCGCAATGATAACGGAGGAATGCCCGAAGTGCTTATTCAGCATGCTGAGAAGCGCCATTGAATCAGGGCCCCCGGAGACTCCGGCAATAATCGTTTCTCCCTCCGCCTGAAGATGATATGTTTTGAAAAAATCTTCCACGCTTTTCACAATGTCCCCCTCACAATGAGCAGGTTTTTTAAAGATATACATATCCTATCACTTTCATTCCCTCCAAGCAAAGAAGAAGCATGAACATCGGCATCCGGCCGGCATTAGATGAGAAAAAAGACGATGTAAGCGAAATAAAGGGCGAGAACGCTGATTAGAATAAGTGTTGTTTCAAACAAACCATTGTGTTTTGCGGGCTTTTGTTTTGGTTTATACCGCGTCTGAGAAACAGTGCCCTGCCGCGGTTTTGCCTGCTGCGGCTTAGGCCTGGCGGCGGTTTTCCTTTTGCCGCCCGTGCTCTGTCCCGCCGTCAGGATGTCATGTTTCATCGCTTCAGCAGACGGATATTGCCCGTTTAAAGCAGAAAACAGAACCTTCTTATACTTATTCAAAAACGGGTGGCCTTCAATAATAGAACGAAGCTGTTCTTTCGGCTGTCCTGTCTTTTTGCACTCTTTCTTCTGAACACAGTGGATCATGATCATGGCTGCAGCAAACAGGTCATAGGATGGCTCCGCTTTTCTTGTTCCATACCCCCAATAGCCCCTGTCGTAAAACTCCGTATATTCTTTAATCGCGCGCCCCTGTTTTGTCGTTCCCCCTACATCAATGCAGCGAATGGCAGCCGGAGGTCCGGTTACAATGAGGTTTTCCGGCTTGAGGTCGCCAAAGACCCATCCTTGCTGATGAAGGACAGACAGACTGGAAAGAAGCTGCACCATCAGCACCGGAATCCACTCCGCTCCCTTACTGCTGATATATTGCGGAAGAAGCGGCCCTTCTATGTACTCCATCACGTAAAAAGAGACATTTTTATTCAGCTGCGGTATAAAGGCATCATCCGCATCAAAAAAAGAAGGCCCCATCGTTTGCGACCGGGCCTTTGAAAAGGATTTTAAGACATTCACTTCAGAGGTAACAGACATGCTGTCGCTGCTTATTTTCAAAGCGACATGTCCGCCTGATGCTTCTGCCAGATATACAATACCGTTAGCCCCTTTGCCAAGCTGCTTGAGCAATCTGTAGGATTTGCCATTCCACTTGCCCCGGATTTCCGTTCCCGGTGCCAGACTACATGCCAAACTCGTTAAAGCGTCGTTCATCATCTGCCAACATGCTCCTTCTTGAGCGGATTCTTTCAAACTGCTGCGCCGCTTCCCGGATAGCGGGACCCGTAGGGGTGATACCGCCGGTTGACAGCTTCGCAAAGAGAGCGGAAAGCGATTCAAGCTTCGGCGTCCAATTCAACACAAGCTCAACTTCCTGGCTTTTCCCGGGAAATATACACATGGCAAATTCATTGTGACCGGCTCGGGAATTTAAACTGATGGAAAGATCAATCAGCGCTTCTTTCACCGTCGGCAGTTTCGGCGCCATACTCGCACTCGTATCAACCAGCACAAGCACTTGCAGATGAACCGTTTCGCCGAGTTCATCAACCACTTCCATCACTTCGCCGCGTTTTTCCGGAGAAAGTTCTTCCATTTCAACGTTTCTCCCTAAAATTTGTTTAAGCTCTTGATTAACGACACCTTGAAGTGTCTGGGTCATTGCTTTTTTTGTCACCATTTGAACCGTTTGAGACAATTGAGACGCATACACAACTTGATGGACGCCGCCTCCGGCCATGGCGATGCCTTCAACTTCCTTCATTGCCTCTTGGTCAATCGCGTTTTCTTCCATAATTCCTATAACATTCACCGTAATCCCCTGCTCCTTGGCGAAAGCCGCCATTGCAATCGGGTCTTCACCATGATTGGAGCAGCCATCTGTAATCAGCAGAACTTGATTTAAATGTCCCTTATTCACATTCATTCCTCCCGGTGATACGATTAGTCCCATCTTCGCCAGAAGGAATGTGATTTATACGAAAGGATTAAGAAATCTCCTTATTATTTTGGAAAACCGCCGGCACAGGTATGGATGCCCATTTCGGCGTATTGTGGTCAATTCGGACGACAACGACCGTCATATCGTCTTCGATTTGGCCGGCACGCGTTCTGATGACCTCTTCCATTAATATATCAGCGATTTCCTGCGGGTCTTCGGTTTTCAGCCCTTTCATTTTCCGTTTCATCCACAGGTCGTGGTTTTCTACGTGCTTCGGCCCTTCAAAAATACCGTCACTCATCATGACGAGCAGATCTCCCGCTTTCAGCTGTTCACTTACGACCTCCACATCAAATTCATTGATAATGCCGATCGGCAGATTGCTGGCCTGCACTTTCATGACTTGATCTCCCCGCTTGATAAAACTCGGCGTTGAACCGACCTTCAAGAATTTACAGCTTGCATCCTGAAGATCAATGATAGAAAGATCGAGAGTTGAGTAGATTTCATCTGTCGTCCGTAAAGACAGAATACTGTTGATCGTTTTGATCGCGATTTTTTCATCAATCCCCGATTCGAGAATTTTTTCGAGAAGTTTAATCGTTTCATTGCTCTCATAATGGGCCCTCGCCCCATTGCCCATGCCGTCGCTGATCGCGGCCGCATACTTTCTCGCCCCCAGTTCCATCATGCTGTAGCTGTCGCCGGAGACAAGGCCCCCTCCTTTTGCCGCGTGAGCCGCGCCTGTCGATACCCGGTAAGACTTGGTCGAACCGAACGCGACATGGCTGTAGCCATTCGGATGAGCCGAGTGCTGTTCGCTTTTGACAAGTATCTGCTCCTCAAGAATGTCAGACAGCATCGGAGCGATAATTTTCTCACTCTCGCCGTGCCCGCCGCTGAACGGGATTGTCATTTCAATATCAATATTGCCCTGCTCCAAGCTGTATATCTCAACATGCTGAATCTCGATTCCGAAATGCTGAAGCGCCTCTATCATTTGTTCTTCCTGAATAAAATGCTGCTCCCTCTCCCGTTTTATTTCCCGAGAAAAGTCCGCCATGACCTCAGAAACCCCCAACAGCTGCTCGGCAACAAGCCTTCTGCTGTCCTGAACTTTTCTCTTCAGTGTCAGATGGGCGTGATGATGGGCAAGTTCGTCTTCAATCAGCTCTTCCACCTGTCTGGATTTGGAACAGTGCTGCTGAAACTCCTTTTTTAATCTGCGGTTTGAGGCATACTGTTTTTCCTCTGTTTCATGCATAACTTGTTTCATTAAATCATATGTTTTATCAAAGTTTTGAACCCAGCATTTGCTTTTCTTATAACAGGATTGGCAGGAATGCTCGGTGATTTTGCTTAAAAAGAGATCCACTTCCCCTTCTTCAGCCTGCTCATCGGAAGACGTCTGATGAAAAGTAGCAAAGCTCTCCGACAAGGCATGAAACACATTGGAGAACTGATCTACTTTCTGGGCAGTGACATCTCTGATTTTTCTCGCGTACTGTTGCTGTTCCTGGCTGTGCTCAGCAGTGCCCGGTATGTATCGCGCCACCTTTTTCGTAATAGACTGGGGCGTAATTAAAAACAAGGCAACGGCGATTAAAGATTCGTAAAGGGTAGTCATTAATCCGGCAGACCCTTCTCCATATAATGAAATCAGCAGTGAGCCGATCACCAATCCGACTGCGGCGCCGGCTTTCTTGCCTTCCTTCAGCAGTCCGCCAAGAAGCCCGGAAAACGCAAGCAGACTCATTTGATAGAGATTGCCGATATTCGCAAGCCCGAGAATCAGCCCGGTCACAACACCGACAGTACAGCCGATGCTTGCTCCGCCGACAAAGGAAAAACTCAGAACCACATAACGGGCCAGTATATGCTCGGCCTGCATTCCCTGAAACGAAACGCCTGCAAGACCGGTTAAAACGGATGCGATCAAGATCATAAAACAGATGATTTCTTCTATTTTTAATGATTGTTTCACTTTTTTGATCGTGAAGATCGGCAGACTTTGCAAAAAGATCAGCGTCAAAATAAAGGCCAAGCCCGCCTCGACAACAGCCATCACGCAGTCATAAGTGGTAAAAGCGCCGCTATCAAAATATACAAAACCGATTCTCGCGGCAGCCATAGAGAAAAACACCACGATCGGCAGCATCTTCACCCGGTCCTGCATGATATATGTACCGATTTTTGAAAATAGAGTAAAGACGGCCAAAGCTGTGAGAATCAGCAAAGAGTGTTTCGGCGAAATGGTTAACGCGCCTGCAAGTAATGACAGACAAGCATAGAAGGCTTTATCTCTTCTGATCAAAAGCATCGCCCCGAAAAACGGCAGCGCAAACGGAAGAACCTCAGATAATATAAAAGCCCGTCCAAGCAGAAAACCGATCACGACATAAATGAAACCCTTATAGAAAAAAAGTGAATGTGCCTGATGAACCGCAAGCTTTGCAGCCTTTTCAAAAAACGATTGCAGTTTTTCCAGAGCTTGTCCCGCCATCGGCCCGTTCACTCTTCTTTCCGCTTTTTCCATTGCTCTCATCCCCCACCTGTTTTATTCGTTGCTTGTCATTATAAATGAAAGCACAGATAGGATTTTGTCAAAAGAAGGTAACGATTCCAAAGAACTCTTCGACGCTTTCTCCCTTGTTCCCCTTTCCTTTCTTATTTCCTCCGACATTTCTCAAAAAGTTGTCTAAATATGAAAAAATCGGCTTCTGCAACAGAAGCCGATTCGCTTGATGACCCGTACGGGATTCGAACCCGTGTTACCGCCGTGAAAGGGCGGTGTCTTAACCGCTTGACCAACGGGCCAAATATATATGGTAGCGGCGGAGGGGATCGAACCCCCGACCTCACGGGTATGAACCGTACGCTCTAGCCAGCTGAGCTACACCGCCATATAAGGTGCTTATAAGCACAAGTTATATAATACAAAGGTTTCTTCATTCCGTCAACAGAAAGTTTGAAGTTTTAATTTTCTGACTACAGGGATATATACAAAAAAAAGCACCCGCGGGATAGACGGATGCTCCAATGTATTTATAGAAAGCAGCAAGTTATCCTCTTCTTGCTCCGCGCCCTCCACGTTTTGATTCCGTGTTTCGTTTTAAAGATGATAAGCGGTCTTCGCTATCTTTAAGAAACTTGTTCATTTTCTGTTCAAAAGATTCTTTCGGACGGAAATCATTTCTAGGTCTGGCTTGCGGACGGTCTTTAGCTTTTTTAATTGATAAACCAATTTTCCCGTCTTTTTCAACGTTGATGACTTTCACTTCAACTTGATCGCCGACTTTTAAATGCTCGTTAATGTCTTTCACATAATTATCGGCTACCTCACTGATATGAACGAGACCGGTTGAGCCTCCAGGCAATTCAACAAATGCTCCGAAATTTGTAATACCTGTTATTTTCCCTTGCAACTTGCTGCCAACTTCAATCGACATAAAAAAAGTGCTCCTCCTTAGGCTTATAAAAAGATCGTTTGTTTAATTATACCTAAATAAAAATTTAAGTGTCAACAAGGCTACTTGCTCTTCTTTTCTACATTGAAGAGAATCTCACCATTTCCTGACATAAACAAGTCTCTTCTGGCAAGCTCTGTGACGTAATCCTCATCCTTTAATTTGGAAATTTCATCTTTTAAATCAGCCTGTTTCGCGTCCAATTCTTTCACTTGTTTTTCCAGCTGAGCTTTCTTTTCTTCGTTTGCGCTAAGGGAAGAGGTCTGTGACCACAGAGAACCCGCTAAGACAATAGCCGTCAACAACACAAGGGCGCCGAATACGATCAACCGTCTGAAAAGCCCTTTCCGCCTTCTTTTCATAAGCTGGGATTGCCGCTCAACCTGCTCTTTATAGTCGTTTTGAATTTCAGTTATTGTACGTTCTCTAGATAGATTCAAACCAGACGGTCCCCCTTTCATCTTTTCAAAATACGTATCATGGTCGATCTGATTGTTATGATTAGTTTCTTGCTCTTTTGTAAAAATCCTGCACTTTTTTGAAAATATCGTTTGAAAGTAAGACGCCACTTTTCAGGAAGAAGTTTCAATAATTGTTTCAACAGGAAGAACAGCGGATGCAGCAAAAACGTTACGATCTTAAAAAGATACTTCACAAAAAAGGCGCTCACCCGATAGGAGTATAAAGAAATAAACGTGATCAGCCCGATGAGCAGCTTAAAAAGCAGAACCACCGGACGGAACAGCACATGCTGAATGAGCTTTTTTGCAAATTGATAAAGAGATACCCCAAGATGGATGGCGAATTTCAGTATTTTTATATACATTCGTTTAAACAGGCTTTGGTACGTCGCAATTCCCAGTAAGACAGCCAAGAAAATGTATATCCTGAGTTCACCTTCATTCACGTTGAGCAGTACATAGAAAAACAGCAGACCTTGTACAATCCAAAAAAGAAGGTCATGAATGAATAACAGCCATCTGGCCGTTTTGGCGCGGCTGACAAACAGCCTGTATGTATCAAGCGACGCTCCGAGCCAGGCGCCCATACCGGTCATTGCCAGCATCGTATAAAATTGAGTCGTCAGCGTCATTTAAACAACTTGCTAAAAAACCCTTTAGCTTTATCCCCTTGCTGCTCGTCTAAATATACAAGGTCAAACACCCTGCCCTTTATAGATACAATCCCTTTTTCCACATCAAGGTTTTTCATCTGCAGGTTCTCGCCTCTGACGGAAAGCATTCCCATAACCGTTTCCAGCAAAAACTCTTCGTTGTCAAAACTTTCTACATGCTTGACGCCCGAAATGTCTAAATGCTTTCTCCCTTTCATCGTTACATCATGCTGTTCCGGAACAGAAGAAGAACCTTTTTGCTCATAATATGAATTCATCTATTCAGCCCCCATATCCTCGATACTTTTAGCATTATTACTGCATTGTATGAGGCGGGAGCTTTGTTTAGAACAAGCCTATTCGCCGAGTTTTTCTTCTTTGACGATTGTATACATGCCCGCGGCTTCTTCTTTTTTGGTTGTTTCTTTCAATTCGTTTACCTTTACAGTGACAAGCTTTTGGCCGAAGCGGACCGTCAGTTCATCGCCGGCTTTTACGTCTGAGCTGGCTTTCGCCTGATTCCCGTTAACGGTGATTCTCCCCTGGTCGGCGACCTCTTTCGCCAAAGTGCGGCGCTTAATTAATCTGGATACTTTTAAAAACTTATCAAGTCTCATATTTAGAATCTCCTCTCCATTTCTTTTGCTTCATCCCACAATTTGTCCATTTCCTCAAGTGACATTGCGGTCAATTCAAGTCCCTTTGCCGCCGCTTCTTTTTCAATATAAGCAAAACGTCTGCGGAATTTATCATTTGTCATGGCGAGCGCTTCCTCAGGCTCAATTTTATAGTATCGGCCGATATTGACCAATGCAAATAAAATATCGCCGAATTCAGCTTTTAAGCTGATTTCATCTGTTGATTCGGCGGAAGCCTCCGCAGAAAATTCCTTCAGCTCTTCATTTACTTTATCCCATATATCCTGAACGTCATCCCAGTCAAAGCCGGTTTTTGCGGCTTTTTTCTGAAGCTTGGCCGCTTTTGCAAGAGAAGGCAGTGTTTTCGGTACGGCATCCAGCAATGAAGAGGATGTTGTTTGCTTTTCCGCCTTTTTGATTTCTTCCCAGTTGGCGACAACATCATGTTCATCCTGAACCTTAACATCCTTAAACACGTGCGGGTGCCGTCTGACCATCTTCGCGCTGATGTCTCTGATGACATCATCAATTGAGAAATACCCTTCGTCTTCTCCGATCTGGGCGTGAAGCATAACCTGAAGCATGACATCCCCGAGCTCTTCTATCATGTGATCCGTGTCCTCTTCGTCAATGGCCTCAAGCAATTCGTAGCATTCCTCAATCATATATTTCTTTAATGACTGGTGTGTCTGCTTTTGATCCCACGGACAGCCGTTCGGCCCGCGAAGCTCACGAATAATTCTTCGGAATGCGGAAAATTCCTGGTAAAGGAGTTCTTCTTTTTTAATCGGCGGAACATACACACTTGTTAAGTTATTTATCTCTACATTGCGGTCAAGTTCAAACAAAGGCACTTTGGTGATCTTTTCTCCCTTGCTTCCGGCTGCCGTTACGATGACCACTTCATAGTCGTCAGGCAATTTTTCCATGAGTGTCAGCTTCACCTCAGAAGCTGTCATCTGGTCATAAACCTGGCAAATGATCAGGTGATGGCGGAGCTCAAGCTCATCCGGTGTCATGGTTTGCGCATCTGTAAATTGAAATCCTTCAATCGGATCAATTCGCAATGCATTAAAGGTGGCATCCAGAAAGCTTTGTCCTCCGGCGGTATGAACCGTCACCTGCTGTTCTTCCCGGCGTTCAAATAACAGCTGAACGGTTTTCTCAGCGACAAACGGATGGCCGGGTACAGCGTAGACGACATCCTCTTGCTTCGCTTTTTCAAACAGAATGTCCGTGATCTCTTCATAGACCGCTTCAAACTGATCGTGCTTTTCATAAATATCATCAAAATACCGGATATCCGCTGCAGCCTCTTGCTCTAATTCCGGAATCAAAGGGTGGTCTTTCGTTCTTATATATAGATGCTTCGCCTGAGTCAGCAGCTTATGTACGCCCACTGTCAACTGATCCATGTCACCGGCGCCGAGGCCGACGACCGTAATGTTACCTGCCATGTTTTTCTCTCCTCTTTTTCAATTTGCTTAAAGCATTGCCGAAAGGAAGGCTGCTCAGCTCTTCGTCCGTAAATATCTTCATTCTCATCATACAATAAATAAACAAAAGCCCCCCGATGACTGACGCAGACAGACTCTCACATACTGCTCCGGTTCTGCTGACGGGAACGAATAACTGCCAAAGCTTCGTATACACGAGCAGAAAAGAAGCCATCAGCAGAGTGCACCAGCACAAACGGGCAATTATGCCGCCGATATTCGTCAGCCAGCCCTTCGACCAAATTCTCTGCAGATTCAGGCACGCGGCTGCGGCAAATGCCAAGACGGTCGCCAGCGCCGCTCCTGTAATACCCCAGCCCGGAACCAGCCAAACATTCAGCACCCATTTCAACGCCCCTCCCGCCAAGACGGACACAGCAGGGAAGACGGTATGGCCCGCGCCTTGCAGGATCGCAGCTGCCGTAAGCGCAATCGAAGCAAAAAAGATAGATAAGCTGAATATTTGTAAGGTCTGCGTCCCCTCACTGTTTTGGAAAAGCATGATGTTCACCGGTTCTAAAATGCAAAAAAGTCCGGCCGATGCGCCGATCCCTACCGCAAGGCAGAGCTTAACGGCAGAGGTCGCTTTCTCTTTTATAATAAACGGCTTGTTCCCATGCACCGCTTTTGAAATGGAGGGAACAAGAGATGCGGCGATACTGACGGCAAACACGGTTCCCAGCTGAAGAAGCGGCTGTCCGCGGTCATATATGCCTTTCAGCTGTTTCGAAGCATGGCTCTTTGTCCCGTCTGACAGCAGTGAATATAAGTTTAAGGCGTCTACGAGCTGAATCAAAAGCATAAGTACACTGCTGATACAGATGGTGACTGAATAAAGCAGCAGCTTTTTTACAATGATACCTGTTTCGATATGTCCGATGTCCGTCTTCTTGTCTTTCCGCTTGTACCAGAATAAGGCCAATACGCAAAGAGCCGCCAAGCTTCCGGCAATTGATCCAGAGGCCGCCCCTGCACCTGCCGCATATAATGAACGGCCGCTTTTCAAAAGCCAGAAAGATAAACCGAGAAGCACCGCCACTCGAAGAAGCTGTTCGGTGATCTGGGATAAGGCGGACGGCATCATATCATGCACGCCTTGGAAATACCCCCGGAAAACTGCCGTAAACGGAAACAGGATAAAAGCGAACGCCCCTACCCGTATCAGCAGTTCAAGGCGGGCGTCACCCATAAAACCGGCCAACGGCGCCGCGCCGGCATACATGAGCACAAACAGTATAAGTCCGGCCGCCGTGACATAAAGGGCGGAAATTTTCATTATTTTTTGTTTATGATCGCTATAATCGTTCATTAATTTTGAGATGATCACCGGAAATCCGGATGTTGAGAGCATGACCGCGATGCCTAAAAACGGATACACCTGCTGATAAATGTAAAATCCGACGTCACCGACAATATTCTGAAAAGGAACTCTGTACACGGCGCTTAATATCTTTGTCACGATGCCCGCAACAACAAGCACAAAAGCACCTTTCCATGCCGATTGCCGTTTGGCGCCAACTGAATCGTTCATCCAAAAGCTCCTTCCAGCCGCTAGAAAATTACGTCTATAAAACGAGCTTATTATATCACAATCCTAACGGCCGAACCGATAGTGAACACATATGAAAAAGAACAGCACTTGTTTAAGAGCTGTTCTTTCCCCGTTTCTTATTTCAATAATGGTAATAAGACCTACTGTTCCATTTGTCTCGCCAAAAAGCTGGCTGCCGTTTCTACCGCTTTGTGTTCTACCTCTCCAAGTGCCTGTTCTTTAGAAAAAATGACCACGGCACCGATAGGATCGCCATTCGCCACGATAGGAGCGATTGTATAGGAGCTCATGTCTTCATCAATGTCATTAACAAGCTGTGCGGATTTTACGTCATTTTCCAGCAGCGAGCTGCGCTGGTCCATCGTTTTTTCGAGCAAATCGCTGATGGATTTGTTCAGAAATTCTTTTTTGGAGCTGCCCGAAACGGCAATATACACGTCACGGTCGCAAATCAAAACGGAATGGCCGAGACTGTCATACAATGCATCCGCATATTCTTTCGCAAAATCGCCAAGCTCACTGATAGGAGAATATTTTTTCAATATAACTTCTCCGTCGCGGTCAACGAATATTTCAAGCGGGTCTCCTTCCCTGATTCGCAGTGTTCTCCGAATTTCCTTAGGGATGACGACCCGTCCTAGATCATCAATACGACGTACAATACCTGTAGCTTTCATCTCTCTGGTGCCTCTCTTTCATGTGATGATATTTAAGGGAAAGTACTACTTTATGTAGCTTCCGCCACTCGCTTGAAATTAGTATCCGTCACATCAAATGTAATATACACCAGAGAGTAACAATTTTTATGAGGACGCGATTGTCTCTTTCTTCACATCCTGAAGGCCTTTCAGCATGCCGAGCACGGTCTCCAGCCACTCTTCGGTTTTGCGGCCTTTCGTCTGCACTGAGATTTTCAGTTTTTTCCCTTCCATTCCCAGTCCGATCTGCCGGCCGTATTTATTGCCGAGTTCAAACAATTTCTGGCCGTCAATCTGGGCGCTGGCCTCTTCCGAAATAGTGAATCTGACCGCGTCCTTATCCTGCTTGATGAGTTCGACGCGTTCATATTTGCCGTACACCTTCATCTCAGCAACTGTAAACAGCCATTCAACCTCTTTAGGATAACTGCCGAACCTGTCGATGATTTCATCTTGAAGCTCATTTTTCTCCTCAATTGTAGCGATTGACCTGAAGCGTTTATACATGTCGATTTTTTGCTTGCCGTCTTGTATATAGTTTTCAGGAATATAAGCGTCCAGCTCGATATCGATTTCTGTCTCAAACTGTTCGCTTTTCGGCGTATCGCCTTTACGCTCTTCAATGGCTTCTTTGAGCATTTGCGAATACAGATCAAAACCGACTGAGTCGATGAAACCGTGCTGCTGGGCGCCGAGAAGGTTCCCCGCTCCCCTGATCGTCAAGTCACGCATGGCAATTTTAAACCCTGATCCCAGCTCGGTAAATTCTTTAATCGCCTGCAGCCGTTTTTCCGCCACCTCAGTAAGCACTTTGTCTCTGCGGTACGTAAAATACGCGTACGCGACACGGTTGGAGCGGCCGACCCGTCCTCTCAGCTGATACAGCTGAGACAGCCCCATTTTGTCTCCGTCAAACACAATCAAGGTATTGACGTTCGGTATATCTACGCCTGTCTCAATAATGGTCGTGCTGACGAGGACATCTGATTCCCCTTCCAGAAAATTAAGCATGACGCTTTCCAATTCATTTTCGGTCATTTTTCCGTGGGCGTATGCCACTTTCGCATCGGGAACAAGCATGGAAATTTCGTCAGCCTTCCGCTCGATATCATCCACGCGGTTGTACAAGAAATATACCTGTCCTCCGCGCGCCAGTTCTCTTTCGATGGCTTCTCGTACAAGCGCGCCGTTGTATTCCACGACATATGTCTGGACAGGGAAACGGTTTTCCGGCGGCGTTTCAATAACAGATAAGTCCCGCACACCGAGCATGGACATATGAAGCGTACGCGGAATCGGCGTCGCCGTCAGAGTCAGCACATCGACATTGGCTTTGATCTGTTTGATTTTTTCCTTATGCGTAACGCCGAAGCGCTGCTCCTCGTCGATGATGAGCAAGCCGAGATCTTTATAGACGACATCTTTAGATAAGAGCCTGTGGGTTCCGATCACGATATCTACTGTTCCGTTTTTCAGACCTTTGAGCGTTTCATTAGATTCTTTTCTCGTTCTGAATCGGCTGAGAAGACCGATGTTAATCGGATAGTCTTGGAAACGCTCCGTAATGGTTTCATAATGCTGCTGTGCGAGTATGGTCGTCGGTACAAGGAGCGCGACCTGTTTTCCGTCGGCGATCGCTTTAAAGGCCGCACGGATGGCCACCTCCGTCTTCCCGTAACCGACATCACCGCAAAGCAAACGGTCCATCGGGCGTTCTCTTTCCATGTCCTTTTTAATTTCCTGAATGGATCGGAGCTGATCATCTGTTTCCTGATAAGGGAAAGAAGACTCGAACTGACGCTGCATTTCATGATCCGGCGAGAACGCATAGCCTTTGCTTGCTTCGCGTTCCGCATAAAGCTTAATCAGATCATCGGCAATATCCTGAACGGAGTTTTCAACTTTTTTCTTCACCCGTTTCCATTCACTGCCGCCCAGCTTATAAAGCTTCGGTTCCTTTCCTTCAGAGCCGACGTACTTCTGCACCTGGTCGATTTGTTCTACCGGGACGTACAGCTTATCACTGCCCTGGTAATGAATGTTGAGGTAATCTTTATGAATGCCTTTGATTTCAAGTGTTTCGATCCCCAAATACTTACCGATCCCGTGGTTGACGTGGACGACATAGTCACCGACTTGAAGCTCAGAGTAGCTTTTGATCCGTTCGGCATTTGTCAGCTTCTGCTTTCTCGGCTTCTTCTTGATTCGGTTTTTGAACAGCTCTTCCTCCGTAATGACGGCCAGCTTCATCAGCGGCAGTTCAAAACCGGATTGCAGCTCGCCTTCCATGACATAGACCTGTCCTTGTACAAGCGCTTTGGAGCTGTCCGTTTTGGCGGCTTCAATTTCGTAATCAGCCAGCACGGACGCCAATCTGTCGGTTCTGTCCTTATTTGCGCCTAAAAAGACGACGGTGAAGTTTGATTTCTTAAAGCGCTCCATTTCACCGGCGAGCACATTCATCTGCCCGTGAAAACTCTGCATCTGCCGGCTTGTCACATTCACGATATTTTGAGGGCTTGTATGCTGAACATGACGCAAAAATAATGAAAAGTAAATGGCAGGACGCCGCTTCACGGCCATAATCTCCTGAAAGCTGAAGGATAAATTGATGTCATGCAGAATTTTTCCTTCTTCCAGCAGACTTGTCATGAATTCGGCTTCTTCTTTTTGGAGCTGATCCTCCATTTCATGAATCCGGCTGACCTCGTCTAACAATAACAAGGTGTCTGACGGTGTATAATCTAGCAAACTAGCAGGCTTTTCGTAAAAGTACGAGAGATACTTCACAAGTTCCTGATCAGTCTGTCCCGTTGATAACCGTTCTTTATCATGTGAGATATTGATATGAAGCATTTCCTTTTGTTTGTCCTGCTTCAGCTTCTTCAGACTGTCGGCAAGCCCTTTATCGAGCCTTTCCATCGCGCGGGCTTTTTCTTCCGCCCGGATAATCAGTTCCTTCGCCGGTCCGATGGCCACCGTTTTTAGCGTCTCAATTGATCTCTGGTCATCAGAGTTGAAGCTTCTGATGGAGTCGACCTCCGTATCAAACAGCTCAATCCGCACCGGATGTTCTGACGTCAGCGGATAAATGTCGATTATTCCGCCGCGAATACTGAATTCACCAGGTGCAGAAACCATATCGGAACGCTCATACCCCACCTCTACAAGGCGTGCAGACAGCTGATCCTGTTCTATATCGTCTCCGAGTGATATGGCGATTTGGCTGCTTTTCCACAGTTCTTTCGGCGGAAGCATTCTTCTCAGTGCCGCAACGGGCGCCACTACGACAGGCGCTTCTCCGTTTGTTAATCTATTAATGACATCAAGCCGCTGAGCGCGCAGTTCAGGACTCGCCACCGCAATTTCTGAAGAAATCAATTCATTTACGGGGTATAAAAAAACAGATTGATCCCCGAGAAGCGCCGTCAGATCTTCCGTCACTTTTTGGGCCTGATATAAATTATGAGTGATAAAGAAAATCGGCTTTTTCGTTTCCTGTGCAAGGGCGGAGGTAAAAACAGAACGCGCGGAACCTGACAGACCCGCAAGCAGCTGTTCCTTCAGCCCCTCATGTAAACCGTTAACAATGGATTTGAAATCATCGCTTTCTTTAATAAAGGTTTGAATATTGTCCATATGGGCCCCTCCTCTCTATTTTCTGCAAGAACAGAAAAACGCTTTGGTCTAGAATCTACACCAAAGCTCATTATTGAATAAATGTGTTGTGTTCATGGTAGTGCGGATTGCGTTCCAGCGCCTCTTGGCAGTCTTCACAAATTGTAAGAACATGGACATCTCCATTGTCTTTATATGAAATCATATCGTTTCTTTCCTCATTTGTTAAGTGCTGAAATCCAAGTGACTGTGTCGGCACCGACGAATACTCCAGGCTCCCTACCTTAAAACCGCAGTGGCGGCAGAAATAATGCAAAGCCATACATTGGACCTCCTGATGTGAAAAAATCATTTTTCCCTAGTATGGTCTCCCATTATTTATCTTATACATTTGCATTAAATTCGTTCATAACTTCTAAAAATGGTTTCGTTAAGGAAGCTTCGCAGGCTTTTACGGTTTTTGAGACGGCATCATTGATATGCGGCGCTTCATCTTTCGTAAAAGCGCCCAGCACATAATCAACGACTTTCATTCCGTTGATGGGACGGCCGATTCCGATTCTGACCCGGTCAAATTCAGGGGTTCCGAGGTGCTGAATAAGCGATTTAATTCCGTTGTGTCCGCCTGCGCTCCCCTTCGTCCGGAGCCTGATTTTGCCCGTCGGAAGATCCAGGTCATCGTATATGACTTTCAAATCTTCATGACCGGCATCATAATAATCCAATAGCGGCCGCAAACATTCCCCTGATAAATTCATATATGTAAGCGGTTTAACAAGTAGAACTTTTTTTCCGGAAACAAAACCGATTCCGTAAAGTCCGTTGAATTTCGTTTTATTCAATTCAATATTCCATTCTTTAGAAAGCTCGTCAATGGCCATAAAGCCGACATTATGTCTCGTGTTCTCGTAGGTTTTTCCCGGGTTACCCAGACCGGCAATCACAAGCATCGTAAATCCTCCCTCAACATCGCTGTAATTCTTCTCATTCTAGCACAAAAGACGTAACCTCGGGCGGGTTACGTCTTAAAGCGCTTATTGATTTTCTCCTTCGGGCTCTTCCTCAGGAGACGGTTCTGCATCTTCTTCGAATGCTTCCTGCTTAGGAGGAAGGATGGAAGCCACGACTTCTTCCGGGTCGTTTGTAAATGTATAATTGCCGTCAGCAGTCAGATCTGCGATGGTCAGCGCATCATTCATTTCAAGCCCGGAAATATCAACATTGATTGTCTGAGGGATGTCCTTCGGCTTAGCCTTGATCGAAAGCTCATGCAGCGGCTGCTGGATGATGCCTCCGTCTTTGACTCCTTTCGCCTCTCCCGTCAGCTGAATCGGCACTTCTGCCTCCAGCTCCTCACTCATATTCACGACTTGAAAATCGGCGTGCGTCAATTCGTTTTTAAGCGGGTCTGTCTGAAGATCAGTCACCATAACCGATTGCTGATTTCCGTTGACATCAATTGTGATAATCGTGTTTTTTCCTTCGTCCCGCAATGTTTTAAGCAATTCGACACTGTCTAAAGAGACAGCCGTGTTCGTTATTTCTTTACCGTATATAATCCCTGGAACATGTCCTGAATGACGGATTTTCCGAAGCGTCGAACGTTTAAAATCTGTTCTTTCATTTGCTTTTAAAGTTGCCATATTCAGCACCATCCTAATTATCGTTTTATCGTCCTATTAGAACAATACCCACAATAACTGGGATTTAAACCTTAAAGTTTCGGTTTAGCTGAATAAATAGCTGACAGATTGTTTCTCGTGAACACGGATAATCGCTTCAGCCAGAAGCGGTCCGACAGAAAGCTGCTTAAAGCGTTCGATTTTTTTCTCTTCAGGAAGCTTAATGCTGTTCGTTACGACAAGCTCCTTGATTTTAGAGTTGTTGATCCGCTCAACCGCAGGGCCTGACAATACAGGGTGCGTACAGCATGCATACACTTCCGCGGCTCCGTTTTCAACCAGCGCGTTTGCGGCAAGTGTGATTGTGCCGGCGGTATCAATAATATCATCAATCAGAATCGCGGTTTTTCCTTCCACGTTACCGACGATGTTCATCACTTCCACCTCATTCGGTCTAGGACGGCGTTTGTCGATAATTGCGATCGGCGCTTTCAGACGGTCCGCAAGTTTGCGGGCGCGCGTTACACCGCCGTGGTCAGGAGAAACAATGACGATATCTTTCAAGTCTTTACCTTCAAAGTAATGGCCTAAAATCGGAACACCCATTAAGTGGTCAATCGGAATATCAAAGAAACCTTGAATTTGCGGCGCGTGTAAATCAAGCGCGATCACGCGTGTCGCACCCGCTGTTTCAAGCAGGTTTGCAAAAAGTTTTGCCGTGATCGGTTCACGTGATCTTGCTTTTCTGTCCTGGCGCGCATAACCGTAGTACGGAATCACAATGTTGATTGTTTTCGCGGAAGCGCGCTTTAAAGCGTCCACCATAATCAGCAATTCCATGATGTGCTCGTTGACCGGCGCACTTGTAGACTGAATGATATAGCAATCACAGCCGCGAATACTTTCTTCTATGTTGATCTGGACCTCTCCGTCACTGAATCTTGTAACAGAGCACTTTCCTAATTGAACTCCTACATTATCCGCGATTTCTTTTGCAAGTTCTGGATTTGAATTCAAAGAAAAAATCTTTAAATTCTTATCTCCGTATTCGTTAGACATGGTAAACCTCCGATTTTAGGATTATTTTTTATGAATATTTTTCACATAATCTTCTTTATTTACTTGTCTTGCTCTGGCAATGGCAAGCGCTTCGCCCGGCACATCTTCAGTTACGGTTGAGCCTGCAGCGACGTACGCGCCTTCTCCCACTGTGACAGGAGCGACCAGATTGGAGTTGCAGCCAATAAACGCGCCGTCTTCAATTTTGGTTAAATATTTTTTCTTCCCATCATAATTGACCGTGATGGAGCCGCACCCGAGATTGACGTCCGTGCCCACTTCGGCATCACCGATATAGCTTAAATGAGATGCTTTGCTTCGGTCGCCGAATTGTGTTTTCTTGATTTCCACAAAGTTTCCGATCTTCACTTCATTGCCGATTGCGGAATCAGGTCTGATGTGAGCAAAAGGACCGATATTTACATCATTCCCAACTTTGCTCCGGTTGACAACGGATTGTTTAATCACAGTGCGGCTGCCGATCGAGCTGTCCTCTATCTCAGTGTGAGGGCCGATGACGCATTCATCGCCGATTTCAGCTTGTCCCTTTAACACAGTTCCGGGATAAATAACTGTATCTTGTCCGATACGTGCGTCAGGTGAGATGTACGTATTCATCGGATCGATTAAAGTGACTCCGTTTTGCATATGCCGTTTGTTAATACGCTCTTTCATATACATTTCAGCCTGAGAAAGAGCGACTCTATCATTCACTCCGAGCGTCTCTTGGAAGTTACCAGTCTGGTAAGCGGCAACAGTTTCGCCTTCGTCTTTGAGGATTTCGATTACATCCGGCAGGTAATACTCGCCTTGGGCATTTTCATTCGAAACCTGTTCGATGACACGAAAAAGAGCCTCGTTATCAAAACAGTACGTTCCCGTGTTGATTTCTTTCACAAGACGTTCTTGCTCCGAAGCATCCTTATGCTCCACGATTTTTTGAACGGCGCCGTCTTCTCCCCGGATGATTCTTCCGTATCCGGCGGGATCGTCGGCAACGGCCGTTAACACCGTGGCTTTTGCGCCTTTGTTTGTATGTTCATTCAGCATGGCTTCCATCGTCTCCGCCGTCAGAAGCGGTGTATCGCCGCAAATAACGATCGTGACACCTTTCTCTCCGTGAAGAAATGGTTTTGCCTGCTTGACTGCATGAGCCGTACCGAGCTGTTCTGCTTGGAGAGCGTAATCGCTTTTCTGTCCGAGCTGCTTTTTCACATCTTCGGCGCCGTGTCCTACGATGGTGACAAGCTTCGCTAAAGATAATTTCAGAGCCTCGTCTGCGACGTGCTCTACCATAGGCTTTCCGCATACCGGATGAAGGACCTTATAAAGCTTAGATTTCATTCTCGTTCCTTTTCCGGCAGCTAAAATCACTGCAAACCGCTTATCCATTTAATGGCCTCCAATATCCCTTTTATCCATAGAAAAATATATCCTAAATAGCTGTTGATTTCAAGAAGACATCAAAAAGTGCAAGAATTTTCTATGTAATCGCTTTATTACTGAAAAATCAGATTTAAAAAAGGACTGCCGGAAAAGGCCTTGTGTCAGCCTTTATCAGCAGTCCTTACATTTTGTTATGTTTAAGAAGCCCCAGCTTCTTCATATTCTAATGCTTCAGAGTCACCCAAACGATGATACTCATTTAAAACAGCATCCTGGATCTTGCCCCGCGTGCTGGAATTAATAGGATGAGCAATATCGCGGAATTCTCCATCAGGGGTGCGTTTACTCGGCATCGCAACGAAAAGACCATTGTTTCCATCAATCACACGAATATCATGTACGACAAATTCGTGATCCAGCGTGATGGATGCAATCGCTCTCATGCGACCATCGGTATTCACGCGGCGTAATCTTACGTCAGTAACTTCCACAGTAGTTCACCACCTTTTCCCTATATAAAAGCATTAGTCTAACAATTCCACGATTCTTTTTAAATTCCTGCACATTTCAAAAAGTTTTTTTGAAAATATAGGATATACATACACAATTAGGTGATAAACCGTATTTGGGAATCATATACTGCATAAAAAAAGTGATTCCGGAGACCGGAACCACTTTTCTGAGATTTAAGATTTCACCAGCGCAATGACTTCAATTTCCACGAGAGCGTCTTTCGGCAGTCTCGCCACTTCCACACAAGACCTTGCCGGCTTATGTACATCAAAGTATTGTCCGTACACTTCATTCACTTCCGCAAACTGCTCCATATCAGCAATAAACACCGTTGCTTTTACAACCGTCTCGAGAGAAGCGCCCGCTTCTTTCAGCACAGCCTTTAAATTGCTGAACACCTGGTGCGTTTGTTCTGTGATATCACCGTTTACCATTTCTCCTTCAGCAGTAAGAGGAATCTGGCCTGAGCTGTAAAACATGTTGTTTACGATGATTCCTTGTGAATATGGCCCGATTGCTGCCGGCGCGTGTTTTGTATGGATTGCTTTTGTCATTTTTCTGTCTCCCCATTCTTTAAATGCTGTTCTTTAAAAAATCGCAGAAAATTGCCGTTTTGAATCTCAATCGTTTTGTCTTTCATATTGATGGTTGAAAGTGTGAGCAGCGACATGTATTCATCGACAAGCCGTTCATTCACTCCCTCAGCTTCAACCAAGACGCCTATTCCCGCGACGTTCGCATTAAACTCATCAAGCAGGCTGATCATGCCATTTATGGTGCCGCCCGCTTTCATAAAGTCGTCAATAATCAAAACGTTCGACCCCGTGGCCAAACTTCTTTTCGCAAGTGACATCGTTTGAATGCGGTTAGACGACCCAGATACATAATTGATGCTCACCGTGGAGCCTTCCGTCACTTTATTGTCTTTTCGTACGATGACAACCGGAACGTTCAGATAACTGGCCGCTGCGTAAGCGAGAGGGATTCCCTTTGTCGCAACGGTCATCACCACATCAATCTCCCGCTCCGCAAAAACGGAAGCAAAAAGCCTGCCTACATGAGAGAGGACAGATGGTTTGCCTAAGATATCCGTTAAATATACATAACCGCCCGGAAGGATACGCTCAGGATTTACTAAAGACTGTCCCAGCTCCTGTATAAACGCTTCTGCTTCAGCCTGTTTCACTTTCGGAATGTATTTGACGCCTCCGGCAGCTCCCGGCACTGTAAGCAGCGTCCCAATGCCTTGCTGTTCGAAGGTCTGTTTAATAATCGTTAAATCTTCACTGATTGATGACTTTGCTGATTGATACCGTTCTGAGAAAAACGTTAACGGTATTAATTCATGCGGATGGGTTAACAAATAATTTGTTAAGTCCACCAATCTGCCGCTGCGACGAAACTTCATGAACTTACCCCCAAAATCCGAATAATTTAAAAACAATATAACTTAACATACGGATTTAATCAAGAGCATTCTGTTCGCCGATCATCCGCACCGCGTACACCTGATCACAGAAGCCTCTTAACCCGTTATAAATCCGCTGCACCTTTGATTCGTATTGAACCAAACCGAATACAGTCGGTCCGCTTCCGCTCATTAACACCGCATCGGCACCGAAGCGTTTCATTTGATTTTTAATCATCGCCACCTCGGGATGAAGGTTGAGCGTAACCGATTCCAATACGTTTCCTAGTTGGCTGCATACCTTTTGGAAACTTTTTTCTTCAATTGCGTCAATCATCGCCTGTACATCCGGATGCCGAACCTGCTGCAAATTCAGCCGGCGGTACACTTCAGCGGTCGATACCCCGATCGTCGGTTTGGCGAGCACGACCCAGCAATGAGGCGGCGCACTGATATGCCTGATCTTCTCACCGCGTCCGGTTGCCAAGGCAGTGCCTCCGTATACACAGAAGGACACGTCTGAACCGATTTCAGCGCCAAGCTCCGCGAGCTCTTCGACAGAAAGCTTTAAATCCCAAAGCCTGTTCAGCCCTCTTAGCGTGGCAGCCGCATCGCTGCTTCCGCCGGCAAGCCCTGCCGCTACAGGGATCACCTTTGTAATCATAATGGAAACGCCTTTTTTGACTTGAAACCGTTCTTTGAGCAGTTTGGCTGCCTGATAAGCCAGATTTCTTTGATCGTCCGGAACAAAGCGATTATGCGACGCCACTCTGATAACGTTTTCGGGCAGTTCTGTCAGTTCAATCCGATCTGCCAAATCAATTGTCGTCATGATCATCTCCACTTCATGATAACCATCCGGGCGTTTACTCCTCACATCGAGGGACAGATTGATTTTGGCCGGCGCTTTTTCTAAAATACGCATAGCTTTCACCTACTTCTCCATCTAAACATAAGTATGAACATTGTATCACATTTGGAGACCCGGAGGTACTTATCCGAAATTGACGCCGATTTTGACGGCCGATAGAAAAAACCGGGGAACGGATTGTCCCCCGGGCCACTGCATTATCGGTTATTTTGGTTCTGAGCCGCCATCTGCTGTTCGGCAATCTCAATCGCACGCTTTACCATATTCCCGGCATCGCGCGCCCGAATGCCGCCCCAGCCCTCGTTTTTCACCGTATCGTAAAAACCAAGGTCCTTTGCCAGCTCATACTTGAACTCATCTGACATAACTCCACGACGTCTGCCCAAACGAAACAACCCCTTTTATAGAATTGATCACCATTCGTGCACGCCACGATAAAACATGTGACACCTATAGCTTCCGTTTAATCAGCTGAAACTTTCGAGGGAATAATTAGAAGAGCTTTAGAAGGCAAAACAAAAAGCAGTAAACAAAAGGTTCACTGCTCATTAAAATGCTACTGAGCTTGCCGCATCATCATTGAATGTCAATTCAACAGTCTCAGTCAGAATATCAGCATAACTGTATGAAACTCTTTCAAACGAATTCTCGTCTTGATCTAGTTGTATCACAAAAACAGAAGGGTACGTCTCAGCTAAAATGCCCGAGCGCTCAATCGTTTTTCGGCGGCCGCCGTTTGCTTTTAACGTAAGCCGTTTACCTAAATTCCCATCAAGCGATCTTTTTATATCGGACAACGTCTTCGCCATTGCATCCACCTCACTACATTTATTGTACAACAAGAGCCCAATTTTGTCAAACAAAATTTAAATTATATCAACGTTAATAAGTCATTGTCAACAAAATTATTTTGACAAAATTCTATTGATTTCTGCATTATTTTTCACAAGTTCCGGTAATTTATGTATCAATATGTAAAATAATTAACCCGCATAGCGAATTTTATGCGGGTTTTTCACTCATCCATTTGATTTATACGGCATACCGACACGCAGCACACCCTTCGTTTCAATTCCTCCCAGCCCTTTCTCTCTCGTCAGCGTATTTCTTAGGACATCCCACACATTAATCCGCTCCATAAACGGAGTGAAGCTGATTTTCGCGACAATATATACCGGGTCAAGCGCATGAATATTGACGCGTGACGGTGAACTTGCAAAATTCGCGCCCGCTTTGATTAAAGACTCGAAATGGGATTGGCAGGCACCCGCGAATATGACAAGCTGGTCCAAGTGAGGGACTTTTCTCCTCGCTCTTTGAACCGTTTCGACAAAGTGTTTAGAATGCCTGTAGGCGCTTAAATCGTTCATGTCTCCCTTATGCTTGGAGTATGCATCATGGCCGGTGATGACTAAAATATCCGGCCGGTATTTGTCGAGCAGCTCCTCAATGGATGCCGGCATTTTTTTCTCATGGCAATGAATCCCGTACACCGGCACACCGATTTTTTCGTAAAAGTTCAGGCACTTTTTCAAATAAGCCTCATCGCCGTCCAGATGCAATACCTTGCCGGGCATATGAAAGTAGTGCTCCTGATGCTGATATTGATTCGTCGCATAATATTCCTGTTTTTCCCGAAGCAGCTTATAATCCTGGCGGAGCAGCTCGAGAGATTCATTCATCCTGCTTTCATCTTTCTGCTTTCTCACGGCCTGTTCGTCTTTTCTGACAGGCACCAAATCAGAAAAATCAGCATCCGCAATCAATCTGACTTCGTCACCATGCAGGATGGCAATTGAATTTCCTTTGCTTGTTTGCTCTATGCCGATAATGCGAAATAAAACATCCATTTGATAGGATTTCCTGGCTACCATATCTCCTATTTGAAATTGCACGTTACCCACTCCACAAATAGACTAAGCCTCATCATGAAAGAAGCCTTATCAAATGCACCTCTTTCCGCTGCGGCGCTTGATGTTTCAAGCTTTTCTTGCAGTTGAATGAATAAGGTTCTTCTCTAGCCTATGTAGCGGCAGTCCAAGTGGTGACGCAAAACAAAAAGCCCTTCTTAGAAAAGGGCTTTATACAATCCGTTGGACAGGAGCGCGAATTCTTCTATAGACAGGGATTCACCGCGCCGCTTTCCGTCAATATTCGTTTCTTGGAGAATTTCTTCGATTTGAGCTTTCTTCTCTTTTCCGCCCGGAAGATTGTTCACAAGGTTGTTCAGCAAGGTTTTCCGGCGCTGAGCGAAGCTTGCTTTAATCAGCTGGAAGAAAAACGGTTCATTATCAACGTCAACCGCCGGGCCGTTACGAAGCAAGAGACGGATGACCGCGGAATCGACATTAGGCTGAGGCACAAACACCGTTTTCGGTACGGTCATGACCGTTTTGGCCTCCGTGTAGAACTGAACTGCGATGGAAAGCGATCCGTACTCCTTAGAGGAAGGATCAGCCGCCATCCGCTCAGCGACCTCTTTTTGCAGCATGACGACAATTCCTTTTAAGGGAAGATGCTCTTCCAAAAGCTTCATGATGATCGGTGTCGTTACATAATACGGCAGATTCGCCGTCACCATAATTTCATCACAATCCTGAAACTGCTCTTCAATGACGGATTTGACGTCTGCTTTCAGCACATCCTGATGAATGATCGTTACATTGTCATACGGAGACAGCGTATCATTGAGAATGGGCAGGAGGCGCTGATCAATTTCAAACGCGACGACCTTTTTCGCCCGTTTGGCAAGCTGCTCTGTCAGCGCGCCGATTCCGGGTCCGATTTCAATGACTCCGGTCCGATCCGTTATTTCCGCATGGTCCACAATTCTGTCCAATATGTTTGTATCAATTAAGAAATTCTGTCCCAGACTCTTTTTAAAAGAGAAACCGTATTTTTTCAGAATTTCTTTCGTTCTGATAGGTGTCGCGATATCTTTATTGTTCATCCTGTTCCTCCTGCATCATAGCATCGAGCGCATCAATAAAATCACTTCTTTTGATTTGAAACATCTGCAGCCGTTTTTGAAGCTGTTTGCCGTTTGTATAGCCGATCTTCAGCAGGTCGCCCAATCGTTCGCGGCGTCTTTTGGCAGCCGGCCCGCCGATCAGACCGGCTTGTATTAAATCTTCAGCTGAAATTTCACTCGGCTTTGCCTCCATCTCTTCATGCACATTTTCCAGGCAAGCTCTGATGCTTTCAATGGATGCGTGCTCAACGCCGATGCCGCGCTTGTTTTTCGGTTTGGCAAGATGTTTGGGCAGAAATGCGTGTTTACAGCCGGGCACTGCTTCAGAAATGGTTTTCCGGATCTTTTCCCCCGGAAAATCCGGGTCCGTCAGCACGATGATCCCTCTCGTTTCCTGCGCCAGCCGAATCTGCCTGATGACTTCGTCTCCGATTGCCGAACCGTTCGTCTCAATTGTATCCGCATCAACGGCAAGTTTTATGCGCGCAGTGTCATCGCGTCCCTCGACTACAATAATTTCTTTAATTTTCATTACTTCCTCCAAAAAAACTTTTTATATCCAAAACGAAACCTTTGTTTACATGTCACGTCTAATATACTGAAAATACACTTTACCTATTATAACGAAAAAAACAGAGGGCGCAAAACCCTCTGAATGAATCGGAATTAATTTAAAATTTTTATTTTGACCTGTTTCTTTCCCCAGCGGTACGCTGAAGATTTTTCAGGGAAAAAGACATCAATCCGTCTTCCTTTAATGGCTGAGCCCGTATCTGCGGCAACGGCATCCCCGTATCCGTCTACGTGGACTCTTGTGCCGAGCGGAATGACGCTTGGGTCTACCGCAATGACCTTGGCATTCGGATTGCTTGTCAGGTTAACGCCTGTAGCCGTATGGCCGGAACAGCCGCTGCAGCTTGCGGTATATGCTGTGGAAGACACGGTAATCACTTTACCGGAAGATCCGGCTTCACCCGAAGATGCCTTCACCGGTGCACTGAGCTGCTCAATCTTGGGACTGTGCCGCTTTGTGCCGACCGCAATGATCTGATCTTTGCTTTTTTCAGATGTTTCTTCTTTGACAAGCTTTCTTGATACTTCTTTTCCATTTTCTTTGACAACATGAAAATGTTTTTTAAGCTTGCCTTCTTTTCCTTTTTGAACGATCTTTTCTTTCCCGTTGTCGAGAGACGCATCCTCTTTTTCTTTCACTCGATACGCTATTTTTTCCTCAACTACATCGGTGACTTTTTCGATACGAGTGATTTGTATGCCGGCCTGATCTTTTGTGAGCTTTTCGTGTAATGCCGGTTTTACTTTATCTTCGTCTTTCATGTCCATCTTATGCTGCGTTAAAAAGTCAGCGACCGTAGTCGAAGTCGTCCATATTTTCTTTTTCTTTCCCGCATCATTTACAGTGACCTGAAAAGCCGGGTCGACCGTGACTTTCATGCCGTTTGTCACTTTCGTATCTGCTGCTGGATCTATTTTATCGTGCTGATTCACAGGTGTATGCTGTTCGTTCAGAAATGCGCCGACTGTTTTTGCCGTTGACCATAAAGTCTTTTCTTCTCCGCCTCTTGTCACACGGATTTGCTTTGCAGCATCATACACGACATTCATGTTCTCAGCCAATGCTGTCTGCTTAGACGGGGTAATCCGGTCTTCATTTCTTGTCTCTATATGTAAATCTTCCAGAAGTTCCCCAACCGTTTTTGCATGAGTGCGTATTTGCTTTTTCTTGCCGTTGATAGAAACAGAGACTGATTGTTTTGAGAGCTCATGTGCCCCGTATGCAGTCCCGGTTCCGCCCAGCAGAATAATAGCTGCAATAAGAATAACCTTGCTTTTACCAAGCTTTACGGAAAACAGTTTTTTCATTTTTTGTGTGATGAAAAACGCCTCCTTCTCCTCGGAGAGATTATATAGAGTATCTAAAATGCTGTCAACCCTCCCATCTCGAAGATAAAAAACCTTCAGCGTATCCCTCATTATGCAAAAACAAAGCAAAAAAAGGAAGAGAGACATATCGACAACCTATCTTATGAGAAGAAGGAAGCTTGTAGAACCGTTTTACATATCCACTGAATCGGACAAGCCTTTACACGTTACGACAGCGCATTTTGTCAGTTCATACGGAAAAGTCTTTTTGCGTTTTCGGTTGTTATCGAAGCAATTTCTTCATACGTCAGTCCTTTTAATTCCGCGAGCTGTTCAGCTACATATTTCACGTAGCTTGGCTCATTTCGTTTGCCGCGGAAAGGATGGGGTGTCAGGAAAGGACAGTCAGTTTCGATCAGCAAACGGTCATTCGGAATTTCCTTTGCCACTTCTTTTGGTTTCTTCGCATTTTTGAAGGTAACCGGTCCTCCGAATGAAATATAGAAATTCATATCCATACACTGCCGCGCAACCTCCGCGCTGCCCGTAAAGCAGTGCATAATGCCGCCGACTTCTTCCGCTCCCTCTTCTTTCAAAATCGTGACAACATCCTCAGTCGCATCACGGTTGTGAATGATAATTGGAAGGTTCACTTCTTTGGCGAGCGCGATTTGTTTCCGGAATACCTCTTTTTGGATATCCTTTGGTGATTTGTCCCAGTGATAATCAAGGCCCATTTCTCCGATTGCCACGACTTTTTCATGAGCGGAAAGTTCCTTAATCCATGATAAATCTTCCTCTGTCATGTCAATCGCGTCTACCGGATGCCAGCCGATCGCAGCGTATATAAAGTCATATTCCTCAATCAGCTCCATCGCCCGCGTGATGGTAGGTTTGTCGAATCCGACAACGACGATTCGTTCAACTTTTTCAGCCTTTGCACGCGCAATGACTTCTTCTAAGTCTGTGTCAAATTGCTCGGCGTTTAAGTGCGCATGTGTATCAAAAAGCATCATAAAAACTCCTTTCTTGTTGAAAAACAAAAGGTGTTCGACGAAATGTTACACGTGAAACACCTTTTGCATCTATTATTTAATTCTAGCGCCTTTCGGTAATGACTGGTCGACAGCTACAACCTTAAGGACGCCGTCAGATTCTCCTGCCAGTATCATCCCTTGGGAAAGCTCGCCTCTCAGTTTTACCGGTTTTAGATTCGTTACACAAATGATCTTCATTCCCACAAGCTGATCCGGCGTGTAATGCTTTGCGATACCTGATACAACTTGGCGCTGTTCAAAGCCCAGATCAATTTGCAGCTTCAGCAGACGGTCCGCTTTTTTCACCGGTTCTGCGGACAAGACTTCTGCGACGCGAAGTTCTGTATCCATAAATTGATCAAACGTAATTTCCGGAAGACGCTCTGCTTCTTGCGGCTCTTCTGTTTTTTCTTCTTTCACAGGAGCAGTCCCTTGCATTTTTTGCTTGATGTAAGCTACTTCCTCTTCAGCTTCAAGACGAGGGAAAAGCGGCTCCCCTTTTTTCACTTTCGCGTTCTTTAATTGACCGAATGTCTGAATGCTGTCCCAAGCTTTAAGAGACTGATCCTCAATTCCGAGCTGAGCAAACATTTTTTCAGGCGTCTGCGTTAAGAAAGGCTGAAGCAGTACGGCCGAAATACGCAATGATTCAGCTAAATGATACATGACAGAACGTAATTCTTTTTCTTTTTCCGGATCTTTTGCCAGCACCCACGGAGCAGTTTCATCAATATATTTGTTCGTACGGCTGATTAATTGCCATAGCGTTGATAAAGCCACTGAGAACTCCATGTTTTCCATTGCCTTTTCATATGCTTTAACCGTTTCACCGGCTACAGAAGAAAGCTCTTGATCAAAATCAGTCACATTTCCTTCATATGAACCGATCTCACCGTCAAAATATTTTTGGATCATAGCAACTGTACGATTCAGAAGGTTTCCTAAGTCGTTTGCCAAGTCATAATTAATCCGTTCTACAAAACCTTCCGGCGTAAAGACACCGTCTGAACCAAACGGCACTTCGCGAAGCAGGTAATAGCGAAGCTCATCCAAGCCGTAGCGTTCAATCAGTGTTACCGGATCAACGACATTTCCTTTTGATTTCGACATTTTTCCGTCTTTCATCAATAACCAGCCATGCGCGAATACTTGCTTAGGGAGCGGGAGATCAAGCGCCATCAGCATAATCGGCCAGTAAATGGTATGAAAACGGACAATTTCTTTACCGACAAGGTGGACGTCAGCAGGCCAGTACTTTTTGTAAAGCTCATCATTTTCCGTATCGTAACCGAGCGCCGTAATGTAGTTGAACAATGCGTCAATCCATACATACACGACATGCTTCGGGTTTCCCGGCACTTTTACGCCCCAGTCAAACGTCGTTCTGGAAACGGCCAAATCCTCAAGCCCCGGTTTAATGAAATTGTTAATCATTTCATTTTTACGTGATTCAGGCTGGATGAAGGAAGGATTGTCCTCATAAAACTTCAGCAGGCGGTCTGCATATTTGCTCATGCGGAAGAAGTATGACTCCTCTTTGATTAATTCGACTGGATGGCCGCTGTCCGGGCTTTTTCCGCCGACAACCTCACCCTTTTCATTTCGTTCCACATCCACCAGCTGTGTTTCAGTATAGAATGTTTCATCAGGGATGCTGTACCAGCCCTCATACTCATCCAGATAGATATCACCATTATCAAGAAGCTTTTGGAACACTTTCTCAATAATTTCTTTATGCCGGCTTTCCGTCGTCCGGATGAAATCATCGTGAGAAATGTCGAGCTGCTTCCATAGTTTTTGGATCTCAGCCACAGCACGATCCACGTAAGCCTGAGGTGTGATATTCTCTTCCTCCGCTTTCTGCTGGATTTTTTGTCCGTGTTCATCTGTTCCTGTCAGGTAGCGTACGTCAAATCCCTTTAATCTTTTGTAACGCGCCATCGCATCGCCGGCCACGGTAGTATAAGCATGGCCGATATGTAATTTTCCGCTCGGATAATATATCGGGGTCGTAATATAAAAAGTATTATTGTCTTGCGGCATGTTGCAACCTCCCATTCAGAATGTCGAAAAGCTCACGCCCAAAGGACGAGAGCGGTTTTATTTGATATACAATATTGATATTTGTCCTCTATCTATGATACCATCTTAGCCTTTAAGATCAAGGATATATACGTACTGCGAATAAAAGAGTAAATAAAATTAAAAATTTTTATTGAAATTAAAAAAAGTCTTAACATGTCGAAATTTGTCGTATATAATCTACTAATATAAAACATCTTGGTTCGAAAGTCTTGATTTAAAAGGATTTTCAGTAGGATAATAGGTTCGAAAAAGCAGTCAAAAAGCCTGTTATTTCAGGATTTCCAAGGCTTTACTTACTATAAGAACTAATTCTTACAATCAATAGTAAACAAAAAGATTGACGATTATTGGAAACCTTGTTATGCTAGGAATGTAAGGAATTTTGTCGAATAATGACGAAGAAAAATATAAACTACAAAATAATTATCTCTCGGGAGGAGACTGTTAATGAAATCTACTGGTATCGTACGTAAAGTTGATGAACTTGGACGCGTAGTTATCCCTATCGAACTTCGCCGTACACTGGGCATCGCAGAAAAAGACGCTCTTGAAATTTATGTTGATGATGAAAAAATCATCCTTAAAAAATATAAACCAAACATGACTTGCCAAGTTACTGGTGAAGTTTCTGATGATAACCTTAAACTTGCCGGCGGCAAATTGGTACTCAGCAAAGAAGGCGCTGAGCAAATCATCTCTGAAATTCAAAATCAGCTTCAAAACCAAAAATAAGCTATTTCATACAAAAACCGTTCTTGTTGCGATACAAGAACGGTTTTTTTTATGCTTGAATGTGATAAGCGTCATAAATCTCGCGTTTCGGAACGTTCCGATCTACCGCTGTTTGTTTTATGGCCTGTTTGGAAGACGCTCCTTCGTTTATGTAATGCTCCACATGCTCTTTCTCAGAAAGCTCCGTCCACCAAGGCTTGTCATCTTCATCCGGTTCAGCGGCTTGATTGCCTTCGACAACGAGACAGAACTCACCGCGGATTTGGTCTTCATTTGCCCATTCCATCACCTCGGCGACCGTTCCTCTGATAAATTCCTCGTACTTTTTCGTTAATTCTCTCGTGACGGCGATGTTTCGATTTCCCAAAACGTCATGCATGGCGGTTAATGTTTCTTTTAATCTGTGCGGCGCTTCGTAAAAAATCATCGTTTCCTGGCGTTTTTTCAGGATTTCGAGTTCTTTCTTCTTTTCTTTCCTCTGTCTGTTTAAGAATCCGTAGAAGAAAAACGGCTGCGGGGTGATGCCTGATGCAGTCAGCGCGGTTAACGCCGCATTTGCACCGGGAAGCGGAACGACATAACCGCCGATTTGGGTAAAATCTCTTACAATCTCAGCCCCCGGGTCGGAAATTGTCGGCATACCGGCGTCACTGACCAAAGCCACATTCTTTCCGTTTTTCAGCCATTCAATAATTTTGTGGCCGCTGCTTTCTTTGTTGTGTTCATGATAGCTGGTAAGAGATGTTTCTATGTCATAGACGTGGCACAGCTTTTTCGTCTGTCTCGTATCTTCGGCAGCTATGACATCGACCGATTTCAGCGTCTCCACCGCACGAAAGGTCATGTCCTCCAAGTTGCCGATCGGTGTAGGAACAAGATAAAGGATTCCCATTTCAGATTTTCCGTTAAAACTCATCTGGCGACTTAACATATACAGCCTCCTTGCTGCTTCGTTTTTCTTCTATATATTGTTCTTTTTTCTTTCGGGTCAGCTGCTTAAAACGGTATTCCGCCTGCATGGCTTCCCGTTTTGTGTCAAATGATTCCGCATGGCATAACGAAACCGGCCTCCGCGCCCTTGTGTACTTCGCGCCCTTTCCCTCATTGTGGGTTTTCAGCCGTTTTTGCAGATCATTTGTATAACCGGCATAAAGACTGTTGTCATTGCACAGCAGCACATAAAAGAAATGACTATTTGTCTCCATATAAAATCGTGCGGATCTCTTTCGTATATTCATTTTGTTCATCATATACAAACAGCGGAGGAAGAATTTTCAGGTCAGGTCGGCCGCCTTTAATTCCTTCAACCAAAATAGTGTTCGCTTCTTTTCCTTGTTTCGGATAAATAAACTGAACCCGCTTCGGTTCTATTCGGTACGCTTTCATTAATTCAAAGATTTCCAAAAGCCTTCCCGGCCGATGAACGAGAGCCGCTTTCCCGCCTTGTTTCAGCAGTTTGCTGCTGACGGAAATCACATCTTCAAGCGTGCAAAGAATTTCGTGCCTTGCGATTCTGAGATGTTCGTTCAGGTTTTGCTCTGCCTCTTTCGGTGTTTTAAAATAAGGCGGGTTGCAGGTGACAACATCATATTTATTATGTCCGAGTCTTTCCGGCATATTTTTCAGATCATCATGAATGAGGCTGATCTGATCGCCCAGCCCGTTGTATTCCACGCTTCGGAGCGCCATATCATACAAACGCTCCTGAATTTCAACCCCGGTGATATCCGCCTTTGACCTTGTACTGAGCAGAAGCGGCACAATTCCATTCCCCGTACATAAATCAACGATGTTTCCCTTTTGAATCGGAACGTATGCAAACTTTGACAGCAGCACGGCATCTAATGAAAAAGCGAAAACTGTCGGGCTCTGTACAATTTTCATATCCTCTGCTAATAAGTAATCCAATCTTTCATCATCACGTAATGAAACCATAATCTTATTCCTTTCAGCACTCTTTGAAAAAGGCTTCCGACATCAGCGGAAGCCTTTTCCTTATTTTTTATTTAAGAAGGACAGACAAAAAAGGCAATCTCCCTTGCGGACGCTCCCATAATGGACGTTGCAAATATGAAAGCCTTCTTGATACAGCCGGGCCAGATTGTCGTAGCCTTCTCCTATATCACTTTGCTCTGCCTTCTGTGTTTTTGTTTCTTTCTGATCGGCTTTGAATTGCTCAATTTGCTCTGTCGTGTCATCAAGCCGCTTACGCAAATGCTTGTTTTCAAGCTGCAGATGGTGATTCTCTTCAATCATTTCGCCAATATGCTGCTTTAAGTCACCCAGCTGACGGTACAGCGAACCGATTTGTTCCTCCAGGTTTATGACAGTATCAAATAACTCTTTTTTATCCAAGGTTCCACACCTCGTTAATCTGTGGTTTGTGCGGATACGACGCCCTCTTCCAAGAGCTCTTCCCAAGTATATTCTATCACTTTTTCACGATTCTTCAGTTCCACCTGAAGCACCCGTTCCAGAATATTAAGACCGACAACCTTTGCGGGGCCGTTTGCCGTCGTAATCATTTCGCCTAAATCCGGCAGCTGTTCTTTTGCCGTCTCATACTCATCATTTTCGTACTTCAAACAGCACATCAAACGGCCGCACAGACCGGAAATTTTCGTCGGGTTCAACGATAAATTTTGATCCTTTGCCATTTTGATGGATACCGGTTCAAAATCACCGAGGAACGTGGAGCAGCAAAGCATTCTCCCGCACGGGCCGATACCGCCGAGCATTTTCGCCTCGTCCCTCACACCGATTTGGCGCAACTCGATTCTTGTTTTAAAGATAGAAGCCAAGTCTTTGACCAATTCCCTGAAATCAACCCGTCCGTCAGCCGTGAAGTAAAAAATGACTTTATTGCGGTCAAACGTAAACTCAACATCAACGAGTTTCATATCTAAGCCGTGGTCAGCCACTTTTTTCTGACAGACTTCAAAGGCGGACAGGGCCTCTTGTTTGTTTTCTTCTACGATGAGAAGATCGCGTTCATCAGCAACGCGAATAACCTTTCGAAGCGGAAGCACAACATCGTGCTCGTCCACTTGTTTATTTGCGATGACAACCTGCCCGTATTCGACACCTCTTACAGTTTCAACAATGACGCAGCTGTCCTGTTCTATATCAAATCCGTTCGGATCAAAATAATAAATTTTCCCCGCTTTTTTAAAGCGGACGCCTATTACGTTGTACAAGCTTATCCCTCCTGCAACGTTAACACCAAGTGCTCCATTAATCCCTGTGTATTCACATTGGAATGAAGCCGTTTTTTTGCTTCTAAAACAGCGAGAATTTGGTTCGTAACGCTTTGTTGTGTAAATTGCAGCGCATGCTGTTTTATTGATTGGAATAAGTCTTGATAAATCAGTTTATCTTCATTTCCAATTTGGATGGATAATACATCACGGTATATCAATAAGAGCATATCAAGACCCATTTCTTGATGGGTTTTTTCTTTGAAAAAGGGCACCCACTGATCCTGAATGAAGAAAAAGGCATGTCCTTTCCGCTGATGTAAGACTTCATACAATTTTATCACTTTCGCTCTGGACTCTGCAAACTCATCATTTCGACTTAATTCGACTGCTTCCGCAATATTATTTGTCATATTTGCTAAGAGTCTGGCCATGTGAGGGCTTACTTCCTGTTCAGCCAGCCTTTCTTCTATTGCTTTCGGCTGAAGCGGCTGAAACGGAAGAACCTGGCATCTCGAAACGATGGTATCCAATATTCTGTGGAGCTGCTCAGTAATCAGAATAGCGATAGTGTCTTGACTCGGCTCCTCTAAAAATTTCAGCAGACTGTTTGCCGCATTTGTCGTCATTTGATCCGCATGGGATATAATGTACAGCTTTTTATGCGATTCCAGTCCTGTTTTAGAAAACTCCTCCTGAAGCGATTGGATCTGAGCTTTTTTAATGGATAATCCGTCGGGCTGAACCACATGCAGGTCGGGGTGGTTTCCGGAATCAATACGCTTACAGTTCCGGCACTCCCCGCAAGGCTCAGTCCCGTCTTCAAGGCAAAAAAAGCTTTTTGCGAGAAGCAGTGCGGCATCCAATTTGCCAGTACCTTTTTTGCCTTCAAACAGATATGCGTGAGAAAGCCTTTTCTTTTCAATGCTATTATGCAAAAGACGCATCACTCTGGGCTGCTGCCCGGTCATTTCCTTCCATGATATTGCCATTGTATCACTCTCTATGTGTAAAGGTTAATCAATAAACCTTTTATTTCTCCGATTCGATCCAGCAAATCAATTGCCGGTTTTTCCTGATCTAACATCTCTTCCGTCAGCTGGAGCAGCTTTTCATCTATTTCTTTCACAAGCCCCAGGGTCCGGCTGCTGCCGTACATGTCAAAGCTTTTCGTCGTTTCATGCGATAATCCGCTGTCAACGGCCTCTTTTACAAAACGTTTTACCAATCCTTTGAATTTCGCTAAGTCTTTGAAGTTCCTCGACTTCGTCAGTCTTTTCCCGAACGTTTCTATATCCGTTAAGAACCTGCTCAGCTGGTCAAATTTCAGCTTGCTGCTTTGGCTGTCCATTGAACTTTTAAACGTCCCGGAAAGCTCTGCCGCTTTATAAGCAGGCTGCTGCTTTTTCTCAATAAATGTGCGTAAGTCAGAATTTATTTTCACGTCGTCAAATCCTTAAAATTGATGAAATTCATCGACCGGAAGGACAAAGACCGTCGCTCCGCCGACTTCCACTTCGACAGGATAAGGAACATAAGAATCCGCATTCCCGCCCATCGGGGATACCGGGGCAATCATCTGATCACGTTTACAGCCATTTTCTTTAATGAGTCTGAGCGCTTTATCGACACGGATATCCTCCACCCCGATCATAAACGTCGTATTGCCTGATTTAAGAAATCCGCCTGTTGTCGCAAGCTTCGTCACCCTGAAGTTGTGGTCGGTTAATACTTTCAAAAGTCTGTTGCTGTCTTGATCCTGCACCACTGCCACTATTAATTTCATTCTATAGGCCCCCTTTAGGTTGGAAAGAACATGGTCGTTACATTCATTATATCAACTTATGAGAAACAGGTCACAACTGAATTTTTTTCAATGTTTCATTTATCACCTGAAGCGCGTCCTGAATGACGAGTTCCTTCTTTTTCGATGCGTCGATTGTATGAAATCTTTCAGGGAAAAGCTGCATCACCTTTTGATATCCTTCCCGAACTTTCGTGTGAAAGTGCAGGGCCTCAAGATCAAGACGATTCTTTTCTCTTGAATCATTCGACGTAATCCGTTTCAGCCCTTCTTCCGGATCGATAGAAAAATAGATCGTGACATCAGGCATCGTATCGCCGATTGCAAACTGGTTAATAGAAAGCACTTCATCAATGCCGAGCCCTCTCGCATAGCCTTGATAAGCCAGCGAACTGTCGATAAAACGATCGCACAGCACAATGCGCCCTTCTTCCAATGCAGGCTGCACCTTTTCGGCTAAATGCTGTCTTCTCGCAGCGGCGTAGAGGAGCGCCTCCGTTTTTGCATCCATCAGTGTATTGTTTTTATTTAAGATCACTTCTCTGATCTGTTCCGCAATGTCGATGCCGCCCGGTTCTCTTGTCGCTGTCACCGGAAGCCCCTTTGCCGACAGAATCTCTTTCACCTCCTGAAGCACAGTCGTTTTCCCTGCGCCTTCAGGACCTTCAAATGTAATAAATAAACCGCTCATGATTTCTCCTCTTCTGTATAAACAAGTAGTTGTTCCCCGTTTAACAAGCCTTGAATATGCGCGTCCATGCCGATTAAACGGGAAAGCTTTTGTACGATCTCTTCTGTTATCCGTTCTCCGTCCATGATCAGCGGAATTCCCGGGGGATAAGGAATAATGTTCCCCGCGTGTAAGCGCCCGGCCGCCTTATTTATATCCGTAAGCTCTTTTGGAAACTTCCGCATCTCATTTTGCGGATATTCAAGTGTCGAAATGGATGGAAAGGTCCAATTCACGGTATCCGGCAATTTATCAGGCGGTGTATTCTCCAGTTTCTGCTGTATGTTTCTTACGGTTTCCTGTTCTATCATCCGCCGGCCGCCTATCGGCAGGACGAGCAATACTTGGTACTCGTCCGCCAGCTCGGCAACAATGCCTTCGCTCTCCAACATACTTTGTAATGAATAGCCGGAATGGCCGAGCTTTGACCGAAGAATGAATTTTAACGGGTCCGCCCTGAGCCCATATCCGGAAGGTTCGATCATTTCAATAGAAGAAATTGACGCGAACGTTCGTTTGATTTGTTCAATATGCGCCATATGACCGGGGAGTGTCCCTTTTTCAGCGATATCCTGAACATAAGCGCGCGCCGTATCTAAAGAGGCCATTATCGGATATGACGGGCTGCTGCTTTGCAAACTGCTTAAATAATAGGTTAATCGATCTCTGTCAATCCGGGTGCTGTTTAAATGAAAGTAAGATCCCATCGTCATAGCCGGAAGCGTTTTGTGAGCCGATTGAACAACGGCATCCGCTCCCATATCCAATGATGATGGCGGAAACGGTTCACCTAACACAAAGTGAGCGCCATGAGCCTCATCCACTAGTACAGGAACGCCGTATGAATGGGCTTTGTTAACTGCCGCGGTCAAATCGGCAGCATGCCCGTAGTAAGTCGGATTAGTCAGAACAAGGCCTTTCGCATTCGGATATGATGCTAACGCTTTTTCAATGACCGGAAGGGATACATGGGCCGGCACATGCATGTTTTTATCAATTTCCGGCGCTAAATACACCGGCTTGGCTCCGGCCATTGCCACCGCATGGAAAACAGACTTGTGACAATTACGCTGGATCAGAATCGGTTCGCCAGGTTCACAAACAGCTAAAATCATCGCCAGATTGCCGGCAGTCGTTCCATTGACGAGAAAGAAGCTTTCCCGAGAACCGTAAAGTCTGCTCAGCAAATCCTGCGCTTCCTTGATGACTCCTGTCGGGTGATGTAAGTCATCAAGCCCTGTGATCTCAGTCATATCAATAGATAAAAGAGATTGATATACAGATCTGGCTTCATCAAAAAAGACATCTCCATTGTGATGTCCCGGAACATGAAAAGAATACGTATTTCGGTGCGCATGCTTCAGCAGCGCTGTATATAAAGGTGTGTCCATATTTTAAACAAATCCTTTGCCTGTCTTTCTTATTATATCGTGCCTGCGGGCCAACTTAAAGCTAAGACTTTTGCCATCTAGCCGTTATCCCGGCCGGACTTCATATCAAGCAGTTTCTTTTTCAAATCGCCTTCCATAATAACAAGCTCCTCCTCGGCCCGCCTGCGTTTCATCCTGCCTTCTTCTTGAATAGACATGATTTCTTCCAGTGTGGTGACTAAGCTTTCCTGCACTTTTTTTAGGGTGTCTGCCTCAACAAGTCCGCGCTCATTCGCTTTGGCAGTCTCGACTGTACTTGTTTTCAGAAGCTCAGCATTTTTCAGGAGCAATTGATTCGTCGTATCCGCCGCCTTCTGCTGCGCATCTGCCGCACTCCGCTGCTTCATTAGTGTCAGGGCGATGGCGACTTGATTCTTCCATAAAGGAATAGCCGTAACAATGGAGGACTGAATTTTCTCTGCCAGTGCCTGATTCGTGTTTTGAATCAGACGGATTTGCGGCGCACTCTGAAGCGTAATCTGCCTGCTCAGCAGCAGATCATGCACTCTCTTATCCAGACGGTCGGCAAACTGGCGAAGGTCATTCACTTCCTGAGCGGCCATTTGATTGTGTTCCCCTAATTCAGCTTTTCTTACCGCTTCGGGAATCAGCTTTGTTTTCAGCTCATCTAACTTTAATTCACCTGCCGCTATATACATATTCAAGTCAGAAAAGTATCGTTTATTTTGGGCGTACAGCTGATCTAACCATTTATTATCACTCAACAGCCCATTTTTAGAAAGTTCGAGCCTTCTGCTGATACGGTCAATCTGTACACTGGTCTTTTGATATTTCGAAAGCACTTCCTGTACAGAGCCGGATACCCTTTTGAACAAACGGGCAAAAAATCCTTTGTTCTTCATCTGCAGATCATCAGGATTTACCTGGTCAAGCTTTCTCATCAAATCAGACAGTATCTGTCCCATCTCTCCTGCATCTTTTCTTTGCACATGCTCTATCATTGTGTGGGAAAATTCAAGAATATTCGCCTGGGCCTGTGAACCAAACAGAACAATGCTTTGCATGTTCCCGGGATCCAGTTTTTCAGCGAGCTGAAGTGCCGCTTCTCTTTTTTCTTCCGGCAGTGTATCTGCAAGCTTTAGATTAGCCTGATCATTTTGAGCGCCCATGATATCATCGGAACGGTCTCCGGCCATTTCCTTCCCCCTTTCTTACTTTCTCAGTGACTGCTTTGCCATATCTAATTCAAAATGCAGATCGTCGATGTCTTCCTTCATCAGTTCATGAAGATCTTCTTCCAGCCGCCTGGCAAGCTCCGCGAGAGTCATCCTTGTCTGACTCAAGGACATTGATAAATCTTTATTTTTTCGCGGCTGTGATGAGAGCAGAGCATACTTTTCGGTCAGCTCCACAACAGAATCAAGCGTTTGATAATAGAAACGCTCCGCCTGATAAAAACGCTTCGGCTCCTGCTTTGTAAGCAGATATATCCGCCGCGTTATCCGCAGTATTTCTGCATTCTGCTTCAGCATTTGTATACTTTTAGAGCGAAAAAGCGCCCTGCGTAATCGAACGATTTTATTTCTTGCTTCCTCAAGATTTTCCTTGATATAAGTATATTCTTTTCTTGTCAGCCGGTGTTTTTTTAAAAAGAGGCGCTTCGCATTCCAAAGTCCGGCTATACTGACGGCAGTTCCGCCTGCTGCTCCGTATAAAAGCGAATACAGAAAAGGCTGATGCCCTATCGTAAAAGCGGCTGTCCCCGCTAATACAAAAACTGCGCTGCCGCAAAGCGTCCATTTCATATATTGAATAAACGGTTTCATATTTGGATCGACTCCTATTTATTCACTTTTATCAGTATTATCTATTACATTCCATTTCTAAACAAGTTCCTCTTCTTATCGTATCAGTTCTTTTATAAAAAGTGAAAAAACTCCCTTATTTTTAAGCAAAAAAAAGACCCTTTTCAGGGTTAAGAATATAATGTCGGTGTATGAAGGCTTTTCAGTTTACGAACGAAAAATTCATAATTCGGATCAGAGGTTGGAGTTGAAACTACTTTCTTCTCACACTCTAAACATATAAATTTCGTATAAATATGAATACCCCTGCTTTTTTTAGTTTCACACACAATACATGTTTCTTCATGGCTGGACGTTTCATTCATTTATGCCCACCTCCGTATGAATAGCCTTCCCTGAAGCCATTGATTGTATACACAATTTGGACCTTTTTGAAGTTTGCAATTAGTATATGGGCATTGGCGTATTTCGGTGTTTGTATTGTTTTGTTCAAAAACAAAAAAGGCAGCTCATGATGAGCTGCCTTTACCGTATGATTGCTTGGCGGCGTCCTACTCTCACAGGGGGAAACCCCCGACTACCATCGGCGCTGAAGAGCTTAACTTCCGTGTTCGGCATGGGAACGGGTGTGACCTCTTCGCTATCGCCACCAAACCATTGAGAGTGTTCTCTCAAAACTAGATAACAGTAAGCATACATTCAAAAATGGTTAAGTCCTCGATCGATTAGTATCTGTCAGCTCCATGTGTCGCCACACTTCCACCTCAGACCTATCAACCTGATCATCTTTCAGGGATCTTACTTCCTTGCGGAATGGGAAATCTCATCTTGAGGGGGGCTTCATGCTTAGATGCTTTCAGCACTTATCCCGTCCGCACATAGCTACCCAGCGATGCCCTTGGCAGAACAACTGGTACACCAGCGGTGCGTCCATCCCGGTCCTCTCGTACTAA
>NZ_CP191200.1:815000-830000 GCF_059831465.1 Bacillus sp. 5RYD7K
ACTCCCGCCGAATAAATTCACACCTGCCAGAAGAATCGCTCCGGCAATAAACTTAACGGCAGTCACACCAATCCATCTTAACGGCTTTGAAGATACTCCCCATAATAAAAGCAAAGCAACCAGACCGACAATCAAACCGATAATAAAAAAAGGCTCCATGAATCTTCCCCCTCGCTTGTTTAGTACAAGCTTATGAGAAGATCCCGGAGAATAGACCTCTTACTTCCATCTGCTCATTTTTAAATTCCGCTGCTTCGCTTCTTTCAAATAAAAAAAGTATTTAGATTCAGCGACTTTCAGCTCAAACAGCACCTCAGCTGAGGGCTCAAGACTTTTATCGACCAGACTCTTCTGTCTGTTCCATTCTTCTTTTTGTTTAAAGAGCTGTTCAATCAGTTTGTCGTCAAACTCTTTTCTTAATGTATTTCTGCGAAGAAAACCCATACCTCGCCATTTCCTCCCTTACAATTCACGTCTTCCTTCAAGAGCTTTTGAAAGAGTGACCTCATCAGCATATTCCAAATCACCGCCGACGGGCAGACCGTGGGCAATACGGGAGAGCTTGATGCCTGAGGGCTTTAACAGCCTCGATATATACATCGCTGTTGCTTCCCCTTCAATATTAGGGTTGGTTGCGAGTATAACTTCTGACACTTGATCATCCTGAAGACGCTTCAGCAGTTCCGGAATCTTAATATCCTCCGGACCGATGCCGTCCATCGGAGAAATTGCGCCGTGAAGAACATGATACTGGCCGTTATATTCCTTCATCTTCTCCATTGCAATAACATCCTTAGGGTCCTGCACCACACAAATGACAGATCTATCTCTTCTTGTATCCTCGCATATATAACAAGGGTCCTGATCTGTAATATGTCCGCAGATCGAGCAATATGTCAGATTCCGCTTCGCATTGACGAGCGCCTTAGCAAAATCCAATACTGTGTCTTCTTTCATACCTAGAACAAAAAAAGCCAGACGAACCGCTGTTTTCGGTCCGATCCCTGGCAATTTCATAAAGCTGTCAATCAGCTTTGATATTGGTTCAGGATACTGCATGTTTATTTATCCCCCTAGAATAAACCCGGTATGTTCATTCCTTTTGTAAATTGTCCCATTGTCTCATTCGTCATGTCATCGACTTTCTTGAGGGCGTCGTTTGTCGCAGCAAGAACCAGGTCCTGAAGCATTTCGATATCTTCCGGATCAATGACTTCTTCTTTAATCGCAACGTCTACAACTTCTTTTTGGCCGTTGACTTTTACAGTCACCATTCCGCCGCCCGCTGTGCCCTCAAGCACTTTTTCAGCAAGCTCCTCCTGAGCCTTCGCCATATCTTTTTGCATTTTTTGCATTTGTTTCATCATTTTTTGCATGTTTCCCATTCCGCCACGCATATTCAATCACTCTCTTTCATCTTATTAGTCTTTTATTTCGATTAAATCCGCTCCGACAAGTTTTTTCGCCTCTGCAATCAGCGGATCTTCTTCAGCCGGTTCGTTTGATCCTTCACTTTCCTGCTGATGATCATTTAAAAATTCTTCTCTTATTTTACCCCATTGTGCTTCCGGAACGCCAATCAAATCCATTCTTTTCCCGAGCATTGATTCGAGAATCTGTTCAAGATTCGTACGGACTCCGTTATTGTCTTCAGCAACCATTTTACAATGGATTTCGTATTTAAATTTAAGCACAAACGCCTTCTGGGCAGCGGCCACCGGTTCACTGTCATTCAAAAGAGCCGCATGAGACACTTTATTCTGCTGTTTCAGATGTGCCAGCAGCTTGCCCCAGCTGCTTTTAAGCTGTTCTAGGTCAGGCCTTGTGGCTTCCTTCAATATTTCATGAATTCTTCCGGCCGGGGCTTTGTAATGGCTTTTTCCGCCTTTTTGAGGACGCGGGGCTTCTTTCGGAGCGCTTTCCGCCTGAACTTTCACCCCGGAAGTCTTCAGCCTTTCTACTTCCTGCTCAAGCTGCTGGATCTTATTCATCAGCATGCCGACCTCTGGGATGTCTGCGGCGGCTTGCTGTGCCGTCTGGCATATTTTCACGACAGCCACTTCAAAAAAGATTCTCGGGTGGTTCGTCCACTTCATTTCCTGATGGCTTTTATTCAGGATGTCAATCATCTCATATAAAGCGGGGGCCGGTATTTCACCGCTCAGATTCCGGAACGTTTCATCGACCTTCACCTTCTCCAGGACTCCTTCTAAACCGGGGGCAGCCTGGTACAAGAGCATATCTCTGAAATAAAAGATCATATCTTCAATCAGTTTGGCCGCATCTTTCCCCTGCTGGAGCAGTTCATTCAGTGTTTCCAACGCCTCGGAAACCTGTTTGCGGTGAAGAGCAGATGCCAGTTTTCCGATATAGTGCTGGGAAACAGCCCCGGTAATAAGCAGTGCATCATCCACCGACAGCTCCTCGCCGCTGAATGATACGGCTTGATCGAGCAGGCTCAGCGCGTCCCTCATTCCACCGTCTGCGGCACTCGCTATGATATCAAGGGCGCCTTCTTCCACCTTCAGCTGCTCTGCATCGACGATTGTCTTCATTCGTCCGACAATTGCTTTGGATGTAATCCGTTTGAAGTCAAAACGCTGACATCTGGAGATAATGGTTAAAGGAATCTTATGAGGCTCAGTCGTAGCTAATATGAAAATGCAATGTGCCGGCGGTTCTTCCAGCGTTTTCAAAAGCGCATTGAATGCGCCGATAGAGAGCATATGCACCTCATCTATAATATATACCTTGTAGGTAACGGCCGACGGGGCGAATTTTACTTTGTCGCGGATGTCGCGGATTTCGTCTACACCGTTATTCGACGCCGCATCTATTTCAATCACATCTGATATAGAGCCGTTTGTGATCCCCTTGCACGCCGCGCATTCATTGCACGGTTCTTCTACAGGGGCATGCTCACAGTTGACTGCTTTCGCAAATATTTTAGCTGCACTGGTTTTCCCCGTTCCCCGTGGTCCAGAAAACAGATATGCATGAGAAAATTTCTTTTGCAAAAGGGCATTTTGCAGCGTTTTCGTAATGTGTTCCTGTCCGACCACATCTTCAAACTGCTGAGGCCTAAATACTCGATATAAAGCTTGGTAACCCACAGGATGCGCCCTCCTCTGTTATTCATCATGTTTATTATACATGAACGGGCTTTTAACGCCAAAACCCGTTTTTCATACACGAAAAAACTCACCTGTCATAAACAGGTGAGTCTGAAATTTGATGATTGATTTACCGTGCACCTTCTGTCGATTCGCTACCCTAAGCGTTACTTAAGCAGTTAGCTCAGCCCAGGCAACCCTGCGGCACATGAGAGGTTTCACTTAATGCTGCTTCCTTCCGGACCTGACATGGTTCATGAATTCCCATTGCGCAGGACCCAGACGTCAACGCCACTTACTTAAGGCAGGCCTTACAGTAAACGAACCTCGAGAAGGGATTCGGCCCCGCTAGAGCGGATTGCGGGTACAGGGCACCGCTACCTCCCCGCTTAGCACGGCAAAATAAATATCAAATTTTGATATGCGCACCATTTATGATGCACACATAAGTATATCTGCTTCAGGCAGAAAATGCAACCGTACTACTCAGACAACTTTTTCCTCATGTCTTTCTTTTGCCGGCGAAGCTTTCTGAAAAAAGCGCTGAGCATTTCTCCGCACTCTTCTTCAAGCACGCCGCTCACCACTTCCGCTTGGTGGTTGAACCGTTCTTCCTGCAGAAGGTTCATAAGCGTTCCTGTACAGCCTCCCTTGGGGTCAAATGCGCCGAACACGACCTTATCGACTCTGGAAAGCACGACAGCTCCCGCGCACATCGGGCACGGCTCTAAAGTGACATAAAGAACGGCGTCTTCAAGTCTCCATGTTCCCAGCTTGCGGCATGCTTCGTCTATCGCCAGCATTTCCGCGTGGGCCAGCGACCGCTGTTCGGTCTCCCGCAGATTATGCGCCCGCGCCACGATCTCATCATGCAGAACAAGGACGGCTCCGATCGGCACTTCGCCTTTCGCTTCTGCTTTTTCCGCTTCTTTTATGGCTTCTCTCATATAATATTCATCATTCATCGGTTCAAGCTCTCTTCTTAAGTTTTTTCATGTCTCATAAAGGTTAAAATAGGAATACCCCAGCAGAAAGGAGTTGCCGGCATTGTCTGAACCCAACAACACAGCCCTTCTCATTGTCGATATGATTAACAATTTTCAATTTGATATGGGCGAACGTCTTGCTGAAAAAACCAAACAAATCGTCCCCCGTATTTTATCATTAAAGAAGCATGCAAAACAAAACAACTGGCCGATTATTTATATTAATGACCATTACGGGCTTTGGAAGGCGGATATAGATGCCATCAGGGAGGAATGCAGCAATGACAGAAGCGCTTCCATAATAGAAGATATCTCGCCTCACCCGGATGATTATTTTCTCATTAAACCGAAGCATTCCGCTTTTTATGAAACGGCGCTTCATACTCTTCTGACCGAGCTGCAAGTGAACCGATTAATGATTACGGGGATTGCCGGAAATATTTGTGTGCTGTTCACGGCTAACGACGCTTATATGAGAGAATACAGCATTACCATCCCGAAAGACTGCACCGCTTCCAATAGCGACGAAGACAATGATTTCGCCTTGACGATGATGGAGAATGTTCTCTTCGCAGAAATAACCACGGAAAAACAAATTATCAACGAAAAATAAACATGATCGGCCTCCTTTTTTCATACATTTGATAGCGGATATGAAAGGAGGCGTTTTTCATTCAGATCTATGTAGTGAAACGGGGCGACACGCTTTCCGCTATTGCGGCGCGCTACCGGACAGCCGCAAATGTCATTGCGGAAGCAAATAAACTGCCGAATCCCAATACACTGGTTGTCGGACAAACTCTTGTCATCCCGATTGAGGGTCAATATTACGAAGTGAAACAAGGCGATACTCTTGCGGCAATCGCCGGCCGTTTTCATATATCGGCCGCGGAGCTTGCGAGGGTGAACGGAATTCAGCTCAGCACTCCATTGCAAAGCGGGACCCGCCTTTACATTCCGCAGCAGACAAATAAGCCTGATATCGAATCAAATGCATATATAGAACCGCGGGGAACGAGCGTAAGCGCTAATCTGCAGCAGGCGGCAAGAGAGGCCTCACCTTATTTAACATACCTCGGCGCATTCAGTTTTCAAGTGCAGCGGAACGGGACTTTAAAGGAACCGCCTCTCACCAATTTAAGAAGCATCAGTGACAGGCACAACACCGCCCTGATGATGATCATCACCAACCTCGAAAATGACGCATTCAGTGATGAACTTGGGCGGCTCATTTTGAATGATAATACCGTGAAAACAAAACTCTTTCAGGAAATCGTCTCCACGGCTAAACAGCACGGCTTTCGCGATATTCATTTTGATTTCGAATATTTACGTCCTCAGGACAGAGAAGCCTACAATCGTTTTTTACGTGAAGCGAGGACGATTTTTCACCGTCAAGGCTGGAAGATTTCAACGGCGCTTGCTCCGAAAACGAGCGCGACCCAGGCCGGCAAATGGTATGAAGCACATGACTATAGGGCACATGGAGAAATCGTCGATTTTGTCGTCATCATGACATATGAGTGGGGATACAGCGGGGGCCCGGCTCAGGCCGTATCACCAATCGGCCCCGTAAGGAATGTCATTGAGTATGCGCTGACAGAAATGCCTGCTTCAAAAATCGTCATGGGCCAGAATATGTACGGCTATGATTGGACACTGCCTTTCAAACAGGGAACGACAGCGAAAGCCGTCAGTCCTCAGCAGGCAATCGCTCTGGCAGCACGCTATAAAGTTGACATTCAATATGACGAAACCGCCCAGGCTCCATTCTTTCGTTACACGGATGAAAATCAGAGACGGCATGAAGTATGGTTTGAAGACGCACGATCCATTCAAGCGAAATTCAATTTAATTAAAGAACTTCATTTAAGAGGAATCAGTTATTGGAAACTCGGCCTCTCCTTCCCGCAAAACTGGCTTTTGCTCGGAGATCAATTTCATATTGTGAAAGAGACGTTTCGTTAATTGGAAGCGTCTTTTTTCATGGGCTTTTCTGAGAGTGTGATACAATATAAAGGCCGGCAGATGACGGATGTTTGCAGAATTAAGGAGGATTTTCAATGAACAGAGCCCCTTTTATCGCGGTAGAAGGTCCTATCGGGGCGGGAAAAACGACACTCGCTTCTATGCTTTCTGAAGAGCTCGGTTTTCCTATGATTAACGAGATTGTGGAAGACAACCCTTATCTTGATAAGTTCTATGATAATATCGAGGAGTGGAGTTTCCAGCTTGAAATGTTTTTTCTCTGTCACAGGTATAAACAGCTTGAAGATACAGATCGTGATTACTTAAAACAAGGACAGCCCGTTTTGTCCGATTATCATATTTATAAAAACGTTATTTTCGCAGAGCGCACATTGCACGGACAAAAGCTTGAGAAATATAAGCAGATTTATCATCTGCTCACTCACGACTTGCCGAAACCGAATGTTATTGTATACATAAAGGCAAGCCTGCCGACATTGCTTCAACGCATCGAAAAACGCGGGCGGCCGTTTGAGAAAAACATCGAGCATCAATATCTGGAACGTCTCATTGCAGATTATGACACAGCCATCAGACAGCTTCAGGAAGAAGATCCGGATATATCTGTACTGACCATTGACGGTGATACCGAAGACTTTGTTTTGAATAAGACAGACTATGAAAGAATTGCCCGTCAGGTAAAGGAGCTTATTAAATGAAAGACATTCATATTCCAAACAACGCCATTATAACAGTAGCGGGAACGGTAGGAGTCGGAAAATCGACTTTAACCAAGGCTTTAGCAAAGCGGCTCGGATTTAATACTTCGCTTGAAGAAGTGGATGAAAACCCTTATTTAGAGAAGTTTTATCATGATTTTGAGCGCTGGAGCTTTCACTTGCAAATTTATTTTCTGGCTGAGCGGTTCAAGGAGCAGAAAAACATCTTTGAATCAGGCGGCGGATTCGTGCAGGACCGTTCGATTTATGAAGATACAGGCATATTCGCAAAAATGCATGCCGATAAAGGAACCATGTCGCTGACAGATTACAAAACATACACAAGCCTTTTTGAAGCGATGGTCATGACGCCATACTTCCCGCACCCCGATGTTTTGATCTATTTAGAAGGTGATCTTGAAAACATTATAGAACGGATTGAAAAGCGCGGCCGCGATATGGAGCTGCAGACAAACCGCTCCTATTGGGAAGAGATGTATAAACGGTACGAAGACTGGATCAGCGGTTTTAACGCCTGCCCTGTGCTGAAAGTGCGCATTGAAGATTATGACCTTGAAGCTGATGAACAGTCACTGGAACCTTTGATCGAAAAAATCAGCCGCGTGATCAACGAAAACAGAAATAAGTAAAAATAAGAAAGCGATTTTCCCGAACAGAGAAAATCGCTTTTTTTGCATATAAAAAATCCGCTGCATCAGATGCAGCGGACAAAACAATCTCCAATATATGCTCGAGTTTCATTAGGTTTAAAATCAATATGGCGGAGGAAGAGGGATTCGAACCCCCGCGGGCTTTGACACCCCTGTCGGTTTTCAAGACCGATCCCTTCAGCCAGACTTGGGTATTCCTCCGTATCGACATTTAATAATATACCACATGACTTATTTTTCAGTCAAGCGCTTTTTTCATATTTTTTATTTCTTTTCTTAAACAGCTTGTCCGTCAGCTTTACTATCATACAAAAGACTCGTATCCAAAATCAACCACTTTCTGTTATACGGGCAGGAAAACACAGTGAAAACCAAGAATACATTCAATAGATAACCTGTTCACAAAGGTGGGGAGCGCAATGAAAGTTATCATCGCACCGGATTCTTTTAAAGAGAGCATGACAGCAAAAGAAGCTGCCGACAGCATCGAAAAAGGATTCAAATCAGTCTTTCCTGACGCGGAATATATCAAGATACCCGCGGCGGACGGCGGAGAAGGAACTGTTCAAGCTTTAACGGATGCCACCGGCGGGAGAATTATTAATAAAACAGTGACCGGTCCGCTGGGAACCCCGGTAAACGCCGCATACGGACTTCTGGGAAACGGACGCACGGCAGTCATTGAAATGGCAGAAGCATCGGGGCTTCATCTCATTCCCCGTCATCTCAGGGATCCGTTGAACACTACAACAAGAGGAACAGGTGAACTGATAGCAGATGCAGTTTCCCGCGGGGTGAGTGAAATCATCATCGGTCTTGGCGGGAGCGCAACCAATGACGGCGGGACCGGGATGGCGAGCGCGCTCGGTGTGCGTTTCTTAAATGAGGAAGGTCAGGAGATACCTGACGGCGGAGGCTCACTGCACACCCTGGCCTCTATCGATGTAAGCGGCCTCTCTCCTGATCTGAAACCTATCCGTATCCGTGCCGCATGCGATGTCGAAAACCCTCTGACCGGGGAAAACGGCGCCTCATATGTCTTCGGCCCGCAAAAAGGGGCATCAGAGAAGACAAAAGTTATATTGGATCGCAATTTGCGCCATTTCGCTGATGTATTGAGACGGCAGCACGATATTGAAGCAGATACCGTAAAAGGCGCGGGTGCCGCAGGAGGTTTAGGCGCAGGGCTGATCGCCTTCTTACAAGCCGACCTTCAACGCGGGATTGACGTTGTATTAGATACACTGTCCTTTTCAGATCAGATAAAAGGCGCTGACCTTATCATCACCGGAGAGGGGCAGATTGACGGACAAACAATATTCGGCAAAACCCCCGCAGGAATTGCAGCACGTGCAGCCGCTCAAAAAATTCCCGTTATCGCATTAGCGGGTTCCTTGGGAAAAGACTTTGAACATGTATATAACGGAGGAATAACAGCTGTATTTTCTATCGTGCCGGGCGCTGTAAGTCTTGAAGACGCCTTAGCATCAGGACGTTTTAACCTTGAAAGCACAGCCCGGAATGTCGCCGCTTTATACCAAACAGCAAAAAAGGCGCGCCTCTAGGGCGCACCTTTTTATGGTTTGATGACTTCTTTATTTCCCATATAAGGACGAAGCACTTTCGGAATGACGACACTTCCGTCTTCTTGCTGGTAGTTTTCCAAGATGGCAGCTACTGTTCTGCCGACTGCCAGACCGGAGCCGTTTAATGTATGCACATGCTCCGGCTTGCCTTTCGCTTCGCGTCTGAATCGAATGTTTGCGCGTCTCGCCTGGAAGGCCTCAAAGTTGCTGCAAGAAGAAATTTCACGATATGTGTCTTGGCTTGGAATCCATACTTCAATATCGTACTTTTTCGCAGCTGTAAAGCCGAGATCTCCGGTACACATGCTCATGACACGATACGGCAGTTCTAGCAGCTGAAGCACCCGTTCGGCTTGATTTGTTAATTTTTCAAGCTCCTCATAAGAATCTTCCGGCTTCACGAATTTCACAAGCTCAACCTTGTTGAATTGATGCTGGCGGATCAAACCGCGTGTATCACGGCCGGCAGATCCCGCTTCTGAACGGAAGCAGGCGCTGAATGCGGCATAATTAATCGGGAGGTCCTCGCCGGATAAGATTTCATCGCGGTGCATATTTGTGATCGGCACTTCCGCCGTCGGAATTAAGAAATAATCTTCTTCCCTGATTTTAAAAGCATCCTCTTCAAATTTAGGAAGCTGTCCCGTCCCTGTCATGCTCGTACGGTTTACCATATAAGGAGGAATGACTTCCGTGTAATCATACTCATCAACGTGAAGATCCAGCATAAAGTTGTAGAGCGCGCGTTCGAGACGGGCCCCTAGTCCTTTATAAAACACAAACCGGCTTCCCGTTACTTTTGAAGCGCGTTCGAAATCAAGGATGTTCAAGCGGTCAGCGATATCCCAATGCGGTTTCGGCTCATATGCAAATGCCGGCGCCTCTCCCCACTTGCGGATTTCAATGTTATCATCTTCCGTTTCCCCTACAGGCACTGAATCGTGCGGGATGTTCGGAATAGACAGAAGGATGGTTTCGAGCGTGGTTTCCACCGTGCGAAGCTCTTCATCAAGCTTCTTAATTTCTTCGCCTGCTTCACGCATCTCTTTAATAATATGATCAGCGTCTTTTTTCTCCCGTTTCAAAACGGCGACCTGCTGAGATACTTCGTTGCGTTTCCCCTTCAGTTCTTCTACTTTGCCGATAAGTTCTCTTCTTTTTTCATCAAGCTCTTCAAACTTGTCAAAGTCAGATAAGTCTTCGCCTTTAGGAATGAGCTTCGCTTTTACTTCTTGAAAATTGGCTCTCAGGACCTTCGTATCAATCATACTTAACAACTCCTATCTATTTTATCGAAAATAAAAAAGAGCCCTCATCCCCTAAAAGGGACGAGAGCTCTCGCGTTGCCACCCTGATTGAAAACAAGCTTACACTTGCTTCCCGCTTTAACACATAACGGTTTTCCCGTAAATGCCTACTTGTTTTCAGCATTTCGCTCAAGGACGGATTCGGACAGCATCTTCCACCGATTCGCACCACCCATCGGCTCTCTTTGAAAGAGGGGCTTCCTACTGCTTCCTGTCAACGCTTTTCGATCTTTATTTGTGTTTATAATGTACTATAAGTATCAGCGGTTTTCAACTGTTTTATACAGCTGTTTCCCGCTTATACTTTTCCGCCATCTTCACAAACAGCTCTGTCACCCGGTGGTCATCCGTCAGTTCAGGATGGAACGAGCAGCCGAGCAAATGCCCCTGCTTTGCAGCCACGATGCGTCCGTTATGCTCACAAAGCACTTCAACATCTTCTCCGGCTTCTAAAATGTGCGGCGCACGAATAAATACACCCGTAAACGGCTCATCAAGGCCTTTAATCGTCAGGTCAGCTTCAAAGCTGTCGACCTGACGGCCAAAGGAATTACGCTCAACAACCACGTCTAACAGCCCTAAATGAGCATGATCGGTTCCCGCAATCTCTTTGGCTAAAATAATCAGACCGGCGCATGTGCCGAACATCGGCTTGCCTTGAGCGGCAAACTCGCGAAGCGGCTCCATAAAATGATACGTATCCATTAAACGCCGCATCGTCGTGCTTTCTCCGCCCGGCAGGATTAAGCCGTCGATGTCATTCAACTGTTCAGGACGCTTAATGACAACACCTTTTGAACCACATGCTTCAATTGAACGAATATGTTCTCTTACTGCTCCTTGAAGTCCAAGTACACCAATTGTTAACATGCTTCCAGCTCTCCTATGGTTTTACCAGCCGCGTTCTTGCATACGCTGTTCCGGCAATAGATTTGAGATTTCGATTCCTTTCATCGCTGTGCCCAATTCTTTAGAAAGCTCAGCGATCAGTTTGTAATCTGTGTAGTGAGTCGTTGCTTCCACAATTGCTTTGGCGAATTTAGCAGGGTTGTCTGATTTAAAAATACCTGAACCGACAAATACGCCGTCAGCGCCCAGCTGCATCATCAATGCCGCATCAGCAGGCGTCGCCACTCCGCCGGCAGCAAAGTTGACAACAGGCAATTTGCCGTCACGTTTGATTTGAAGAAGCAGTTCATAAGGAGCACCGAGGTTTTTCGCTTCAGTCATCAGCTCATCATCGCTCATCGCCGCAACTTTGCGCACTTGCGCGTTTACTTTTCTCATATGACGGACAGCTTCCACAATGTTTCCTGTTCCCGGTTCGCCTTTTGTACGAAGCATGGAGGCTCCTTCAGCGATACGGCGCGTTGCTTCGCCGAGATCACGGCATCCGCATACGAACGGAACAGTATATTCATTTTTATTTAAATGAAATTCTTCGTCAGCAGGAGTCAGAACTTCACTCTCATCAATATAATCTACTCCCATTGCTTCAAGGACACGTGCTTCAACGATATGTCCGATACGCGCTTTTGCCATTACGGGAATGGATACAGCATTCATTACTTCTTCAACGATCGTCGGGTCAGCCATGCGGGCTACACCGCCGGCAGCACGAATATCAGCCGGAACTCGTTCTAACGCCATTACGGCAACAGCTCCCGCCTCTTCAGCAATCTTCGCTTGTTCAGCATTTACAACGTCCATGATGACGCCGCCTTTTTGCATTTCCGCCATTCCGCGTTTTACACGGTCAGTACCTGTTTGAGCCATTATTTGGTCCCCCTAGTCAATGTATAGTTAGATAATTTCTATCTCTTATTGTATCCCAGAAATACAATATTTCATATGGATATTCTTATTTTACAGTGTGACGGAAGAGATAGATATCATTTTTTTACTAACAATTTGGTTTTTTCAGTATATTAAGCAAAAGAGCCCTAACTTTCATCAGAGCTCTTTCTTATTTCTTAAAACCAGCCTGTTACCGTATCAACGGCGCTGTTCCAGATTCCGGAGAAGAAACCGCCGATGCCGCGCATCATCTGAACAAACCAGTTTGCTTTATCTACATCATTTTTCGTTACAAGATTCACGCTGAACTCTTTGGATTTGAGGAAGCCGTAGTCTTTGTCACTGCCTTTGTATGTAACTTTCAGCGTTCCGACTTTCGTCCCTTTTTTCACAGGAGCCGTGATTTCTTTTTTATCTAAGGTCACTTCGGCTTTATAGTTCTTTTCATCCCCGCTTTTCACAGGAATAGAAAGCGCCTTATCAGTCACAATATCGACTTGCTTGTCTTTCCCTTTGTCAACGTCAATCGTTTTGTGCCCTTTTACTTGAGAGCCTTCAGGGTAAAGATCTTTCATTGAGAAATTGCTGTTAAATGCGTAATCGAGCATTTTTTTCGTTTCATCAAATCGTCCGGTATGCAGGTTGCCTTTTGCGTTTAACACAACGGTGATGACCCGCATTCCGTTCCGCTGTGCGGTGCTTGTAAAACAAGATCCCGCAGAATCAGTAGAACCCGTTTTTAACCCGTCAACGCCGGGATATTCAGAAACAAGGCCTTTTAACATGAAGTTCCAGTTCGGCATGTCCATTTCATCATCAGTGCCGGCTCTGAATTTCGTCTTAGCGATGCTTGTTGTTTTCAGAACTTCCGGATAATCAGTGATCAGGCGGTCTGCAAGAAGCGCCATGTCTTTTGCAGAAACTTCACTCTCTTCTTTAACGCCTTCTCCTTGCGGCTGTTTGCCGTGAAGGTCTTCATTCACAAGCCCGGTGGCATTTTTAAAATCATAGTTTGTCATGCCTAATTCTTTGGCTTTCGCATTCATTTCAGCGACAAATTTCGTTTCAGTTCCGGCAAGAATTTCAGCAACAGCGATCGCGGCTCCGTTAGCTGAGTAAATCGCCATGGCCTGGTACAGTTCTTTGACTGTGTATTTGCCGTCTTTCCGAAGAGGGACGTTTGATAAACTGTTGTCTTGAGAAATTTCATAGACGTAATCATCAGGAGTATACGTTTGATCCCATTTCACTTTTCCTTCTTTAATGGCTTCCAGAAGCAGGTATTCAGTCATCATTTTTGTCATACTGGCAATCGGCAGTCTTTTGTCTGCATTTTTACTGTATAAGATTTTCCCCGATGAAGCCTCAATCATTATCGCAGCTGAAGCATTAACATCAACCGGGTCATTGCCGGCTGCCTCCGCTTTAGACATTGGAACAAAGCAAGTTGCGGCCAGTGCCAGTACCACTAATGACACTAACAGCTGTTTCCATTTCGTGATGTTCAATCTTACGACCTCCGTCATTCATTTTAAATCTATAATTAAGCCGTTAAGGACATATTCAAATTCAAAACACAACAGTATAAATTTTATCACACTCGATATAAAAAAAATAGACAGAGTCAGTGACCCTGTCAAATGTTTTTTATTTGTAACAATTATGAGATTGTATAGTTTGGTGATTCTTTCGTAATTTGAACATCATGCGGGTGGCTTTCGCGAAGACCTGCCCCTGTCATACGGATGAATTGAGCTTCTTCTCTTAAAGCGCGTAAATCTTTTGAACCGCAATATCCCATACCTGAACGAAGACCGCCGACAAGCTGATACACTGTTTCTTCTACAGGACCTTTGTACGGAGTCCGTCCTTCGATACCTTCAGGGACGAATTTCTTATTTTCTTCTTGGAAATATCGATCTTTACTGCCTTTTTCCATGGCAGCGACAGAACCCATACCGCGATACACTTTAAATCTTCTGCCTTGATAGATTTCAGTCTCTCCCGGGCTTTCTGAAGTACCGGCAAGCAGGCTTCCAAGCATTACGGCATGTCCGCCGGATGCCAATGCTTTCGTAATATCACCGGAGAATTTAATACCGCCGTCTGCAATAATTGTCGCGCCATGTTTTCTCGCTTCAGTGGCACAATCATAAATGGCTGTGATTTGCGGTACGCCTACACCTGCAACGACACGTGTCGTACAGATGGAACCAGGTCCGATTCCCACTTTTACAATGTTTGCTCCGGCTTCAATCAAAGCCTTTGTCGCTTCAGCCGTTGCCACATTTCCTGCGATAATGTTCAGTTCAGGATATGTTTCACGGATTTTCGCAACCGTGTTCAGTACGCCTCTGGAATGTCCGTGAGCCGTATCAACCACGATAACGTCGACATTCGCTTCAACAAGCTTGCTGACGCGTGTCATTGTATCGCCTGTCACGCCTACCGCAGCGCCGACAATAAGGCGTCCGTGTTCATCTTTAGATGAATTAGGGAATTCGATAACCTTTTCAATATCTTTGATCGTGATAAGACCTTTTAATTTGTTTTGGTCATCCACTAATGGAAGTTTTTCAATTTTATGTTTCTGTAAGATTTTTTCTGCTTCGTCTAATGTGGTGCCTACAGGAGCCGTAACCAGCTCTTCTTTTGTCATCACGTCACTGATTTTCATTGAATAATCAGAGATAAAGCGAAGATCACGGTTTGTAATGATTCCGACAAGCTTTTGATCGTCTTTATTATCTACGATCGGAACACCGGAAATTCTGTATTTCCCCATCAAATGCTCCGCATCGAATACTTGATGATCAGGTGTTAAAAAGAAGGGATTTGTAATAACGCCCCGTT
>NZ_CP191200.1:835000-1847500 GCF_059831465.1 Bacillus sp. 5RYD7K
TATTCACCGCGGCATGCTGATCCGCGATTACTAGCGATTCCAGCTTCACGCAGTCGAGTTGCAGACTGCGATCCGAACTGAGAACAGATTTGTGGGATTGGCTTAACCTCGCGGTTTCGCTGCCCTTTGTTCTGCCCATTGTAGCACGTGTGTAGCCCAGGTCATAAGGGGCATGATGATTTGACGTCATCCCCACCTTCCTCCGGTTTGTCACCGGCAGTCACCTTAGAGTGCCCAACTGAATGCTGGCAACTAAGATCAAGGGTTGCGCTCGTTGCGGGACTTAACCCAACATCTCACGACACGAGCTGACGACAACCATGCACCACCTGTCACTCTGCCCCCGAAGGGGACGTCCTATCTCTAGGATTGTCAGAGGATGTCAAGACCTGGTAAGGTTCTTCGCGTTGCTTCGAATTAAACCACATGCTCCACCGCTTGTGCGGGCCCCCGTCAATTCCTTTGAGTTTCAGTCTTGCGACCGTACTCCCCAGGCGGAGTGCTTAATGCGTTAGCTGCAGCACTAAGGGGCGGAAACCCCCTAACACTTAGCACTCATCGTTTACGGCGTGGACTACCAGGGTATCTAATCCTGTTCGCTCCCCACGCTTTCGCTCCTCAGCGTCAGTTACAGACCAGAGAGTCGCCTTCGCCACTGGTGTTCCTCCACATCTCTACGCATTTCACCGCTACACGTGGAATTCCACTCTCCTCTTCTGCACTCAAGTTCCCCAGTTTCCAATGACCCTCCCCGGTTGAGCCGGGGGCTTTCACATCAGACTTAAGAAACCGCCTGCGAGCCCTTTACGCCCAATAATTCCGGACAACGCTTGCCACCTACGTATTACCGCGGCTGCTGGCACGTAGTTAGCCGTGGCTTTCTGGTTAGGTACCGTCAAGGTGCCGCCCTATTTGAACGGCACTTGTTCTTCCCTAACAACAGAGCTTTACGATCCGAAAACCTTCATCACTCACGCGGCGTTGCTCCGTCAGACTTTCGTCCATTGCGGAAGATTCCCTACTGCTGCCTCCCGTAGGAGTCTGGGCCGTGTCTCAGTCCCAGTGTGGCCGATCACCCTCTCAGGTCGGCTACGCATCGTCGCCTTGGTGAGCCGTTACCTCACCAACTAGCTAATGCGCCGCGGGTCCATCTGTAAGTGGTAGCCGAAGCCACCTTTTATGTCTGAACCATGCGGTTCAAACAACCATCCGGTATTAGCCCCGGTTTCCCGGAGTTATCCCAGTCTTACAGGCAGGTTACCCACGTGTTACTCACCCGTCCGCCGCTAACATCAGGGAGCAAGCTCCCATCTGTCCGCTCGACTTGCATGTATTAGGCACGCCGCCAGCGTTCGTCCTGAGCCAGGATCAAACTCTCCGATAAATGGATCACAGACTAAGTTCACTGCATCCTGCAGTAACGTCTGTGTGATCTGCATCGTGCAGACCTTAGTTTGACTGACTACGCACATCGCTGTGCGATTTATTTAAAACTTTGAATTAACAGGTACGTTTTGTCTTGTTTAGTTTTCAAAGAACTTTTTTCACTTCTCTCGAAGCGACCTCTTAATCATAACATTTTCAGTTTGATAGGTCAATACTTTTTTTAAAAAACTTTTTTAGCAGAATGTCTTTGTGTTGAAAAGACAACAAAAAGAATTATATCAGCATCGTCGCTGTGTGTCAAAGCTTTTTTCTTTTCTTTATATAGAAAAAGCGCAGCTTGTTACAGCTGCGCTTTTTCATCTATTCTTCTTCCATTTCTTCCGGCTCTTCTTCATTCTTTTCCACTAGTGCCACAGTGGCCACGTGCTCTTGATCGGACATGCGGATCAGACGGACGCCTTGTGTTACACGTCCCGTAGTGGAGATATCGTTAATATCCATTCTGATTAACACGCCGCTTGCCGTAATAATCATTAGGTCTTCTTCGCCTCTTGTGGCTTTTACTGTTACTAGCGGACCGTTGCTGTCAGTGATTTTACATGTTTTAAGGCCTTTTCCGCCCCGGCTTTGGACTCTGTATTCTGAGGCCGGCGTACGTTTGCCGTAGCCGTTTTCTGTCACTATGAGGACATGGGAGTCTTCTTCAAGAATCTCCATGCCTACCACGACATCATCATCTGTCAGCGTGATGCCTTTAACACCTGCAGCGGTGCGTCCCATTTGTCTTACATCTTCTTCAGGGAAACGGATCAGCAAACCATTCTTCGTTCCGATGATGATTTGTTTCTTGCCGTCAGTCAGACGGACGGCCATCAGTTCATCGTCTTCCCGAAGACCTAAAGCGATCAGCCCGTTATTCCGTATATTCGCAAACTGGGACAGTGCCGTACGTTTCGACACCCCTTGTTTGGTCGTGAAGAAGAGGTAAAGCTCCTCATCAAATGTGCTGACCGGAATAATGGCATTAATCCATTCGCCTTTTTCAACCTCCAGGAGGTTAATAATCGGAATGCCTTTTGCGGTACGGCCGTATTCAGGGATTTCATATCCTTTTGAACGATATACCTTCCCTTTATTAGAGAAGAACAGAATCGTATCGTGCGTCGATGTAGAAATTAAGTGTTCCACAAAGTCATCTTCATTCGTTCCCATTCCCTGCACGCCTTTTCCGCCCCGTTTTTGACTGCGGTATGTGGACGCTGGGAGGCGCTTAACATAGCCGTTATGAGTCAGCGTGATGACGATGTTTTCTCTCTCGATGAGATCTTCATCTTCAATTGTTTCAAGACCGGACGTCACGATTTCAGTGCGTCTCTCATCATTGAACCGCTCTTTGATTTCGTTGAGTTCTTCACGGATGATCTCGAGCACTCTTTCTTCATTGGCTAAAATATCTTTCAGCTCGGCGATAAGCGCAACAAGTGATTGATATTCCTCTTCGATCTTTTCGCGCTCCAGACCGGTTAATCGCTGAAGACGCATGTCCAGAATGGCTTGCGCCTGTTTTTCAGTCAGTGAAAATTGTTCGATTAGACCCGTTCTCGCAATTTCAGCCGTCTGAGAACTACGGATAAGAGAAATCACCGCGTCTAAATGATCGAGAGCGATTCTTAACCCTTCCAGAATGTGAGCTCTCGCCTCCGCTTTGCGAAGTTCGTAAGCCGTTCTGCGTCGGATCACGACCTTTTGGTGATCAAGATAGTGCTCCAGACATTCTTTCAGGTTTAATACCTTCGGCTGTCCATCGACGAGCGCCAGCAGGTTGATTCCGAAAGACGTCTGCAGGGCCGTTTGTTTGTACAGGTTATTCAAAATGACGTGAGCATTGGCGTCACGGCGGATCTCAATGACGATTCTCATTCCGTTACGGTCGGATTCGTCACGCAGATCGGTGATTCCTTCGATTTTTTTGTCCCGGACGAGATCTGCGATTTTTTCAATTAATCTCGCTTTGTTGACCTGATAAGGAAGTTCCGTGACAATAATTCTTTCTTTTCCCGAGGATGTCTCTTCGATTTCAGCCTTAGCCCGGATCGTGATTGATCCCCGTCCGGATTCATATGCCTTACGGATACCGCTCCGGCCTAAAATCTGACCGGCTGTCGGAAAATCCGGGCCCGGGATGTATTCCATCAGCTCCTGGTTTGTAATCTCAGGATTCTCACTTACGGCAAGCACGCCTTCAATGACTTCCCCAAGCTGATGCGGAGGAATATTTGTCGCCATTCCGACCGCAATACCGGCAGCCCCGTTTACGAGCAGATTCGGAAATCTCGAAGGCATGACGACAGGTTCTCTTTCTGCGCCGTCATAGTTATCTTGATAATCAATCGTATCTTTCGTAATGTCCCGGAGGATTTCCATTGCGATTTTTGACATTCTCGCTTCTGTGTAACGCATCGCAGCCGCTGAGTCGCCGTCTACCGAACCGAAGTTGCCGTGTCCATCAACAAGCATGTAGCGGTAGTTAAAATCCTGCGCCATTCTGACCATTGATTCGTAAACCGCTGAATCACCGTGCGGGTGGTACTTACCGATAACTTCGCCGACGATACGGGCAGATTTTTTATATGGTTTGTCACTGGTCATGCCTAAATCATTCATTGCGTACAAAATCCGTCTGTGAACCGGCTTCAGACCGTCACGCACATCCGGAAGCGCCCGGGATACGATAACGCTCATTGCATAGTCCAGGAAGGATGTCCGCATTTCCTGACTGATATTGACTTCACGTACTTGTGGTGTGTTTTGTTCACTCATTAAAAAAACCTCCCTGAAGTATCACATGAAATAATGTGGGAGTAGATTGTCCATTATGATCTTCAATACGATTTCACTATTCTCCATTATATCAATAAACTTGTGTTTATACACATTAATTTAGCAGAATATACGGGTTTTGCGGGTTTTCAGAGGCCGCTTGAAGCCGCTTTGAGAAAAAAGCCTTATTTCTTAACGAAAATAAGGCTTTCATGGTTAAATATCAAGGTTTTTCACGTATCTGGCGTTTGCTTCTATGAAGTTTCTGCGCGGTTCTACTTTGTCGCCCATCAGCATTTCGAACGTCTCATCAGCATCCATCGCATCTTCAAGATTGACTTGCAGAAGCGTTCTGGTCGCCGGATCCATAGTCGTTTCCCAAAGCTGAGTCGCGTTCATTTCTCCGAGACCTTTATAACGCTGAAGGCCGGGCTTAGGCGATTGCGGAAGCTCTTTTAAAAGCTCATCAAGCTGCTTATCGTTATAAGCGTATTCCACCCGTTTTCCCTGCTGCACTTTATAAAGCGGCGGCTGAGCAATGTAGACATAGCCGTTTTCAATAATTTCCCGCATGTATCTGTAGAAGAACGTTAATAAAAGCGTTCTGATGTGGGCGCCGTCGACATCGGCATCCGTCATGATGACTACTTTATGATAACGCGCTTTTTCAAGATTAAAGTCTTCTCCAATACCCGTGCCGAGAGCCGTAATCATTGATCTGACCTCATTATTTGAGAGAATCTTATCAAGTCTGGCTTTCTCAACGTTCAGAATCTTACCGCGCAGCGGCAGAATGGCTTGAAAATGGCGGTCCCGTCCCTGTTTCGCTGATCCGCCCGCAGAGTCACCCTCTACGATATAGAGCTCGGAAATGCTCGGATCTTTAGAAGAACAGTCCGCCAGTTTGCCCGGCAGATTGGAAATCTCAAGCGCGCTTTTGCGGCGGGTCAATTCCCGCGCTTTTTTCGCCGCCATCCGCGCTCTTGCGGCCATTAAACCTTTTTCAACGATTTTACGGGCTGAATCCGGATTTTCAAGAAGAAATGTTTCCAGCGCAGAAGAAAACAGCGTATCAGTGATCGTTCTCGCTTCAGAGTTGCCGAGCTTCGTTTTCGTCTGCCCTTCGAATTGCGGATCAGGGTGCTTAATTGAAATAATGGCAGTCAGCCCTTCTCTCACATCATCCCCGCTTAAATTCGGATCATTTTCTTTGAAAATCCCTTTTCTTCTTGCATAGTCGTTTATGACACGGGTCAGACCGGTTTTAAATCCGGCCTCGTGCGTGCCGCCTTCGTATGTGTTGATATTATTCGCGAAAGAATAAATATTGCTTGTATAGCTGTCGTTGTATTGCAATGCAACTTCAACCGTAATGCCGTCTTTCTCGCCTTCGATATAAATCGGCTCTTCGTGAACGACTTCTTTGGAACGGTTTAAGTACTCAACGTAGCTCTTGATTCCGCCTTCGTAGTGGTACTCGTTTTTCCGTTCTTGTCCTTCACGTTTGTCTTCAATCGTGATGTTTACGCCTTTTGTCAGGAAGGCCAATTCCCGGACACGGTTTGAAAGCAGATCATAGTCATATACAGTTGTTTCTTTGAAAATTTCCGGATCGGGAACGAAATGCGTAATCGTCCCGGTCTTGTCAGTGTCACCGATCACTTCAAGATCAGCCGCCGGCACACCGCGTTCATACGCCTGATAATGGATTTTCCCGTCACGATGAACCGTAACGTCAAGAGTGGTCGACAAGGCGTTTACGACGGACGCCCCTACACCGTGAAGACCGCCGGATACTTTATATCCGCTTCCGTCAAATTTACCGCCGGCGTGAAGAACGGTCATGATGACTTCAACCGCAGGGCGGCCCATCTTCTCTTGGATACCGACCGGAATTCCGCGCCCGTTGTCTGTAACGGTAATGCTGTTATCTTTCTCAATTACGATGTTAATATCTGTACAATAACCGGCCAGGGCTTCGTCAATACTGTTGTCGACGATTTCCCATACCAAATGGTGAAGGCCTTTGCTGTTAGTTGATCCGATGTACATCCCCGGTCTCTTTCGAACAGCTTCCAACCCTTCTAATACCTGTATCTGATTCTCATCATAACTATTTTGCTGCTGTTCCATAGCCATGCACATTCACCTACACTTTTCTTAAACGATATATTCATTGTAAAGATCCGCTAAGAATCTATTTCTAACATAAATTGCGCACGTTTCTTCAGTGTGCCGGAAGATAAGGGAGAGTAATATATATTCTCAGTCGTGACTACGATAGACTTTGGCGTGCCGTTTACGGACGGCACTACTTTTTCTTTCTGTCTGTCCAGAAATTCTTCAACAATCGGCGATACATTGACCTTGCAGTCAAAAATGCCGACGATATCGCGTGTTGAAACGACAAAGTCGTCACCTAAATGAATATACAATCGCTCACCTCATTTCTTCACTTCACTAACGCACCGTTTTCCACACGGAACATTCCTGCTTGATGTAAGGTTTCGTGGTCAATGCCGTCCACGCTCGTCGTGGTGACAAATGTCTGCACACGGCCTTGGATTGTATGAAGCAAATGGGACTGGCGGTAATCATCCAGCTCGCTTAGTACATCATCCAAAAGTAAAATGGGATATTCTCCAATTTCTTCATGAATCAAATCTATTTCGGCCAGCTTCAAAGACAAAGCCGTCGTACGCTGCTGTCCCTGCGAACCGTAAGTCTGCACATCGCGTCCGTTCACATAAAAAAGGACATCATCCCGATGCGGTCCGAATAAGGTGACGCCCCGTTCTATTTCTTTTTCTTTTAATTTCGAAAAAGACTCCTGGTAGCTGTTACCTATTTTCGACAAATCTTTAGGATCTGATACATCAAGCGCCGTGTGATACTTAAGCGTCAGTTCCTCAAGCCCCCGGGAAATGCCCGAATGGATCGGCTGCGCCCATTTTTCAAGCTGCGCCGTAAACTGCAGACGTTTGGCGACAACTTTTGCGGCTGCCTCAATCAGCTGATCAGTGAGAACGTCAAGCATAGTCCGGTCAGTCTGTTTCCGGCTTTGCAGCTGTTTCAGAAAATGATTCCGCTGGGAAAGGATTTTTTGATAAAGAGATAAATCATACAGATAAACGGCAGAAACCTGCCCGATCTCCATATCAAGAAATCTCCTCCTGACCTGCGGGCTGCCTTTGACGAGATTTAAGTCCTCCGGAGCGAACATAATGGTGTTCAGCGCTCCGACATACTGACTGAGTTTTTGCTGTTCTATGTGATTGACCTTGCCCTTTTTACCTTTTTTGGAGATGACTAGCTGCATTGGGATGTCCCCGTTGCGCTTCATCACTCTTCCTTCTATTTTAGCATAGTCTTCGTCCCACCGTATAAGTTCTTTATCATTTGAGGTGCGGTGTGATTTTGCCATCGAAAGGACATAGATGGCTTCCATCAGATTGGTTTTGCCTTGGGCATTCTCTCCGATGATCACATTCACCTTGTTTTCGAATTGAAGCTCAGCGCGCTCATAATTACGGTAGGATGTTAATTCTAAATTTTGGATATACAACCGCTGTCACCCGCTTTAATTGACGACTTGAAATGAACCAAATCCTTCAATCGCGACCACGTCTCCAACATAAAGCTTTCTGCCGCGGCGATTGTCAGGTTCATTGTTGACTGTCACCTCATGCTCGCTCAGAAACCATTTCGCCATACCGCCGGACTGAATCACATCGGCTAATTTTAAAAACTGGCCAAGCGTAATCATTTCTGTGTCAATCGAAATCGGATTTGCCATAATATCGACCTCTTTCAAATATCACTAATATCTAATTGTACTAAAAAATCCTGAAATAAGGAAAGGGAAAACTTGAGGGAGCGGCTGATGAATAGAAAAGCTGCCGAACTAAGCCGGCAGCACATTCTGTTTGATTAATACGTTCGGACCGGAAGGATGAGCTGAACGATGGTTTCATCATTCGGCGTACGGATAAGAAACGGTCTCATCGCTCCCGTAAAGCTGATACGGATGTCCGCTCCTTCAAGTACTTTCAGTGCGTCCATCATATATTTTGGACTGAATGAAATATTTAATTCCTCACCGTCAATCCGGTCAGCGAGCACAGCTTCGACAACTTTCCCGATTTCAGGAGAATTTGATGAAATTTCAAGCGAGTCCGCCGGTTTGGCAGAAAGCTTTACAACGTTGTTGCGGCCTTCTCTCGCCAATAAAGAAGCACGGTCAATCGCCTGTAAAAATTCCTTTGTGTTCACAACGATTTCCGTTTTGCTTTCCTGCGGAATTAAGCTTGTCGTGTCCGGATAGTTTCCGTCAAGCAGCCTCGAGAAGAACAATACGTTTTTCGCTTTAAACAGAACTTGGGTTTCTGTAATGACGATATCGACCAGCTCTTGATTGTCATCAAGAATTTTGCTCAGCTCGGTTAAACTTTTTCCGGGGATGACGACGTTGTAAGAGCTGTCTTCCGGAATATCAAGCTTTGCCTTTCTTAAAGCGAGCCGATGGCTATCCGTGGCAGTGCATAATAATTCACCGTTTTCCACTTTCCAGTTTACACCTGTCAAGATAGGGCGTGTTTCTGAGGCGGACACAGCGAACACGGTTTGACGGATTAAGTTTTTCAAAAGATCCGTCGGAATCTGAATGGCATGGTGCTCTTCGATTTGCGGAAGATGCGGATATTCATCTGCATCAAGACCGTTCAAATTAAATTCCGCTTTTCCGGAACGGATAATTGTTAAATATTGATTTTGAACTTCGATTTCAACCGTCGCCATCGGCAGTTTTTTAACGATTTCGCTGAAGAAACGCGCTTGCAGCACGATACTTCCCGGCTGATCAATCGTCACGATTTCTTTGTCATCTTCTTCTTTCGGAATGAATGACTCGATTGAAATATCAGAATCGCTTCCCGTAAAAGATACTCCTTCATCTGAGGCTACGATCTTAATACCGGTGAGAATAGGAATTGTAGTTCTGGATGAAACGGCTTTTAGAACGTCTTGTACACTTTCAACTAAACGATCTTTTTGAATCGTAAATTTCATGTTTATCCTCCTAACGGATAATATAATTAATATATTTTAAAAATAGCAGTAGTAATAGTAGGGCCTGTGGATTTGTGGATAAGTTGTGAAAAAGACAGGAAACACAGCCTATCCACATGTGGACAGACTGTGCATGACTGGCGAGAAGTTATTCACACTTTCCCCGGTTCATCCGAGGGCTCTATTATTTAAGCTGTTCTTTTATTTCTTTTACCTGCTGCTGAAGCTGCTCGTCATCAATCAGCAGTTTTGAAATCTTTTCATGAGCATGAATGACGGTTGTATGGTCTCTCCCGCCAAATTCTTCCCCGATTTTAGGCAAAGAAGAATCCGTCATTTCTCTGGAAAGATACATGGCAATCTGCCTTGGGAACGCAACGGATTTCGTACGCTTTTTCGCTTTGAAATCTTCAAGCTTAATGTTGAACTGCTGTCCGACAATCCGCTGAATCTCTTTTATCGTGATGACCTTAGGCTTTGCGGAAGGAATAATATCTTTCAATGCTTCTGCAGCCAGGTCCGCATTAATGTCTTTATTGATTAAAGATGAATAGGCAACAACCCGGATTAATGCCCCTTCCAGTTCACGGATGTTGCTGTCAATCTGATTCGCGATGTAGAGCATGACCTCGTTCGGAATATCAAGGCCTTCCGCCTTCGCTTTCTTTCTCAGGATGGCAATCCGCGTTTCCAGATCAGGCGGCGTGATATCCGTAATCAATCCCCATTCGAACCGAGAACGCAGACGGTCTTCAAGGGTCGGAATCTCTTTCGGCGGTCTGTCGCTGGAAATCACGATTTGTTTGCTTTCTTCATGAAGCGTATTGAATGTATGGAAAAACTCTTCCTGTGTTTGTTCTTTTCCGGCTAAAAATTGAATATCATCTATCAAAAGTACATCAACATTCCGGTAGCGGTTGCGAAAATCAACGGCTTTATTGTCGCGGATTGAGTTGATGAATTCATTTGTGAATTTTTCAGAAGACAGGTACACCACTTTGGCTGAAGGATTATGATCAATGACATAATGGCCGATTGCGTGCATTAAGTGGGTTTTTCCTAAACCGACTCCCCCGTAAATAAATAAAGGGTTGTACGCTTTAGCGGGTGCTTCCGCTACAGCCAGTGATGCTGCATGGGCGAATCGGTTTCCCGATCCGATGACGAATGTGTCGAATGTATATTTCGGGTTGAGCATGCTTTGGGGAAAATCAGACGGTTCCTCTTTTGCCGCTTTTTTCACTTGCGGTTTCGGCAAAAAGTCTTCTGCATCCTGATTTTGAGGAATGACAAATTTGACGCTCAATTCTTCCCCGGTCAATTCATATATGGTATCTGCAATGAGATGTAAGTACCTGGACTCCAGCCAGTCTCTGGCAAATTCATTGGGAGCGGTGATGGTTAAGGTATCTCCTTGCAGCGAATGGGCTTTCGTCGACTTCATCCAAGTTTCGAAGCTCGGTTTGCTTAACTTTTTCTCTATCTGAGCTAAAGCTTGATTCCAAAGATCTAATATATTCTCCATTATCCGGCACAGCCCTCCTTTTCTTTAAAATCAGCGCTCTTCCCCTGTTATAGAACACAAAAAAAGAGCATATGGCTCTGACCATTCGTACACACGAAATGTTGAAAACATATAGTATAGTAGAAAAATAGCTTTTCGACAAATTCCACAAGTTGTGGACAACAATCTACACAAGCTGTGTGAAAACAATCCACAACTTATCCACACTTTGTGGATAAGGAGAACGGAGTGAATCAATAATTAAGAGTTAAAACACAAATATAATATCAAATTAAGCGAGGACTTGCAACGGTTCTCGTAATCTTATCCACAAACCTGACAACTTGTTGAAAAATCTTTGTCCACAGGGGTTAGCAATGTGAAAATGTTGTCGATAACGATTGTGGATATTAAAAAAAGGCCAAAAAATTATCCACATACCGTTTTTTCCGGAGGGCGCGCGGCGGTTTTGCGTTAAAAAAAGGAATATGAAAATTAAGGTTTCTAATCTGGTTAAGGTATGTTATCCTATTATGGTTGTAAGAAATAAAAGCACTGCTGAAGTTGACAATGAATAGGCAGCACAAATATAATAAGTAAGACTGTCTTTAACAGCTATTCCTCGAGGGAGGTGTCATAAATGAAAAGAACATTCCAACCGAATAACCGTAAACGCAGTAAAGTTCATGGCTTCAGAAGCCGTATGAGTTCAAAAAACGGTCGTCTAGTATTAGCACGCCGTCGCCGCAAAGGCAGAAAAGTATTATCAGCTTAGGCCACTGAATAATGTCAGTGGTCTTTTTTCACATTAAGAGAAAAGAGATCATGCGTCGCCCGGTACTGGAGAAATTTCTTCAGTATTCCGGCGGCCCGTTTTTTTTAGATAGTAATAAAAGTTTCTGCGAGTGAATATCGGAGTGAATCAAAGTGAAGAAGCGAAATCGGTTAAAGAAAAATGAAGATTTTCAAAAAGTGTTTAAACGCGGAACGTCTATGGCAAACCGCCAGTTCGTGCTGTATACGCTCGATCAGCCGCAGCAGGAAGAGCTCCGGGTAGGGCTCTCTGTCAGTAAAAAAATCGGCAACGCCGTCGTGCGCAACCGGGTGAAGCGGTTAATCAGACAGGCGGTCCAGGAGGAAAAAGAGCTGCTCAAGCCGAAAGATTTTATTATTATCGCTAGAAAACCCGCCGCCGACCTCAGTTTTGAAGAAACAAAAAAAAGTCTGCAGCACTTATTCAGAAAAACCTCTTTATATAAGAAATCTTCGTCAAAATAGCTCATATTTTGTTTTCTTCACGTTTTTAAAAGCGCTTCCTTTTGTTTGGCGAAAAATGACCGCCATTTAAAACTGAAAGATGCTAAAATACATACAAGGTTTATAAAGAATGGTATAGGAGGAAACGTTCTTGAAAAGGAGAATATGGTTACTACTGAGTATGGTCGGTATGCTCGTGCTGCTGGCCGGGTGCTCGAGTGTAAAAGAGCCGATTACGGCGAATAGTCCGCATTTCTGGGACAAATATGTTGTGTATCCATTGTCAGAAGTCATTACGTACGTAGCGAAACTGACGGGTGATAACTATGGTTTATCGATCATCATCGTTACGATTTTAATCCGTCTGCTGATTCTGCCGCTGATGATCAAGCAGCTTCGAAGCTCAAAAGCGATGCAGGCGCTTCAGCCGGAAATGCAGAAGCTTAGAGAAAAATACAGCTCAAAAGACCAAAAAACGCAGCAGAAGCTTCAGCAGGAAACAATGGCCCTGTTTTCGAAGCACGGGGTAAACCCTCTGGCAGGATGTTTTCCGATCCTGATTCAAATGCCGATTTTGATCGGATTCTATCACGCGATTATGCGTACGCAAGCCATTTCACAGCACAGCTTTTTATGGTTTGATTTAGGAGAGAAAGATCCTTACTATATTCTTCCTATCGTTGCCGGTGTGGCCACTTTTGTCCAGCAGAAGCTGATGATGGCCGGAAATCCATCTCAGAATCCTCAAATGGCAATGATGGTATGGATTATGCCGATCATGATCATCGTATTTGCGATCAACTTCCCGAGTGCGCTTTCTCTTTATTGGGTAGTCGGAAACCTGTTTATGATTGCTCAGACATTCCTTATTAAAGGGCCTGACATTAAACACGATCCGGAAACGCAGAAAGCTGGAGGAAAGAAAAAGTGAAGAAGGTGACTGCTGCGGGACGGAATGTCAAAGAAGCAGTTCAATCAGGCCTTCAGGAACTTCAACTGACGGAAGATCAAGTAGAAATAACGGTGGTGCAGGAAGAATCTAAAGGATTTTTGGGTATTTTCGGAAAAAAGAATGCGATCGTAGAACTGGAAGAGAAAAAAAATCCTGTTCAGGAAGCGAAAGCGTATCTGGAAGAAATCATCAATTCCATTGCGGGGCCTTCTGAGATTGTCACGGAAGAAAACAAAAAAACAGTTTGTTTTCATATTAAAGGTGAAAAAGCAGCGCTGCTTATCGGCAAAAGAGGACAAACACTCAATGCTCTGGAAACATTGGCGCAGCTTGTTTTGAACCGTGGCTCCGGGCAGTATCGCCACGCCGTTGTCGACGCTGAAAATTATCGTCTGAAAAGAAGAGAAATTCTGGATCAGCTGGCAAACAGGCTGGCCAAGCAGGTGTCGAAAACAAAAAAAGATGTGCATTTGGAACCGATGCCGTCAGGCGAAAGAAAAATCATCCATGACGCTCTGTCGAGACACCCAAATATCAAAACTTTTTCTACCGGTGAAGGCCGGTACCGTCATCTCGTTATTTCCCATAAAGATAGCAGAAAACCGAAGTCCGGGTAAAATCGGAACTTCGGTTTTTTTATTGGCGAAAATGGCTCTATTCCTAAGCAGAATCGCATTTTTTGCGTTTAAGTTTTTTCTTTTTCGGTGTATGCTGTTGATAAAAAAGGTTTTAGGAAATAAAATTAATTGTTATTCACATGTGGATAAGTTAAAGTAATAAGGGATGAATTTCTGCCTTTGTGGATAACGTATCTTCCACTTCAAACCAAACTATGTTATCTTTTAATTTTGGCGTAAATCAATTTTTTATATAGATGGAAACAGAGATAAAGAGAGGTGAACAGCATGGATACAATTGCAGCGATTTCAACTCCGATGGGTGAAGGCGCGATCGCGATCGTTCGGCTGAGCGGCCCGGAAGCCGTAGAAATCGCCGACAAAATGTACAAGGGTCCGAAAGGCAAAACGCTCAGTTCGGCAGAATCGCATACCATTCATTACGGGCATATCGCAGACAGCACGACGGGACGGATTATTGAGGAAGTGATGGTGTCTGTTTTAAGAGCGCCCAGAACATTCACAAGGGAAGATGTCATTGAAATCAACTGTCACGGAGGAATTGTGACGGTTAATCAGGTGCTCCAGCTTGCTTTAAGAGAAGGTGCGAGACTGGCGGAACCCGGTGAGTTTACGAAGCGTGCATTTTTAAACGGACGGATTGACCTTTCACAGGCGGAAGCGGTGATGGATCTGATCAGGGCCAAAACGGACCGTGCCATGAATGTCGCCATGAACCAGATGGAAGGACGGCTTTCCGCACTAGTCCGCCGTCTTCGGGATGAATTGTTAGAAACACTTGCCCATGTTGAGGTTAATATAGATTATCCGGAATATGATGACGTCGAAGAAATGACGCATCAGCTTTTAGTGGAAAAGGCAAGCGGCGTGAAGAAAGAAATTGAAGCGCTGCTTCGTACGTCTGAGCAGGGGAAAATTTTACGCGAGGGCTTGTCTACCGTGATCATCGGCCGTCCGAACGTCGGGAAATCTTCTTTGCTTAACAGTCTTGTCCATGAAACGAAGGCGATCGTAACGGATATTCCGGGAACGACGCGTGATGTGATTGAGGAATATGTCAATGTCCGAGGCGTGCCGCTCCGGCTTGTCGATACCGCCGGAATCCGTGAGACCGAAGACATCGTCGAAAGAATCGGTGTAGAACGGTCACGCCAGGTTCTGAAGGAAGCGGATCTCATTTTGCTTGTGCTCAACCACAGCGAGGAGCTTTCTGAAGAAGATGTGAAATTATTTGAAGCGGTTGAGGGAATGGACGTCATAGTCATTATGAATAAGACGGATCTTGAGGCTAAGATTGACGCTGAGCGCGTCAAGGAGCTTGCGAAAGGCCGGCCTGTCGTCACGACCTCATTGCTGAAAGAAGAAGGCATACAAGACTTAGAGGAAGCGATCCAGTCGCTATTTTATACAGGAGCGATCGAAAGCGGAGATCTCACATATGTCAGCAATACCCGTCATATCTCGATTCTGCATCAGGCAAAGCAAGCGATTGATGATGCGCTGAACGGAATTGAACAGGATGTTCCGATTGATATGGTGCAAATTGATCTGACAAGGTGCTGGGAGCTGCTGGGCGAAATCATCGGTGATGCCGTCCACGAAAGCTTAATTGATCAGCTCTTTTCACAATTTTGTTTAGGTAAATAAAAGGGAGGAAAAAACCATGGGGTATGAAGCAGGCCAATACGACGTGATTGTCATCGGCGCCGGGCATGCCGGTGTTGAGGCTGCCCTCGCATCCGCGCGCCAGGGAGCCAAAACGCTTGTTTTGACGATCAATCTTGATATGGTTGCGTTTATGCCATGTAATCCGTCTGTCGGCGGCCCCGCAAAAGGGATTGTCGTCCGCGAAATTGACGCGCTCGGCGGAGAAATGGCTAGAAATATAGATAAAACTCATATTCAAATGAGAATGCTGAATACAGGGAAAGGTCCGGCCGTACGTGCGCTGCGTGCGCAGGCGGATAAATTCCAATATCAGCATGAAATGAAGCATACGCTGGAAAAAACACCGAATTTGACACTTCTTCAAGGGATTGCCGAGCGTTTAATCATTGAAGACGGTGAGTGCCGCGGTGTCATTACGCAAACCGGTGCTGAATATAAGGCAAAAACGGTCGTGCTGACAACCGGAACGTATTTAAGAGGGCGGATCATTCTCGGAGATCTGTCTTACTCAAGCGGTCCGAATAACCAGCAGCCGTCTATTAAACTTTCTGAGCACTTAGAGGAGCTTGGTTTTGATCTCGTTCGTTTTAAAACGGGAACGCCTCCTCGCGTCTCAAGCGATTCCATTGATTACAGCAAAACAGAAATCCAGCCGGGAGATCCGGTTCCGCGCGCTTTCTCATATGAAACGGTTGAATACATTACCGATCAGCTGCCTTGCTGGCTGACTTACACGAGTCCTGAGACTCATGAGATCATTGACAGCAACCTGCATCGTTCGCCAATGTATTCCGGTATGATTAAGGGAACAGGACCGAGATATTGCCCTTCGATTGAAGATAAAGTCGTTCGGTTTAATGATAAACCGCGTCACCAGATTTTCCTTGAGCCGGAAGGCAGAAATACGCAGGAAGTATACGTTCAAGGTTTATCCACGAGCCTTCCTGAGGACGTTCAGCAACGGATGCTGGCGACCATTCCGGGACTGGAAAAGGTGCAGATGATGAGAGCCGGATACGCGATTGAGTATGACGCGATCGTACCGACACAGCTCTGGCCTACACTGGAGACGAAAAAAATCCCTAACCTGTACACGGCCGGTCAAATTAACGGTACATCAGGCTATGAGGAAGCAGCCGGGCAAGGAATTATGGCAGGAATTAACGCAGGCCGCAAAGCGCTTGGAAAAGAAGAGGTTATCCTCAGCCGTTCCGATGCGTATATCGGCGTATTGATTGATGATTTGGTAACGAAAGGAACCAATGAACCGTACCGTCTGCTGACTTCACGGGCGGAATACAGACTGCTGCTCCGCCATGATAACGCGGATCTTCGTCTGACGGAAATCGGCCATGAGATCGGCTTAATTTCGGATGAGCGCTATGAAGCGTTTGAAAAGAAAAAAGCGGCGATCGAAGCTGAGAAAAAACGTCTCTGGTCTGTTATTATCAAGCCGTCTCCTGAGAATCAGGAATATATCCGTTCACTCGGCGGAAGCGAACTGAAAGATGGAGTGCGCGGCACAGATTTAATGAAACGTCCGGAAATGAACTATGAAACAGTGACAAAACTTGCGCCTGCTGATTCTCCGGTTCCGCAAGATGTGGCGGAACAAGTGGAAATCCAAGTGAAATATGAAGGATATATCGAAAAATCCTTGCAGCAAGTGGAGAAGCTGAAGAAGATGGAAAACAAAAAAATCCCTGATCGGATTGATTATGACGCCATTAAAGGAATTGCTACTGAAGCCCGTCAAAAGCTGAAAGAAGTGCGTCCTTTATCAGTTGCTCAAGCGTCCCGTATTTCCGGGGTCAATCCGGCAGACATTTCAATCCTGCTGGTTTACCTGGAGCAGGGCCGTATTGCCAAGGTAGCTGAATAGAAAGGATGACGGCATGAATATAGAGGAATTTACATCCAGTTTAGCGGAGAAAGGGATTTCCCTTTCTGACCGCCAGCTGGAGCAATTCGAGTTGTATTACCAGATGCTCGTGGAATGGAACGAAAAAATGAATCTGACGTCCATCACTGAGAAAAAGGAAGTATATCTTAAGCATTTTTATGATTCGATTACGGCGGCATTTTATATTGATTTTGAAAAGGTCACTACTCTTTGTGACGTTGGCGCCGGTGCCGGTTTTCCAAGCCTGCCCGTCAAAATCTGCTTCCCGCATCTGCATGTCACCATCGTCGATTCACTGAATAAGCGGATTACGTTTTTGGAAACTCTCTCTGATGCTTTACAATTAGAGCATACGACATTTGTCCATGACAGGGCAGAGACATTCGGACAGCGGAAGGACGTCCGGGAAAGCTTTGATCTCGTGACCGCTCGTGCGGTGGCGCGTCTGTCAGTCCTGAGTGAGCTTTGTCTGCCGCTTGTCAAGAAAAACGGCGTATTTGCGGCACTAAAAGCAGCAGCCGCTGATGAAGAACTGAAAGCGGGGCAAAAGGCGATTAAAGTATTGGGAGGAGAGCTTGAACAAGTTCATTCCTTTACACTTCCCGTCGAAGAAAGTGAACGGAACATTATGATCATTCGCAAGACGAAAAGCACTCCGAAAAAATATCCGAGAAAACCGGGTACTCCGAATAAATCGCCAATTGAAGGGTAATTTAGACAGCCTGATGTGACAATTCCATCATATTTTCTGCAAAATTGATGAAGATACAGCAGGAAAAACCATGAGAAAATAGAATTATAAAAATGGCAGTTTTTAAAGGTGGTGTAGGTACATGAAGCATTCATTCTCTCGTTTCTTCGGGTTTGGTGAGAAGGAAGAGGAACCGGAGATAGCAGAGCATGATACAAACAAAGAAGAGATACTCGAAATACCGGTACATGCTATCGTTCCCAACCGTTTTCAGCCACGCACCATTTTCTCAGATGAAAAGATCAAAGAGTTAGCAATGACTATCCATACACACGGCATCATTCAGCCGATTGTTGTCAGACATACAGAAGATGAAGGACAATATGAGCTCATTGCGGGTGAAAGGCGCTGGAGAGCGGTACAGACGCTTGAATGGGAAAATATTCCCGCAATTATAAAGAATTTCTCTGATACGGAAACAGCTTCTGTCGCTTTGATTGAAAACCTGCAGAGAGAAGAATTGTCCTCCATTGAGGAAGCTCATGCGTACGCAAGGCTGTTAGAACTTCATGATTTAACACAGGAAGCCTTGGCGCAGCGCTTAGGAAAAGGCCAGTCAACGATTGCGAACAAGCTCCGATTGTTAAAGCTTCCTGAACCCGTCCAGGATGCGATTATGGAGAAAAAAATCACGGAACGCCATGCAAGAGCCCTGATTCCGCTCAAACAGCCTAAGCTTCAGGTCACATTGCTTGCGGAAATCATCGAGAAAAGCTTAAACGTCAAGCAGACGGAAGACCGAGTGGTGAAAATGCTTGAACAGAATAAGCAGAAACCGAAGCCGAGACGCAAAGCGTTCAGCAGGGATACAAGAATTGCGATGAATACGATTCGCCAGTCCTTGTCCATGGTGGAAGACAGCGGCGTCAGACTGAATACTGAGGAAGAAGAATTCGAAGAGTACATTCAGCTTACCATTCGGATACCTAAATAAAAACTCTCCTGATCAGCAGGGGAGTTTTTATTTTAGTCAAAAAACTATTTTGAGATAATAATAGATGTATTCTGCACTATGTATTATAAATGTAAAAATTTATCTTTTTGTGTCGTGAATTGTCTTTTTACAGTCAAAAAAGTCACTTTATCGGAGAATTTATAAGAGAAATTGTCTTTTTCGTTTGCATTTTTTTCACTTGCTGATAAACAAATTATGAAAAAAATAAAACGCTTTACTCTTTTTTTGATAAGATAGAAACAAGACAGTACATGTTCATGTGAAGGTAGGTGACATCGTGGGAAAAATCATAGCAATTACGAACCAAAAAGGCGGAGTCGGGAAAACAACGACTTCTGTTAATCTGGGTGCTTGCTTAGCTTACATAGGTAAAAGGGTTCTTCTTGTTGATATTGATCCGCAGGGCAACGCAACGAGCGGATTAGGGATTGAAAAAGCCGATGTGGATCATTGTGTGTACGACATTTTAGTAGATGACGCAGATGTAACAGATATTATTAAACCGACTTCAGTAGAGAACTTAGATGTCATTCCAGCCACAATCCAGCTTGCGGGAGCGGAAATCGAATTGGTTCCGACGATCTCACGGGAGGTAAGGCTGAAAAGAGCATTAGAATCAGTGAAACAAAATTACGATTATATGATTATTGATTGTCCTCCGTCTCTCGGGTTATTAACGATTAATGCGCTTACCGCATCAGATTCAGTTGTTATCCCGGTTCAGTGCGAATACTACGCTCTTGAAGGATTGAGTCAATTATTAAATACAGTTCGGCTTGTGCAAAAACATTTAAATACAGACTTAATGATAGAAGGAGTGCTTCTGACGATGCTTGATGCCAGAACGAATCTCGGTATTCAAGTGATAGAAGAGGTGAAGAAATACTTTAGAGATAAGGTGTATCAAACCATTATTCCTCGTAATGTCCGTTTAAGTGAGGCGCCGAGTCACGGCAAGCCGATCATATTATACGATCCGCGTTCGAGAGGTGCGGAAGTATATTTAGATTTAGCAAAGGAAGTGGCAGCGAATGGCTAAAGGCGGGCTCGGAAAAGGGATTAATGCGTTGTTTAATCAAGTTGATTTGTCTGAAGAGACAGTGGAAGAGATTAAAATCAGTGATTTGCGCCCCAATCCTTATCAGCCAAGAAAACAATTTGATGATGAGTCACTAGCTGAACTGAAGGAATCCATCATTCAGCATGGCGTTCTTCAGCCCATTATCGTGAGAAAATCACTGAAAGGCTACGATATTGTAGCCGGGGAACGCCGTTATCGCGCTGCAAAGCTTGCCGGGAAAGAAACAGTGCCGGCCATCGTGCGGGAGTTATCTGAATCGCTGATGCGGGAAATCGCTCTTTTGGAGAACCTTCAACGTGAAGATTTATCACCGCTTGAAGAAGCTCTGGCATATGATTCACTGCTGAAACATTTGGATATTACCCAGGAACAGCTCGCTAAACGGCTCGGGAAAAGCAGACCTCATATTGCCAACCATTTGAGACTGCTGACACTGCCTGAAAGCATCCAAAACCTTATTGCAGAAGGTACGTTATCCATGGGGCACGGCAGGACCTTGCTCGGTTTGAAAAATAAAAACAAGCTTGAACCGCTAGTGAAGAAAGTGGTTGAAGAACAGCTGAACGTCCGTCAGCTTGAACAGCTCATTCAGCAGTTAAACAATAATGTTCCACGTGAAACAAAGAAAAAAGAACCTGTTCAAGATGTGGTGTTAAAAGAGCGGGAATCATATTTGCAAAATTATTTCGGAACAACAGTCAATATTAAGAGACAAAAGAAAAAAGGGAAAATTGAGATTGAGTTTTTCTCAAATGAAGACCTTGAACGTATCCTCGAACTGTTGTCAGAAAGAGAAGCATAAAAACCATCTTTTTTTAAAAGATGGTTTTTTTATATTCGTCTTGTCAGCTTATGAAACGGACTGAGCCGTTCCTGTCGTCCTTCTGATTTATCTGTCAGCTGTAATCCCTCTGCCAAAACATTCGCCATGCTCATCACAAGATGAAGCCTCGTATTCTGCAGGACAAAATACTCCATAAACCCGCTGACATTGACGATTCCATTAATATGAACGTCACCGATCTCAGGAAGGTCTTTTTGAACACCGGCTCCGGGCTTTAGCGGTCCATCGCCGATTTGAAATGACCCTACGCTTTTAACGCGGCCTAAACAAGCGTCAACCGCTATAATAAACGGATTTTTATGTATATGTTGAATATGTTTCAGTTTGTCTTTCATATTTACGGCGTGAACGGGGTCTGACAGTGTTCCGTAAACGTGTAATCTGCCTAACTTCATTTTTTCTAACTTTGTTCCCACAAGCGGACCTAATGAATCTCCGGTTGATCGATCTGTACCGATACACACGGTGACTAACGGCCTGCCGCCTGCTTTACGTAAAGATGAAGCAAGGATCGCTTGTATTTGATTCGCGGCAGAGGAATCCGTATGGGACACATATTGTTTTGCCCGTTCCTGAGAAAAAAGCCCGCCTTTTCGATTCATAGGGTTCACTTCCTTGTCATGTCATACGAGTATTACACTGATGTTTGTGGTGATGTATGGTTGTTTACAGTATATCCAGCACTGTCTTTTTTTATGCTTATGTCATAATCAGTCTGCCGGGTAAAAAAAATGAACCTGAAGCTGTTGTCCTTCAAGTTCATGAAAGATATAAGACCATATGATCTACATCGACATATTGTTGGTGATCTAATTTCAGCGCTCTTTTTTCTGTAGAGAAGAGGATAAAACCTAACTGAGCGTAGAGTTTTTTTGCAGGTTCATTGGTTGAAGTAACCGAGAGATGGAGCTGTTCCGTATCTTTCATCTTTTTTGCTTGGCTGATGGCTTCAGTCATTAAGGCTTTTCCTGCGCCGGATCCTCGATGTTTAGGAGAAACATACATAGAACCGATAACCGCAATGTGTCTTAGTTTATAAAGCGGATGATTGGATATTTTAATGATGCCTATAAGACTGCCTTTCTCAATGGCGCCAAGCACTATAGCATTGTCGGCTTCAAGCCTGGCTTTGAATTTTTCGGGCGGCCATTCTTTCTCCTCATCATAGCTGACCGCAAATGCGTCCGGGTGATCTTTTAAGGCTTTGAGCCTGATGCTGGAGTAAAGCTGGGTGTCAATTGCTGTTAAACGCCTGATGTACATGATTTGAGCTCCTTACACGAATGAATTTTCTGAGTAGTCAATCATCTTCATCGTACCATATTTGTCCCGTTTGTATGAATGATTGCCGCTGTCGCTCAATATAGTAGCAATATGCGGAGATTATCAGAAATTTTATGAGGTGATAAGGTTGTGGAGAGCCGGAATGAGGTGGATGCTGCTCATATTAAGCAGCCAGATTGGAGCCGGGTATGCAAGCGGGCAGGAAATATGGCAGTTTTTCGGTGTTGAAAGCGGACTGGCCATTGTATTGTTTACAGTCATGTTCACCATTTCGGCTTATATTGTGCTGAAGATCAGCTATAAGGTCCAATCAACGCACTTTTTACCTGTGCTAGAGCATTTGATGGGGCCGGCTCTTGCCAAAATCTATGATGTTCTTATCATGTTTTATTTATTTTCAACGACGACGGTCATGATTGCCGGCGGCGGTGTGACGCTGCAAATGTACAAGCTGCCGTTTTGGATCGGTATTTTTCTTCTTTGCATTGTGACCATCTGTTTATTCTTTTGGGATATAAAAGGAATATTATCTCTGAATAGTATCTTGATACCGATTCTTGTAGCGGGGCTGTTATATGCCTTGATCTTTTTTCAGACAACCCATCACTATACGTGGACGATAGATTTGACCCGTCAATATAATTGGCCGGCAAGCATCACCTTTACGTCATTAAATATCCTTTCTGTTGTGGCGGTTCTTTCTTCTGTCGGGAAGGATATGAAAGGACTGGGAGAAGCGAAAATCGCCAGTGTTGTCAGCGGGCTGATTTTCGGTGTGATTTCATTTGTCTACAATGAAACGCTTGTACAGCTCTCAGGCAGTCTCACACATTATGAGATCCCTCTCTTTGCCGTACTTGAAGGTGCTCCTTATCCGTTGTTTCTTTGTATGACAGCCGTGCTTTTTTTAGCCATATATACGACAACCGTGACCGGTCTGTTCGGGCTGTCCAGCCGCATGCTTGTTTTTGTGAAATTGCCGAGGTGGACGCTCGTTCTTCTTCTTTTAGCTGTGATGGTGCCTTTTACGACAATCGGCTTTTCAGATTTAATCGCCATTTTGTATCCCATTTACGGGCTCTTAAGTCTTTATTTGCTGGTATGTCTTCTTCTTTACCCTGTATTAGGGAGATGGAAAAAAGTATAATGCTCATTTTGAGTGCCGACGTTGCTCTTATCCTGACTTTTTTTGTACAATGAATAAAGCAGTCTATGAAGAGAGGTGAAGGGTCTTGGCGGATAAAGACTTTGGCCTGAATGATATTGTTGAAATGAAGAAGCCGCACCCTTGCGGTGAAAACAGGTGGAAAATCATTCGGATGGGAATGGATATTCGGATCAAATGCACGGGTTGTTCCCACAGTGTCATGATACCGAGAAGAGATTTTGAGAGAAAGCTGAAAAAAGTACTCGTCAAGCATGAGGAGCCTACATCATAAAGGCTGACGCTCATGCTTTTTCATATAGAGGAGAGGAAGAGGCCAGATGAGCAAAGTGCATCAGTCAGCGTGTCCGCTGAATTGCTGGGACAGCTGCGGCTTTTTGGTGACAGTTGAGGATGGAAAGGTGACGAAAGTAGACGGAGACCCGAATCACCCCATCACAGAAGGGAAAATTTGCGGCCGGGGCAGAATGCTGGAGACGAAAACGAATGCACCGGAGCGGCTTCGTTTTCCTTTAAAAAAGAAAGACGGCGAATTTGTCCGCATTTCTTGGGAGCAGGCGTTAGATGAAATTGCGGAAAAAATGGCGGAGATTAAGGAAACGCTGGGCACTGCCGCTGTGCTGCACAGTCATGATTATGCCAATAACGGTCTTTTGAAAGCGCTCGACCAGCGTTTTTTCAATGGATACGGCGGTGTGACGGAGATTGCGGGCAGCATTTGCTGGGGGTCCGGAATTGAGGCGCAGCGCTGGGATTTCGGCCGTTCTTACGGGCATGGACCGCTTGATATTTATCACAGCAAGCATGTGATCGTATGGGGCAGAAACGTGTCACGGACGAATATGCACCTTTATCATCATTTGCAGCAGGTGAAGAAAAAAGGAGCGACACTGACGGTCATTGACCCTATTTTTAACCCGACTGCAAAGCTTGCCGACCGGTATATCTCCGTTAAACCCGGAATGGATGGCTGGCTTGCGGCGGGTGTTTTGAAAATATTATGCCAAACCGGCAGAACGGATGCCGATTTCATTCAAAAGCATTCGATCGGTTTTGAAGAAATAGAAAAGCTGCTGCACACGATTTCATTGGATGAGATCATTGAGAAAACCGAAACATCTTTAGAAGTGCTTGAATATCTTGCTGATCTATATGCTGACGGTCCCGCTTCTACTTTTATGGGTCTTGGGATGCAGAGATATAAAAACGGCGGCGGGACGATACGCTGGATTGACGCTTTAGCGGCAGCGAGCGGAAATGTCGGTATTAAAGGCGGCGGAGCCAACTTCGGAAATGTCCAAGTCGGTGAAAGCTTTGAAAAGGCCGAGCTCACCCGTCCTGATCTGAAGAAAAACACGAGAACGTTTTCGATGATGACACAGGCCGAAGAGGCGCTGAACGCAGCCGACCCGCCGATTGAGATGATTATCGTGACGTGCGGCAATCCGCTGACACAGGTGCCGAATACAAAAAAAGTGAAGGAAGCGTTTGAAAAAACACCGGTCACAGTGGCCATTGATTCGGTCATGACCGATACGGCGAAGCTCTGTGACTATGTACTGCCGACCGCCGTTGTTTTTGAAGAAGAAGATATTTATTACTCCAGCATGTATCATCACTATGTTCAGTATGGCAGAAAGCTTGCGGAACCGCAGGGAGAGGCGAAATCAGACCGCTGGATCTGGACGGAGCTCGCCAAGCGTCTCGGATTCGGGGAGCTGTTTGATTACAGTACGGAAGATTTTTTGAAAATGGGGCTCTCTTCTTTGGAGAAAGAAGGAATCACCCTTGAGCGATTAAAGGAAAAAGGCCATATGCCGCTTCCGGTCAAACAGGTTCCGTGGAATGATTTCCAGTTTTTAACCCCAAGCGGAAAGTTTGAATTCGTCTCGTCATTGGCAGAACAGAAAGGATACAGCGGCCTCCCTCAATTAGAAGTGCCGGAAGAATCCGTTTATCGCGACGCCGGGCTGGCCGGGAAATATCCGTATACGCTGCTGTCCATTCATCCGCAGCGCTCCAATCATTCACAGCACGTGCCGTTTATTGAAAAGCTTCAGCAGATTCAGGTGGATCTGTCGCCGGATATCGCCGAGGAGCTTTCTCTTCAGGACGGAGATACGGCAGAGGTATACAATGACCGCGGACGTCTGCGCGGCAGGGTGAAAATCATGAAGCAGGCTCACCCGAAGACGGTGAATATAGATGAAGGCATGTGGTCGGCATTCGGAGGCTCGGTCAACATGCTTACAAAAGATTCAAATTCCGATAATGGAATGGGAAGTACGCTTTTTGACTGTCTGGTAGCGGTTAAAAAAGGATAATCTAAGGAAAGAGAGGGCGGGGAATGCTTTTTTCTCAGCTTGTCTTTTCCTATGAACCTCCTTATAATTGCTCTAGGTTTACAATACGTTTAATACGATGATGGTTTGATATAGAGGAGATGAAAGAATGGCTTTAACTGCTGGAATTGTCGGTTTGCCGAATGTGGGAAAATCGACGTTATTTAATGCAATTACCCAGGCTGGTGCCGAATCAGCCAACTACCCGTTCTGTACAATTGATCCGAACGTGGGAATCGTGGAAGTGCCTGATGAACGTCTGCAAAAGCTGACTGAATTGGTGAACCCGAAAAAAACGGTGCCGACTGCGTTTGAATTCACTGATATCGCAGGGATCGTAAAAGGCGCATCTAAAGGTGAAGGGCTCGGAAATAAGTTTCTTTCTCATATCCGTCAGGTAGATGCGATCTGTCACGTTGTACGGGCATTCGCTGATGACAATATTACGCACGTGTCAGGGAAAGTCGATCCGATTGATGATATTGAAACGATCAATCTTGAATTGATTCTTGCCGACATGGAGACAGTCGAAAAACGCATTACACGGGTAAGCAAGCTTGCGAAGCAAAAAGACAAAGAAGCGGTTTTTGAATTTGACATTCTGTCTAAATTAAAAGAAGCTTTCGAACAAGAAAAGCCTGCACGTTCCGTTGAATTTACGGAAGAACAGCAAAAGCTTGTGAAGCAGCTTCATTTGCTTACGTCAAAACCCGTGCTTTATGTGGCGAATGTAAGCGAGGATGAAGTGGCTGATCCTTCAGACAATGAATACGTTGCGAAAATCCGTGAGTACGCCGCGGGTGAAAATGCCGAAGTCATCGTCGTCTGCGCGAAAATTGAGTCTGAAATTGCTGAATTGGAAGGCGAAGAAAAGCAAATGTTCCTAGAAGAGCTCGGCATTGAAGAGTCAGGCCTTGATCAGCTGATTAAAGCTTCATACTCTCTTCTCGGCCTTGCGACATACTTTACGGCGGGCGAACAGGAAGTGCGCGCTTGGACATTCAGAAAAGGCATGAAAGCTCCTGAGTGTGCGGGTATCATCCACACTGACTTTGAACGCGGCTTTATCCGCGCTGAAACGGTTGCTTATGAAGACCTCTTGGCAGGCGGCGGAATGTCCGGAGCTAAAGAAGCCGGAAAAGTGCGTCTGGAAGGTAAGGAATATATAGTCCAAGACGGAGATGTCATTCATTTCCGATTTAATGTATAGGACACAGTTGTAAAGGGACAAGAGCTTTGGTATAATATAAACTTGTGAGTAATAGAATTATTGCTCCTTGCCCATTTAAGGGCCGCTTAGACCAAAAGGAGGTGCAAACAGATGAAAAAGTACGAAGTTATGTACATTATCCGTCCGAACATTGACGAAGAGTCAAAGAAGGCAGTTATCGAGCGTTTCAACAACGTTTTGACTTCTAACGGAGCGGAGATCACTGGAACAAAAGATTGGGGTAAACGTCGTCTTGCTTACGAAATCAACGATTTCCGTGACGGTTTCTACCAAATCTTAAACGTTCAGTCTGAAGCTGCAGCGGTTGCTGAATTCGACCGTTTAGCTAAGATCAGTGACGATATCATTCGCCACATCGTTGTTAAAGAAGAAGAATAAGCAATTTGAAATATATAATGTTAAAAGGTGGTCTTTCATATGCTTAACCGAGTTGTATTAGTCGGAAGACTGACAAAAGACCCAGAGCTTCGTTATACGCCAAGCGGTGCGGCTGTCGCCACGTTTACTCTTGCTGTGAATCGTACTTTCACAAACCAGTCCGGAGAACGTGAAGCCGATTTCATTAATTGTGTCACTTGGAGAAGACAAGCCGAAAACGTTGCAAACTTTCTTAAAAAAGGAAGCCTTGCCGGCGTAGACGGCCGACTCCAGACAAGAAATTACGAAAATCAGCAGGGACAGCGTGTCTTCGTGACAGAAGTCCAAGCTGAAAGTGTTCAATTTCTTGAGCCTAAAAGCGGCGGTTCTGGTTCAGGTGGATACAACGAAGGAAACAGCGGCGGAGGCCAATACTTTGGCGGAGGCCAAAATGATAATCCGTTCGGCGGAAATCAGAACAGCCAGAGAAGAAATCAAGGGAACAGCTTTAATGATGATCCATTTGCCAACGACGGCAAGCCGATTGACATCTCGGATGATGATCTTCCGTTCTAATAGATTATCGCTATATTCATAACAAGAAAGGTGGGAAATGACAATGGCAGGAGGACGCAGAGGCGGTCGTGCGAAACGCCGTAAGGTTTGTTACTTCACTTCTAACGGCATTACGCACATCGATTACAAAGATGTAGATCTTCTTAGAAAGTTTGTTTCTGAGCGTGGTAAAATCTTACCTCGCCGTGTAACTGGAACAAATGCGAAATACCAACGTAAATTGACTATCGCGATCAAACGCGCACGTCAAATGGCTTTACTTCCATACGTAACTGGCGAGTAAGCCGAAAAAAAAGAGCAAGAGCCTGCAGGCTCCTGCTCTTTTTTTATATCATTCCCTCTCCATCCTGCCGAAATGTTTCACATGAAACATGGAAGGGCTTCTTACATCCGTCTTTGTTATCTTGCTCGCCTATTCAAATATGCGTACTTATAAAATGAATTTGTTTATACTGAAGAACAGGGGGTGACTGAGATAGAGATGGTGACAGATGAGAAGTGGAAAGCAATCATACACAATGATGCTTCCTATGACGGGACATTTTATTATGCGGTAAAAACGACGGGGATTTTCTGCCGCCCTTCTTGTAAATCGAGGGTTCCGAATAAGGAAAACGTACTGGTGTTTGCTACGGCTGAAGGAGCGCTAAAGAGACATTTTCGTCCTTGTAAAAGGTGCCGGCCGAACGGCCTTCGCCTCCCAGATGAAGAATGGGTTGCGCAAATCACTGAGTATATTGACGGCCATTATCATGAACCCCTGACTCTGAGCGTACTGGCAGATATGTGTCACGGCAGCCCCTATCATTTACAGCGGACATTTAAAAAAATCAAAGGGATATCTCCGATTGAGTATATACAGAAAAAAAGACTCGCGAAGGCGGGGGATCTTTTAATGCATACTGATAAGACAGTTATGGAGATCGCTCTGACTGTCGGATTTCCAAACACAGCGCATTTTGCGACCCTTTTCAAAAAGAGAACCGGAAGTTCGCCCACCGAATTCAGAAAAACTGCCGGAACGAGACAGGGAGGTTCATTATGAGTAGAGAGACGATGATCTATTGGACACGCTTCATATGGAAGGATTGGCGCCTGTATACAGCCGCTACTTCCAAGGGGCTTTGCTTCATAGGTTCAAATCATGGTAACTTTGAAGAACTTGCGCAGTGGGCTGGAAAAGCCATGCCGGAATACCGATTGGTGCGTGATGATGAAAAATTGGCGCCTTACACAGCAGAGCTGTCCGAGTACATCAAAAATGGCAGATCCGTATTTTCCGTCCCGCTCGATCTTTATGGGACGGAATTTCAGCTTGCTGTATGGAAAGCGCTTATGGACATACCGTACGGGGAGACATACTCCTATTCGGATATAGCAGAAATGATCCGGAAACCGTCAGCCGTAAGAGCCGTGGGCGCCGCAATCGGGAAAAACCCGGTATTGATTACGGTTCCGTGCCATCGTGTCATTGGGAAAAACGGGAAACTGACCGGATTCAGAGGCGGTTTAGAAATGAAAAAACAGCTGCTGGCATTAGAGGGCAGGCACAATAAAACATGGAAATAGACACATGCTGAATGTTAATACCGGCTGAGCCGGCGGGAGGGAACACATGAAACTGATTTCTTGGAATGTAAACGGCTTGCGTGCCGTGATGAAAAAAAGAGATATCAATACTTATGTTCAGGAAACGAAAGCCGATATTCTATGTCTGCAAGAAACAAAAGTACAGGACGGACAAGTATCATTACAGCCTGAAGGATATCACGCCTATTGGAACTATGCGGTGAAAAAAGGCTACTCGGGCACGGCTGTTTTCTCGAAAGAAGAGCCGCTGCACGTGTCCTATGGATTGGGAATTGACGGCCATGATCAAGAAGGACGGGTGATCACGCTTGAATTTGAGCACGTGTTCGTCGTCAACTGCTACACGCCCAATGCCAAACGCGGATCAGGAGCGGGAAGCGTTCAGCACTCTGCTGAACGCGGGATTTACCGACTCGTTCCGCTATTTATATCCCGATCAGGAAGGCGCGTATTCCTGGTGGTCTTACAGGACGAATGCACGCGAGAAAAATATCGGCTGGCGGCTCGATTATGTTATTGTTTCAGACAGGCTGAAGCACCGGATCAGCCAAGCGGCCATTTGTGCCGATATCATGGGTTCTGACCATTGCCCTGTTGAAATGACAGTGGATTTATGATGAGATAGCAGTAAGAGAAATCCACTCTTGCTGCTTTTTTATTATCGAAAATGGAGGAGCACATGGCAAATATAAAAGAGATTGCGAAACTGGCGAATGTGTCGGTGGCCACCGTATCACGCGTGTTAAACCAACATCCGTACGTATCTGAGGAGAAAAGGCGTCTTGTGAATCAAGTGATGAAGGAGCTGGATTATACCCCTAATCGAACAGCCATTGATCTGATTCGCGGAAAGACCAATACGATCGGCGTGATATTGCCGTACAGTGACCATCCCTGCTTTGACAAAATTGTAAACGGTATCACGAAGGAAGCCTTTGCCCATGATTACGTGACAACCCTTCTCCCCACCAACTATGACCCCGCCATAGAGATGACGTATTTCGAACTGCTGAAAATGAAAAAGATTGACGGACTGATTGTCACCTCCCGCGCGAATGAATGGGAAACAGCCGTGCCTTACCTTGAATACGGCCCCATTGTCGCTTGTGAATATACACAGCACGAAGAAATTCCCTGCGCTTATAACGACAGACAGGCGGCTTACAGAGAGAGCTTTATGTATTTGAAAAACCGCGGGCATCAAGATGTTGCTTTTACATGTGTGCGGGAAGCGGAAAAAAGCCCGAGTACAGCCGACAAGGTAAATGCATATAAGGCGGTTTTCGGTTCTCTTGATGAAACCCGCATTCTGGTCGATTGCCATGATATGGACGATGGGAAGCGTGCGGGTGAGCATTTCTGGGGGTTCAGCAAGCCGCCGACGGCCGTCTATGCGCACAGTGATGATGTGGCTGCCGGCTTGTACCAATTTGCGAAAGAACAGAAATGGGACGCGGAGATCATCGGTGAAGGAAATTTGAGCGTCAGCCGGGTTTTGAATATTCCATCCTTGGAACTTCATTTAGAACGGATCGGAAAAGAAGCATTTTTGCTGTTTTTGCACGGAGAAACGGCTAAAAAACAAATTATGCATCAATTTCGGAAGAAAAAGTCTTGAGCTGAAATGGATTTCATGCCTTATAACTAGATTGAGGAAAAAAGGGAGGCGGACATATGCGAATTGAACATGCAGCGATATGGGTCAAAGATTTAGAACGGATGAAAGAATTTTATGAGAAATACTTCGGGGCAAAGGCCAATGACCTTTACCATAATGAGAAAAAGGATTTCAAATCGTACTTTCTTTCATTTGACTCCGGATGCCGGCTGGAACTTATGAAAAAAGGCGGCATTGATGAAACTCCGTCACAGAATATGACCGGATGGGCGCATCTCGCGTTTTCTACAGGCAGCAAGGAGCGGGTGAATGAACTGACGGAGACGTTTAAAAATGACGGATTTCAGGTTGTAAGCGGCCCGCGCGTAACGGGTGACGGATATTATGAGAGCGTGATAGAGGATGGGGAAGGCAATTTGATAGAAATCACAGTGTAACAGTGCGGGGTGAACCCGCACTGTTTTATTGATTATATTTGCTGTGCATTTGTTTTCGGTCCGAAGAGGATTAACAGAACGGAACATAGAAGCCAGCAGCCGCCGATGAACAAAAAGACACTGATGTATCCGAGTTTTACGGCAATAAATCCGACGAGCAGGGAACCGAATATGTTGGAAAAACGGCCGAGCCCGTACGCAAGCCCGCTGCCCGCCGAACGATATTCCGTCGGATACGGCTCTGATGTGTATGCGTATAAATTTGAGGTGAAAACCCGTTCCGTGACGTTGACGACAAATCCAAACACAATAATCATCACGGGAATAAACGTCATGCCGTACAACAGTCCGGCAATGGCAGTCAGAAAAGCACTTGCGGCCAGAATCCATTTTCTTTGGAACGTCTCGGATATCATGGAACCGAGCAATGCGCCAAGCGGGGCGCCGACAGAGTGAAGCACATTGTACCACAGCGTTTTTTCCATGGTGATGCCGTTGCTTTTCAGCAGGCTGGGCACCCATGAGGCAAAGCCGTAAAAGCCAAAGGTTTCAAGAATCCATACCGCAGACAGGATGATGGTGATCTTTAAATTCCTGCCCTGAAACAGCCCTAAGTAGCCGGCGTGCTTCACTGTATGTACTTCTGCTGCTTCTTTTGGCGCGGGGAGCGGGCCTTTTTCTTTCTCTACGCGGGCTTCAAGCCGATTCATAATGGCGTCTGCCTGATCATATGCCCCCCGATTTTCGTGCCAGCGCGGCGATTCCTCAAGCCGGCGGATAAAAAAGAAATAAACGAGACCGGCCGCGCCCCATACAAAAACGAGCCGCCATCCCCATGAGCCTAACGGAATGACAAAAGCGGATACGACGTTTGTGACGGGAACGCCGATTAAGCCGATCATGGCGCAAAAGGAGATGTATTTTCCCCGAACGGAGGATGGGAAGAATTCCGCCAAGTAGCTGTTAGTGACAATCATGGCGGCCGCGACGCCGAGACCTGTCAAAAACCTGAAAATCATTAAGGAAGGAATGTCCCATGCCAGCGCATTCAGAAAAGATGAGATCGAAAAGATAAGGACAAAACAATTCAGCGCTTTTTTCCTGCCGATCCGATCGGACAGCCTTCCGCCGAGCGAGGCGCCCAAAAACATGCCCAGGAAGGACGCAGCCGTGATGTCAGCAATGGTAGACAGCTTCACGCCCCAATGCTCAATCAGCGCAGGAGCCACGTTGCTGAGCGTAAACAAATCAGCGAGATCGAAAAAATAAATGATTCCGAGAGCGGTTAATACTTGATAGTGCACACGCGAAATGGGGAGACGGTCTAATCGGTTCGCTACATTTGAGAATGGCTGATGTTTCATAAAAAACCCCCTGACTTGGCAAAATGTAATCAGAAAATACTGTAAATTCATCTGACAAATACATTATAAAGGTCTTTTTATGGCAAAAACAGAGTGCAAATAACCAGAGCCGAAGGAAACGGCATAGCGCTTTCTTCTTAAAAATATATAACATTTTCTATATCTGATTCTGTTTATATTGTAAAATGTTGAAGGAAAGGAAGTTGATGCATAAATATGAATATGTTTATAAGGCCCGCAGAAGGAAGAAATAGTGTGTGGAGATATCTTCTTTCTCTGTTGGTCATTGCGGGTTTGTTCTTTTTTGGAAGCATATTGACCGTGTTTTATATGTTTCTCACGTCCGAGTTCAATCCTTCATTGACGATAGATTGGGATGAAGCGGCATTAAGTGACCCGCTGGCGGATATTTATTTACAGCATATCGTCTATTTCATAGCCATCCCGGGCATTTGGATAGCGGTTCGTTTCATTATGAAACGGCGGTTTTTATCCATCATCACACCGAATCAGTCGCTGAACTGGAAGCGGATTTTCTTTGGATTCGGCACTTACTTTTTGTTGATGTTTATGGCGGGGCTGATTGATTTTTCAATCCATCCGGATCGCTTCTCGCTTCAGGAATTCCATGCTTCACGCTTTCTGCTTCTGTTAGCGGCTGCCGTCTTTTTGGTGCCGATTCAAACCTCCGCTGAGGAATTTCTCTTTCGGGGTTTTCTGCTTCAGTTCGCCGGAAAACTGACGGCAAATGCGGTGGTTTTGACTGTCATCGTCGGCGGATTATTCGGCGCACTTCATTTCGGAAATCCGGAGATGGAAAACGGGGCTCTCTGGGCGGGAATCGGATATGTCACCATCGGCATGATCTGGACCTTTATCACGATTAAAACAGGCAGTCTGGAGATGTCCTTGGGCGGTCACGCTGCCAATAATATGTTTTTATTTATCTTTCTCACAGAGGATCATTCGGTGTACAGCGGCATTCCGTCGCTATTTGCAACAGCTGCCGGCGGCTATGACATATATGATTGCATATCGACTCTGGTGATCAATATCATCTTCGCATGGCTCGCGTTCCGTTTTGTGAAAAAAGAAAAGCAGCAGGCCGCCTAGGCTCTGCTGCTGATTTGTAATGTGTTCATCGCTTCATCAATATCCGTCGTCGGCCTGCGGCAGGTAAAATTTTCACAAATGTAAACCGTCGTTTTACCGTCAATCATTTGATAACCCGCGGCAAAATCAGAAATGCCTGCAAGCTCTGACGGATGTTCCGCGGCGAGAATCGTATAGGCGGGAGTGAAATGTTCCTGAAGCGCCTCAATGAAACGCTTTCTGTCCGGATCATCTTTGCTTCCGAACACAACGATTTCTTTTTGCGGCATTGTATACGCCAGTACGCTTTGCATGAAGAAAGCGTTGCTGCTCGGGTAGGCCTCGATTTCCCGTTTGAAAACAGAAAACATGGCTTCAGCTTTTTCGATCAGTGATCCATCACCCGTCAGGCGGCCGAGGCGAAGCAGCTGTACGGCAGCCGCGCTGTTTCCGGAAGGCACGGCTCCGTCATAAACTTCTTTTTCCCTGACAAGAAGAGTCTCGGCGTCATTCCCCGTAAAGAAGAAACCTCCGTGTCCTTCATCCCAGAACAGATCCAGCATGCTTGTACATAACGTTTTCGCTTTTTGCAGATAAGACGCATCAAAATCCGCTTCATACAGGTCAAGGTAAGCCCAGATGAGAAAAGCGTAATCATCGATAAATCCTTTGTTTTTCACTTCGCCCTCGCGGTAGCGGACCATGACGCGCCCGTCCGGCATGAGGTGACGTTCGAGAAAGCGGATCGCTGTTTCCGCCATGCTGAGAAGGTCCGGCTCGTGAAATACCTTTGCGGCTTTTGCCAGCCCGGCAATCATGAGCGCGTTCCATGAGGTCAGCACTTTGTCATCTGTGTGCGGATAGCTTCTGTTTTCCCGCGCCTCCAGCAATTTTTTTCTTGCACCTTCAAGACGTTCGGTAAGCTCATGTCCGGTTAGGCCGGTCTCTTCGAGGATGGCTTCCCGCCGCGTGAAAATAAGGTTCGGGATGTTTTCTCCTTCAAAATTGCCTTGATCTGTGATGTTATATACTTTGCAATAAAGCGAGCCGAGTTCATCACCGAGAAGATCCATGATTTCTTTTTTTGACCATATGTAATATTTCCCTTCGCGGCCTTCGGTATCAGCGTCTAAGGCTGAGAAAAAGCTGCCGTCTTCATGCATCATTTCCCGCTGAATAAACGTCACGATCTGCATCGCAACCTGTCTGTAGCGCTCGTTGCCCGTGACTTGATAGGCTTCCGTATAGGCGGTCAGGAGAAGGGCGTTGTCATACAGCATTTTCTCAAAGTGCGGCACGAGCCATTCATTATCAGTCGAGTAGCGGGCAAAGCCGAACCCGATGTGGTCAAAAATACCGCCGTTCGCCATGCCGTCGAGTGTCTTGGTTACGCCTGCCAATGCCTGTTCCTTACCCGTATAGCTGTAGTAGCGAAGCAGAAACATGAGCATATGCGGCATCGGAAACTTCGGAGCCTGGCCGAACCCGCCGTACACCGTGTCAAATCCGCCGGCCAGCTGGCGGTACGTGTCATGAACTGCCTGTTCGCCAAGCATGCCCTCAGCCGGGTGAACCTTGACTTCAAGATGAGCGGCGGCGTTTTCGGCAATATCCTCGACATGCTGCCGATCATTCGCAAACGTTTCGGACAGATGTTCAAGCACATCGATAAAGCCCGGGCGGTTAAATTTGCTCGTCTTCGGAAAATACGTCCCCGCATAAAACGGCTTCTGATCAGGTGTGATGAACACATTCAGCGGCCACCCGCCCTGCCCCGTCATCAGCTGGCAAATTCTCATATACACGGAATCGATATCAGGCCGCTCCTCACGATCAACCTTGATGGCTATAAATTTATCATTTAGAATACCGGCGATCTCTTCGTCCTCAAAGGACTCGTGAGCCATGACGTGACACCAGTGACAAGTCGAATAGCCGATGCTGACAAGAACCGGCTTGTTTTCGCGTTTCGCTTTTTCGAAGGCTTCTTCTCCCCAAGGGTGCCAGTTTACTGGGTTGTGGGCGTGTTGAAGTAAGTACGGTGACTTCTCCGTGATTAAGCTGTTGGGTTTGTTATTGTTTGGCATGGGATCACCTTCTTTCATTCGTATTACCGTTGATATAGCTTTACTGTACCACAAAGATGTGTAGTCTATTCTTTATTTGTTTCTGTCTAAAGAAACAACGTTGCTATCTAAAAAGAAAGAGAATAAAGAAGAAGACATGGAAGTGGCTGTAAGGGCAATTCCAAAAGGATCAAAAAACAAAACTTGCTATTTCCAAGGTATAGCAAGTACATTATTAAATCCAAAAGCTATTATTTTTTATATCACTTTTCTTCCGCAGTTTATTGATTTAAGTGGAAATGTCATTTTACAATCAATCATTTTAGCGGGAATATTCATATTGATAGTGTTAGCATGGTTTCTCATATATGTCTACCTTCTTAAATTCATTGGTTCTTGGTTTAAAAAACCGTCTGTTGAGTTTATCTTTGATAAGATAACTGGAATGGCCCTTGTTTCTTTAGGAGCAAAAATAGCATTAGAAAAAAACTAACATATAATCCATTTTGATTTGTTTAATCAAGATGGATTTTTGCGATTTTTTAATATAGTGTGCCACCAATGCCGAGTTGAGAAGCCTATAATCTCGCTTTAAATACAAATTAGAATATAAAAATAAAGCCCAAAGGATCTCTTTCTAGGTTCACTTGTTCTTTTTAACTGGGAATCTCAATTTATAAATTGATAAAAAACTAAAAAAACGAACGCTGTTCTTTACGAACGCTGTTCGTTGTGATATAACATATATATAACCAAACAATCGATTATATTGGAATAATTATTTTTAAATATAATAGTAATCAACAGATGTGAAAAGAATTCAATTTAAACAAATTCTTTAGTTAAGCATATTTCGAACGAACACTGTTCGTGATCGTTTAAGATTAATGGTTAGGAGTGAACCATATTATGAATAAAAATAAACGTATTGCAATCATTGGTGCTGGTCCTGGTGGATTAACTTTGGCTCGTATTTTACAACAAGCTGGGTTTCATCCAGTAATCTTTGAAGGTGAAACATCTGCAACACAAAGAGAACAAGGTGGCACACTTGATTTAACAGAAGATATGGGACAAAAAGCACTTAGAGCAGCAGGCTTATTTGATCAATTTAAAGCAATTTGCCGTTATGAAGGTGAAGCGTTAAAAGTAATGAATAAATCAGCTGATGTATTGTATGAGGATAGCTCAAATGATAATGCAGAGCAGACTACATCTCGTCCAGAAATTGACCGTAAAGTGTTGCGTCATATGTTAATAGACTCTGTCAATCAAGAGTCTATTAAATGGGGGCATAAACTTCTATATGCTACTCCATTAGAAAATGGTCAACATAAACTTCATTTTGAAAACGGTGCTACTGAAACAGTAGATTTAGTAGTTGGTGCAGATGGTGCATTCTCTAAGCTTCGGCCACTTGTTAGTAAAGAAACAGCAGAATATTCAGGTGTTAGTATGGTAGAAATCAATATTTTGGATGCGAAAAAGCAATTCCCTGATATTGTCGAGATGAATGGTTTAGGGAGTGTATTTGCGCTCGGTGATTATAAAGGCATGTTAGCTCAAATGAATGGTGATGGAAAAATCCGTGTTTATTTAAGTTTTAAAGCGCCGAAAGAATGGTTACACAACAACGATATTAACTATGAAAATCTAAAAGAGGCAAAAAAAGAACTTCTTAAATTATTTGAAGACTGGAGCCAAGAGCTAAAAAATTATATTCATTATGCAAACGGTGCTATTTTTCCTCGTCGTATTTATATGCTGCCTGTTGGGCATAAGTGGACACATAAAAAAGGTGTCACACTTTTAGGAGATGCTGCACACTTAATGTCACCGTTCGCAGGTGCTGGTGCAAACCTTGCGATGCTTGACGCAGCTGAACTCGCACTATCAATTACCACCCATGAAAATATTGATGAAGCTGTCAGTAGTTATGAGATGAAAATGTTCGAATATGCAGGTGAGATAGCAAGTGAAACAAAAAGAAATTTGGATTTATTCTTTGAAATTAACGCAGCTGAAAAACTAACTGAATTGATGAAAACATATTATGTGGAATAACTCTGTTGTCCTTGATAGGAACTTTATTTTAATAATGATAACAAAATGGAGGTGTGTTTAAGAGTTTGATATCAGACTCTTATAAATCATTATGACAAAATCAACTATTGAACCAATGACTTTAAATATAGAGGTGCCGGCTTTTCCTGGGGGACAATGGCCAATTAATCCTACCTTAATTATAAGTGAAAATGATGTAGTACTTGTAGATACAGGTATGCCACGTAGCGAAAATTTGATTGCTGCAGAATTAGAAAAACGAGGTTTATCTATCGATCAACTAACAGCGATTATTTTGACACACCAAGATATCGATCATGTGGGCAGTCTAGCGAAACTTCTTGAAGTTAATCCAAACATTAAAGTATTGGCACACGAGTTTGAACGTCCATATATTGAAGGTAATCTACCTCTTATTAAGGGATTACCTGGACCATTAGACGACCAATTTAGTGAAGGTTACGTAGTACCAACAGCAGCACCAGTTATACAACGCACATTAACAGATGGCGAAGAACTAAACATTGCTGGTGGTCTTATTATTATTCATACGCCAGGTCACACAGATGGTCACATAAGCTTATATCATCTTGCATCAAAAACGTTAATTGCTGGGGATGCAATGATAATTCGTGATCTTTTAGAAGGTCCCAATCCTATGCACACACCTGATTTAGAAAAAGCGTATAAATCGATAACAAAGTTTGCAGCCTTCGATATAAAACGAGTAATCTGCTATCATGGTGGTATGTATGAATCTGAGACATTAAATGAAGAAATCGCACAAATTGCTGCAACTGGTTCAGCAGAATAACCATATGAGTAGTTTTCCGTTGAGAGTATGAAACTATATTAGGTGTGTTAAAATATTGTAAGAAAAAATGAAATCAAATGATATAAGGTGAATGATGAATAATTTTGAAAATGTAAACAATCGACGTACTAGACCAGCAAAGTCACCACTGAGTCGAGACATTATCATAAGAACAGCATATAAGTTGCTAAGTGAAAATGGTATTTCAGGAATGAGTATGCGTAAGGTTGCAAAAGCTCTAGATACAGGCCCTGCATCCCTGTATGTTTATGTAGATAGTTATCTAAAGTTAAGTTCCGATGTATTAGATTATGCTCTTCGAGATGTTCAATTAATAGAGGATGATACAGTATCTTGGAAAGATGCAATTATCCAAGTACTTAAATCATATTTTATAACGTTAGTAAAAACTCCAGGTTTAGCGGAACTTACTTTAACAACGACGCCTAACGGACCTAATTCTATGGATATTAATGAATGCTTACTTCGAAATTTACAAGCAGGTGGTATGAGTTCACGTAGTGCAGCTTGGGGACTTGATATCTTACTTCTTTATGCTTCATCTATTGCGGTTGAAAGATCTCGTCATCAGGAAAAAGACATAGCTTTGGAAGCAATGCGTACTTCATATAATATTATAGATAAAGCAAAGTATCCGATGATTAGCATGCTAAACTCAGAATTATTCTCTGGTGATGGAGATGAGCGTTTCGTTTGGGGAATAGAAGTTATTTTACAAGGAATACTTTCTATGAAGAAGTAACCTAACTGACTTTTTTAATGTTTTCAAATGGTTATTTAGCCAAGGTTTTTGCCGACCTTGGTTTTTTTTTTGAACCCTTTACTTTCTGGGTATTCTAATGGACGTGCCGCCAATGACAAGTCAAATAGCCGATGTGACAAGAACCGGCTTGTTTTCGTGTTTTTACTTTTTCATTAACGAACGACTATTCCCTACCTCTGCCTAATGATTGATTTGTCAAGCAGGCTCAAGAGGTAAATCAGTTTGAAATTATTTTTACATACATCCCTTCCTCAGCTTTTTTCTTCGCGTTTTCGTTCATCGTTTTAATTTCATTTGATAATGCAGAGGAAGCGATAAGTTTGTTATCATAGAATACAGACGGATCAATAAGCCTCAATTTATTCTTACGATGCAAATGATAATCAGCCTTATCTTCTTTAACAATGACTCTTCGATGTAAGCGGCTTACAAGATTTTTAACATCTATATCCCCGGAAGAACGCAAGATGTTCATTACTTCTTCATCTGTTCCGAGCAGTGTGTTTATGTTAATGATTTCTTTATCCAAGGCGGTTTTTAAAGTCTTAGCCAAATAATCATAGCCGTAAATATTAAGAGGATTCATAAAGAAATCAATAACCTCTTTATAATAAGTTCTTACAAACCATTCAGCAGTTTTTATATCTTTTAAGTATATTTTTCCTTCTTTAATTATTAGATGATCTAAGAAATGATCAACTTCCTCCATTGTGATGTTTTCGTACCGATACATATCTCTTAAGGTATAATCGATTCTGTCAGCGCATAACTCAGGAGCTGGCTGTTCGAGCAAATTCCAATTAGAGTTGTCTAATAGAATGTCTTTGAAATTTAATCCATATGTACTGAGAATATGGGGGATTTCTGAATCAGTTATGATTTGATGATAAATGTTTTCGTGATAATCCTCATTTTTATTGTTAAACACAAAATCAATAACGTGTGAAAATGCAGTATGAGATACATCGTGAAGTAAACCTGCAATCTGTTCTTCTAAAGAGCCGCCCAATTTTTTTATGAGAAGCATTACGCCTATGGAATGTTCATACCTCGTGACATTCCACTTTTGATTCACAACATAACTTGCTCCTCCTTGGTAAACACCTTTTAGTCTTTGTACTGGATGACTGAAAATAAGCTCTTCAAGAATTCCATCTACAACATAATCGCCATAAATACTATCTGTTATCTTCATTTTCCTTACACCCCTTTTATGCGCCAAGCATGGCAAAGAAGCTGCAACCTATCGCATTATGGATTTTCTTCCTTTTAATATTGATATACTTAACATATCACAATTCTGAAAAATTCAGTTAAGCCTGATTTTATTTGCTTCCAAATAGATAAAACACACCCCGATGACTGTGACTGCTCCGCCTAAAAGAGAAATAAAGGCGGGGGCTTCGCCTATCCAAATCCAGGAAATGAGTAAGGATAAAGCGGGTGTTGCGTAAAGTGAAATGGCTGCTTCTGAAGCGCCGACGATTGAAGTGACGTATGCAAGTGCAAAGTATGGGATAACCGTTGGTAATAGGCCTAAGTAAACGACAGACCATGTAGAATTCATCGATGCGTGAACAACCTCTCCCCATAACCCCGGAAGAAATACCAGCATTGGCAATGTTGCACCCCAAATGGTGAATGTCACAAATGGAATAAAACCATACTTTTTTATAAATCGGGATTGAAAGACAAAATAGATACTCTCTGAAAAAGCAGCCAGCAAAATGAAAAGAATGCCTTTTATTGAATGAGCATAGTCTGCTGCCCCAAATGAAATCAATGCTACACCCAATAAGCTAATGATAGATCCGGCCCATTTGGAAAGACCGAAATGTTCACCAAAAAACAGACGAGATAACATTGCAGAAAAAATCGGTGTCATGGTTACGAGTAAGCTTGCAACTCCAGCGCTGACTGTTTTTTCTCCGATATTCAGCAAAATGTGATAGAGTGCAAAACCTAAAAATCCTAAAGATAAAATTGCAGGGATATCCTTTATGTCAGGTAAACGCATATGAGTCAAAACAGCAAAAACCAACAGTGCCATTGACCCAATCAACAAGCGAAACAAAGCGAGGTGTGCCGGCGTGTAACTCTCAAGACCCGCATGGATGCCCGGAAAAGCTGATGCCCACAATCCAATCATCAGACTGTAAGATATACAGACTCGAACCGTATTCTTTTTCAAAATCTTCACTCCTTATCTGATAAAAACCAACCAGTTATATTTAATGTGTTTTATACTAATAAAGATTTGATAAAATAGCTTCAACCAGTTAATCGAATGTTGACCCAACCACTTTTGGTAAAGGAGATCGCTTTTTATGAGCTTTACAGAGGGAAAAACGGTTAGAAAACGGCCGAAATACTTACAGATCATTGATTATATAAAAGAGAAAATAGGAAATGGAGAATGGCCGATTGGAAGTAAGATTCCAAGCCAGCGCACGCTTGCTAAACACTTTGAAGTAAACAGAAGCACAGTCATTACAGCTTTAGAGGAATTGACGGCGGATGGATTAATCGAAGGCAGAATGGGTAAAGGGACAGTTGTGATCAATAATACATGGACACTCTTAGCTAAAAATTCCTCCCCAGATTGGGATCAGTATGTAAACTCCGGAATTCAGCAGCCAAGCAGAAGAATCGTCCAAGAAATCAATACATCAGAATCAAATCCGGAACTTATTCAGCTCAGCAAAGGGGAGCTTTCAAATGAGATTTTTCCTTTGGCTGTTATGAAAGACATAATGGGAAAGGTCTCTCAAAACATAGAGGCATTCGGGTATGAGGAACCAAAAGGATATCTACCTTTGAGAGAAGCATTAAGCGGCTATTTAAGAACAGTCGGAATTCAAGCTTCGCCTTCTTCGATTCTTATTGTTTCTGGAGCGCTGCAGGCCTTACAGCTTATATCAATGGGGCTTTTGCAAAGAGGATCGACCGTATTTCTCGATCAGCCGTCTTATCTTTATTCGCTGCACGTATTTCAGTCAGCCGGGATGAATCTTACCGGGCTCCCTATGGATAAAGAGGGACTTCTGCCAAACCACATTCATATGACAAAGGGAGAACGGGGAAGAGCCATATTATATACAAATCCCTGTTTTCATAATCCAACCGGCATTTTAATGTCAGAACGGCGGCGGGAAGAAATCCTTACGGCAAGTGAGAAAAACCAGCTTCCCATTATTGAAGATGATATATATCGTGAGCTGTGGATAGATAACATTCCGCCGGCGCCTATTAAAACAATGGATAAGAATGGCCATGTTTTATATTTGGGAAGTTTATCGAAAACGTTAAGTCCGGGATTGAGGATTGGATGGATGGTGGGGCCGGAACCAGTGATTGAACGTTTATCTGATATTAAAATGCAGACAGATTACGGCTCCAGTTCATTATCTCAAAGGGTTGCGGCGGAGTGGCTGATATCCGGGGAATATCAGCAGCACTTAGAATATGTGAGACATCAATTAAAGATAAGAAGGCAATATGTGACGAGAGCTTTGGAAACCTATATGAAGAAAGCAGCTCAATGGAGTATTCCAGAGGGGGGATTTTTTATTTGGTTAAAAATAATCCCTTCAATATCTATGAAATTACTTTATAAAAAAGCTTTAGCAAAGGGAATTCTGCTTAATCTTGGCAGTATCTATGCTCAAGAAAAAGGAAATTATATTCGCCTGTCATATGCTTACGCATCCTTGGAAGACCTTCAAAAGGGAATTTATGAATTGGGTTTGATTATTGAGGAATTGGCAAGCAGATAAATTTAAAAAAGACAGCGGCATGCCAGAATTCAAACTGTATGGTTCGTTTTAAACTTGGCGAATCGGGATGAAGTGAGTGACAAGGCAGGGATAGATAAGAAAATTTAAGGGAGATCAGAATATTCTAATCTCCTTTAACTCCGGTCAATCTTGCATTCGGCCGTTTGTTATTCGGTTAAGCCAACTCTTTTGTCATTAAGACATGCGGGATGCCGTCTTCCATAAATTCCGGTGAATCTGTCTGATAGCCCAGTTTGTGATAAAAGCCTTCCGCTTGTGTTTGTCCATGCAGTTTACATTGGGTGATGCCTTTTTCTTTTATCATGTTTTCTAATTCGCGTATGATGACTTTGCCCAACCCGTATTTGCGGTAAGGCTTCAGGATGCAGATTCGTTCGAGCTTGCCTGAATGGTTTACGATGCGGACGCGTCCTGTGCCGGCAGGCTGATTTTCATGATAAACCAAGACATGCCCGCACTGTTCCTGAAGCGTATCAAATTGATCAAACTCATCGGATTCGGGTACTTGCTGTTCCTCAATGAATACTGTTTTTCTAATCTCAAGCGCTGCTTGTAAATCAATTTCCGTCGTTATTCTTTTTATCCTCATCATTAACCAATCCTTTTACATATTAGTCTGGACTGCACGGCTTGCTTGTGGTCTTATAGAAGTAACGATAAAACAATTATATTGTAAATGCAACAAAAATACGAAGGGTTTGAAAAGATATGACTGATATTTTGCGGGAAATCGGCATGATTGCACGGGCATTGGATTCCATCAGCAATATTGAATTTAAAGAATTAGACTTAACAAAAGGGCAGTATCTCTATCTTGTTCGTATATGTGAAAACCCGGGAATGATACAGGAAAAATTGGCGGAAATGATTAAAGTCGACCGAACAACAGCGGCGAGAGCGATAAAAAAACTGGAAATACAAGGGTTTATTGAAAAGCGTCCTGATGATCAAAATAAAAAAATAAAAAAACTGTTCCCGACCGAAAAAGGAAGAAAGGTTTATCCGTTATTGCAAAGAGAAGGAGAGCACTCTGCGGAAGTAGCCTTGGCCGGCTTTACATCTGAAGAAAAAGAAACCATTTTCAGCCTTCTTCAGCGGGTGAGAAAAAATATAGAGCATGATTGGGAATATGTGAAGAAGGGAAACAAAAGGGATTATTAATGGATAATAGTTCCTTTTACTGTTTGGTTGTGTTTTGAATGATTAAAGCCGTAAATGGATACTTTATCTGTAAAATCACCTTCCTCGGTTCCTGCTTCACAATCGGCTGATCGGCTTATTTTTAACGAAAAGTATCAATTATGGTATATTTAAATTAGACAAAAATAATTGAAGCGGGGAATGATATGAATACAATCGAAAAACAAAAACGTAAGAAATCCAAAGCAAAATCCATCGTACGGGCCATCATGGTCATCATCGGCGGAATCATTGCCGCGTATGGGCTGGAAACCGTATTGATTCCGAATAGTGTATCTGACGGCGGGGTGACCGGGCTCAGCATTGTCGGTTCACAGCTGTTTCATTTGCCTCTAGGGATCTTAATTGCGGTGATCAATATACCGTTTGTCTGGTTGGGATATAAGCAAATCGGGAAAGGTTTTGCGTTTCTATCCATTATCGGCATTATCTCACTTGCCGCGGGTACAAGCTTTTTCCATCACACGCCGGCTATCATCGAGGGAGACACTCTGTTAATCACCGTTGTCGGCGGGATTATTATCGGCTTGGGAATGGGCTTGGCATTGCGCAACGGCGGCGCATTAGACGGAATTGATATGCTGGCCGTGCTGCTGTCACGGAAATTGCCGTTCGGCACGAGCGACCTCATTTTATTTTTAAACATTTTTGTGTTTATTTTTGTTTCTTTTGTATTCGGGCTGCAAGGTGCTTTGCTTTCCGTGATTGCTTACTATATTGCGTCTAAGGTGATTCATGTGGTTGAGGAAGGCTTAAGCGGTTCTAAAACATTTCAGATTATCACCAACGAGCCTGCATTAATGGTCGAAACCATTCGTGAGGAATTAGGCCGAAGCGCTACGTATAAAGAAGCATACGGCGGTTTTTCTCATGAAAAATTCAAAGAAATCACATGTGTCATCAACCGTTTGGAAGAGACCAAACTGAAGGAAATTATTAATGACATTGATAAGCACGCCTTTGTAACGGTATATGATGTGGCTGAAGTAAAAGGCAGTAATTTCAGAAAAGTTCATAATCATTAAGAAGCGAGCTGCCGTTCACCGGCAGCTTTTTTTAAAAGGAGAAAAAAACTTGCAAAAAAAGAATAGCGGGTGTATATTATTGATATATCAAACATTGACTAGTCAATTAATTGCGCAAAAGAAAGTAGGGATGGGTTTTGACAGCATGTTGTTCAGAGGAAGGCGAGATTTTATATCAGCTTCAATCACTGCATAAAGTAATCGGAGCGAAGTTTGAAGCGTGCACCGGAATCAGCCAATCCCGTCTTGAGCTTCTCGCCGTGCTCTTTCACGTCGACGAGATCAGTCAAAGCGATCTTCAGAAAAAGGTGAATATTGATGGTGCGGCTGTAACAAGACACTTGAAACAGCTTGAAACCAAAGAAATGGTCACAAGAAGGCGCAAACCTGAGGACAACCGCATTATACTTGTCCGGCTTACTGAACAGGGACGGGAGAGAATTGAGACTTCCAAAAAAGAGAAGGAGCGTTTCATAAAGGAAATGCTTGCCGGTGTCAGCGCGGAAGAACGCAGTATGTTAAAAAACGTATTGTCGCAGATGCAGAATAATATAGAAAATATGAAAGCATAGGAGTGTATTACACATGAAAACAGAACTGAAAACAAACGACTTTATGGACATTATGAAAGGCCGCCGTTCCATTCGAAATTACGATCCGGCTGTAAAAATCAGCAAAGAAGAAATGACTCAAATCCTGGAAGAAGCAACGACAGCGCCGTCTTCAGTTAACGCGCAGCCATGGCGTTTCCTCGTCATTGACAGCCCTGAAGGAAAAGAAAAACTCGCGCCGCTCGCCAGCTTTAACCAAACACAAGTCAGCACATCATCTGCGGTGATCGCGGTTTTCGCAGATATGAACAGTGATGACTATTTAGAAGAAATTTATTCAAAAGCGGTCGAACTGGGCTACATGCCGCAGGAAGTAAAAGACAGACAAATCGCTGCGTTGACGGCACACTTTGAAAAACTTCCGGAGCAAGTGAACCGTGAAACCATTCTGATTGACGGAGGCCTCGTTTCTATGCAGCTGATGCTTACGGCACGTGCGCACGGCTATGACACAAACCCAATCGGCGGCTACGACAAAGAAAAGATCGCCGAGGTTTTCGGAATGGATAAAGAGCGTTATGTACCGGTCATGCTGTTATCAATCGGAAAAGCGGCAGACGAAGGATATGCTTCCTACCGTCTTCCTATCGAAACCATCGCACAATGGAAATAAGGTTGAAGTGAAGCTGAGAGGAGAGAGACAGTGGACATGATTGCAGCTGTTTTCGTCGGAATTGTAGCTTTAGAACATATATTTATCATGATACTTGAAATGTTTTTTATCAATTCGAAGGCAGCTAAGCGGTCCTTCAAATTGCCGAAGCATTTAGAAGGTGATCGGAATGTGGCGGTCATGTTTGCAAATCAAGGTCTGTATAATGGATTTCTGGCTGCCGGCCTCATTTGGGGGCTGATCCTCGGAGCTGATCCGATTGGTCATATGATTCAATTGTTTTTCGTCATCTGCGTGGTCATCGCCGCTCTTTTCGGCGGCTTTACTTCAAACAAATCAATTATCGTAAAACAAGGACTTCCGGCTGTTTTAGCGCTTATTTTTCTTTTATTGGCGTAGCAGACGGAGTGAGGGCTTCCTTCTCGGAAGCCCTCTTTTTTTATTCTGTTTCGAAAAATATTCCTTATATGCATCAGTTTCATGCAAACTAACAATTAGAAGTTATAGATCGGGTAACGTATGATAAGTGGAAATAACAAATCAGCGGAGGCAATCAATGGATTGGCATCAGATTAATTATTTTCAGACAGTGGCGCAAGTGCAGCATATTACACAGGCAGCAAAACAGCTGTCCATATCTCAGCCCGCTCTCAGCCGGTCGATTTCAAAGCTTGAAGACGAGCTGGGCGTTCAGCTTTTTGACCGCAAAGGCAGAAATATTTATTTGAATCGGTATGGAAAAATGTTTTTGCATCGTGTGGAACAATCTATCAGACAAATTGAAATCGGTAAGCAGGAAGTATGGAATGAAATACATCCCAACAGCGGCACAATTTTATTGTCTTTTTTGCCGTCACTTGGCATGAGCATGGTTCCGGACATCATCAGTTCGTTTCAACACATGTATCCTCATGTCAAATTTCAGCTGACCCAAGCGTCAAATCAGCAGATTATCGAGCAATTAACATCAAGAGAAGTGGATATCGCACTGACTTCTCTTCGTGATGAAAACGATGAGGTGATCTGCCAGCCGCTTTTAACAGAAGAGTTATATTTAGCCGTTTCTGCTGAACATCCGCTCGCCTCATATGATGAAATTGATTTGAAAATGGCGGAGCATGAACCGTTTATCTCTTTTAAAGATACAAATGTTCTTCACGGCATGATTAAAGAGTTGTGTGAAAAAGCGGGATTTTCACCGGATGTCGTATTTGAGGGAGAAGATATTGTGACAGCTTCCGGGTTAGTCGGCGCTAAACTGGGTGTGTCTCTTATCCCTGACTTGCACGTTTTTGATAAACGAAAGGTCAAACTTCTCAGTGTCACCAATCCGATCTGTGAAAGAGAGATTGGTTTGGCTTGGAGAAAGGACGGCTATTTATCGCCGGCAGCGGAGAATTTTATAGCGTTTATTCAAACCCGGCTTAACAGAAAAGGGGGGAGATAATGACTTACATTCGCCGCGGCACACTTCAATTCAAAAAGGTAAACTTCGCTTTGTTTGCTGGCGGGTTTTGCACGTTTGCCATCCTTTGGGGAACGCAGCCGCTGCTGCCTGATATCGCAAACGATTTTCATCTGTCACCGGCGGTTTCAAGCTTAAGCCAATCAGCGGCAACGATTGCTTTGGCTATCACTCTGGTATTCGCCGGTTTTTTCTCAGAAATGTACGGGCGGAAGCAGATAATGGGCGTGTCATTATTTGCTGCATCCGTCCTAGCTGTTCTCACAGGGTTTGTTTCGGACTTTCAGCTGCTCGTCGTTTGCAGGGCGTTGCAGGGAGCCGCATTAGCGGGGCTTCCCGCGGCGGCAATGGCTTATTTAGCTGAAGAAATTGAGCCGGACAGCTTAGGGATGGCAATGGGGCTTTATATCAGCGGAAATTCGATAGGCGGCATGACGGGGCGCATCATCAGCGGCTTTCTGACGGATTCCTTCAGCTGGCATACGGCTTTGCTGACGATCGGTCTCATCAGTTTGCTGGCAAGCATTATCTTCTGGACGACCCTTCCTGCTTCTTCTCATTTTACGTCCCGGATATATAAAAGAAACGACATTTTCACCTCATTTTACCTTCAATACAGGACGCCCGGTTTCGGCTGCCTTTTGATCATCGGTTTTTTACTGGAAGCCGGCTTTGTATCTTTATATAACTATATCGGTTTTCAATTGATGAAGCCGCCTTATTCACTAAGCCAAACGGCAGTCGGATTTATTTTTCTCGTATACCTTGTCGGAACGTTCAGTTCAACGTGGATGGGCATGTTAGCAGACAAATATGGTAAAAGGAGAATTCTTACACTCTCATTGGTGATTGTCATGATTGGTGTCTGCATTACTTTATCTGCTGATATAGGGATCATGATTTTAGGAGTTGCGATTTTCACATTCGGCTTTTTTGCGGGCCATTCGATCTCCAGCAGCTGGGTTGGCGAACTGGCAGTACGCGATAAGGCACAGGCCGCAGCCTTATATTTGTTTTCCTATTATGTGGGAGGGAGCATCGGGGGGACTGCAAGCGGCGCTTTCTATCACCAATTCGGCTGGGGCGGCATTGTCACCATGATCACGGCGCTTTCTGCCGTTTCAGCCGCCGTTTCAGTCTGGCTGGGATTATTGATGAAACGAAAAAAAGATAAACACCAATAGGCGTTTATCTTTTTTGAATTACAGATAAATGCTTACCGCAGAATAGATGAGCAGCAGACACATCACGATTCGAAACGCTTTATCGTGTTTCTCAAAGAGATGTTTAAAAACAGAGCCGAACGCCGACCAGAGCAGTAAAGCCGCCCAGCCCAGGAGAATAGCCGACGCGAGCCAGAAAGCAATCAATGGATACGTGTGCTGAAATGGCAATATAAAAGCGCTCATTAAGGTTAAAAAGAATAAAATACTCTTTATATTGATCATTTGAAACAGAAATCCCGATAGAAAAGACGATCGTGTTTTTTCAGAATCGCCTTTGGATGTTTTGGGCAGAGAGATCTGCCAAGCCAAATAGAGCAAATAGACAGCTCCGGCGATTTTAAAGTAAGGTTCCACGACGGGAATCCAATGATAAACACTCATTGTGAACAGACCGCTGAGAATGCCGAGTGCTGCAAATCCCGTCAGGATGCCGCCATTAAAACGCCATGACCCGATAAAGCCGGCTCTGCGCGCTTCATTCATCATTAAAATATTGCTCGGCCCGGGCGTAATAGATGTCATCAGGACATAAGAAAGAAAAGCTATGATACTCATTAAATCACCTTCATTTGCTAATGTGATGGAGCCGTTTTTTATTGTATGATAAGAATAGGTATAAATAAAATTGAAAAACAAAATCGCATTATTGATTTTTTCGATACATCTTAGAGGTGAATTCATATGGAGATCAGACATCTGATTACATTTCAGACCATTGTAGATAAGGGAAGCTATACAGGGGCGGCGGCAAAGCTGGGTTATACGCAGTCGACGATTACGACTCATATTCAAGCGCTTGAACAGGAGATCGGCGGAGCGTTATTTACGTACGAAAAAAGACGTTTGAAGCTGACGCCTTTAGGAAGAGAGCTGATTCCGTTAGCCGAGGATTTACTTTCCGCCCATGACAAGATCAAAAATATGCAAAGCATTCACGAGATTAAAGGCGTTTTAAAAATTGCGGCGCCGGAGTCTTTGACCATCTCCAGGCTGGGGCCGATTATCAGGGAATATTCCATGAAGTATCCGAACGTCAGTATCATATTGAGCAACGGAACATGCGGACAGAATCAGGTGGAATTGTTAAGCGGCCGTGTGGATATTGCATTTATGGTTTATCCGGAGATACAAATTGAAAAATGCATTCATCATTCCTTATTGGAGGAACGCATCGTCCTCGTGGCAGGCAGTGACGCACCGGATCATTTTGACGATTATCAACAAAGCGGCAAAAACTTTTTTATTACAAATGAAGAAGGATGCAGCTACCGGACCATGTTTGAAAGGTTTCTCGTCAAACATGATATCAGTCATTTGCAAATAATGGAATTGTGGAGTATAGAGGCCATTAAGCAGACGGTGATGAGCGGAATCGGTTTCTCTGTTTTACCTTATATCACGGTAAAAGAAGAGGTAAAGGCGGGGAAGCTGAAAATTCTTCAGCAGTCGGAGCCGTTCGAGCGGCTTTACTCTCATATGCTGGTCAAAAAGAAAAAATGGCAGCTTCCGGCCGCCGAGGCTTTTGTGTCGCTTGTTCTTGAGTCGTTTGGTGATAAATAATGTTTAGGTAAATTTGAAAGCCGATGCGTCCAAGCGTCGGCTTTTTTTCGTCAGGACGGCATTGTTCAGCCGAAATGTTCAATCACATGCTGTTTGAACGTTTCAGCAACAGGAGATAAAAATCTGCCTTCTATCCAGGCGAGGCCGATCACGCGCTGGCATTTTGGCCAGCTGATGCGTATTTTTGAGAGGTTGCTTTGATCCAAGCCTTTTAAATCAGGCAGAATGGAAACGCCGAGACCGGAGGCCGTGAAGCCGGCCGCAGTTGCCGCCTCTTCACTTTCGAACATAATCTTCGGATGGATATCTGCCTGTTCAAATAGCTGATCAGCCGTCATACGGAGCGCATACCCCTCTTTCAGCAATATAAAAGGTTCTTCGGCGAGTTCGTCCAGGGTGACGGTTTCACGATGCGCCAGCCGATGTCCTTTCGGTACATATAAAAAGAGTTCCTCACTCCATAATTGCACCCATCGAATCGACTTTTCGGGTTTAGTGGATGCGAGAAGGCAGAGATCAAGCTTACCTTCTTTCAGCTGATCGAGCAGCCAATAGGAATGGTTTTGTCTTAATGTAATGCTGATCCCGGGGTGTTTTTGCTGAAAGGTCTTGATGACATCCGGAACGATGGCTGTCCCGAGTGTATGTAAAAATCCAAGAGATACTTCTCCTTGATCCGGCTGCAATAAAGCCTGAATTTCCTCTCGGCCGTCAGTATACTCTTTCATCATGGTCTGAACCCGTTTTAAAAACATTGCTCCGTATTTGTTCAATGTAATCGAACGGCCCTGTCTGTCAAACAGCGGGACGCCTAAGTGGTTTTCCAATCGGGAAATTGAGCGGGAGAGTGCTGGCTGTGAGATGGACAATAGCTTTGCGGCTTTTGTGACATGCTCAGTTTGTGCGAGCGTTTGGAAATATTCAAGCTGTTCCCATTCCATCAATGTCACCTCTTTCATTTTATTACTTATAGGCATTATAGATATATTTATTATGCATTATACATCATAAGGGGCAGGTGCCAGTATGGCAATGGCATATATGTACACAACCGAAAATCTCGGTTTTTTCTATTGGTATCCTTCGTTGTGCTATGAGCCAGAGTGTTTCATTATTTTTTGCTGAAAGTTTCCTTTCTGCTCATAAAGACTAATAGATGGAGTGAACTCTGTTTTTTAAGAGAGCTGATCGGAATCAGGGAGCGGGGTTGCAGAAGATGAATTTGAAGAGGGCGTATTACTCTATTTTATACAGCCAGACCGCTATCAATTTAGGGTTTTCACTTTATACAATGGCTGTTATCTTGTTTTTGTTTACAAAAACCGGTTCGACGGCGGCGGCTTCTCTCATGACGTTCGTCAGCATTGTCTTTCGCGTATTGGGAAGCGCCGTTTTGCCGCTGATCACCGCCCGGTTTGCGCTTCGGTCTTTGTTAATCGGTTCTCAATTGATACAGGTGACACTGTTAGTCTGTTTGTTTTATGTGATCCAAACCGGTTTATCCGCTTTCTTTTTTCTGCTGTTTTGTCTGATTGGAGGGATTTCTTTTTGCAACGGCTGGTTCGCTCCGATAAAAAGCGCGCTGATTGGAGAAATCATTCCTCCTGATCAAAGGGCGAAGGCGAACGGCTTATTATCTGCGGCGGATCAGACCGTTCAGTTTGCCGGATGGTCTCTGGGCGGCGTCATCATCGCGTTTTTGGGAGAAAGCTATACAATAATCATCACTGTCATGTTACTGGTTTCTTCGGTTTTGGGCATCATTCTGTTTCTTCAAGTACGCATCTGTGCGGCGGCAGCAGTCAGGGAACGTTCACTTTTTGCAGATGCGGCAAGCGGCTGGGTGTATTTATTTCAGCAGAAACAGCTGCGGGCCCTTATGGTGATGGATGTGATCGAATCGTGGGCAGGCATGATATGGATCGGATCTGTGTCCTTAACTTATGTGCATGACGTCCTTCAAAAAGGAGAAGCGTGGTGGGGATATGTGAACGGAGCCTATTATGCAGGGACGATGATCGGCGGCTTGATCATCTATAGGTTATCCGGTAAGTTTCAGCGCAGCCTCATTCCGCTTATGCTGACGGGAGCCTTGGCATATGGAATGCTCACTTTTATTTATGGATTGACCAGCAGTGCTGTTCTGGCCCTTTTTCTGGTGCTGTGTATGGGGCCGGCTTGTGTATTAAGAGATCTGACGCAGGAAACCTTTCTTCAAAACATCACGACCGAACAGACACGAGTCAATATTTTAGCGGCGAGATCAGCATTAGTTCAGTTCATTTTTATGTTTTCCATTATCGGGACAGGGATGATCTCGGATGTATTCGGCGTGCGGTTTATTTATATAAGCGCGGGGATTCTTTTATTATTTTCAGCCTTTATCGGGTTTTCTCAGCTGCAAATGAAGAAAACGGTACAGAGCCGCATGTAGCGTGGTATAATGAGGAACGTACGTTCTGTATCGAGAGAGGAGAGGGTATTGTGGGACATCTGGCACTGCAATTGTATGATTATCATCTTTGGGCAAATCAGCAAATATTCACCCGGCTTAAAGAGCTTCCGGAGGATGTGTACCGTAAAGAGATTCAAAGTGTCTTTCCGTCGATAGCCGGTGTATTGACTCATGTGTATCTGTCGGATAAGGGGTGGTATGATGTGTTCTCCGGAGAGCGTCTGGAGGATACGCTGAAATCAGCTGAACAGCAAAAAGAGGACATCTTGTCTAAAGAGATAGAAGAGCTGGAAGATCTATTTTTGGAATTATCAGACCGATATCAACTTTTTTTGCAAAAGGAGGAAAATATCAATCTCTCCCTTGAAATAGAGCATCCGTCAGGTGACATCATGAAAACCACGACGGCCGATATGATTCTCCATGTTGTGAACCACGGAACGTATCATCGCGGGAATATAACAGCCATGCTCAGACAGATGGGGTATGCTTCTGTGCCGACGGATTACGGTATTTATTTATATATAAATAAAAAGTAAACAAGACAGCCAAGTCGGCTGCCTTGTTATATCCGTAAAAAGCCAAATCACATGATTTGGCTTTTTCGTTTGCTAAGACATGTTCTGCAGACGTTCTAAACTGTTTTTCCAATTCGCTTCAAGCGCTGCAAGGGCAGCGGCGTCATCCTGCTGTTCTAATGCGTGAATGATAGCAGCGTGTTCATTGTATGATCTGGTCAATGCATCATCTTCGCTGAAATAGCGGATCTCCATTCTCTGGATTTTCACCTTCAGGCCCGCAAGCAATTTGCAGAGTTCGGCATTGTCTGTAAGCAGAATGATGCGATGGTGAAATGCATTATCCGCTTCCAGAATGGCCATTTTATCGCCGGCCTTCACCGTTTGAAGCAACTCTTCATTAAGCTGTTTCAATTCCTGAATCACTGCAGCGTCCATATGCGGGAGGGCTTGCTGCAGCGCGAGTTTTTCAAGCGTCCAGACAATGGAATACAAGTTTTCCGCTTCTTTTAACTCAATCGGAGCGACAAGCGTCCATCTGTTTGCCTTTGTCATGACCAAGCCGTCATCTTCTAAGCGCAATAAGGCTTCCCGTATCGGAGTGCGGCTGATTCCCAATGTTTCCGACAGTTCCTTGTCCTTTAACTTTGTTTCAGGTTTGAGCCTGCCCGTTATGATCCAGTTTCTGAGCGTGTGATACACTTCGTCCCGCATGATGGTTCTTTTCAGCACAGGTTCTTTGTTTTGATTATCCAATGGAACACCTCATGAATCGTAGTATACATACAAGCATTTTAACACAGTCTGAACGCCGGTTAGAAATGAAGAGAGATCTAAGGATGAATTGAACCGAGATGCTTTATCTCAATATGCTGAAAGTCAGCGGAACCGCCTTCAGAATAGAGAGTGATTCCCTGATCTTCTGGTTTTGGAAACACTTCATTTGTGAGAACGGTTTTTCCGTCATCTGCAAATACTTCAATACTCGTTTTATCCACGAGAATTTTCAGATGAACGCGCCCTTTTTTTCCGTCAAATGGCGCTTTGCTTTCAGTATATGTCCCGGTTTTATCAGGCTGATCTGTAAATGATCTGTTCACATAGGCACAGCCGTCTTCTGCTGAAATACCGACATCAATATGCCGCTTTTGGTCTGCTGATTCTCTGAGTCTGACGCCTGCATTTTTGATATCAGACCAAGAGATATCCATATCAAGCTGATACGTATCACCCTTGATCGGCAACGTTTCAGAACCGTTCACCTGTTTGTCTTCAGCGCCGTCCGTTGAAGAGGTTAATTGGTTCAATGCTTCAACCGGCTCTGACATCAGGCTGTAGGTGCCGCCATCCTGCTGCTGAAGGCGGATTTCACGAACGATAGAATCCGTGCCGTTAAAGCCGTTCTTTAGTGTCGGAGTTTCATTCGGATAATCCCAATTGTTCATCCATGCCAGCGCATAGCGTTTTGTCAGCGGATCTTTGCTATTGCCGTCCTCAAATGTGACGCCGCCGTACCAGTCAAACCCGTAATCGAGCCATTGCGGTTCCGCTTGATCGGCAGTAAATTCTTTTCCGTCAAAGTTTCCGGTCCAATAAGCGTACGTATTCGGTTTGCCCTGAGGTTTGCCGTTTGCGCTTGCGCCGAGAATCCACTTGGCCGTTCCGTCATCTGCACGCATCATATAAAGGTCAGGGCATTCGATGAGGCCGATCTGCTGGGTAATAAAACCGCCCGTGTAATGCCAATTCTTTAAATCGGGTGATTCATAAAAGCCGATTTTTTCGCCCTCGGCCATGGCCATCACCCATTTATTATCCTGTTCATCCCAAATCACCTTCGGGTCCCGGAAATCTTTAGTGCCAGGGTTTTTCATGACGGGCTGATCACTATAGGATGTAAATGTTTTTCCTTTATCCGTGCTGTACCATAAATATTGTTCTTGTGCTTCGGTTTTGGCCGTCGGCTGCGTTGTAATGGCGACCAGTGCGTTTTTGCCGAAGCCTGCCGTGTTGTGTTTATCAATGACGACAGAACCGGACCATATATCGCCGTTTGGGTTGGTGTATTTCGGAATAGCCGTGCCTTCGTCCGTCCAGTGCACCAAGTCCTCTGATACAGCGTGCCGCCATTCTGTGCCGTTGCCGTTCGGATAATCCCGATTATAAAGATAATAGTAATGATATTTCCCATCGAAAAAAACGGGTTTTTGAGGGTCGTTTTTCCATTTGTCCGGGGTTGTGAAATGATATGCCGCCCGGTAATCCGGTTTATTCTTCGTGTTTGTTTTAGAGGAATTGTTGCTTTCGTCCGGCAGTAAGCCGACAAACAGGAACGCACCCAGAATGATCAATATTGCAATGGGCCATTTTCGTGCCATGATTGAATTCACCATCTTGTTTAGAAATAAAAGAAAATGCCAATGAAATATCGGCATTTTCTTTTTATTATGATTAGTTGTTAACCGTAAGCTGTCCTTGTTCAAGGATACTGTTTTTGACAACGGATGTTTTCTGACCTTTGATGTTCATTAAGAAGCTTGGCGCAAAAGTTGCCTTTTTATCCTCAAAGAAGCCTCTGTTTGTCATGTAGCTTGTGATCACGACATTGTTGCCTTTGGCTTGAGGCACTGCGAAGTGAGAGTATGTGAATGTCACATCGTTAGGATCAAGACCCATTTGCAGTACAAGACCTGATTTGTTCAGCGGCTTGTAAGGACCTGTTAAAGAGTTTGATACATAACCAAGCATGTAAATATCGTTTGAATTAATACCGTCGATCGTCATTTTTGAACCGCGTGAATCAGTGAACAAGTACCATTTGCCGTTCATTTTGAAAACGTTCGCGCGCTCGATTTCATCAGTTACCGTGTTTGAAGTGATCAGCGGCTTCATGACTTTTTTCAATGTGTAGTCATTATTTAACTCTATCATACCGAGGGCGCCGTTCGCTAATTCAGCATCGCGTTTTTTAGCACTCTGCTGAAGCTTCTGGCTTTCTTTACGGAAGAAGTTCGTGCTGCCGCCGTAGTACGCTTTGTTAAATAAAGATTCTTCGCCTTGGTATCCGTTATCTGTTCCTGTGTTGGCTTCGAATACAAGGTATTTATGGCCTTTGTCTTCAACGTAGTGAGGGTCTCTCAGCGTATGGTTGTCGCCGGATGTATAGTTGCCTTCATCGATAAACTGCTGAACGTTCTGATATGTTTTTCCGTCGCCGTCAAAAATCGTTTTGTGGTCTTCCACTCCGTTGATGTTGAGCGCGCTGTCAGATTTTGACACATTTACCTGCGCCGTTGTAATACTTTGTTTGCCGTAATGTTTACCGGAAAAGTCAGTGTAGAATAAACGGATTTTTCCGTCAGAAGTAAGGGTGGCAGAACCGGACCATTCTTGTGTCTGATCTTTCAGGATTTCATCGTTGGCGTCGAACTTATCGCTGTCTTTAAAGACACGGCCCGCGTTTTTCCAGCTGTCGATCGAGTTGTCGCCGACCTTTTGATAAAACATGTAGATTGATGTGTCATCAGCGTCTTTCGGGCTTCCAGCAAGAGCAAACACGACGTGATAGCCGTTGTATTCAGCTACTGTTCCGTCAGCGTTTTGGAGCGGCCAGCTGTCCCACACATCCAGTCCTTTTGCAGATTCAATATTTTTAATCGTTGATTGATCGAATTGAGGCACTTGGTATTTTTCGTTTTGCTGCTGTTTAGGGATCTGCAGCATATCATGGCGTGTGATATGAGAGACGCCGTACGTTTCTTTGTAAGGTTTTTGGGTATTTTCTTTCGCGAAGGCTTGAGTCGCTCCCCCTGCCAGAAGTGCAGTCGTAAAAGTTAGAACTGTGGCTCGTTTTGCAAATTTTTTGATGTTCATGTCCATGTCTCCTTTTGTATGTACTTTGTTGCGATCTGCCGATTCGATCCTCCCGCATTCATGGATGGCAGGTTTGTTACAGAAAAAAAGACCTAAAATATGCCAGGGGTGACGCCAAAGAATACACTTTGCCCTTAACACATTTTAGGTCTTGCCTGCTTTATCAGTAACAATCCTGCGTGATTTACTTGTCGACATCATTCTATTCGACTCTGAATCTATTGACAACTGGTCTAATTTCCTCTTTTGGAAGATAGTAAAATGAAAAAAGACCCTTTAATATATGGGTAATTAAGACTAAGGGGTGCTCTAGGCCTAGGAAAAAACCTCTCTAAAAAAGAGAGGTTATTTTTTCTTGATAGATAATAAAGCGATGGTGGCTAAAATCAATAAAGTACCCAGCCATTCTGATAGTCCGAAGGGAACATGCAGCCAGATCACCGCTAAAAAAGCTGCCGACAGCGGCTCCGCACAGGCGAACAGGCTGGTTTCAGAGGCACTCAGATATTTCAGGCTTTCCAAGTAGCAATAAAAAGCGATAATCGTTCCGAAAATGATGATAAATACAATCGCCGCATATGCGGATAATGACCATTGGCCTTCAAACTTCCAAGGCGGCCGGACTAAGCTGAGAGCGGCTCCGCCGATCAGCATGCCCCATCCGACAATAATGGCCGATCCCCATTTCTTCAAAAGCCGATGCGGCTGAAGAGTGTAAAACGCCAGTGCAAAGGCTGAGCTGATACCCCAAAAGACGGCCAGGCCGGAAATGGATAGGCTGCCGGCATTCCCGTGCGTGACCAAAATAAATGTGCCTGCAGCCGCTAATAAGACAGCGAGCAGTTCTTTTCCTGAAGGCATTCTCTTTGCGCGAATCGCTAAAAAGCATGTAATAAGGGCAGGCCCTAAATATTGAAGAACGGTAGCGGTAGCCGCATTGCCGTACTCAATTGCCGCGAAATAGGTGTATTGAACGCCTAACATTCCGAAAATCCCGAATAAAAGAAGAGGAACCCTGTCCCGTCTGTCTTTCCAAACAGCCCATATGCGTCCTTTTTCTTTGCGGTACGCGATTCCGAGCAGAAGCGCCCCTGAAAGCAGCAGCCGTACAGAGGTCAGCCATTCTGTATTAAAATGGCGGTCCTGAAACAGATACTGGGCAACTGTTCCTGAGACCCCCCATAAGATAGCTCCTGTAAGCACAAGCCAAATTCCTGTTGTTCGTGAATAGGAAAGAGCAGCGTGTTTCTCCAGTGTAGAACCCCCCTTTGCTGTATTGATTTACAATTAATAGAAAACGCCTTTCATGTGATATATTATATATTACATATCAAAACGCGTCAAAGCGATTTTTTTGGTGAGCGCTTACAAAAAAGGTCGTAAAAAAAACACCCCGGCGGGTTCCCGGGGCGTTTTGGTTATTCTGCAATCGCGTCTGTTAAAACAGGAACGACTTGTTTCTTTCTGGATACGACGCCTTTTAAAAGAGCCGTGTTGTTTTCTAAAGTGACATTGAATGCTTTTTCCACTTTTGACGCCTGATCGCCGATGGCAAGCGCAAGGGAATCGTTTTCCAAAATGTCCGTAATCACGAGAAGGAACAGATCAAGGTTTTTCTCAGCAATGACTTTTGAAAGGGCCGCTTCTAATTCCGGTTGACGCTTTTTGACATCTTCAATATCAACTGTGTTGACTTGGGCGATTTCGACTTTTTTGCTGCCGAGCGTGAACTCTTTCGCATCAAGGGAAATCAGCTCTTCCACCGTTTTTTTGCTTAAGTCTGCGCCTGCTTTCAGCATGTTTAAGCCGTACTCTTCCGCATCTACGCCGGCAATTTCAGCAAGCTCTTTTGCCGCTGCGATATCCTGCTCTGTGCAAGTCGGAGATTTAAATAAAAGTGAGTCGGAAATAATCGCTGACAGCATAAGACCGGCAATTTCTTTCTCGATTTTCACGTTATTTTCTTTGTACATTTTGTTTAAGATCGTAGCCGTACAGCCGACCGGTTCTGCACGATAGTAAAGAGGTTCCGCCGTTTCGAAGTTGGCGATACGGTGATGGTCAATGACTTCAAGAACCTGAACGTCTTCAATATCCTTGATGCTTTGCTGGCGTTCATTGTGGTCAACAAGGATGACGCCGTTTACTTCGTTTGCGGCTGTTTCCACGAGACGCGGGCTCTCCTGCTTGAAATAATCAAGAGCGTATTGTGTTTCGCCGTTGACTTGTCCTAGGCGGACAGGCTCAGCATTGAAGCCGAGTTTATTTTTTAGATCAGCGTAGGCAATGGCAGAGCAAATGGTATCTGTGTCTGGGTTTTGATGTCCGAAAATAAGAATTTTTTCCATAATAACTCCTTGTCCTTTTTTGTAGTGTAAACAATCTTTTTATAGTTTAACACGTCTTGCGGAGGGTGTAATCTTCAAAACCTTAAAAATTGATGTGAAAAAGAAGCATTTTTGTTGAGAGTGGGAGCAGATTGCGAGTAAAATACTGGGTAAGTCAGATGCTAATCAGCATGTAGTATCAAAAAAGGTACTATGGAGGATGAATTATGAACATATATCCGAATAAAGAAGGTTGCCCGGTTGAGCTGACACTTTCCGTTATCGGCGGAAAGTGGAAGGGTATTTTGTTTTATCATATGATCAGCGGAAAAAAGCGGTTTAATGAGTTTCGGCGCATCTGTCCCAGTATTACGCAGCGTATGCTCACGCTTCAGCTTCGGGAGCTGGAGGCGGATGGCATCGTGCATCGTGAAGTGTATCAGCAGGTGCCCCCAAAGGTTGAGTATTCACTCACAGAATTCGGCAGGTCGCTTGAACCGATCGTGCTGCAAATGAAGAAATGGGGAGACGCCAACCGGGAATTTCTCGAATCATACCGGGAAAAAACGTCGGCTCAAGATCAGTCCGCTCAAAAATAAGAAGCAGCAAAGGATGAGATTCCCTGCTGCTTTTTTTTATTTCATCGCAATGGCTTTTCTGGCGTTGCGGACGTCGTTTTTCAGCAATTCGCTCAAGTTATAAGCCGGATATTGACCGCGTTCTTCCATATACTCAAAGACCATTTGGTGCCACTTGATGGCCGCGTTTAAGTGCCTAACGAAGACGATTCTTAATTGAGGTGTGGCCGTTTCTGTAATGGCTCCGGCGTAATTGCGGACAGATGTTTTGGCCATGCTCAGCAGGCCGCCGCTATAAAAGGAGGAATCAGCCCGCTCTTCTGTCTCATCTTCACGAAAGCCGGGGGCTTCAGGGAAGAAGGGAAGCAGTTCACGCAGATTTTGTTCCAGCGAGTGGATGGAAAATCTGTAAAGCTGTTTTAATCTGGCATCGCTTACTTCACGTTCCGTTCTTTTTAATTTCACAAGCCCGTTTGCCTGGAAAGCCACTAACTCGTGCAGTTCTAACGTTTCATGCCATGCTAATGTTCTCCGCTCAGTCATGGTGTGAGAATCTCCTTTATCCTTCATTTTCACTATCAGCATATGCCCCGGTCCTGATGTTGTTCCTGATGTTTTGAAGTTTCCAGAAAGGGAAACTCAATGTAAAGGAAATACGAAACAGAGGTGAAACTATATGTGGGACATGATAAAGAACTTCTTCCTTTTCAGCAGCGGTGTTTTACAGGCAACCACTCTCTTACTTATCGTTATCGTCTTGTTATTTGTACGGAAAACCAAAAAGAAAAACAGAGATACTTCTGGTTTCATGGACGATCAGGATCATTGATACAACGGGCATTCTTTCACTAGGATGTCCGTTTGTCTGTTTTCATGTTTCACATGGAACATTGGAGCCGTCTGCGCTCATTTTACTTACGATTTTGACTTATGTTAGAATAAATACGTGTATTTTGGAGAGTTTATGGAAAATTCAGGTCTTGGAAGAGACATTGCGGCGTCAAAAGAGCAGTCGTCTAAGCTGCTCTTTTCTATTCGTATGTTCTGAATGATACAAGGTTTGAGGTGAGTAAGTGAAGAATACAAGGGCTCTAATAGAAGGCGCCATTTTGATCAGTATTTTTGCAATCATTTCCCTTTTGGTCGTGTATCTCCCTTTACTGGGGGCGATTCTTCTCTTTGCTTTGCCGTTGCCGATCATTCTTTACACCATTCGGCACGGTCTGAAGCCGGGGATATGGATGGGCCTTGCCAGCCTCCCGGTCAGTTTTATTGTGAGTTCGTTTGCCGGGCTTACAGGCGCGTTTACGGCGGCCTGTACGGGGGTCGCTATGGGATATTACTTTAAAAAGAAACAGCCCGGTTATGCGGTTGCGGCCGGCGCCATTGCGTGTATGCTGTGCGGTGTCGTTATTTTTGTGTTCAGCATCGTGTTTCTTAATATGAACGTGGTTGATAACACTATGTCCCAGCTTCGAGAGTCGCTGTCTTTAGCAGAAACCATGTCAAAACAGCTGGGTTACGGAGATCAGTTCGGGAAGCAGACCAAGCTGATGGAAAGTCAGCTGAGCACGCTTCAATATCTTTTTCCGACTGCGCTTATATTGACCAGCATTGTTTCTGCTTTCCTCAGTTATGCTATGGCAAGGCCGTTTTTAAGGCGGTTTTTCCCTGATCTTCCGAAGATGAAGCCTTTTAGAGAGCTCAGACTCCCGCAAGTCGTTGTTATTTTGTACTTTGTTGTGACGATATTAGGGTTTCTGCATTTAGAAAAAGGGCATATGATGTATTCGGTTTCATTGAATGGGGGACATATTCTCAGCTTGCTGATTTGTATTCAAGGATTAGCGTTTATTTTTTTCTATTGCCATGAGATGGAGATGCCAAAAGCCGTTCCTGTATTAGCGATTGTGCTGGGTGTGCTTTTTCCGCTCATCATGTCCGTGTATCTCCTCTTAGGCATCATTGACATAGGCTTTAACATAAGAAATAAGGTGACGCGAAATTGAGTGTGACTTACAGGTGGGGAGTTGATAGAAATGCCTAGTTTTTATGAAAAGCCGTTGTTTCGGTATCCCATCTATGCATTGATTGCATTGTCAATCATCGTAATCCTCATCAGCATTTACTTTAACTGGCTGATAGGAGCCGTCGGGGTTGTGCTGCTCGCCGTGATCTTGTTTTTCATTAAGCGTGCGGATTCTTTGATCAGAAGAGAAATTGACAATTATATTTCCACGCTATCCTATAGATTGAAAAAAGTAGGCGAAGAGGCATTAATGGAAATGCCTATCGGGATTATGCTGTTTAATGATCAATATTACATTGAGTGGGCGAATCCGTTTTTGTCTTCCTGCTTTAATGAAAGCACGCTCGTCGGGCGCTCGCTGTATGACACATGTGAGGCCGTCGTGCCGCTGATCAAGCAGGAGGTCGATTCGGAAACGATCACCTTGAATGAGCGGAAGTTTAAAGTGGTGATTAAAAGAGATGAGCGCCTGCTTTATTTCTTTGATGTGACGGAACAGATTCAGATTGAAAAGCAGTACGAAAATGAGAGAACCGTGCTGGCATATGTCTTTTTAGATAACTACGATGATGTCACACAGGGGCTGGATGACCAGACGAGAAGCACGATGAACAGCCAGGTCACCTCATTATTAAATGCGTGGGCGCAAGAGTACGGCATTTTCCTGAAGCGGACGTCCTCGGAACGGTTTATCGCTGTGTTAAATGAACACATATTAACGGAGCTTGAAAACGCGAAATTTTCGATTTTGGATGAAATCCGTGAAAAAACATCCGTTCACACTGTATCTTTGACCCTCAGCATCGGGATCGGCGCATCGGTTTCTTCCTTGAAGGAGCTTGGAGATCTGGCGCAGTCCAGCCTCGATTTGGCTCTCGGCCGCGGAGGCGACCAAGTGGCGATCAAAATGCCGAACGGCAAGGTGAAATTTTACGGCGGCAAAACGAATCCGATGGAGAAGCGCACAAGGGTGCGCGCCCGGGTGATTTCCCACGCGCTCAAGGAAATTGTCTCAGAAAGCAGCAATGTCATTATTATGGGTCACAAATTTCCTGATATGGACGCAGTCGGAGCCGCAATCGGAATATTAAAGGTGGCGCAGGCCAACGGCAAGGAAGGCTACATCGTCATTGATCCGAATCAGATCGGATCAAGTGTTCAGCGCCTGATTGAAGAAATTAAAAAATATGAAGAGCTGTGGTCGCGGTTTATCACGCCGGAAGAGGCGATGGAAATTTCAAATGATGACACGCTGCTTGTCGTCGTGGATACACATAAACCGTCCTTTGTGATGGAAGAGCGTCTCGTGAACAAAATCGAGCACATCGTTGTGATTGACCATCACCGAAGAGGCGAGGAATTTATTAAAGACCCGCTGCTCGTTTATATGGAGCCATACGCTTCATCCACCGCAGAACTCGTGACGGAGCTACTTGAGTACCAGCCGAAGCGGCTCAAAATCAATATGATTGAAGCGACAGCCCTGTTAGCTGGTATAATAGTGGATACGAAGAGCTTTTCCCTTCGCACGGGCTCGCGGACGTTCGACGCCGCTTCTTATTTGAGAGCGAAAGGCGCAGACACGGTTCTGGTGCAGAAAGTCCTCAAAGAATCAGTCGGTTCTTATATTAAGCGGGCGAAGCTGATCCAGCATACAGCTCTTTATAAAGAAAATATCGCGATTGCTTCTCTTCCTGAAAATGAAGAGGAGTACTTTGACCAAGTGCTGATTGCGCAGGCTGCTGATTCCCTCTTGTCGATGAGTGAAGTGGAAGCTTCATTTGCCGTAGCCAGACGGGATGAGCATACGGTGTGCATCAGTGCGAGATCGCTTGGCGAGGTCAATGTGCAGATTATTATGGAGGCGCTGGACGGCGGAGGGCATTTAACCAATGCGGCAACCCAGTTATCAGGCATTTCTGTTTCAGAAGCGCTTGTCCGGCTGAAGGAAGCCATTGATGAATATTTTGAGGGAGGCGTTCAGAGATGAAGGTTATTTTCTTACAAGATGTAAAAGGTAAAGGGAAAAAAGGCGAAATGAAAAACGTAGCAGACGGTTATGCACATAACTTTCTCATTAAAAAAGGCCTCGCTGTCGAAGCAAATGCGACAAACATCAGCGCATTGAACGGACAGAAAGAAAAAGAGAAAAAAGAAGCGATTGCAGAGCTTGAAAGAGCGAAAGATTTAAAAGAAACGCTTGAACAGCTGACTGTTGAGCTGAGTGCCAAATCCGGTGAAGGCGGCCGCCTGTTCGGATCTGTCACAAGCAAGCAGATTGCAGAAGCGCTGCAAAAGTCGCACAAGATTAAAGTGGATAAGCGGAAACTGGAACTCCAAGACGGTATCCGCACACTGGGATATACAAACGTTCCTGTAAAGCTGCATCCTGAAGTTCAGGCTGTGCTGAAGGTTCACGTAAAAGAAGAAGCGTAATATATAATAGAAAAACCCGCCGATCCGGCGGGTTTTTTTATGTCAGCATAAGACGCGGCGTAAGAAAATGATGAGAATGTTTCATGTCCGATGCTTATCCGATTGCATATGATATTACAACATAACGAAGGATGTGTCGGTATGATGCGATTTTTTTCTGAAACCTATTTTAATGATCCGGAAAATAAAAAGACGCTGGAACACTATCCGCTGATCGGGAACGGAAAAGACGGGGAAGTCTATCGCTTAACACACAACAAATGCTTAAAGTATTTCTTTGAAATAGAGACATGTGGGAAGGAATTGGCAGCTTTGCAAATCGGACAAGGTTCCCCGGTGATTCCAAGACTGTATGAATACGGAGATCGTTATATTGTGATGGAATATGTTCAAGGCACCTCCCTTGCCCGCCATATTAAAACAGAAAAATCCATTTCCGACAAACTGGCGGCTGATATTTTAAATATGCTGGATGATTTAAAGAAAATCGGTTTTACCAGATGGGACGCTGAAATCAGGCACATTCTGATCAACGAACACGGTAATCTAAAAGTCGTCGATCATAAAAGAGCCTTTTCCGCTATTGCCCGCTTTCCTGTAAAACTATTAAAAGGATTGAACCAATACGGCCTGGCAGATGAGTTTTTGGACACCATAAAAAAATTAAATCCGTCACGTTACCTGGAATGGCAGCTGCACATGTAAGTTTCTGAAAATCCGCACATGTAAGTTTCCTTTTTTTAGGGTCGTCATATGATACTTGTAACAATTGTTTGGTGGAGTGTGGAAAAAATGGAAGAATACATTATGGTTATCGGCGCTCATCCTGATGATGAACTATTGGGATCAGCGGGCACCATAAAACGGCTGATCAATGAAGGATATAAAGTAATTTCCGTTATTACGGCATTAGGAAGAAAAGAAGAAGCTCATCATATTAAACAATTAGGCGAACGTGCGAATCAAGAGCTTGGAATTGAGAACGTCATCTTTTTGGAGCATACGAATTTAGAATTGGAATGTATCCCTCTTCATAAGCTTGTCAAAGAATTAGAACAGCTCATTCGCGTCTATCAGCCTGATAAAATCTTTACTCATCATTACGGCGATATCAATATGGACCATCAGAAAACATTCCAAGCAGTTTTAACAGCCGCCAGACCTCTTCCGGATCAAAAGCCGATTGAACTGCTTACGTTTGAAACGCTGTCTTCAAGCGAGTGGGAGAGGAATACGGCTGATAAACTCTTCAAGCCCAATTACTTCGTCAATATCACAGACACGATGGACGCCAAACTCGCGGCGCTTCACCACTACGACGTAGAAATGAGGGATTACCCTCATCCCCGTTCATATGAAGGCGTTAAACATTTAGGAAGAGTCAGAGGGATGACAGCGGGTGTGGAATACGCCGAAGCATTTGAAGTGGTGCGGAGGATCTGGAAATGAACAAGACATTTTCCGTCCCCTATCCGTATATGGTCCAGACGCTTGACCGCTACTACGGGGTCAAAACGCGCCCGCAAAAAAAGAAAGTCATAAAGACACAGATGAAACTTGCAGATCAAATTCCGCCGGTATACAGGAAAAAGAAGAAGTTATCCATTTTGATTGCCACGTTTTGGGACTACCCGCACACGGGCGGTTTATCAAACTATATTAAAACGCTTAGTGAAGGACTGAGAAAAAGAGGTCATAAGGTGGATGTCATATCACCTAATCTGTTTCCTTCCGCACAGGTAGAGGCATTGCGGGAGGCTGTTGTTCCGCAATTAAAAGATTTCTTTAAAGACAGATACGGGGATTATAACGATCATATTTTGAGAAATAATCGGCTGATGTTTGTATACGAGCAAATGCTTCAAAAGATTCCTTTGGAAAGATATGATGTGTTCCACGCTCAAGATTTATTTACAGCCAATATGTTAGGCAGGTTCAATCAAATCTATAAAAAACCTTTATTTTTCACACCGCATGGCATGTTTACTTTCAACAGACTTAAATTCCACATATTTAAAAAAGGCTCGGTAGAAGAGATTTATTATAAAACATTAGAGATGAAAGCCATTGAATACGCAGACCGCCTGATTATTATCAGCGATACGTTCCGCAGGCCGCTCATGAAGCTCGGAGCAGAACAGAAAGACATGACAACGGTGGTCACGGGAATTGATTACGATACAAAAACAGGCTGGAAAAAGAAAATCCAGTTACCGAAAAATAAGATTATCATCTCGTGTATTGCAAGATTAGGCCCGAGAAAGGGACATAAGTATTTGCTGGAGGCACTCTCGCGAATTCCGTCTGATGTACTTGATGATGTAGTAGTGCTGATCGCAGGAGACGGAGAGACAAGGAGCGCCCTGGAGGAGCAGGCTCGAAAACTGAAACTATCAATGGTCTCCTTTTTAGGAAAAAGAGACGATGTTCCCGCTATTTTGAATATGACGGACATATTCGTACTGCCGACCATTAATGATAGTCTGCCCATTTCGATTATCGAAGCGATGTTCAGCGGCTCGGCTATCATCGCGACCGATTGCGGGGGAATACCGGATCTGATCCGCCATAACAAAACAGGGCTTATTGTCGAGCCGGGAAATGCAGAGGCGCTTGCCCGGGCTTTAACGTTTTTTATCACTAACAAATCTGCGCGGAAAAAAGCTGCTTTAAATGCAAAGGCCTACGCAGAGAAGCATTTAAGCAGCGAGACGATGATAAGAAATATTGAGTCCATTTATCAAAATACCATCAAGCTCGGAGGGAAATGATGAAACACGAACATGCGGCCGTTGTACTTGATTTCAGTGCAAACGGGATCGGGATGATTCGAAGCCTGGCCCGAAGAGGAATAGATGTTTACGCGTTTGACACGGAGGAACCTTATCGTATCGGAAAATCAAGATTGGCAGATTGCGGGGTCTGTCCCAGCCCTTTAACACAAGAGAAAGAACTGCTGACATTTCTGACTGATTTCGGGAAGCGATTTCAAGTAAAACCGGTTCTGTACGCAGGATCTGATGATTATGCGGGATTCATATCCAAATTCCGCGACACATTAGCCGGTTTTTTTTTATTTTTGCTCCCGAGCCGCTCTCTGTTAGAGACGGTTTTAGATAAAAGCAAAGCATATGAATTAGCGATGAAGCACAACATTCCCTGCCCGAAAACCTTTTTTCCGAACAATCAGGATGAACTGGAAGAGGCCATCGCCAATATTGACTTCCCGTGTATTTTAAAACCGGTGGCCGGCCATGAATACAGAAAAAAAGTAAACAAAAAAGCAATAGTGATGAAGGATGCCGCACAATTGCGCAGGGAGTTCAGCTCCTACAGAGAAAATGGAGAACTGCTCGTGCAGGAGATCATTCCCGGAGACAATCAATGTTTTTACAAAGTGGCGACTTTTTATGATGACCAAATGAAGTTAATGGGCTTGTTTTCTCTGCAAAAAAACCATCAATTTCCCGCTGATTTTGGCGCTGGGGCTCATGTCGTGAGCAAACGGGTTCCTGAATTAATTGAGAAGACCCTGCCGTTTTTTGAAGCGATTCAGCTGAAAGGAGTAGGCATGGCGGAATTTAAAAAAGATCCACGGGACAATGTTTACAAGTTTATAGAAATAAATCCGCGCTTTTGGCTCAGCCATAGCCTGACGGAACCTGCAGGCGTTCATTTCGTTTACATGTACTATCTGTATTTGACCGGACAACATGTAAAGCCTCAGCTCGAACAAAAAGAAGGAATCAGTTGGATTTATGAGGTGCGTTACTTCTTAACATTTTTGAAGAAACGAAAAAGAGGAGAAATGACGTTCCGGCATTTTTGGAGAGGGTTTAAAGGAAAAAAAGAATATGCCCTGTTTGCTTGGAATGACCCGATGCCGTTTATCAGAAACACTTGGTCCCATCTCAAAAACAGCTGGAAACGGAAGCGGAAGGAAGATCGGCATGGTTGAAAAGGATCATTTGTATGCTGCGTTTCAGAAACTGAAAATTGACGAAAAACTATCGTATTCACTTGGCGAAAAGGCGGCTGTGAATCCGGACGGCATCACATGTCTGAAATCAACGGACAGAAGCGCCATTTATAAACTGCTTGTGAAAAAGAAATCCGGGATCGTGCCGCTGATTTTGAAGGTGTATAAATCTTCACGTGAAAAAAACGCGGTCGAGATTAATATATACAGTAAAGCCCGTTCTGTCTTAGGGAATTTGCTGCCGGAAATCTATCTTATAGAAGAAAGTCATCATGAAACATGGATATTTATGGAGTTTGTCAGCCAGATCAGGGGTCAGCTTACATTTCATCCTAAGCATTTCAAGTATATTATTCCGTCTGTCGCAGAACTGCACAGCCGCACCTTTGAAAACAAGAAAATTTCTGATGGAAAATGGCGGTCATGGCTCCCGGTATATGAATCGGAAACGATGAGGAAGGGGCGTAAAAAGCAGATCAAAAAGACAGCGGAATTATTGGATAGGGCCCTTAAAGATGAACGTACAAAAGATATCGTTAAGCCTCATTATCGGCAGATCTCTCACTTGCTGGAGCAAAAAGGACCGGATTTTTTCCCTGAATTGATACAAAACGGCTCGGCCATTACACATGGCGATCTTCATATGCAGAATATCTGCACCCATGACGCGTCCGGCCATGAACCGTGGGACATTCAATTCATCGATTGGGAATCAGCAAAATACGCGCCGGTATGGTTCGATATGACGGTTCTGGTTGAGATTCTGCTCGGCTTCAGAAAAGATTGGAGCCGCCACGCAGAAGACATTCGGACGTATTGCGTAAAAGTGTATGCGAAAGAAATGAAAAAGCGGGGCATTCATTTTGAGACGCCCCCTATGACGCTTTATAAAATGGCTTATGTGCAGAGAACCCTTGAGAAAGGGCTTCATACCCAATTGCGGAGAATATTCGACAATCGGGGAGGAGAGCTGCTGCCCTATCATGCAGACAAAGTGTCACAATGGGGACGGGAATTAGGTTTATAGGTTTGAGAGAGGGGGAGCGGGTTTGAGAGAGGAGATCGGGAGGCCGTGCAGTCTGGTGCCTCCTGCCTTATTGCGCGTCATGGATCAATTTTATGGCATCGGCCATCAAGATGAACAAGAGCTGTATTCATTTTGTGCGAAAAGAAAAAGCTCCCCCAAAAGAAAAAGGCCGTTGCGTATTTTGTACGCAACTTTTCTCAAGTACCCGAATGTCGGAGGATTGGCGAGCTATATCACGTCAGTTAAGACAGGTTTTGAGCGCGCCGGTCATCAGGCGGATGTCATCTCGCCCCTTCAAATGCCGCCATCCTTTTTTCATGAAGATATTCCGCGTGCCGCTGATGAAGTCAGAGTGTTTCTTCTTGGCAGATACGGCGCCGCAAACGAAAAACTCGTCAAAAATCTCAGCTATTTACATGTCTTTCAACGATTTTTGATGGAAAAGGATTTAGAGCAATACGATCTGTTTCATGCGCAGGATTTGTTTGCGGTATTTTTGCTGGGACACCTTAATCAAACGTATCGGCGTCCTCTTTTCTTCACGCCGCATGGACATTTTACGAAAAGCCGGATGAAGTTTCATAAAATCCAAAAGGGCTCAATTGAAGAGGCATACTTCTCTGAAATAGAAAGACAGGGCATTCGGGCTTCGGATAAAATCATTACCATCAGCGACTCCTTTCACGCACCTCTTCTGGAGTACGGTGCAAAAGAAACACAGCTGACGACTGTTTATACCGGCATTGACATCCGGGATGCCCCCGAGCCAAAACGTACTGAAAAGCTCGTGATTGCGTGTGTTTCCCGTCTGACAGAGCGAAAAGGACATGACGTGCTGCTGGACGCCCTCGCACAAATCCGGCAGCACTTATCCGGAGCCGAGATATGGATCATCGGAGACGGGAAAATGCGGGGTTTTCTTGAAGAGAAGAGACGGAAACTGGGTCTTTCAAATGTGTTTTTCTTCGGAAAACGGCGTGATGTGCCGGCGCTTTTGGCTGAATCGTCTATTTTTGTTCTGCCTACATTGAATGATAATTTTCCCATAGCGATCATCGAGGCGATGTTCTCGGGGCAGGCCATTGTCGCAACTGACTGCGGGGGGATCCCTGAGATGATCCGGCATGAGAAAACAGGCCTTATCTGTCAGCCCGGCAGCATCCGGGAGCTTGCCGATGCCCTCTTAAGACTGATTACGGATCAAGCTCTCAGAGAACAGTTCGGAAAAGCAGCAAAGACCTATGCCGCTCAGCATCTGCGCCAAGAAAACATGATTTCAAAAATAGACAGTATTTATCAATCATTTTTTTAAATGAGTGATTAAGGGCAAAGTGAAGAGGCAGGGTTTTGAATATCCAGCCTTTTTTCCGGTCTTATGCTTGGATCTCGCCTTGTCCGGCCGTCATTCCTTATTTACCTATAAGAAAAAGAGGCGGAAAGCCATTGCTTCCGCCTCCCGCACATATATATGAGGGAACAGCCTTTATTTTTGATCGTTCTCTTTTTGGACTTCGGCTAATTTGGCAAGCAGAATGTGCTGAGGCATGTGCATGATTCTTTCAAGCGGCATATTCAATGATTCTGCAAGCTTTTGCGCCGTTTCAGCGGAAATTTGCAGCGGTTTCATGTGATCACTCCTTCCGTTTCTTTATTGTACTAAAATCAAAATTCTATCGTAAGAGGATATGACAAAGAAATGGAGGTTTGATAAGCCTGGCTTTATAACAGAATGGGGGAGGTTTTTTATGCAATCGCCATTGATGTTATTACAGCTGAAGCTGGCTGATTATCAGAAAAAAGCCGCAGAACTGCGGACAATTGACGAATTTATCATGCTGAAACAGACATTGCAGGAAATGATGAAAGTATTCGCCGCCTGTGAAGAATGGGATCTGTATCAAAAAACGGCTGATCTCATGGCGCAGACGGTGCTGCATATCCGCTTCATCGAATAAGAAAAGCCCTCGCGCGGGCGAAGGCTTTTCTTAAAAGGAACGTTCCTCTTCAATGTTTTTATGCTGATCATAAATGACAAGCTTAGCCGGGCTGTTCTCTTTCGCCATCTGCTCCGCTTTTTCAATCGCCGCGTCCTTTGATGTACAAAGAGCCGTCGGCGCCACATTTTCTGCCTTCACAAACCATCCGTCTGCATCAATACTTGGTGTTACTGCATATGTCTTCATCCTTCTTCCCTCCTGGTTTGATTTGTTTATTTGTTTCCCGGCATTCGGAACGGCAAAACCCATAACCCTCTCTTGACAAATACAGGGAAAGTGATATTTTTCTATTCTTTTTCATGAGAAATGGTAAAATGGGGTTTGGATATTTTTTAAGGAGAGGACGGTGCTTAGCATGACAGACCTTCTGAATGATCGGCTGCCGCCGCAAAACATAGAAGCTGAGCAGGCCGTGTTAGGTGCTGTTTTTTTACAGCCGTCTGCGTTGACACTGGCTTCTGAAGTGTTGATTCCGGATGATTTCTACAGAATGTCACATCAAAAAATTTACAATGCCATGCTCGTGCTCGGAGACCGCGGCGAACCGGTTGATTTGATCACGGTAACGTCAGAGCTTGCGAATACCGATTTGTTAGAAGAGGTGGGAGGCGTTTCTTACCTGACGGATATCGCGAATTCCGTTCCGACAGCGGCTAATATAGAATATTACGCGAAAATCGTTGAGGAAAAATCAATTCTCCGCCGTTTAATCAGAACGGCGACCTCGATCGCCCAGGACGGGTATACGCGCGAGGATGAAGTTGAAGATTTATTAAGCGATGCGGAAAAAACGATTATGGAGGTTGCGCAGCGAAAAAACTCGGGCGCCTTCCAAAATATTAAAGATGTGCTTGTGCAAACATATGACAATATTGAGCAGCTTCACAACCGGAAAGGCGATATTACCGGGATTCCGACCGGCTTTATTGAGCTTGACCGGATGACGGCGGGTTTTCAGCGAAATGATCTGATCATTGTCGCAGCCCGTCCGTCCGTGGGGAAAACGGCGTTCGCCTTAAATATTGCGCAAAACGTGGCCACCAAAACGGATGAGAGCGTCGCGATATTCAGTCTTGAGATGGGAGCCGAGCAGCTTGTCATGCGTATGCTCTGCGCCGAAGGGAATATTAACGCCCAAAATCTCAGAACGGGAAATCTGACGGAAGAAGATTGGGGCAAGCTGACGATGGCGATGGGAAGCCTGTCAAACAGCGGTATCTTTATAGATGACACCCCAGGCATCCGCGTCAGCGAAATCCGTTCAAAATGCCGCCGGCTGAAGCAGGAAAACGGATTGGGAATGATTTTAATTGACTACTTGCAGCTCATTCAGGGAAGCGGCCGTTCAAGTGACAACCGCCAGCAAGAGGTATCGGAAATTTCACGGGCGCTAAAATCGCTGGCACGGGAGCTTGAAGTTCCGGTCATCGCCCTGTCTCAGCTCTCCCGGGGTGTTGAGCAGCGGCAGGATAAACGTCCGATGATGTCAGATATCCGTGAGTCAGGAAGTATTGAGCAGGATGCCGACATCGTCGCCTTCCTGTATCGTGATGATTACTATGATAAAGAATCCGAAAACAAAAACATCATCGAAATCATTATCGCCAAACAGCGTAACGGCCCGGTGGGCACCGTCTCACTGGCTTTTGTGAAGGAATACAATAAGTTCGTAAACCTGGAAAGACGCTTTGATGACGGCGGTGTTCCGGCAGGTGCGTAAAGCCTCAAGCAATGTCTTGAGGCTTTTTTTCATCCGAAAGAATGAGAGGATGCCGTCCGTTCGGCAGTCGATAAAAAGAAAGCGCTTTTATATAATGGCATCAAGGGAGGAATGATGATGACAATTGCATTTCCGCAATTCCAAGCGGCGCAAATCCGGATTGCCCGGCCGACCGGACAGCTTAAAGAAATCATCAGGTTTTATGAAGAGGGCCTCGGACTGAAGAGGGTCGGCAGCTTTTCCGGACATAGAGGCTACAGCGGCGTCATGTTCGGCCTGCCCCATACGCAATATCATTTAGAATTTACCGAAGAAACGGGCGCGTCTCATCCGGCGCCCGTTCCGCACGGCGACAGCCTGCTTGTCTTTTACATCCCGGATTCTCAGGAGGTCATTCGCATCAGCACGAGGTTAAAGCAGATGGGATATGAAGAAAAAGAACCCGAAAATCCGTACTGGGAAGAAAAAGGCGTGACCATCGAAGATCCTGACGGCTGGCGGATCGTTCTGATGAATACAAGCGGCATATAAATGACTGTCTGGAGAACCCGGGCTACGGGTTCTTTTTCGTGTTAAAGTATGAAAGTTTCAGGAGTAATAGATAACAAACGAAAGAGAAAACGCTTTTAAACAGAGTTAAGGCGAACAAATATAGAATGATAAGATTTTAATGTTCGGATTTACGATTGACTTTCTGTTTCGGCACTGATACACTTAATTTGTTTGAATGAGATATCGTTTTGAAAGGTTAACGGAGGTGCACGGATATATGTCTTCAGTAGTCGTAGTAGGTACGCAGTGGGGCGATGAAGGAAAAGGTAAAATTACAGATTTCCTATCAGAAAATGCAGAAGTGATCGCACGTTATCAAGGCGGAAACAATGCAGGACATACCATCAAGTTTGATGGCGTCACGTACAAGCTTCATTTAATCCCATCAGGAATTTTTTATAAAGAAAAAGCGTGTGTCATCGGGAACGGAATGGTTGTTGATCCGAAAGCGCTCGTAACGGAGCTTGCGTATCTTCATGAACGCAATGTGAGCACGGATAACTTGAGAATCAGCAACAGAGCCCACGTGATTCTTCCGTATCATCTGAAACTGGATGAAGTAGAGGAAGAACGCAAAGGGGCCAATAAGATCGGCACAACGAAAAAAGGCATCGGACCTGCTTATATGGACAAAGCGGCGCGGATCGGCATCCGGATCGCAGACCTGCTAGATCGCAACGTGTTTGCAGAAAAGCTTGAGCGGAACCTTGAAGAGAAAAACCGTCTTCTTGAAAAAATGTATGAAACGGACGGCTTCAAAATTGAAGATATTCTGGATGAGTATTATGAATACGGCCAGCAGATTAAAAAGTATGTATGCGATACATCCGTCGTCTTAAATGACGCGCTGGATGAAGGCCGCCGCGTCTTATTTGAAGGCGCTCAAGGGGTTATGCTTGATATCGACCAAGGGACATACCCGTTTGTCACTTCATCCAACCCGGTCGCCGGAGGGGTGACGATCGGTTCAGGCGTTGGCCCGACAAAAATCCAGCACGTCGTCGGTGTATCGAAAGCGTACACAACCCGTGTCGGTGACGGTCCTTTCCCGACTGAGCTGAAAGACGAAATCGGAGATCAAATCCGTGAAGTCGGACGCGAATACGGCACAACGACAGGACGCCCTCGCCGTGTCGGCTGGTTTGACAGCGTTGTTGTCCGCCACGCCCGCCGCGTCAGCGGAATCACAGATCTTTCTCTGAACTCAATCGATGTGCTGACTGGTATTGAAACGCTGAAGATCTGTGTCGCTTACCGCTATAAAGGTGAAGTGATTGAAGAATTCCCGGCAAGCCTGAAAGCTCTCGCTGAGTGTGAACCGGTATATGAAGAAATGCCTGGCTGGACGGAAGATATTACAGGCGCAAAAACGTTAAGCGACCTTCCTGAAAACGCGCGCCATTATCTGGAACGCGTGTCTCAGCTGACAGGTATTCCGCTTTCTATTTTCTCTGTCGGTCCTGACCGTTCACAAACGAACGTCATCCGCAGTGTATACCGTGCGAACTAAGGATTTACAGCAGACAAGCCTCCGTGACCGGAGGCTTGTTTTTTTATGTAGGAAAAAAATAATAGATTTTTTTCAAAAAAGTAGTTGCCACTTTCGAATGTTCTATGATATTATAAATCTCGTTGTTACGGAACAGCTTCAATAGAGTACTGCAAGAAAGCTTTTGTCTGAATGCTCTATGATACATAATCCGACACATCAAGAGCCATTAGCTCAGTTGGTAGAGCATCTGACTTTTAATCAGAGGGTCGAAGGTTCGAGTCCTTCATGGCTCACCACTTTTTATGGCCCGTTGGTCAAGCGGTTAAGACACCGCCCTTTCACGGCGGTAACACGGGTTCGAATCCCGTACGGGTCATTGATTTACTTTAGCGTTATTGCTAACTCCTTATTTGTCCTGGGAGGACCGCCACGATACGGTTCCCCGGACAAATTACTGTAAGGTCCGGTAGTTCAGTTGGTTAGAATGCCTGCCTGTCACGCAGGAGGTCGCGGGTTCGAGTCCCGTCCGGACCGCCATTTTACTTTACTTTATAGTATAGAAAAGAAACATCTGGCTCGGTAGCTCAGTTGGTAGAGCAACGGACTGAAAATCCGTGTGTCGGCGGTTCGATTCCGTCCCGAGCCACTTACCCAAACGCATCTGCAATAGTAGGTGCGTTTTTTCTTTGTGATAAAAAAAGGGAGAGCCGGCTTTTCAGCCGGCCCAGAAGAAGACGTCAAACAGTAGACGGCGTTTTTTTTCGTGAGGTTTCAAAAAAATATTATTTTTTAAAAGAAAATAAAAAACATGACAAAAGGATGGCAGTTCAATACGTTTTTGCGCTGTTCTCTTTAATTTTTTTATCTTTTGACCTGAAACCGTTATAATAGACAGGGAACGTTTTTCACGATCCGAATTGTGATCATCATGAAACATCAATAGATGAAATGAAGTCATTCTGGCAGGAGGAAAATCAAGATGATGGATAAGAAAATCCTTGTAGTCGATGATGAAAAACCGATTGCAGATATATTAGAGTTTAATTTAAGAAAAGAAGGCTATGACGTGCACTGTGCGTACGACGGAAACGAAGCCGTGGAAATGGTGGAGGAGCTTCAGCCTGATTTAATTCTATTAGATATTATGCTTCCGAATAAAGACGGAGTTGAAGTGTGCCGGGAAGTCCGGAAAAAATATGATATGCCGATTATTATGCTGACGGCAAAAGACTCGGAGATTGACAAGGTCATCGGACTTGAAATCGGAGCGGATGACTATGTCACTAAGCCTTTCAGCACGCGTGAGCTTCTGGCCCGCGTTAAAGCTAACCTGCGACGCCAGCTTACGGTTGCGCCGGCTGAGGAAGAATCAGCTTCTAATGACATTCATATCGGTTCTCTCGTCATCTTCCCTGACGCTTATGTCGTATCAAAAAGAGAAGAAACGATCGAGCTGACCCATCGTGAATTTGAATTGCTGCATTACTTAGCCAAACATATCGGACAGGTCATGACGCGTGAGCATCTGCTGCAGACTGTGTGGGGCTATGACTATTTCGGTGACGTGAGAACGGTGGATGTAACGGTTCGCCGCCTTCGCGAGAAAATCGAGGATAATCCGAGCCATCCGAACTGGATCGTCACAAGACGGGGTGTCGGTTATTACTTGAGAAACCCTGAACAGGACTAACCGGCGATGAATAAGGTTGGTTTTTTTCGGTCGATTCAATTTAAGATCACGCTGATCTATGTGCTTCTTATTATCATTGCCATGCAGATTATCGGCGTGTACTTTGTGAAACAGGTGGAGAATTCTCTTCTCAAGTCCTATGAATTATCGTTAAATCAGCGGATTGACAACCTTTCCTATTATATTGAGCAGGAATATAAAGGGGACAATGACGGCACCGTCATAAAGGATGACGTCAAGCGTATTTTGAATGATTTTACGAAAAACAATGAAATACGGGAAATTACCTTTGTTGATAAAAGCTATGAGGTCGTCGGTTCTTCGAGGCCTTATGGCGAGGAAATAGCGGGGAAACAGACGACAGACCCGATTTTCAAACGGATTTTCTCTACAAAACAGGCCTATTCAAAAAAATATTATGATCCTAAAAGCAAAAACAGAGTGCTGATTTCGGCAAAACCGGTCATTACAGAGAATCAGGAAGTTGTCGGCGCGATTTATGTCGTGGCCAGTATGGAAGATACCTTTAACCAAATGAAAACCGTAAACTCGATTCTTGCTTCAGGAACAGGCTTAGCCCTCGTTCTGACGGCTCTTCTCGGTATATTTCTCGCCCGGACCATTACCCATCCGCTGTCGGATATGCGTAAGCAGGCGATGGAACTGGCAAAAGGGAATTTCTCCAGAAAGGTTCGAAAATACGGGCATGATGAAATCGGTCAGCTCGCAACGACCTTCAACCACCTGACGAAAGAGCTTGAAGATGCCCAAGCCATGACGGAAGGGGAGAGAAGAAAGCTTTCTTCCGTTATCGCGTATATGACGGACGGCGTCATCGCCACGAATCGCAACGGGGCTATTATTCTGTTAAACAGCCCTGCGCTTGAGCTGCTGAATGTTTCACGTGAAACGGCTTTAGAGATGCCGATTACGTCTTTATTGGGCATAAAAGAGAACTTTACATTTGAGGATTTAGTAGAACAGCAGGATTCCATGCTGCTGGAGATCGAACGTGACGATGAAACGACTGTGCTGCGGGTCAATTTTTCTGTTATTCAGAGAGAGCACGGAAAAATTGATGGTTTAATCGCGGTTCTTTATGATGTCACCGAGCAGGAAAAACTCGATCGCGAGCGCAGAGAGTTCGTTGCGAATGTGTCCCATGAACTTCGGACGCCGCTGACGACAATGCGAAGCTATTTAGAGGCGCTTGCAGAAGGCGCGTGGGAAAACAAAGAGATCGCTCCGCGTTTCTTAATGGTGACCCAAAATGAAACTGAGCGCATGATCAGATTGGTGAATGATCTGCTTCAGCTTTCTAAGTTCGACAGCAAGGATTATCAGTTTAATCGAGAGTGGATTCATATGATCCGCTTTATGTCTCTGATTATTGACCGTTTTGAAATGACGAAAGAACAGCATGTCGAATTTATCCGCGAGCTGCCGGACAGAAATCTGTACGTGGAGATTGATCAGGATAAAGTGACGCAGGTTCTCGATAATATCATTTCTAACGCATTGAAATACTCACCGGAAGGCGGACATGTCACCTTCTCAGTTGATGTGAATGAGAAAGAAGAGCTGCTCTACATCAGCGTAAAAGATGAAGGGATCGGCATTCCGAAAAAAGATGTGGAAAAAGTATTTGACCGTTTCTACAGGGTGGATAAGGCGCGCACGAGAAAGCTCGGCGGCACCGGACTCGGCCTTGCGATTGCAAAAGAGATGGTTCAGGCGCACGGCGGGGACATTTGGGCCGACAGTGTAGAAGGCAAAGGCACGAAGATTACATTTACTCTTCCATATAAAGAAGAGCAAGAGGATGATTGGGATGAGGCGTGAAAATATAAAAACAGTCATACTGTCGGTGCTAGTCGTCATTAGTCTTGTTTTAACATGGGGGATTTGGACATTTCAGCCCAATTTCTCAGAAGGCACGGCCTCAACCAAATCGACTGTCCGTGAAAAGCATAAAATTGATAAAACGAGCCAAAAAATGTCGCAAACGGTAAAACCCCGGGATATGTTCATTCATACAAACGGCTCTCATTATAAAGTGGCTGATGAAACGCTCTTTAATGACCTGTGGGCGGATTTGCCGCAATGGGAAGTAAAAGGGATGAAGGATATTTCTGATCAATACGACAAACTCGGTTTTAAAAATTGGCTTTACGGCAGAAATGGGAATTCGGCAAAGCTTGATCTGCAATTCAATGACACCATTCCGATTGATTTCTTCCAAACGATGTTTAAATGGTCGAATCAGTCAATGGAATACAGCTCATTTGACCATATTGTCATTCCGTTTAATGAGAATAAGCCGAATAAGAAGATTTACATGGTCTCTTACAGCAAACAGCTGATTCTGGAAGTGACTGTCGAATCGGCAAATTACCGCAATCTGATGAACGAGCTGTACAGCAAAAAATCGAGTATGCCGTTATACCACCTCTATTCGGTCGGAAAAAGTAAAGAATTTCTCATGCCGAATGCGCGGTTTAATATGAAGGAAAAAGAATTTATCACTGAAACCATTAAGACGAACCTGTTTAAGCAGACACTCTTTAATGATCCGAGCACGGTCAGAGAGGACCCGAATTACAATCGGAACGTGCTGACTGACGGAATCAGCCGTCTGGAAATCAATTCGACGCAGCGGCAGATTCAGTTCCAGCACCGGAACCTGGCGCAAAGTGCTTCTTACCAAACGGGAGAGCTGATTAAGAAAAGCTATAAATATTTAGAGGATACGGGGAGCTGGACGGATCATTATCAATTTTTCAATGTGAGTGATAACCAGCAGCTGAGTTTCTACATGTTTAAAGATCAAATGCCTGTCATCAACAGCACGTCTAAGCCTTTCGGATCCGGGCCTGTTATAACCCTGCAATGGGCCAATGACGAGGTTCTCAGCTACAAGCGGCCGAACTATGTTCTCGGGCCGAATCCGATTAAAACAAAAGACGTAAAAATGATGAGCGGCAATGAGATTGTGTCTCTGCTGGAGCAGCAGGATAAATACGATGTGAACAAAATCGACCAGATCTTCCTGTCCTATCAAATGGTATCTTCGTCAACGAATGATCTTGTTGAGCTGGAACCCGTCTGGAGTATGAAAATCAACGGGAAGATCGTTCCGATTACGAAAGATCTGCTGGGGAAGGAGGAGGCCGATAATGGAGTGGAATAAGACAAAAACGATCTTCATCATTGCCTTCCTCATCCTCGATATTTTTCTTGGCTATCAGTTTTTTGAAAAACGCTCAAGCAGTGAATACGAAGTGATTAAAAATTCAAATGTGGAAAAAGACATGGAGATGGATCATATCACATTCGGCAACCTGTCTTCTGATTCCACGACGGGCTACCGGCTGACGGCGGGCCAAAAGGTATTCACCGCGGAAGATATTGATGCCTTGAAGGATCAAAAGCCTTTAATGGAGATGCCGGCGGATGATCACAAGGTCACGACGCTGAAAATGAAATTTACTGATCCGGTCGGTTTATCGAAGCAAAAACCGCAGGATGATGCGGAATCGCTCGTGAGCTCTAAAATAACCGGCGGTGAAAAATATAAACTGTGGAAAGTCGACAAGGATCAAAAACAGATCATTTTTTACCAGACGTATGACGGACAGTTTATTTATCAGGATTTTGACTCGTCCACGGATGCGATCGGACAGGTGATTCTGCATCTGAACGATAAAAACGAGGTCGTGTCTTACGAGCAGACCATGCTGGAGTCATTCAAGCGAATCCAGACGGAAAGCCTGATTCCAGAGCTGGATGCGGTCGAATTATTGTATTCTCAAAATTACTTAAAAGCGAATTGCGCCGTCAAAAGCGTCAAGTTCGGCTATATTGCCCAATACCCGCTGACAAGTACGCAGGTGCTGGCGCCGGTATGGAGAATTACAATTGAAGATAAGTCAAAAGGGACGAAGAAAAAAACACAGCAAACGTACACTGTGAATGCTTTGGAAAGCACAGTCATTGATAACAATCAAAATAAATAATGGAGTGAGAACAAATGAGCTTGCAATTTAGCGTTCTTGCGAGCGGGAGTACCGGAAACGCGTTTTATCTGGAGACAGAGGAGCACTCTTTTCTGGTGGATGCCGGCCTGAGCGGTAAAGCGATGGACGGGCTGATGGAGAGAATCGGCCGCAAGATAGACGACGTGGACGGCATCTTTGTCACTCATGAGCACAGCGACCATATTAAAGGGCTCGGCGTCATTGCGAGAAAGTACGGTCTTCCCGTCTACGCTAATGAAAAGACGTGGAAAGCGATGGAGAATCAGATCGGCAAGCTGGATACCGGACAAAAGTTTTTGTTCCCGATGGAAAGCGTGAAATCTTTCGGCGGGCTTGATGTTGAGTCATTCGGCGTCTCTCATGACGCGGCCGAGCCGATGTTTTATGTTTTCCATTACCAAGGCAGAAAGCTCGCGCTGATGACGGACACCGGATATGTGAGCGACAGAATGAAAGGCATTATCCGTTCGGCCAATGTATTTGTGTTTGAAAGCAACCATGACGTCGGCATGCTGCAAATGGGCAGATACCCTTGGAGCATTAAGCGTCGGATTTTAAGCGATGTCGGCCACGTCTCAAATGAAGACGCGGCGCTCGCCATGACCGATGTCATCGGCGACGGCACATCACGCATTTATTTGGCGCATCTGAGCCAAGACAACAATATGAAGGAACTGGCGAGAATGTCCGTGCAGCAGACATTGGCTGCGAAAGGATTTGTCGCGGGGGAAACGTTTCAATTATTTGATACCGATCCGAAAATCCCGACGCCGCTGTGCGCCGTGTAATTTTTCCAAATGAATCATGATTATTAATCCGCGATATAACCCACACTATAAGCAAATTGAGTTCTCTTGAAAGGATTTGAGATAGGGTGGATTATAATCGCGATGATGAACAGTACGCCTCCGAACAGCCCCGCCGCAGCAAGAGAGGATACTTCCTTTCTAGTCTGATCGGCGTCATCGTCGGGGCCGCGCTCATGGCTTTACTGCTGCCGTACTGGACAGGCGGAGACCATGGTGAAAGCAGCAAAGGCGCCAATCAGCGCATCGGCAGCGAACAAGTTAAAACAGTCAACGTAAATGTCAACGACGCTGTCACGAATATGGTCAGCCGTGTATCAGACTCGGTAGTCGGCGTTCTCAATATCCAAAAGACTGATATTTGGGGAGAGGGCGGCGAAGCGGGAAGCGGGTCCGGTGTCATTTACAAAAAGAACGGAAACACTTCTTATATCGTAACCAATCACCATGTCATTGAAGGTGCGACTGAGATTGAGATCAGTCTTAAAGATGACTCGCGCGTGCCTGCCGAACTGATCGGGAGCGACCGTCTGATGGATCTGGCCGTGCTGAAGGTGAAGTCTGATAAAATCAAATCGGCCGCCCAGTTCGGCAATTCCGATCAAGTCAAAGTCGGAGAACCGGTCGTGGCGATCGGAAATCCGCTCGGGCTTGAATTTGCAGGCTCAGTGACGCAGGGAATCATTTCCGGCAAGGAAAGGGCGGTGCCCGTTGACTCAAACGGCGACGGACAGCCAGACTGGAATGCGGAGGTGCTGCAGACCGACGCCGCGATTAATCCCGGCAACAGCGGCGGCGCTTTGATGGATATATCGGGTAAGGTGGTCGGCATCAATTCAATGAAGATCGCCGAATCCGCCGTTGAAGGGATCGGCCTGTCCATCCCTTCAAAGCTTGTCATTCCCGTTATTCAGGATTTAGAAAAATACGGAGAAGTCAGACGGCCTTTCCTCGGTATCGAGATGAAATCTTTAACGGATATTGCGAGCTACCATTGGAGCCAGACGCTGAAACTCCCGAAAGGTGTTAAAACCGGGGCGGTCATTATGGGTGTCGACGCGTTTTCACCGGCCGGCAAAGCAGGGCTGAAAAAGCTTGACGTGATCACCGATTTCGACGGTCATAAGGTCAATGACATTGTGGACCTTCGTGAACGTCTGTACCGCAAAAAGATCGGCGACCGTGTGAACATCACGTTCTACCGTTCAGGAAAGAAAAAAACAGCGGAAGTCAAACTGACAGAAGCGGATCGATTACAGAAATAAAAAAGCAGTCCGGAAAAAAACCGGGCTGTTTTTTATTGGTTTATTTGTTAATATGATGAAGAAAAGGGGGTGAAACACATGAGAACGGCTGATGTGATCATCGTATTGAACGAAATCGAGGGTGAATGCGAAGGAAGAATTATTTTAGAATGCAGAATATAAGAAAATGAAACATGTCATATCAAACGTCCTTTTTCAGGGCGCTTTTTTTATGCCGTTTTTTACTGAAGGCGGGCCGCAACACGCTCAGTTGAAAATAGGCAGAAACAGACTGATGCTGCAAAATTGAAGCGGCAGGTGAAATTATTGTTATGTGCAGACTGCACCGTTTTCGGCATTGACTTTAACCAATTCAGCTTAGATTCCGTTTTGTTTCACATAAAAGCGAATAATAGAAGAGGAAGCGAAAAAAATAAACACAGGCTGATACATCTAAGGAGAGACTGCATCATGAATAAGTTGAAAGGCATCCGGCTGCTGAGTGCAGACGGCGGGTCTGCACTCATTGATTTGATAACGATGGGACTTCACCACGGAACGGTTCTCGGAGCATATATCCGCTCTTTACGCGAAAAGCTGAGGGACAAAGAGCACAAGGTGCGGGGCGCCGGATGCAGGGCGGACCTGGGATGAAGCGGAGAAAGCTGTACAGAACCCTGCGATTCCAGCTCCTGTTCAGGTCACTGGCGATTTTGGCCCTGCTGCTATGCTTCATCGGCGGCACTCAGTACATGTTTATGGCACGGACGATGTATGAAAATCAGGCGATCAGCATCCAGAATTATATCAATTCAATGAATCAAAGTGTATGGAGGTCAATCAAAGCCCTTGACCGCTCCGAAACACCGGCCCACCCGAATTTGATTTACCCCGGGATGACGGTTGCTTTTATCAATCCATCATACAAGATGGCTGTTTTATCAGAAGACCCGCAAGCGGGAGCCGCCCCATCTTTCCCGAAAAACGTGTATCGGGATGCGCTGACAGACCCCATGGCGCTTCACTATCAGGTGGCTCACAATAAAGCGGGTAAGGAAATCATCGCCGTGTGTCAGGCGATTTCTGTTGACGGAAGACAGGCGGGAGTTGTGCAAATGAGTACGCTGACCCAGCCTCTGAATGATTCGCTTTTCCGCCAGATCGGCATTTTTGCGGTGCTTTCCTTTGCGGCTCTCGTCATCGGACTGTTTGTTTTCTTACCGATGATCCGGCTCACGCTCAAGCCATTATCGCGCATTGGGCGTATGCTGGGTGACATCAATGCCGCCAATCTGGATAAACGGCTGCCGATTGATAAAAGGCAGGCAGAAATGGAGTCGCTGGGCATATCCATCAATCAGATGCTGGGACGGATTGAAACCGCGTTTCAGGCGGAAAAAGAAGCGAAGGAGCGCATCCGGCAGTTTGTATCAGACGCGTCACACGAGCTGAGAGCACCGCTTACCTCCATTCACGGCTTTATTGAAATTTTAATGCGCGGAGCAGCGAAGAAGCCGGAGCAGAGAGAAAAAGCGCTTCAAAGTCTGTACGCGGAATCCGCCAGAGCGAATAAGCTGATAGAGGACCTTCTGTTTCTCGCGAAGATGGACCGGGACCCGAGCTTTGAAATGAAAAAAGGCGCGCTGGGAGACGTCATTTTGGAAATGGAGGCTCAGCTGAGGCTGCTGGCGGGAAACCGGAAGCTCGAGTTTTTTGTCGATCAAAAGATTGAAGCCGTTTTTGACAAAGACAAGATGAAGCAGGTCATTCTTAATCTTTTTTACAATGCGGTGCAGCATACGGATGAAGAAACGGGCGTCATCACCGTCTCCCTGCAGAAAGACGGCGGAATCATGCTCATGATGGCGGACAACGGGACGGGCGTCGCCACGGAGCATGTGCCTCATTTGTTTGACCGGTTTTACAGGGCAGAAACCTCCCGAGCCCGTAAATACGGCGGCACCGGGCTGGGTCTTGCCATTACAAAAACCATTATCGACAGCCATAACGGAACAATTGAAGTGAAAAGCGAGCAGGGAAAAGGCACCGTGTTCGTAATCCGGCTGCCGGGGTAAGCCTGCTGATTCAAAAAAGATGCCCGCTTATACAAGAAAATTAGTAAAATTCACCCGGCATTGGCAGTGAGCGAGAACTTTTGGTTTACCGGGGAGCGGCTCGCCAATCAGACATAACCTGATGAAAGGCTGAGGAGCATCTCAGCCTTTTTTCAGTTGGATTCATTTCATCCGGTCCAGACCGAATTTTTTCAGGCGGTATTGCAGGCTTTGTCTGCTGATTCCGAGCTCGTTTGCCGTTTTGGATATGTTATTGCCGTGTTTTCTCAGGATCTTTTCAATCATATATTTTTCGAAGTTCTCCATTTTATCTTTTAAATCGGTGCCGGGCTGGGTGCTTGCGGCGGCTTTGGCGTCCGTGTCAGCCGGTTTGATTTTCATGCGGTACTGATAAGGAAGGTGGGCCGCCGTAATCGTCGTTTCATCCGTCATAAAGTTCATGGCGCCTTCAATCATATGTTCAAGCTCGCGAATGTTGCCCGGCCAGTCATATTCCAGGAAGAATCGCTGCACATCGTCACTGATCGAATCGACATGCATTTGGAACAGGTGATTGTTTTTCTGGATAAAGACTTCGGCCAGAGGCAGAATGTCCTCTTTGCGCTCCCGGAGCGGCGGAATGATCAGCGTGACAACGCTTAATCGGTAGTATAAATCTTTGCGCAGCCGCTCTTCTGAAATGGCGGTGATCGGGTCTTCATTCATCGTGGCGATGATGCGGACGTCAATCGGTTTGTCCTGCGCTGATCCGATGCGCCTGATTTTCTTTTCCTGAAGGGCGCGGAGCAGCTTTGCCTGCAGGCTGAGATTGAGAGAATTGATCTCATCAAGGAGAAGGGTGCCTCCCTGCGCCTGCTCAAATAAGCCCGGCTGGTCGATGGCTCCGGTAAAGGCGCCTTTTTTCGTGCCGAATAAAATGCTTTCGACCAGACTGTCCGGCAGGGCGGCGCAGTTTTGTGATATAAACGGGGCCCCTGAGCGCTGGCTGCCGTTGTGAATGCTTTGGGCGAACAGTTCCTTGCCCGTTCCCGTCTCACCGGCCAAAAGCACGGACGATGACGTGCGGGTTGCCCGTTTCGCGTTTTCGATGACTTCCCGGATAACCGGGCTGTTGCCGAGAATGCTGTCAAACGTGTAGCTGTTCTGTTCTTTTCTGTGCATATTCTCCCTGATCAGCCGTTCGAGCTTGGTGACGTCTTTGGCGATCTCCACGGCGCCTTTGATCTCGCCGTTTTGCACAATCGGGAAGGTGTGGTTGATCGTCGTGATTTCCTGGCCTTTGTTATTGAAATAGCTTTGCTTTACATTTTTAATCGTTTTGCCTTCCTGAAGGGCCTGAACGAGTGTGCTGTCCTGCTGATTGGAAAACATAAATACATCAGTCAGATTTTTATGCAGGACGTCCCGTTCATCCATATCTTCAATCTGCATCATTTTCTTATTGTAAATGACGGTGCTGCCCTTTTCGTCCACTACATGCAGCCCGACATCAATCTCTTCCAGAATGCTTTGTAACACGAGTGTGAAAAATTCGCTGGTCGTGTGCAGGTCAATTCCCCCTCCCAATCGTCTTAACATTCATTATTTTAAAATAAATTGATCAGGAAACGCAAAAAAATGTTGCGCTTGGCTGATATTTTAAAAATAAATGGTAATTAAGGTAATAAAACCATTGACTTTTTCAGGAAATTGATTGATATTTAGATATATACTTAAATATCTAAATCATGCATGTATGAGAGGGGGAACGTTCTTGAATAAAGCATTTAAAGCACTAGCCGATCCTACAAGGAGAAGAATTTTGGATTTATTAAAAAAACAAGATATGACAGCTGGAGAAATTGCGGAACACTTCGAAATGTCAAAACCCAGTATTTCTCATCACCTTAACATATTGAAAAATACTGATCTGGTTCACGATGAGAGGAAAGGCCAATTTATTATGTATTCATTAAATACCACTGTATTACAGGATCTTATAGGCTGGTTCTTTTCTTTGGCTGATTCAGAACATGATAATAAGAAAGGCGGGGAATCATGAAAAAATATCTTTTTTCGGCAGGAATCATTGTTTTAACTGTTTTAACATGGGGTTTCACATATTCATCTTTACCGGACATTTTGGCGACACACTGGGGATTAAACGGAAGTGCAAATGATTATTCTTCGAAATTTAATGCGATGATGATGCTTATTGGCATAATGATGATTCTATATATTTTAATGGTTATCATCCCTAAGATTGATCCTAAAAATAACTACAAAACATTTATTCGGCCATATATGGCTATATTTAATACAATGTTTGCGGTTCTGTTTGTCATTAATCTGATGACCATCTTGACCGGCCTGGGATATGATCTCCCTATATCTTATTTAGGAAACTTTATAGTGGGAGTCATTTTCATTGTGTTTGGAAACTTTATTCAGATCGTTAAGCCTAATTTCTTTTTGGGGATAAGAACGCCTTGGACGCTGAGCAGTGAAAGAGTTTGGAAGGATACACACAGGGTTAGTTCGAAAATTTTTGTCTTAGCGGGCATTATCATGATGCTTGCAGCTTTTTTGCCGCCAGTGTATAGAGTGTCAGTCATTTTCATTGCCGCAATCGGCTGTATCATATTATCTTTACTATATTCTTACATTGTCTATCAGAGACAATTGAGTAAATAACTGCTGAATGGGAGCAATCTAATTGGATTGCTCCTATTTTGTCAGCGGAAATGCAAAAAAATTTTGCGCTTGGCTGAAGTTTGCACGCAAACTGCCGGAAAATTTTGCAGGAAGAGAAAGAATGCTGGCGAAATATCCCGTTTTTTCGGATTGGCACGGAACTTGCTTTATAAAAAGGGAAAGCAAGATCTTATGTTGAATGATATACAAAACAAGGGGGAATCAGATTATGTCAGCTTTCACAAAATCTCAAGAGATTATCAGCCAAACTTCACATTACGGCGCGAACAACTACCATCCTCTTCCGATCGTTATTTCTGAAGCGCAGGGTGTTTGGGTAAAAGACCCTGAAGGCAATCAATATATGGATATGCTCAGTGCTTATTCTGCCGTGAATCAGGGACACAGACATCCGAAGATCATTCAGGCGCTGAAGGATCAGGCGGATAAAATCACTTTGACGTCACGCGCGTTCCATAACGATCAGCTCGGCCCGTTTTATGAGAAAACAGCCAAGCTGACGGGAAAAGATATGATTCTGCCGATGAATACGGGGGCGGAAGCTGTTGAATCCGCTGTCAAAGCGGCGAGACGCTGGGCCTATGAGGTCAAAGGAGTAGAAGATAATCAGGCGGAAATCATTGCGTGTATCGGCAACTTCCATGGCAGAACGATGCTTGCGGTATCCCTTTCTTCAGAAGATGAGTATAAACGCGGTTTCGGACCTATGCTTCCGGGTATAAAATTAATTCCATACGGAGACGCGGAAGCGCTGCGCCGGGCGATTACGCCGAACACAGCCGCTTTCTTATTCGAACCGATTCAGGGAGAAGCGGGCATCGTTATTCCGCCGGAAGGATTTTTACAAGAAGCGGCCGCTATTTGTAAGGAAGAAAATGTGCTCCTGATCGCTGATGAAATTCAGACGGGACTCGGCCGGACAGGGAAAACATTCGCGGTTGACTGGGAAAATATCGTACCGGATATGTTTATCTTGGGCAAAGCACTCGGCGGGGGCGTCTTCCCGATTTCTTGCATCGCGGCGAACCGTGATATTCTCGGCGTGTTTAATCCGGGTTCCCACGGCTCGACATTCGGCGGAAACCCGCTCGCTTGCGCGGTATCGCTCGCATCTCTTGAAGTCCTTGAGGAAGAAGGACTGGCAGAGCGTTCCCTTCAGCTTGGCCGGTATTTTAAAGAAGAGCTTGAGAAAATCGATAACCCGATCATAAAAGACGTGCGCGGACGGGGCCTGTTTATCGGCGTGGAACTGACTGAAGCGGCCCGCCCGTACTGTGAAAAGCTGAAAGGCGAAGGGCTTTTATGCAAAGAAACACATGATACCGTGATCCGTTTTGCACCGCCGTTAATGATTTCCAAGGAAGACTTGGACTGGGCGATCCAAAAGATCACAAACGTGCTTCAAAACGCGTAAAAACTTGATATGGCGACGCTTTCCCTCAGCTTGTATGGAATTAACAAATAAAAAATTCAGCACACTCTATTTGCGCGGCGACAGTATTTTAGTATAATGTATCTTTATGTACGAAAATGAATTTCATATAACTTTCATATACAAATAGAGGCTCTTTGGACAGCAAATCGGTTTCAAAGCACCGGCTTGGTTCCAATACAAGTTGCTGAAGGGGTGCAAAATAGTGAATACAAATCAAAAAGAGAATCAGCTTCAGCGCACAATGAAATCGCGCCATTTGTTTATGATTTCATTGGGCGGAGTGATCGGCACCGGGTTTTTCCTGAGTACCGGATTTACAATCAACCAGGCGGGACCGCTGGGCGCGGTTCTGTCTTATCTGGTCGGCGGTTTTATTATGTTTTTGACAATGCTCTGCTTAGGCGAGCTTGCGGTTGCCCTTCCTGTATCAGGGTCGTTTCAGACGTACGCCACCAAATTCATCAGTCCCGCTTTCGGTTTCGCATTCGGCTGGCTGTACTGGCTCGGCTGGGCGGTGACATGCGCCATTGAGTTTTTATCTGCGGGACAATTGATGCTCCGCTGGTTTCCGCATGTTCCCGTATGGGTGTGGTGCCTCGTGTTTGTCGGGCTGATGTTCCTATTGAACGCCATTACCACAAAAGCGTTCGCTGAGTCGGAATTTTGGTTTTCCGGCATTAAAATTTTAGTCATTCTGCTGTTTATTGTTTTGGGCGGCGCCGCCATGTTCGGGCTGATCGATCTGAAACACGGCGAGCAGGCACCTTTCTTCTCTCATTTTTATGAGGATGGATTGTTCCCGAACGGAATGAAGGCGATGCTTGTTACGATGATTACCGTAAACTTCGCGTTCCAGGGAACGGAGCTGATTGGGGTTGCCGCGGGAGAAAGTGAAAACCCCGAGAAAACGATTCCGCGCTCTATCCGGCAGACGGTATGGAGAACGCTTGTCTTCTTCGTTCTTTCCATCATCGTCATTGCCGGCATGATTCCGTGGAAGCAGGCGGGAGTGGTCGAAAGCCCGTTTGTCGTGGTGTTTGAACAAATCGGAATCCCATATGCCGCCGATATCATGAACTTTGTTATCTTAATTGCGCTGCTGTCAGTGGCCAACTCAGGCCTGTTTGCATCGACGCGTATCCTATATGCCATGGCGAACGAAGGACAGGCTTTTAAAGCGCTCGGCAAAACAAATAAACGCGGCGTGCCGATGAACGCGCTGATCGTGACGCTGGCCGTCGCCTGTCTGTCGCTGCTGTCTAAAGTGGCAGCGCCGGAAACCGTTTATATGTTTCTCTTATCATTAGCCGGACTAAGCGCGCAGGTCGGCTGGATTACGATTTCTTTGTCGCAGCTGATGTTCAGACGGAAATACATCCGAGAAGGCGGCAAAGTGAAAGACCTTAAGTTTAAAACACCGCTGTACCCGGTGCTGCCTATTATCGGGCTGACGTTAAATACGGTTGTTCTGATCAGTCTCGCATTTGATTCAGAACAGCGGCTCGCCCTTTATTGCGGCATCCCGTTCATGGTGGTGTGCGTTATCGTCTATCATCTGTATGTAAAAAAGCATAAACAGTCAGAAAAACAGATAGAGCTTTAAATCTTTTCGTGTCCAAGTCATCTTTGAGAAACCCGCACAGGACAACATACAACATGTTGAGGTGGAAAAACGGATGAACAAGAATATCTCAGTTATTGGAATGCCGATGGATTTAGGACAAGCACGACGCGGAGTGGACATGGGCCCGAGCGCCATCCGCTACGCGCATCTCATTGAACGGTTATCTGACATGGGGTATGCGGTGGAAGACTTAGGCGACATCCCCGTCAATCGTGAAAAACTCAAAAATGATGAAGAGCTGAAAAATCTGAACTCTGTGCTTTCAGGGAACGAGCAGCTCGCCCATAAGGTGGACAGCGTCATCGAGAATGAGCGGTTCCCTCTCGTCTTGGGCGGCGATCACAGCATCGCGATCGGAACGCTGACAGGAACGGCCAAGCATTATAAACAGCTCGGCGTCATCTGGTACGATGCGCACGGCGATCTAAATACGCTGGAAACATCGCCGTCAGGCAATATTCACGGAATGCCGCTGGCCGTCAGCCTCGGCGTCGGGCACGACACATTGGTGAATCTGGGCGGCTATGCTCCGAAAATCAAGCCGGAAAACGTCGTCATCATCGGCGCGAGATCGCTTGACGAAGGCGAGCGTGAATACATTAAGGAAACAGGCATGAAGGTTTATACGATGCATGAGATTGACCGCCTCGGCATGACGAAGGTCATTGAAGAAACCATTGACTACCTGTCAGACTGTGACGGCGTTCACCTCAGCCTTGATCTCGACGGCCTCGATCCGAGCGACGCGCCCGGCGTAGGGACGCCTGTCGTCGGCGGCATCAGCTACCGTGAAAGCCATTTGGCAATGGAAATGCTGCATGATGCCGACATTATCACCTCAGCTGAATTTGTCGAAGTCAACCCGATCCTCGATCACAAAAACAAAACCGGCAAAACAGCGGTTGAGCTGGTGGAATCTTTGTTGGGAAAAAAACTATTATAAAATATGCGCCTCCGCACCTGCGGAGGTTTTTTTGTTGCCACGAGGAAACTAGCAGGCTGTCACCCTCTTTTTGACCCTGTAAATATGATATATTTATTACACAAAATGGGAAAGGGAGGTGTCCTGACAGATGGCTGAGGTGATGGCCCACGAAACTGTTGCGAAAAAAATCAGTGACTGGTATGAAGAAATCAAAAAGCACAACACCGAATCGGCTGAGGCGTTAAGAGAACAACTGCTTACAGATCTGCAAAATATGACACAAAATCAAACGGTGCTCCTTTATTTTAATTTAATTGATTCCCGCTATAAGCTTTTGATGGAAGAGTATGAGAAAACAGACGGCATTTTAAAAACGATCCAGCTGACCGCCGATAAAGAAAAAACAGACCAGATGATTCAATACTATTATTACTTTTTTTCCGGAATGCACGAGTTTTACCGAAAACGGTTTATGAACGCCATTAATTTTTACCGGATTGCTGAAAGCAGGCTCCGGCACATACCGAATGAGATTGAAAGAGCCGAATTTAATTATCAAGTGGCGATTGCCTATTATGAAATCCGCCAAAACTACTTTGCGATGAACCATGCGGAAAAAGCGTTAGAGATCTACAAAGCCAACGAAATGTACGCGGTCAGAGAAGCACAGTGTTTAATGGTGATCGGCTGTAACAGAATGGACCTGTTTCACTACCAGAAAGCTGAAGAGCTTCTGCAGACGGCAGTCCACCAAGCCGCCAAAGCGGGCGATCCGCACATTGAAGCGCTCGCCCACTTTAACGCAGGCATTTGCTATGAAAGACAGGAGAAATTGGAGGAGGCGCGAGTCGAATTTGAAATGGCTCTCGATCAAAAGGAGCATTTGCGATCAGCGTATTCGGTGCGGAGTCTGTACATGCTGGCCAGAGTATTATTGAAGCAGGAACAGACGGATGAGGGCCGGTTTTGGCTGCATAAAGCGCTGAATGCCGCAGAAGACAAAAACGAGCCCGTATATACCCAAAAGCTGCGCATCTTACAGCATGTATTTATCGACCACAGTGAAGAAGCGCTTGAATCAGCTTTCGCCGAGTTAAGAAGGAAAGAGTTGTGGAGTGACGTTTCTGATTTATCGTATCAGGCTGCTGCGCATTTCAAAAAACAGGAGAATTACAAACTGGCGGCGAAGTATTTTCAGGAATCAATTGATGCCAATGACCAAATTTTGAGATTGACGGAGGGGATTCGTAATGAAAACATGTAAATTCATTGTACTCTCAGCAGCTTTGGCAAGTCTCATTTCGATTGGATTATTTGCGCAAACTGGTTCAACGGCACAAGCTGAACAAATCATAAAACCGGCAGAAAACGGAGCCTTCGGATAATACTTCATGACCCGCTTTCAGTCTGTGTTTTGTAAGGAGTGATTCAATGGCTATCACGCTGCAGCCGATGACAGGACAAGAATTTCAATCCTATCTCGCTCATTCAACAAAGCATTACGCTGAAGAAAAGGTAAAAGCAGGAACGTGGCTGCCTGATGAAGCGCCGGAATTAGCGGAGCTGGCGTTTGAAGACCTGCTTCCTGACGGCCTGGAAACGGCCGATCACTATTTATGGACGCTGACATTGGACGGTAAGGAAAATGCCGGCTGGCTTTGGCTGCACGCAGATCCGGACCACCCGCAGCACGACGCATTTATTTATGATTTCGGCCTTCATCCGCTTTTCCGCGGCAAAGGCTATGCAAAAGAGGCACTCGCAAGGCTGGAGGACAAAGCGAAAGATCTGGGTGTCCGCAAGATTTCTCTCCATGTATTCGCTCATAACGAAACGGCGCGGAAGCTGTATGAGAAGACGGGATTCCTGGAGACCGATGTGATTATGAGTAAAGAGCTTTCTTGAAAAGAGGCCCGCACGATGGGCCTCTTTTGTTATTCATTTCCCGGGCAATGGCGGTAAGTTTTTGGACGGGCTCCGTATTGACAGCTAAATGAAATCGCGGCGTTTCATCGGCATCAAGCTGATCCGCCTTTAGGCAGAAAACCTCTGCCGAGCTCACGGCAGGGAGACGCCTCTGATCAGCCGTCCTCCTTCATGGCGCCGACGGTTTCTTCAATCGGCACCCGCGGATCAACCTATGCAGATCATAAAGGTGCTTTTCCGACAAGCTCTTCATTCGATCCAATCCACATAGATCACCCCGAAATGAACGGCATGACTCACTCTGGCTGCCGTAGCCCTTCCTGCATGCCCATGCACTGCACCCTAACCCCAATGAGGAAACCGCAACGACCCGATGGTTATGTATTTGATAAGGCGATTATGCATATATTTTACTATTGTTATAAAATTTTTAAAAATCTGTAAATTGACTATTTTTTTATCACAATTCCGTCATATAATGCAAATGTGGAAAAATTATACTTTGAGAAAAGAGGCGAAGTAATATGTGTAAAAAGCTCTTCAAAGCCGTCATCCCGTTTGCCCTGTCGTTCACCATGGTTCTGTCGTTCTCCGGTACGAATGTGAAAGCGAAAGAAACAGAAGCAGCCCGCTACGCAAAAGAAATCGCAGAGCTTCAGCAGGGCACGACCCCGCAAGACATTCTCCGATCCGCCAAAGAGCTTGCCCAGCAGAAGCACGTTTCAACAGAAGCGATTCTCAAGCAGTTTCATCAAGAAATCACAGCAGACAAGGTACAAGGAAATGTAATCGCTTCCAAAGACGGTCTCTCTGCAATGGGCGGATCATCAGGCACAAAAAAACTTCCGAAAAGCACAAAAGGCAATATTTATTACACGAACTCATACACGGCTTATTACAACCACGGGCATGTCGGCATGTATTCATCCGCTGATAAAATTGTCGAATCCGTGCCGGGAGACGGCGTCCGCCAGATTGCTTATAACGGAAGAGAAGTCGAAGACAATTCAATCGTTCAGACCGTGAAAGTCACTGATGCCCAAAAACAAGCCGCTGCTGACTGGGCTGTATCAAGAGTGGGTGATGAGTACTCCTTCAACTTCGTCAATAACAGAAATACGGGCCATGAAGGCGCCAAAAACTGCTCAAAACTGCTGTGGTCGGCATTTCTTTTAAAAGCCGGGATTGATATCGACTCTAACGGCGGCTTAGGCGTATATCCGCGCGACATCACAAGCTCGTCTTACACGACCACGATTCTGACCATTCGTTAAGGAGAACAACGTGAAAAAAATCATCTGGATACCCTTAGTGCTCATCCTTGCCGCAGCGGTCTTATGCTTCTTCTATTTCCGCACGGAAGAGCCTGCGGAGGTTGATAGGGAAACATTAAATGACCCTGATTTTCTGAAAGATAAAGAAGCGCTGCTGTATTTCTCCACTGCGGCTGACCAAGACACGTTCGGCGGCGGAAAAAGCTATGCCCTCTTCGCCGATCAAAAGGGGCGGCTCTCTTCTTATCAAATGAAGGGGCTTGAACTCGGATCGGCCAAAGTGCATGACGGCAGCGTGCTGCTGGAGGACAAAAAAGGAATCTACACCGTTCAAAATGGTCTTCACACATATAAAAGAACGTATCAGCATACGGGAGACAGCGCCGGGTATATCGAAGGGACGAAAGGCTTTTACACGCTGTACAATTCGGGCTACGACAAGAGCGGCGGCAGCTACCGCTCAGAGCTGTACCGCCAGATTGACGGCAGGTGGAAGCAAGACGTCATCCCGCACTATATCCGCGCCTCAGGCTTTTTTAAAGATCATCTTTTCGCGCTCACGCCGACAGATGACGAAAAAGGCTATCACATACAAGACATTCAGGCCGATAAAGAAAAGCTCCATACAAAATCCATCGCGACATGGACGCATAAAGAAGGCACGTCAGTCGAATCCCAGCTCGCCGCGGACGACGGCGCCATCTGCTTTGTTACCAGAGGGGAAAAAGAAGACCGCATCTACCAAATGGTGAAAGTTATGAGAAAGAGCGGCGCGATCAAAACATATGACATCGCCGCTTATAAAAATGACGAACAGACTATCTATGACTCCATGCCGTTCAGCTTCAAAAAAAGCTTTTTCATGGAGCAGCGCAGCTTCTATTTCGTTGACGGCTTCGGAACCGTCTACCGCATCAACCCTGAGACCGGAAAAAGCAAAAAGGCCTTCACCCTCCCCGCATCACGAATGAAAGCCGACTTCAAAGACCTGACGCATCAAAACGGAAAGCTGTATCTGTTCACGTACAGCTACAAAAAGCCCGCCAAAATTGAATCCTTCGACCTGAAAACGGGCAAAAAACTGAACGACCGAACCATCCCCAGCTTGAAAGACATCATCACGCCGAAAAGCCATCTCAAGCTGTATGATGTGCAGGTGATGGGTGGGTTTTGAAGAGTATAAATATTTCGGAAGAGCTTGCCGCTTTTGGTAAGCTTTTTATAATGAAATGTTACTGCAAGAAAAAAGCCGACCGAACATAGAAATAGAGGAATTTGCACCGTAAAAGCAGAAGACAGTCAGTTGAAGGAGGGAGCCGATGAAGAAAAAGCTTGCCGCGGTAACCGTCACCATTCTCCTGGTTTCCGTGATAACCAACTCTTTTTTAAACGGCGGAAAGCCGGACTGGATTGACGTATGCTGTACGCTGCTGGCGTGTCTATTAGGAATTCTGTTCGTCCTTCGCTTAGAAAAAAGAGAAAACACGTAAAGAGCCGGATGCTGCAAACGCCGGCTCTTTTTGCGCGTCATTTGCCGAATTGTGGATAAAACTCAGCCCGAAGCACTACTAACATGTGTATAAATAGGTTATATTGAGAAGAGAACAATTGCCGCGCACAAAAGAAAACCGGAGGATGTAACAATGAAAACCGCTTATTATTCTTGTGAAGAACATATCGAAACCGTGCTGGACATGTACATAGATGACCATGAGCTTCCGCCCGAAATCAGAAAAATCGAACATACTAACAGTTTATCCACAGCCTGTGAATTATGTGGGGACACTGCAACATATCTAGTAGGGAACGAATGATCCTACACAAAATACAGAAAAGATATCCACAATTGTGGACAATATATATGAATAACTTGTTTCTAAAGTGGGGATGACCTGTGAATATCAATATTGTGACCATCGGAAAGCTAAAAGAAAAATACCTCAAGCAAGGCATTGAAGAATACAAAAAACGACTCTCAGCCTACGCAAAAATCGACATCATCGAACTCCCGGACGAAAAAGCTCCGGAAAATCTGAGCGACCAAGACATGAAAATCGTCAAAGACAAAGAAGGCGAACGCATCCTGGCCAAAATCAGCCCGGACACCCACGTCATCGCCCTCGCCATCGAAGGAAAAATGAAAACATCCGAAGAACTGGCCGATACAATAGATAAGCTGGCGACTTATGGAAAAAGCAAAATCACCTTCGTCATCGGCGGCTCACTCGGCCTAAGCGACGCCGTCATGAAGCGCGCAGACGACAAGCTGTCATTCTCAAAAATGACATTTCCTCATCAGCTGATGCGTCTCATACTTGTAGAGCAGATTTATCGGGCTTTTCGGATTAATCGTGGGGAGCCTTATCATAAATAAGTAGGGACTTCACGTCGTCATTTGAAATTAATGTTACTAGAGCATTAAATGCACTTTGATTATTACATACAGAAAGTTTGATAAGTGAAATGACATTATAATTTTTTTAGAAAGAGAGAGTTTATTTAATGGTTAAAGATCCCTTTGGTAAAGAGGAGTTATATATTGCTTGGATGAGATGTAGATACTCTATAGTCCAAGATGTAACAAAGTTTAAAATACATTCAGAGATGAGTTTTTATGATACATACATCGATCAAATAATTTTGGACCTTTATCATAGGTTGAAGAATAACCAGTATAGGTTTTCTAATAAGCAAATTTTTTTAATGCCTAAAAATAATGGTTTATTAAGAAAAAACTCTTTTATGGAAATCGAAGATCAAATAGTGTCGCATGCAATCTTAAATTTTATAGGTAGAAAAATAGATTCCAAATTTTACTATTGGAGTTGTGCTAATAGAATACCAAGAAAAAAAACAAAATTCTCTGCTCCCACATTCATTCCTTATTTTAAACAATACAATAAGTTTTTAAATCATACTGTTTATAAAATAAAAGCAGGTAATAGATGGGTATGTGAGACAGACCTTGTTTCTTATTTTGATCATATTGACCATGACCTTCTAATGAATATGTTAAAACAACATCTCAAAGATGAAACTTACTCTTATATTTTAGAAATACTAATTCCGACCTATTTAAAAAGCTTTTATTCACTAAAGGGGGAGAGTAAAAGATCAGATAAAGGTATTCCTCAAGGGGGATCTTTGGCTTATTTTTTAAGTAATTTATATCTAAATGAGTTAGACCATAAAATGAAAGAATTCACGAAATTTAACTATATTCGCTATGTGGACGATATAAGGATATTGGGAGAAACTAAACAAGAAGTAGAGAGAAGTCTACTGCATTTGCAGGCTCACTTATGGGAATTAGGTCTAGAAATAAATGCTGGTAAAACAAAAGTATATGAAGTTGAAGATGATGAAGAATTAGAAGAGTTTAGAGAAGAGCAAGAGGATAAGTTGTCACATTTTCAAGAGGAATCTGACGAAGAGATGTATAGGTTACTTCAGCAATATAAAGATGAAATAACTAAAAATGAAAAACTTCCACAAGCTAAAGGCGATTTCAAGGAACTTGAAAAGTTGAGAAAGAGAAAAATCAATTTTGCAACTAATAATTTAATTAGAAAAGGTGATCCAGCCTCTTTTCCATTATTAGTATCACAAATGGAAACAAAACCTGAAAAAGTTACCTACTTTTTAGAAAAGCTCTTCAAATATAGATTTAAAGAAAAGAAGCTCAATGTAGTGAGTGTTAATAATATCTATTTGGACCGTCCTTATGAAACCTATGTTGGTGCGGCAATAGCAAATTTATACAATTGGAATATGAAACTCCGAGGTGGATTTAGTAAGGTCATTCCCAGTGATACAGGTATTGTAGAATTATATATATTAAATAGCTCAAAATCTCAAAAGGTAGAATCTTTTATTTTAACTACGATTATTAATAAATGTATTAACAGGTTAGAGAGAGCAAACCCTTATCTAATTAATTCTATTTTATATCATATGTCAAGGAGTACAGGTGCAAAAGGAAGAGGCTTTTCAACACGGGTAAAGTCAGTAATCATTAATAAAATTATTGAAAAAAACATTTATAAGGTAAGCAATTGTGGGCAATTCATAATAGATGCCTTTTTAAAGGATACCTCATTATTAGAACAGTTTAAGAATTCGAACGAGAAAGCACATATAAGTTTTTTTGATTTTTTGAAAAAAGAATATCAAGAATTATATAAGCTACTGATTGTTAAAGATGTCCAAGAAGAAATTGTAGAACCAAGTGAAGGTTATTTCACTCTACATAGTTTACATTCTACATTTAATAGTGTGAAAGATATTTTTATGTTCTTGAAAAAGGTTATTACGTTAATTATGAAAGATAATCGATATATGAATAATCCTATTTTCGTAAACCCAAAAAATTTATGGGTGAAAACCTCCTTATACCATGATATGGAGGTTAGGCTAAATCCAAAACCAGTAAAAGATAGAAGCTTATATTTGAGCGCTCCCGAAGATTTTTTTGATAGACAGCATGTCAAAAATGAATTAAAGATATCTTTTATGATAGGATTAATAGCTTTTAGTCTCTTCCTTAAAGAAATGGATAAAATTAATAGCTTAAATTTAATCTCTTTACAGTTTAACCCAAAGCGAGTATGGAAGAATAATAACGATGAATTTAAAATAGTATTTAGTAGGGATTTTGTAGTAAAGTCCCCTATACAAGAAGGTTTTTATGAGTTACTGAATATTATTGAAAAACTCACTAAGAAAAATCCACGATCAAGATTATCTATACTAAATTTTAATAACTACTTAGAAAATAAAAAGGGAGATGAGAAAAGAATAATGAAGTTTTTTATTAGTCACTCAACTAAAGATAAAGGAAGAATAACCCCATATATAAACTTAATAGAAAATAGTGAAAAAAAACATAAAGCATTTGTAGATACTCACGAGTTTATTCCGGGAAAATCTATAATAGGAGAAATAACTAAAAAAATTGATGAAAGTGACATAGTAATAGTGTTTTATTCAAGCAACGTGGTTGAGAATTTCAAGTGGGTAATGGCGGAAGTTGAATATTCTATACAGACAGAAAAACCTTTTGTCTGTGTGCTTTTAGACAATATTCCAGTTCCACCTTTGTTGAAGGGTGAGAAGGAGAAGTTACACTTTGTGCATAACGAAAATGTTAGTATGGAAGAAATCCAAAGTTTTCTATATAAATTAGAAGGAATTGATGTTGAACAAATTAAAAGTAAATTAAATTTAGATAAAGTCGAACCAGCCTATAGATTTATTAAGCATTTAAATGAAAAGGAAGTCAGTCCTTTAAATATGTTACTGAGCGATAAATACTTTAATATATTTGATGTTCTTACTAAAAGTAGGGAATGCAAATTAGCTCCTGCGAATATATTTAAAATTCATTTAAAGGGTACGGATATTAATGCATCACCTTATCATGAAATTATTGAGACTCTAAAATTTTTTGAGCTAATAGAAACACAGGATTCTGGATCTTTTGTTACAAGGTTAAAGTTGCAAAATAGCAGCTTCCATAGCTGTATTAGAGAAGCTAAAGAAAGATATGGACTATATTGGATGGATTATTTTAAAGATGCTATTAAAATTGAAGAGTATAGAGGTCAAATAAAATGATGAGATATGATTTATGTTATGCAATTCATAGATATCAAAAATTCAAAAATACTTAACATAAAAAAATAGCTTGCATGGCGATCGGGACCCAATTAAAGCTGAAAAATATTTAACATTTAGTCAAGTAGAAACTGATGGTATATTTCTTTTATATGTGAAAGGTTTAAATTTGTCTTTGGAAAATATCTTGAGCAAAAACCTAGAGTAGAACAAAATTAGAATAAACTGAGGAATTCATTCGCTCATCACGTTCAATTTCATAAAAATCTCATTTAGATACATTCCTGTGAGTCTTATAATAAGTGAATGAGGTTATAATATTAAGTTATCTTCTAAAAATAGATAGGCTTTTTATTCAATATTATATTGTTAATTGTTATTTAAGCTTGGAAGGTGAGATGAATGTTTTTAATTGATTCAAAAAATTACCCCAAACATAGGGAATGGAATGCAAAAGTATTTTCACTACCGAAGATCCCCAGAAGTGACATGGGGCAGCCTGTTGTTTTAAGAGAAATTTTAAAAGCGTTAGTGAATAAAGTTCCATATGGTACAAAAATGAAGTTTAAAGGAAGCACCAGTGAAGCAACGTTAGAAAATTTGTGTAGATGGTTAAGGCCTATTGGTCTAATCTATAAAGAAGACGGTATATGGAAAATATCAGAGGAAAGCAAAAAATATTTAGAGTCTGAGGATGATTTATACTTAACAGCTTTATTCTGCGCTAATGTTAGATTTATTGGTGAACTTCTTGTAAAACTTGATAAACCATTAACAACTATGGAGTTATTAAATATAGCTAATAAAGACTACAAATTAAATTGGGATACCAAGTCCGAAGTTGGTAATAGATTGACGTGGTTCAGACAATTAGGCTTAGTAAATTTTAATGACTTTAAAAATACTTATTTTTTAACTGAAAAAGGAAAGGAATTCATAAAAAATATTAGTTATGTAAAGTCCGAAGAAATAGAAATCATTGGAGACCCGACAACTAAAGAAACTGATATACCGGTTTCTTTTTGGGCAGAAGAGTTAATTCAAATGAGTCAAGAACAACTTAAATCCAGAAAGCCGTCTATAGGCTATATCCCAGGAAATATTTCTGAAGTATGTGATACATTTAATGGATATATTCAATTAATGTATTCTACTGTTGATAAGGAATCCTTTTTAAATTATTCAAAGGAAACTTTTAATATATCAGTTTCTTCGGCAAATTCTTTTGTTACAACTTTAACCAATATTGATTTTTTAGAGCGAAAGTCAAGAAATTTGTATGAGGCTACAGAAATAGCGAAAAAATGGTTAACTACTAAATCAGCTTTAGATTTAGTTTTCTGTTTACAAGCAAAAGTATTATTTATATTTGAAATGTTAAAGGAATTAGAAAAAGAAAGTTTATCTGTTAAAGAACTAGCTGTAATTGCAAAGGTATCTTATGGATTTGAGACTGAAAGAATAGAGGAGATCAGAAAGCGACTAAATATTATGCAATGTGCTTTACTCGTTCAAGAAGAAAGTCCGGGTAAATATTGCTTAACGCAAAGAGCAAAACATATCCTAAAAAAAGTTTTAATACAACAAAAAATAGATATAGAAATCAAAAATGAGATTGAAAACAACCCAAGTGAAAATAAATATTCAGTAGTAAATGAGCATTTAACCGAAATTCGTTTAGCTTCAAAAGATTCTTCAATCCCTGCAAGATTTGAGAAAGCTATTACAGGTGCTTTTTTAACCTTAGGCTTTAATGCAACTTGGCTTGGAGGGTCAGGTAAAACGGATGTGTTAATTCATTCTCCAAGTATTCCGAAATATTCATATACTGTAACCGTCGATGCAAAATCAACACAATCAGGTGTAGTCTCAGAAGGACAAATAAATTTTGATACATTAAAAGAGCATAAGAAACTACACTCAGCTGATTATATTGCGGTTGTAGGGTATTCTTTTCAAGGAGAACGTTTAGTTAAACGAGCAATAGAACACAAAGTAGTTTTGATAGATATTGATTCGCTTGAAAAATTAATTAGATCCCATTCTGAAATTCCATTGCAAGCTAATGCGTATAAAAATATATTTTCACAAGCAGGCAAAGTTGATATTAGTTGTTTAGAAGTTGAAAGGAGAGAAATTAAAAGATCCGGGAAACTTTTACTATCTGTTATGGAGTGTCTTGTTGTGGAAAGTAATGATCCTGTGACCGAAGGTTTGTTACAAGAAAAAGACATATATAGAACTTTAAGAAATGATAATAGATTTGATACACCGCCTTCATTAGAAGAAATTGCTGAAATGTTGCAGTTTTTATCTTCACCATTAATAGGATGTGTTGACCGATCTAAGGAAGGTTATTATGCGTTAGGTACAGTATATGATGCTATGAATAAATTTAATTTCTATGCTAAGTCATGTTTAGTTTAATAAATATTATCAAAAGAAAAATATGCTTAAACTATTTATGGTGATACCCTAAATAAAGGGAAAATTTATAAGTGCAATCGTATTTTATTTTATGGAAACGGGTAATGGCTGTTTGAAAAATCATCGTTATCCGTTTCAAATTAATAGAGTGACTATTATAGTATAAGTCTTGGATGTGTTAACTTCTGTAAAATAAGATCCAATTATTTTTTAACGACTCTTGAATGTCTTTTTATTTTCTCAATAGAAATTTTGGTTAATTAGAAATTGAAATATGACGTCGAGTAGTCAAATTGTATTTTTTAAGGTTCTATTATCATCAAAAGTCTATAACTCGAAGAAGTAGCGCCGGCTAAGCCGCAACAGTAAATGGATAAACATGCTCAAAAAATGTATCGCAGACCTTATTAAAGAAGTGCGCACTTCCCTTCAAAATACAGCGTTTGTTCCGGCTCCGATCTTTCTTTTTCAGTCCCAAAATATTTAGTATTGTTATTTATGCTCATGAATGAGTAGATAACGAGATTTGTTAACGATTTGCTATGCTAAATGAGAAACCATAAAAAGAGCACAGAGAATATTTCTGAACTCCCTCCCGCAAACTCTCCAAAATCGCAACTTCCTGTAGTAATTCCTCCCCAACATTTGTTTCCTTCACTTTCTTCCGCTCCTTTGTCGACTGATCATTTCACTGTTAGGACGTCGGTTCCGGGGTTCAGCACTTCGGCCTTGGAGTTAAAGTGTTTAAGGGCGAATAGCTGAATCCCGTAGGAGTTGTATAAGAGCGTGTAGCCGACGGTGACGATCATTTTTCCATTCGCCTTGATCGGATCTTACTTCGCTTTCTTTTAATGGAATAGGATTCTCCTCTAGCCAAACCTTACGCCTCATGTTTCTGAAGGCTAACGGTTTCCCCAACCCCCAAAAAGAAGCCATCATTCAAGAATCCCCCCTTGAATCACAGCTTCTTTTCGCATTTCCCATATATCAGTATAAATCCCTTTCCGTCACGGAAACCTAGTGGAAAAGGTTTCTGAAAGGAGGGGGCGTGTGATGAAGAAAAGTAAAAAAAATCAAAACAAAACATCCTTGGTTTGGAAGATGGCGATTGCTTCTGCGGTTTCTTGGGAAGCGGCAAAACTGGCGGGTTCTAAACATCCGTATTTGGCGCCTCTATCCGTTATCTTATGTTTGCAATCGACCTTAGATCAGTCGGTTCGATTTTCTTTTCATCGGATTGCGGGAACGGTCATCGGAATCATGTTAACCTCTTATCTTGTCAGTTATTTACAAATGAATGGCTGGATGCTGGGGCTGTTACTATTAGGCGGGACTTACATTGCAAAGTGGTTACGAATAGATGAAACGGTTCTGCATCAGGTAGCCCTCACCATTTTATTGGTATTTACGTTTGAACGACACTCTAAAGATTATGCAATGGATCGGATCATCGATACGGTGATCGGTGTCGTCATCGCGATTCTGGTTCATATGTTCCTTTTCCCGCCGGACTATACAAAAAGGGCAGCGGACTCTTTTCAAACATTGGCTCATCAGCTTTCTGACACACTTTCAGACGTTTCCCAATGGGTTCAATCAGAGTGGGGACAAGGAAAAGGGAACATCATGGAAGATAAAGTGAACAATCTTCTGCAGGAGCTGCATACGGCAAAAGAGATGCTGCAAACAGCCTCTGAGAGCTTGAAATTCAACCCCATCAGAAAAAAACATAAAATCACTCTTGCAAGATATCAAACAGAGATGCAAAAGATGAATGCTGGATATGAGTATATATCCAATGTCGTGAAAACGTTAAAAGAATGGGAAAAAGAAGGAGACTTATCTTCGAGTGACAAAAGGGAGCTGGGCAAAGATTTACAAGTGTTAAGTGAATTTTTTGCGGATTTTAAAGGAATACAGCAGGGTGAAACAGACAATTGGAAACAGAAGGAACAGAACATGTTATTGGAATCTCTCCGTTCCGATATGCAGTCGCACCCGCAGCCGAGTCAGGTCTATAAAGACTCTTTTTTTTTAGAAATGAAGAAATTGCTGAAGAGTTTGTAATGTTCTCCGGAAAAAAAGAATATGGATATACAGATGATCAGGTAAAAGCGGGGGAAATCAAATGGATGATATACACCGGATTTTGGATGTCATCGGGGCTTCTGCAAAAGCTAAGGTACTGGCTACCATCATTAAAACAGAGGGGTCCGCTTATAAGAAGGAAGGGGCCTCCATGTTAATTTTAGGGGACAAAACAAGAGTCGGAATGTTATCCGCCGGCTGTCTGGAAGAAGATCTTGCTGAAAGGGGAGAGCAGGTCTGGGCTGCGGGAGAGCCGTTGATTGTCCGCTTTGATATGAGCGCGGAGGACGATTTATCCTGGGGGCAGGGCGTTGGCTGTAATGGTGTTTTGACGGTGTTGCTTGAGCCTGTAAAAGCGGAATTGGAACGAAATCTGATGACAGTCAAGACATGCTTAGATGAAAAAAAGTCTGTGACCCGAGTGAAACGATTCACTGAAACGTTAGAGCCGAAGGAAGATCTGTATATAGCTGAAGACGGCAGAGTGTTTGGAACCGGGGATGTTATGGAACAAGGCTGTATTCAAAAACTGAGACAGACAGAAAAGGGAATCAAAAGGGATGAACATACATCTGATTTATTTTTTATCCATGAGATGGTTCCAAAACCTTGTCTATACGTCTTCGGAGCAGGAGAAGATGCAAGGCCGCTCGTTTCGTTGGCGGCTCGTGCGGGCTTTCATGTGACGGTGATTGACTGGCGTCCCGCTTTATGTCATCACGGTCATTTTCCTGAAGCCGGCCAATTGATAATAGGAACACCGGAAGAAGTCATGGAAGGCCTGAGCATGACAAAAAGGGATTTTGTTGTCATTATGACGCACAGTTTTCAAAAAGATCAGATCATTTTACATACGTTAAAAAACAAGAATGTGTTTTATAAAGGTGTATTAGGCCCCAGAAGGCGCACCGAGCGGCTATTAGGCGGAGCAGAGATTCCAGAGGATATTCATTCCCCCATTGGGCTTTCCATCGGAGCACAAGGGCCTGAGGAGATTGCTGTAAGCATTGTTGGCGAGATGATTAAAGAAATGCGAAAACAAAGGGCTCGCTTATGAAAACAGCAGGCATTTACCTGGCAGCCGGTACAAGCAGACGCATGGGGACGGATAAGCGCAGTTTATTTCTCAATGGCGTCTCCCTCGGAAGTATGGCGCTTAAACATGCCCTGGTATCTGAATTAGATCATATCTTCGTTATAACGAGAAAGGGAGATTCACTGCATTGGCTTTCGGATTTTTTCTTTTTAAATCCCATCTCAAATAAGTGGAGCCAGGCAGAATGTGAGCAAGCGGGTAAGGGCCAAGGCCATTCTATACAATGCGGTTTGCAAAAAGCGGCAGCGTACGAGGCTGACGCCGTTATCATTCTCCTTGCAGATCAGCCGTTTGTCACCTCAGATATCATCAATACGTTAATTGATTCCTATCAAAAGGAGCGCCGCTATTCATTTATCGCCGCTGAAAATCAGCATCTTCCTATGCCCCCCATTTTATTCTCAAATCAATGTTTTCCAGTCTTGCATCAGTTAAAGGGAGATCAGGGCGCCCGGCATGTGATCCGTGAAAGTATGATCAAGACGGGAAAAATGATCAGCTTTCAAGACCCCTTGCTTTTTTATGACGTAGACACGGTTGAAGATTATACTTTCCTGCTGAATAAATTCGGGGAGTGAATGAGTTGGAGTATATCGGGAAAAGTGTCATTCGGAAAGAGGCCCTTGAAAAAGTGACGGGTAAGGCGAAATATACGGATGATTTACATGAAACAAGCACATTACACGCAAAAATGCTGATCAGCCCATATGCTCATGCCGATATTGTGTCTATGGATTTTTCAGAAGCCTGGAAGATTCCCGGAGTGAAAGCGATATTGGGCGATGAACCTTTTCCGCTTGCAGGTGAAGAAATTAAAGACAGGCCGCCGATTGCTTATAAAAGGGTCAGGTACCACGGTGAGCCGGTTGCTGTAGTTGTGGCGGAAAATCCAATCATAGCTAAAAAGGCAGCGGATGCCATTAAAGTGTCCTATAAACCTCTTCCCGTCGTCAATTCCCCCCGTGAGGCTTTTCAAAAAGATGCTCCCCTCGTCCATGAACATGTTGACCGCTATGAGAAGAAGGCAGGTGTATTCCCGGTTCCGAAGACAAATATCGCGAACCTGGATAAGATCAGAAAAGGAAATATAGAAGACGGGTTTAAGGAAAGTGATGTGACAGCAGAATTCCACATATCCTTTAACCCTTCTGATCACGCGGCTATGGAGACAAGGTGCTCGATTGTTGAAATTCGGGCTGATGAGGAGATTATCATGACAACATCCTCTCAAGCTCCTTTTGCTATTAAAAAGTTAATGGAGTGGTACTTTGGAATTGAACCCGGAAAGGTTATCGTCAAAACCCCTTTAGTAGGAGGGGCCTACGGGGGAAAAGCAGCCGTTCAGTTAGAGGTCATTGCCTATTTGGCATCAAAAGCAGTCGGAGGCCGGCCCGTCAAATTATTTAATACGAGAGAAGAGGATATGATCACATCTCCTGGTCATATAGGATTGGATGCCATTGTCAAATTAGGGGCCACAAAGGACGGAATTTTAAAGGCGGCAGACATTCAGCTTTTATTTGATGGCGGAGCATACTCTGATAAAGGAGTGGACATCAGCCGGGCTGCGGTGGTTGATTGTACGGGTCCGTACGCTATCGATCATATATCGTGTGATTCATATTGTATGTATACGAACCATCCATATCCAAGTGCATATAGAGGCTACAGTCATGCTGAAGTGTTATTTGCCTTTGAGCGGACGATGGATGTATTGGCGGAAAAACTGAACATGGACCCGTTAGAACTCCGCTATAAAAATGCCATTCGTCCCGGTGATACGACACCGACTCAAGTTCTTCTCAATTCAAGCACGGTCGGAAATGTGCCGAAATGCATTGAGAGATTGAAGGAATTAATGAATTGGTCCGAGGGACAGAGAATTGAAATCGACGGCCGGAAGATAAGGGCGAAAGGAATCAGCTGTATTTGGAAAACCTCAACATTTGATACAAATGCAACATCCGGGGTGATTTTAACCTTTAATCCCGATGGAAGCATTAATTTGATGTCAGGGGTAGTGGAAATTGGAACAGGGACAAAAACAGTGTTAGCCCAAATCTTGGCGGAACGAATGAAAATGGATATAAGCAAAATTCACGTGAAAATGCTTGTAGACACGCAAACAACGCCCGAGCATTGGAAAACCGTGGGGAGCAGAGGGACGTTAATGGCCGGAAGAGCCGTACTGAATGCAGCGGAAGAAGCCATTCGAAAGCTTAAGGAAGTGGCATCGTGTGTGTTGCGGGTTCCTGTCGAGGAATTGGAAGTGGCAGACGGAAAGGTTTATTTTATAGATTATCCTGCTGTACATGTTGAAATAAAAGACATTGCTTACGGATACACGTTTCCAAATGGAAATACCATTGGCGGCCAAATCATTGCGAGCGGCAATTATACATTAACCCGGATGACGAATTTAGACCGGGAAACGGGAAGAGGAAAGCCGGGACCCGAGTGGGCTGTAGGTGCTCAGGGAATTGAAGTTGAGTTGGATAAGCGGGATTATACGTATCGGATCACAAAAGCCTATTCTGTTGTAGATATAGGAACTGTACTGAATGAAAAAGCTGCAAGGGGTCAAGTGATGGGAGGGATGAGTATGGGAATCGCATTTGGAGGAAGAGAAACCTTTGTATTTGATCCGTATGGAAGAGTATTAAATCCTCAACTCAGAACATACAGACCCCTTCACTATGGAGAGCAGCCTGAATATATCATTGAATTTGTTGAAACCCCGCATGTGATTGCGCCTTATGGAGCGCGCGGCGGCGGGGAACACGGACTGCTGGGGATGCCTGCAGCATTGGGAAATTGCCTTTCCGCCGCTTTAGGTGTCCAATTGAATCAACTTCCTCTCATTCCCGAACAATTATGGAGGACGCAAATGGGGTGGAAAGATGATACCGTTTGATTTCGACTATTTTAAACCGAAGACCATTCAAGAAACAACCCGTCTGTTTCACTCGCTTGCGGCTGAAAAGAAAACACCAATGTATTTTTCCGGCGGCACGGAAATTATCACGTTAGGAAGGCTGAATATCGTCTATACGGATGCAGTAATAGATATGAACGCGCTTCCGGAATTTCACGCCATCCGTTTTGATGAACATGATCTGGTGATCGGAGCGGGCGTGTCATTAACGAAACTGGAGGAAGAAAATCCATTTCCGCTATTAAGTAAAACAGTAAGTGAAATAGCGGATCGGACGTCCCGAAATAAAATCAGCCTGGGCGGAAACATTTGCGGGGGCATCTATTACCGTGAGGCCGTGCTGCCGTTGCTGATTTCTGATAGTTTGCTAGGGATTGCAGGGAGAGAGGGGATTCATTACCGTCCCATAAATAAAGTATTTAACAAGGAAATACAGTTGCGAAAAGGAGATTTTTTATTTCATATCGTTGTCGATCGAGCGTATGTTGACTTGCCGTTTGTCAGTATCAAAAGAAGACAGCAGTGGAATGTCGGATATCCATTGGTGACAGTCTGTGCGCTGAAAAAAGATGATGAGATCAGAATGGCCTTCAGCGGCGTATGTCCATTTCCTTTTCGTTCTGCTGAAATGGAGGCTGTGCTTAACGATAAAAGCGGCACAGCAGAAGATAGAGTGCGCAGATCTTTACAGTATGTACCCAAACCTGTTCTTGATGATGCAGAAGGCTCAAGTGAATATCGGATATTTGTCTTGCAAAATACAATTTTAGATGCCTTACAAGAATTAGAAGGAGGTTCCAATGTCTGATCCTATTACGTTGAAAGTAAATGGTGAGGAAAGACAGATTACTGTCAGACCGGCCGACACTTTGTTATTTGCTCTCCGTCTTCGTCTCGGATTAACTGGTTCAAAGCCGGGCTGCTTAAATGGGGATTGCGGCGCCTGTACGGTATTAACGGACGGGATACCGATGAAATCTTGCTTAATGCTTGCGGCAGAAGGGGAAGGAAAGGACATTACGACAATTGAAGGACTTATCAATACGCCGATTCAAAAGGCTTTTATTGAAAAATTTGCGTTTCAATGCGGATATTGCACACCTGGTTTTCTCATGAATTGTCATGCTTTAGTGAATACTGAGCCGAATGCAAGTGATGAAACGATTAAAAATTGGCTGGAGTCCAATATTTGCAGATGTACGGGTTATAGGGAGATTGAAGAAGCGGTTAAATCGGTTTTACATACAGGGAAACCGTAAAAAAAGAGCCCAGAGAATCATCCCTGAACTCCATATTCCTCAATTCATATACCGATACTCCCGCAGTTTCTCCAAAATCGCGACTTCTTTCATCAGTTCTTCACCGACGTTCGTTTCTTTCACTTTCTTCCGCTCCAGCTCTTTGTCAACTAATCGTTTCACCGTTAAGACGTCGGTTCCGGTGCTCAGCACTTCGGCCTTGGAGTTAAAGTGTTTATGGGCGACGAGCTGCATGCCGTAGGAGTTGTATAAGAGCGTGTAGCCGGCGATGCCTGTTGTGGATTGGTAGGCTTTGGAGAAGCCGCCGTCGATGACGATCATTTTTCCGTTTGCTTTGATCGGATCTTCTCCTTCGATTTCTTTTACCGGTGTATGGCCGTTGATGATATGGCCATAATCCGGGTTGAGCCCGAATTCCTTCAGGATGTTTCGGCAGGCTGCCTCGTCTTCACGCAAATAGTAATACGGGTTTTTCTTTTCTTTATGCGTTTCCTTCTCTTTGATGAAATACCGCTCAAAGGTGGTCATGGCGCGTTTTCCGAAGAGGGAGGAATACTCGCCTGTCCATAAGTACCAGACCATGTCTGTCGCCAGGTCATCGGTTTCTTCCGGATGGGCAAACGCTTCCCGTAAGAATCGTTCAAAAACATCTAGCAGCTCACGGCCCGCATACGGTTTATCCTCAATCATCATCGTTTCCATATTGCCGTTTTCGTCAACAGGAATACAGCCGTGAATCAACAGGTTGCCGTTATATTTTAAATACAGGCTGCCTTTTTTCATCATAAAATTCATATGGCGGCCCAGCTTTTCGGAGTGCTGGACAGAAAACAGCAGCTTGTCCATGACTTCTGCTTCTTCTTCTTCTAATAGCTGATCGGGCTGTTTGGGATTCACCGTCGCAAAGCAGGTGTTTTCCAGTTGATACGTTTTTCCGTTCAGCGTGATTTCATTGCGGTCATAATCAATCTTTTCCAGTAACAGCCGTTCTTCCATATTAAAGTTCGGCCGTCTCTTAATAATCGGGCTCTCAAGCTTGAATTGGATCATCGCGATCGCCTGATGGATTTTTGTGATTTGCTTAATCTCATCTTCCGGTCTGTTTTCGGTTGCTTTCGGGCGGAAAGCCGGGTTATCATCATAATATTTTTCGGCAAGGTTCAATAGCGGTCTCAGATTGATGCCGTAGACGTCTTCAATAATGTCCAGGTTGTCATAGCGGGCACAGATACGGATAATATTGGCCAGACATACTTTCGAACCGGCATAGGCGCCTATCCAGAGAACATCGTGATTCCCCCATTGAATATCCACTGAATGATAGTTGATCAGTTCTTCCATAATCCTGTCCGGCTGCGGTCCGCGGTCATAAATATCGCCGACAACATGCAGATGGTCGACCACCAATCGCTGCACGCTGTAAGCAAGCCCGGTGATCAGCTTATCAGCTTGGCCGAGCGCGATGATCTGTTCTATGATTTCGGAGTAATATTGTTCTTTGTTGGCGGCTTGTTCTGTTTTGTACAGCAGCTCTTCGGAAATATAAGCAAATTGGGCAGGCAGCGCTTTGCGCAATTTGGAGCGGGTGTACTTAGAGGAGCAATAAGAAACGAGCTTAATCATCCGATGAATCGTTTCTTTATACCACTCGTTTAATGCCTCTTTCGTATCAAAGTCATGTTTAATCAGCTTCAGTTTGTCCTCCGGATAATAGACTAAAGCCGCCAGTTCATCAATTTCTCTATCGTAAATGACGCCGCTGAAAATATCGCGGATCTTCTCTTTTACTCTTCCTGAACCGTTCCGCAGCACGTGCTGGAATGCCTGATACTCTCCGTGCAGATCACTGACGAAATGCTCGGTTCCTTTCGGCAGGTTCAGTATCGCTTTCAGATTAATGATCTCTGTGACCACTTTTTCTTCACAATCGTATTTTTGTGCGAGCAGATCTAAATATTTGGTTTCCAATCTCGTCCATCCCCTTTTTATTTACGAGCCGTTGCATGATAAGGTGAATTTAAAGTATGACATGATATTTAAATCATTAGACCTTATATGATAGTACCTCATAAGTCCTTTTTGAGACAAACAAAACAGAAAATACGGCGCTTAAGGCCTCAACATATACCTTCCGCAGACAGCTCATCACCCCGTTGACAAATGATCAAACTTCTATTAAAATAAAAAGTTAGCTGATAGTTATTTCTATCGGAAACTTAATACGTAGCAGGCTATGATTGCTGTGGGTCGCACTACAGCAGGAGCGGCTTCTGGAGAGACCGCGGATTTTCCGCGGCGCCGAAGGGTTCACAATCTCAGGCAAAAGGACAGAAGAGTACCGAATATGTATTTGGCATGCTGTTGATTGTCAGCGGCGCAAATATAATTTGATATTCTTATGACCATGAGATTGGAGGGCATCCAATCTCTTTTTTTATTGGCTTTATTTTCTCGTCGTTCATCAAAAAGTAAGGAGGAGTCAGGTGTGGAACAGCGAGAGCTAAAGAGGGACTTGTCGAATCGGCACGTGCAGCTGATCGCCATTGGCGGCACGATCGGCACCGGATTGTTTTTAGGGTCCGGTAAGGCGATTCAGCTGGCGGGTCCTTCTATCATCTTTGCGTATTTTATTGTAGGTATTGCGCTTTTTTTCGTCATGCGGGCGCTGGGAGAACTGCTGTTATCTAAAGCGGGGTACCAATCATTAACGGATATTGCCGAGGCGTATTTAGGGCCGCGTGCGGCGTTTGTCACCGGCTGGACTTATTGGTTTTGCTGGATTATGACGGCTATGGCGGATGTGATCGCCGTCGGTGTATATGTGAAATATTGGTTTGACATTCCGCAATGGGTTCCTGCACTTATCTGTTTGCTCATTTTATTAGGACTTAATCTGTTAACGGTCAAGATTTTTGGAGAATTGGAGTTTTGGTTCGCCTTAATTAAGGTGATCACGATTCTCGCGTTAATTGTCATCGGTGTGGTTTTGCTGGTGATTGGGTTCAAAACGCATACCGGAACGGTTTCAGCGGCGAATCTGTGGGAGCATGGCGGCTTGTTTCCAAACGGGTTTTCAGGCTTTTTGCTGTCGTTCCAGATGGTGATCTTCGCCTATGTCGGTGTGGAATTAGTGGGTGTGTCGGCAGCGGAGACATCAAATCCGAAAAAAAACATTCCGTCCGCTATCAATAAAATTCCATTGCGTATTTTATTTTTCTACGTCGGGGCATTGATCATTCTTTTATGTATTAACCCTTGGACGCAGCTGAATGCGGCGGAAAGTCCTTTTGTGAAAACCTTCAGCTTAGTCGGCATTCCGGTGGCCGCGGGAATCATTAATTTTGTCGTATTAACGTCGGCCGCTTCTGCTTGTAACAGCGGGATGTTTTCTACAAGCCGGATTTTGTATAATTTAAGCAAAACGAAACAGGCGCCGGCCAGTTTCGCGAGGCTGAATAAAAATCATGTGCCGAGCAGCGCGTTATGGGTATCGGTCATTGTGCTGTCAGCGGGCGCTCTTTTAAGCAAATTGATACCGGAAGCAGCGTTTGGCATCGTGACCACTATCAGCGCGATTTGTTTCATTTGGGTGTGGGGCGTGATTCTTGTCTGTCATATCAGATACAGGAAAACCCGTCCGGACCTACACGCAAGCTCGTCTTTCAAGGCGCCGTTCGCGCCGTTTATCAATTACGCCGTGCTGGCGCTGTTTGCCGCCATTCTGGTGATTATGCTGTTTGCGGATGCGACGCGCCCGGCTTTGCTGCTGACGCCGCTGTGGTTTATTGGACTGTTTCTTATCTATCGGGCGAGAGGGAGCAAGACATAAAGGTTATGAATGAAATAGTAATCAGAGTTTCAAGAAAAAGACAGCGTGCCGCTTGCAGTATGCTGTCTTTTTGGCATATAGGAAACAAGCTATTTGTGCCTTAAAGGGAACGGTGGATAGCGACAAGCCTTATGTATAAAATTAGAGAGTCAACAACTAAAAAAGACTCGAATCATTTTGTTAAAAGAAAAAGTATGCCTCCCAAAATACAAATTAAAAAAAAGAAAATTGATGAGTCAGTAAAAGACTTTCTTTGCAATTCAAATAACCCCTTTCTAATTTGAGGAAAAAAGCAATAGATATAAATGGGGATATATTGATATTTTAACAAGGGTAATGTTAACATTATTTACCCTTAAAATTCAAATGATATAGAAAGAAGGCGAAAAAGTGGGAGCAGCTGCAAAACTATGAGGAAAAGCATGTGTTGGCGGAGCAAGCCCTAACTGATAACATAAAAAGCCGCCATTCATATGGCGGCTTTTTACATTAATTCCGGATCAAATAATCAAATGCGCCTAAAGCGGCAGTTGCACCTGATCCCATTGAGATAATGATTTGGTTGTACGGGCCGTCTGTGCAGTCCCCTGCGGCGAATAGGCCGGGAACGCTTGTCGCGCCGCTCTTATCGACGATGATTTCGCCGATGCGGTTGCGTTCGACGGTTTCGTCTAACCATTCTGTATTAGGCACGAGACCGATTTGGACGAATACACCTTGAAGTTCAACGTGTTTTTCTTCGCCTGTTTCACGGTCAACGAACGTAATGCCGTTTACGTTTTGGTCGCCTGTGATTTCTTTCGTTTGTGCATTTTTGTGCACAGTGACGTTTGGCAGGCTGTAAAGACGTTTTTGCAAGACTTCGTCTGCTTTCAGCTCCGGCGCGAACTCCAGCACAGTCACGTGATTGACGATACCTGCAAGGTCAATCGCCGCTTCGATTCCGGAGTTTCCGCCGCCGATAACGGCTACGTCTTTGCCTTCAAACAATGGTCCGTCACAGTGCGGGCAGTATGCAACACCTTTGTTTTTGAACTCTTGCTCACCAGGTACGTTGACATTGCGCCAGCGGGCACCTGTTGACAGGATCACTGTTTTACTTTTCAGTACAGCGCCGTTTTCAAGTTCAAGTTCGAAGAGGTCTTTTTTCTCAAGGCGTTTCGCGCGCTGAAGGTTCATGACGTCAATATCATAATCTTTCACATGCTCTTCAAGGCTTGCAGCGAGCTTCGGTCCTTCAGTCGCTTTGACGCTGATGAAGTTTTCGATGCTCATGGTGTCGAGTACCTGGCCGCCGAAGCGTTCAGCGACGACACCGGTGCGGATGCCTTTACGCGCCGTGTAGATCGCCGCGCTTGCGCCGGCAGGTCCGCCGCCGACAACAAGAACGTCAAACGGCTCTTTGTCGGCAAACTCAGACGCATCTGCGCCGCTGCCCATTTTCGCGAGAATCTCTTCGATGGTCATACGGCCGCTTCCGAAAGATTCACCGTTTAAGAAAACAGTCGGAACAGCCATAATGTTTTTGCTTTCTACTTCTTCTTTGAATGCCGCGCCGTCAATCATTGTATGAGTGATATTTGGGTTGAGCACGCTCATCATGTTTAATGCTTGGACGACATCAGGGCAGTTGTGGCATGTCAGGCTGATATAAGACTCAAAGCGGTATTCTCCGCTGATGTTCCTAATCTGGTCAATGACCTTTTGATCAGCCTTAGGCGCTCTGCCGCTGACTTGAAGCAATGCCAGCACTAATGATGTAAATTCGTGGCCGAGAGGAACACCGGCGAATGTAACGCCTGTGTCTTCTCCGGTACGATTAACGCTGAAGCTCGGTGTTCTGTTTAATTCAGTTTTTTCAACTGAAATTTTAGATGACATGGAAGCCAGTTCGTCAACGAGAGCCAGCATGTCCTTAGAAGTGTCATCATCACCGGCGCTTACTTTGAGAACAATGTCGTTCTCAATTAGCTGCATGTATTGATTTAATTGTGCTTTGATATTTGCATCAAGTACCAATGGAATGCACTCCTTAGATTTTACCTACCAAATCAAGGCTAGGTGTAAGTGTTTCGCCGCCTTCTTCCCATTTAGCCGGGCAGACTTCACCTGGGTTTTGACGAACGTATTGAGCTGCTTTTACTTTGTTTACAAGGTTGCTTGCGTCACGGCCGATACCGCCTGCATTGATTTCAACTGTTTGGATGACGCCATCAGGATCGATGATGAATGTTCCGCGGTCAGCAAGACCAGTTTCTTCGTCAAGAACGTCGAAGTTGCGGGAGATCGTTTGAGATGGATCACCGATCATTGCGTAAGTGATTTTGCCGATTTTTTCAGAGCTGTCATGCCAGCCTTTGTGTACGAAATGAGTATCTGTAGAAACAGAGTATACTTCAACGCCTAATTCTTTCAGTGCAGCGTATTGTCCTTGAAGATCTTCAAGCTCAGTCGGGCAAACGAAAGAGAAATCTGCTGGGTAGAAGCAGAAAACGCTCCATTGACCTTTCAAATCTTCGTTTGTTACATCGATGAATTCACCGTTTTTGAAAGCTTTTGCTTCGAATGGCAGTACTTCTTTTCCAATTAAAGACATAATATCTTCCTCCTGAAATGTGATTTTAAAATATATTAAAAAGACAAAGCATTCACTTTATCTTTCAATAATAATTCTAATTATATATAGATTATTAAATAACATTTATTTTTTGTCAAGCAATATGAGGTATTATTTTCTGCTTTTTTTGCTTTAAACGTTAAAAATCGCTTGGTATAAGCGGTTTGGCGCTGTTTATCATGTTTAGCGCCGGGCGAAAGGGGGATTCTCAATTGGTGAAACGAAATAGTGGGAAATCAACCCCTCTATATGGCAGTATAAACCAAAGGGGGTATGATCATGCAAATAAATAACATTACTTTGTACAGTTGTGCTTTAGAGGAGACGAAAGACTTCTATGTAAGGGTGTTGGGTTTTTCTTTAGCGGATCAGTCCGATGATTCGTTTACAATCAGGGCGGGAGAAAGCGAATTGGAATTCAGGCGCACCGATTCTCAATCTCATCCGACGTATCATTTCGCGTTTAACATTCCGAATAATCGTTTTGATGAGGCGAAGGCATGGATGAAGGATAAAGTCGTTTTTCAAACGGAAGATGGCGAGGATGAGGTGTATTTCTCTCATATACATGCGCGTTCCTTTTATTTCAAAGATCCGTCCAACAATCTGGCGGAATTCATCGCGAGAGAAACGTCACCGGCAAGCGCGGAACGTTTTTCGATTGAGTCCGTCCTGAATATCGGCGAGGTGAATCTGACGGCTGCCGAGGTGGTATCGACGGGGAAGGAGCTGCAGCGTTTCGGTATACCGGTGAGAGACGGCGCGCCTCTTAAGGAGAACGGATTTCATTTTATGGGTGATTACAATGATGGGGCGTTTTTGCTTTTAGGGCCGAACGGCCGCCGCTGGATTTTTTCTGATCAGCATGCGGAGTTTCATCCGCTGTCTGTCATTGTGAACGGGACGATCCGCATTGAGGCTGACGGAAAAGGCGGCATTGACATCAAGCGGGCGCAGCCGTCATAAAAAGCCCGGGCTCAAAAGGCCCGGACTTAAGGACATTATTTATAAACAACCCGGGTGCTGCACATGATGTCGTGCAGCGCTTTTTTCTCTCCGAAGGCACCCATAATGAAACCGATATAAAGAATGACCTTAGATATGATATAAGCGAAAGCGCGTCCGAAGGCCTGGCCGATGGAAATGCGTCCGCCATCTTCATTGACGACCTTAAGGCCGAGCAATGCTTTTCCCAGTGTCCCCTGCATCTTTGAGGCTGTGAGCAGGCTGAAATATAAGATGCTGATCACAAAAGAGCTCACAAGAATCGGGATGACGCCGAACACCAGAAAAGAGATGTTAAACTGATTTTCGGTCATGAAGGGGTCAGCCGCCGCAACGCCTGCCGCAAATAAAAAAGTGACTGCAAATTGAATAATAAAAATCGGAATTCCTATGATGATCTGATCAATGACGTAAGCCAGAAACCGAATCCAAAATCCTGCCGGTCTTTCCATGTATCTTTTTCTCTCCCTTGTTTTAATCTGGCATATTATACGAAAACATGCCGGATTTTGCAACGGAGCTTAAGCTTCTGCGAGCGGCCTCTTTCCCCATGCTAAGCGTCCCATGATCAGTCCGAAAGCCAGAAGGGCAAACATGATGCCGCACCACATCAGCTGATGGATTCCCAAATGTGAAATAAACCAGCCGCCCGCCGCCGTTCCGATGGTGATGCCGAGGTTGGAAAAGGAGACAAACAGGCTGTTGCCGAATTCGGGGGCCTCCTTTGCTTCCGCAGTAAGCCAAGTCTGACTCACAATGAGCCCGCCGGAATGAACGGCGCCCCATACGAAGACGAGGACGGCCATCGGTGCGAAAGACGTCCCAAACCCGTATATGAGCAAGTAGGCGGCTGTATAAAGAAGCGGAAACAGGATGACAGTCTTTTTCATATTTTTGTATAACAAAGCGCCGAAGACGAAATTCCCGGCTATCATAATCACCCCGAAGCTCATCAGCATGAAGCTGACCCATGTGCCGTTCATATGCGACACCCGTCCGAGGTACTCCGCAAAATAGCTGTAGACAGAAAACATGGCCGCAAAGAGACAGGTGACGGCAGCGATATTAAGCCACAAGGCCGGTTTGCGAAGGATGCCGAGCTGGCTTCGGAAAGACATTTTTTCTGTGACCGGCATGGATGGCAAAAAGAGAAGAATGCCCATGAACGCGATGAGACTGACGATCGCGCCGAATAGGAAGGCTGATTCAAGGGAGAGACGCTCAGCCAGATAGGACGTGAAAGGGACGCCGAACGCAAAGCCGGCGGTGATGCCTGAAAAGACTTTCGTTACGGCTTTTCCGGATTGGCCGGCGGGAACAAGGCGGGCCGCGGCCGCAAGCGCTACAGAAAAGAACACGGGGTGGCATAAGGCCGGAATGATCCGAAACGCAAGCATGACACTGAAATGTGCCGTATACGCGTAGACCGCATTAGAAACGGCAAACATCAGCACCGCCAAAAGCAGAATGTATTTCCGGTTTATACCTGAAGCAAGCAAGGTCAAAAACGGCCCCGACACAGCGACGATGAATGCGAAAATACTGACAAGCCACCCCGCTTTTGAAGCGGTCATTTGAAATCTGTCCGCCATCTGCGGAAGAACCCCGATGATGCCCATCTCGGTCGTAATAATCCCGAAAACCCCTAGGGCCAAAAATAGAATGAAGATGGAACTGCTTTTTTTCATTGTTATGTATGCCTCCTTTTTATAACTACATATACAGAAAAATAGATATGTTAGAACGAAAAAAGCCCTCCTTTCATGGTTATAGCTGGTGCTGAACATAGTCAGCAAAGGCTTTAATTTGTTTTTCGTTCCTTCTGTAATAGGTCCACTTCCCGATTCGTTCAGATTCCAGCAGGCCGGCTTTTTGCATGGTCAGCAGGTAGCTGGAGATGACGGACTGCGCAAGCCCCGACTTTGCCTGAATATCACCGACGCAAATTCCGGTGCGGAAACTGAGGCCCTGCTCAAGATAAGGCCTTTCATCAAAATGGTCCTCCGGGTGTTTAAGCCATGTCATAATATCACTTCGTGTTTTGTTAGATAGCGCTTTATGAATCAATATCGGTTCCATAACGTTTATTATATCTATTTTTCTGGATTTGTAAATTCGTTTTTTGACGAAACGCTTCTCAAAATAAGTAGAAAGCATGTTAAAATATAACATATTATCAGATTACCGGTAAAAAATCCGGGTATTTGTCAGGAGGATATTCACATGAATCAAAAGAAAAAAGGTACGATCGCGGTGACCTTGCTTTCCGCTCTGATGTTTTGTCTATTGCTGGTCATCGTCTCGCTTTCTCCGCTTGCGGAAACGGGGCCGAACGCGAATCGTTTTAACTCCGCGGGCATGTGGGCCGCCGTCGGTCAGATCCTTGTTATATATGCGGTCCCGTTCATTATGTATGTTCTAGGTGTTCGTGTCATGAAAATCATCATGGCCGTTTTTTGCGGAATCGGGCTTATCATTTGCGCGGCTGTCTTGTTGGTGGCGCTATTGGCCGCCATTTCCTTAGGGCAGGAGCTGTCTCTTTATTACGGTCCTCTCGCATGGTCGGGCGCAGCTTTTATCGTCAATGTGATATGGTACATCGCCGCGTTTCGTTCCTCTCCGAAACATCAGCAGCAGTCTATGTGACATTTGTTCTATAAATCTGCCGAAAATACAAATATTTCATAGGATGATTATGGTATGATTATAGCGGTATAGCAGTTTTTAATAGAAACGGGAGGAACTGACATTGAAAAAAAAGACGGCTTCACTTCGAATGAAAACATTGGCAGCCGGCGCTGCGGTTGCTGCGGCTTTATCTGTGGGAGCGGTTTCTGATCTGCCGGGGGCAAAATGGCTGCATCCGGCGGCTGCTCAAGCTGCGGAAACGGTATTTAAACAAAATCATGCGGCATCCGGTTTCTTGACGGGACGGTATGACGCGCAGGCCATGTCTCCGACGATGTTCAACTGGTCAAGGGAAAGCCGATTCACAAGCACTGCTGACGGATCGTTAAAATGGGAAAAGAATGTCCCGGCCAATCCTCAAAACGGTGCGGGAGCCGCGGTTGACGGGGACGGCACCGTATTTATTCAATCAAAAGACGGGAAGCTGACGGCGTATCATCCGGACGGTACTGTGAAATGGGTGACGGAAAACCTCGGGACGACCTATACGCTGACTCCGGTGCTCGGAACAAACGGTGTCATTTATCTCCCTTCTCACGATAAAAAACTGTATTTCATCGACAAAGAAACCGGAAACATTTTAACTTCAGTTCCGCTGAGCGGAGCGCCGAGTTCCGATGCGGCTATCGGCTCTGACGGCACGCTGTATGTGTCGACGCTGGATAACTATATCTATGCGATTAAACCGACATCGCCTTCGACATGGACGCAAAAGTGGAAGTTTAAAACAAACGGCGTGGTCGGCTCCGCTCCCGTGTTAGCGTCAAACGGCACGCTGTATACGGCAACGTACAATAATATCTTTTATGCGATCAATTCCGGAACGGGCCAAGTGAAATGGTCAAAAACAACGTCCAACGGGTTTAAAGGCTATCCGGTTATTGACAGAGACGGCACCGTTTACGCCGGAAACCAAGACGGCAGCTTATACGCCTATACCTCAACGGGTGCTGTAAAATGGACGTTCCCGTTAAACGGTTTCTCCAGCTCTTCATTAGCGATCGACCATAACGGCAATGTGTATATCGGTTCCGGAAGCGGCGAGCTGTTTTCCATCAGCAAAACCGGTAATATGAACTGGTCTTTCTATACGGACGGGCCTGTGAGAACGGCGCCGCTGATTGATGCAGACGGCAATGTGTACTTCGGCTCTGACGATAAAAACGTCTATGCGGTCGACGCTGACGGTAATGAAAAATGGCGCTATCAAACAGACAGCAATGTCATTTCCTCCCCGGTTCTGGCTGAAGACGGCACGCTTTACGTCGGCACTTTTACGAAACTGCTCGCATTCGGGGCAAAAAAATAATAAAGAAGAATCCGCGTCATCTGCGCGGATTCTTTTTTTATTTAGAGGCTTGAATAAATACGCCTTTTTCATGAGAAAATTCTTTAAAGCCGTACACACCGTGGTATGAACCGATTCCGCTCGTATTAACGCCGCCGAACGGAAGGTTAACGTCAGTGAAATGAACGACAACATCATTGATAGAAGCGTTGCCGGACGTCGTGTGCTGCAGAACATAATCGATCAGCTCCTGATTATGGCTGAATACATACAAGGCAAGCGGCTTGTCCCGGTCAGTGATGTAATCAACGGCTTCACTGATATCTTCGTAATTCATAATCGGCAGAATCGGTGCGAAAATCTCCTCCTGCATGATCTTCATATCGGGCGTGACGTTTGTCAGCACGGTCGGAGAAATCGTGCGGTCATGTGCATCGAATACGCCGCCGAAGGCCGTTTTCGCCCCTTTTTCAATGGCATCATCATACAGGGCTTTGACACGGTTAAAGTTGCGCTCATTGACAATCTGCGTGAATTTATTGCGGTCAACCGTATGATCATCTTCCATAAAACCTGCATTGACAATGGTTTGCAGGAGATCTGTAAAGGTGTCCTGTACATCTTCCTTCATAAGGAGATAGTCAGGAGCGATACATGTTTGTCCCGCATTGACAAATTTGCCGACGGCGATTTTTTTCGCCGCGTCCATTAAATCATAGCCGCTGTCAATGATCGTCGGGCTTTTTCCGCCAAGCTCAAGCGTGACGGACGACAAGTGCTTCGCCGCTGCCGTCATGACGATTTTGCCGACATTCGTGCTGCCGGTGAAGAAAATGTGGTCAAACGGCTGGTCGAGCAGTTCTGTCGCGACATCAACCTCACCTTCAAAAATGGCGACTTCTTCTTCATGAAATGCCTCGCGAATGACTGTCGCGGCAATATGGCTCGTCTCCATCGTAAAATCAGACAGCTTCACAATCGCGCTGTTGCCGGCTGCAATGGCGGCGGCAAGCGGAGCCATCGTCAGCATAAACGGATAATTCCATGGTCCGAGAATTAAGGTGACGCCTTTTGGCTCGTACATTAATACGCCGTCAGCGTCCGGGCTGACGGATGAGCCGACGCGTTTCGGCGCCATCCAGGTGTCGAGATTGTTCATATTATCTTTAATCGCCTTGATTGTTCCCTGCGTTTCCGCTCTTTTCACCTCATGATAAGGCTTGCGGACGTCCCGTCTGATCGCCTCGATGATTTCTTCTTCATGAGCGGTGACGGCATCTAAAAAGCGCTGAAGCTTTTCTTTGCGCTGCTCGGCTGTTGAAGCACGCAGGGTTTTTTGATTTTTTTTCTGAAGCTCAAAGACGCGTTTGATGTCTGCTTTTATATGCTGATCCATCGGTCTTCCTCCTCTGGTTGCTTTTTTGTTTCTTCAGGGCCTATTATAGTGTGATGTGATTTTGCGGCAAAGACAGCGTAAACGCATCTATACGTTACCGTACAAATTGCGGTGATCTGTCTAATGAAAGGAGTGTCTCTTATGCCGGATTCTGTGACAACTGACATCAAACAAGCGCTCTTGGTTATGCTTGGGGAGCGTGATATCCGCCGTGTGACCATGAAGGATATCGCCGAACGGGCGAACGTGAGCCGGGGGACACTGTACCTTTATTACGAGGATAAATATGCAATTTTAGAAGATATAGCGGAAGAAATGAAGGACGGGCTGAGTGAAGCGCTGTATGATTCGCTGAAGCATAAAGATGTGCTTCATTTAAATGGCGGCTGGCAAAAAGTGCATCCGACCCTGTCGTTTGTTGACCGGCATCGGGCGTTTTTCCAAACGATGATGGATCGTCATAAAATGCCGTATTTTCACTTTCATGCTTTTTTTAAAGATGTATTCCGGCATGATGTGCTTTTGTCCCCGGTGAATGCAAATTTCTCACCGACCGAACAGGATATGTACATTCATTACCGCTCTTTATACACGTATGCCATTGTGTTGTACTGGCTGAATGAGGAGCCCGGGGCATCACCGGAAGCGATCAGCGGGCAGGTGTGGGATTTGATTTCTCAAAAACGGTTTTACTGGCTGTTCGGGCGCCGGGTGCCGGAACAAGAAGAAAAAAAGCCCGCCGACCGGCGGGTGACACGGACGAGGCAGGCCTTGCAGGAGGCTATGATCGGCTTAGCAGCGGGAAAAAAGGATTACGCGGCGATTACGATTTCCGATATTGCCCGTGAAAGCAACCTGCGCCGTGCCACTTTTTATGACCATTACACCAACAAAGAGGCGTTGCTGAAAACGATCATCCATCAATCATGCCGGGAGCTGATCGGAATATTGACGGTAAAGGGAGATCCTGCTGACTGCTCCATGGAAGAAGCGGAAGCCGCGCTCGTTCGTCTCTTTTCCGCACTGTCCGACGGCATGCCGCTCGTCCATTTTCTGAGAGAGGGTTCCGGAGTGCCTGACGTCATCCCGGAAATGTTCAGAGCGCTGCAATCGTTTTATCTTCATCAGCCTCTGCACATTCAGGCGGGCAAAAAGCTCTATGCATACTATGTCGCGTCCATGCTTGTCGGCCTGATTCAATATCGCCTTCATGAAGGAAAAGACCACGCGCCGGACATGCTGGCCCGGGAATTTCTGCAGTTTTTGGATGTGAAGAAGTATCGGGTGATTTTGCTGTGAAGATGATGAAAAAGAACTCCAAAACAGGCGGAGTTCTTTTTTGCTGTTTTCTTCGAGAAGTGCCGTTATGAAGTGTCCGGCTTTATCCCTTATAAAAAAAGAAACCAGCCATATGACGCCAGATCAGCATTTCTGCTGCCAAACATGACAAATGTCATATTCGGGGCATGATGGCTGCTACTACAAAAGCGTCCGGCGCCCCGTTATACTTGGGATCATAATGAAAAAGAAGGGACATGACATTCATGATCAATCACGCCGCAACTCAAAAACAAGCGTCTTTAAAAAAGCAGGTTGCCGCATTTTCCGGTGCCGATACAAAGCATAGTGTCATTCAGCTTCTCAACACGTTTGTGCCGTTCTTTGCCCTTTGGTTTCTTGCTTACTTCAGCCTCAATGTCTCCTATCTTCTAACCCTCGCCTTTACTGTAATAGCAGCGGGATTTTTGACAAGAATCTTTATTATTTTCCACGACTGCTGCCATCAATCCTTTTTCAAACAAAAGAAGCTGAACCGGCTGTTTGGGTTTATTTCAGGTGTGCTGACACTGTTTCCGTTCTCTCAATGGCAGCGCAGCCACTCCATTCATCATGCGACAAGCAGCAACTTAGATAAACGGGGAACAGGCGATATTTGGATGATGACCGTTAAGGAATACAACGAAGCGTCAGCCTGGACAAAAGTACGCTACAGACTTTATCGCAATCCGTTTATTATGTTTATTCTCGGCCCGATTTACGTATTTCTGATTAAAAACCGTTTCAATGTAAAAGGCGCCCGCCGCAAGGAACGCTGGAACACCTATTTCACGAACGCGGCGATTGTCTTATTGGCTGCTGCAACATGCCTGCTTGTCGGCTGGGAAAACTTTTTGCTTGTTCAGGGTCCGATTTTCCTTATTTCGGGGTCAATCGGCGTCTGGCTCTTTTATGTTCAGCACACGTTCGAGGATTCTTATTTTGAAGCCGATGAGCATTGGGACTATGTGCAGGCCGCGGTAGAAGGAAGCTCCTTTTACAAGCTGCCGAAGCTTTTGCAATGGCTGACGGGCAATATCGGCTACCATCATGTCCACCACTTAAGCCCGAAAGTGCCGAATTACAAGCTGGAAGCGGCTCACGAGGGGCATGAACCTTTAAAAAACGTACCGACCATTACGCTTAAAACAAGTCTTGAATCCATGAAATTCCGTCTGTGGGATGAGGATGAAAAGCAATTTGTCACCTTTCGGGAGGCGCGGAAAACACCGCCGCCCCAACAGGTGCCGAAAGAACGTTTAAAGAAAAATGCCTGATATGGCGCGCGGCTCTTTCTCTTATCAGAAAGGGCCTGCTCTTTATGTATGAGGATGCAATAAAGGCGGCGTTTTGGTAAAGTGATGGTAGACACAAGCGGCAGAAGGTGGAATAAGGATGAAGAAATATTTTAAATTTCAAAAACTGAATGGGATTTCTCCTTATATATGGACGATTTTTTTCATCTTGCCCTTTTATTTTATTTTCAAGAGCTCTTCCACCTTTGTAATGGTGTCCGGCGTCATTTTCACACTTGTTTTCTTTGGCGCGTATCGCTTTGCATTTGTTGCAAAAGGCTGGCCGGTTTACTTATGGGCGCTTCTTCTGATCGGCATATCGACCGGATCAGTCATGCTGTTCAGCTATATTTATTTCGCTTTCTTTATCGCCTACTTCATCGGCCATATCCGGGACAAAGTTCCATTTTATATCTTATATTACATTCATATCATCAGTGCGGCGGTTGCCGTCAACTTCAGCCTTGTTCTGAAAAAAGACTGGTTTTTGACGCAAATTCCGTTTATCGTCATCACTCTGATCAGTGCCATCCTTCTCCCGCTCAGCATTCGAAGCAGAAAGGCACGAGAGCGCCTTGAGGAGAAATTAGAATATGCAAATGAACGAATCGCGGATCTTGTGAAGCTGGAAGAAAGGCAGCGCATTGCCCGGGACCTTCACGATACACTTGGACAAAAGCTCTCCTTAATCGGACTGAAAAGCGACCTTGCCCGAAAGCTGATTTACAAGGACCCTGAACAGGCCCGCACTGAACTGAAAAGCGTTCAAGAGACGGCCCGCTCCTCCTTAAATGAGGTCAGACAAATTGTCTCGTCGATGAAAGGCATCCGATTGAAGGATGAGCTCGGCAATGTTCGGCAAATTCTTGAAGCGGCAGGAATTGAATTTGTGTATGAAGAAAAAGAAGCGCCAAAACATATCTCTTTGCTGAACGAAAACATTGTCAGCATGTGCATTAAAGAAGCCGTCACCAATGTCGTGAAACACAGCGGCGCCAAAGTATGCCGCATCACCATTCAGCAGCTTTGGAAAGAGGCTGTCATTACGGTAGAAGACGACGGCAGCTTTCAATGCAGAGAAGACCGCTTTTTTTCAAAGGGGCACGGCCTGCTTGGAATGAGAGAACGGCTTGAATTCGCGAATGGCAGTTTAGCCATCGATACAGCTGCCGGAACAAAGCTGACCATGAGAATCCCGAATGATTCAAAATCAAAAGAAAAGGATGGTAGCAGATGATCAACATCTTCATTGCCGAGGATCAGCAAATGCTGCTTGGCGCACTCGGTTCGCTGTTGAATTTAGAAGAGGATATGACGGTTGTCGGCAAAGGCACAAGCGGCCAGGATGCGATCGATTTCGTGGAAAAAAATGCGCCTGACATCTGTCTGATGGATATTGAAATGCCCGGGGTATCAGGTCTTGAGGCGGCGGAAAAACTCAAGGACAGTGATGTGAAAATCATCATTTTGACGACCTTTGCCCGCTCCGGCTATTTTCAGCGGGCGCTAAAAGCGGGCGTCAGCGGTTACATGCTCAAGGACAGCCCGAGTGATGAGCTCGTCAGCGCCATCCGCAGCGTTATGAAAGGAAGGCGCGTCTACGCCCCTGAATTAATGGAGGATATCTATGGTGAAGAAAACCCGCTGACTGAACGGGAAAAAGCGGTGCTCGAACTCGTCGCAGACGGAAAAAACACGAAAGAAATTGCAAATGCCCTCAGCATCAAAAGCGGTACAGTCCGCAATTACGTTTCGATGATTCTGGATAAATTAGAAGTGAAAAATCGAATTGAGGCCATTACCCGATCAAAGGAAAAGGGCTGGTTTAAGTAACCAGCCCTCCTTGTTCAGCCAGTGTTTTTGCACTGGCTTATTTTCTTTTCGCCGTCACTCTGTCTCTTCCTTCCACTTCTTATCAATCAGCATTTTCCCCGGCCATGTGTATGCCATGATGCCGCCGTCTGCCGTGATGTCTTCTCCTGTGACGTAAGAGCTGTCGTCTGAAGCGAGGAAGAGCGCGACAGCCGCCATTTCTTCCGGTTTTCCGAGCCGGCCGAGCGGCGTGATCCATTTATTGGCTTCACGGAACGCCTCGCCCATTTCGTCTTCTTTCGTGCCTGCTAATTTATCAATGAGCGGTGTTTCAATCGTCCCCGGCGATAAGGAATTGACGCGGATTCCGCTTCTGGCGTAATCAATGGCCATCGCTCTCGTTAGGTTTGTAATTCCGCCTTTTGCGGCGTTATAGCCGGAGCGGTCAAGGTCTGCGGCCCGGCCTGACATGGAGGAGGTGTTAATGATGGAGCCTCCTTTTTCGAGCATAAGCGGAATGAGATATTTGCTGCACAGAAATGTGCCGCGCAAATCGACGGAGATGATCCGGTCAAACAGCTCGACCGGGTATTCATGGACTTTCCCGCCCTCTTGGTCAACACCGGCATTGTTAAAAAGAATATCAATTGTTCCGTACTTTTGCTGAATGCCGTCTGCAAAAGACTTTACGTTTTCTTCGTCCGATACATCAAGATGAAAGGCCTCTGCTTCTCCGCCGTTTTTTCTGATGGCGCTGACGGTTTCATTCAGTTCGCTTTCATTGATGTCACCGCAGATCACGCGGGCGCCTTCATCGGCGAAAACCCGTGCCGTCGCTTGTCCGATGCCTGTCGCGGCCCCTGTGATGATTGCGGTTTTGTCTGTTAATCTTCCCATAATGCGATTCCTCCTTTTTCTATATCTGTTCCCGCTGAATAGGGGGATAAACATATAGACCTCCATTTCTAAATACCTATTAAATATGTTAATATTATGTATATACAACATTGGAAGGCTTACATATTTTGAAGATACAGCATAAAAAGGAGATAGCGCTTTATTGTTATACCGTTGTTCCTATATGGTTTGGTATTTCCATCGTTATCTCTATTTTTTCTCATGACATCACATTTCCTCTCACTGTAAGAAATGTTCTGCATTAGTCTTTGCGAAACATGGGATCTCTTCTCTTATTTAGTTTGTTTTTCTACCCGTCATACATATGGATGAAGAAGGAATTCGGCCGCTGGAAAGAAGAAGAAAGGAGAGGATGATCAGGATTCTCTCTTTTTTATTGATAAAATGAGTGAAATGAATCCATTAACATGTTAAATTTACAATATATGCATCTGCTGATTCAGTTGACAATTGTCACCGCATATGATAAATAGATGCTGAAAAAGATTTTACATACCATCAAAGCATAATTAAAGGAGAGATCTGAAGTGCGGAAAAAAAAGTTTAAAGCAGAATCCAAGCGTTTGCTGGATATGATGATTAACTCCATTTATACGCAGAAGGAAATTTTTCTCAGAGAGTTAATTTCCAATGCGAGTGATGCGATTGACAAAATCTATTACAAGGCGCTAACCGATGATTCTTTAACGTTTGATCAAGACAATTACTACATAAAAGTGACGGCGGACAAAGAGGCAAGAACGCTCACTGTCACAGATACCGGTATCGGGATGACAAAAGACGAGCTTGAACAGCATCTCGGAACGATTGCGAAAAGCGGTTCACTCGCTTTCAAGCAAGAAAATGACACGAAAGACGGCCATGACATTATCGGCCAGTTCGGCGTCGGTTTTTATGCGGCGTTTATGGTGGCTGATAAGGTCACGGTGAAAAGTAAAGCGCTCGGCAGTGACGAGGCGCATGTATGGGAGTCGGAAGGGGCTGCCGGCTACACGATCGAGCCGTGTGACAAGGAAACCGTCGGTACGGAAATCACCCTGAAAATAAAAGAAAACACAGAAGATGAAAGCTATGATGAGTTTTTAGAAAACTACCGCATCAAAGCGATCGTGAAAAAGTACTCAGACTTTATCCGCTACCCGATCAAAATGGAAGAGACGGTCAACAAGCCGAAAGAGGGCAGCGAGAACGAGTTTGAAGAGGTTCAGGAAGAACAGACGGTCAACAGCATGGTGCCGATCTGGAGAAAAAACAAAAGCGAGCTGACGGATGAGGATTACGAGGCTTTTTACGCTGAAAAGCATTACGGCTTCGATAAACCGCTGACCCACGTGCACATCAGCGTCGATGGAGCGGTGCGCTACAATTCGATTTTGTTTATTCCGGAAAACATGCCGTTTGACTATTATACGAAGGAATTTGAAAAAGGATTGGAGCTGTATTCCAACGGCGTGCTGATCATGAACAAATGCGCCGACCTGCTTCCGGATCATTTCAGCTTTGTAAAAGGCATGGTGGATTCTGAAGATTTGTCGCTGAACATTTCCAGAGAAATGCTGCAGCATGACCGCCAGCTGAAGCTGATTGCGAAAAACATCAATAAAAAAATCAAAGCCGAGCTGAAGAGCCTGCTGAAGAACAAAAGGGAAAAATACGAATCTTTCTATGAATCTTTCGGCAGACAGCTGAAATTCGGCGTCTACAATGATTTCGGCGCAAACAAAGACGTATTAAAAGACCTGCTTCTTTTCTATTCATCTAAGGAGAAAAAGCTCGTCACACTGGATGAATATGTGTCCAGAATGCCTGAGGATCAAAAATATATCTATTACGCGTCCGGCGATTCATATGAGCGGATTGAAAAGCTGCCGCAAACTGAAATGGTGGCGGACAAAGGCTACGAGATTTTATATTTCACGGAAGATATTGATGAATTCGCGATCAAAATGCTGACAAGCTATGAGGAAAAAGAGTTCAAATCCGTATCCAGCGCCGACTTAGGCATCGACAGTGACGAAGATGAAAAGCAGACTGAAGCCGAAGAAAACGAATATAAAGACCTGTTTGAAAGCATGAAAGACATTCTTGCGGATAAAGTCAAGAACGTCAGAGCATCAAAACGCTTAAAATCTCATCCGGTCTGCTTTGCGACAGACGGCGAAGTGACGATTGAAATGGAGAAAGTATTAAACGCCATGCCTGACAGCCAGCAGGTCAAAGCAGAAAAAGTGCTGGAAATCAACCCGAATCACGAAGTGTTTGAGACGTTAAAGAACGCGCACGGTCAAGATCGGGAAAAGCTTGCTTTATACACAAATCTTCTCTACAATCAGGCGCTGCTGATTGAAGGGCTGCCGATCCATGATCCGGTCGAATTTACGAATGATATTTGCAAAGTCATGGTATGACGCCAAAAAAGGAATCGCCCGTCGGGGGCGAATCCTTTTTTTATTACAGCGTGCGCTGTTTAAGAATTTGATTTTGTTTATTGCGCTTCTTTAAGGAGAACCGTTTTTTCAAGTGCGTTTCGATTTCTTCTAAACTTCTGCCCTTCGTTTCAGGAACGATGTAAGCGGCGAAGAAGAAGGATGTGAGGCAGATGACTGAGAAAATTCCGAATACCCAGCCGATGCCCATGGCGCTCAGCATAAGCGGGAATACCAGTGAAACGACAAGGTTTGTTGCCGACAGAATCAATGTCGTAAATCCGGTTGCGGCCCCGCGTGCGTTTGACGGGAACAGCTCCGGCATCAGGACCCATACGACGGGACCCCATGTCGCCTGGTAAAAGACGATATAGATTCCGAGAAACAGCACGGTCAGCCAAGCCGTAGAAGCTGACAGGCCTGCCAGAAGGAGAATGGCTGATAATGACGCCAGGCTCAAGGTGATGCCGATGCTTCCCCACATCAGCAGTTTTTTCCGGCCGATCCGGTCAATTAAGATCATGGCGGTGATACACATGATGACGTTTAAGACACCGATTCCCATTGTGCCGAGAACGGACGCCGAGGTGCCGAGTCCGGCCTTTGTAAAGATGGTCGGCGCATAGTAAATCACCGTGTTGATACCGACCGCCTGCTGGAAGATGGCGAGGCCGATCCCGATCAGCAGCATAGGGCGGATCCATTTTGCTTTCAGCAAGCCGAGTGTAGATTCTTTTTTCTCAGCTTCACCTTGTTTCATTTCCGCCAATTCAACGGCGATATCCTCTTTGTCGTGCGTCATTTCCATGACTTGTCTGGCTTCCTGTTCACGGCCGCGTTTGACGAGCCATCTCGGTGATTCCGGCATAAACGCGATTCCGATTAATAACAGCGCCGCCGGTACTGCGGCGAGACCGACCATCCAGCGCCAAGCTTCAAATGGGGTGAATATGTAATTCACAATATATGCGAGTAAAATTCCGGTTACAATCATTAAGTTATTCAATGTGCCAAGCGTTCCGCGTATTTTTGTCGGAGCCATCTCAGAAAGATAAACGGGAACAAGCGCCGTTGAACCGCCGACGGCTAATCCGAGAATGACACGTGAGATGATCAGCATGGTGACGGTTTGCGAAGCCGCACAGGCAAGCGCGCCGATAATGAAAATGAGTGAAAGGACGAAAACCACTTTTCTCCGGCCCCATCGGTCAGAGCATGTCCCGCTTAAGGCGGACCCGAAAATCGCACCGAGCAGCAGCATGCTGACGACCAATCCCTCAGTCAGCGTGTTTAAAGGAATATCATTGTTGATAAAAAGCAAAGCCCCTGAAATCACGCCGGTGTCATAACCGTAAAGCAGCCCGCCTAATGCTCCGAAAAAGTAAATCAGGAATTTTTTGGTGTTTTTCTTCACAGATGATCCTCCTCATCTTTTTGGAACGCATAATAGTTTATTTAGATAACTATTTCATTCCCCTGTGAAAAAAATATAAACCTTTAAAAAAAACACGCCCTTTTAAAAGGCGTGTTTCTCTTTTCTTAGGAAAACAGCTTGTCGATAAACGCGATTTCTTCCGCAGAAAGCGTAATGGAGGCTGCTTTCATATTGTCTTTTAATTGATCCGCGCGTTTGGCGCCCGGAATCAGGATGTCGATTTCAGGTCTCGCCAAATACCAGGCTAGCACGATATGCGCCGTGTCGGCATTGTGCTTCTCGGCAATCGGTTTGAGCTGGTTGACCTTTTTGATGTTTTCTTTAAACTGCTCCCCTTGGAAATGCGCCTGATCATTGCGCAGATCGCCTTCAGGGAAGGTGGTGTTCTCGTCGTATTTGCCGGCTAACAGTCCGGATACAAGCGGGAAATACGGGATGAATGAGATGCTGTGTTCTGTCGTATAAGGGAAGAAAGTCTTTTCCGCCTCACGGTTCAGCAGGTTGTATTCCCCTTGAATCACATCGACTAAGCCGTCTTTATTGGCTTCTTTCAGCTGCTCCAGAGAGAAATTGGAGACGCCGATGGAACGGATTTTTCCTTCTTTTTTCATCTCATTCAATGCTTGGACGGCTTCGTCCTTCGGTGTGTGCTCATCCGGGAAATGGATGTAGAATAAATCAATGTAATCAGTCTGCAGACGTTTCAGGCTGTCCTCAACTGATTGTTTCAAAAAGGCCGGTGAATTGTCGAAAACAAAGTCATCGCCTTCTTTTCTGTGCGCGGCTTTTGTAGCGATGAAGACATCCTCGCGGTTAAATTCTTTCAGCACCTCGCCGATTAATTCTTCAGAACGGCCCACTCCGTAAATATAGGCGGTATCTAACATGGTAACGCCGCTTTTAATCGCTTCCCGAACCAATTCTTTTCCCGTCTCTTCATTCAGATTCGGATAGAGATTGTGTCCGCCGACCGCATTTGTTCCCAAACCGATCGGAAATACTTGTAGGTCAGTTTTGCCGATTGTTACTTTGCTCATGTTTTCGCCCCCTGAAAAAGTAAATTAGGATATCACAGCGCCTGCCGGAAAAATACGGCAGCGCATTCTCTATTAATTGTAACGCTATGCCAAGTGAATGTCGATTTGGTGCTCTTGACAATACTTTGTATATTCCTCATCAAGCTGCTGAGAAGTGACGATGCTGTGAAGCCGGTCGAAAGGCGCGTATGTCAGAAGCGTGGATTTGCCGAATTTGGAATGGTCCGCGAGCAGATACACTTCGTTCGCCTTTTCGGAAATTTTCTTTTTCACCTCGTATTCCAGCAAGTCGGAATTCGTCAGGCCGTGGGTGATCGTTGTCCCGGTAGCGGACATGAACGCCTTGTTAATATTGTATTTATTGAGGGTGCTCGGATCATCAATGCCGACAAATGACCTTGTCTTCCGCTTGTAGTTGCTGCCGATGATGATCAGGTCGACATTTTTCATGGAGGAAGCGGCGTTAATAATATCAAGACTGTTCGTCAGCACCGTCACATTCTTATCCGGATCAAGCGTCTCCAGCATCGATTTGGTCGTCGTGCCGGAATCAATAAACACAAGATCGTGATCCTCGATAAACCGTGACGCATAGCGGGCGATTTTGATTTTTTCATCCTGATGTTGAATGGTGCGGTTTTCAAAAGGGACGAGCACAGATTTTTCTGCCGACGTCACGCCGCCGTACACCTTTTTGATCACCCCTTTTTCCGCAAGCTTATTAATATCGCGTCTGACCGTGTTTTTAGAGACGTTGAAAACCTCGCACAGCTCATCCAGCGAAGTGGCTCCGTGTTTGAGAATGTATTCTTCCATCTCCTGAATCCGCATCAGTTTCATAAAAAAACTCCTTCTAGAATTCTTAAAGTAATTAAAATATATAATAAACACCAAGAGTTAATCAATAGTTACTTAACAAATGATAAAAAAGATGGATCGCCCGTACGATTCGACACCGTTCTTCAAGTTCCTGTTTTCCCGATCCAAAAAGGTATGATAAAAATAGTGAAAAAATTTTGATTTTTTAGATTGACTTGAAGTGGTGTGGGGATTACAATGTAACCAAGAAATGACCAAAATGTAACCCGCAAGATCAAAAATGATAGATGTAACCGTTTGCTTGGTTCGGTACATGATCAACTTTTACATGGAAAGAATGGGAGACACCATCATTTTAGCATTTGTAAGCGTTTAATTCATGTCTTTTGTATGTAAAAGATGAATATATTCATCCGTTATTACCAGCTGAACAGGATGTTTACTATTTAAGGAGGCAATGAGCATGGCAGAGATCAGAAAACTGAAAAACTACATCAATGGTGAATGGGTTGAAAGTAAGACAGATCAATATGAAGACGTTGTCAATCCGGCTACAAAAGAAGTGATGTGCCAGGTTCCGATTTCTACGCGGGAGGATGTGGAATACGCCGTCCGCTCAGCGTCAGAAGCGTTTAAAACATGGTCAAAGACGGCAGTGCCGCGCCGTGCGAGAATTCTATTTAACTATCAGCAGCTTCTCCAGCAAAACAAAGAAGAGCTTGCCCGTCTGATTACTTTGGAAAACGGTAAAAACACGACAGAAGCACTCGGTGAAGTGGGACGCGGAATTGAAAACGTCGAATTCGCAGCAGGCGCGCCGTCACTCATGATGGGCGATTCACTTGCCTCTATCGCCACAGATGTAGAAGCGGCGAACTACCGCTATCCGATCGGGGTGGTCGGCGGCATCGCACCGTTCAACTTCCCGATGATGGTCCCGTGCTGGATGTTCCCGATGGCGATTTCGTTAGGAAACACGTTCATTCTGAAGCCGTCTGAGCGCACGCCGCTGTTAACGGAAAAACTGGCAGAGCTGTTTGAACAGGCCGGTCTGCCGAAGGGCGTCTTCAATGTCGTGCACGGCGCGCATGACGTCGTAAACGGCATTCTTGAGCATCCGGAGATTAAAGCCATTTCATTCGTCGGGTCAAAACCTGTCGGCGAGTATGTTTTCAAAAAAGGCAGCGAACATTTGAAACGCGTGCAGGCGTTAACAGGGGCGAAAAACCACACGATCGTGTTAAATGACGCCCACCTTGAAGATACGGTCACAAACATTATCGGCGCGGCATTCGGTTCGGCAGGAGAGCGCTGTATGGCATGCGCGGTTGTGACGGTTGAAGAGGGAATCGCCGATGAGTTTATGGCGAAATTACAGGAAAAGGCCGCGGACATCAAGCTCGGAAACGGACTGGATGACGGCGTGTTCTTAGGCCCGGTCATCCGCGAGGACAACAAGAAGCGTACGCACAGCTATATTGAAAAAGGCATCGAAGAGGGAGCGAGACTTCTTTGTGACGGCCGTGAAAATGTAACGGAAGACGGCTATTTCGTCGGACCGACGATTTTTGACAACGTGACGACGGATATGACGATCTGGAAAGATGAAATCTTTGCGCCCGTTCTGTCGGTCATGCGTGTGAAAAACTTAAAAGAAGCGGTTGACATCGCCAACCAGTCTGAATTTGCGAACGGCGCCTGCCTGTTCACTTCAAATGCGAACGCGATCCGCTACTTCCGTGAGAATATTGACGCGGGAATGCTCGGGATCAACCTTGGTGTCCCGGCGCCGATGGCATTCTTCCCATTCTCAGGCTGGAAGTCTTCTTTCTTCGGCACACTGCACGCAAACGGAAAAGACAGCGTCGACTTTTATACACGTAAAAAAGTCGTGACGGCACGATATCCGTCTCCTGATTTCAATTGACAGCCGGCCCGGACGGCTTTGTGATTCCGTCCGGGTTTTCTTTTATCATCAATTAAGGAGGAATAAACATGAGTCATTTGCTGCGCAAACCGCAGGCCGATGAGATTTCTCAAGGCGTGAACATCATACATGACGTCACTTCAGCTAATTCAGACCTCAAATACGTCGGATTTAAAGTCGTTGATCTCGCTCCCGGCTCAACATATACAGAAGATTTGAAAAAGACGGAGTGCTGCATCGTGGCGGTCACGGGAAAAATCACCGTCACGGATCATGATCAGACATTTGAAAGCATCGGCACACGTGAAAGCGTATTTGAAAGAAAGCCGACGGACAGTGTTTATGTGTCCAATGACCGCTCCTTTGACATCACAGCCGTCAGCGGGGCGAGGGTCGCGCTGTGCTACTCTCCGTCCGAACGCCAGCTTCCGACAAAGCTGATTAAAGCGGAAGACAACAGTGTGGAACATCGCGGCAAGCTGGCAAACAAACGAACCGTTCATAACATTCTCCCCGATTCAGATCCATCGGCAAACAGCCTTCTCGTTGTTGAAGTTTACACGGACAGCGGCAACTGGTCGAGCTATCCGCCGCATAAACATGACCAAGACAATCTGCCGGCTGAGTCCTTTTTAGAAGAAACCTATTACCACGAAACAGACCCGCCCCAGGGGTTTGTCTTCCAGCGTGTGTACACGGACGACCGCTCGATTGACGAGACGATGACCGCAGAAAATGAAAACGTTGTCATCGTGCCGGCGGGCTATCATCCGGTTGGTGTTCCGGACGGGTATACCTCTTACTACCTGAATGTAATGGCGGGACCGACACGAAAATGGAAGTTTCATAATGATCCGGCCCATGAATGGATTCTGGAACGCTGACAAGTGAGGAGTGGCAGATAACGATGAAGTATACATTTAATGAAGAAAAAGAGTTTGATATTGTCGCGATCGGACGCGCGTGTATTGATTTGAACGCGGCGGAATACAACCGGCCGATGGAAGAAACGATGACGTTTTCTAAATATGTCGGCGGTTCCCCGGCGAATATTGCAATCGGCAGCGCCAAGCTCGGATTAAAAGCCGGTTTTATCGGCAAAATCCCGGACGACCAGCACGGCAGATTCATTGTTTCCTATATGCAGGGAAAGGGCGTTGATACGTCACAAATGGCCGTTGACAAAGAAGGGCGCAAAGCCGGACTCGCTTTTACGGAAATTCTCAGTCCCGAAGAGTGCAGCATTCTGATGTACAGAGATAACGTGGCGGATCTGTATCTTGAGCCGTCCGAAGTCAAGGAAGGCTACATCGCAAACGCGAAAATGCTGCTCGTATCAGGCACGGCGCTTGCGAAAAGCCCGTCGCGCGAAGCCGTCCTAAAAGCGGTGCATATCGCAAAAAAACATGACGTAAAAGTCGTTTTTGAGCTCGACTACCGTCCGTATACATGGCCATCGGCAGAAGAAACCGCCGTGTATTACACGCTGGCGGCGGAACAATCCGATATCGTCATCGGAACGCGTGACGAATTTGACGTGATGGAAAACCGCAGCGGCGGAGACAACGATGAAACCGTCCGCCGTTTGTTTGCACATTCCGCAGATCTTGTCGTTATTAAGCACGGCGTTGACGGGTCATACGCATACAGCAGATCGGGAGAAGTTTTCCGGGCGCGCGCCTATAAAACAAAGGTGCTCAAGACGTTTGGAGCGGGTGATTCCTATGCGTCTGCCTTCATCTACGGACTTGTCAGCGGCCGGGATATTGAAACGGCCTTAAAATACGGGAGCGCTTCCGCTTCCATCGTCGTCAGCAAACACAGCTCGTCAGAAGCCATGCCGGCTGCCGGTGAAATCCTCGAACTGATTGAAGCACAGAACAGCCTGAATGGTAAATAGAACGTATAAAAGGTGGGATCGTTTGTGGGCAAGACAATTCGCTTAACGACAGCACAAGCGCTGATTAAATTCTTGAACCGGCAGTACATTCATGTTGATGGGAAAGAAGAGCCGTTCGTTGAGGGCATTTTTACGATTTTCGGCCATGGAAATGTGTTAGGGATCGGGCAGGCGCTTGAGCAGGACGCCGGGCACCTGAAAGTGTATCAAGGCAAAAACGAACAAGGAATGGCGCATGCCGCAATGGCATACAGCAAGCAGATGCTGAGAAGAAAAATTTACGCGGTATCGACATCGGTCGGTCCGGGTGCCGCAAATTTGACGGCTGCCGCGGGTACGGCGCTGGCCAATAACATTCCGGTGCTGCTGCTCCCGGCCGATACTTTTGCGACGAGGCAGCCTGACCCGGTGCTTCAGCAGGTGGAGCAGGAATACAGTGCCGCCGTCACGACAAACGATGCGTTAAAGCCCGTGTCCCGCTATTGGGACCGCATCACCCGCCCCGAGCAGCTGATGAGCAGTTTAATCCGGGCCTTTGAAGTGATGACGGACCCGGCAAAAGCGGGCCCGGCGACAATCTGCATTTCTCAGGATGTCGAGGGAGAAGCATATGATTTTGATGAAAGCTTCTTTGAAAAACGCGTTCATTACATGGATCGGATGCAGCCGAGCGAGCGTGAGCTGAGAGGCGCCGCGGAGAGAATCAAGGAGAGCAGCCGTCCCGTCATTTTAGTGGGCGGCGGCGCGAAGTATTCCGGCGCGCGCGAGGAATTGATCGCGCTTTCTGAAACATACGGCATTCCGCTTGTCGAAACGCAGGCCGGCAAGTCAACGGTTGAAGCCGATTTTGCCAACAATCTGGGCGGCATGGGCATCACGGGCACACTCGCCGCAAACAAAGCCGCCCGCCAGGCTGATCTGATCATCGGTGTCGGCACACGGTATACGGACTTTGCGACATCCTCAAAAACGGCATTTGATTTTGATAAAGCAAAATTTCTGAATATCAATGTCAGCCGTATGCAGGCTTATAAGCTTGACGCGTTTCAGGTCGTAGCCGATGCGAAAGTGACGCTCGGCAGGCTGCACGGCTTATTAGACGGATATAAAAGTGCATTCGGCACGGCGATTAAAGACTGGAAAGATGAATGGCTCGCTGAACGGGACCGGCTCGGCAAAGTTACTTTTACACGTGACGCGTTCGAACCGGAAATTAAGAACCATTTCTCACAAGGCGTGTTAAACGAGTATGCCGACGCGCTCGAGACTGAGCTGCCGCAAACAACGGCGCTGTTGACCATCAATGAGACGATTCCTGAAGACAGCGTCGTCATCAGCTCGGCGGGATCTCTTCCGGGAGATCTGCAGCGGCTGTGGCATTCCAATGTCCCGAATACGTACCATCTGGAGTACGGCTATTCCTGTATGGGATATGAAGTATCAGGCACGCTCGGCCTCAAGCTGGCCCACCCCGACAAAGAAGTCTATTCACTCGTCGGTGACGGAAGCTTTCTGATGCTGCACTCAGAGCTGATTACCGCGCTTCAATATAACAAAAAAATCAATGTCCTGCTCTTTGACAACTCCGGCTTCGGCTGTATCAGCAACCTGCAGATGGATCACGGCGGCGGCAGTTATTTTTGCGAGTTCCGCACAGGGGACAATCAGATTTTAAACGTTGATTACGCGAAGGTGGCAGAGGGCTACGGCGCTAAAACATACAGAGCCAATACGGTTGAAGAGCTGAAGGCGGCGCTTGAAGATGCGAAAACGCAAGACGTATCCACTTTAATTGAAATGAAGGTTCTGCCGAAAACGATGACGGACGGCTATGACAGCTGGTGGCACGTCGGCGTGGCGGAAGTGTCTGAGCAGGAAAGCGTTCAGCGGGCATTCGAAGCGAAAGAGATGAAGCTGAAGTCTGCGAAGCAGTACTAGAGGGGAGGCATCACGATGGGCAAACAAAATATTCTGTGGGGCATCGCTCCCATTGGATGGCGCAATGACGATATGCCGGAAATCGGAGCCGGGAATACGCTGCAGCATTTGTTGAGCGATATTGTCGTCGCCGGCTTTCAAGGTACGGAAGTGGGGGGATTTTTCCCTGAACCTTCCGTCCTGAATAAGGAGCTGGCTCTCCGGAACTTACGGATTGCGGGGAAATGGTTCAGCAGCTTTATCATTCAAGACGGTATTGAAAAAACGGCTGAATCATTTACGGAACACTGCGATTATTTGCAGAAAGTCGGAGCGGATGTCGCCATCGTTTCTGAACAGACGTACAGTGTCCAGGGCTTGGACATTGATGTTTTTAAGAAAAAACCGCACTTCTCAGATGAAGAATGGGATACGCTGTGCAATGGCTTGAACCGTCTCGGGAAAATCGCGGAGGAATACGGGCTGAACCTCGCTTTTCATCATCACCTCGGCACAGGCGTCCAGACGGCGGAAGAAGTTGACCGGCTGATGGAAGGAACGGACCCCCGGTATGTCCATTTACTTTATGATACCGGCCATGCCTATATCTCCGACGGAGACTGCATGACGATTCTCAACAAGCATATGGATCGGATCAGACACGTTCATTTCAAAGATGCGCGGATTGACATTATGGAGCGGTGCAGAACAGAAGGCAAGTCATTCAGGCAGTCTTTTTTACAGGGCATTTTCACGGTTCCCGGAGACGGATGCATCGACTTTACCGAAGTGTACCGGACGCTCATCCGTCATGATTATTCAGGCTGGATCGTCATTGAAGCCGAACAAGACCCGGCAATCGCCAATCCGCTTGAGTACGCGCTGATAGCGAGAAAGTATATCGACAGTCAACTGCTTGATCCTGCAAATTAGAGGGGGACTTATATGAATCGTGCCAAGGCGGAATCAGCTTTCAGCAAAAGGACCATCTATGGCCGGTATTCTGCTCATATGCGTGACGGCCATCGGGCTTGTCTTCGCACTGAATACGTCCGGCAAGCCGCTTGAACAGATTCAGGAGGAACTGTACGGTGCTCCTCAGGACGGCAGCGAGAAAAGAAAGACGAGAACCATTATTTGATTATCAGAAGGAGTGGCGATCAATGAACTTACGTATAGGTGTTATCGGAACCGGTGCTATCGGAAAGGAGCACATCAACCGCATCACAAATAAGCTGTCCGGAGCGGAGATTACCGCTGTCACAGATGTGAACCAGGAGGCTGCGCAGCAGACCGTTAAGGATTTCAATTTGAACGCCTCCGTTTATCCTGATGACGAAAGCCTCCTCGCTGCTGAACATGTGGACGCCGTCTTAGTGACAAGCTGGGGCCCGGCTCACGAGTCCAGCGTTTTGAAAGCGATTCAGCACGGCAAGTACGTGTTTTGTGAAAAGCCGCTCGCCACAACGGCAGAAGGCTGTATGCGCATCGTCAAAGAAGAAATGAAGACGGGTAAACGTTTAGTTCAGGTAGGCTTCATGCGCAGATATGACAGCGGTTACGTTCAGCTGAAAGAAGCGATCGACAATCGTGCGGTCGGTGAGCCGCTGATGATTCACTGTGCGCACCGCAACCCGACAGTCGCATCGAATTACTCAACAGACATGGCCGTTGTCGATACGCTCGTTCATGAAATTGATGTCCTCCATTGGCTCGTCAATGACGATTATGAATCGGTACAAGTCATCTATCCGAAGAAATCAAAAAATGCGCTGCCGCATCTCAAAGATCCGCAGATGGTCATCATCGAAACAAAAGGCGGTATCGTCATCAATGCCGAAATCTACGTGAACTGCAAATACGGCTATGACATTCAATGTGAAATCGTCGGGGAAGACGGTGTCATCAAGCTTCCGGAGCCATCAAGCATCAGCTTGAGAAAAGAAGGAAAACTCAGCACCGATATCCTGATGGATTGGCAGCGCCGATTTGTGGCTGCGTATGATGCGGAAATTCAGGACTTCATCGATTCGATCCGGGAAAAAGGCGAAGTCAGCGGTCCGACGGCATGGGACGGTTATATTGCCGCGGTGACAACTGACGCGTGCGTAAAAGCTCAGGAATCCGGACAGAAAGAGCCGGTGGCGCTGCAAGAAAAACCGGCATTCTATCAATCCTTTACAACTGTGAACAAATAATAGATTTGGAGTGAAAGCAATGAAACTGGCCTTAGATCCATCCATGTACCGTGATGATTTAACGTTAGAGGAAATGGTCTATAAAACGGCGGAGCTCGGATACGAGTATATCGAACTGTCCCCGCGCGAGGATTTCTGTCCTTTCTATAAATATCCGAAAGTCGATTCAGCAAAAATCAAACATCTGAAGCGTCTTTTAAAGGATACAGGCGTGAAGCTGTCCTCTCTCCTGCCGCTTTACCACTGGGCGGGACCTGATGAAGACCGCCGCCAGGCCGCCGTGCGCAACTGGAAACGGGCGATCGAAATTGCGGTTGAGCTTGAAGTGGATTTGATGAACAGTGAATTCAGCGGTTCAAAGTATGATCCGTTGACAAGTGAAGAAAAATTCATCAAATCCATGGATGAACTGCTGCCCGTCTTTGAAAAAGAAGGCGTTAAACTCAATCTGCAGGCCCACCCGTACGATTTTATCGAGACGCACAAAGGTGCGATGGATATGATCCGCGCGCTTGATAAGGATTGGATCAATCTGGTCTACTCGACGGCGCATACGTTCTTTTACGATGACGGCAAAGGCGATATTGCGACTATGTTTGATGAAGCCGGCGGCCGCCTCACACATGTTTTATTTGCAGATACCTTTAATCATAAAGCGGCTCACGGCCTGCGTTACATCGTCAATCCGCCTGACGCGAAAGTAACGGTTCATCAGCATTTGGACATCGGGCAAGGCGAGGTCGACTTTGATACGATTTTCAAAAAAATGAGAGAGATGAAATTCGACGGAATTGCGACGAATGCCGTTTTCGCTTGGGTCGGCGAGAGAGCGGATGAATCAAGCCGGTTCATGCTTAAGAAATTAAAAGAAGAATTAGGTATGGCATAAGCTTTAGTACGGAGTTCGGCGGGGCGGAAAGGCTCCTCAGCTAAACGCAGATGGGAGAGGCTGACATGAAACTTTGCTTTAATGAAGCGACAACGCTGGAGAATTCAAACTTGAAACAGGATTTAGAGCTGTGCGAAAAGCACGGCTATGATTATATTGAAATCCGCACAATGGATAAGCTGCCGGAATACTTAAAAGACCATTCACTGGCCGATCTGGCGGAATATTTTCGAACCCATCACATTAAACCGCTTGCCCTGAACGCACTGGTTTTCTTCAACAACCGTGATGAGAAGGGCTATAGGGAGATCATTTCGGAATTCAAAAGCATGATGGAAACGTGCAGGACGCTCGGCGTGAAATATGTAGTGGCCGTGCCGCTTGTGACAGAGCGGAAAATCTTGAAAGAAGAGATCAAAAAGAGCAGCATAGAGGTGCTGACTGAGCTTTCGGATATCGCTGAGCCGTACGGCGTAAACATCGCGCTTGAATTTGTCGGCCACCCGCAATGCACGGTCAATACATTTGAACAGGCGTATGACATCGTGAACGCTGTCGGCCGCGATAATGTCGGGCTTGTGTTTGACAGCTTCCATTTTCACGCGATGGGCTCCAATATTGAAAGCCTGAGGCAGGCGGACGGAAAGAAAATTTTCATCTATCATATTGACGATACAGAAGATTTCCCGATCGGATGTTTAACGGATGAAGACCGCGTCTGGCCGGGGAAGGGAGCGATTGACTTAGACGCCCACCTGTCAGCGTTAAGGGATATCGGATTCAATGATGTTGTCTCCGTAGAACTGTTCAGGCCTGAATATTATAAGCTGACCGCGGAGGAAACGATCAAAACGGCAAAGGAAACAACGGAAGCCGTCGTATCAAAATACTTCATGAAGGAGGCGTGAACATGGCTTTTGTCACCATGAAACATCTTCTTGCAGAAGCGAAACGGGAGCAGTATGCAGTCGGCCAGTTTAATATAAACGGTCTGCAATGGACGAAGGCGATTCTGCAAGCGGCGCAAAAGGAGCAATCGCCGGTCATCGCCGCGGCTTCCGATCGTCTGGTCGATTATTTAGGCGGCTTTAAAACGATTTCCGCCATGGTCAGCGCGTTAATGGAGGAAATGGCGATTACCGTTCCTGTCGTGCTTCATCTTGATCACGGAAGCAGTGCGGAACGCTGCAGACAGGCCATTGACGCCGGATTCAGCTCAGTGATGATTGACGGCTCCCATCATCCGATTGATGAGAACATCGCGATGACAAAAGAAGTCGCCGATTATGCCGCTAAGCACGGCGTCTCAGTAGAAGCTGAAGTCGGCACGGTCGGCGGCATGGAAGACGGTCTGATCGGCGGTGTCCGCTATGCCGATATCACGGAATGTGAGCGGATTGTCAAAGAAACCAGTATCGACGCGCTGGCCGCCGCCCTCGGCTCCGTACACGGCAAGTATCATGGTGAGCCGAATCTCGGATTTAAGGAGATGGAAGCGATCTCCCGCATGACTGATATTCCTCTCGTTCTTCACGGGGCATCCGGAATTCCGCAGGATCAGATCCAAAAAGCCATCACGCTCGGCCACGCGAAGATCAATATCAATACGGAATGTATGGTCGCCTGGACAGACGAAACACGCCGCATGTTTCACAAAACCCGCGATCTGTATGAGCCGCGCGGCTACATGACACCCGGCATTGAAGCTGTAGAAGAGACAGTGCGAAGCAAATTGAGAGCGTTCGGATCAGCCGGAAAAGCCGCTAAGCAGCAAGTCGGCTGAATGAAACCACTAACCGCCGGAATGGCGGTTTTTTTGTGCGGTGTTGCGTCCATATGCCCGAAACGATTATGATGATGGCAGCAGCGTAAAAACGGGAGTGGTTCAGTTTGAATAAAATCATGATAGTAGAAGACAGTGAAGACATTCGCGGATTATTGCGGAATTACCTTGAAAAATACGGCTATCAAACCGTGGCCGCCGATGATTTTACAGCTGTTCTTGATGTCTTTTTGCGGGAAAAGCCTGATGTGGTGCTGCTTGATATCAACCTGCCGTCCTATGACGGCTATTATTGGTGCCGGCAGATCCGCCAGCATTCCACGAGCCCGATCATTTTCATCTCAGCCAGAAGCGGGGAAATGGATCAGGTCATGGCGATTGAAAACGGCGGAGACGATTATATCGAAAAACCGTTTTCCTACGATATTGTGCTTGCGAAAATCAAAAGCCAGATCCGCAGGGCATACGGAGAGTACGCCGCCAAGCAGGGAGAGAAAGTGGTTGAATATGCCGGTGTGCAGCTCTTTGTGGAACGGTTTGAACTGCGCTTTCACGACGAAAAAAGCGAGCTTTCTAAAAAAGAAAGCAAGCTTTTGGAGGTGCTGCTGGAGCGGGGAGAAAAGGTAACGGGAAGAGACCGGCTCATGGAAAAAACGTGGGACACCGACATTTTCGTCGATGACAATACGCTTAACGTGTATATCACGCGGCTCAGAAAAAAACTGCGGGAGCTGAATGCGCCTGTTTCCATTGAATCGGTGCGGGGCGAGGGCTACCAGCTGAGGGCGCTGTCATGAAGCTGTTTCTCCGTTCTCATGCCGTGCTGATTCGGCTTTTTCTCCTTCAAGGGCTGTTTGTCTTCTTTTATTACTGGTTTGCGGGTCTTCATTCTTTTTCCCACTTGTTTTACATATTGGGCGTGCAGCTTCTTATTTTGGCGGGGTACCTGGCCTATCGCTGGTACAAAGACCGCGGCGTGTATCATTGGCTCAGCTCGGGGCAGGAAGGGACGGACATCCCGTATCTCGGTTCTTCAGTGTTTTGTTCAGAGCTGTACGAAAAGCAGATGGAGCTGATCCGGCTGCAGCACCAGAAGCTCCATGAGACCGAAGCCAAGCTCGACGCGCGGGTGACGTATATGAATCAATGGGTGCACCAAGTAAAGACGCCGCTGTCGGTCATTAATTTAATCATTCAGGAAGAGGATGAGCCCGTCTTTGAACAAATCAAAAAAGAGGTCCGGCAGATTGAATTCGGGCTGGAGACGCTCCTTTATTCATCACGGCTCGACCTGTTTGAGCGGGATTTTAAAGTCGAAGCGGTTTCCTTATCAGAGCTTCTCCAATCGGTCATTCAAAGCTATAAACGGTTTTTTATTCAATACCGCGTTTATCCGAAAATGAACATTCACGATGATCATCAGATTTACACCGATGCAAAATGGCTGAAATTTGCGATCGGCCAAGTGGTCACAAATGCGGTCAAGTATTCGGCAGGCAAGAGTGACAGACTTGAGCTGAATGTCTTCCGCGATGAAGACAGGACGGTGCTTGAAGTCAAAGATTACGGTGTCGGCATTCCCCCGCAGGACATCAAGCGGGTGTTTGACCCTTATTTCACCGGCGAAAACGGGCGGCGTTTCCAAGAGTCTACGGGAATCGGCCTCCATCTCGTCAAAGAAATTACGAGCAAGCTCAATCATACGGCGGACATCAGTTCGTCCCCCGGTGAAGGGACATCGGTTCGATTTTCATTTCTTACAAAAATGTAAGACTGCGTTAAGAAAACAACATAGCTCGTTTTGCTTCCCCTTGATAACATGGATTCATGTCAAGGGGATTTTTTATGCTGAACGCCCCGGCACTACATGAAAGCAGCCCTGATCAACAAGAATAAAACCATAAGGAGGATTCTCATGGCGAATATGCTTGAAGTCAAACAGATAAATAAAACCTATAAAGGACAAGTATCCTATCAAGCCTTAAAGCAAATTTCATTTTCAATAGAAGAAGGCGGGTTCACGGCGGTGATGGGACCGTCCGGCTCCGGAAAGACAACGCTTTTGAATATCATTTCAACGATTGACCGTCCGGATTCAGGCGATATCCTGATTCACGGAGAAAATCCGCACCGGCTGAAGCGGACAAAGCTCGCTCATTTCCGCCGCAAGCAGCTCGGATTTGTGTTCCAGGATTTCAACCTTTTGGACACGCTGACAATCGGTGAAAATATCATGCTGCCGTTAACGCTTGAAAAAGAAGCGCCGTCTGTCATGGAAGAAAAACTGCACGGCATCGCGAAAAAGCTCGGAATCGAAGACCTGCTCAACAAACGGACGTTTGAAGTATCCGGCGGACAGCGCCAGCGTGCCGCCATCGCAAGAGCGGTCATTCATAAGCCGTCACTCATTCTCGCCGATGAACCGACGGGAAACCTTGATTCCAAAGCGTCAAAAGACGTCATGGAAACGATGCAAAGCCTGAATCAGGATGATCATGTCACGGCTTTGATGGTGACCCATGATCCGGTTGCGGCAAGCTACTGCCGCCGCGTCATCTTTATAAAAGACGGCGAACTATTTAATGAGATTTACCGCGGGGAAAACCGCCAAGTCTTTTATGAACAAATTCTTGATGTGCTGTCTATGCTGGGGGGAAACGCAAATGACCTTTCTTCAGTTCGCTTATAAAAACGTCACGAGAAACAAAAGGGCCTATCTTGCATTCTTCTTGAGCAGCGCCTTTTCCGTGTTGATTTTCTTTACCTTTGCGATGTTCCTGTTTCATCCGGCATTAAAGGAAGGCTACCTGAATAACATCGCCAGAAAAGGGTTAACCGCAGCGGAATGGATGATCTTTGTTTTTTCTTTCTTATTTGTTCTGTATTCGGTTAATGCCTTTTTGAAATCGAGAAATAAAGAATTCGGCATCCTGCTGATGCAGGGCATCACGCCGGGACAGCTGAGAAAGCTCATTACGGCGGAAAACATGATCATCGGCGTCATGTCGATCGCAGCCGGGATTATCGGCGGCTTCATTTTTTCGAAAACGTTCTTTACGGTCGGCGCTTATATTTTAGAAATGGACGCGCTGCCTCTTTATATGCCTTGGAAAGCGCTCGGCATGACGGCCGGCGGATTTCTGCTCTTATTTTTCCTTTTATCGCAGTTCACGATCCTTTTTGTCAGATCAAATACGGTGATCAAATTAATAAAGGGCACTGACAAGACCAAACCGGAGCCGAAGCCGTCCGTGCTTCTGTCCTTATTCGGCCTCGTCTGCCTGTGCGGCGGGTACGGCATGGTTCTGAAAGGCAATGTCCACGGGACTGAACCGTTTATCATTTTACTGCTTACCGTCATCGGCACGTATTTCTTTTTCAGCCAAAGCAGCATCTGGATTCTGCGCGCGCTGAAGAAGTGGAAAACCTTTTATCTGCGCGGCAAAAATGTCATTTGGATTTCTGATCTTGTCTATCGTTTAAAAGACAACGCCCGCCTGTTCTTTATCGTCAGCATTATTTCCGCGGTAGCTTTTACGGCGACGGGCGTGCTCGCGATGTACAAAGCGACCGTCGGGGCGGAAGAGTCCGCTTATGAGATGGAGTATGTATCTTTCAGCAGCAATCCAAAAGAAAAGACTCATTTGAAAGATATTGACCATGAATTGAAGACACACGGCTTTACGTATAAGAAAGACAAAATAGATGTTTCCTATGTCCGCTATCAGGAAGGGGATACTGTTCCGCCTGTTTACATGATCAGCGAATCGGATGCAGCGAAATACTTCCATGTCAAGCTGAACGGCCTGAAACATGGTGAGGCCGTCTATTTCCCGGGCACGTATGACCGCAATTTCAAAAACGAAGCGCCGGATCAGCTGAAGCTGCTGAACCAGAAAGGCAAGCCGTCCAGCCAAAAACTGTCGGTAAAAGAAGTCGAAAAACCGCTGATTTCATTGAATGCCATCATTGCGGTAAACGATCAAACCTTTGATCAGCTGAAATCACTCGGTGATAAAGCGTCATTATACGGCTACAGCTACGACCATTGGAAAGACAGTCTTGGGATCAGCCAATCCTTGAAAAATGAGATTTACGGCAACTATATCGACGTGCATTCTGATTTTATGGCAAAAGCGGGCACCTACTATGATACGGTGCAGCTGCCGAGCTTGAGTTTATTCATCGGCCTGTTTATCGCGATCGTCTTCTTTGTCGCGGCAGCAAGTTTCTTATATTTCAGGCTGTTCACCGATTTAGATGACGACCGGGAGCGCTACCGTTCACTGGCCAAAATCGGTCTGAGTGAGCGTGAAATGTCACAAAGCGTGACGATACAATTGGCGATTCTTTTCTTCTTTCCATTTGTCATTGCCGTCATGCATACGCTGTTTGCCTTGAGAACATTGGCCGTGGAAGGCTATTCCGATGTAGCGGGGCCGCTCAGTCTGACCATCGGAGGATTTTTCATTTTTCAGCTTCTGTTCTTCCTCGCGGTGCGGTCAAGCTATTTGAAAAAACTGAACAAATAAGGGGAGTGCAAAGATGAAAAAAGCATTGGCAATCCTGGCCGTCTTGGCGGCCGCTGCCGTCATATACGGGCTTCTCTTTTTTCATAACGATGTTACAGACAGATTTAATCCGTTTATTCACCAGCAAGATGTTTATGTACAGATTGACCGAGATGGCAAACATCTTAGCCCGGGCGGTACTGAATATACATTAGACGGATACAACGCATCCGGAAAAAAAGAAGAAGTGACCTTTTTCGCCGGGAAAGACCTTCGGAAGAATGCCTATTTGAAGGTGAAGGCGAAAGGAAAGTATGTCGAGACTTGGGAAGAAGTCAGGTTTAAAGATATGCCGGACTCCGTACAGTCGAAATTCAAGTAAATCATACAAAAACGGCACAGCGTCAGACTGTGCCGTTTTCTTATTTTTTATTTTCTTCGGCCCGTTTGATCAGCATGTCGGTGATGATGTCCATCTGTTTGCTGACGGCAATCGGGTCATACGGATAGAAAGTGTTGAAGTCGTTGATAAAGACACGATTGTTCTTTACGGCGTCGAGATTTTTCCAAACGGATGAATCTTTCAGACGCTCAAATGTTTTGCTTTCTCCATTCGGATTGTAATCGGTGATGAACATATAATCAGCCGCATATTGAGGGATGACCTCTTGGGAAACCTGTTTCATGGCGCCCGTTTTCATGATGTCTTTTTCAATGTTGGCCGGCGCTTTTAATCCGAGTGCGTTATAAACGGCTTGGCCGCCGCGGCCGGAATTGTCATTGAAAACCCAGATCTCGCCTTTATCCGTCGTTTCATAAAGGCCGACTGTCTCGTCTTTGCCGATCACGTTTTTGAGGCGCTTTTGATCGGCTTCGGCTTTTTTGTTGAAGTCTGCCATAAAGCTTTTGGCTTTATCCTTCGCCCCGGTAATGTCGCCGAACAGGCTGACCGTATCTTTTGTATTTTTTGCGGTGTTAAAAGGAATGACAATCGTCGGCGCGATTTTCGAAAGTTTTTCGTATTGATCATCCTTCATCAGCACGATTAAATCAGGCTTCAGCTGCATCACTTTCTCCACATTGACAGGATTGCCGACGTCCTTGACGTTTTTCAGCTGTTTTTGGATAAACGGATTTTTGAAAGCCCATGAGCCCGCTCCGACGACATTTGCGTCAACGGACAGCAGCTCACCCGCATAAAAGTCAGTGACGATCCGCTTCGGATGTGCGGGTATGTCAATTTTTCCTTTTGTTGATTGATATGTACGCATGTCTGTCTTTCCTTTGCCTGATGCGGAGCCGCTGTTTTCCTTCGCGCCGCTGCAAGCGCTTAAGGCGAAAACAAGCAGAAGTGCCAGGCCCATCAGCCATGATCTTTTCTTCATCATGATCCCCCTATTTTAGTGATAATGATTATCATTATTAATATAGCAGGAAGACCTTATTCCGTCTATGTTTTTATAGAAATCCTTTCTTGATTATCCATGTTATAGTAGTAAAGGAGGAATGAATGTTGATTACGAAAAGAGGAACTTGGTGGGAAGTGCTGCACAGCTGGTGGCTGCTGCTGACTTTTGCGCCGTTTGCGCTCACCGCTTTCTTGGCCTTTTTCTATATCGGCTACCGGGCCAAGAACAAAAAATGGCTGAAATACGGACTTATCTATTTATTATTTTAGCAATTGCTTTTGTGCTGCCGAGCACTCCCGGCGTGTATATCGTGCTGCCTCTATGGGTCATCGCCATCATCCACGGGCTGAAGGTGCGGGCGGCTTATTTGATACAGCTTGATGTGTTTAAACAAAATGTCGAAGCGAGAGCGTATGAAGCGGTTAGGCACGAGGCGGAAGAAAAATTCGGCGGAAAACCCGCTCATCGTATTGACCTGACAAAACAGAGATAAAAACAAATGACAAAGCCGGTATCCTTGTGCTTTGTCATTTGCGTGATCGGGCTATTGCTGGTATGAATGCTGCTGGAACGGTGTGTGATGCTGGGTTTGCGGGAATGAAGAAACGTTAGCGTTTGCCATCGGTGAAGTTATATGTCCGCTTACTTCCTGCTGCAGCTGATTGCACACATTCACGATTTGCTGACATTTTTGGATGGCCATTTCATGACCCTGCAGCGCTTGCTGAATGGTATGAACGGCATGCTGCTCATGGTTCAGCATCTGCTGAAGCATTTGAATGTTTTGCTGTTCCTGCTGGAGCATTTGCTTGTACTGCTGGCTGCTTTGCTGTGTCTGCTGAATAAGCTGCTGTGCTGTTTGGCGGCATTGCTGCAGCTGATTTCCGCTGTATTGGTTTTGGTACATCATGAAAACCTCCTGGAGTGATTGATTTTACATATTTATCATGTGAAAGAAAATGTGAGGCATTCATGCAAGAATGGCATTCAAATATTTACCTGTTATGTACAGAGCGGAATACAAGGCTCGGGAATGGCCTGTCGAGCTTTGTATTCCGGCCCTTTTTCTCAGAAGCCGCCTTCTGTAGCGTGAAAAGGGATATTGAGTCTGTTTTCGACTGCGCGCAGGCGCTGATTCAAACGGTTTAAGCGGCGGGTATGGATTTCAACCGCCTGGCTCAGCCGTCTGACCTGCTCACTCATCCGCGTAATTTCCCGGTTTTGGCGCTGATCTTCTTGTGAGAGGCGGGTAAGCTCTCTCGTTTGCTCGGCATTTTGTCTTTCAAGCTGTGCGACTCTCCGTTCTAATGCAGTCGGCTGCCGTTCTTCGGACTGGTAGGGCGCATAATAGCTTTCCTGCTGATACGGCTCATACTCAACGCGGTTCACTTCGTATTCCTGCTGCTGAGGGAAATAGGCAGGCGGGGTGTAGTACTGATATGGGTTCATTCATCATTCTCCTTATCTAGTGAAGTCTTTATACACTATGTAGTCAATCGCACAGTGCCACGGCATCTGCCTAACTTACAGGCGTAAAAAAAGCTGCAAAGGAAGGTGATCATGTTGCGGGACATACGGATTTTCATCATGATGGTTCTTGTTTTCGGATGCGTCATGATAACAGGCTGCTCGCAAAAGAAAGCGGACGAGACCCCTTTTTATTACGGGACATGGGATGCGGGGCTGAAACCGGGCCCGATGGACGGAGTCAGATCTGAAACCGTCACGTTTACGAAAGACAGCGTGCTGACAAAGCAGGTCATTAAAGGCCGCGGCGAGGTTCCCATGCCCTCGGATGCTTACAAGGTGATCTCACAAAACACGGACGGAACGATAGAGATTGAATACCTCGGACGTCCGCACCCCGTCAAAAGCATGTTGAAAAGGGGAAAAAACGATACGCTCATTTGGAAGATATACGGAGAAACAAAAACAATGACAAGAATAAAAACCGGCGGGGAGGATGCACATGAGAAATAAAGCTGCCGACAGACTCGTTTTGACGGGTGTCATCGTACATATCATTCAATGGTTTTCACTGGTATGGTTATTTTTTATGCTTTTAGATCAGTTCGGGCGTTTTACTATTTATAATCCCAATGTCGTAAACGGCAGCATGCAGTCTTTTTCATTCTTTGATATGATGCGCGCTCTTCTGTTTTCCGGCACGCTGCGGAATACGCTCCTGCTGTTTCTGTTTGCGGCGCTGCTCATTTACTTATGGGTGAACGCCCTGTTTATTCTGCTGGAAATCGTTTCTTACATCATGATCAGGCGGAACAGCCGTTCATTATGGGCATACTTTCCCGCAGCGATGGGAATAAAGCTTGCCCTTCTGGACATAGCGGCCGTCCCTTTCTTTGCGGCAGGACTGATTCTCTTAAAGCAGAAAACAGATAACGGCGCAGAACAAACCGATAAGAAAACAAGACGGCCCCGTATCCGGAGACAGGCCCGGTATAAGAAGAGAAGACGGAGAAATCCGTCCGTTTAATTTTTCTTTGAAACGAAAAAACGATATGATGAAAGCATAAGACGAAAAGGATACAAAGGAGATGCAGGATGTACAAGTTAATCGCAATAGATATGGACGGAACACTATTAAACGATCATCATGAAGTGACGGCTGAAGTCCGCGGGGCGCTTGATGCCGCTAAAGCGGAAGGGGTCAATATCGTCCTGTGCACGGGCCGGCCGATCGGCGGCGTGCGGCGGTATTTGGAAGAGCTGAACTTACAGGAGGAAGGCGACTTTGTGATTGCTTATAACGGCGCCCTCGTCCAAAATACGTATACAAACGGTGTCGTGGCCGAGCAGTCATTAGGTTATGAGGATTTGAAGTCCCTTTACGAGCTGAGCTTACAGCTGGACACCCCGATGCATTACTTCGACACAGCCAATCTGTACACGCCGAACCGGGATATCAGTGAATACACGGTTTACGAATCATATATCACGAAAGTGCCGCTTCATTTCCGCATGATTGATGAGGTGCCGAAGGATATTCTGATTCCGAAAGTCATGTTCATCGACGATCCGGACAAGCTGGAGAAAACGATCGCTTCCATTCCGGAATCATTCACGGAAACATACACAATGGTCAAAAGCGCGCCGTTCTTTCACGAGATTCTTCACCCGAAAGTCAGTAAAGGAAACGCGGTCAAGCTGCTGGCTGAAAAACTCGGCATTGAACAAAAAGACGTCATGGCAATCGGCGATAACGGCAACGACATGTCCATGATTCAGTGGGCCGGCTGCGGTGTCGCTATGGCCAATGCCATCCCGGAAGTAAGGGAAATTGCAAATTTTGAAACAAAATCAAACAACGAACACGGCGTAGCGCATGCGATTCAGGAGCTTGTGCTGAAAAAATAGGCACCCCATCAGAGGGTGCTTTTTTACCGCGTGTTTTGGTGATATGATAAGCGGAGAGGGGAGGCGCGATATGGATCGTGAAAAACAGCAGCTCAGCATAGAAGCGGCAAAACTATATTATCAATCAGATTACAGCCAGCAGCAGATCGCCGAACGGCTTAATCTGTCACGCCCCACCGTTTCGAGGCTGCTTCAGTACGCAAAGGAAAAAGGATATGTCCAAATTCGCGTCATGGACCCGTTTGAGGATCTGGACGAGCTCGGCGCGAAGCTGGAAGAAAAATACGGGCTGCTTGAGGCGCACGTCGTCTTTTCTCCAAGTGACGATTACCAGGCCATTACACATTACTTAAGCCGTTATGGCGCAGACTATATGCATAAAACCGTAAAGGACGGCGATATACTCGGCGTAAGCTGGGGGACGACGATGTACCAGATCGCAAGCCGCATGGAGCCGAAGCAGGTAAAGAGCGTTGAAGTCGTGCAGCTGAAAGGCGGCATCAGTCATTCCAATGTCAATACGTATTCGTCAGAAACGATTCAACTGTTCGCCGAAGCATTTCAGACCATGCCGAGGTATTTGCCGCTGCCGGTTATATTTGACAGCGCTGATGTGAAACAGATGGTCGAGCGGGACAGACATATTAAGCGGATCATTGAAATGGGCAGACAAGCCAATATCGCGCTGTTTACGGTCGGAACCGTCCGGGATGAGGCGCTGCTTTTCAGGCTCGGCTATTTCCGGGAAGAAGAGAAACAATTGCTGAAAGCGCGCGGAGTCGGCGATATTTGTTCGCGGTTTTTTGACGCGGAAGGCAGGATCTGCAGCAGCAGCATTAACGGCCGGACGATCGGCGTCGAGCTCAGCGACTTGAAAATGAAAGAACGTTCGATTCTGGTGGCGGGCGGCAGCAGAAAATGCAAGGCCATTCACGGGGCCCTGACAGGAAAATACGCCAACGTTTTGATTACCGATCAGCATACGGCCAAAAAACTCATTCAAGAATTGTGACAATTCATGAACATAATTTCAATAACCAATTTACATATGTTCAAAATTCGGTTATTCTAAACGTATCCTAGGAAAAAGGAAGTGCATACAATGTCAATTGCAAGTCAAATAGACCATACTGCTTTGAAACCGCATACACAAAAAGCAGATATTTTACAACTGATAAAAGAAGCAAAAGAGTATAAATTCGCATCCGTTTGTGTGAACCCGACTTGGGTCAAACTCGCAGCGGAGGAGCTGAAGGGCACGGGAGTTGACGTTTGCACCGTTATCGGATTCCCTCTCGGCGCAACGACATCGGAAACAAAAGCATTTGAAACGAAGGATGCCATCTCAAAAGGAGCCACTGAGGTTGACATGGTCATCAATATCGGCGCATTAAAAGACGGTGATGATGCGGCTGTTGAGGCTGATATCCGCGCGGTAGTTGAAGCAGCTGATAAAAAAGCGCTCGTCAAAGTGATCATCGAAACATGCCTTTTGACAGACGAAGAAAAAGAGCGCGCGTGCCGCTTGGCGGTATCCGCAGGCGCCAATTTCGTCAAAACGTCTACCGGTTTTTCGACAGGCGGAGCAACGGCTGAAGACATCGCTCTTATGAGAAAAACAGTCGGACCGGACATCGGGGTCAAAGCATCAGGCGGCATCAGAACAAAAGCTGATGTTGACAGCATGATTGCAGCGGGCGCGAGCCGGATCGGCGCAAGTGCGGGCGTCTCTATCGTGAGCGGCGGAGACAGCGGCAGCAGCGACTATTAATCAGCAGTGCGGAAGCCGAAAGCTTCCGCCATCCTCTTTCTTTGTTGATGCATAAAAAATTGTAAGCGAATACAAATAAAAGGAGAACACATATGAAGTATCTCATCGGAATTATCGGTATCATTGTGTTTTTAGGTCTTGCCTGGCTCGCCAGCAACGGCAAAAAAAGAATCAGAATCCGGCCGATCGCCGTCATGCTCGTGCTGCAGCTGGTTCTCGGTTACATTCTCCTCAACACCGGTATCGGGAATTTTCTTGTCGGCGGTTTTGCAAAAGGATTTAACTATTTGCTGGAATATGCATCAGAAGGGATTAACTTTGTATTCGGCGGACTTGTGAATGCGAAACAGACGACGTTCTTCATGAGCGTGCTTCTGCCGATCGTCTTTATATCCGCTTTAATCGGAATTCTGCAGCATTGGAAGGTCCTCCCCTTCATCACGAAGTATATCGGTCTTGCGTTAAGCAAGGTGAACGGAATGGGGAAAATCGAATCTTACAACGCTGTCGCCTCCGCAATTTTAGGGCAATCAGAAGTGTTTATCAGCTTGAAAAAACAGCTCGGCTATCTTACTGAACAGCGCTTATACACGCTTTGCGCATCTGCTATGTCGACGGTCTCAATGTCGATCGTCGGTTCTTACATGATGATGCTGAAGCCGGAATACGTCGTGGCGGCGCTTGTGCTGAACTTATTCGGCGGATTTATCATCGCTTCTATCATCAACCCGTACACCGTCACCAAAGAAGAGGATTTGATCGTCGTTCCTGAAGAAGAAAAGCAATCCTTTTTTGAAGTACTCGGTGAGTATATAATGGATGGATTCAGAGTCGCCGTTGTCGTAGCGGCGATGCTGATCGGATTTGTCGCACTCATTGCCCTGGTCAACGGCGTTTTTAACGCAGTCTTCGGCATTACATTCCAGGCGCTGCTCGGCTATGTCTTCGCGCCGTTTGCGTTTTTAACCGGTATTCCGTGGAATGAAGCGGTGAGCGCGGGAAGCATTATGGCGACGAAAATGGTATCGAATGAATTTGTGGCGATGCAGACGCTCTCATCCGGCGATTTCCATTTCAGCGCGCATACTCAGGCAGTGGTATCGGTATTCCTTGTCTCATTTGCGAATTTCTCCTCTATCGGTATCATTACGGGTGCGGTGAAAGGACTGCATGAAAAGCAAGGAAACGTCGTCGCGCGGTTCGGGCTGAAGCTGCTGTACGGCGCAACGCTCGTCAGCTTCCTGACAGCGGCGATCGTGGGATTGATTCACTGAACATAATTGAAGGACAGGTGATAGATCATGAGAATGGTAGATCTTATTGTAAAAAAACAAAACGGAAAAGAACTGACAACAGAAGAAATTCAATTTTTCGTAAAAGGATATACGGACGGAAGCATCCCTGATTACCAGGCAAGCGCCCTTGCCATGGCGATTTACTTTCAGGATATGACAGATCGGGAGCGCGCCGATCTGACAATGGCGATGGTCAATTCAGGGGAAACGATTGATCTCTCCGCCATCGAAGGCATCAAGGTCGACAAGCACTCTACGGGCGGGGTCGGCGACACGACGACTCTCGTACTCGCACCGCTCGTCGCGGCGCTCGGCGTTCCCGTTGCTAAAATGTCCGGACGCGGCCTCGGCCATACGGGGGGAACCATTGATAAATTGGAAGCGATCGAAGGCTTCCACGTGGAATTGTCAAAAGATGAATTCATCAAGCTTGTGAACCGCGACAAAGTAGCCGTCATCGGACAAAGCGGCAACTTGACGCCTGCCGATAAAAAGCTGTATGCGCTGCGTGATGTAACGGGTACGGTAAACTCCATCCCGCTGATCGCAAGCTCTATTATGAGTAAAAAAATCGCCGCCGGAGCAGATGCAATCGTGCTTGACGTCAAAACGGGCGCCGGCGCGTTTATGAAAACGGATGAAGACGCCGTGAACCTCGCCAAAGCAATGGTCCGCATCGGAAACAACGTCGGCCGCCAGACGATGGCCGTGATTTCTGACATGTCGCAGCCGCTCGGTTTTGCGATCGGGAATGCCCTGGAGGTTCAAGAAGCCATTGATACGTTAAGAGGGGAAGGCCCTGAAGACTTAAACGAACTCGTCCTCACGCTCGGCAGCCAAATGGTCGTATTGGCGAAAAAAGCCGAGACATTGGAAGAAGCGAGAACGAAGCTGCAGGAAGTCATGAAAAACGGCAAAGCGCTTGAAAAGTTCAAAGAGTTTCTGAGCAATCAGGGCGGAGACGCTTCCGTCGTTGACGAACCGTCCAAACTTCCGCAGGCGGCGTACAAAATTGACGTCCCGGCAAAAGAAGCGGGTGTCGTTTCAGAAATCATCGCTGACGAAATCGGCGTCGCAGCGATGCTGTTAGGCGCGGGACGTGCGACAAAAGAGGACGAAATCGACCTTGCCGTCGGCATCATGCTCCGTAAAAAAGTCGGTGACAAAGTCGAAAAAGGAGAGCCGCTCGTCACCCTTTACGCCAACCGCGAAAACGTTGACGACGTGACCGCCAAAGTCTATGACAACATTCGCATCTCAGAAAAAGCGGAAGCACCGAAGCTGATTCATACGCTGATTACGGAATAAGAACAGAAAGGCACATACCCCATCAGTATGTGCCTTTTTTTATGGCATGGTTTTATCCAAATGAATGTCATGAACGGATTGTTTTGGCTGTTTCTTTCTCAAAAAATAAATGAGATAGCACAGGATCATACAAGGGATTCCGCAGACACGGAAAAAACATCACAGCCACAATCAAAACCCCAAAAACCATCCGGCTTAACACCAACGGCACCATTTCCGGGGAAATGAACGGAACCTGGACAATAACCGGCAGCAGCAAAGCCCGAATCAACCTGAACGGCACAAATTATGACGGCGCCTTCCTGAAAGAATGGGATTCAGAGAGGAAGAAAGAAGTCGTGACGTTCAGTGTGCTGAGCAGTGATGGGGAGGCTGTTTGGGGAGCGGAGTGATCCGGACTTAGGACCTTCTTTTAATTAAGAAGGTTCTTTTTTTTATAATATAAAAAATCACTTCAAAGTAATTAATACTCTATAATTTGCTCTAGAGGTTGTTTTATAAGTGCAGTATCTCTTAAAAAGCCTTAAATTATATTTGGGATAAAAATACTTATATTGAATTTCAGATTTAGATATAGAAACAGTGTAGAGAAGGGAACTGGGATCCGTTTTACCGGATATCCTATGTGATATTGGTGTGAGCTTAATTGGCAGGAGTTGATATTATAGCTATAGCCCATAACATGAATCTATTTAGAAGGTGACTTGATTTGTTTATAAAATATGATGAACTTGAGTTATTAGAGCTGTTTTTGAATGAACCGGTAAGTATAGCGGATAATCCAGATGCTGGAGAATTAATATATTCTGTAAAAGATACTAAAGGGTTTAAACTGGTGCTATTTGTAGATGTATATAAGATGGAATGCGATGTAAGTCTGACTTATGATGAATCAATCGTTTTTCATTCGAAGCTGAACAATGTTACACAGTTGAAGAAAGTAAACAATAATATGATCATTTATATTAAGGATGAAGAAAAGATAAAGGTAACTTTTGAAGAGCAATTCGGTATCTTTTTGCTGTGAACAAGGAATTTTTAAAAGCATATTGCCGTTAAATGCTTGATTAGTGAAAACACTAATCAAGTTTCTGTTTTAAGTTATGCTATCATTACATAAGTAACATAATATGAATCACTAAAACACAACAATTAAAATGTAAGCGTTGACACCCCCTAAATCCAGTGCTAAAGTATACATATCAACCCAATATCATTCACCTAGGATTGTTACTGCAAACCGCAGGCAAAACCTAAATTGCGTCAGACAGGGGAAGACCCCCGTGTGCTGTGCAGTTTAGGTTTTTTTTATACCCTTTTTTGGAGGTGATGCTGATTTCATAACAAAAAAGCCGGAGAAAGGCGGCCACCTTTCGTCCGGCAGTTCCCCCATTTTTAAGGAGGTATACTCATGGACTATCATAAAATATCAAAAGAGATAGTACAACTTGTCGGCGGGGAGGAGAATGTTCAGAGTGTCATCCATTGCATGACGCGGCTTCGTTTTAATCTGTATGACAATGCGAAAGCAGATCGGGACGGGCTGGAACAGACGGAAGGCGTGATGGGGACAAATATCAGCGGCGAGCAGTTTCAGATCATTATCGGCAATCATGTGCCGAAGGTGTATCAGGCTTTGATGGAGAGCAGCGGGCTCAGCAATGAAAGCGCAAACAAAACTTCAAAGCAGAAGAAAAATGTGCTGAGTGCCGTGTTTGATGTGATTTCCGGCGTGTTTACACCGATTCTGCCGGCCATTGCCGGGGCGGGCATGATAAAAGGACTTGTCGCGTTAGCGGTGACATTCGGCTGGATGTCGGAGAAGAGCCAGACTCACAGCATTCTCACGGCTGTCGGTGACGGTGCGTTTTATTTTCTGCCGATTTTGCTTGCGGTAAGCGCGGCGAGAAAATTCGGCTGTAATCCGTACGTGGCGGCTGCTGTGGCGGGTGCGATTCTGCATCCGGATTTGACTGCCTTGCTTGGGTCTGGGAAAAGCATCTCCTTTATCGGTCTTCCTGTAACCGCTGCCACGTATTCATCGACAGTCATTCCGATTTTGCTGGCGATCTGGCTGATGTCCTATGTGGAGAAGGGAATCGACCGAATCACTCCTTCTTCTTTGAAATTGATTGCCGTTCCGATGCTTACGCTTGTGATCGTCGTGCCTGTCACACTGATCACAGTCGGCCCGCTCGGCGCGATTCTCGGAAATGATCTGTCTGTCGGCGTCAATTATTTGTTCAGTCATGCGGGGATTGCCGCAATGATTCTGCTGGCCGGCACATTTTCGCTCATCATTATGACGGGGATGCATTATGCGCTTGTGCCGATCATGATCAATAACATCGCTCAAAACGGACATGATTACATTCTGCCTGCGATGTTTTTGGCGAACATGGGGCAGGCCGGCGCGTCATTTGCGGTTTTCTTGAAATCAAAAAACAAAACCTTTAAGTCACTCGCATTTACGACGAGCATTACGGCTTTGATGGGCATAACCGAACCTGCCATGTACGGCGTCAACATGAGATTGAAAAAACCGTTCGCGGCTGCTTTAATCGGCGGCGCGGCAGGCGGAGCTTTTTACGGTGTAACGGGCGTCGCTTCCTACATTGTCGGCGGAAACGCGGGTCTGCCGAGCATTCCGGTCTTTATCGGGCCGACGTTTCTTTACGCGCTGATCGGGCTTTTTATCTCGTTTGCGGCGGGTATGGCGGCGGCACTGCTGATCGGGTTTGAAGATGTACAGTCCGAACGGGACAAGGCATCTGAAACGCCGGGTGTGACGGCAGGCGGAGAAATCATTCACAGCCCGATTAAAGGCGAAGTGAAAGCATTAAGCGAAGTGAATGACAGCGTGTTTTCCGGCGGAATGATGGGTAAAGGTTTTGCGATTCTGCCTGAAGAGGGCGCGGCGGTTTCTCCCGTAGAAGGCAGGGTGACAGCCGTATTTAAAACAAAGCACGCCATCGGCATTACGAGTGCCCTGGGAGCCGAAATTCTCATTCATATCGGGCTTGATACGGTACGGCTGGATGGCAGGCATTTTGAAATGCACGTCAAAGAAGGCGATGCCGTCGCGCCGGGAGATCTGCTGATTACTTTTGATATCGAAGAGATAAAGGCTGCCGGCTTTGACGTGATGACGCCGGTCATCATTACGAATACGGATCAATATTTATTTACAGACGTGAAAAAACGCGGAATGGTCAAACCGAACGAAGCGCTTTTGGCGTTATCCTGAAAAAGAGGTGGAGAAAACATGAAGAGATTTCCGGAAGGTTTTTTATGGGGCGGCGCAACGGCTGCCAATCAGATTGAAGGAGCTTATAAAGAAGGCGGCAAAGGACTTTCTACGGCGGATGTCTCCCCGGACGGCATTATGTCTCCGTTTCATGAGACGGACGATGCGCTGAATCTGTATCACGACGCGATTGATTTTTATCACCGCTATCAAGAGGATATCGCCCTGTTTGCGGAGATGGGCTTTAAAGCGTTCCGCACCTCCATTGCGTGGACGAGAATTTTTCCGAACGGTGATGAAGCAGAGCCGAACGAAGAAGGGCTGCAATTTTACGACCGTTTGTTTGACGAATTGAGAAAACATCAGATCGAACCGGTCGTCACGATTTCTCACTATGAGATGCCGCTCGGTCTGGTGAAAAATTACGGCGGCTGGCGAAACCGCCAAACGGTCGATTTTTATGAACGGTACGCCCGCACGGTTTTCACCCGTTATAAAGACAAAGTGAAATATTGGATGACCTTCAATGAAATCAACGTCGTTCTTCACGCTCCGTTTACAGGCGGCGGTCTTATATTCCGGGAAGGCGAAAATAAACAAAACACGATGTACCAAGCAGCCCACCACCAATTTGTGGCGAGCGCGCTGGCGGTAAAAGCCGGCCATGAGATCATCCCGGATTCACAGATCGGCTGCATGATCGCCGCGACGACAACGTATCCGATGACGCCGAAGCCGGAGGATGTATATGCGGCATTGCAAAAAGAGCGGAGCACGCTGTTCTTTTCTGATGTGCAGGCGAGGGGCAGCTATCCGGGCTACATGAAGCGCTTCTTTAAAGAAAACGGAATTACGATCGAGATGAAGGAAGGAGACGAGGCGCTCCTGAAAGAACATACGGTGGATTACATCGGCTTCAGCTACTACATGTCGATGACGGCCAGCACGGCGCCTGAGGATCTGGCGCAATCTAAGGGGAATCTTCTCGGCGGCGTGAAAAACCCGTACCTGAAATCTTCGGAATGGGGCTGGCCAATTGATCCGAAGGGATTGCGCATCACCTTAAACACGCTGTACGACCGTTATCAGAAACCGCTCTTTATCGTCGAAAACGGGCTCGGCGCGGTTGATGAGCCGGAGGAAGACGGAAGCATTCAGGATGAATACCGCATCGATTATCTGCGTGATCATTTAATAGAAGCAAGAGAGGCGATTGAAGACGGCGTCGACCTGATCGGCTACACGTCGTGGGGACCGATTGACCTCGTCAGCGCCTCAACAGCAGAAATGAAAAAACGCTACGGCTATATTTATGTTGACCGCGGCAATGACGGAAAAGGCACGTTTGAAAGAAAGAAAAAGAAAAGTTTTTATTGGTATAAAGACGTCATCGCCACAAATGGAGAAAGTCTGTAAACACAATGTTCCGGAGAAAGCCGGCAAAATTGACATTCAGCAATGAGAGGAGGACAATAAGAGCAGAAAGGCGGGATTCATATGTTTAAAAAAATTCTTGCAGCAGTAGACGGTTCAGACATGAGCAGCAAAGCTCTGGATGCAGCGATCCATCTGGCGAAAGAACAGCAGGCGGAACTCACCATTCTCTATGCGGGACGTGAAGCCGTTGTCTCCACAACAGCCTTAACCGGAATTGTCTATGTTCCGGAAAACTTCATTGAAGACATCAAACATGAAGTCGCGCAAAAAGGAGCAGCCATTCTGGAAGATGCCAAGCAGAAAGCGGCGGAAAGCGGAGTAAACGCGGAAAGCCTGTACGTTCAAGGCGAACCTGCACATCAAATTTTAAACATAGCGAAAGAACAGCATTTCAATCTGATTGTCGTCGGAAGCCGCGGAATCAGCGGATTTAAAGAAATGATGCTCGGAAGCGTGAGCCACAAAGTCTCACAATTGTCTCCTTGCCCTGTACTGATCGTTCATTAACAGACCGCCCCGCTGATGCGGGGCTTTTTTTATGAGAAAAGACCTCCGTCTTTCGAAAAATAGGATGAAATCTTCCTCTGAATCAAGTAAAATGGCTGTTAGTATTTGTCTGAATAAACAGTCAATGATATGGAGGAAGCGAATCAATGCAAGCTGAACAAGCATCAAATGCCGTCATCAAAATGGTCATTTCCATGGTCATTTTCGGATCAATCGGCTTTTTCTCAGAACATACGAATGTGCCTTCAATTGAACTGGTCTTTGTGAGATGTCTGTGCGCCTCATTGTTTCTGGGCGTTTGCTGGTTTGGTTCCGGACGGTACCGCACCGAACAATGGAACCGGCGTGAGGTGCTACAGACACTGGCCTGCGGATTTTTTCTCGTGCTGAACTGGGTGTTTTTATTTAAATCATTTGAGGAAACATCAGTGACGATAGCGATTTCCGTTTATCATCTGGCACCGGTCCTCGTTCTTCTCCTCGGGAGTCTCATATACCGGGAAAAACTGCATCTTGTGTCCGTCAGTTCCATCGTGATTTGTTTTCTGGGCACCGCCCTGATTTCCGGCATCAACGGAAATACGTCATTTTCTCAGCTGATGGGATCGGGTATTATTTGGGCTGTGCTGGCCGCCCTTTTTTACGCCTTTACGACACTGGCCGGGAAAGGTATCAACAACCTCAGCCCATATGCCGTCACCTGTTTGCAGACCGGATTGGGCGTTATCATTCTTCTCCCGTTCGTCCGTTTCGGCGCTTTTTCTGATTTGTCGCAGGTGAACTGGATTATGATTGTATCGACCGGCATCATTCACACGGGAATTGTGTATTTGCTCTTTTTTGACAGCCTGCGGTTTTTATCCACCCGGTTTATTTCGATCATCGTATTTCTTGATCCGGCGGTGGCGATCGTGCTTGACACCGTGTTTACGGGATTTCGCCCCGATCTTTATCAATCTTTGGGGATTGTGATGATTTTTGCGGGGATGGCGCTGTCCTTGATTCGAAAGCATAAAGCCGTGCCGGCGGAGGCTCAGGCAGACAGCACCCGTATATAGGCGGCCGTATCGGCTGCTTTTTTTGTTTTGGGGCTTTTCAGCCACAATGAAAAAGAAGACAAACAGATCATGGAAAAAGAGGATAGTAATTGTATAATACTTCATGTACTTACAATTTAAGAGATTAAAGGAGTGAAGGGCATGATCAAGAAGACGCGTCATCTCGCTTTCTTAGCTGCACTCGGATTTGCGCTTTGTCTGGCCATCGTATGTTCCGCATCCAAGCAGGCAGAAGCGGCAGCGGCGTATCCGGATGTGATGCAGGGACTTACCGGATTTGCGGGAAATGCGAAGGATCATAACGGAAAAGCAAAATCCGCCGTATCGGGAGGCCAGGGCGGCCCCGTCGTCTACGTCAGCAATCTCAATGATTTGAAAAACAATGCGGGCGGGACGGACCGCAAAACCATTGTCATCACCAGTGATATTTACTCCCCGGGTAAAGCCGTCGTGACAGTCGGCGCCAATAAAACCATCGTCGGCTCTTATACCAGCCACAGGCTGACCAACATCTATCTGACAACAGGCTCCGGCTCAAACAATGTGATTTTCAAAAATCTCATTATCGGCCATAGTGCAGCTATTACGGGTAACAACGACATTCCGATGTACATAGCGAACGGACAGAATTACTGGATTGACCACGTGTGGTTTGAAGGGCACAGCTACAATCCGAACAGCCACAGCGATTTGGGAAAGCTTCTGTATGTCGGCGCCAAAGCGGATTTTGTGACGCTGTCTAATTCAAAATTCTCCGATCATCTGTACGGCCTGATTCTCGGCTATCCGAATGATGATAACGAAGGCCGCAATTATATCGGCTATCCGCATATGACGATCACCAACAACTATTTTAATAACGTCTATGTCCGTTCACCGGGCCTGATGAGATACGGCTATTTTCACGCGAAAAACAACTATGTGACCAATTTCAATTTAGGATTTACCATTCATACAAACGCGACTGTCTTCTCAGAAGCCAACTACTTCGGCAACGGAAATGAAAAAGGCGGAATGATAGACGACTACGGGACGGCCCAATTCACTGACATCGGTTCATTCCCGTCGCTCATAGCTCCGAAATCACCGCGCACCGGCTGGAATCCGAGATCCAATTACAGCTACGGCACGCTTTCAGCGCAGGATGCCAAAAACTTCGCCCAATCCTACGCGGGAGCACAAAATACAAATCTTCGCTATCCATAATACGAAAAACCGCCCTAGCCGGCGGTTTTTTTATATGAGTAAAAGGTCATAAATTCCTATCATCCTTAAAAAAACCTTAAATACCTAGGAAAATATTGATAAACAATTTCAATAATATTACTATTGTTAAGCCTATATTACAAAAGAAGGAGGAGAACCTATGAAAATAGGAAAAAAGAACAAGTGGAAAAAATGGCTGGCCGGCACTCTTGCGGCATCGCTTATGATTTCCATTGCGCCTGCCGATGTATTTGCGGCAGAAACACGTGAAAAACAAGATCAAGTGAAAACCGCCGCCATTCCGGCAGCAGACCCGGAAAAAGATCTTCCGGCGGAAAAAGCATCCGAGCAGATGCCGTTTGATCAAAAAGATATCAATAAAGACGGTGAGATCACGTCTGAAAGAACTGAGAATTCAAAACTTTATTATGAGGGCGAGGGTGTATACAAACAGGAAATCTACACAGACCCCATTCATACGAAAGAAACCGCCAATGCGGACTGGGAAGACATTTCTCCTGAATTGAAAACCGGCTCAAAGGAAGTCGGGACGGAAAATACAGTGCTGAACTCCGATTTTCTGAAGCAAATGAAAAACGGATTATACGCTACATTTGAACACGATGATCATAAGCTCACATACTCTTTAACCGGCGCAAAAGGCCCCGATCAGGCTGCAATCACTCCGACAGATGCCTCAGCAAAAGTCAAGGAAGACAGCAACGAGCTTACGTATCAGCAAGTGTTTCCTGCTATTGATTTACAAACCTACACATTTAACGAAAACATAAAAGAAGACCTTGTGCTTCACAAATATGAAGGCTACAATTCCTTCACCTTTCAAATCAAAACCGACCTTCAGGCTAAAGAACAGGAAGACGGCTCTATCGCGTTTTCTGATGATAAAGACAATGTCGTCTACACTGTGCCGAAGCCTTTTATGACCGACTCAGATCTCGACGAAAAGTCAGGTGAAGTCAGCAGGTCAGAAGATGTCAGCTTCAAGCTTGAAAAAAACAGTGAAGGCTACTTGCTCCATGTAACGGCCGATGAAAAATGGCTGAAAGATCCCAAGCGGGTTTATCCGGTATCTATTGACCCGTCAACATCAGTATCCGTGTCATCCGATACCTTTGTCATGAGCGCGTATCCGACGACAAACTACTCTGCCGCGTCGCAGAAATGGGACGCCGGATTGAAAGCGTACGTGCTGAAAACAGGTTATTATGACGGCACAACCGGAACGAACTACGCATTTATGAAGTTTGATAATTTAAAGCCGATCAAAAACATGACGGTGACAAAAGCGACGCTTAAAGCATACACAGCCCACTCCTATTACGGATCAAAGGCGACGGGGCTTTGGCTCGACACCGTAAACAGCAATTACGACAATGCCAAGATCACGTGGAAGAACAAGCCGGACTCCAAAAATATCGGCAAAGCCGAGGTCTATAAAGGCCAATGGGCAAGCTTCGATGTCACATCCGCAGTCAAGTCGTGGAACAGCGGCGGCGCCAATTACGGCTTTAAGCTTCACACAAACGGCAACGGAAAAGAATATTGGAAGAAGCTGATGTCATCAGCAAACTCCGACAAAAAACCTTACATCGAAGTGACATACACGATTCCGAAGGCGGACACGCCGTCTGTCAAAGCGTATCATAACGGAGATTCGACAGGATTTTTCAATATCAGCTGGAAAAAAGCTGAAGGCGCCAAAAGCTATAAAGTGTGGCTTTATAACGGGAAAGAATATCAAGCCATTTCTGTTGGCAATGCAACCTCTTGGAGCACAAAAGGAAAAAACATCTGGCCGACAAAAGCGGAAATTGATTCCGGTAAATATAAGCTGCATACAGACGGAAAAGGCGGAAGTGAATTAGCGCTTGACCCTTCACCGGTCTATAAAAACTCCGGCGGCAGCTATCCGGCAAGCAAAAATTACTGGGTCGCGGTCAGCGCGGTGTTTGACCAGGGAGAAGGCGCCATGTCTGCGGCTGCCAAGCCCGTCATTCCGAATATTGGCAGAGTTCAAAGGCCAAGCACGAAAGGTTTTAATAACAACAACGCAACAGGCTGGTTTGATCTTTCCTGGAAAGCCGTATCAGGCGCAGCCGGATATAAAATGCAAGTCTTTAACGGCAAAGGCTTTGAAACGCTTGACCTCGGAAATAAAACATCCTGGTCCACAAAAGATCAAAACATCTGGCCGACAAAGGCGGAAATCAGCGCCGGAAAATATGCGCTTCACCTAAAAGACAATAAAGGCGCGGAATTGTCGATCAACCCGGGCCCTGTTTATAAAAACGCCGGCGGAGACGCAAACCGGAAATCCTACGGATTTAAAGTCATCGCCTATAACAAAGACGGGGAAGCGATCGCCTCACCGGAAGCTAGTCCGGCGCTGCCTGATATCGCAAAGCCGAAAAATTTGACAGGCTATGTCTATACAAACACGAAATCGAGCCAAACGGGTTATGTCAATCTCATATGGGATAAAGTCAAAAACGCCAAAGGCTACAAAATCAATATCTACAACGGAAAAGACTATCAATCATTTGATGTCGGGGATACCGATCATTGGACGACCCAAAACAAAAACATCTGGCCGTCAGCCGATGAAGTGAAAGCGGGAAGATTCCAGCTTCACACGGACGGAAAGGGCGGCGAACTGGCGCTTGACCCTTCACCTGTTTACGAAAACGCAAACGGCAATTACAAAGGAAAGAAGAACTATTCCTTCACACTGACCGCCTATGACGCAAACGGTGACAGCATACCGACGGCACCTTTTAACCCTGTTTTCCATGAAGGGGCGGAATTCCTCGGAACGGAAGAATTCTGGTCCATTATTGACATTCCGGACGGACAGCTGAATGGCGCGACGGGAAATGTCATCGTCAATGAAGAAGATATGTCAATCGACGGACGCGGACCGGGGCTCGGACTCTCCCGGACCTTCAACAGCCTTGACAGCTCTGACCATATGTTCGGCCAAGGCTGGTATGCCGATGCGGAAACGTCGATCCTTTCTGAAGACGGCAGAGCCGTTTATATTGATGAGGACGCGACAACACATGTCTTCACGAAAAAATCTGACGGCACGTATCAGCCGCCGACGGGCGTTTATCTCGAACTGACGGAAACAAGCGATCAATTTGTATTAAAAACAAAAGATCAGACGAACGCTTATTTCAGCAAAAAAGGCGGCAAGCTCCAAAAAATCGTTGACGGACACAACAACACAACCGTATACGAGTATAACGACAGCAATCAGCTGACCGCCATAACAGACGCATCAGGGCGCAAGCTGACGTTTACCTATGATGAAAACGGCCATGTCACATCTTTAACAGACCCGAAAAACAAAAAGATTTCGTATTCATATGACAAAGACCTTCTTAAAAAGGTGACGGATACTGACGGCAGCGTCACAAGCTATGACTATGATGCCGACGGGCGCCTCGTCAAGCAGTATTCCGCAAACAGTACGGATGACAAACCGCTGTTCACTGAATACCAATACAGCGGCCACCGCCTCGCCAAAGCCGTCAATGCGAAAAAAGAAACGTATGATTACAGCTATGACGCCGGCAAAAAAACACTGCTCATGACGCAGCCGAACGGTCGAAAAGTGCAGTACGGCTATAACGAGGCGGGCAACCCGATTCAGATGATCGATGATGCCGAAGGGCTGAAAATCACGACCAACACCGTATACGAAGGCAACAACGTCATTCAGGACACCGATCCGAACGACGCGGATGCGGGCAAAGCGACAGAAAGCTATCAATATGATAAAGACGGCAACGTCACAGCCGTAAAAGACAACTACGGCACCGAAACGTATCAGTACAACAAAAACAATGACGTAACGAAAATGAAGGATACCGAGGGGAACGTCACTGATATTGCATACGACGGACTGGATGCCGTATCTGAAACGGATCAAAGCGGAAAATCCTCATCCGCCGCCGTGTATGACAAGTACGGAAATCTCATTCAATCAAGCAAAGAGCTGGCAGCTTCGGCAAGTCTGCTGAAAGACGGCAGCTTTGAAGGAACAAAGCTGGGCTGGAATCTCACCGCTACGAGAGACAGCGGAAGTATTGCGTCTGTAAAAGCAAGAAGCGGCGCGCTGTCCGGACAAAAAGCACTGGAGATCACCTCACAATCCGTTTCAGCCGGAACAGAGCACGGCCATGCGTCCGCAACGCAGGAAGTGCAGCTTGAGCCGAATACGACGTATACACTCAGCGGCCAGATCAAAACAGATCTGACAAAGGCGAGAGCGTATTTCAACATTGATCTGCGTGACAAAGACCAAAAACGAATTCAATGGATTCACAATGAATCAGGCGCATTAGCCGGAAAGAATGACTGGACGAAACGGCAGATCACCTTTACAACACCGGCCAATGCAGGAAAAGCCATCGTCTATATGGAAGTGGATCATAACGACAAGGACGGCAAAGGAAAAGCGTGGTTTGATCAGGTTCAGCTGGAAAAAGGCGAAGTCTCTTCAAGCTATAACCCGGTTCAAAACAGCAGTTTCACGGCCAAAGCAGACGGCTGGAGCACAAGCGGAGCCGCCGCTGACCTTGATGAAGGCTTCGATGATGACAGCTCATTAAAAGCGTCCCGCACAAATGCATCACAAGCCAATGCGGCCGCAAAACAAACCGTCACATTAGGCCAAAGCGCGGACGATAAGCCGGTATATATCACGCTGACAGGGATGTCCAAGGCTGACGGCGTAAAATTAACGAACGACAATGATTACGCGCTTCAGGCCGGCGTCACCTATGCGGACGGCACGACGGGCGTCTACACCGCCAAATTCCCGCAGGGGACACAGGAATGGAACCGGGCAGCGGCAGTCATTCCGAAAACAAAGCCGATCAATAAAATCGAAATCAGCATTCTGTTCCAAAAAAGCGCCACAGGAACGGCGTGGTTTGATGATATCCGTTTAATCGAAGGAAGCATCCTGACGAAAAACACCTATGACGAAAAAGGAAATTATGTCACAAAAGAAGAAGACGAACTAGGGTATGCAAGCACTGCTTCATATGACGAGACTGGCAAGAAAACATCTGAAACCGACGCGAAAGGCGAAACAACCGCCTACGAATACGATCAGGCCGACCAGCTGACAAAGCTGACCCTGTCAAACGGCACATCCATCCTTCACAGCTATGACAAGGAAGGAAATGAGCTGACAAAAACGATTCGGGCCGGCGCAGACCAGACCTATCAATATGAATATGACGTCATGGGCAAGCTCGTCAAAACAACCGACCCGCTCGGCAATGTATTAAAGAGTGAATATGACGCCAACAGCAACTTGACGAAAACTGTTTCCGCCAACGGCAATGAAGTGTCGCTGACCTATGACGGCACCGACCGGGTTAAGTCAAAAGCGTATAACGGCACTGAAAAATACAACTTTACCTATGACAAAAACGGCAATGAAACGTCGGTCACAAACAAAGAACAAAATACAACGAAAAAACGCACCTTTGACAACAAAAACCGCCTGACCGAATTAACCGACCGCGGCGGCAGCCAAAGCTGGACGTATCCGGCTGATTCAGATAAGCTGAAAACTTTCTCATGGAGCCACGGCGGCCAAAAAGGAACAAACAGCTTTACGTACAACAAACTTGATCAAATGATTGAAATGAAAGACGGCTCTTCAGCTTATACATTTGATTATGATGAAAACGGCAATGTCCAGACATTCATCAGCGGAAATGAAGTCGGCACGAGCTTCTCGTATGATGAGCGAAATCTCGTCAGCTCTCTTCATATCGGAGCGAAAAACGGCGGCAGCATCTTCCGGGAAAGCTACGAATATGACGCCAACGGGAACCGCACGGTCATCGACAGCTCAGCGGGCGGAAAGGTGCAGTACGAATACGGCAAGCTCAATCAGCTCGTCAAAGAAACTCATGAAGACGGCACCGTCATTCAATATACGTACGACGGCTTCGGCAACCGGACAAACGTCACCACAACAAAGGACGGCGCAAGCAAATCAGTCAACGCATCCTTCAACATCATGAACCAGCTGACGAAGGTGAATGACGAAGACCTGTCCTACGATAAAAACGGCAACCGCACATCCGACGGCAAATACACATATACGTGGGACGCGGAAGACAACCTGACCGCCGTTACAAAAAAAGGCGAAGACAAACCGTTCGCAACATATAAGTATGACGAAAAAGGAAACAGAATCCAAAAAACCGTCAACGGAAAAGTTACGAACTACTTCTACGACGGAGACAGCCTGAACGTCCTGTATGAAACAGACGACGACAACGTCACAAAATCATACACGTACGGTGACAACGGCCAGCTGTTATCCTATACAGAGAACGGCAAGAAATATTTCTATCACTACAACGCACACGGTGACGTCATCGCGATCTCAGACAGCACCGGAAAAACCGTTGCCAAATATCAGTACGACGCGTGGGGAAATCCGACAAAAACCGAAGCGAGCGACGAAGTAAAAGACAACCGCTACCGCTACGCAGGCTACCAATACGACGAAGAAACCGGCCTGTACTATCTCATGGCCCGCTACTACGAACCAAGAAACGGCGTATTCTTATCACTCGACCCTGACCCGGGCAGCGACGGAGATTCGCTGGATCAGAATGGGTATACTTATGGAAACAACAACCCAGTCATGAACGTCGATCCGGATGGGCATTGGGTGTGGATGGTAGTAGGTGCTTTAATTGGAGGAGTCTCTTCTTACAAAGCAGCGAAGGCAAAGGGAGCAAGAGGTTGGAGGTTAGTTGGATCTGTAGCCTTAGGTGCCGCTGGCGGAGCAATCGGAGGAAACTATCTACGAGTAGGACGTACTCTATATAAGGCTGGAAAATTATCTAAAACATATTGGAATGCTAGAAAAGTCGCAAAGGCAAACAAAGGTGTGATTAAGAGAGCTAAAACTAAGAAAGGTTGGGTAGTTACTACTAAAAAACATACAGTAAGATTAATGGGGAAGAATTCTGGTCAGCGAAAAAAACCTTACTATAGAATGTCAGTTAGAAATAAAGGACCTTTAAATGCAAAAGGGCATTTCTCAAATAATCCTTATGAGACTCATATAAAGTTAAGATGGTCATCACATCGAAATATAAATAAACGCTTACGCAGTAAGTCACACAGATGATATTAGTATAAATGTATAGCTCTAAGTTTTGATCCATTTAGGGGTTAATAATAGCAATTAACATAGATAGAGATGCAGATGGTTATACAGATGAAATCTATTTATAGATATTTTCTAAGTTGCCATCTGCATTATCATACCCTTTTACTTAAATAAAGTGAGGAGAATGTTATAACATGAACAGTATTGAACAATGGATAGACTATATAAATCATGATGTTAATTGCTTTTTGCACGATATTAATTTTGAATACTTAGAGAATAGATTAACTCTTTATTTCAAGGTATATGATGGAGGAGAAAAAGCCACTTTAAAAGAAATTACATTTAAAGATGTAAACGGAATTTATTTCGGTGTTAATAACAAGTTGGATAAAACTATGCCCAGTGATGCTAATTGGTACCTTGAAGAAATCAGTTATTTCAAAGAGGGAATTGGAAAAATGCAAAATGGTATATTAGGTGATCAAGTCTCAAGTGCTAATTTTCTTATAGAAATTAACGGAACTTTACTTGCTATAGAATGTAAATATATATACTTTGATTCTAAAGAATATCAAGTGTTTAATTATCACGAGAAAACTGAAAAAAATCAAAAGAGTCATATAGTGGCTGGAATCAAAAAAATCTTTTCAAGGAGGGAGGATTCAGGTGAATAATCCATTACAAAAGCTACTGATTGATTCGGAATGCATCGTATTAAAAACAGATTTTCATTTCTTTAAAAAAGAGTTTATTCTTCATTTGGAAGTGAATACGAAAGGAAAGAAGCAACAGCATTGTATTGAATTCAAAAATGTATCATCATTATTTTTTTATGCGGGCAAGGAATCATCTTTAGATGGAGTCAATGCAGAGAAAAGATGGAGGTTACATTCGTTCTCATGCTATCCTCAGGGGATTGGAACAATATATCACCCTTTAATTGAAGATTATGAATCGAATGCAAACATTTTGATTGGGATTAACCAAGCAGTCTATGCAATTGAAACTGAACGGGTGATCTTTGATTCAACTGAAATATATGCATCAGATAAAGATTGTTCGTAACGAAGAATTTATCTAGATGGTTTTGAAAGGTAATTCCTCTCTTGTGAGGTCTGGCTTTACATTTGTCTTAATAAAAGAGGCAGGAGATGACCATGTACAAAACAATAAATGAATGGGTAGATTACATAGATGGGGGGTGCAGTGTCCGTCATTTAGATTTTAATGTGTTTAAAAAAGAACTCTCACTTGATATCAAGGTTTTTGAAAGTGAAGCTGAATATACGCATAAAATATTATTTCAAAATGTGGCATCCACTTATTATAGTGCAGATATTGGTGATATGAGATTAGAAAAAATAGATCCGGAAGAATACAATTGGCAAGTATTTGAGATGAGTTACCACCCGGAAGGAACCGGAAATCTATCAAATGCTGTAATTCCTGAGTATCAATCAAATGCTAATTTTCTCATTGACATGAACAGAATGCTGATTGCTATAGAAGCTGAAACCGTTCGATTTGATGATCAATCATTTTATGCGTATCATTCGAAATCATAAATAAACAAATAAGAGAGGTTCCCAGCCTCTCTTTTCTTACAAATAAAACCGCTTTTACGCGGGAAACCGTTTGCGGAGGTAATATGAGCCGTCCTTTAAATTTACAAAAAGAATCATTGAGGGCTATAGGGAATCTGGATGTGATTAACCCGTTGAAATACAACTCAATATATTCATGTGATCTAGTGAGTAAAGATACTTTTTTCCAATTAATGAATGACTTAGAATTCGAAACAGTTCTGATAGAAGTAATGGCATCACCTTCTTTTATTGAGGGATGGAAGAAGAAGGTTGAAAAGAAAATGATACATATGAATACGATATCGAAAAAGTTAATTCATATTGAATGTGGTCTGACAAAAGAAGAATTGATGGCAGACCACTTATTGGATGAATTATATTTTTTAGCATCGATCAATGATTTTGTTGTTATAATAGCAAACCCTTTCAACAATAAGTCCTACATGAATCCGAACACTCAAAAGGTTGATGTTACTACTGAAAATAATGAAAAAATCATTTGGTTTGAATACGATGCAGCAGATTTATATATCATTGCTTAATTTAATATAAATTCCAGATTCCTATTCAACGGAGTGTTGCTGATGTTAGAACTTACCGCGGAGCGGGTTGGGTCATATGAAAGGGAAAATATCATTTATTTCAATGCGGGCCGGGATGATCAGGTATTTATTGTGTCGGTGCACGATGACAAAGTAATATTGGAGGTTATGAAAGGCAGCTCTCTTTTAATCAAAAAAGAGTTACACGGATTTTCTGAAGATACCCATTTCTATCTGGTTGATTCGTATGATGACACTATCGTTATCGTTTACCTGGAAAATCATACGTGTCAATTAGCCGCATACTGCGTAAACAGTAATAAAATCAATCCGATTTGTTCTTTTCTATTAAGCGCCAATGTATTTCATCTGAGTGAGGATGGGTTATTATGGATCGGATTAACAGACGAGGGTATGTATGATGAGAGGAATCCTCAAGGAAAAGCGATATTTGCTTTTCATACAGAAGACAGAACGTTTTATTTTGAAGACGATTTTAAAGAAATGATGCATGAATGCTATGCCGTACAATCGATCAAATCCGATTTGTATGTATGTTTTGAGGGAGAGGATTGCTGTGTCATCGGGCATTATCAGATTGGACGGGACAGAATTCGTACTGTTGCAGAATATGTGCTGGACGGCGATCAATACTCCTATTGTGATCAGCTGTCCGTTTCGAAAAAAAGGGTGCTTCTGATTCAGAGTCACGAGGATAACCTATTTGCATTTCATGAAGAGAACAAAGGCTTATCAGAGACTGACGTCATGATACACGGTATTGATAGAAAAGGAAAAACAACGTACAGAGCCGTCCAGGACCGCATGTTTATCTTTAATGATAACGATTTATATTTGGTAAAGTTTTGATCAATCCTATGCAGATGGCTTTTTTCAGCCATCTGCATATCATTTTACAGAGTGAACGATCGATATAAATAAAATACCATCCAAGACTCAAGGGGCAATTACATGAAAATAAAAATGAATAAGATAGCCGAAGAATCAGTAATAGGATGTTTTTTTCATTTTGATAACTGCGGGCGTCTGTATCTCGGAAGGCATCAGAATGACGGTCTTTCGTTTATGATCATCGACAAATCGGGCGATAGCCGAGTGATTCATATCGATGAACAAATTCTGTGTGAGGATATTATGCTGTTTCAACAGAGTTCGGCTGACCGGTATGTATTGATTTACTTTGAATCGCATGAGTATAAAGTGAAAGTATTTTCAGCAGATGGAACAGAACAATGTGCATTTTCTCTGCCTTCAGGGGTTTCATGCAGTCTTTTGGACGAAAAACAAAACCTGTGGATCGGTTTAAGTGATGAAGGTATTTATAGTGATGAAAACCCTGAGGGGCACAGTGTGCTGTGCTATTCATTAGATGGCCGGCTGAAGAAAACTCACATTGATCAGCAGCTTTCGGAAATATACGCGCCCGCGGCAGATGACTGCTATGCACTTGCAGAAAAAGACGGACTGATCTACATGCTGTATTACTCTTATACAGTCATTGCCGCATTTGATGAAACCGACGTGAAACGAGTTTGGATTATTTCTGATAAAGCATATTCCGGGGTTTACGACCAGCTAGCGATTTCAAATGACGGGTTTTGGGTATGCAAAGATGATCATTCACTGTCTCTCATTCCGGCCGATGTCAGCCTGCCGATGCAAGAGGTGAAATGCTGTGATCCAGACGGGCGGGAGCTCTCGATACAACAGCTGAAACTAACAAGCAATGCTATTTATACACTATCAGACTCGGGGATCTATAAGTGGGATATCAGAGGGGGAAAATCAAATGAATGAAACATCTTTTTGGCAGCTTATTGACCAAGCTGGCAGTCATGAAGAACCTAATGAGTGGCTGCGTGATGCATTATTGAAAGAAGAAATCAATGAGATCGTTGATTTTGAATTTATGCTTCAGACATTCATGCACAAAAGCTATCTGTCCTTACTATGGGCGGCAGCATACATCCTAATGGACGGCTGCTCGGACGATACATTTGATTATTTCCGCGGCTGGCTAATTGCTCAGGGAAAAGAAACTTTTGAAAAAGTGCTGGATGATCACGAGTATTTGGCAGCCTACATCACAGAAGAGACGCTTGACGAGGAAGACTATCCGCAAAATGAAGACTTGCTGTCAGTGGCAATCGAGGCGTTGACATATATGAAGACTGGTGACGATGAATGGGATGATAAAGTACACGACGAGCTTTTAGATGCGCTTGAACAAAAGGGACTTGCCGAATCGGACGGTATTGAATTGGATTGGGAAGAAGAAGATTTGCCTGAAAGGTTTCCAAAACTGTGGGAGCGTTTTGGGGACAATCCGCTCGGCTAAATGAGATGTTAAAATCCAACAGATATTCTTTAAATAATGACGTCATCAGAAACTTGAAATTACACAAAAAAGAATTAGAGGGTCCGCTGCCTTTAGATGCAGGAAGTTTTGAAGAAGACTTTGAGGGTGCTGTCTGCGCTGGGGATTTTTATGAGTATTTCGCGCTTATCTGCGGCAGCTTAGATTTTGTGGTGGCGAATAAACAAATGCCTGCTCGGCAGCGTAAAGCCTTATATAAATCCTTTTTTGAGCTTTATCCGCAATATGCACAGCTGAAAAACACTTTAACAGATTATCCGGAGCTCAGCCGGGAAATCGGGCGGCACGAGCGGGTGAGAAGGCTGTTGGTCAGCATTTTAAACAAGAAGTGAAAGGCAGGCTTCTGGCGTGAAAGAAACAACAATGGCAGAATGTCTGAAAAAGGCTGGTCTGATCTTGAACGGTCAAGCGGCGAGGGAAGAAGTGTCGGATTGGGCGTCTGAGTATGTGGCTGCAGATGATCCGGCGGTTGAGGACGAAAACGTCTGGGAGATGCTCATATATTTAAGCGGGTTTGATCTGAAAGATTCGCCTGATTCATATCTGCATACGATAGAAGAATTAAGAGATTGGTTGCAGGAATATAAAGAAATTCATAGGGGTTTGTAAGAAAATTTCATTTGAGTCAGACATGCCAGCTGAAAAGAAGGAGGCACAAAATGGAGTGGCACAAACATGAGAAAGCAGTTATGCTGCGGCCGGATTCGCCGGGTTGTTTTGAATTGACGGAGTTTATGTTCTATACCGGATATAACGAGTATTATGATAAAATCCCGGTGTTTGAGCTGAGGCTGACTGATGGACAGTATGATGCTGTGCTGCGGTTTGAAGGTGTGAGTGCTGCCCGGCTGGATGATCTGGAGAGCATCACCGACATCCGTCTGGGTATCAGCCCGGTCGACGGCGGCTGGGAATCGATACGCTATTATGTCGATGACGGGGAAGGAAGAATGAGCTTCTATTGCGCCAAGTGGGTCGTGCTTGACATGAAGAAAAAGCAGTCTCCGAATGTTCCGGCAAAACGTCAGGGTAAAGCGGCGGCGTTTCGCGTATAATGAGGGGAGCCGGACAGAGAAGGAGTTTAGTCATGAATGAGTTTAATGAATACGCGATCAGCCCTGATATCCAACGGGCGCTGAAAGGATTGCAATACACCGAGCCGACTGAAGTGCAGCGGCGCGTCATCCCCGCCGCGCTGCAAAAAAAAGATCTCGTCGTCAAATCGCAGACGGGCAGCGGCAAAACCGCAGCCTTCGGCATTCCGATCTGCGAGCTTGCGGAGTGGGAGGAAAACAAACCGCAGGCCCTGATTTTAACGCCGACCCGCGAGCTTGCGGCGCAGATTAAAGAAGATATCACAAATATCGGCCGTTTTAAACGGATAAAAGCCACGGCGGTTTTCGGAAAAGCTTCTTTTGATAAACAGAAAACCGAACTGAAGCAAAAAAGCCACGTCGTTGCCGGAACGCCGGGGCGTGTGCTTGATCATATAGAGAAAGGGACGCTGCCGCTTGAACGGCTGGCGTATGTGGTGATTGACGAAGCGGACGAAATGCTGAATATGGGATTTATTGAACAGGTGGAAGCCATCATTCAGCATCTGCCGAAAAACAGAGTCACCATGCTCTTTTCAGCGACGCTCCCGGACGACGTCGAGAAGCTGAGCCGCACATATATGAAAGACCCTGAATTGATTGAAGTAAAAGCGGAAGGCCTGACGACAAAAGATATTGAGCATTTTGTCACCGGAACAGCAGAAGAGGATAAATCATCATTGCTGCGTGATGTCCTGATCACCGAAAATCCGGACAGCTGCATCATATTCTGCCGGACAAAAGAAAGAGTCATCCAGTTAACCGATGAGCTGGACAGGCTGGGCTATCCTTGCGATAAAATTCACGGCGGCATGGTGCAGGAAGACCGCTTTGACGTCATGAATGAGTTCAAGCGCGGCGAGTTCCGCTATCTCGTTGCGACCGATGTTGCCGCCAGAGGAATTGATATCGAAAACATCAGCCTCGTCATCAATTATGATATTCCGCTTGAAAAAGAAAGCTATGTGCACCGCACCGGCCGAACGGGCCGCGCCGGACACCGCGGCCGGGCCATCACGTTTGTGACGCCGTTTGAGGGGCGGTTTCTGAATGACATTGAGACATATATCGGTTTCCGCATCCAAAAGCGGGAAGCACCGTCAGAAAAAGAAACAGCGGAACGGAAAGCGGCTTTTGCGGAAAAATTGAACGCCCGCCCAGACGTCAAAACAGACAGAAGCGAACAGTTAAACAAAGACATCATGAAGCTGTACTTTAACGGCGGAAAGAAAAAGAAAATCAGAGCCGTTGATTTTGTCGGAACGATCGCCAAAATTGACGGTGTGACAGCTGACGACATCGGCATTATCACAATTATGGACAACGCCTCTTACGTGGAGATTTTAAACGGAAAAGGCCCTCAAGTTCTCAAAGTGATGAAAAACACAACCGTCAAAGGGAAAAAGCTCAAGGTGAATAAAGCGAATAAATGATGAAATGACCTGCTCCCAGTTAAAGGGGCAGGTCATTTTGCTGCTGGCTGCTATCGGCACTGTTCTCTTCCGGCACAAATGCAAGGATGGCGATTCCGATCACAAATAATAAAATCAGGCTGAACACGGCGGCTGACGAATTCCCGGTCAGCTGGGCGGTGACGGCAATCAAAAGCGGGCCGATAATCGAAGCAAACTTGCCGAAGATATTATAAAAGCCGAAAAACTCATTGGCGTGCTGTTTGGGGACAAGCTTGGCAAAGTAAGAGCGGCTCAGCCCCTGAATACCGCCTTGGGAAGTGGCGACAAGCATAGCCAAAACCCAGAAATCAAAAGCGGAATCCATAAAATAAGCATACGTGCAGACAATCATATACACGCCGATTCCGGCATAAAGCATCGTTTTTCCTTTAAACCGTTCGGCCAGCCGCCCGTACAAAATCGAAAAAGGCGCGGCGACGACCTGTGTGACAAATAAAATAATCAGAAGATTTGCCGCGCTGATGCCGAGGTCTGCCCCGTATGACGTCGACATTGTAATGATGGTGCCAACCCCATCGATGTAGAAGAAATAGGCGAGCAGAAACAAAAACAGCGCCCGGTACTTCCTGATCTGCTTCAGCGTGCCGGCCAGCCGTTTAAAACTGCTGATCACAAGCCGCGGCTCTCTCTCGATATAATAGCGCTGGCGGACGCGGCGAAGGAGCGGAATCGTGAACAGTCCCCACCAAGCCGCCGTAATCAAAAAGGCAATGCGGCCCGCAGCCTGGGCGGACAGCGGAATCGCCCCCGCTTGTGCTGACAGAATGACGGCAATGCTGAGGAGAAAAGGGATTGTGCTGCCGATATAGCCCAGCCCAAACCCCCTGGCCGACACCATATTCATCCGCTCCTTTGCGGCTACATCAACGAGAAACGCATCATAAAACACATTAGACCCGGCAAAGCCGATCGTGGAAATCGTATAACAAATTAACAACAGCATCCAAGATTCGCCGGGAATCAAAGCCAGTGCGGCGGTGCCCGCCACACCAATCAGAAAAAAGAAGGCAAAAAACCGTTTTTTGCATCCTTTGTAGTCGGCAATCGTTCCTAAGACGGGGCCGAGCATCGCCAAAATAAAAGTCGCGGCGGCAATCGTATAGCCTAAATAAGCGGTGGAATCAGCCGCGCTGACGCCGTTTTCCGCCGCGGCCGCTTTAAAAAACAGGGGAAATACCGCCGTCATAATAATGACCGAATAAGCTGAATTGGCCCAATCATACAGCATCCAGCTGCTTTCTTCTTTCGAAAACCGTTTCATCACACACGCTCCTTCTCAAAAACCGGTTCTCTGCATTATATGCGCCTCATCCGCATCGTTGGACAAAGATTTCTGCACCCTGTTTTCTGATTGACCTGGAGATATTGACCTAGTTCAAAAAGGAGGTACAATCAAGGTGTGGCAGGTAATGGTCAGGCGGGAGGGAGACAGAATTGAAGATTGCGAAAGTCATTAATAATAATGTCGTCAGTGTGCTTAAGGAAGGCAATCAGGAATTGGTTATCATGGGCCGGGGCATTGCTTTTCAAAAGAAAACGGGAGACCCTGTAGATGAAGCCCGTATTGAGAAAGTGTTCACCCTCGATAACAGAGATGTATCCGAAAAGTTCAAAACCCTTTTGTATGATATCCCGATCGAGTGTATGGAAGTATCCGAAGAGATTATCAGCTATGCGAAATTACGGCTCGGCAAAAAGCTCAACGACAGCATTTATGTGTCGCTGACCGACCATATTAACTTTGCCATCCAGCGCAATAAGAAAGGGCTGGATATCAAAAATGCCTTGCTGTGGGAAACAAAAAGGCTCTACAAAGACGAATTTGCAATCGGAAAAGAAGCGCTGATCATGGTAAAAAACAAGACTGGCGTGTCTCTGCCGGAGGATGAAGCAGGCTTTATTGCGCTGCATATTGTAAATGCCGAGCTGAATGAGGAGATGCCCAATATCATCAGCATTACAAAAGTCATGCAAGAGATTTTGAGTATCGTAAAATACCATTTTAAGATTGAATTCAATGAAGAATCACTTCACTATTATCGGTTTGTCACCCACTTAAAGTTTTTCGCACAGCGCCTTTTTAACGGCACACACATGGAAAGCCGGGACGACTTTTTGCTGGAGACAGTGAAAGAAAAATACCATCGGGCGTATGAATGCACGAAGAAAATCCAAACCTGCATGGAGAGAAAGTATGAGCACAAGCTCACTAGTGATGAGCTGCTGTATTTAACGATTCATATAGAAAGGGTAGTCAAACAAGCATAATGAGAGCGTCATCATTTATTCATTTTACATATGAGCCTAAATTACAATGAGTGCGGATTATCTCTTACTGTGCTAATGTAATTTAGGTTTTTTAAGATTCATTATTATCATTATTCTGACCGATGTTCCCTTTTAACAGAATCATGTATGATCAATAAAAAAACGCTTTCCAAGAAAGGGGAATGCCAATATGCCTTATCGTATGAAACGAGTGCTGCTGCTTCTTGTCACTGGATTGTTTTTGAGTTTGTGTGCGGTCACTTCTAGTGCTTCGGCTCAAACAGGCGGATCGTTTTTTGAACCTTTTAACAGCTATAACTCCGGATTATGGCAAAAAGCAGATGGTTACTCGAATGGAGATATGTTTAACTGCACTTGGCGTGCAAATAACGTATCCGTGACGTCATCAGGTGAAATGCGTTTGGCGCTGACAAGTCCGTCATATAACAAGTTTGACTGCGGGGAAAACCGTTCGGCTCAAAAATATGGCTATGGACTTTATGAAGTCAGAATGAAACCGGCTAAAAACACAGGGATTGTTTCATCGTTCTTTACTTATACAGGTCCAACGGATGGGACTCCTTGGGATGAGATTGATATCGAGTTTTTAGGAAAAGACACAACAAAGGTTCAATTTAACTATTATACAAATGGCGCGGGAAACCATGAGAAGCTGGCGGATCTCGGATTTGATGCAGCCAATGCCTATCATACGTATGCGTTCGATTGGCAGCCAAACTCTATTAAATGGTATGTCGATGGGCAATTAAAACATACTGCGACCACCCAAATTCCGTCAGCACCGGGGAAAATCATGATGAATTTGTGGAATGGTACGGGTGTCGATGACTGGCTCGGTTCCTACAATGGCGTAAATCCGCTGTACGCTCATTACGACTGGGTGCGTTATACAAAAAAATAATGTATAGAAAAGGATTTCCGCCAGCGGAAATCCTTTTCTGATTAAAACGAAATAATCCCAATCAAAAGCGCCGCAATTGTCATGACAATCGTTGTCCCCACAGCCCATTTAATGGTGAATTTTTGATGGCCGCCAAAGCTGACGCCCGCCATTCCGACCAATAGATAGGTGGATGGCACAAGCGGGCTGAGCAGATGCACCGGCTGGCCCAGCAAGGAGGCCCTTCCGATTTCAGCGGCGTCTATTCCGTAAGCGGAAGCGGCTTCTGCGATGATGGGAAGGACACCGAAATAAAAGGCGTCATTTGACATGAAAAAGGTGAACGGCATGCTGACAATCGCAGTGATCAGCGGCAGATGCGGACCCATGGCATCAGGAATGAGTGAAACGAGAGAATGCGCCATTGCATCTACCATTTTTGTACCGGAGAGAATGCCTGTGAATATGCCGGCCGCAAACACCATGGACACAACGTTTAACGCGTTTCCCGCATGCGCCGAGATCCGTTTCTGCTGCTCTTTGACATTTGGATAGTTAACCATCAAGGCAATGGCGAACGCGGTCATGAAAAGAACAGGGAGCGGGAGCAGGCTGGTGATCAGAGCGGCCATCAGGACGACAGTCAGCAGCAGGTTAAACCATTGGAGAGCGGGATGCTTGAGCGGCGCCGCATCCGGATCGGAGGACGGCGCGTGATCAAGCGAAATGACGCCGAGCCGCTTCCGTTCTTTCTTTCCGAGGAGATAAGCAACGGCGATCACCCAAAGAATGCCGGCAATCATGGCGGGAATCAGCGGAGTGAAGACTTCTGACGTGTCCAATTTCAAGGAAGCCAAAACCCTCGCCGTCGGTCCGCCCCACGGAATAATATTCATGACCCCTGAACCGAGCATCGCAATTCCGGCTAATACCAAACGGTTCATGCCGAGCCGTTTATAAAGAGGCAGCATCGCCGCAATCGTAATCATATAGGTCGTTGTCCCGTCTCCGTCGAGCGAAATGGTCATCGTCAGGACCGCTGTGCCGACGGCGATCTTTAACGGATCTCCTTTGACAAATGATAAAATTTTGGCAATGAGAGGATCAAACAGACCTGAGTCAATCATAATGCCGAAATATAGGATGGCGAATAACAGCATGATGCCGGTAGGGGCGAGGTCTGTCACGCCCTGAATCATCATCCCGCCGAGATCTTTGCCAAATCCGCTGATCAGGGCAAACACAACAGGAACGACAATCAAGGCAATAAGAGCGGAAAGCCGGTTAGACATAATAAGGTACATAAAGACAATGATCATCACAAAACCGAGTATGGCAAGCACGATAGGACCTCCCTTTTTCAACGGTTGTTTTAGTAAGCGCTTCCATGATTTCTTTCTGTCACGAAGGCTTATTTCAAATGTGTATGACCGCATATTTAGATATAGACCTAAAATCCTATTGAGCCGATCAGCAGTTTATATAGGGAACACCGCGGGTAAATGTGCTGTAGAATGTTTCGTTTTAAAAGGGGGAACTGACATGAGTGATGATCAAAACAAACGAGTAAATGAGCACTCAAAAGACGAGCAGCTTGAGCAGTACAGGTCTGATAACAGCGGGAAGAAAATGACGACCAATCAGGGACTTCGTGTGTCTGAGGATGAGCATTCTTTAAAAGCGGGTGTCCGCGGCCCTACGCTGATGGAGGATTTTCATTTTCGTGAAAAAATGACGCATTTTGACCACGAGCGGATTCCGGAACGGGTCGTTCATGCGCGCGGATACGGCGTTCATGGGCATTTTCAGGTGTACGAACCGATGACGGAATATACACGGGCGAAATTTTTACAGGATCCGTCTGTCAAAACGCCTGTCTTCGTCCGTTTCTCAACAGTGGCGGGCTCCAAAGGGTCAGGCGACACAGTCCGTGACGCCAGAGGATTCGCGACTAAGTTTTATACCGAAGAAGGAAATTACGATCTCGTCGGAAACAATATTCCGGTATTCTTCATTCAGGACGCGATCAAGTTCCCGGATCTCGTCCATGCCTTTAAACCGGAACCGCACAATGAAATGCCGCAGGCAGCGACGGCTCATGATACGTTCTGGGATTTTGTCGCCAACAATCCTGAATCCGCGCACATGGTCATGTGGACGATGTCTGACCGCGGCATCCCGCGAAGCTACCGGATGATGGAGGGCTTCGGCGTGCATACATTCCGTTTTGTCAACGAGAAAGGAAAAGCGCGTTTCGTGAAATTCCACTGGAAGCCGGTTCTCGGCGTGCATTCTCTCGTCTGGGATGAGGCGCAGAAAATTGCCGGGAAAGATCCCGATTTCCATCGCCGCGACCTATGGGAGACCATTGAAAACGGCGGCAAAGTCGAGTTTGAGCTCGGTGTTCAGATGATTGACGAAGAAGATGAATTTAAATTTGACTTCGATATCCTTGATCCGACGAAGCTTTGGCCGGAGGAACTGGTTCCCGTCAAGCTGATCGGAAAAATGACCCTCGACCGCAATCAGGACAATGTCTTTGCGGAAACGGAGCAGGTCGCATTCCACCCGGGAAATGTCGTGCCGGGCATTGATTTCACCAATGACCCGCTTCTGCAGGGACGGCTTTTCTCTTATACGGACACACAGCTCATCCGTCTTGGCGGACCGAATTTTCACGAGATTCCGATCAACCGGCCGGTCTGCCCGTTCCATAACAACCAATACGACGGCTACCACCGGATGACGATTAATAAGGGCCCTGTCGCCTATCATAAAAACTCTCTGCAGAACAATGATCCATCGCCGGCCTCAGAAGAAGAAGGCGGATACGTTCATTATCAGGAAAAAGTAGAAGGCAGAAAAATCCGCCAGCGCAGCGAGAGCTTCAATGACTATTTTTCTCAGGCGAAGATGTTCTGGAACAGCATGTCACACGCCGAGAAGGAACATATCATCTCCGCGTTCTGTTTTGAGGTAGGAAAAGTGAAAAGCAAGGATGTGCAGCAGCAGGTGATTGATGTCTTCAGTCACGTCGACGCCGGTCTTGCCGAGCGCGTTGCGAAAGGAATCGGTGTGAACCCGCCGCCAAAGGACCGTGAATCTGATGAAACGTTCACTTCCCCGGCCTTAAGCCAGGAAAATACGGTAAAGACGGCAGCCACAAGGCAGGTCGCGGTTTTAGCCGACCACGGGTTTGCCGATGCGGAAGTCAAACAGTTGCTTGACGCATGCAAACAGGCGGGAGTCAGAGCCGATATCATCAGTCCTGTGCTTGGAACCATCAAGGGAGAAAACGGCACGGAGCTCGAAGCGTCAGCCACTTTCCTGACAGCGGATTCCGTCCTGTATGACGCTGTATTCATTCCGGGCGGACAACAAAGCACTGACAGCCTCAAAGCCCAAAAACCGGCTAAAGATTTCGTCAGTGAAGCCTTCAGCCATTACAAAGCGATCGGCGCCTCCGGTGAAGGAAAAGAACTTCTCGCCCTCACCGCCGGAACCGAAAACGGCCCTGGCCTTGTTCCGGACGGAAATGGCGAACAATTTCTGAAGGCCGTGGCTGAGCATCGGCATTGGGACAGAAAAATATAAGAATGACAAAGCGCCTTTTTATGAGAGGGGCGCTTTTTTTCTTGTGAAAGTGAACTATCGGAACGAAGCATTAATATGGGAAGAAAACGAAAATCGCTTCCGTGCACATCCGCACTTCCCGCTGTGAAATAAATGTTTCACCCTCTTTGGTTTACTTCCGCTCTGTGTTTGTGTATCTTAGGGATAGATTTTCTGGAGGAGCGAATGATAGTGAAGCCGTTTACTGAAAAACAACTCGAAGAATATTACCGGCGTGACGAAAACAGGATGATTTTGGTGTTTGCCCAATGGTGCGTCAATCATGACCTTGATCCGATGGCGATTTACAGCAGGGCTTACCCCGGACAGCCTTTAAACGAAGAGCTGCGAAAAACGGCTGAAGAGCTCGTCGTGCCGAAGGAGGAATCAGAACCGATTCCTGATCAAACCGTCATCGGCGTTTTGGAGATGTTCGGCAACTCTGATCTGGCGGAAGCTGTTTATGAAGCCATTGCGCAAAGACCTTCCCGGTAAAAGAGGCATGGATGATCCATGTCTCTTTTTTATGGAGAAAATGTGAGAGAAGGCCCAGAAACAATTTCCTGATCTGCGCTGTCTATAGTGTGTAACCCGTTTTCAAAAAGGGAACGGGTAAATGAAAAGGAGGAGTTGTGATGAAAAAGACATTCAAAATGATGGCGGCCGTGCTTTTGGCAGTGCTGACAGCCGCGCCGTTCGGAGGTTTCACCCCTTCAGCCGAAGCTGCACAAACCGCAAAGCCCGTTGTCAAAAGCCATACGTATAAGCATGTAAAGCAGCTGACATACCCCGAGGTCACAAATACGGGAAACGCATCTTTTGAAAAGAAAATCAATCAGGACTTCAAACGCTATATTGAAAACTCGTACAAAGAATATGTGAAAAACAAACAAGACGGTGAGAAACAAGGCTATAAAGCGGAATACCAAGCAGACTTCAAGGTGAAGTATAATCAAGACGGCAAGCTCAGCATTCTGACTGAAAACTACATTTACACAGGCGGCGCACACGGGCTGACATCCGTTCAGACCTTTAATTACGACCTGGCCGCAAAAAAACGGGTCACCCTCCAAGATGTGCTGAATACGAAAACGAAAGGTAACAAAACGAGAGACTATCTTTACGGCTACATCAAGAAACATGACGATCTGTTCGATCAGGACGTCAAAAAACAGGAGATCACCCTGAACAACGAAAGACCTTTCTTCTTTACGAAAAACGGCATTGCCGTTGTGTTCGGACAATACGATCTCGGGCCGTATGCGGCAGGAATCCGGGATGTTTTCGTGCCTGCATCCGTCTATCAATAAAAAAAAGCGATATCACTCCAGAACGGAGCGGTATCGCTTTTTTTCTTTTACCAGACAAACAATCCGACAATCGCCGCGCTCAATAAGGAAACGGCAATTCCGCTGACAAGCAGCTTCCAGACGTTTTTCCCGATGATGGCTGATTTTTCACCATCAAGCAGAGATTGATAAGATCCGTAGATCATACCGATGGTGCTGAAGTTTGCGAATGATGTCAGGAATGTCGTCGCCACGGCAATCGTGTGCGGCGGAAGTGAATTCAGATGCCCTTTCAGATCGGCCATCGCCACAAACTCGTTCGTCGCGAGCTTAATGCCCATCAGCTGTGCGACATACATCGCGTCATGTACGCCTAATCCGAGAAGGAAGGCAAACGGACTGAAAATGTATGAGAAAATCTTTTGAATGGTCAAACCGTGCACGAACAGTTCGAGCAAGCCGTTTAACGCAGCCGTTAACGCCACATACCCGATTACCATTGCTAAGATGACAATCACCATGTTCATGCCGACAAGCATACTGTTAGAAATCGTAGAGAAGAAGTCTTTTTTCTCCGCTTTTGAAGGTACGTAAATGATATCGTCCTCTTTAGAAACGTCAACGGGATTCAGCATATTTGCGATTAAAAGCGCGTTTAAGCAATTCAGCAGGATGGCTGTAAACACATAAGTGGACGGAACCATCGTCAAGTACGATCCGATGATCGAGCCGCTGATGCTGCTCATGCTCATCAGCCCGAATGTCAGAAGCCGATTGTTGTTGACGGCGGCAAGCTGCTGGCGGATGACGGCTAAGGCTTCCGTATTGCCTAAAAACATCATCTGAATGGAGAAAAAGCTCTCCAGCTTCGGCAGACGGGATATTTTAGAAATCAGCCAGCCGATTTTATCAATGAGCCACGGCAGAATACCGAAATACGACAGCATATCAAAGAAGGTCACGACGAAGATAATCGGCAGCAATGCGCTGAAGAAAAAATCAACCGTCGGATTGGCCATGACAGACGGAAAAGCGAACGCAATCCCTTGACTGGCGCAGGAAATCAGCCATGTAAAGAACGCGCCGATCTTCCCGATGACAAAGCCGCCGACTTTTGTCCCTAACATAAACCAAGTAATCAGAAACTCAAAGACGAGGAGCATGACAATCGGACGCCATTTAATCTTCTTCTTGTTGGGAGAGCATAAGAAAACAACAGCCATGACAACAATGAGACCGACAATGTTCAATAAAAAGTACATGTGAGCAACTCCTATAAGGGTATTATGGAAATAAAAAAAGCTCTTATTCGTCACAAATTCCTGAAAGCCAGAAAGTGTGATAAATAAGAGCCAAAAGAAAAGAATAGACTGACAGCATCATATGCTTTTCACTCGTTCAAATTTATGCAAACTTTCTTGTAGTCTAGTCTTTTACGGCACTAGGTAGAAACAATCAGACCATATTACTGATCATATACAAGAATAACGATATTACATGAGATAGCAGTATTTTATCGTTTCAATTTTTGAAAATCAACCTTTTTAGATATTTTCAAAATAATAAATTTATATTATAAATAAAGAAAATAAAGGATATGTAAAAGTAATTGGATAATAAAGGTATAAAACGCCCCTGAAATCCGTTCCGGTTCATTGTAAAGACTGGATGCAGCTGGGAAAATGGATCTGAGGGCACAGCCTTCAAAAGGCGGCAGAAAAGGGGTCATTTTCGTGATCATCCAGTTCATTCGTTACAGATAATGAGAGGTATAGATAAATAGGTTAAACCTTCCAATTTGGCAAGGTTTATTTGTCTATGCCTTTTTCATTTCATCAAAATAACGAATGAATGAGGTGTTTTTTTGGCGTCGATGAAAAGAAAACGCGCGGAATTACTGCAATCATGCCAGTCCGTATTCAGGTGTCCGCTATGCCGTACGGCCATGGCGGTCTCCCAAAATCAAAGCTTGATATGCGGAAACGGGCATACATTTGATATATCAAAACAAGGATATGTGAATTTCCTCAATAAAGCGGTCAAAACACGCTATGACAGGCAGCTGTTTGAAGCGAGACGCGAGCTTTTTGACAGCCGGGAGTTTTTTGCGCCGGTTCAAAAAGAGATCGCCGGCATCATCAGCCGTACGCAATCTCCGCAAAAACAGGCGGCGGTATTGGATGCGGGATGCGGAGAGGGCTCTCATTTAGCCGCCGTATGCCGATTGCTGCAGCCCGCTTTTTCTGTGACGGGAATCGGCATTGATCTCTCGAAAGAAGGTGTGCTGCATGCGGCAAAGGGCTTCGGGGATCAAATGGTTTTTGCCGTCGCTGATGTGGCGGATGCGCCGTTTGCCGACAGCTGTTTTGATGTCGTGATGTCTGTTTTATCACCTTGGAATTACAAGGAATGCAGCAGGCTTTTACAAAAGGGTGGCACAGTCATTAAAGCGGTGCCGCGGCGTGATTATTTGAAGGAAGTAAGGGAATTCTTTTTCGGAAACAGTCCCCGGCGGAATGACACCGCTGATTCAGCGGCCTGCCGTTTCCAAGCGGGCTTTCAAACCTTTGAGCGCAAACGGCTGCGTTACACGAAGACGTTATCGCAGCCTGATCTTGAACGGCTTGTGAAAATGACGCCCCTAACATGGAAATGTACTGAAGAAAGCATTCAGCGGTTTATCGGCCGAAAAGCGGCTGATATCACGATAGATATCGAAGTTTTAATCGGGACCGATCCGCTGTAAAACGGAAAAGACACGCTATTAGCGTGTCTTTTTTTTATTTCCAGACTTCACCGGCAATATCGACGACATGGCGCAGTTTTGCCCATTGCTGTTCTTCTGTGATCAGGTTTCCTTCCTCAGTGGAAGCGAATCCGCATTGCGGGCTGAGGCAAAGCTGATCCAGGCTGACATATTGAGAAGCTTCTTCAATCCGGCGTTTAACCGCGTCCTTGTCTTCGAGATCGCCGTGTTTCGACGTAATCAAACCGAGCACAAGCTGAAGATCAGAGCGTTTGACATAACGGAGCGGTTCAAAGCCGCCGGAGCGGGAATCATCATATTCCAAGAACAATCCGTCAAGGTCAAGCCCGTCAAAAATCGTTTCCGCCGCCGCATCATATCCGCCTTCAGCCGTCCATGTGGACTGGAAGTTGCCGCGGCAGATATGCATCGTAACCTTCAAGTCGGCAGGACGATCCTTAATGGCGTCATTAATAGAAGCTGCGAACAGCCTGCGCAGCTCATCCGGCGTCGTTCCGAATGCTTCAATCTGGCGAAGCCCCGCTTCCGATAAGAAAACGGCCCATGCGGTGTCATCGAGCTGAAGATAGCGGCATCCGGCGTTATAGAAAGCTTGAATCGCTTTTTTATACGCCTTTGATACATCATGCTGAAATTGTTTGTAATTATTCTGATACGCTGCTTTTTCCAATTTTCCGCGGAAAAACAGCATATTCGGGCTTGGAATCGTCATTTTTGGAACAGCATCGCCGGCAATGCTGTGAAGAAATTTATAATCTTCGAGCATCGGATGCTGAGAAAAATCAATATCTCCCGTTACTTTAATGCCGCGCGCTTTCGTCTGTACATTGTGAAACTGAATGCCGCTATCTGGCGTAAACGCTTCGACGCCGTCTAAGTTTTCGAGAAAATCAAAATGCCACCAGGCCCGGCGGAATTCGCCGTCAGTCACGACATTGAGGCCGGTTTCTTTCTGCTTTTTCACGCTGCGGATGATTTCTTGGTTTTCGATTTCGCGCAGCTGTTCTGCCGAAATCTCACCCGCCGCTCTTTGCAGGCGGGCTTGCTTCACAGCCGCCGGCCGGAGCAGGCTTCCGACCTGATCCGCGCGAAACGGCGGGTTTTTTCTAAGAAGAGTGTGCAATGGTTGTTCTGTGTTTTGCTGTGACATGAACGATTCCTTCTTTCCTCAATGAAATATAAAAAGCTCTTCCCTTGGATAGGGAAGAGCTTGCGTCCGCAAATCTCAACCTTATCTTCAGGATTTAGCACCATTCTGCTGAACAGCGGTTGCCGGGTATCATAGGGCCAGTCCCTCCACCTCTCTTGATAAGGAAATATGCTATTTTTCAGAATAAACTGTAATACTCTTAATCTTAGTATATTATCTTATATTGTCAATATATTTCGATAAATATTTTTATTTATCACCCTCAAATAGAATCATATCTATTACGATTGCGATCGCAAGACAAAGAACAATATCCTCTTCATTTTCAATCTCCAAATGATAAGAATCGCCCCAGCTCATCCATGATTTGGTGACGGTCATCCGGTTTGATTTCCCGTCTGTCACTTGAAAATTCCGTCCCCACACATCGCCGGTAATATCCCAGCCGACTCCGGAAATTTCAAATTTCGGTTTGAAAAACGTCATTTTCTTGATGACTTGGCATACAGGCTTGCCGCCGACGGAAATTTCGTAACGGGGAACGAGCGACATCAGTTTCTGACTGACGCTGGCGAGCGTGCGGCCGTCCAAATCAGTCAGCTTCAGTTCATCACCGAAAGAAAACAGCTTTCCTTCCACATTGTAGACTTCTTTTCCGCTTTCAAGAAACACTTGAAACCGATTCTTAAACGTAAACATCCGCTCTTTGATATAAAAATGATACATAAAAAAACTCCTTTTTTATGTTGTACGTAAAAAGGAGACGGATGGTTTCATATTGGAGGGGTGCACAAAAAAAGGCTGCCGATTTTGCGGCAGCTGTCGTTTTTATGATAGCGGCATCCGGCGTTTCTGACGGATCGCATTTAAATCAATGATGTTATTCGTGTCGGCAGCTGTCACCAGCGGGCTTGTCTTTGGCGTTTTCCGGCGGTTGTCCTTACTGAAAGAGAAAACCAGGTATCCTGTCAAAGCAGCAAAAATAAGTAGCATCATTTTACATACCTCCCAAAAAAAGTTTTGGTATTATTATTGTACGAAAAAACAAACGAAAAGTATTCAAACAATTGTCACTTTTTTAAAAAATAAAGACATTTTCCGTAAAAATGACTATGATCTGCAGTGGATTTTGCTCTTATTGTGGTTCTATAGATTGTATCGGCTGCTGAGTGATGATCGTTTATATAACTTTTCGACTATTTTTTGGCAGTGCCGAATTAACTAATACAGTGTTTTCGTTTGCCTTGTGTTATTCAGTACCCTAAAAAATCCTGGGATATGCAAAATAACTGCTTCTAACGGAAGATTATGATTTGATAACGCTTTCCTTATTTTTTGTAAGAAAACGAGATGTTATCTTACAAAAAATCGTCTGAACATTTTCCGCAGCTTTTTAAAAGGGTTCGATTTCGTCTCCAGAACGCGGGGGTCTTTTAAGGTTTTTTTCAATTCTCTTGCTACAGTGCCTCTTGCCATAGTCTTCACTCCTTCTTTCCATTTCATACCTTATATACGGAAAGAAAGAAGGAAAGGTTTCATGTGAAAGAAAAAAACCAAAGCAGGGAGCTTTGGTTTTACGCGCGTTCTTCAAACAGCCTGGCGATCTCAACAATGACGTTTACCGCCTTTTCCATATGGTCGACGGAAATGTATTCATATTTTCCGTGGAAGTTTTCGCCGCCCGTGAAGATGTTCGGTGTCGGCAGTCCCATGTAAGAGAGCTGTGATCCGTCGGTTCCGCCCCGGATCGGTTCGATAATTGGTTCGATGCCGAGGTTTTTCATGGCTTGATAGGCGATGTCGACAATTTCTTTGACCGGTTCGATTTTTTCTCTCATGTTGTAATATTGATCATGCAGTTCAAGCTTGATGCTTTCCTTGCCGTATTTAGCCGCAAGCGCGTCGGCGGTTTTCTGCATAAATTCTTTTCGTTCTGTAAAGCGGTCTCTGTCAAAGTCTCTGATGATGTACGACAGGGCGGCTTCAGAAACGTCTCCGTTCATTGAATTTAAGTGATAGAAGCCTTCATACCCTTCCGTATATTCCGGCGCTTCTTCTTTCGGCAGCGCGTGATGAAATTCCATCGCGATTTTTGAAGCGTTGACCATTTTGTTTTTCGCCGTTCCGGGGTGAACGCTTTTTCCGTAACAAGTAAGCTTTGCGGAGGCTGCATTAAAGCTTTCATATTGCAGTTCTCCGAGGGGGCCTCCGTCTATCGTGTAGGCGAATGCGGCGTTGAAGCGGCCGACATCGAATTTGTGAGGCCCTCTGCCGATTTCTTCATCCGGCGTGAATGCGACCCGGATCGTCCCGTGTTTGATGTCCGGATGGTTGATCAAGTACGCCATTGCCGTCATGATTTCGGCAATGCCCGCTTTGTTGTCGGCTCCGAGCAGCGTCGTGCCGTCGGTTGTAATCAGCGTCTGGCCTTTATAGCGGGAAAGCTCCGGGAACTGCTCAGGCGACAGGATGACGTTGAGTTTGTCATTCAGAACGATATCATGTCCGTCATAGCTTTCAATAATCTGAGGATTCACATTTTTTCCGGTGAAATCAGTCGCTGTATCTACGTGGGCCAGAAAACCGATCGTCGGCACGTCTTTATCCGTATTTGCCGGAAGAGTCGCCATGACGTATCCATTGTCATCGATTGTGATTTCTTTCATGCCGATCGACTTTAATTCATCTGCCAGCATGTTGGCCAATGTGAGCTGTCCGGGGGTGGATGGGCAGTTTTCATTGTTTTCGTCAGACTGTGTATCGACTTTTACATAAGAAGTAAAGCGTTCAATGATTTCGTTTTTCATACCGTCATCTCCTTTGTCTTATCTTACCATGTGCGGGGGAGGGATTTCTATTTCACAACCCGTTTGAATTACGCGAATGAAAACAAAATATGAAGAAACGATGACTAAACGATTAAACTTTCTGAAAATGGATGATAGAGGAAGAAAAAACCGATATAATATGGTCAATTCATTCAATAGGGAGGCTTTCTTCATGGCGATTTTAGTGACAGGCGGAGCGGGTTATATCGGAAGCCACACATGTGTCGAGCTGTTAAACAGCGGCTATGACATCGTGGTTCTGGATAATCTGTCAAATAGTTCACCGGAAGCATTGGAGCGTGTGAAAGACATTACCGGAAAAGGGCTTGTGTTTTATGAAGCGGATCTCCTTGACCGTGACGCCGTTCACCGGGTGTTTGCTGCAAATGAGATTGAAGCCGTCATTCATTTTGCGGGTTTAAAAGCGGTCGGTGAGTCTGTGGCTGTTCCGCTCCGTTATTATCATAATAATCTGACGGGGACGTTTATTTTATGTGAAGCCATGCAGGCACACGGTGTGAAAAAAATCGTCTTCAGCTCATCAGCGACGGTTTACGGCGTTCCGGAAACAACGCCGATCACCGAAGATTTTCCGTTAAGTGCGACCAATCCTTACGGGCAGACCAAGCTGATGCTGGAACAGATTTTGCGCGATCTGCATAAGGCGGACCCTGAATGGAGCATTGCGCTGCTCCGCTACTTTAATCCGTTCGGCGCGCATCCGAGCGGCCGGATCGGAGAAGACCCGAACGGCATCCCGAATAATTTAATGCCGTACGTCGCCCAAGTCGCTGTCGGCAAGCTTGAGCAATTGCAGGTGTTCGGCAATGATTATCCGACAAAGGACGGCACCGGCGTGCGGGATTACATCCATGTCGTTGACCTTGCCGAGGGCCACGTCAGAGCGCTTGAAAAGGTGCTGGACACAACGGGCGCCGACGCCTATAATCTCGGCACGGGAAGAGGCTACAGCGTTCTTGAGATGGTCAAGGCGTTTGAAAAAGTATCGGGAAAAGAAGTGCCGTACCGTTTTGCCGACCGGCGCCCGGGAGACATTGCCGCATGCTTCGCAGACCCGGCAAAAGCGAAGGCAGAATTAGGCTGGGAAGCAAAGCGAGACCTTGAAGAAATGTGCGCCGACTCATGGAAGTGGCAGTCCTCCAATGTGAACGGGTATCAAAAGGTGTAAAAGGAAAGAGACCTTCAAATGGCGAAGGTCTCTTTTATTACGGTCATTATTTAACTTTTACTTCAACATCGTTGCTGAATTTTAATTTCCAAGTGCCTTTAGAGTATGCGTTTTTATCAACTTCAAAGGCTTTTACGTCAGTAACTTTAATGTTCGGGTTCAAGTCACTTAAAATTTTACTGTTGTCTACTTTTGTTTCTGTTGCATAGCTTGAAGAAGCATCAATATCTGAATCATAGGATGTTCCTTTAGAATCTACTAATTTCGCTCTTGGAATGGAGAAAGAGCTTAACGGCTTGTTTGACACATTTTTAACTGTGTATTGAACAGCTACGATAACGCCGCCGTCAGACGCTTTTTTCTCGACAAATTGAGAGCCTACTGAATCTCTTTTTTCCACTTTCGTCACAGTAACTTCTGTTTTTTCAGTTTTAACAGTGTCACCGATGTTATACAGTTTTTCCTTGGACTCCGCAGCTTTTGAGGACGCAGTTTTAGATGATGAAGATCCGCCTCCGCCGCCGAGATTTACGAGAATGATAATAACCACTACTGCCAGAAGCAATGTGATGATTTTATGTCTCATAAAAAAGTTTCTCTGATCTTTACCGCAGTTTGGGCATTTTTTAACGCCTTTAGCGATTTCTTTGCCGCATGCCTTACAAGACACTAAATTGCCTGCCATAATATTTCCTCCTATGTAAACTATTTCTTGAAAACTACATACTATAATGACTGTAAAATAACCTATAGTCAATACAATTTTGAGAAAAATAGTATTTTGATGATTTTTTAGTCATATATTTTAAGGGCCTTTATTAGTATCGGCAGGTCGTTCGAATTTTTCATAGGTTTATGGAAAAAAGAGTGGTTGAACATGCTCGTGATTTCCCGTATAATCTTGAAAGAAATACAAAAACTGAACATAAAAAACAGTGGTTTTCTAGGGTTCCGCAATGCTGAATTGGTCTGGACCGAGAGAAAACACACAGCAGGTTTTTTGCTGTGACACGGTGGGATAAAAGCCCGGGAGTTTCTGCTCTTTTGATGAAGAGTGCTCTCCCGGGCTTTTTTGATTTTATAAAAAGGGAGTGTCTGGGATGAAAAAGAGGTTGCTGGATGTGCTGATGCTGATGATTGGGGCTTTTATCTTCGCATTGGCCGTTAATTTATTCGCCATTCCGAATGATCTTGGAGAGGGCGGGGTAACGGGGATTACCTTGATCTTGTATTATGTGTTTGAATGGTCGCCCGGGGTGACGAATATCATTTTGAACGGGATCTTATTGATCATCGGATATAAGTTTTTAGACGGTAAAACAACGCTTTATACGATCATTACTGTTGTCGCCAACTCGCTGTTTCTGCATCTGACGCATGACTGGCACTCGCCGTCACATGAACTCATTATTAATACTATTTTTGCAGGTGTGTTTGCCGGTGTCGGAATCGGAATCATTATCCGAGTCGGAGGCACGACTGCGGGATCTGCCATTTTGGCGAGGATTGCGAACAAATATCTCGATTGGAATATCAGCTATGCGCTTTTGTTCTTTGATCTGATTGTCGTCTTCAGTTCTTATTTCATCATCGGTGCGGAAAAAATGATGTTTACCATTGTGATGCTGTACATCGGAACGAAGGTGATGGACTTTATCATTGAAGGGCTGAATACGAAAAAAGCGGTGACGATCATATCTGAGCATAAGCACGAAATCGCTGAGCAGGTCAACACGCTTATGGACAGAGGGGTGACGCTGCTGTCGGGTAAAGGGAATTACACGGGGCAGTCGAAAGAAATTTTATATATCGTCATCCAGAAACAAGAGCTCTCCATGCTCAAGAAAATTATTAAAAGCTGTGATACAAAGGCGTTTGTCATTGTTCATGATGTGCGTGACGTCTTTGGTGAAGGCTTCGTCGATATCTCTAAATAAAAAAGATCCCTCTGCCGGTGCGGAGGGTTTTTTATATACCGGGGAGAAACGGTAATGATCCGTTTCCCGGGAAATAGCCGGAAAGCTGTTTCTAAAATGAAGTAGATACAACCCGCCGGACGTTTTATACTGAAAATATAATAGAGCGATAGAGAGGAGCGCATATGAACCCGTTATTGGCAATTTACCCGAGGGCTGTGCTGTCTGATACGTGCTGTGCGGCAGAGGATGTCTTTTGTTTTTATGATGAGAAGAGGCGGGTCTATGTCGCCATTCCGAAGGAGGATATCACCCCGAAGGAGAAACTGCTTTTGGAATCGTTTTTGACACCTGCTGAAGAGAAAGGCGTTTTTTTTGCAGAGACGGCGGAAGCAAAGAGGTGGCGGCGTTTTCTGCTGGAAGAGGGTCCGGTTCCTGACGTCAAAGAGTTTCGTGTCCGTTTTATTCATTATGACTTAATGGGGGAACGGAACTGGGGGGTGTTTACGGAAGCGTTGCGCCATTTTTGGCCGATTCCGTATACCGTTGTCCGGACGGGAAGGGATCAGGGCGTGATTGTAGAGGAAGAAAAGCTTGAAGCCCCTGATCCGGATGATATCGCATCTTTTGTAAAGGTTTCTGAATGCGATTTTTATTTCAGAGTCCGTTTCTTCATCGGGAGGTATTACGGTGCCGGGGAACGTCTGCGCCTTCATTATCGGAGAGAACAGCAATATTTTCAGATTGGAAGGCGTCATCTCCCGCAGCTGAGCACGCTGACCGCGGAAACGGTATTTCCGGCCATGCTCTCGGAAGAAAGCCGAGATAAGCTCTCTGCATTGCTTCACGAAGAGGCGGTGTTGCTGTTTCAGAAAGAACCGGAGCTGAAGCATACGATTCAGACTTTTATTGAACATAACTCAAACATGTCGCTCACATCGAAAAAACTGCATTTGCACCGCAACAGTCTTCAATATCGGATTGATAAATTTGCGGAACGCTCAGGTATTGATATTAAGACATATCGGGGCGCCCTGCTGGCTTATTTCATTTGCCTGCAGTATGAAAAATCACAGTAAATGGGAAATGTGCACGAAGGCTGCCGGCTTTTTTTATGAACATTGCCTATACACGCCGCCGCCGGAGGCTGTTACAATCCTATTTAAGAAAGCGTTTACAAATAAAGGGGGATATACATGGCGGAACTTCGGCTCGAGCATATTTATAAGTATTACGATCAAAAAGAAGCGGCTGTCGATGATTTTAACCTTCATATTAAAGATAAAGAGTTTATCGTGTTTGTCGGTCCGTCGGGATGCGGAAAGTCGACAACATTGCGGATGGTTGCCGGGCTGGAAGACATCTCGAAGGGCGATTTTTATATCGGAGACACGAGGGTGAATGATATCGCTCCTAAAGACAGGGATATCGCCATGGTGTTCCAAAACTATGCGCTGTATCCGCATATGACGGTCTATGATAATATCGCTTTCGGTCTGAAGCTGAGAAAGATGCCGAAACCGGAGATTAAAAAACGGGTCGAAGAAGCAGCGAAAATGCTGGGGCTCACAGAGTATCTGCACCGCAAACCGAAGGCGCTCTCCGGCGGGCAGCGGCAGCGTGTTGCATTAGGACGGGCGATCGTCAGGGACGCCAAAGTGTTTTTAATGGATGAGCCGCTGTCAAATCTGGATGCAAAGCTTCGGGTGCAGATGCGGGCTGAAATTATTAAGCTCCATCAAAGACTGCAAACAACTACGATCTATGTGACGCACGACCAAACAGAGGCGCTGACGATGGCGACACGCATTGTAGTCATGAAGGATGGGAAGATTCAGCAGATCGGCACGCCGAAAGAAGTCTATGAACATCCGGAAAACGTTTTTGTCGGCGGGTTCATCGGCTCCCCCGCGATGAACTTTTTTAAAGGGAAGCTGACTGACGGCGCCATTCAGATCGGTTCGGCCGCTCTCAGCGTGCCGGAAGGGAAAATGAAAATGCTCCGGGAAAAAGGCTATGCCGGTAAAGATGTGATCTTCGGCATCCGCCCGGAAGACATACATGACGAGCTGATTGTGGTAGAATCCTATAAGAATTCATCCATCACAGCTAAAATCAATGTCGCGGAATTGCTCGGGTCAGAAATTATGGTTTATTCCCGGATCGGGGATCAGGATTTTATCGCCCGGATTGATGCTCGCCATGACATTCATGCCGGTGAGGAATTGACTGTCGCTTTCGACATGAATAAAGCTCATTTTTTCGACAGTGAAACAGAAATCAGAATCCGCTCATGACGCAAAGCCGGACAGCTGGATGTCCGGCTTTTTTGATGTAACAATTTTTGCCCGTCGACCGATATAAAAAGTAAATAGTAGACAGAAAGCAGGAAAACCATGAAACGCATGATTACGTGCATGTGCCTTTTGGCTGCTCTGTTAACGCTTGCCGCCTGTTCGGACCATGAGGCAAGTGCCGAAGAGAGCATTCCGAAGGCAGAAGCGCACCACGATAAAAAGTCTGTAAAGCGCCAAATCAAAAAGGAGCCGGATACGTCCGCCTGGGTTAAAACGAAAGGAACGGCGAGACTGCCGATTCTGATGTACCACAGCATTTCTGAGGGAAACAGCCTGCGTGTGCCGAAGGAAGAATTCCAGCAGCATATGAAGTGGCTTCATGATCACGGCTATTATACGATGACTCCGGAAGAAGCCTATCTGATGCTGACGGAGGATAGAGAGCCGCGTGAGAAATGCGTTCTGATCACATTTGATGACGGCTATACCGACAATGTCAAAGCGGCGTATCCCATTTTAAAGAAATATAAGATGAAAGCGACTATCTTCATGATCGGTAACTTTATCGGACATAAAAATCACCTGACTGAGAAGCAGATGAAGGAGATGGCCGCAAACGGCATTTCCATTCAAAGCCATACGATGAACCATCTCGAATTGAACGGGCTCACGCCTCAGCAGCAGCGACGCGAAATGGCGGACTCTAAGCGTCTATTTGACCAAATGTTCGGGCAGCGGACGTCTGTAATCAGTTACCCTGTCGGACGATATAATAAGGAAACATTAAAAGCCGCAGCTGCTGCAGGCTACCGTATGGCGGTCACGACGGAGCCGGGAGCGGCATCGAGAGATCAGGGGCTTTACTCGCTTCACCGTGTCCGTGTGTCGCCGGACATGTCCGGTACGGCATTCGGCTCTTATATCCAAAATGTGATGAAATAACAGAGCCTCCGCATATGGCGGAGGCTTTTTTCCGTTTAATAGAATTGATGAAGCAACAGGAGGGTGACGCTCACGGTAATCGCCCCGCCGATTCTGGTCGACACTTGGGCAAACGGCATAAGCTCAAGCCGTTCAGCGGCGCTTAAGATCGCGACGTCGCCTGTGCCGCCCTGACCGGAATGGCAGGCATTGATGATCGCTGTCTCAATCGGGTACAGGTTCAGCCATTTACCGGTCAGAAAACCGACGGCTATCATCGTAATGACAATGGATAAAATGGTAATGATATTGCTGATATTAAACGCTGCAATCAGTTTGTCCCACGGTGTCATTGAAACGCCGATCGCAAATAAGAGCGGATACGTCACGGCTGTCGAGAAAAAACGCGAAACGCCGAAAGCTCCGTTTTCAATCGAGGCCGGCGCCAGCCTGAACAGCTTAATAAGCACGGCAAGGACGAGCATCACGACAGGAGCCGGAAGCTGAAAGAAATCATGCGCCAGCATGCCGACCAAATACAGGGAAACCGCTAAAATCCCCCCCGAAGCGAAAAAAGACAGATTAAACGCATTGTCATTGGCCGGCTGTTCCAATACAGGAGCGGATTGATCAGACTTATCAACCTTCCCATTGCCCGTCCATTCCGGCTTGCGTTTCCCGATGACGTTCAGCAAACCCGATAACATAATGGCACACAGGCTGCCGAGCATGATGGACGGCAGCACAAGCGCAAAGGCATCTCCCTGGGACATCGGCATCATATCGGAGTAGCCGATGGATAAAGGAATCGCGCCCTCGCCGACACCTCCCGCCATAATCGGGACGACAATATAAAGCAGTGTGTGCTGAAAACCGAGCCCGAGCAGCGTCCCGACGCATAAGCCGACGATGGCGGCCGCGATCGAGCCGGCGATCAGCGGAATGAAAATCTTGACGAAAGCTTTGACGAGAGTCTCTCTTTTCATCCCCAGAATACTGCCGACGACGATACCGGCAATAAATAGATAGAGAAAGTTAGAGTTTTCTGTGAATTCTGTTGTTGATGTAATAATATCTTTCGGAAGCAGGTGATAGTAGACGACAGCGGACGGAATAAAGGTTGCGAGGATCGCAGGGCCGCCGATGGAACGCACGATCGGAATGGATTTTCCGATCTGGCCGAAGGTAAATCCGAAAAAACTCATGACGGCAATCGATGTCAGGATGTCGCTTTTTACATCGTGTTTCATGACAAACACCGTAATAAGCAAGAAGAGCAGGATATAGATAGGAAGAGGAATAATGCCGATTCTTATATTCATTGCTCTGGCAAACCAATTATCAGTCCGTTGCTGTTTTGGGATTGAATCCGTTTGCAAATTTGGTTGAAGTTCTCCCATGCTTGTTCCCCCAGTCGTTATGTAGTGAAAAATATCCCCATTTAAAGTATACTAAAAAATTTAAATTTTTCATATATTAAGAATTTACTAGAAAACTTGCTTTCCCCTCTTTTCTTTCTCAAAAAGGCGATTTGGCGGCCTTTCTCGCTGAATAAAGCATTTTGTTCGCCACACGAATAAAAAAGAGGTACGATATGGAAGGGACAAAAATCCTAGGTGCCGACATAAAGTCTCTACAAATTCGACATTAATCGGTCACAATTTCAGCCTATTTTTAGGTATATCGATCTTTTTTTTTAGGCGGAATCGTTGTAAAGTAATGATATTGAATCATTTCTATGACAGCCGCTGCCCCCCAGGGAGTGCAGGCTGATAATTCATTAGTTTTGACAAATTTGTGAAACATTGAGCAAATATATCATTTCTTGTGAAATACCGAGCAATGGTTTTGTCGTGTTTGTGAAATGTTGAGCAATTTACCAGATTGGAGGAAAAACATCATGAGTGAGTTGGTTTTAGCCCGCATACAATTTGCATCTACAACATTGTTTCACTTCCTGTTTGTGCCTATGTCTATCGGGCTTGTGTTTATGGTTGCTTTGATGGAGACGCTTTATGTTGTCAAAAAACAAGAGACCTATCTCAAAATGGCTAAATTTTGGGGACATCTCTTTTTAATTAACTTTGCTGTCGGCGTCGTCACAGGGATTCTTCAGGAATTCCAGTTTGGATTGAACTGGTCTGATTATTCTCGTTTTGTCGGAGACGTATTTGGAGCTCCGCTTGCGGTTGAAGCGCTTTTGGCGTTTTTTATGGAGTCTATTTTTATCGGATTATGGATTTTCGGCTGGGACCGTTTATCTAAAAAAGTGCATTTGCTTTGCATTTGGCTTGTATCCTTCGGGACAATTATGTCATCTTTCTGGATTTTGACGGCAAACTCATTCATGCAGGAGCCGGTCGGCTTTGCGATTAAAAACGGCCGCGCGGAAATGAATGATTTCGGGGCGCTTTTGACAAACCCTCAGCTTTGGGTTGAATTCCCTCACGTCATTTTCGGGGCGCTTGCAACTGGTGCTTTCTTTATCGCCGGTGTCAGCGCATATAAATTATTGAAGAAAAAAGAAGTGCCTTTCTTCCATAAATCTTTCAAGCTTTCAATGATTGTCGGTCTGATCGCCGGTATCGGCGTTGCGTTCAGCGGACATATGCAGGCTGAGCATTTAATGGAATCGCAGCCGATGAAAATGGCCGCCAGTGAAGCGCTTTGGGATGACAGCGGTGATCCTGCCGCATGGACGGCTTTTGCGAACATTGATACGAATAAAGAAAAAAACACATCAGAAATTTCAATTCCTTACGCACTCAGCTACTTGGCTTATCAGAAGTTCAGCGGCAGTGTTAAAGGGATGAAAACTCTTCAAAAAGAATACGAAAAAACGTACGGAAAAGGCGACTATATCCCGCCTGTTAAAACGACGTTCTGGAGCTTCCGCATCATGGCGGGTGCTGGCGCGCTTATGATTTTCGCCGCGATTGCCGGCTTTATTCTGAACCGCCGCAAAAAGCTTCATACAAGCAAGTGGTATTTACGGGGCATGATCGCACTGATCGCATTCCCGTTCATTGCGAACTCTGCCGGATGGATTATGACTGAAATCGGCCGCCAGCCGTGGACGGTCATGGGGCAATTGACGACCGCACAATCCGTTTCGCCTAACGTAACGACGGGATCTCTGCTGTTTTCAATTATCAGCTTCGGCGTCATGTACTTGATTTTAGGCGCGCTGCTTGTTTTCCTATTCGTTCGTGAAATTAAAAAAGGTGCGGACCATGATGATCACAAGGATGTTCCTGTATCAACAGATCCGTTCAGTCAGGAGGTCTACCATGGGGTCACTTCATGATCTTTGGTTTATACTCGTTTCGATTTTGTTTGTCGGATTTTTCTTTTTAGAAGGTTTTGATTTCGGTGTCGGCATTTCGACCCGATTTCTTGGCCATAATGAATTAGAACGCAGAGTGCTGGTTAACACCATCGGCCCGTTCTGGGATGCGAATGAGGTGTGGCTGATCACAGGTACGGGAGCGATTTTCGCGGCATTCCCGAACTGGTATGCAACGATGCTCAGCGGATATTACATTCCGTTTATCATCATTCTTCTTGCCTTGATGGGCCGCGGCGTGGCATTTGAATTCCGCGGGCAAGTGAACAATCTGAAATGGGTCAAAACATGGGACTGGGTAATTTTCTTCGGAAGCCTTATCCCGCCGTTTGTATTCGGCCTTATCTTTACAAGCTTGTTCCGCGGTGTGCCGATTGACGGACACATGAACATTCACGCTGGTTTTTCAGATATTGTGAACGTGTATTCCGTTCTTGGCGGAGCAGCCGTCACCCTTCTTTCATTCCTGCACGGTTTAATGTTTATCACCCTGCGCACGATCGGTGATTTACAAGAGCGTGCGAGAAAAATGGCAAAACGCGTAATCGGTGTTATCTTTCTTGTTGTACTTGCTTTCTTTGCGATGTCTGCATACGATACGGATATGTTTACACGCCGGGCAAACATCACGATTCCAATATTCGTGCTGATTGTCATCTGCAACGTTCTTGCCATTGTGTTCATGAGCAAGAAAAAAGACGGCTGGGCATTCGGTATGACCGGCGCGGGTCTCGCTTTGACAGTCGCGATGATTTTTATCTCCCTGTTCCCGCGCGTCATGGTCAGCTCGCTGAAAAGCGCGTATGACTTAACAGTAGCTAACGCGTCTTCCGGTGATTATTCACTTAAAGTCATGACAATTGTCGCACTGACTCTGCTGCCGTTTGTCATCGGCAGTCAGATCTGGAGCTATTATGTCTTCCGGAAACGCGTCAGCCATAAGGAGCCTATGACTTATTAATGGGAAAAGACCTGTTTCTTTATAAAGGAATGAAGCGGATTCTTGCGATCATTACGGGATTAACGATCATACAAACGGCCGCCATTATCTTGCAGGCGGAATGGCTGAGCCAGGCGGTAACCGGATTATTTAACGGGAAGCGGATTGCTTCTCTTTATCCGGTTATCGGCTTTTTCCTGCTTGCGTTTTTGGTCCGGCATGTGGTGACAACGGTCCGGCAGAAAATCGTGTACCAATATGCCGCGCAAACCGGCGCGGACTTAAGAAAAAGATTTCTTGAGCAATTGTTCCGTCTCGGCCCCCGCTTTGCGAAAAAAGAGGGGACAGGCCGGATGGTGACGCTGGCGATGGAGGGCATCAGCCAGTTCCGCCGCTATTTAGAGCTGTTTCTGCCGAAAATGGTCAGCATGGCGATCGTGCCGGCTGCCGTTGTCATTTACGTGTTTTTTCAGGATAAAACATCGGCTTTGATTCTGATTCTTGCGCTTCCGATTTTGATTGTATTTATGATTCTGCTCGGACTTGTCGCACAGAAAAAAGCCGATCGCCAATGGAAGTCCTATCAGACGCTTTCCAATCATTTCGTGGATTCGCTCCGCGGACTGGAGACATTGCGGTTTTTAGGATTAAGCAAATCACACAGCAAAAATATTTTTCACGTCAGTGAGAGATACCGCAAGGCGACGATGAGCACGCTCCGGGTCGCGTTTTTATCATCATTCGCCCTTGATTTCTTCACGATGCTGTCGGTGGCGACAGTGGCGGTGTTCCTCGGCTTGCGGCTGATAGACGGACAGATTCTTCTCGGTCCGGCATTGACCGCGCTGATTCTCGCGCCTGAATACTTTCTCCCGGTCCGCGAGGTGGGAAATGATTACCACGCGACATTAAACGGGCAGGAAGCGGGAAAAACCATTCAGGCGATTTTGACGCAGCCCGGTTTTAAAGAAGAAAAGCCGCTCGAGCTTGATACGTGGACTGACGGAGATGAATTACAGCTTACGCGTTTGTCCGTCCGTGAATCGATGCCTGAATTTAATCTGTCCTTTAAAGGGAAGAAAAAAATCGGGATTATCGGTGAAAGCGGCGCGGGAAAATCGACTCTCATTGATGTGCTGGGCGGCTTTTTAGAGCCTGCGTCCGGTGAGATCAAGGTAAACGGTGAATCCCGCTCGCATCTGCAGTCGGACGGCTGGCAGAAGCAGCTGCTCTATATTCCGCAGCATCCGTACATTTTTGATGACACGCTTTTGAATAATATCCGGTTTTATCATCCTGATGCTTCCCGTGAGGAAACGGCGCAGGCCGCTGCTTCGGCGGGTCTTTCCGAACTGATCCGTGATCTGCCCGGCGGTCTTGACGGCCGGATCGGCGAGGGCGGACGGGCGCTCAGCGGAGGGCAGGCTCAGCGTGTCGCGCTGGCCAGAGCCTTTTTAGGAAACCGTCCGATTCTCCTTTTGGATGAGCCGACCGCTCACCTTGATATTGAAACAGAGTATGAAATAAAAGAAACGATGAAAGACCTGTTTGAAAATAAGCTTGTTTTTCTGGCGACTCATCGTCTTCACTGGATGCTTGAAATGGACGAAATTATCGTGCTTGATGACGGCGCGGTAGCGGAAATCGGCACCCACGACGAATTGATGGCGAAACAAGGCGTATACGCCAAACTTGTAGAGGCGCAACTGGGGGAAAGAACATGAGGAAAGAAGAATGGATTCTGCCGTATATTAAGCAAAATGCCCGTTTGTTTGTTCTTGTGATTTTTTTAGGCGCGGTGACGATTTTTTCGGCGGCCTTTCTCATGTTTACTTCCGGTTTTTTGATCTCTAAGTCGGCGACTAGGCCTGAGAATATCCTGCTGGTGTACGTTCCGATTGTGGCCGTGCGCACCTTCGGGATCGCCCGTTCAGTCTCCCGGTATGCCGAGCGTCTGACGGGGCATCACATCATTTTGAAAATCGTGTCCGACATGCGGGTGCGGCTTTACAATATGCTGGAGCCGGCCTCTCTCATGCTCTCTTCCCGTTTCCGGACGGGCGACATGCTCGGCATTTTGGCTGAGGATATTGAGCATTTGCAGGATGCGTTTTTAAAAACGATTTTCCCCGGGGTTTCCGCTTTGCTGCTCTATGCGGCATCCGTTATCGGGCTCGGCTTTTTTTCCTGGCCGTTTGCCGCTCTTGCGGCGATTTACCTGTTTGTATTGGTTGTCTTATTTCCGGTTGTGTCGCTTCTTGTGACGAGAGCGAAAAACATGAGGCTGAAAAGCGGACGGAATACGCTCTACAGCCGGCTGACCGATGCTGTGCTCGGCGTGAGCGACTGGATGTTCTCGGGACGTCAGGCCGCCTTTATTTCCTCTTATGAAGAGAAAGAAAAGGCGTGGTTTGACCTTGAGAGCAAACGTCAGCGATTTACGAGGCTGCGCGATCTCGCCGCTCAATGCCTTGTCGGCGGCTTCATATTGATCATGCTGTTCTGGACGGCAGGTCAGTATGCGGACGGCAGTATGGCCAACACGATGATCGCGGCCTTTGTGCTTGTTGTATTTCCATTGACGGAGGCGTTTCTGCCCCTTTCGGATGCGCTGACGGAAGTGCCTTCTTATCAGGATTCGATCAGAAGAATGAGTAAGGCGGCTCCGGAGCTGCGGGGGCGTGAGGTGAAGCAGTCAGATGAGAAACTGGATGTCACTGATGTGACACTGACGTTTGATAACGTGACATTTTCTTATGATCAGCACAGTCATGTGCTTGACCGCTTTTCCTTCACTCTCCGCCAGGGTGAAAAAATGGCGCTGCTCGGCAGGAGCGGCTCCGGTAAGTCGACCTCTCTCGCTTTAATTGAAGGCGCCTTAGTTCCCGATTCAGGCAAAGTGACACTGAACGGGCTGGAAACTGCGGCCGTGCAGGATCAGATTTCCTCAGCGGTAGCCGTTTTGAATCAGAAGCCTCATCTCTTTAATACGAGCATTATGAACAATATCCGGCTCGGAAACGGCAAGGCGAGTGATGAAGATGTTAAGCGTGCGGCGCGGCAAGTGAAGCTGCACGACTATATTGAATCACTGCCTGACGGGTATGAAACGTCCGTGCAGGAGACGGGGATACGTTTTTCAGGCGGGGAGCGTCAGCGGATCGCACTTGCCCGCATTCTGCTCCAGGATACGCCGGTCATTATTCTTGATGAACCGACGGTCGGCCTTGATGCGGTCACTGAACGCGAATTGCTTGATACGATTTTTGACGTCTTTAAAGAGAAAACGATCCTCTGGATTACACACCATCTGGCAGGTGTGGAAACAGCTGATAAGATCGTCTTTTTAGAAAATGGAAAAGCAGAAATGGAAGGAACCCATCAAGAGCTGCTTGCAGAAAACGAACGGTACCGGAAGCTTTACCGTCTTGATGTTCCGATCAGAACATAAACAGCCGCAAACGTGCGGCTGTTTTTTTTGTGCGGTTTAAAATCTCTTCTTGTTTGGAATATAAATAAGAGACAGAAGAGGAGGTACAGAGATGAACATACTGGATTGGACGGAACGGGATGTGAAAGATACGCTGCCGAAACGGGACGCAGACAGCCATAAGGGGACGTTCGGGACGGCGTTATTGCTGGCCGGAAGCGATGACATGCCGGGAGCCGCCCTTCTTGCAGGTTTGGGCGCGATGAGAAGCGGCGTCGGCAAGCTCGTCATCGGTACATCGGCAGGCGTCATCCCGCTCATTGTCCCGGTGCTGCCGGAAGCGACGTACTGGCGGGACGGGTGGAAAAAAGCCGCGGCGGCTCAGCCGGAAGAAACCATCCGGGCCGCGGCCATCGGGCCGGGGCTTCCCCAAACGGACGAAGTGCAGCAGGCGGCTGACCAGCTGCTTTCTGTCGATTATCCCGTCATACTGGATGCGGGTGCCATAACGAAAAGAACCTATCCGGAAAGGAAAGCCCCGGTGATCTTGACGCCTCATCCCGGCGAATTTTCAAGAATGACAGGCCTTCCGATTCAAGAGATTCAGCAGAACAGGGCGGCATATGCCGCGGAATGGGCGGAGCGGCTTCATGTCACGATTGTCCTGAAAGGAAACGAAACCATTATCGCTTTTCCTGACGGGGAGTGCCGCCGGAATACAACCGGAAACGGCGCGCTTGCAAAAGGCGGGACCGGCGACACGCTGACGGGAATGATCCTTGGTATGCTGTGCTGTCATCAAGACCCGAAGCATGCCGTATTGAACGCTGTCCGCCTTCACGGCGAATGTGCGGAGTTATGGACGAAAGAGCGCTCCGCACATACCTTATTGGCGCACGAACTTTCTGAACTGCTGCCGCGTGTATGGAAGGAATATGAATAAAGAAAAGGCGTCTTCATAGGGAAGGCGCCTCTTTTTGTTTTAACCTTGATTTCATCAGAACATAATACAACAGCGACGGAACGGCCAGCCCGACGACCCAGGCGATGTCGCCTCCGCCGAATATTTCTGCGAGCGGCCCGATGTAAAAGGATGTATTGATGAACGGGATTTCTAATATGATCGACAAAACAAAGGCGGCCGCTGTAATCCAGTTGACCCTGCCGTATTGTCCATTCACGTCAAACATCGATTTGACGTGGTATTTTCCGCGGCGGATAAAATAGTAATCCACGAGGTTGATCGCTGTCCATGGAATTAAGAAATAACTGATGAAAAAGATGAAATTTAAAAACAGTTCCATGAAATTGCTTTGACCCAAGAGACTTAATACAGTACCCGCTGCCGTCACACAAAGGATCATTACGACTCTCGTTTTCGGCGTCACCTTCAGTTTTAAAAACGGCTCCAAGGTAGTCGTGGTTGACATAAAGGCTCCGTATAAATTAAAGACGTTGATCGCCATTTGTCCGAACAGGACGATAATCAGCATAATAAAGGAAAACGGGCCGAACAATCGGACAATTTCATTTCCGGCATTAGCAGTGAATCCCGGGAGCGCCGTCGTCAAAATAGCGCCGAGAAGCATCATCCAGATAGAACTGACTGACGTACCTGCGTAGCTGTACCAAAAGGTATGCGATGCCGGTGTTTTGATCGGCAGATAACGGGAATAATCTGCGACATATGGCGCGTATGCCAGCTGCCATGTGGCCACCGCGCTGACCGCCACTAAGAAAACAGGCAGATCTAATGAGCCGGGCACCCAGCTTCCTGAGGGAATCGGCAGTTGAAAAATAAGAATCGTTGCAGCAAAAAAAACGGCAAAGGAGGTCCAAGAGAGGATTTTCTGCATTTTGTGAATCAGATCATGACCGTAGATCGTGAGTAAAAAACAGATGGCGCTTAAGCCGATAATACACCATGAAGCCGGAATCGGTACAAAGCTGCTCAGTGTACCGGCTGCGAGAATCGTACTGCTCGCAAAGAAGCCCAGGTAGATAAACATGACCAAAAAGAGGGGCAGAATCGCTCCGATCACGCCGAATTGCGCGCGGCTTTGAATCATTTGCGGAATTCCGAGCTGAGGTCCTTGTGCGGAATGAGACGCCATAAAGATTGCGCCGATAAAGGTTCCGATAATAATGGCGGCGATACTCCAAAAGAGATCGAGTCCCATCGTAACGGGCAGTGTGCCTGTGACTAACGTCGTAATATGCATATTCGCCCCGAACCAAACGGGGAATAAATCTTTGGCCTTTCCGTGTCTTTCGTGATGCGGAATATGTTCAATCGTTCGCCTTTCTACTTTCAATAGATAATCTCCTCCGTATGTCTTCTTTTAACATAAAGTCATAGCTTAACAGATTGACTTACCGTTTACAAATTCCAGTACGCAGGAAAAACATTGTAAAGCCTCGCTGACAGCAGTTCTTAGATTTTTTGTGAAACTGAACAGACACTGCCGCCAAAACGATTTACCGGGGTTTAAAAGGCATGGATATGCTTACGGACTAATATGTATGAAGGAGAAATGTGCCAATCTTTTGACGAATGGAATCATTATTCGCTAAGCTTTAAGAATAGTTTACTTTGTGTAAATTTCATAAATGAAAAGGGGATTGATGATATGTGTACAAGTCTTACATTGAAAACGGCAGATGGTAATCACCTATTGGCGCGAACGATGGATTTTGCTTTTCAGCTCGACACCGACGTCATGCTGTACCCTCGTCAGTACAGCTGGAAAAGCGAAGCTGACGGCAGGCTGCATAAGACGAAATACGCATTTATCGGCATGGGGAGAAACCTCGGCAATATTCTGTTTGCCGACGGCGTGAATGAAAAAGGGCTGTCTTGTGCGACGCTGTATTTTCCGGGCTTTGCGGGATACGAGAAAGCGGAACGGGAGGGCACGTGCCACATTGCTCCTCATGAGTTCGTCACATGGACCTTATCAAACTGTGAATCTCTTGAAGACGTAAAGGAAAAGCTCGCTTCACTGACAATTGTAGAGAAGAAGTTAATGTTATTGGATACGGTGCTGCCCCTTCATTGGATTTTATCAGACTGCACGGGGAGCTGCATTGTGATCGAGCCGACGCCGGAAGGTATGAAAGTCTATGACAACAAACCCGGAGTGATGACCAACAGTCCTGAATTTCCTTGGCATGTGACCAATCTGCGCCATTATATCGGAATCAGGCCGCAGCAGTCAGAAAGCAAAACATTGGGCGGAATGACATTAACCGCATTCGGCCAAGGGTCAGGAACGATCGGGCTTCCCGGTGACTACACGCCGCCATCCCGATTCATCAGGGCCGCTTACCTGAAAGAGCATTTAGAGCCTGCCGCTCATGAAACAGATGGCGTTACGGCCGCTTTCCACGTGCTGTCCAATATGAATATTCCAAAAGGCGCGGTGATCACCGAGGAGAATGAAATTGATTATACGCAGTATACGTCCGTCATGTGCTGTGACACGGGGAGCTATTACTTTCATCTGTACGACAACCGGCAGATCCATAAAGTAAGTTTATTCCATGAAGATCTTGACCGTCCGGAGCCGAAAGTATTTGCGGCTGTGGCGGAGCAGAATATACAGGAGCTTAATTAGCTCAAAAAAAACAGGACGCGATTGTCCTGTTTTTTTTTGTTTAATACGGATCTGACGGATGGCTTTCCCGTTCAGCCTGCTTTGCCGCCTTTGCCGCATCCGTAGTGCCGATCGGCCCGCCGCTGTTGCTTTCGGAGGCTTTTATCAGCCCTTCCGCCACGCGTTTTCCGTAGTCCGGATCTGCTTTTGTGAAATTCTCAATCATTTGATCCTGAATGTCTTTCCGGCAGGAAGAGAGCGTATTGACCAAGTTTGTGATCAATTCGTTCCGTTCAAATTCCGAAAAGCGGCGGTACGTTTTTCCGGCTTGGCCGAAGTTATTCGACCGGTCGATCGCTTCCCGCTTCACGTCGCCTTCGACATGAGGCGTATGGTCTTTCCCATCCTGCTTCGCTTCTTTCAGTCCGCCCATAATAGACGGCTCATAGTTGACGTGCGGGTTTTGCCCTTCTGCCCGATCGACCCGATACTGCATTTGCCCGCCTTCCTGGTTGGTGGCGACATGCTTTTTCGGCGAGTTGATCGGAAGCTGCAGATAATTTGCGCCGACGCGGTACCGCTGGGTATCTGAATAGGCGAATGTCCGCCCCTGAAGCAATTTGTCATCTGAAAAATCAAGGCCGTCCACAAGCACGCCCGTTCCGAATGAGGCTTGTTCCACCTCGGCATGGTAGTTTTCCGGATTTTTATTGAGCACCAATTTGCCGATCGGCTTCCAAGGAAAATCGTCTTTATACCACAGCTTTGTCGGGTCAAGAGGATCAAAGTCCAGTTCGGGATGCTCGTCATCAGTCATGATTTGCGCATACACTTCCCACTCCGGATAATCGCCATTTTCAATCGCGTCATACAAATCCTGTGTCGCATGGTTAAAGTTTTTTCCCTGAATCTCTTCCGCTTCCTTCTGTGTCAGGTTGCGGATGCCCTGTTTCGGTTCAAAGTGATATTTGACGAGCACGGCTTTTCCTTCTTCATTGACCCATTTGTACGCGTGGACGCCTGAGCCCTGCATCTGCCGGTAGTTGGCCGGGATGCCCCACGGCGAAAACAAGAAAGTGATCATATGAGTCGCTTCCGGTGATTGGGAGATGAAGTCGAAAATACGCTCACCGTCCTGTATGTTCGTAACCGGATCAGGCTGAAATGCGTGAACAAGATCCGGAAACTTCAGCGGATCACGGATAAAAAAGATTTTCAAGTTATTGCCGACCAGATCCCAGTTGCCGTCTTCCGTATAAAGCTTAACGGCAAAACCCCGGGGATCACGCAGTGTTTCCGGCGAGTGCTTTCCGTGATTGACGGTTGAAAAGCGCACAAACGCCGGTGTTTTCGTTCCTTTCTTTTGAAACACCTTCGCCCTTGTGTATTTTGAAATCTCCTCGTCTCCAAAACTTCCGTACGCCTCAAAGTATCCGTGTGCGCCGGCGCCGCGCGCGTGAACGACGCGCTCGGGAATCCGTTCACGGTCAAAGTGGCTGATTTTCTCCAAAAAATCGTAATTCTCCAATGTCGTCGGCCCTCTATTGCCGACTGTCCTGACATTCTGGTTGTCAGTGACCGGATGGCCCTGCCGGTTTGTCAGCGTGTCTTCTGACTCGCCTTTACCGGTCGTCTTACTGGAAAGCGCTTCTTCGCTGTCTTTGTTATTTTCCATTGCTGAACCCTCCTTTTTGAACGGTAACAATATGCCCAGCAGAGCCGTTTTTTAAAACCCGTTTTCAAAAGAAGCGGTTATTCCGCAATCGGCGTCAAAGATCGGCCGTTCCATACTCAGGCCAGCCATAACAGCCATAAATAAAGCCCGATCAGGGTGATGAATAACGTCGGAACGGTTAATATCAGACCTGTTTTGAAATACATTCCCCAGGAAATTTTCACGTTTTTCCGGCTCAGCACATGGAGCCATAACAATGTCGCCAGCGACCCGATCGGCGTGATTTTCGGCCCGAGGTCCGACCCGATAACATTCGCGTAAATCAATGCTTCTCTCATCAGCCCGTGAGCATCCGTTCCGCTGATGGCTATGGCGTCAATCATCACCGTCGGCAGGTTATTCATAACGGAGGACAGAACCGCAGCGATAAAACCCATTTCGAGTGTCGCCGCAAACAGTCCGTGATCCGCCGCTTTCTGAATAAGCTGAGAAAGAAGATCCGTCAGTCCGGCATTCCGCAAGCCGTACACGACAACATACATGCCGACAGAAAAAAACACGATGGCCCACGGGGCATCCTTGATGACTTGTTTTGCAGGGACGGCGGGGCTTCGCTGCGCCAGAATGAGAAAAATAACCGCGATGGAGCCGGCAACGAAGGACACAGGGATCGACAGCAGCGCGCTGACGAAATACCCGATCAATAAAACGGCCAGGACACCCCATGATAACCGGAAAAGGCGCTCATCCTTAATGGCGGATGCAGGGTGTTTCACAAGGCCGGTGTCAAACCGTTTCGGAATGTTTTTTCTGAAATAGAGATACAGCACCAAAATGCTTGCCGCCAAAGAAAAGAGGTTGGGCACCAGCATGCGTGATGCATATTCAATGTATCCGATATGAAAGTAATCCGCGGATACGATATTGACCAAATTGCTGACCACGAGCGGGAGCGAGGTGGTGTCGGCGATGAACCCTCCGGCGATAATAAAGGGAAAGACCAGTTTTTCAGGTAAATCCAAAGCCCGCACCATCGCCAGTACGATCGGCGTCAAAATGAGCGCCGCTCCGTCATTGGCAAACAGGGCGGAGACCACCGCCCCTAAGACGGAAACATAGAGAAACATCCGCAGCCCGCTGCCTTTGGCCGCCATGGCCATATGCAGCGCGGCCCATTCAAAAAATCCGATGCTGTCAAGAATCAATGAAATGATAATAATGGCGATAAAGGCAAGTGTCGCGTTCCAGACGATCCCCGTCACTTCCGCGATATCATGCAGGCTGACTGCCCCCGCAATCAAAGCGAGGACCGCTCCGCCGCAGGCAGACCAGCCGATTGATATATGTTTCGGCTGCCATATGACAAATACAAGTGTCAGCACAAAAATCAGCGCTGATAAAACCGCAACTCCCAAGAATATATCCTCCTTATCGGCATGAAACAGTGGCTTCTTTTTGCCGCAATGTCTGTAAAACGCCGTCTTTTTCATCTATCTGCTGCAGAATGGAGCGGACCAGCGCGTATTCCGGACCGGACGGATGAATGGCATAGTACCGCCACTGGCCTTCCCGTCTTTCCCGCACAAGCCCGGCATTCTTTAATTTCCGCAAGTGCTGGCTGATGCCGGGCTGACTCATGCCAAAAATGGCCGTCAGCTCACAGACACAGTATTCCTTCTCCTTCAGAAACTTCAGCATCAAAAGCCTTGTCGTGTCGCTGAGAAGCTTGAGGCATTGGCTGACCCCTTCGGAACTTAAGGCGTTATGCTGCCGTTGCATGCTCTCACTCCTTTTTTACATCATTATATAAGCGGTTGTTTATATAAGTAAATAACAATATAAAAAAGCCGGCTTTGCACGTTTTGCAAAACCGGCTCATGTTTATTTTTGGAACAGCTTTTTCGCTTCATCCATTGCTAATTTATTTCCCAGTGCCGAATAATCAAGCCAAGGCTGATCGGCAATCTTATAGACGTGGTTTGCTTTCACGGCCTTCAGCCCTTTCCATACAGCGCTTTTTTGCAATTCTTTAAAAGCTTGCTGTGACTTGTCGTCTCTGTTAACGACCACGAAAATCGCATCTGCGTTGTAATCCGGCAGCACTTCCTGAGAAATGACCTCATAAGGGCGGGAGGTGTTCATGTCTTTAATGCCGTCAGCAGGCTTCAGTTTCAGGTCATCAAACAGAATCGGACCCATCGGGCGGCGTGTGCTGAAGACGCGAAGTTCTTTTGCATTCACGCGGATCGCCATGACTTTGGCGTTTTTTCCTAATTCCTTATCGATCATAGATTTGACTTGTTTTGTTTCATCTTCGTAATCTTGAATAAAGGTTTTCGCTTCTTTTTCACGGTTGACGATTTTTCCGATGTCTTTTAAATGATCGCGCCAAGTGCCTTTATCAAGGTCGAAAACGTGTGTGTTTCCGATTTTCTTGTATTTTGACACATCTTTTCCTGCAAATTCTTTATCAAGATAAATGTTGTCAGGGTTCAGTTCGAGTAACGCTTCCATATCCGGATCTGAGGCAGGGCCGAGTTTTTTCGTGTCTTTCAGCTGATTTTTTACATGAGGGAGAAAATCTTTTAATTCTCCGCCCACGACGGAACCGGCCGGTGTAATGCCGAGAGCCAGCAGATCATTTGTCAGGTGAATGGACATCGAAGCAATTTTATGATCGCCGGATGCCTTATTTGTCTCCGGCTGTGTTGAATCGGATTGGCAGGCAGCCAATAAGAAAATACACATGAAACTGACGAGGGCAATTATTTTTTTCATGAGAAGACTCCTTATTTTATGTTTTGATTTTCATAACCAGATAGAGAAAATACGGCGCGCCGATGGCTGCCGCAACCACGCCGGCCGGAATGGCGTTCGGCTGAAACAAAGAGCGGCCGATGGTATCTGCCGCCACAAGAATGACAAGGCCGATTAACCCCGCAATCGGGATGATATGCTGATGCATGGTGCCGACGAGCCGTCTCGCCAAGTGAGGGGCGGCAAAGCCGATAAAGCCGATTCCGCCGGCCATCGCCACACTCGCGCAGGACAGGCCGACCGCTATGGCGATCAGCATGATCCTTTTTCTCTGCACGTGTGCGCCAAGCCCCGCGGCGGCCTGGTCACCGAGCATTAAAATATTCAAAGACCGGGCGTTAAGCCATGCAAGCGGGGCGAGAATGCCGATCCAGGGCAATAGCGACCACACGTGAATCCAGTCCCTGCCCCAGACGTTTCCCACCAGCCAGCGGGAAGCGAATGTATAGGTTTCTTCATTCAGACGCAGCGACATAAACAATGTAACGGCGCTGAAGCCCGCGGAAACGGCAATCCCGACTAACAGCATGCGGATCGTTAAAAACCCGTTCAGCCTGTCGTACGTGAGCACTACGATCAGCAGGGCGGCGAGGGTTCCGCCCGCAAACGTAAATAACGGGATGAACATCGACGCCTGCGCCTCAAGTGAATGAAAGAACGTGATATACATCATCAGGCCGAACGAAGCCCCGGCATGAAGCCCAAGGATACCCGGATCGGCAAGCGGATTCCGGGATACGCCCTGCAAAATAGCGCCCGACACGCCTAAGCCGATACCGGCCAGCATCGTCACCAGTATCCGGGGGAGCCGGTAATCGAATAAAACGGTTGTGCTTTGAAACGTGCCGTATCCGAACAGCGTTTTTCCCACCGTAAAGGGAGAAAGCCGGAATGAGCCCGTATGCAGCCCGATCAGAATAATGCAAACGGCGATGATCAGCAGAATGAGGCCTGCCGCCGCCGCTTTTTTGGTTTCCTTCTGCATCTTCATTTATAATTCTCTCCCTTCCTTGCGGGCAATATAAAGAAAGAAAGGGACACCGACAAGTGCGACCATGATGCCTATTGCCAATTCTCTCGGAGGACTGACCGTGCGTGAGGCCAAGTCGGCCAAAATCAAAAGAATCGCCCCAAGCAACGCGGACATCGGAATAATCAGCCTGTACGTAACGCCGACGATCTTTCGCGCGATATGGGGGATGACCAGCCCGACGAAGCCGATTGCACCGGCAGCGGAAACAGACACACCGGCAAGAACAACGGCGATCATTAATCCCGCTGCACGCGTCAGAGCGGTGTTCACCCCTAAATTCGCCGCAACGTCATTTCCCATTGAGAGAAGGGTGACGGACCGGCCCATGAATGTCGCGAGAATGATGAAGACCGCAATCACGGGAGCAAGGACTTGTAAATGAGCCCACTTGATTCCTGAGACCCCGCCGGCGTACCAGAAGGCCAAATCCTGGCTTAAATCGTAATAAATCGCCACACCTGTGCTGAGTGAATGTAATAGAGCGGCTACAACCGCCCCGGCAAGCGTCACCTTTAAAGGTGTCATGCTGCTTTTTCCCGCCGCGCTGATAAAGAAAATCAAGCCTGTGCTTGCCAGTGCGCCCAAAAACGACATCACCATCAGCAGGGCGTATGACAAATGAGGGAAAAAAGCAAAGCTGATCGCAACAACAAACATGGCTCCCGCATTTACGCCTAAGACACCCGAATCGGCAAGCGGGTTTCTCGTGACACCTTGCATGAGGGCGCCCGCTGCTGCAAATGCGGCGCCTGTAACGGCCGCGCCGAGCACTCTCGGCAGACGCAATTCATGAATGATCTGCTGGCCCGTCATGTTTGGATTGTAATCAGCAATCGCCGACCACACCGTATGTAAAGTAATGTCTTTCGCGCCGAATGAGACGGCGAAAAAAATAGACACAAGCAGTCCGATTACCGCGATCAGGAAGAAAATCCCGTTTTTTAAGATGCTGATCAGACGGCTTGCGGACGTGACAGAATCGCTCAAAAATCAATTCACCTACTTTTATGATCATTGTCCGGTATTTATTGAACATGAGAATCATTTTCATTTGAACCATCATATTATAACCAGCCGATTTTCAAAACGCAATAGAGTGTTCAACAATGATGCCCTTTTTTCTTTCATGTTTATATTGTAAAAAAGAAGTGAAAAACGTGAAAGAGGGAATTGGATATAATCAGAAAGGGGGGAGACAAATGGCGGGAGAACGAAAGCCTTTGCCGATTGAATTTTACCAAAGGCCGTCAGTAGAGCTTGCTCCTTTATTGCTCGGCTGTCTCTTAGTAAAAGAGACGGATGAGGGAACGGCTTCAGGCTTTATCGTGGAAACGGAAGCTTATATGGGAGCGGAAGATCGGGCGGCGCACAGCTTCGGCAACCGGCGCACGAAACGGACGGAAATTATGTTCCACGAGGCGGGCCGCATTTATACATACGTCATGCACACCCATACATTAATGAACGTCGTCGCCGCTGACATCGGCATTCCGCAGGCTGTGTTAATCAGGGCGGCACAGCCCCATGAAGGTCAGTTCCTGATGGAGCGCAGGAGACCTGGCAGACCCCCGAGAGAGTGGACGAACGGCCCGGGAAAACTGACGAAGGCGATGGGCATTTCAATGAATGACTACGGCGGCATGATCACGGAACCGCCGCTGTATATTACGGAAGGCTTTACACCGGAGCATATATCAACAGGCCCGAGAATCGGGATTGACAACAGCGGAGAAGCCCGGGATTATCCTTGGCGCTATTGGGTGACGGGGAACCGGTATGTCTCACGCTGACTATGTTTATAAACGCTGATAACAGGGGAAAGACAAGGTAAAAGAAAGGGGATTCAAACATTGAAAAAATTTTTCAAAACAATTATTAAATGGGCGCCCGTCATCTATCCGATCATCAGAAAAATCGTAAAAGATCGGAAGGCATCTAAGCGAAACCGCATGTCCGCATCCCGAACAGCCGGCTGATCCGGCTGTTTTTTTACGGGCTTTGCCTCAGGCTGCCGCATTGACTTGAAAACCTCCCCATTATAGAATTTACATACATTTACCCCTTTTTCATCCTTTTTGCCTATTTTTTACGTCTGCATCTGATCTGATAGGAGGTTTTTCTCATGCTTCATGGGCGGCTTCGTGAACTTCTTCGCTTGCTTTTAGCTGCTGAAACACCGGTTACAAGCTCAGTCATCGCTGCAAAAGTAAAGGTAACGACGCGGACGGTCCGCAATGACATAAAGGAACTGCAAACCATTGTCGAAAAACACGGCGCTTCCATTCAATCTGTCAGAGGGAGCGGCTATAAGCTGCTGATCCGGGATGAGCAGCCGTTTAAAAACTGGCTTCAGGACAATTTCCAGCAGAACAGCGCCGTGCCGATTTTTCCCGAAGAACGGATAAATTATCTGATGAAAAGACTGCTTCTGACCGACGGCTACCTCAAGCTGGATGACTTGGCAGAAGAATTATTCATCAGTAAATCCACGCTTCAATCCGATCTGAAAGAAGTAAAAAAACAGCTCCGCCCCTATGACATCATTTTGGAAACAAGGCCGAACTACGGCTTTAAACTGCGCGGAGAAGAGCTCCGTCTCCGTTATTGTATGGCGGAATACTTAGTGGACGACCGCGAGCCTGAGCCTGATCTCCTGAGTGAGAAGGCCGGTATTCTGCCGAAAGACGACATTCAAGTGATCCGATCAGCCATTATGAAGCAGGTTCGAAACCATAAGATCCCGCTTTCTTTCTTCGGCCTGAACAATCTCATCATCCATATCGCCATTGCCTGCAAACGAATCCGGACAGAAAACTATGTATCTCTCATTCCGGAGGATCTTCATGATATTAAGCTTGAAACAGAATATCAGTCAGCGGAAGCCATCGTCAAAGAGCTTGAATCGGCGCTATCTGTCACCTTTCCTGAACAGGAAACCGCCTATATCGCCATTCACCTGCTCGGGACAAAACGCATGACCCAGTCACAAATGGAAGGAAAAGAGCTTACAAGGTTGATAGACGGGGAGACCAGCCGTTTGACAGAGGCGATGATTGAAGCCATTGAGCGGGAGCTGAAGCTCGGAATCACGGACGATAATGAGCTAAAAGCGGGTCTTGCGCTCCATATCAAGCCGGCGATTAACCGAAGCCGGTACGGAATGAACCTGAGAAACCCGATGCTTTCCGCCATAAAGGAAAATTACCCGCTCGCATTTGAAGCGGGAGTGATTGCGGGAATCGTGATTAAGGAGCAAACCGGCATTGATATCCATGAAAATGAGATCGGATACTTGGCGCTTCATTTCGGAGCGGCCATCGAAAGGAGAAAGACAGAACGGCCGCCTAAACGCTGCTTGATTGTCTGTGCGTCCGGCGCCGGCAGCGCGCAGCTTTTAAGAGAAAAGCTCCGTTCACGGTTCGCAAAGCGCCTTGAAATCGTCGGAACGGCTGATTACTGCAGCCTTGACCAGCTTTCTTTTGAGTCGATTGATTTTGTGGTCAGTACAGTGCCGATCAAAAAAGACCTGCCCGTTCCCGTATTAAAGGTTCATACACTGTTGGGAGGCGGGGATTTTACAAAAATCGACGCCATGCTGGAAGAAAAGCGGGAACAATTGAACTTTCTGAAACCGGAGCTGGTTTTTTTGCAGCAGGATCTGGAGACGAAGGAGGACGTCATCCGTTTTCTCGGACATCAGGTTGCAAAAGCCGGCCTCGCTTCTGATACTCTGACCGATTCTATTTTTGAAAGGGAAGCGATTTCTCCTACGAGTTTCGGCAATCTCACGGCGATTCCGCATCCGCTCGTTCCGCAGACAGACACGACGTTTTGGGCGGTGTGCACGCTGAAAAAACCGATTGACTGGGCGGATAAGCGTGTCCAATTTGTCTGCCTGCTTTGCGTCGAGAAAGAGAGCAAAGCCGACCTCCAGCATATGTACAAATGGCTGGGGGGCATGTTAGATGATCCGGCCGCGGTGAGCCGTCTCTTAAAATGCACAGCCTATCACGAGGTTTTACAAGTGTTCAGAGACAAACGATCAGAGAAAGACCGGGATACACCTTTTTTCCGTTAGCAGCGGAAAAAGCCTGAGTAGTTATGAAAGCGATTTCATAATATGATGGTATTAACACCGAGACATACAAAATATCAAACTTTCAGGAGGTCTTTTACATGAATATATTACTCGTTTGTGCAGCAGGGATGTCAACAAGCTTACTCGTTACAAAGATGGAAAAAAGCGCGCAGGAACAAGGAAAAGAATATAAAATCTGGGCTGTGTCAGGCGATTCAGTCAACCAGCATATAGATAAAGCGGACGTATTGCTGCTTGGGCCTCAAGTCCGTTATTTGCTTCCGCAGCTGAAAAAATTGGGTGAATCAAAAGGCGTGCCGGTTGAAGTCATTAATACCGTCCATTACGGCACATGCAACGGAGCGGAGGTTCTGAAATCAGCAGAACAGCTCGGAAACGCATCGTAGAAAGGGGCGGGCCGTGTGAATAAGGTGAATCAGTTTTTAGAAGAGAAAGTCATGCCCATTGCCGGGAAAATTGCTTCCCAGCGGCATCTGCAAGCATTGCGTGACGGGATCATCCTCACCATGCCGCTTATCATCATCGGTTCGTTTTTTCTGATCATCGGCAACCTGCCGATTCCGGGGTACGCGGATTTCATGGCGAAGACGTTCGGAAGTGCGTGGTCTCAAAAACTGCAATATCCGGTTGATGCGACCTTTGAAATCATGGGCCTTGTCGCCGCTTTTGGAATCGCCTACCGTCTGGCCGAAAAATACGGGGTGGACGCTTTATCGGCCGGTGCGATATCTCTGGCAGCGTTTCTTTTGGCAACGCCGTACAAAGTTCCGTTTCTGCCGGCCGGCGCAAAAGAGGAAATCATGGTGGGCGGCGGCATTCCGCTTTCTCTCATGGGAAGCAAAGGGTTGTTTGTCGCAATGATCATCGCCATGCTGTCGACGGAAATTTACCGCCTGATCATCCAGCGGAATTTCGTCTTCAAAATGCCGGACGGCGTGCCTCCGGCGGTCAGCAAATCGTTTGTCGCTTTAATTCCCGGTTTTGCCGTCGTCTTTCTCATCTGGGGTGCGCGTTTAATCGTCGAAGCGACGCCGTTTGAAAGCCTTCATAATATTGTAAGCGTTGTATTGGGGACGCCGCTCTCGATTCTTGGGGGAAGTCTCGGCGGAAGCCTGATAGCCGAAACGGTTCAAATGCTCTTGTGGGCGTGCGGATTACACGGGGCGAACATTGTCGGCGGCGTCATGGCGCCGATCTGGTTCGGAGCGATGGATGCCAACCGGATTGCATTTCAGGCGGGCGATGCGCTTCCGAATATTTTCACCCAGCAGTTCTTTGAAATTTGGATCAACATCGGCGGAAGCGGCGCGACACTGGCGCTCGTGGTCACCATGTTTCTCCGTTCGCGAAGCAAGCAGATGAAGCAGCTTGGGAAACTCGCCATCGGGCCGGCCGTCTTTAATATTAATGAGCCGATTATTTTCGGAATGCCGATCGTCATGAACCCGATGCTTCTCATTCCGTTCATCATCACGCCGCTTGTCACACTGGTCCTTACCTATATCGGCATGAGCACGGGCCTCGTCGCCAAACCTGCCGGCATTGCCGTCCCGTGGACGATGCCGCCGATTTTCTCCGGCTATCTGGCCACGGGCGGAAAAATATCAGGGGCTGTCATGCAGGCGATTAATATCATCGCAGCCTTTATCGTGTACTATCCATTCTTCAGAATGTGGGATTCGCAAAAGCTGAAAGAAGAAAACGAACTTGAACAACCGCAGGCGCCAGCCGTACAGGGAGACGAAAAAGCCGCGCTTTAGAGAAAGGGAGTGAAACACATGAATGAGAAAATGGAACAGACCATTTTTCAGATCATCCTGCATGGCGGCAATGGCAGAAGCGCATCAATGGAGGCCATTGCCGCCGCAAAGCGGGGAGACAGAGCCCTGGCGGAAGAAAAGCTTCAGGAAGCCGCAAGGGAACTGACTGAAGCCCATCATTATCAGACAGAACTGATCCAAAATGAAGCCGGCGGAGAAAAAACAGACATGACGCTTTTGATGGTACATGCGCAAGACCATTTAATGAATGCGATGACCGTGAAAGACTTGGCCGCAGAGTTAGTCGAGATTTATGAAAAAGTGAGTCTGCAAGGGGGAGCAAAAATATGACAAAAGGAATTAAAATTGTAACGATCGGCGGAGGTTCAAGCTATACACCGGAGCTTGTGGAAGGCATTATTAAGCGCTATGATGAACTGCCTGTCAGAGAATTATGGCTCGTCGACATTCCCGAAGGCGAGAAAAAACTCAATATCGTCGGCACGCTTGCAAAACGCATGGTCGAAAAAGCGGGGGTTCCGATAGAGGTTCACCTGACGCTTGACCGGAGAGAAGCCTTGAAGGATGCGGATTTCGTAACAACTCAATTCCGCGTCGGTCTTCTTGAGGCCCGCGCCAAAGATGAACGGATTCCGTTAAAATACGGCGTAATCGGGCAGGAGACAAACGGTCCGGGCGGTTTATTCAAAGGGCTGCGCACCATTCCGGTTATTCTGGAAATCGCGAAAGACATCGAAGAGCTTTGTCCGAATGCATGGCTCGTGAATTTTACAAACCCTGCCGGCATGGTTACCGAGGCCTTGCTTCGCTACTCGAATCTCACAAAAGTCGTCGGCCTCTGCAATGTGCCGATCGGCATTAAAATGGGCGTCGCCAAAGCCTTGGATGTCGATGTCAGCCGGATCGAGGTGCAATTTGCCGGGCTGAATCACATGGTCTTCGGATTAGATGTTTTCTTAGACGGCGTCAGCGTAAAGGATAAAGTCATCGAAGCCATGGGAGACCCGGAAAACGCCATGACGATGAAAAACATTTCCGGCGCGGAATGGGAGCCTGAATTCCTGAAGGCGCTCGATCTGATTCCTTGCGGCTACCACCGCTATTATTTCAAAAAGAAAGAAATGCTCGAGCATGAAATAGAAGCGTCACAGACGGAGGGCACACGCGCCGAAGTCGTGCAGAAGGTTGAGAAAGAACTGTTCGAACTGTATAAAGATCCGAATCTCGCCATCAAACCGCCGCAGCTTGAGAAACGGGGCGGAGCGTACTACAGTGACGCGGCCTGCAACCTGATCAGCTCCATCTATAACGACAAACATGATATCCAGCCCGTCAATACGATAAACAACAGCGCGATCGCCAGTATCCCGAATGACTCAGCGGTCGAAGTGAACTGCGTCATAACGAAAGACGGTCCGAAACCGATCGCCGTCGGTGATTTGCCGGTATCTGTCCGCGGGCTCGTCCAGCAAATCAAATCATTTGAACGTGTCGCCGCTGAAGCAGCCGTCACGGGAGATTATCAAACAGCGCTCCTTGCGATGACGATCAATCCGCTTGTGCCATCTGATAAGATCGCGAAAGAAATACTCGATGAAATGCTTGAGGCGCATAAAGAATATCTTCCAAAATTTTTTAACTCTGTCGAAGCTTAAACAAAGGGTTCCAGTACGGGTGTGCTGGAACCTATTTTATTTCACCGGACTGCCGCTTAAATCCAGCCCCATTGAAACAACTTTGCACCCCGTGTTCGACTCATTCTTTATTAGATAAAGGAAGAATTCGAACTTGAGTTCATTGAACAGAATCCTGGAAGAGAAAGTCATACCCACAGCTGCAAGGGTAGCTGGCCAGCGTCACCTGCAGTCTCTCCGCGATGGCATTGTCTTAACAATGCCGCTGATTATTATTGGGTCGCTGTTTCTAATTTTAGCGAATTTGCCGATCCCTGGTTATGCAGATTTTATGGCTGGTTTATTCGGTAAGCAATGAGCAGATCTATTATCTTACCCGGTCAGTGCAACCTGCGGCATCATGGCGCTCGTCGCGACATTCGGCATTCTTACCGCTTGGCAGAAAAGTATAAAGTGGATGCTCTTTCAGCTGGAGCCATTGCATTTGCTGCATTTCTGCTGGGGACACTTATCAAATTCCGTTTACACCAGATGGGTCAACAAAGGAGGTCCTTGTCTCAGGCGGCATTCCTGTTTCGTTAATGGGCAGTAAAGGTCTATTTGTCGCAATGGTTATTGCTATGCTCTCAACTGAAATCTACAGGTGGATTATCCAGAAGAATATTGTCTTCAAAATGCCTGATAGGCGTGCCTCCTGCAGTCTGCAAATCATTTACAGCGCTTATTCAAGGTTTCGCAGTCATTGGCGTTGTCTGGGCAGCAAGGTTATTCATTGAACTCACGCTTTTTCAAAGCCTTCACAACGTGATAGGAGAACCTTTAGGCAAACCTTGGCGGAAGTCTGACGGGGAGTTTAATAGCTGAATTTACACAAATGCTTTATGGTCCTGCGGTTTGCATGGCGCAAGCATCGTCGCCGGAATCATGTCTCCGATTTGGTATGGTGCAATGGATGAGAACCGACTTGCGTTTCAGGCCGCTGAAGCATTGTCGCATATTTTCACAAAACAATTTTTCGACATATTTATTAATATTGGCGGAAGCAGGGCGGCGTTAGCACTTGTACGCAGCATGGCGGTTCGTTCAAAAGCAAATGAAGCAGCTGAGCCGTCTTGCGCTTGGTCCTGCCTGCTTTAATATTAATGAACCGATTATTTTCGGTTTGCCGATTGTCATGAATCGATGCTGTTAATGCCCTTTATCATCACGCCGCTCTTAACGGTAACTGTCACTTACATTGGGATGAGCACCGGCCTAGTTGCAAAGCCGGCAGGAATATTTGTGCCATGGACGATGCCGCCGATCTTTTCAGGCTATCTGGCTACGGGTGGGAAAATATCAGGAGCTGTCATGCAAATCATCAATATCGCCATCTCATTCACTGTATATTATCCATTCTTTAGAAAATCTAAGAAAAAGAAAGAGCCCAAACCAAATAGGGCTCTTTTTGTTATGAAGTCTGAAAATTATGATACCTTAAAAGAATCATCTATAAAGGGGTGCTGCTTAATGAATGAAGAAGTGAAAGTGTTGGAAGTAGAGTTAGGGGCGATATTAAATGTTTCGAACGACAATATTGTGATAACAGATGGGGAAGGGATCGTTTTAAAAGCAAGTCGTAATTGTGAAGATATTTACGGACGGCCGCTTTCTGAGATCATTGGGAAATCGGTGTTTGATTTACAAAGCAGATCGGTCTTTTCTCCGTCTGTTACCGTACGAGTGATTCAAGAAAAGAAGGAAATTCAAGTGATGCAAACGACCTCTGCTGGCAAATCCGTAATGGCGACGGGAATTCCGATTATGAAAAACGGAGAGATATTTAGAATCATCAGTTTCTCGCATGATTTAACGGAGATTAGGCGGCTGAAAGAAGATTATGAACAGCTTCAATCCAAGATGCGGCGATATGAAAAGGAGATTCAGGAATTGAAAAAGAAGACCGCTAATTCTGGAGAGGTTGTCATCAATAGCGATCGAATGGAGAAACTTTGGGTATTATTGAACCGCGTTGCGGCGAGTGATGCCAATGTAGTCCTTCTGGGTGAATCCGGTGTAGGAAAAACGGTTTTTGCCCGCGCCCTCCATCAGGCCAGCCATCGTAAGGCGGGCCCTTTCATTGAAGTGAATTGCGGTGCCATCCCGGAAAACCTGTTTGAATCAGAGATGTTCGGTTATCAAGGCGGTGCATTTACTGGGGCAAATCAGAAAGGCAAAGCAGGCATGATTGAACTCGCTCAAAAAGGTACTTTATTTCTTGATGAAGTAGGGGAACTCCCATTTAGTATTCAGGTCAAACTCTTAAAAGTTCTGCAGGAAAAAAGGGTTACAAGAATTGGCGGAATCACAGGCAAACATGTCGATTTTCGACTGGTTTCGGCTTCAAATCAGAATTTAGAAGAGTTAGTTCAGCAGGGAAAATTCCGTGAAGATTTATTTTACCGCTTAAACGTCGTCCCCATAACCATTCCGCCGTTAAGAGAAAGAAAAGAAGAAATTGATCAGCTGATGATGCATTTTCTGGAAAAATTCAATCAGAAATATGGGACAAGCAAGTTTTTTCATGCCGAAGTGTTTCCGCTATTCTTACAGTACCATTGGCCAGGAAATGTAAGAGAACTCGAGAATATGATTGAAAGAATCATTGTTACGACTGACACCAATACGATCTATCCAAAAGATATTGGTTTTTTGACTGGTAAGACTCAGGCTGACTATGATTGGAGCTCGCTCTTCGAATTTAATTCGAGTGGGGGCACACTGCAAGACGCTTTAAAAGAAGTCGAGAAAGCATGGCTCAAGCGGGCCTACCGCCAATGTAAAACAACGTATGAGATGGCAGATATACTAGGGATCAGCCAAGCCACGGTTGTCAGGAGGCTCAAAAAATACAAGATTGATTCAAAATAAATGAAGATAATTCATTTTGAATCGAAGTAACCGCTTTTCATTCACTTTTAACTCATTGTGCGTATTCATAATCTCCCGTTACTTGGAATCAAATGATTGGCACGGAAATTGCATAAATAAAAGAAAAACGTTTGGGAGGTCTTATGATGAAAAAATATCAGCCTAAAAATTCTTTTGAATCTCCGCGCTACTGCGGGCCGCGGACATTTATGCGACTGCCTTACAGAGAACAGCTTGACGAGCATATGGATTTTGTCATCACGGGAATTCCGTTCGACTCCGGTCAATCTTTTAGAACAGGGGCGAGATTCGGCCCTGAAGCAGTGAGAGATTTCTCCATTCTTTTACGGCCTTATAACCCGGAACAAAATATTAAAATCTTTGATTATGTTTCAGGAGTAGACTATGGAGATATTCCTGTGGTCCCTGGGTACTTTAAAGAAACATATAAAAAAATCGAAGAAGGTATTTATTCAATAGCAGAAAAAGGGATCATTCCCATTACAATTGGCGGAGATCATTCGATTACGCTAGGGGAATTAAGAGCCTTAAAGAAAATTCACGGACCAGTCGCATTGCTTCAGTTCGATGCGCATTCAGATACATGGGACAGCTATTTTGAGCAAAAATACAACCACGGCACGGTTTTCCGCCGAGCGATCGAAGAAGGGCTTATCGATGTCTCACGTTCCATTCAAATTGGAATGCGGGGCGGACTGTATGGTGAAGAGGATCTAATGGATGCGAAAAATCTTGGGTTAGAAGTGTTTACGACGAATGAATACAAAAAGCTTGGTGTTGAAAAAATGCTTGATGTGATTCATCAGAGAGTCGGCAGCGGACCTGTTTTCTTATCATTCGATATCGATTTTCTCGATCCTGTTTATGCGCCGGGGACAGGAACCCCTGAGGTATCTGGAGCAAGTATTGATGATGCTTTGGCTTTCGTCAGGGGATTGACGGATATCGACTTTATCGGTTTTGACCTTGTAGAAGTTCTTCCTGCGTATGATCATGGTCAAATTACTGCAGCAGCGGCCGCTAACATCATTTATGAGTTTGTCACACTGACAGCCCTTGCGAAGAAGAAAGCTGAGGCTGAACTGCGGTTGGCCAAAGAGAGATAGTTTTTAACATAAATGACTGAATATTCTCAACTCGAAAGGAGGCTGGTGTTATGAATGGACTGGATGTCATGATGGTTGTCTTATATTTTGCTGCATTGATTTTTGTAGGTGTTTTAGGAGCGAGAAAAGCAAAAACTTCTGAGGATTATATCGTTGCCGGGCGTAATCTCGGCCTCACGATGTATTTAGCCTGTCTGGCTGCTGTTATATTAGGCGGTGCCTCTACAATTGGCACCGCCAAACTTGGCTATCAATTTGGCCTTTCAGGAATATGGATGGTTTTCATGCTTGGTCTGGGGATATCGGCAATCGGAGTTTTTCTGATTCGAAAAATGATGGCCTTGAAAGTACTCACCATCAGTGAGGTGCTTGAAAAACGTTTTAATTCGGAAACAAGGCTGATCAGCTCTTTAGTTGCTGCCATCTATACGCTGATGGTTACGGTGACACAGGTGATCAGTATGGGGACTATTCTCAATGTTCTGCTTGGCTGGAATTTAACGTTATCCATGATCACAGGCGGAGGAATTGTCCTGTTTTACACCTTGCTTGGCGGAATGTGGGCCATTACGATGACCGATATTATCCAATTTGTGATTATGACAGTTGGTATCTTCTTCATTATGCTGCCGATGAGTCTCCACAAAGCGGGAGGCTGGAGCACGCTTTTAGAGAAATTGCCGCCAGGATATTTTGATGCAGGATCTATCGGCATGTCAACCATCTTTCAATACTTCCTGCTGTTTTGCTTAGGTATGGCTGTCGGGCAGGACATCTGGCAGCGGGTCTTTACAGCAAGAACAACTAAAATCGCCCGGGCCGGCACGATTGGAGCAGGGGTCTACAGTTGTTTTTACGCAGTTGCTGTTTGTTTGATCGGAATGTGCGCCTATGTTGTTCTCCCGCACTTGAAAGACCCGCAAACAGCCTTTTCAAGTATGGCGCTCGCGACGCTTCCGCCTGGCATATTAGGGGTTGTTATCGCAAGTGTCATTTCCGCACTCATGTCGACAGCCTCAGGAACGATGCTGGCTTCATCAACTTTGATTGTAAATGATATTTTAAAACGATATATGTCGCCTCAGATGAACGAACAGCATTTTTTGAAAATATCCCGGTTGACAACGTTCGCAGTCGGAATCACGACGATCGTCATTTCAATTTGGATTCAAGATGTACTGACAGCGCTTGATGTGGCGTATGCTGTGCTGTCCGGAGCGATATTCTTCCCGATTATTTTAGGATTCTTTTGGAAAAGAGCTACCGCACAAGCAGCATTTTATTCGATTTTGCTCAGTACTGCAGTTATCCTTGCGGGTCTTGCTATCCAAGGGGTGTCGTCGACAGAGCCGATTGTGTACGGGCTGCTTGTCAGTATCATCGTCATGATTACAGTCTCGCTTGCTGGTACATCAAAGAAAGAACCAGCTGCACTTAAAAAGTCTGAACCTTATTATTAAAGGCTAGGAGCTGATCGAAATTGAATGTGAAAAATGAACAGCTTTTCATTAATGGCGAATTTATAAAAGGAGAAGGAAAAGAACGTGCAATCATTGATCCTGCTTCGGGGCGCCTTATCACCGTCATTCAAGAAGCTTCGGGAGAACAAGCACGTGAAGCTGTCCAAGGTGCAGAACGGGCTTTTGTCCAAACAGACTGGGCTCAAAATCAATCCCTTCGTATAAAAGTCCTTCGCCGACTTTCGGATCTATTGGAAGCTTCCGCAGAGACATTTGCCGAAATCGAAACCCAAAATACCGGTAAACCGATTCGTGAATCAAGATTAGATATCAGTGATGCTGTGTCTTGTTTAAGATATTACGCTGATTTGCAAGAGTCGAAAAAAACGTGGTCCAAGGAAATGGATGACGGTTCAATCAGCCGAGTGATTGAAGGCCCCATGGGTGTTTGTGTTTTGATTGTACCGTGGAACTTTCCGCTGTTATTGGGAATTTGGAAACTGGCGCCGGCGTTAGCTGCGGGGAATGCAGTGGTTTTCAAGCCTTCTGAATGGACGCCGCTGTCATTTTTAACATTTGCAAAATTGGTCAAAGAGGCGGGCCTCCCAGATTGCATATTCAACTTAGTAACAGGAGATGGCTCGTCTGTCGGCCAAGAATTAATTAAGCACGGAGCGGTTCGGAAAGTCTCGTTTACTGGAAGTTCCAAAACGGGTCAACTGATTAATCGCGAATGTGCAGGCACATTTAAGCGAGTGTCTCTTGAATTAGGAGGTAAATCGCCGCTTCTCGTCTTTGATGATGCAGACATTGAAACAGCTTGTGATATTGCATTGTTTTCGTCTTATTTTAATCAGGGACAGGTCTGTGTCGCTGCTTCCCGTATACTCGTGCAAGATGCATTGTATGACAGTTTTTTAGCCAGGCTGACAGAGAGGGCTAAACAGATTAAAATTGGCGATCCTCGTGACGAAGAGACGGAAATGGGGCCTGTCATCAGTCAGGAGCACCTCGAAAAAATTGAACACTATATCAGAGCCGGGAAGGAAGAAGGGGCTCGTCTCGTGACTGGAGGTGAGCGGATCATTCCTCAAACCGGTTACTATATCACACCGGCAGTCTTCACGAACGTAAACCAATCGATGAAAATTGTTCAGGAAGAAATTTTCGGCCCGGTGATAACGGTTCAGGAATTTTCTAATGAAGATGAAGCCATCGCTTTGGCAAACGGTACGAGATTTGGCTTGGCAGCTGGTATTTTAACAGAAAATGAAGAAAAAGCGCTGCGAACAGCAGAAAGTCTCCATGCAGGGATCATTTGGATCAATAGCTATCATACACCGTATCTTGAAGCGCCATGGGGCGGGGTAAAACAGAGCGGGATAGGGAGAGAACTCGGACCTTATGGCCTCGCTTCGTTTACAGAGCCTAAACATATCAATATCACCAGCAAATTGAATCCTGTGGAATGGTATCAGTGGCATCCATCTGTTCTGAATAAGGGGTGATGACATGACAGAAGAAGCGGCAGGTTTTAGCAGTGATGGGATCATGCCTATTGAGACAGGGAAGAGGACGATGGGGTTCTTTTCAACTTTCTCGATTTGGACGGGCGCGAATATAGTGGTCACGACGATGTATACAGGGATGCTTTTTGTACCGGATATGACCTTTTGGCAAGCATTATGGCTCATTTTGCTCGGCTCCATTGCCGGCGCTGTCCCCTTGGTTTTAATGGGTAATATCGGAACACGAACAGGATTGCCGACGATGGTGTTAATGCGTCCGGCTTTCGGAATAAAAGGAGGTATTTTGCCTTCAGCTGTCAACATTCTCATTTTAGTTGGCTGGTCATGGATCCAAGCTTATATGGCGGGGGCCAGTTTAAATGAGGCTGTTTATTTTTTAACAGGCTACAGCAACATTAATCTGTTCACAATAGTGACGCAAGCTTCTGTGCTTTTCATCACGTTATATGGGCATAAAGTCGTTGAATCTGCAGAAACGATTGTAGCGGCTATTATGGTGGTATTAACTGCTGTTTTGTTTGGGTTTATCTTTATGACGTTTCATCAGATTGAATTTCTGCAAATGAAAACAACTGCCGTTTCAGGAATCAAGGGCATAAGCGCATTTGATATTGTCGTCGCGACTGCATTTACTTGGGTGCCGATCGTCTGCGATTATAATCGGCATTGCAAAAATGAGCGAACGGGGATGGCAGGTACCTTTTTCGGTTATATTTTATCCACCGTCATTGCGATGGGACTTGGAGCGGCAGTTTCAGCTTTTGCGGTTTTAGGACATCAACAACCTGACCACCAAATGGCGGGCATTATTGGACAGTATCATCCTATTCTCGGTTTTATTGCGGCCATTGTTATTTTTTTATCTGTTTTATCGACCAATGTGATGGTATTATACAGTGCTGTCATGTCTTATTTATCTATCTTCAGCAAACAGCGCTTCATTTTTCCTGCAATCGCTCTTGGTATCATTACCATTGGAGGTTCATTATTAAAAGAATGGCTGCTCGATCACTTTCAAAATTTTTTACTGATGATCGGTACGCTTTTTATTCCTATCTTTGCTATTGTACTGGTTGATTACTATATTGTTAGAAAAAAACACTATCATGTGGATGAAATGTTAACAGGGGAGAAGCGGTTTTATTGGTATCAAAAGGGGTTTCACGTACGGGTTTATTTCACCTATCTTTTTGGCGCTGTTTTCGCTTATTATTTTTCCTATGTGATCCCGCTGCCGATCGGCGTGACCATTCCTACTTTTATTGCTACAGGGCTATTTTACTTAGCAGTGCTTAAAGTAACGGAAAGAAGGGCGGCAGTGACGGAGATGGTGAAGAAAAACCTCTCTTAAAGAGAGGTTTCATAGGTCTATTACAGTGTATCGACTTCTACTGTCCAGCCGAATAGATCAGGCTGGGCGCCTTTTTGAATGCCTGTAATGGTATCATACAGCTTCTTCGAGATCTCTCCGGTTTCACCGCTGCCGATGACAAGACTTTCATCATTCCAAATCAGTTCGCCGACCGGAGAAATGACCGCCGCCGTACCGGTTCCGAACGTTTCTTCCAATCGGCCGTCACGATGCGCCTGAATGATTTCATCGATCGAAATTTTCCGCTCAGACACAGTCAATCCCCAATGTTTGAGCAGGGTGATGACGGAATTTCTCGTAATTCCTTCAAGAATGCTTCCGTTCAGCTCCGGCGTCACAATTTCGCCGCTGATTTTGAAAAAGATGTTCATGCTGCCGACTTCTTCTATGTATTTTTTCTCAATGCCGTCAAGCCATAGCACCTGGGAAAAGCCTTTCTCCTCCGCAACCTGCTGCGCCTTCAGGCTTGAAGCGTAGTTGCCGGCCGTTTTCGCGTTTCCCGTACCGCCTTTGACGGCGCGGACGAACTCGTTTTCCACGGCGATTTTCACCGGTTTAATGCCTTCTTTGTAATAAGAGCCGACCGGCGACAGAATGATAAACAGCTTGTACGTATGGGATGCCGCTACACCGAGGAAAGGCTCGGTCGCAATGATAAACGGACGGATATAAAGGGAAGTGCCTTCCGCTTTCGGAATCCAGTCTTTGTCGATGGCTACGAGCTGTTTCAGGCCTTCAAGAACAAGCTCTTCATCAATGAGCGGGATGCAAAGACGGTCATTTGACTGATTCAGGCGCTCCATATTTTTCTCCGGTCTGAACAGAAGCAGCTCCTGATCCTTCGTTACATACGCTTTAAGCCCTTCAAAAACGGTTTGGCCGTAATGATAAACCATAGCCGCAGGATCCATTGAGAAGGGCTGATAAGGGATAATTCTCGGATCGTACCAGCCTTGATCCGCATCGTAATCCATAACAAACATATGGTCGGTGAAAATTCTGCCGAACGCAAGGTTATGGGGGTCCGGTTTAGGTTTTTTGGCTGAAGTCAATTCAACACGAATGTCTTGTTTCATAATGTTCTGTCTCCCTATTGGTGTTATTGGCGAACTTATTTGAAAATAATTTATATTCTATTGTATACCTTCAACAAATATTCGCAATAGTTTTCCTCAAATTTGTGAAAAAATCAAATCACATAAAAAGCAGGGGAGAGAATGCCCCCTGCGTGTTCGTTTTTTCTGTATTCGATCATCGCCGTGCTCAGTGAACCGTCACTTTGCCGGTTTTGTAAAACTGCTCCATCGCTTTATCGACGTACACCCAGCCCTTCCAGGCGATATGGATGGTGTCTTTCATAAAGTACGGATCATATTCGTGTCCGGATAAGTCGGCAACCTGAAAGCCCTTCGCTTTAATCTGCTTTGTGACTTTTTTGTAGTAATCAGTCCGGCCTTTTTTCGGGAAGCCGGTGTAGTCATACCATTTTCCGTTGACCGGAATAACCACGAACATCGGTTCAGCGCCGGCATCTTTCAGAATGTCCAGCATATCCTCAAAGTCGTGATATTCGACTGATTTGGCGTATGTTCTTCCTTTGTTGATTCCTTTCACTCTCTTTAACTTCGGCTTAATTTTTTTATAAGAAGTGTCATCGATATAGAAAGGATTGGACTTGGAACTCTGTTTTCCTAATTGCGCGGCGGCTGTTTTTAACTCTGACCACGATTTTCCTTTTAGGTTTTCAGAGATCGTCCGCTCAGGACCCTCGGTTTCTCCCAATGAATAATAAAGATCTTTTTTCTCAAGCAGAGAATAGTAAGCCTTGGCGGCCGGCATGACCGTTTTCACTTTCCATGATTGGCCGTTGACCATTCCTTTGTACAATTCAGAAAGGACGGCATCATGCTGAACGACTTTAAAACGAAGCATGCGTTTCATCATGTTCTTTTTGACCGCGGGATCAATCTGGTCATTAAATGCTAAATCCAATGCCTGAAGTGATGAAAAATTCGGCGCAAAGTGCTGTTCATCCGAACCTTTTTTAATAAACCATTGAGGAGAAACAATGAATACCAGTTTTTTGCCTTTCAGCTGCTGGTAATGCGCCGCAAAGTTTACGGCGTGTATCAGGGATTGATCCCCGCCTTTTCCGACAAGATAAGGCGTAAAGCCTTGGTTGTTCACTTGAAAATAGTTGGACGGGTGAAACTGATCTAATCTTGAAAGCTCGGAAGATCCGAAAATCGGCAGATACTTCGAGTCTTCGAACATTTTGTTTTGCAGATAGAGCCCTTGGAACATATTAGGGTTTAAGGCCGCTGCCGACTCTTCGACACGTTTTTCAGGAATGAAGCGCGTAAGCCATGAAGCCGGAACTGCTATAGCTCCGACAAACAGGACAAACGCTAAAATAATTGGTCCAAAGAAACGCTTTTTCATTTACTTCAACTCAGTCAGTTTGTTTACAATGTTGTTTGGCGTATTCCACTCGTCACGGTCAAACTCAGTGATCGGCACTGTAATGCCGAAGCGGTTTTCGATGGCAACAAGCAGCTCTACAGTTCCGAAAGAATCAAGCAGTCCTTCTTCAAAGATTTCAATATCAGGATTTTCTTTCACAGCGTCCTCCTGACAAACTTCAGCTAATACGTCTAATACTTCCTGTTTAAATTCCATGTGTTTTCAATCTCCTTTAGTGATGAAATGGTTTTCCTGAGAAAATATAAAATCCGAAACATACGAAATGGAATGTGATGACGATGGCTAAAAACGCCGTAAAACGATTGGCGGGCAGCCACTTGTATTTCTTATTCCATTTCTCAAAAAAGTTATACCCCGTCATTAACACGGCATGGTACAGGCCGTACACAATATATTGCAGGGCGAGCCCGTGCCAGACGCCCATCAGCATGAACAGCAGGAAATACCCGATGTTCGAGACGGCCATCCGGTTCTTTATCCATTTTTTCTTTGTCATCCAGAAAACAAAGCGCATAAATACGTAGTCTCTGAACCAAAAGGATAAGGACATGTGCCAGCGGTTCCAGAAGTCTTTAATGTTTCTGCTGATAAACGGCTTATTAAAGTTTTCCGGAGATTTGATACCCATAATGTAGCTGACACCGACGGCAAACATCGTGTAGCCCGCAAAATCGAAAAACAGGTACAAGCTGTATCCGTACATGTACAGCACATTGCTCCACAGTTTGCTGTGGGTGATATGAGACAGATTCATAATGAAATACGTGTTAATCGCATATCCGATAATGAATTTGTACAAGAAACCGATAAAAATTTTATGAATGCCGGTATACAGTAAATCAGCGTATTCTCCCTTTGTCCATACTTTCTGTTCGTCCTTGGCAAATCTGCGGTATCTGTCGATCGGACCGGAAGAAATGGTCGGGAAGAACATAATAAAGTACAAAAGGCGGTGAAGCGGCATTTTTTCTTTAATCAGCCCGTCTCTCGTTTCCATGATCAGCTGGACGCCTTTAAATGTCAAATAAGAAATTCCTAAGAAACTGATCAGGTTGTGAACCGGATGATGAGGCACCGCCGGAAAGAAAAACGGCCATAATTTAGATAAAAACAGGGGTAAAATGGACGCGATCACGGCCATGCTGAAGACAAAGCCGCTATTGGCTTTCAGTCTGTAAGCGAGATACCCCCTGATTAACAGCACCTGCCACAGCGTAAAGATACATAATGCAATGACGCCGTGCAGATCATGCGAGAAAATCAAAGCCAATACGATGATGGATATAAACATGTTGTATCCTTGGAATCTCTTGCCGTTCAGCCCTAAAATAATCGTCGGCAAGAGAAGGATTCCAAGTAAGATAAAAAAGAAAAACGAGCTGTAAGGCGTCATACAAGAACCTCTTCGCCAATGCGTTTACGGTCGATTTTTCCGTTCGCAGTCATTTGAATGTGATCCTGATAAATGAATTTTCTCGGAATCATGTAAGCCGGAAGCGAAGCGGCCAGCTCTTTCTTAATAGCGCTTGTCAGCTGGAATTCTTTTTCGAAATCATGTTTTTCAGGCACGATGGCGGCAATTAGATATTCGACAGGTCCGTTAGGCTGATACGGGATGACAACCGCTGAGCGTACATATTGAGACTGCCTTACATGCACTTCGATTTCCTCAAGCTCCATTCGGTAGCCGTGAAGCTTTATCTGGAAATCCAGGCGTCCTTGGCAGAAAATCTGACCTTCTTGAGCATAACCGGCATCACCCGTATGATATGCCCACTGTCCGTCAACAGAGAAAAACGCTTTTTCCGTCAGAGACGGCTCACCGAGATAACCTTTGCTTACGCTCGGGCCGGCGATGATGATTTCCCCTTTTTCTCCGTCCGAAAGCTTATTCCCGTTTTCATCCATGATGAAAATATTCATATCGGGTTTTGCAAATCCGACGGGCAGAGATTCATTTTCATCGATGACCTGCTGCGTAATTTCCACGGAGGTGACGGCAACCGTTGTTTCGGTCGGGCCGTATGTATTGAATACGCGGGCCTTCGGAAAACGGTTTAACAGTTCCTGTGCCACGGCAGCCGGAAGCGCTTCTCCGCAAAACATAAATACTTCTGCGTCAGGCAGGAGTTCCTGCGTAAAGCCGGGGTCCATCAGACACATTTGGACGAAAGACGGCGTCGATGTCCAGACGTTCAGCCTGGATTTCTCCAGCTCTTCAAATAGTACTTTCGGTTTATTGATTTTGTCTTTCGTTACACAGTGCAGCGTACCTCCCGTTTGAAGCGACGGGAAAATGTCCATGACAGATAAATCAAAAGAAAACGGAGCTTGGTTTAAGAATGTCTTGCCTTCGCCCACAGGAAAATCCCTGCAGATCCAGTCTGTGAAGCTTTGCAGGTTATCAGCTGATATCTGCACGCCCTTCGGATTTCCCGTGCTGCCGGACGTGTAAATAATGTAAAAAGTGTCCTGATCTTTTACCCAGTTCTCACGGCTGAGGTCTGCATCTCCGTCAGCTGCAAGTTCTTCGGGTGTAACGGTTTTAATCAGATTGCTCCCCGTATCGACTGCATCGCCCGATACGCTGATGAGCAGCTCTGCGCCTGAGCTTTCAATGATTTTGACGATCCGCTCTGCCGGAATGGACACATCGACAGGGATGTAAGGGCGGCCCGCTTTGACGCTTCCTAAGAAAGAAACGATCATATTCGGCTCCATATGTCCGTAAACCAGGACAGGTGTTTTCGAACCGTCAGCTGTATGTTTTTCAATGCCGGACGCAACCCGCTCCGACAAATCCCATAATTCCCCGTAAGTGAGGGAATGATCTAAGGAACGAAACGCTTCGGCCTGAGGCTTGGCGTCTGCATATGTTTTTATAGCATCAAGTAGTTTCATAGTTATCCTCCCCGATTAGAAATCGTTGTAAATATAAGTGCCGGTATTGGCTGTATGAAATCCATACATCCAAAAGAGCAATACTAATATCAGAAAATAAAAGCCCGTATGAAACGTCCATTTAACCAATGTATTTTCATAAGCACGTTTTAATTTTTGCATCATGTTAAAATTCCTTCCCCGCGTATTCAATAATTACACCAGTATATGACGATTAGATTAACAAAAAGTTTCAAAATATGTCTAATATCCTAAGCTTAAAATTTCCTTAAAAATGAATGAGAAACAAAAGGATGGAAAATACGCATGTATAAATTGGCAAATGATCATACTAAAAAAGCGATGTTCAGGCGGGATTTTTAACTTATCGTAAATATAAATGAGGTAAAAAAATTTCGGCGGCTTTTTCTTACGCAGGCTTGTGCCGAACCCCAATAGGGAAGGGCGGAAAGCCGTTTTCGGCAGCAAAGCTGACGGAGCGCCGCATCTTGTGAAATGGGGAAGAAATTATTATGATAGATAAGGTAGCAGAAAACATAAAAACCCCAATTCAACACTACTGTTATCGGCTGACTGTGAAAGCCTTTTAATAGAAAGGAAGAGGAAAATGAATCAAAACAATATGGGAGGCAGCCAAAAGACGCCTGAAAAAGAAAGCATGGGCCGCATTTTATGGCAGTTAACCCGCCCTCATACATTGACGGCATCGTTTGTGCCCGTACTTCTCGGCACCGTATTGGCGATGTTTTACGTAAAGGTTGATTTCCTGCTGTTTTTGGCCATGCTGTTTTCCTGCCTTTGGATCCAGATCGCCACGAACTTATTCAATGAATATTACGATTTTAAACGCGGTTTAGATACGGCGGATTCTGTCGGTATCGGCGGAGCGATCGTCCGCCACGGCATGAAGCCGAAAACGATTCTGCAGCTGGCGCTCGGCTCTTATGCGATTGCCCTCGTGCTCGGTGTTTATATCTGTATGAGCAGCAGCTGGTGGCTTGCGGCAATCGGCCTTGCCGGCATGCTGATCGGCTATCTGTATACGGGCGGCCCGCTGCCGATTGCGTATACACCGTTTGGGGAACTGTTCTCCGGCATTTGCATGGGCTCTGTGTTTGTCCTTATTTCTTTCTTCATTCAGACTGGCGGAATTAATGAACAGAGCATTTTGATTTCCATCCCGATCGCCATCTTGGTCGGCGCGATTAACCTGTCCAATAATATCCGTGATATTGAAGAAGATAAAAAGGGCGGACGTAAAACGCTGGCGATTTTAATGGGGCATAGGGGAGCCGTCATGATACTGGCCGCGTCCTTTGCCATCGCTTACATTTGGATCGTCGGTCTTGTTATCATGGGATATACAAGCCCATGGCTGTTCCTGGTCTTTTTGAGCGTGCCGAAACCCGTTCAGGCCGTGAAAGGCTTCGTGAAAAACGAAATGCCGATGAACATGATTATTGCGATGAAATCAACGGCGCAAACCAATACATTCTTCGGATTCCTGCTTTCCATCGGACTCCTGATCAATTATTTCCTGATCAAATGACAAGGCAAATGCCATAACGGCATTTGCTTTTTTTTGTGAAATAATCTTCACGATTTTGTAAAGAACCTGACTGCCGACCGAACCGTCTGATATGTGGACAGCAAAGCAAGGAGATGAAAAAAATGGACTTGTCAACAGCCCATATGGATGATTTAAAAACGGTCATGGAAGATTGGAAAAATGAATTATTAGTTTATAAATTCGCTTTAGATGAGCTGGATACGAAGTTTTCTATCATCAGTCAGGAATATAATCTGATTCACGGGCATAACCCGATCGAGCATACAAAATCACGCGTGAAAAGTTTTGAAAGCATCGTCAATAAACTGATGCGCAAAGGCTGTGATGTGACGACGCAGGAAATGAAAGAGCATATTCATGACATCGCGGGTGTCAGGATCATCTGTTCTTTTATATCAGATATTTATAATGTCGCTGAGGTTTTGAAACAGCATAAGGACCTGAAAATTGTGAAGGTGAAGGATTATATCAAACATCCGAAGCCGAACGGCTACCGCAGCCTGCATTTGATTATTGAAATTCCCGTCTATTTGACGAATCGGGTGGAATATGTGAAGGCGGAAATCCAAATCCGCACCATCGCCATGGATTTTTGGGCGAGTCTTGAGCATAAAATTTATTACAAATTAAATAACGAAGTCCCGAAGCATCTGACTGACGAGCTGAAGGAAGCGGCGGAAATCGCCCATTATTTAGACGAAAAGATGCTTGGGATTAAGAAAGAAGTCGATTAACCGATTGGCGCATCATAAACAGCCGGACTGCAAATAAAAGCGGTCCGGCTGTTTGTTTATCCAATGACGCTCACCGTTTTTCGCTGCCGGCCTTGATCGTCTTGCCCCCGTTCACATAGAACCCGCCGATAAGGTCATTTTCTTTCCTCACCCCAAACAAAGAAGAAAGATATCAACTCGTCAACAGCACATTCCCGCAGAAAAAATGTGTAAGATCGAGGTTTACTTTTGAAAAAAAGGGAAAGAAAATGATACAACAAAAAGGGAGATGAATATCAGTGGGAAAGAATGAAACAATGCATATCGTATCATGTGCCGATGATCATTATGCTCGTCATTTGGGTGGGATGTTCGCTTCTTTATTGATGAATATGGATAAAACAAGGAATGCCAAATTATATGTGATCGACGGCGGAATTACTGCTGAAAATAAGGACAAGCTTGAACAGACTGCGATGTCATTCGGAACGCCGCTTGAATTTTTAGAAGTGGATGCTGACCAATACAAACATGCGGTCGAAAGCAGCCACATTACAAAAGCGGCTTATTACCGCATTTCCATTCCTGATTTAATTAAGGATGAGTCCGTAAAGCGGATGATTTACATTGATTGCGATGCAATTGTGATGGAAGATATTTCGGTTTTATGGGATTTGGATATTTCCCCGGCAATAGTTGCGGCAGTAGAAGATGCCGGACAGCATGAAAGACTGAAAAAAATGAATATCAGCGACACGGCCAAGTATTTCAATTCCGGCATTATGATTATAGATTTTGAACCTTGGAGAAAACAGAATATTTCCAAAAAAGTGATTGATTTTATCAATGAAAACAGTTCGGAGGATTTTCTCGTGTTTCATGATCAGGACGCGCTTAACGCGGTCTTATATGATCAATGGTATGAACTGCATCCGCGCTGGAATGCACAGACGCATATTATCATGAATGAGAAAACGCCTCCTGAACTGATCGACCGTATACGTTACAGAGAAACACGGGCCGAACCGGCCATCGTCCATTTCTGCGGCGGAGACAAGCCTTGGAATACAGGCACCGCGCACCCGTACCGTGATCATTATTTCCGATATATGTCCTTTACGAAATGGAACACGGTCGATCGCCCGGCCATGAACCAATAGGCAGATGGAAGAAAAACGCTTATGAAGCCATGATGCGGCTCATAAGCGTTTTTTTAATGTTTCACCTGAATTGCGCGCACGCGTTTTTGCAGGCTGGTCTTTTCGGCAGACGGCTTCAGCCGGCTGACCGCCGTTTGTGCCGCTGATTTTGCCTTTTTCGTTTTGGTTTTTTCGGCCGTTTTCACTTTGTCTCTTGCCTGCTTCCGGTGGAGTTTCTCTTTTATCCGGTCAAGCCGTTTTTCCAGAGTGGTTTTTTCTTTTCCCGGCTGAAGCTCGCTCACTGCTTTTTTGGCTTTTGCGGCGTTGGCCTCAGAGGTCTTTTTTTCGGCCTGTCTGACGCTGGCCCCAGCAGTTTTCAAAAGGCCTGAATTGACAGCGTCAAGCCGCTTTTGCAGCCCTTTTTTCTCTGATCCGGCCGGTAATTTCCGGATGGCGCTTTGTGCCGCATTAACGGCGGTTTTTTTCTTTTGTTTTTCGGCAGTCCGGACTTTGCCTTTGGCGTCCGCCACATTTCTTGCTGTCTGAACTTTATTGATTCGGGACTCGAGGGCGGTTTTTCCCTTTGACTTGGAAAGCTTGCTGACGGCCGTTTTTGCTTGATTGATATCTGCCTGCTTTTTCGTTTTTTCCGCTTTTATTACGGCCCGTTCGGCAAAGCTCTTTTGCTTTGCGTGATATTGCACCAGCCCGTACCCGAATTGGCTGTCACGTCCGGGAGCGCCCAGATCTTTAATGTTTTGCTGCATCTGCTGTCGGAGCTGTGTATTTGTTTCTTCCGGATATTTTTGCTTGAGCAGCGCGAACATTCCGGTGACGTGCGGCGCGGCTTGAGATGTGCCGTCAGCCACAGCGTACATTTGATTCAGGTATGTGCTCGTAATATTGGTGCCGGGTGCGGCAAATTCAATTTGTTTTCCGGTCGTGGAAAAAGCCGCAAGCCCGTTTTTTTCGGTTGACGCTGAGACTGCCGTTACGCTGCTGTAGGCGCCCGGATAATTGACGGGTTTTTTGTTGCCGTCGTTTCCTGCGGCGGCTACGATGACAATTCCTTTTTTGTATGCTTTGTCGACGGCGTCGTGAAGAATTTTGCTGTCTGCGTTAGTTCCGAGACTCATATTGATGATGTCCATTTTGTTGGCGATGGACCAGTCGATCGCTTTAAGAAGGCTTTTGAGATCTCCCGCGCCTTTTCTGTCCAATGCTTTAACTGCATATAACCGGACATCCGGCGCGATGCCGTCAATGCCGTATCCGTCATGTTTGGCGGCAATGATGCCGGCGACATGCGTACCGTGCCCGTTGTCATCCTTGTATGAAGATGTATAGCTGACTGCGGAATAGCCTCCCGCAATGGAAAGGTCATCATGAGGGTAAATGCCGCTGTCAATGACAGCCACTTTCACCTTTTTTCCCGTCAAGCCTTCTTTCCAGGCCTGCTTGACCTGAGTGGGCTCTATATCCCATTGCGGCAGGGTGTAACTGCCGCTTGAGGCCGCTGTTAACGGGTGTATATCAGAACCGCCTGCTGCCTGAAAGGATACATTGTCTTCAACATATAAAATGTCAGGATCATGTTTCAGGTCTTTCACCGTTTCCGAATCAGCCGACACGGCGACTGCGGGAAGATGCTGATAGGTCTGTTCCACATCCGCTCCGCTGTCTATGGCGGATTCCTTGCCGTTATTATTTTTGTAGACCACGATAACGTCCCGGTCCTGCGTCTCGGCGTGAGCGGGTGCCGCGGCGGAGAACAGGGTGACGCACAAGGCCGCGGCGATGATCGGTTTTAGGATGTGATGCATTGCGATTCCCCCTTTTTCTTTATATATCGGCAGTGCGGAATTCTTTTTTTCCTGAGGGATAAGGAAAATTTCTGTATGCAAATGTAAGCGTTTCCAAAATATGATGGAGAAAATGCTTTAAGACATCTGCGCAATGAACTCAAAAAGGGGGTTTTTTGATAAATGAGTACGTTTAATCGGGTCATGGAAGAAAAAATCATGCCTGTCGCCGGAAAAGTCGCCGGCCAAAGGCACTTAAGGGCTTTGCGGGACGGCATTATTTTGACTATGCCGCTTATTATCATCGGATCGGTTTTTCTGATTCTGACGAGTCTCCCGATTCCCGGTTATGCCGATTTTATGGCGGGTCTTTTCGGTGAACAATGGGTTGAAAAGCTCGGGTATCCCGTGAATGCGTCCTTTGACATTATGGCGCTTGTCGCCGCCTTCGGGATTGCTTACCGGCTCGCAGAAAGCTATGAGGTGGATGCCCTGTCGTCGGGTGCCATTGCCCTTGCCGCCTTTTTATTGGCGACACCGTATCAGATTCCGTTTATCCCTGACGGCTCGTCAACAGAGATTATGGTGGGGGGCGGCATTCCGATTTCGCTGCTCGGAAGCAAAGGCCTGTTTGTCGCGATGATCATAGCAATGCTGTCTACGGAAGTGTACCGGTTTATCGTACAAAGAAATATCGTCATTAAGATGCCTGACGGAGTGCCGCCTGCGGTCAGCAAATCGTTTGTTGCGCTTATCCCCGGATTCATTATTATTACGCTCGTATGGCTGGCCCGTCTGTTTATTGAAATGACTCCTTTTAAAAGCCTCCACAATGTCGTAGGCGACCTGCTGGGCACTCCGCTGTCTATTTTAGGCGGGAGTCTCGGCGGAAGCCTTGTCGCCGAATTCGTGCAAATGCTCCTTTGGTCGTGCGGCATACATGGCGCTTCCATTATCGGCGGGGTCATGTCACCGATCTGGTACGGAGCGATGGACGTCAACCGTTTGGCTTTTCAAGCGGGAGAAGCGCTGCCGAACATTTTTACCACACAGTTCTTTCAAATATGGATCAATGTCGGCGGAAGCGGCGCAACGCTGGCCCTTGTGCTGACCATGCTTGTGCGCTCCAGAAGCAAACAGATGAAACAGCTCGGCCGACTCGGCATCGGACCCGCGATCTTTAACATTAACGAGCCGATTATTTTCGGGATGCCGCTTGTCATGAATCCGCTGTTAATCGTGCCTTTTATCATCGCACCGCTCTTGACCATTACGGCGACGTACATCGGGATGAGCACGGGAATGGTGGCAAAACCGGCGGGAATCGCCGTGCCGTGGACGATGCCGCCGCTGATTTCCGGTTATCTGGCGACGGGCGGGAAAATCTCCGGTTCGGTTATGCAGCTGATCAACCTCCTGATTACATTTATCATTTATTATCCGTTTTTCAGAATGTGGGATCTTCAAAAATGGAGAGAGGAACGGGCAGCGGAACAAAACGTCACAGAAGAAATATAAAAAAACGGGCGCTTCTGCCCGTTTTTTTTAACGCTGGAAAAATTCGATCCATTCGCCGTCCGGTCCTTCAATGTAAAAGTAGCGGTACCCGTTCGGAAGCGTCGTGATTTCTTCATCGATAAATACGGCGCCCTGACGCTTCGCATGCGTGAATTCCGCCGCGATATCTTCAGTTAATAAAGCGATATGATGCACTTTTCCTTCTGCGGGAAGCTCGCTGCTGTAGCCTTGAATCAGCTCAATCTCCGTCTCAGGCCCTTCCTGAAAGCCGAGAAAGGCAAGTTCAATAATGCCGTTCGTATGAGTGATACGATCCTTTAACTGCATACCGAGAACGTCTTGGTAAAAAGCAATGGATGTTTCAATATCTTTGACCATAATGCCTGTATGGTCGATTCTTTTGGCTGTCATGGTTTTTCCCCCTGTTTTGAATTTTTCGGGACAATGCATGTTTTATGGTACGATAAGAGAAAGCAAAACGAAAGAGGAATGCACAATGAAGCTACTTACAGTGAAAGATACATTTGCCGGAAAGCTGAAAAAAGGATTCCCCCTGATTGAAAAAGACGCTCTGTCCGGAAGCTCGGCTCACTTAACAGAGGGCGATCTTTTTGATGTAACATCTGAGAAGGGCGAATTTATCGGGAAAGGCTATTACGGTTTGCAGAATAAAGGAGTCGGCTGGGTGCTGTCCCGTGCGAGAGACGAACAAATCGACGGACGTTTTTTTCTGGGCAAGCTGAAAAAAGCGGCTGAAGCAAGAGCCCATCTGTTTAAGGCACCGGATACGACGGCGTTCCGTCTGTTCAACGGTGAAGGCGACGGCATCGGCGGCGTCACGATTGATGTCTATGACGGTTATCTGCTGATTCAGTGGTACAGCAAAGGCATTTACGCATATAAGGACAGTTTGATTGAGGCGATTGACGGCCTGGAGCTTTCTTATAAGGCGATCTACGAAAAGAAACGGTTTGATACCGCCGGACAATACGTGGAAGACGACGACTTTGTCAAAGGCGAAAGAGGAGACTTTCCAATCATTGTCCAAGAAAACGGCATACAGTACGCGGTGGATTTAAACGACGGGGCGATGACGGGCATTTTCTTAGACCAGCGTCATGTACGCAAAGCGATTCGGGACAAGTATGCAAACGGCAGACGGGTGCTGAACACATTCTCTTATACGGGGGCATTTTCGGTTGCGGCGGCGCTTGGAGGAGCTGAGAAAACGACCAGTGTCGATGTCGCCAACCGCAGCCTTGCAAAAACGATTGAACAGTTCAGCGCCAACGGAATTGATTACGAAGCACATGATATTAAAGTCATGGATGTTTTCAAATACTTCGGCTATGCGGAGAAAAAAGGGCTGGCGTTTGACCTCATCATCCTTGACCCGCCTTCTTTCGCCCGTACAAAAAAACGGACGTTCAGCGCGGCGAAAGATTATAAAAACCTGCTGAAGGAAACGATCGCCATCACCGCAAAAAACGGCATTATCGTTGCATCGACAAACAGCAGCGCCTTCAATATGAAGAAATTTAAAGGCTTTATAGAGACCGCCTTCAAAGAAACAAACGAGCGTTACGACATTTTGGAAGAATATACGCTTCCGGAAGATTTCAAAACGATTCCCGCGTTTAAAGAAGGGGACTATTTAAAGGTTGTTTTCTTACGGAAAAAATAAACAAAAAAAGCCGGGCATGCATGCAGCCCCGGCTTTTTTTCTATTCAATAATCTGCTGGACCCGGCCGATTTGCCCGTCTTCCAGGCGAACCTTAATGCCGCGCGGGTGGAAGCTTGAGTTCGTCAAAATATCTTTCACGATTCCTCTTGTCAGCTTTCCTGAACGCTGATCGGCTTTCAAGACGATATCGACTTCAAGCCCTTTTCTGATGCTATTTCGCTGCTGGCCGTTCATATGACACATCCGTTCTTCAGTCTTTTCACTTCATGTCTTATCATATCGTGTTTTCGTCTTTTTATGAAGGACAGACTGATTGATCTCCGGCAAATAAAAAAGACCGCTCTGTCAGGAGCAGTCTTTTATGACATAAACGAAAGCAAAATCGGAGCCGCGCACAGCGTCATAATCGCGGCGAGAATCATGGACACGCTTGAGATCGTACCTGATACGGAGCTGAGCTCAAATGCTTTAGATGTTCCCGCTCCGTGCGCGCTTGTTCCGAGCAGCACGCCCCGGGCAATTTCGTTATCAATGCGGAAATAGCGGATGACCATCGGCCCGATGATCGTTCCGAGTAAAGCCGTTAAAATGACGAAAACCGCTGTAACGGCCGGCATCCCGCCGATCATTTCTGAAACGTTCATGGCAATCGGCGTCGTCACTGATCGCGGCACGAGACTGTCGACTAAGCTGCTGCCGAGATGGAACCATTTCGCGATAAACGCCGTTGACAGAATAGCGATACATGAACCGACCGCTACGTTCAAAATAATTTCCACGGCGTATTTCTTTAAAATTGGGAAATATTTATAAAGCGGGATAGCGAACGCCACTGTTGCCGGCTGAAGCATATCGGTCAGCAGTCCGCCGCCGAGATTGTATGTCTGATACGGGACATTGACAAGAAGCAGCAGTACGACCAAAACAGCGGGCGTAATCAGAAGCGGCGACGTATACACCCGCGGAAAACGAATGTAGAGTTTTTTCGCGCCCAAATACACTAAGACAGTTAAGAATAAACTTATGATTCCGATGAACACGTTTGTTTTTTCTCCTTTCTTTTTGCTATCAGCTGTGTAAGCGTACCTGTTGAAACCATCACGACAAATGTGCTGATGACGACGACAAGTAAAATGCTTACACCGAATTTAGACATAATATCTCCGTATTCAATCACTCCGACGGCAGACGGGATGAAAAACAACAGCAGCTCACCGAGGAGCCATGCTGCGCCAAGCTCGATCCATTCAAGCTTGATAATCTTGAAATGCAATAATGTGAAAAGAATCACAATCCCGATTATACTGCCGGGAATATTTATATGAAGAGCCGCCGTGACCCAATTGATCAGACGCGCAAATATAAACAGCAGAGCGATTTGAATAACGGTAAGCAACAATTTTTTCATAATGATGCCTCCCTTATATTTATATTGTACATAAGGTTTTGCTATAGGTAAAATATATATAAAGAATAATATGTATTCCTTTTGTCTATAGAAAGGATGAGATGAAATGGACATCCGGCACTTAACGTACTTCTTGGAAGTGGCCCGTTTGAAAAGTTTTACGAAGGCTTCGCAGTCACTGTATGTTTCACAGCCGACAATTTCAAAAATGATTAAAAATCTGGAGACGGAGCTCGGCATCAAGCTGTTTTACCGTAATGGCCGGCAGGTTGAACTGACTGACGCCGGACAAAGCATGTATGTGCAGGCACAGGAAATCACAAAGTCATTCCAAAACCTGACATCAGAGCTGAATGATATTATGGAGGTAAAGAAAGGGCACGTCCGCATCGGATTGCCGCCGATGATCGGGTCGGGCTTTTTCCCAAGAGTGCTCGGTGACTTCCGCGTCACATATCCCGATGTGACGTTTCAGCTCGTAGAGGACGGCTCTATTAAAGTGCAGCAAGGTGTGGAGGACGGCTCGCTTGATATCGGGGTCGTCGTGCTTCCCGCGAATGAAGAGATTTTTCATACGTTTACAATCGTAAAGGAAACCCTCATGCTCGTCGTCCATCCGTCACATCGGCTCGCGGACGAGAAAGAATGCAGTCTTCACGAATTGAAAGAAGAGCCGTTCATCTTTTTCAGGGAGGATTTTGTCCTTCACAATCGAATTATGACGGAATGTGTGAAAGCCGGGTTCAGGCCGCACGTCATTTATGAAACGTCACAGTGGGATTTTATCAGCGAAATGGTATCGGCCAATCTCGGCATCGGCCTGCTGCCGGAAAGAATCTGCCGCGGCCTTGATCCTGAGAAAGTCAAAACCATTCCGCTCGTTCACCCGGTCATTCCGTGGCATTTAGCCATCATTTGGCGGAAGGACCGCTACATGTCCTTTGCCGCCAGAGCCTGGCTGGAACATACAAAATCGTATTTGTGGAATCCGAAAAAGAGAAAAAAGGATGATTAAGCATGGATGCACAAACGGCAGCTCAACACTTGAGTAAAGTGCGGGAGCAATGCCCGCTCGTTCACAGTATTACCAATAACGTTGTCACGAACTTCACCGCTAACGGCCTGCTCGCGCTCGGCGCATCGCCCGTTATGGCTTATGCAATTGAGGAGGCCGCCGACATGGCGAAAATCGCCGGAGCGCTCGTCCTGAACATAGGCACCCTCAGTCCGGCATCGGTTGAAGCTATGATCGCCGCGGGAAAATCAGCCAACGAAAACGGCGTTCCGGTCATTTTTGATCCGGTAGGCGCCGGCGCCACGCCGTTTCGGACGGCATCAGCCCGCAAAATCATACAGGAAGTCCGCTTGTCCGTCATTCGCGGAAATGCCGCGGAAATCGCCAATATTGCCGGCGCATCCGATTGGAAGATAAAAGGCGTGGATGCCGGGGAAGGCGGAGGAGACGCGCTTCAGCTCGCCAAGACGGCTGCAAGCAGGCTGAAAACGGTCATTGCGATTACCGGAAAAACTGACATCATCTCTGACGGCACCGACACATACGCCGTTCATAACGGTGATAAACTGCTGACGAAGGTGACGGGGGCGGGATGCCTGCTGACGTCTGTAATCGGAGCCTTCTGCGCAGCGGGCCAGGATATTCTGCAAGCGGCCGTTTCAGCCGTTTCTGTATACGGAAGCGCCGCTCAGCTTGCTGCTTTAGACACGTCTCACAAGGGCCCGGGCAGCTTCCAGATTGAGCTTTTAAACAAGCTGGCAAGCATTTCAGAACAAGAGGCGGCCGAGCTTGCTGCAATTGAAAGGATGACAGAAAAATGACGCGTATTTCTCGGGAAATGATGAAGGATATGTTATCGGTTTATTTTATTATGGGATCAAATAATACTGATGCAGACCCCGTGTCTGTAGTGAAAAAAGCCATAGAGGGCGGCGCTACGCTTTTTCAATTTCGGGAAAAGGGGACCGGTTCTTTAACAGGAGAGGAACGTGTCCTGTTTGCAAAGCAGGTGCAGGATGTCTGCAGACAGGCCGGCATTCCTTTCATCATTAATGATGATGTTGAATTGGCCTTGCGCCTTAAGGCGGACGGAGTGCATATCGGCCAGGATGACGCAGACGCTGCAGAAACGAGAGCGGCAATCGGTGATATGATTCTCGGTGTATCAGCGCATAATGTCTCCGAGGTGAAGCGGGCGGAAGCTGCCGGAGCTGATTACGTCGGAATGGGCCCGGTCTATCCGACCGAAACGAAAAAAGATGCTGAAGCTGTGCAGGGCGTTACATTGATTGAAGAAGTGCGGCTTCAGGGCATCACCATACCGATTGTGGGAATCGGCGGCATTACGGCGGCGAATGCGGCGCCCGTCATTAAAGCGGGAGCTGACGGCGTCAGCATGATCAGCGCCATCAGCCAAGCCGATGATCCAAAAGAGGCGGCGCGCAGATTTTTTGAAGAAATTCAGCGTTCCAAAGCAAAAAGCTGACATGTTTCTGTCAGAAGGGCTGTCCGGGGAGGACGGCCTTTTTCTGTATGCGCAACTTTTTATTGACAAAGGCCGAGATCGGACTATGATTATGATATATAATGATAATCATTTTCAACTACAGGAGGTGCATGATGGCACGGAAGCTTGCTTTCATGTTATTCAGCCTGCTCGTCATAGTCAGTTCTTCTGCCGTGGCGAAAGGCGCTGATCCCATCGCTTCACTTATCAGCCTGAATCAGCAAATGATTCAATCTGCAAAGGACGGAAACCTGCAATCCGCCGAAAAAACATTTTCACAATTCAAAACAGTATGGAAAAAGGAAGAGCCTGCTATTAAAAAAGAAAATCTATCTTCCTATTCAAAAATGAACTCCAATATCGCAATGATTTCACTTTCTTTGCTTAATAAAGACACAAAAAAGGTACAGGCGGAGCTTTCTGAGCTTGGGTCCCATTTAGAAACCTACCGGCAGGCCGTCACATTAAAAGGCGCAGCCGGCGGGAGCTCAAGACTTACACTCTCAGCCTATATTCAAAGCTTAAAAGAGACGAAACAGCTGATCAAAAGCAGCCAAACCGCTGAAGCCCAAGCAAAAATCGATCAGCTTGTCACGAATTGGCTGGCTGTCGAAGGAGACGTCGTGTCCCAATCCAAAACGGCCTACACAACCTCAGAAGAGAATCTGGCGCTCATGAAGGCGGAAGCCGAAAACCGCCCGGATCAGGCCGTTAAACATATTGACGAAATGATTCAGCTCCTTGAGCCGATTGCGTCAAGCAGCTACAGCTGGCTGGACGCCGCTCTTATCCCGATAAGGGAGGGAATGGAGGCGCTTCTTGTGATCGGCGCGCTGTTGACGATGACGAAAAAAGCCCGGGTCACCCGTTCATCCGCTTGGATCTGGGGCGGAGCGTCACTCGGCATGCTCGTCTCTCTCGGGGCGGGAGTCGGCGTCACACTGCTGTTTTCCTCAAACATTTTCGGAGAAAACAATTTTCTGCTCGGCGGCGTGACCGGCATTCTGTCTGCCGTGATGCTCCTGTTTGTCGGCGTCTGGCTCCACCGCAACGCTTCAATGGATAAATGGCGGGAAAAAATCAACACACAAAAATCGCAGGCGCTTAAAAAAGGAAGTCTGCTGTCCTTCGCGCTGATCGCCTTTTTGGCGGTCGTCAGAGAAGGGCTTGAAACGGTAATCTTTTTTATCGGCCTCGTCGGCAAGCTGCCGCTTACCGAATTAATAGGAGGAACCGCAGCGGGATTGCTGATCCTTGCGGCAGCGGGTTTTCTCATGATTAAGCTCGGAATGCGGATTCCGTTAAAGCCGTTCTTTCTGCTGTCCATGGCCGTCGTTTTGTATATGTGCGTGAAATTTCTCGGTACGGGCATCCACAGCCTGCAGCTGGCGGATATTCTCCCGTCTGACGCTGAAAGCTGGCTTCCGTCGGTATCGTTTCTCGGCATCTATCCGTCGGTTTTCAGCACCATTCCGCAGCTGTTCATCATTGGCTTTTTAGCCGCAGCACTCATCATGGAAGCCGTAAAATTAAAATCGAATAGAAGGGAAGTTGCAAAATGAAACAGATCCGGAAAGCGGCTTTATCAGCCGGCTTACTCCTCGCTCTGTGCTCGGGCTGCGGCGCTCAGCAGTCAGCGTCTGACAAAGGAGCCGAAAAAACCAGTGTAAAACAGGACATCAAAACATCAGTGGACAAAATGGAGGATATTCTGACCAAACTGAATGAATCCGTTAAAAAACAAGACCGGAAAGGCATTCAGCAAAAAGGAAAAGAACTGAACAGCTACTGGCTCTCATTTGAAAATAAAATCCGCGGAGATTATCCGTTTGAATACACGGATATCGAAAAGCACCTGCAGCCGATTTATACAGAAGCACAAAAAGATAAGCCTGATACAGAGAAGATTAAATCGGAATCTATATCGCTGACAGCCTCGCTGGAGGAGCTGACGGGCGCTGGAAAAAGCAGCAAAAAGGCCGGTGACCAGCTCAAGAAAGCAGCTGGTGATTATAAAATATATGTCAAAGAACAGAGCGATCAGCTTGTAAAATCGACCGAAGCGTTCACAGACGCCGTCAAGGCGGGGAACATCAATCAAGCGAAACAACTTTATCCGAAGGCGCGCGTCTATTATGAGCGAATTGAACCGATTGCCGAAAGCCTCGGCACGCTTGATCCGAAAATCGATGCCAGAGAAAATGATGTGGAAGAAGGCGGCAAATGGACGGGCTTCCACAAGCTTGAAAAAGCGCTCTGGAAGGACAATCAGATTTCTGGCGAAAAAGAAACGGCCTCCGTCCTGTTAAAGGATGTGAAGGAGCTTGACGGTTCTGTCGATTCTCTCAAACTGACGCCTGAACAAATCGTCGCCGGCGCCATGGAGCTTCTGAATGAAGCGGGCATCTCAAAAATCACGGGTGAAGAAGAACGTTACTCCCGGATTGATTTAACAGATCTGGCCGCCAACGTCGAAGGCTCAAAAGCTGTCTATGAAACAGTGAAAAGCGCGCTTGTGAAAGATCATTCCGGCGTCACCGAAAAACTTGATACGGAATTCAGTGAATTTGAAGTTTTGATGTCGAAATACAAAACAGGCGATCATTCGTATACGTCTTATGATAAATTAAGTAAAGATCAAATCAGAGAGATAAGCACGAAGCTGACGGCCCTTTCTGAAACCATGTCGAAGATTGCCGATGTGCTTTAAAAGGAGTTATGACACAGCATGAGCGATGAACAAAACAAGGAAAAACAGATCCACAGACGGGATGTCCTGAAGTGGGGCGCCGTAGCGGGCGCCGCCGTCGCTGTGGGAGCGAGCGGCCTCGGAGGACTCGCTCCGCTCTTCAAACCGGCGGCCACCGCTTCAAAGAAGAGTGAAGGAAAAAGTGATAATGATCAAATCGTTCCTTTTTACGGGAAGCACCAAGCGGGGATCACAACGGCGCATCAGACGTATGTGTATTTTGCGGCGCTTGATGTCAAGTCAAGCAACAAAGCTGATGTCATCTCCCTCTTTAGAAATTGGACCAGTCTGACGCAGCTGCTGACCTCAGGCTCCGCTTTGTCAGGCGAGCAAAAAAATAAATATATGCCTCCGCAGGATACCGGGGAGTCGCAGGATCTGGCACCGGCGAATTTAACTGTTACCTTCGGCTTCGGCGCCGGATTTTTTGAAAAAGACGGGAAGGACCGCTTTGGGCTGAAGGATAAAAAACCGAAGCACCTCGCTGAAATTCCGCCGATGCCAAACGACAAGCTCGATCAGAAACAAGGCGGCGGTGATATCGTCATTCAGGTCTGTGCGGATAATGAACAAACGGCGTTCCACGCGGTGCGCAATCTGATTAAACAGGCTGTCGGCGTGTGTGAAGTCCGTTTTCTCAATAAAGGTTTCTTAAGCGGCGGGAAAAACGGCGAAACCCCGCGCAACCTTTTCGGATTCAAAGACGGCACCGGCAACCAAAGCACAAAGGATGAAAATCTGATGAATTCAATCGTTTGGGTTCAATCAGGGGAGCCTGACTGGATGACGGGCGGCACGTACATGGCGTTTAGGAAAATTAAAATGTTTTTAGAAATATGGGACCGTTCATCCTTGAAGGAACAGGAGGACACGTTTGGGCGGGTGAAAAGCTCGGGCGCTCCTTTCGGACAAAAAAAGGAGACTGATCCCGTCAAGCTGAATCAAATTCCCGCCGACTCGCATGTCAGCGTGGCGAAATCAACCGGCAGACAGATTCTGCGGCGGGCGTTTTCTTATACGGACGGAATCGACCCGAAGACGGGCTATGTTGACGCAGGCCTGCTGTTTATCAGCTTTCAAAAAGACCCGGACCGCCAATTTGTCCCGATGCTGAAAGCTTTGGCGGCAAAGGATGCGCTGAATGAATACACACAAACGATCGGCTCTTCTTTATTCGCCTGTCCCGGAGGCTGTAAAAAAGGAGAATATATCGCCCAGAAGCTGCTGGAATCGTGACACCTTCCATATGGAAGGTGTTTTTAAAAAATACTTGTAACTATTTTTGTTACAACATAAAATAAAAAGGAAAGGAGACATACAATGACACTGCAGATTAAAGTATATACTGATTATGTATGTCCGTTTTGCTTTGTCGGCAAAGCGGCGTTTGAAGAAGCAATCAAGGACAAGGACGTACAGGTGGAATGGATGCCGTTTGAATTGCGTCCGAGCCCCTCACCGAAACTTGATCCGGTAAATGATCCCGCCAAGCGGCAGATGTGGAAAAATTCAATTGAACCGATGGCGCGGTCTTTAGGCGTTGAGATGACATTCCCCCGCGTATCACCGCATCCCTACACGGATTTGGCGTTTGAAGGTTTTCATTTTGCGAAGGAACATGGGAAAGGAAGCGAATACCATACACGCGTTTTTCAGGCATTCTTTCAGGAAGAACAAAATATCGGTGACATTGACGTGCTGACAAAGCTCGCGGAAGAAGCCGGACTTGACGGCGTCGCGTTCAAAGAGGCGCTTGAGACAAGAGCGTACAGGGACATGCAGCGGGAAGCGCTCCGCCATGCCTATGAGGAAGCCGGCATTACGGCAGTTCCGACGTTTATCATCGGCGATGAAAGAATCCCGGGCGTTGCGGGAAAGGAAACTTTTGAACAAATCATTGAACGGGAATTGAATAAACGTTAATCCGTAAAAAGCCCTCTTTGCATCAGCAAGAGGGCTTTCCCATATAGTGTTGGACAAATATTTGTCTGTCCGCTTCATACGCCGCGGCGTCAAAGGAGTCACCGCAAAAATGAAGGCACCAAGGGTCTTTCTGGCAGGCGACGCCGACTTGATAGCCGTGTTTTTGAAATTCGAGCGACTGTGATGTGTCGTAAAAATGAAAGCCCCGAAACAAATCCTCCCGCCACTCCACATCATATTGAGCGGCCATTAACAATCCGTCAATGGCGTCAGCGGGCATAAACAGTCCGTCTTCATCACCGTTCTCGAATTCAAGCGGATGGCAAGCATTCCCGCGGTATTCAATCACTTTCCCCATCCGGTGCCCGCTTTCCCACCAAATGCCGTTCGGCGGAAGCGTTTTGCAGCCCGCGACACCGAGAAGACCGAGCTCACGATGAGATTGAAAGATATGAAGCATGTCTCGCAGGAAATGCTGATGAATGATAAATGTATCCTGATGCAGATAAATTTTATATTTGGAAGGGTGTTTCAGCGCTTTGTTGTAGGAGGAGGCCATGCTTTCTGAATCGTATATCGGCATGATATCAACGGAATGTGAAGGGGGAACGGTAAGCTTCAGAATATGGTTTTTGCATCGGGAGTAGAGCGACTCATCATTCACGCAAATGACAAACAGAAATGAATGTGCATCCATTACATGCTCCTCTCGGCCTCAATCACGTATTGATAGGCCGATGCTTCTGTCAGAAAATCATGTCTTATGCCAAGCTGTACGCATACTTCGTGCAATGAGGCGATGGCCCGGTGATAAGAGGGATGATCAACGCGGATCGCCTCAATGCGTTTCACCTCATAGCCTGCCGCTTTAAATAATGAAAGGGTTTCTTCCCGGGTAAAAAAACGCAGGTGGGTCTGATCCATTAACCCGGCGTCCCTGTAAGTCCATTTGCCGGCTAAAAGCTCCAGCACCACTGAGATGTGGCCGACATTCGGTATGCATGCAAGCACCGTGCCGTCTTTTTTTACATACGGGCGAAGCTTTTTCAGCACAGACCACGGGTCGACAAGATGCTCCAGAACGTCTCCGAACAGCATACAATCGAATTGTTCTGATTCGTACGGAAGAATGGCGGATTCAATGTCGCCGCAAAGCACATGGCTCAATTTACTTTCCGCCTTTTTTGCTGCTTCGGGAAACGCTTCAATGCCGTAAACCGTTATTCCGCGGTCTTCAATCGCCGCGCCTAAATTGCCCGTGCCGCAGCCGACATCGAGCACTGTCCGCCAGTTTTTGTCTATTTTGTTTAATAAATAAGGATTCAGGCCTTCGTAGTAGCTCTGTTGTTTTTCATCATAATAGGGATTCGTATCCATCCGTGTATCACCTCATAAATGGGCATAATACACAAGATATGCAGCGGGGGGATCTCATATCACCATGTTTGGCTGTTCAGGTAGCGGAATGGGGCGGGAATGGTTGTCCGTTCACGGTTTTGTACTCTGATTCCCCTCTTAAGATGGCAGTGTTCCTTTGAAAACTCGGGTGAAAGGATCCGCCTGTAAATCTTACTGCTGGCGGATGGTGTTTTTCATTGATGTTTTTTTCTTCACCGCTTTCTCAGTATTTAAGAATCGCCTTACATCGTCAATGTGCAAACCCATGATTCTAGCTTCTTGAATTAACAATTGCCAATCTTGATCTATATTCTTCATTACATGAGTTTTCATAAGAACCTCCAATTGAAAAAATGATTTGCCCAGCTACAGCAGCCAATGTGTAACAAATATCACACATAGTTGGCCGGTAATCCCAAATTGAAGATGAATTCACCTACCTATTCCCTAAAAAAATGACTGAAATAACCAAAATCCTTCAAGAATTCTTACATATAATAATAAACAAATAAATACTGACTGGATAGTATGTAAATAAAAATAAATCATATGACCTATTAATATTTACCCTTTGATCGTCGACTAGCATATTCTTTTTGTATAAAAAATACCGCAAAAGAATGATTCGGTGTAAGATAAAGTGAATGATCAAACAGCTGGGGTAAAAAATGAAAAAAAACAAATTTCAAATTAAGAGAGAAGAAACATTTGAAAGTTTTATTGACGCAGGCCTTCATCTCCTGATTGACAGAGCTTACGATTCAGTCTCAATCGATGACATCAGTAAAGCGGCGGGTTTCAGCAAAGGTGCGTTTTACGTTCATTTTGAAAGCAAAGAAGATTTTCTGAAGCATTTGTTAGACAGGCGTCAGATTAAAAAAAGGATCATCACGGGCTATCTCGACGAAATAGAAAAGCAAACAGCGCGGCCGTTGACGCTTTGTGAAGCCGCGGCAAGCACAGCAAGCCTGTTGATGCGGTTTGTAAACAGCAAGCCTGCCTGGAATGTGGTGTCTTTTGCCGTTCATATGCCTACTTACAAAGTCGTCAGTGAATATGAAGCGTATATCCGCCTGTATAAGTTATGGATAGAAGAAAGCGCCATGTACATAAATTGGCTCAAATCGAGAAATTTAATAGAAGACCATATAGATACCGAGCATACCGCTAAAATAATGTGCGCGCTCATCGACGGGATGATCAAGCAATCCAATGTGCTGGGAAGGCCCGTTACGTTCCGCAGCATGTTTGACGCGCTCTATGTTTTTGTCAGCGGCAGAAAATCAGGGGAACGTTCTTCTTGATTTGACAAAAGGTTTAGAAAAGTTTTTCAGAAAGCGAGGAACTGCCATGCGTTACAGAGAAATTATGATGTATATCATTATGGGTGTGTTCACGACGATCGTGAACATCGTCAGTTTTTACATTCTGACGGCGGTATTTGAGATGGATTACAAGGCGGCGACCGTCGCCGCTTGGGTTCTGTCCGTTCTATTTGCATATGTCACGAATAAACTGTATGTATTTCAGCAAAAAACTGCGGGGATGCGGAGTCTGATGAAAGAATTGACTGCCTTTTTCAGCGTGCGGGTTTTGTCTCTCGGCATAGATCTCGCGATGATGATTCTTTTGGTCAGTCAATTTCACATGAATGAAACGTTGGCGAAAATCGCCGATAACGTCATCATCGTAGTCGTCAACTATGCTGCCAGCAAGTGGATTGTTTTCAGAAAAGCGAAAGAAGGGGGCGTGTCATAACGGTTTCTTTCCGCGCCCGGGGGGAAAGAGTAACGGTGAAAGGGGATGCGTATGAAACACAAAATAAAGAAAGCGTTTGCTGATGTATTCGGGGAATCGGAAGGCCTGCGTCTTTTCTTTGCGCCCGGCAGAGTGAATCTCATCGGGGAGCATACGGATTATAACGGGGGCTGCGTCTTTCCGTGCGCGCTGACGATCGGTACATATGCAGCCGTCAGAGAAAGAGGGGACAGGCTCGTCAGAATGTACTCTCACAATTTTAAGGAAGCAGGCATAAAAGAATGCAGTCTCGATGATATCCGCTATCAGAAAGAGGACGGGTGGGCCAATTATCCGAAAGGGGTCATGGCGGAATGCCTCCGCAGCGGTTTTTCCCTTCCGCACGGCTTCGATATTGTATTCTGGGGAAATATCCCGAACGGCGCAGGGCTGTCATCATCAGCTTCTATTGAACTTGTCACGGCGGTCATTCTCAAGGAATGTCATGAGCTTGATGCAGATATGCCCGATTTGGTGAAACTGGCTCAAGCGGCGGAAAATTCCTTTATCGGCGTCAGCTGCGGCATTATGGATCAATTCGCCGTCGGGATGGGAAAGAAACATCATGCGATCCTGCTGAATTGCGGAACGCTCGCCTTTGAATATATTAGACTCGGGGTGTCGGGACTGTCGATCGTGATTGCGAATACCAATAAAAAACGGACGCTTGCAGACTCAGGCTATAATACGAGGCTCAAGGAGTGCCGGGAAGCGCTTTATGATCTGCAGAAGCACCTTTCCATTCAGTCGCTGGGGGAGCTGTCTCCCTCCGCTTTTGATTCCCATGCGGAGCTGATTCAGAATGAAGTGAACAGACGCCGGGCGAAACACGCCGTCTATGAAAATCACCGCACCAAAAAGGCGGCCGGCATGTTCAGTAACAATCAGCTTCATCATATCGGTGAATTAATGAGGGATTCGCATCTCTCGTTACGCGATGATTACGAGGTGACAAGTTTTGAGCTGGACACACTGGCTGAAGCGGCATGGCGCCACGAGGGGGTTGTCGGGTCAAGGATGACGGGAGCCGGTTTCGGAGGCTGTACGGTCAGTATCGTCAAGGATGATGCGGTTTCAGATTTTATTGAAACGGCAGGCGCCCGCTATGAGGAACAGACCGGGGGAAAGGCTGATTTTTACACGGCGGACATCGGAGCCGGAGCGAGAGAACTAAGGGGGGATGACGATGGCGATTGAGCGGCATGTGGAACGTTTAATTCGGTACGGACTGCAAAAAGAGCTGATTTCCTTTCTTGATATTGAATATACAAGAAACCGTTTATATGAAACTTTGCATATCACCCATCCGGCGCCATCAGCACGGACGGAAAATGAATCAGAGGCATCTCTGCCGGACATATTGGCCCCGATTTACGAATGGGCGGCAAAGGCGGGCCGGATTGCAGCCGATACAGACACATATCGCGATCTGCTGAGTGCGAAGATCATGGGCTGCTTTGCCCCGCAGCCGTCTGAGATTGTCCGGCGCTTTGAAGAAACAAAGGCGGTGCACGGGCCGGAGCAGGCGACAAAGGCATTTTACCGATTTTCAGAGGATGTATATTATATCCGTTCGGACAGAATTCAGCGGAATATCGGGTGGACGGCTGAGACGGCTTACGGAAAGCTGGATATCACGATCAACCTTTCAAAACCTGAAAAAGATCCGAAAGCAATTGCCGCCGCCAAAGAGCAGCCTCAATCCGAGTATCCGAGATGTGTTCTCTGTAAAGAAAACGTCGGGTACGAAGGGAGGCCGGATCACCCCGCACGTCAAAACCTTCGCGTCATTCCGGTGATTCTCGGCGAGGAGCAGTGGTTTCTGCAATTTTCTCCGTATGTGTATTACCGGGAGCATTGCATCGTATTGAAAGACCGGCACGAACCGATGAAGATCAGCAAAAAAACGTTCGACAGGCTGCTGGCGTTCGTCAGCCAGTACCCTCATTATTTTCTCGGTTCCAATGCTGATTTGCCGATTGTCGGCGGCAGTATTTTAAGCCACGATCATTTTCAGGGCGGCGATCATGAATTTCCCATGGCGCAGGCGGAGACAGAAAGCCGGTACAGGCTGCCTGATTATCCGAAGACGAAGATGGGCATTGTGAAGTGGCCGATGTCGGTCATCCGTCTGCAAAGCGAGAGCGCATCTGAGCTATCTGACGCGGCGGACACCATCCTGCGGGCATGGCGCGGCTATACCGATGAAGCGGCGGATATCCTCGCTTATTCAGGGGAAACACCGCACAATACAATTACGCCGATAGCCCGGCGGAGAAACGATTTATTCGAATTAGATCTCGTCCTCAGAAATAACCGCATCTCTGATGAACATCCGCTGGGAATTTTTCATCCCCATCAGGAAGTTCATCATCTGAAAAAAGAAAATATCGGACTGATTGAGGTGATGGGGCTGGCAATTCTGCCGGGGCGTCTTGAACAAGAGATGAAACGCACGGCTGAAGCGCTGTGTTCACCGGACCCGGATGCGGCCTTGACGGCCGATCCTTCTGCGGCCAAGCATAAAGATTGGGCGCTCGGCGTGCTGCATAAGCGGAAGGTAACGAAAGAAAACGCGGAACAGATTCTAAAAGAAGAAATCGGCCATGTCTTTGCGCGGATATTGGAGCATGCCGGCGTCTTTAAACAGACAGAAGAAGGCAGAGCGGCTTTCCGGCGGTTTATCGGCCATTTGCACGCTCTGCCTGAAAAAAGCCTCATCCCTTAAGGGACGAGGCTTTTTTTTTATCCTCTGCTTCTGGCGATCAGGCTGAACAAGAATACCACGATCGCCGCTCCGATGATTGCCGGAATGATGGCAAAGCCGGCAAGGTGAGGGCCCCATGTGCCGAGCAGGCCGTGCCCTATCCATGCGCCGATCAGACCTGCGATCATTGACCCGATAATCCCCCCGGGCATACTACCTTTTACAAATAAACTTCCGATCCAGCCGATAATAATGGCAACAATCAGAGATACGATAAAACTCATAAATATCACTTCCTATTTTTTATTATTTATGCCTATATGATTCCTTCGTTTTGTCTATATTAAACATATGAATGTGTTTTTTATAATGAACATATCAAGGCGCGTTCCGGTCTTTTTTTTCCCTATGCGTTGCGTTAAAATGGTAACCGTGTGAAAAGGTGAGAGCAAAGGGAAAAATATTTTCTTTATGGAATGGTTAACAAAATGAAACTTTTTGTTGACCCGCGTTTTTTATTGTGGTAAACCTTTATTTGGTATTATTCATTCTCACTATCTTTTTTCTCTATATATGCTAAATGATCTAAAACTTTTTATGTTTGATTTACGCAAGTGAAAAAAGTTCATGCATTTTTTGACGATTTTGTGACATTAGGGCGAAAAAAAGATGAACTTTAGAAAAAAATAAAGCTAATAAGGGCAGATTTTGATAGCATAACAAGGTAGATAGAGAAAAGATTTTGAGAAAGTACATTTCAGATTCACTACATCAATAGGAAGGATGGTGATCTTCTTGTTCAGAGCATTTAAACCGTTACTTTTATTAGCGATGTTGGCTGTTGTTTTCGTACTGGGCGGATGCAGCGACATTTCCGTGTTAGATCCGAAAGGACCTGTAGCAGACCAGCAAAAAGATCTGATTCTCTTGTCAATCGGATTTATGCTGTTCATTGTCGGCGTCGTATTCGTACTATTTACAATCATTTTAGTGAAATACCGCGACCGCAAAGGCAAAGACAGCGGAAATTACAAGCCTGAGATGCACGGCAACACGTTCTTAGAAGTAGTCTGGACAGTGATCCCAATTTTAATTGTCATTGCACTTTCTGTGCCTACCGTACAGACGATATATTCGTTAGAAAAAGCGCCTGAAGCGACTAAGGATAAAGAACCGCTTGTCGTTTATGCTACTTCGGTAGACTGGAAATGGGTATTCAGCTACCCTGAGCAGGATATTGAGACGGTAAATTACCTGAACATTCCTGTAGACCGTCCGGTATTATTTAAAATTTCTTCAGCCGATTCAATGGCGTCGCTATGGATTCCTCAGCTTGGGGGACAAAAATACGCGATGGCGGGAATGCTGATGGATCAATACTTACAGGCTGACAAAGTGGGAACATATGAAGGCCGCAACGCGAACTTCACCGGCGAACACTTTGCCGACCAGAAATTCAACGTAAAAGCCGTTACGCAAAAAGACTTTAACAGCTGGGTGAAAAAAGCCCAAAGCAATTCTCCAAAGCTGACGAAAGAGAAGTATGACGAACTGATGCTTCCGGAGAATGTCGGTAAATTAACGTTCTCTTCTACACACTTAAAATACGTTGACCACGGCCAAGACGCCGAATATGCGATGGAGGCGCGCAAACGCCTTGGCTACAAAGCCGTATCACCGCACTCTAAAACAGATCCGTGGGAAAATGTAAAGAAAAACGAATTTAAAGTATCCGACGATAAACAAGATTGAAATTGAACAAGAAAGGAGGAAGCCCGAATGAAATTGAGATGGGATGAATTTTTTGTAACAGGTGACCCATTAATTCTGGGCGCACAAGTTTCCATTGCGCTTTCCACTATTGCTATCATCGTTGTACTCACATACTTCAAAAAGTGGAAATGGCTCTGGTCTGAATGGCTTACGTCTGTAGACCATAAGAAACTTGGAATCATGTACATTATCTCTGCTGTTATCATGCTGTTCCGCGGCGGGGTAGACGGCTTGATGATGCGTGCCCAGTTAGCGCTTCCTAATAACAATTTTTTAGACTCAAACCACTATAATGAGATCTTTACGACTCACGGTACGATCATGATTATCTTCATGGCGATGCCGTTTTTAATCGGTCTGATCAACGTTGTCGTACCTTTGCAGATCGGTGCGCGCGACGTAGCATTCCCGTACTTGAACAACCTGAGTTTCTGGACGTTCTTCGTAGGTGCGATGCTATTCAATATTTCTTTCGTTATCGGGGGTTCTCCGAACGCAGGCTGGACGAGTTACATGCCGCTGGCAAGCAACGACATGAGCCCTGGACCTGGTGAGAACTTCTACCTGCTCGGTCTTCAGATTGCCGGTATCGGTACGCTGATGACGGGTATCAACTTTATGGTGACAATCCTGAAAATGCGTACGAAAGGCATGACGCTGATGCGTATGCCGATGTTCACATGGACGACGCTGATTACAATGGTTATTATCGTATTCGCCTTCCCTGTTCTGACAGTGGCATTGGCGCTCTTATCATTTGACCGTTTGTTCGGCGCTCACTTCTTCACGCTGGAAGCCGGCGGTATGCCGATGCTTTGGGCTAACTTATTCTGGATTTGGGGACACCCTGAAGTTTACATTGTTATCTTACCGGCATTCGGTATTTTCTCTGAAATTATTTCAGCTTTTGCAAGAAAGCAGTTATTCGGTTACAAAGCGATGGTCGGCTCTATTATCGCCATTTCCGTCCTGAGTTTCCTTGTATGGACTCACCACTTCTTCACAATGGGGAACAGTGCGTCTGTTAACTCTTTCTTCTCGATTACAACGATGGCGATTTCGGTTCCGACCGGGGTTAAAATCTTTAACTGGCTCTTTACGATGTATAAAGGCCGAATCAGTTTTACAACACCGATGCTGTGGGCGCTTGCGTTCATCCCGAACTTCGTTGTCGGCGGGGTAACAGGGGTTATGCTCGCGATGGCTGCAGCGGATTATCAATACCATAATACGTACTTCCTTGTATCTCACTTCCACTATGTGCTGATCGCGGGTACGGTATTTGCGTGTTTCGCAGGATTTATTTTCTGGTATCCGAAAATGTTCGGCCACAAGCTGAACGAAAGAATCGGAAAATGGTTCTTCTGGATCTTTATGATCGGATTTAATGTATGTTTCTTCCCTCAATACTTCCTGGGGCTGCAAGGTATGCCTCGCCGTATTTACACTTACGGACCGAATGACGGATGGACTGCATTAAACTTTATTTCAACTGTCGGAGCCTTCATGATGGGTGTCGGATTCTTAATCCTTTGCTACAACATCTACTACAGCTTCCGCTACTCTACTCGCGAGATCAGCGGAGATTCATGGGGCGTGGGACGTACGCTTGAGTGGGCGACTTCATCTGCGATTCCGCCGCACTACAACTTTGCGGTGCTTCCTGAAGTGAAATCTCAAGATGCGTACCTGCAATTGAAAGAAGACAAAATGGATATTCATCCGGAAAGCAAATTCAAGAAAATCCATATGCCGCACAACTCCGGCAGACCGCTTATTATGTCAGTCGCGTTCGGTTTTGCAGGCTTCGGACTTGTATTTGAATGGTTCTGGATGGGCATTGTCGGCTTGATCGGCATTCTGCTTTGCATGGTGCTTCGTTCATTTGAATATGACAACGGCTACTATATACCTGTTGAGGAAATAAAAGAGACGGAAAGAAAGATTTCCGAATAAAGGAGGCGTGATTTATGGAACATGCAGAACACGGCAATTCTAACGCGCCTATGGAATATCAATCTGAAACCGGCAGACTCAATATTCTCGGGTTTTGGATCTTTTTAGGGGCAGAGATTGTGTTGTTCTCAACACTATTTGCAACCTTCTTCGTTCTTCAAAGAAGAACAGCAGGAGGGGTCTTACCGGCTGAATTATTTGAAGTGAAGCTTGTCATGATCATGACATTCCTGCTTCTGATCAGCAGTTTCACCTGCGGGATCGCTGTTCATGAAATGCGTCGCGGAAGTTTAAAAGGCGTCGTCATTTGGACGATCATTACGCTTCTTCTCGGCGCGGGCTTCGTCGGATGTGAGCTTAACGAGTTCATCCATTATGTACATGAAGGAGCATCTCTCGGTACAAGTGCTTTCTGGTCTGGATTCTTCGTCCTTCTGGGAACGCACGGAACGCACGTAACGATCGGTATCTTCTGGATTACCGGCATCTTACTGCAATTGAAGAAACGCGGATTAACACCGCAGACGTCTTCAAAAATCTTTATCTCAAGTTTATACTGGCACTTCTTAGACGTTGTTTGGATTTTCATCTTTACAGGCGTCTATCTCATCGGATTGGGGGGACTATAATATGGCAAACAAATCTGCTGAACACAGCCACTTCCCGTGGAAGCATATCGTAGGTTTTGCGTTGTCTATTATTCTGACCCTGCTGGCCCTTTGGGTTGCGGTATACACAGATTTAAGTTCATCAGCAAAACTCTGGATCATTTTCGGATTCGCATTTATTCAAGCCGGTCTGCAGCTTCTCATGTTCATGCACATGACAGAAAGCGAAAACGGCGGAATCCAAGTCGGAAACACGCTCTTCGGATTTTTCGGAGCGATTGTCATCATCCTTGGTTCCATCTGGATCTTTGCGGCGCACTACCAACACGGTGACCATATGGATGGAAACCCTCCAGGCGGTGCAAAACAACATTCCGAACATAAGGAATAAAAAGAAACCCTCTTCGTTCAGGCGAAGAGGGTTTTTTGTGCCTTTATCGGCTTCTTCTCCGGCGCAGGCGCGGAAGACCGTAAATGATAAAGGCGGCGATATGGGCAACGATGACGTTGACGGCAAACAGGATAATCATGAGTGTGTGGCCGAGAGGGGATAGACTGCTGGTTGCGTAAAAGTAGAAGAAAACCCACATTAAAATGATTGGCGGTATGGCCGAGAGGGCCACTTTTTTGTTATCCAGCCAGATAAAGAGGGGTGTTGCGCTTGCGACCAGTAAATAAGCAAAAAACATGTCCATCTTACGTGTCTCCTTTCATTTTATGGCAACGTTTCCAAAATGAAATACAGAGAATAAAATGTGTCTGTTTTGTGGTCGTTTTTTGAACATTTTGTTACAATTATTATACCATGTTTTCCAATTTTTGATACCGCTTTTTCGAGAAATGTATTGCAACTATTGCCCCATTTTTGGATAGGTACAAGAAACCGGAAAGGCCAAATACCCTGTCACATTTCCGTACAATGGAGTAGCGCAGGCTGTGAACCTTTGCTATGGTCAAAGAAAATATGCACAGCAAGGGTGGTTGAAGTGCACGTAAGGAAAGAAGATGTAACAGCGCCGGATGTCATTGCGCTTTTGCAGGCGCATCTGAAGAGCATGACCCTGCATTCTCCCCCGGAGAGTATACACGCGCTCAATGCGGACCGCCTGCGCCAGCCTGACGTTACGTTTTGGAGTGCGAGGGAAGACGGCGTCCTGCTCGGCTGCGGCGCCTTAAAGGAGCTGAACAGCCGGCACGGTGAGGTGAAATCAATGAAAACCTCTCCGCAGCATGTCAGAAAAGGTGCGGCCAAACGAATCCTTCACCATATAATTGAAGAAGCAAAGCGGAGAGGCTATCAGCGGATCAGCTTGGAAACCGGTTCGATGGATGCTTTTCTCCCCGCCAGGCGCCTGTATGAAAAAACCGGGTTTCAATATTGTGGACCGTTTGCAGACTACAATGAGGACCCGAACAGTTTGTTTATGACATTAAACATGAGCTGAATCCCCTTTTCTGACGAGAAGGGGTTTTTTTATCGGAAAAGTTTCACCATGACCGAAACATTTCCTTTTCTGACACGTCATATGTCGTGTAGTCCCCAAACCGTAAAAAGAAACAACCTCATCATGTTTTCTTGAACGGTGTTCATGTATAATAAACAATAGTGACTTCCGATGAAAATGTAAGGCGGGATAGAATGAGTCGATATAAGAAACAGCAAAATCCCTATTATCAGGGGGATTTGATTTTTATATTTGGTGTGTTTTTAATAATTAGTGTTGCGGCGATTTATGCGGCCGGACAGTTCGGGCAGTATGGAAGTGATGCCTGGATGAGACAGATCGTCTTTTATGTCATCGGAGCCGGTCTCATGGTCGGTATTATGTATTTTGATTTAGAGCAGCTTGAAAAACTGAGTCTGTACGTATTAATTGCCGGCGTGCTGTCACTGCTTCTTTTGCGTGTCGCACCGGAATCCATCGCCCCGATTAAGAACGGGGCAAAAAGCTGGTTTAAAATCGGAAGCTTTACCCTCCAGCCCTCTGAGTTTACGAAAATAGGAATTATGATGATGGTCGCGTCCATTATATCGAAGGCAAGCCCGAAAGATCAAAGATCACTTCGGGAAGATGTGAATCTGCTTTTGAAAATTGCAGCATGGACAGTGATTCCGATCGGACTGATCGTTTTGCAGGATGCCGGAACGGGAGCGATCTGTCTGTTTATCGTTATGGTGATGGTGTTTATGTCGGGTGTGAACTGGAAGCTGATCACCATTATCGGCGGATCAGCCGCCCTTGTTGTCGCCCTTTTCTTAGCGCTCGTAATTGAATTTCCCCATGTGGCAAATTCAATCGGCATTGCGGACTATCAAATTAACCGGATTACATCGTGGATGTCTGATTCCAGCGCGGCTACGACACAGGCAGAGAGTGACAAAAGCTGGCAGGTCGATCAGGCCGTTATGGCGATCGGATCGGGCGGTATTACCGGAAACGGCGTTCATAATCTGAAAGTGTACGTGCCTGAAGGACAGACCGACTTTATCTTTGCGATTTTGGGTGAAAGTTTCGGGTTTTTAGGCTGTGCCATTGCGGTTGTCATGTTTTTCTTTTTAATTTACAGGCTTGTGGTGCTGATTGACCGTCTGCATGCCTTTAACCGATTCGGCGCATTCTTTTGCGTAGGATTTACTGCACTTATCGTGATTCACACCTTCCAGAACATCGGGATGAATATCGGCATTATGCCGGTTACCGGAATTCCGCTGCTGTTTGTCAGCTATGGAGGGAGCTCGGTGCTATCTACATTGATCAGCTTCGGGATTGTATATAACGCAAGTGTGCAGCTGACGAAATATAAAAGTTATTTGTTCAATTCATAATGTCAGACGGCTCGTTTTTCGGGCTGTCTTTTTTTGTTCAGAGCATTTTGCTTTTGACATGATTCCCTTTGGGATATGATATATAGAGAAGGAGGCTTTTTATATGAACAATACCATCGAAACTATACTTAATCATCGGTCGATCCGATCATTTACTGACGAGCTGCTGACAGCAGAAGAGATAGATACATTAGTGAAAAGCGCCCAGGCGGCGTCAACATCCAGTTACGTGCAGGCTTACTCCATCATCGGCGTAACTGATCCGGAGAAAAAGCAAAAGCTGGCGGCGCTGGCCGGAAATCAGCCTTACGTCGAGAATAACGGGCACTTGTTTGTGTTTTGCGCTGATTTGTACCGTCATAAAAAACTTGCTGAAGAAAAAGGCGAAAACATTACAGAGCTTCTTGAGAATACGGAAATGTTTATGGTCAGCGTCATTGATGCCGCACTTGCTGCACAAAACGTAAGTGTTGCCGCAGAATCAATGGGCCTTGGCATTTGTTACATCGGAGGCATTCGGAATGAGCTTGATCAGGTGACGGAAGTGCTCGGTACACCTGACCATGTGCTGCCGCTGTTCGGTCTGGTAGTCGGCCACCCCGCTCATCCGTCAGGTCAAAAGCCGCGTTTGCCGAAACAAGCCGTATATCATGAAAACACGTATGATACGAATGACGAAAACTTCCGCAGTTATATGAAGGAATATGATGAAACCATCTCCGATTATTATGATAAACGGACAAACGGCAAGCGGGTTGAAACATGGTCTGATCAAATTCTGCAGTTCATGAAACAAAAACCGAGAACGTATTTAAATCAATACGTAAAAGACAAAGGTTTTCAAAAAAATTAAGAAAAACCTCTCCTGACGGGAGAGGTTTTTTTATGTTTCACGTGTAACATATTTCGACAAAATGGAACAAGGTATATAAAAGTTTAGCAACAGGGATGCTTATAAGCATACAGAAAGAAAAAACGGCCTAGCAGTGGTACGATGTTGAGGAGGTGACAGTGATGATTTCATTAAGTATATTAGATCAATCTCCTGTATCAGAAGGGAGTACTGCAGAGAGTGCGCTGCGGGATACAGTGAGGCTCGCGCAGGAGGCGGAGAAACTCGGATATAAGAGGTTCTGGGTGTCAGAGCATCATTTTTCAGAGCGGTTGGCGGGTTCAAGCCCTGAAGTGCTCATCAGCCATATTGCGGCGAAAACGAACAGAATCCGTGTAGGCTCGGGCGGTGTCATGCTTCCGCATTACAGCGCATATAAGGTGGCGGAGAATTTCCGCGTGCTTGAAGGTTTGACGCCGGGCAGAATCGATCTCGGATTGGGACGGGCGCCGGGCGGAATGCCGATCGCGTCATGGGCGCTGAATGACGGCGGGAAGCGGAATGCTGATCAATACCCGCAGCAGATTCGTGAGCTGGCGATGTATTTGCATGATGCAGCCGACGAAAATCACCGTTTTCCGAATCTGACGGCATCACCCCTTATTAAAACAGCGCCGGAAGTCTGGCTTCTCGGTTCTTCGGGGGAAAGCGCGCTTCTGAGCGCAGAAACGGGAGCAGGCTATATGTTTGCCCATTTTATTAATGGAGAAGGCGGAGAAAGCACGACGGCACAATATAAGCGCCGATTTAAACCTTCTGTATTAGGAAAAGAACCAAAAACGGCCGTGGCGGTATTTGTACTGTGCGCGGATACTGAAGAGAAAGCGGAGGAACTCGCGGCCGTCATGGATTATACGCTTCTTGCGGGTGAACAGGGGATTCCGCTTCAGGGCGTACCGTCTTACGAAACCGTCCGCGGCAATACGTATACACCGTATGAACAAAGACGAATTGCCGATAATCGGAATCGAATGATCATCGGAACAAAGCAGCAAGTGAAAGAACAGATTCTGGCTCTCAGTAAAGCATATGGAACGGAAGAAGTGATGGCTGTGACCATTACTCATCAGTTTGAAGATAAACTTCAGTCGTACCGGCTGCTTCGTGAAGCCTTTGCCGAATGATCAGAAAGAAACCCTGCTGATGCTTCAGCAGGGTTGTTTGGTTATTCAATGATAAAAGGTTTTTCAGTCAGCACCTGGCTTGATTTCCCTTTGTTTGCGGCATAGGCCAGCATGTAATATTCTCCTGCCGGCAGTGCGGTGTCACCATTGACTTTGCCGTTCCAGTCGAAATATTGATAGCCTTTATCCTGCTTTTTGTAAATGCCGGCTTGGCCGACAAAGTCGAGGTTGCTGTCATATACAAGGAAGGCAAGCTCTTCGGCTCCCGCCGGAAGATAGGTTTCAATTTGGTAGGTTCCCTGCGTGGTGCCGTCCTGCACGTCGATTGACGTCACGCGCGGATAGTCCGGCTCTTTTACAATCAGCAGCGTCGGCACTTTTGCGACTGTTTTTCCGCCTTCACGCACTGTGACTGTTCCCTCATAGGTGCCTGCCTTTACTTTTTTGGCATTGACCTTTACCTTCGCATTGACTTTTCCAATTTGATGAGCGGGGACCACGACCCGGTCTGTGCCCGAAACGGTAATGCCCGTGCCGTTGAAAGAGTACTCGAGCTGATATGATTTTCTGATGGATGATTGGTTTTCAATCGTAAAGGTTTCTTTTTTCGTTTCATTGCCTTTGTCTTTCATAAACGTTCCGTAAGAATAACTTCCCGGGGCGACAAGGGAGTCTGCTTTAATTGCCTTCATGATTCTGATGCTTCCGGCACCTTGCGCATTATGCGGGTATGCATCACCGTCCGCGTCCGTTAAGGTGTCGGCCGTATTCATGAGAGCGGATTTTATTTGTTCCGGACTCCATTTCGGTTTGGCCTGCCTGATGACGGCAGCTGCGCCGGCTACGTGCGGTGAAGCCATGCTCGTTCCCTGCTTCGATCCGTAGCCGTACGGGTTGGCCGGATCATGCGTCGGAATGGTGCTGACGATGTTTACGCCGGGAGCTGAGACATCCGGTTTAATCATCCATGTGTCCATAACAGGACCGCGAGACGAGAAGTCTGCCATTTGTTCAGTGAGCGATTTAGCCACTGATAAATTGAATGTCGCTTTTGTGCTGCCCGCTTTTAATTGGCTGACGAGTTTTTCGCCGTCTTCTGATGAAAGCTTAATCGTCGGCACGGACATGCCCGGTACGTTGGCTTCAATTTCTCCCGGGGCATTGTTATACACAACCATACCGATCGCGCCCGCTTTTTTGGCGTTGTCGGCTTTATCCACAAAGGCGATGCTGCCCCGTTTGACGACTGCGACTTTTCCTTTCAGATCTTTGCCTTCAAAATCCTTTTGCTCGCCGATACCCGCTTCTATGAGCTCTGTTTCTTTTTTATTCAATGCTTTGATGTCATCTTCTTTGTTATAGCCCATCACTTTCGCTGAGGAATAAGAACCGAAGGAGACGGCATATTCATTCAGCGGCAGCTGTGTCGCTCCGACGGAGATGGCTTCTCTGGACGTTCCCGGAGAGCCGACGGTCCAATTGTTCGGCCCGCTGTTTCCGTTTGATGTAACGGCCGTGACGCCTTCTGACATCGCCCAGTCAAGCGCCGTGCTTGTCGCCCAGTCCGGGTTATTCACAGAATTGCCGAGCGAGAGGTTCATGACATTCGCTCCGTCCTGTACAGCGCGTTCGATACCGGCGATGACGTTCTCAGTTGTTCCGCTTCCGCCGGGACCGAGCACACGGTAGGCAAGGAGTGTTGCATCGGGCGCGACGCCTTTAATCGTTCCATTTGCGGCTACTGTGCCCGCGACGTGAGTTCCGTGGTCAGTCGCCGCGCCTCTCGGATCACCGGACGGCGTTTCTTCAGGATCGTAATCGTTATCCACAAAATCATATCCTTTATATTGTCCGAAATTTTTCTTTAAGTCAGGGTGTTTATATTCGACGCCCGTATCAATAATGGCAACCTTGACGCCTTTCCCCGTATAGCCGAGCTTCCACGCGTCATTTGCCCCGATATAAGGCGCGCTGTCATCCATCTGCGGAGACACGGCATCCTTAGCAAGGGTGATGTCTTTATCTTTCAGCTGATCGGTATGATAGGTGACATTCGGATAAACCGCTTTGACATCCTGATCACTCAGCAGTTTGGGTATTTCATTGGCCGGGAGTTTCATGGAGAAACCGGAAAACACTTGCTCATATTCCCTGTTGATCTTTCCGTGTTTAATGGTTTTGAGCGCTTTGTTTTTTACCTTTGCGCGTTCGCTTTTCAGCTTGTTTTTTGATTGGGTTTTACCGAGTTCCTTTGCTTCCGCGAGTGACTTTTCCTTCAGCTCTACGATGACCGTCGTTTGTTTGCCGGTAGTCATATCAATGTCACCGAACACCTCTGCCTTCTCAAGGTCAGGTGCTTGAGATTTTGAAGCCGGCGCCGCCTGTGAACTTGTGGATAAGGTAAAGGATAAGACAAAAGCCGGAAGAAGATAACGGATGATTCCTTTTTTCAATCGTGTTTCCCCCTTTTTCTTTATCTAAATTAGAAATCTAGTATATATTTCTCGAAAATTCAAAATATTCCTTGTGACATAGGACTCATTTCTGGAAATTGGTCTGTGAATAAGGAGGGAGTTATACACAGAATCCTGTGTATAACTGAATAAATTTGTGTATATATATTGTTGGGAACTAATGTTCCTATACAAAATATAGATCGGTTTTGTGGATATGTGGATATCACCTGTGTTTAAGCTGTGCTTAACCAAGGGATAAAGTGTGTATAACTTTTTTTAACCGCTTCTCCATTTTTCAGGTCATTTCCATCAGCTTTCAACAAAACTTCTGAAAACTAGTTTGTTTTTTCACTCATATTGTGACAAACAATTCGCCCGGCCGCGTCTATCATAGAGTCATAGGGTTGCTAGACCCGCTAGTTTTTAGCGGAGAAGGATCGGCCGCCTTTTCCGTTAAAGCGGAGAGAAAACAGGCCTGCGAACAAGCTGTCTGTCAAAAAGAAGCGGAGGGATGATTTGCAATGAAACGTTTGCTGGTATCTTTACGGGTGTGGATGGTCTTTCTGATGAACTGGATGGCGCCGGGTAACGGAAAATATCAATTAGCCGCTGTGTACGGAAACCAAGCTGTCTATCATATGAAAGCGAAACGGACGGCTGGGGCATTTTCGTTTGTGAGCCGAGTCCGATCGGCGGATCTGACCGATGAGACGAAATCGGCCTGCGGCAGGCTGGATAAAAACCGGTGGGTGCCGGTCCGCAAAGAATTGCCGAAACAGGAGCGTGCAGGTCCGGTGCCTTTACATCATATGAAAAAGAGGGTACAATCCCACTAAACATATGAACGGGAGCGAACCTCTTGAGAATAGACAAAGTATTAAATAACAATGCGGCGTTAATAAAAGAAGACGGACGGGAAAAGATCGTAATGGGGCCCGGAATCGCTTTTCAAAAGAGAAAAAATGATGTGATTCAAAAACATAAAATTGAAAAAATATTTGTCGTGCACGACGAAAATGAAAAGTTCAAACAAGTGTTAGAAACGCTTCCCGAAGAGCATATAGAAGCGGCTGAGGATATCATCAGCCATGCGGAGGGAGAGCTTGCGGCGCCTTTGAGTGATCATATCCACATTGCGCTGGCGGACCATTTATCCTTTGCGATCGAAAGGATTCAAAACGGCTTTCAGGTGCATAACCGATTGCTTCATGAAATTAAGGCGCTCTATAAAAAAGAATATGAAATCGGCCGTTGGGCGGTCGAACACGTGAAACGAACCCTCGGTATATCATTGCCTGACGATGAGGCGGGGTATATCGCGCTTCATATCCACACTGCCAAGGCGGATGCCAAAAGCATGTATTCGGCGATGAAGCATACAACCATGATCAAAGAAATGATCGAAAAGATCGAATCCTTTTTTGAACAGAAGGTTGATGAAGACAGTATTTCCTATCAGCGCCTCGTCACGCACTTGCGGTATGCGGTCAGCCGGTTGGATTCAAATGAAGCTCTTCACTCCATGGACGAGGAGATGCTTTATTTCATCCAAAAAAAGTATCCGTTTGCTTATCGGTGTGCGCTTGAACTGGCGGCGTTTTTAAAAAATGAATATGATTTGGAACTGCCGGAATCCGAGGCCGGCTATATTACGCTGCATGTCCAGCGTCTTCAAAAAACCCCGGAATAACGTGTCTGTTTGGAGAAACAGACTTTTTTTTGAAAATATATTGACGAAAGCGCTGTCATGAAATAAAATGATAGCGCATTATAAAACTGAATCCGGCGGGATTGTGACTGGTTATGCAGGCAAGACCTAAAATTTGCGTACATGAAAAAGGGATCATACTGACCTTTTTCGTTGGCGAATTTTAGGTCTTTTTTGATTTTGGAAAGGGGGAAACGTAATGGATTATCAAAAAACGGCAAAACAGCTTATTAAACATATCGGAGGGGAATCAAACGTCATCAGCGCGACACATTGCGCGACGCGGCTCAGGCTCGTCATTCAGGATGAACAGAAGATCAGCCAGGCCGGCATTGAAGAAATAGAAGGCGTAAAAGGGGCTTTCAGCAGCTCGGGACAATATCAGATTATATTCGGCACCGGGCTCGTGAATAAAGTGTATGACGCTTTTTCAAAAGAAGCCGATTTGGGGCGGGAAGATCGCGAGACCCATCAGGACGCAGCGAAAAAAAAGCTGAACCCGGCCGCAAGATTGGCGAAAACACTGTCTAACATATTCGTTCCTATCATTCCAGCTATCGTGGCAAGCGGTCTTTTAATGGGACTGCTCGGCATGATGAAGGCCTTTCATTGGGTGTCTGAACAATCTCCAATGTTTATTCTTCTCAATATGTTTTCAAGCGCGGCTTTTCTCTTTCTGCCCATATTCATCGGGTTCAGCGCGGCAAAGGAATTTGGCGGAAATCCCTATCTCGGGGCGGTGCTCGGCGGAATTATGATTCATCCGGTGCTTTTGAACCCATGGGGGCTTGCGGATTCAGCGCCTGATTTTATGGAACTCTTCGGCTTCCACATTGCGCTTCTCGGCTACCAAGGAACGGTCATCCCCGTACTGTTAGCCGTTTATATTATGAGCAAGGTGGAAAAAGGCACGAGGAAAATTGTGCCTCACGCTTTAGATTTATTGGTCACGCCGTTTGTCACGGTGATTGTGACCGGATTTATCACCTTTATCGCAATCGGTCCGCTTGGCAGGGCAATCGGATCAGGCATTACCGTCTCGCTGATGTATGTGTATGATCATGCGGGCATTGTTGCAGGACTTCTTTTCGGAGGGGCTTATCCGCTTATTGTGCTTACCGGTGTGCATCACAGCTTTCATGCGATTGAGGCCGGCCTCATCGCTGATTTGGGCAGAAACTATATCCTTCCTATCTGGTCGATGGCAAATGTCGCCCAGGGCGCGGCGGGACTGGCTGTATTTTTCCTGACGAAAAAAGTGAAGATGAAAGAAATCGCTCTGCCTGCCGCGTTTTCCGCTTTTCTCGGCGTAACCGAGCCCGTCATTTTCGGGGTGAACCTTAGATACCGCAAGCCGTTTATCGCGGGAATGATCGGCGGAGCGCTGGGAGGCGCCTATGTCGTGGTGACCGGTGTCGCCGCCAATGCCTACGGTCTGAGCGGAATCCCGATGATTGCCATCACGGCACCACTCGGTTTAGGAAATCTCATAAACTACCTGATCGGAATGGGCATCGCCTCTGTGACGGCGTTTATTGCCGCTTACATTATGGGAGCTAAAGAAAAGGAGGCCGCCAAATGAGTACACTGGATCAAGAGCTGCGCATGCAGGCTGAGGAAGCAAAAAAGAAGCGCCGAGAAACCGCTGCAAAAGATCCGTACCGCCAGAACTATCATATTATGCCGCCGGTCGGGCTTTTAAACGATCCGAACGGCGTGATCCAATGGAACGGCGAGTATCACTTGTTTTTTCAATGGCAGCCATTTCATACGGGGCATGGCGCGAAATTTTGGGCGCATGTGACGACGAAGGATTTTGTTGAGTGGAAAGAGGAAGAAATCGCGCTTGCGCCGGGCGAATGGTATGACAAGAACGGCTGTTATTCCGGAAGCGCCATTGAAAAAGACGGCCGGCTCTGCCTGTTGTACACAGGCAATGTCCGTGACGGAGAAGGCAACCGTGAAACATATCAATGCCTGGCCGTATCCGAAGACGGAAAAGTGTTTGAAAAAAAAGGAGTCGTTGCGCGTCTCCCGGAAGGCTATACCGCTCATTTCCGTGATCCGAAGGTTTGGAAGAAGGACGGGACGTATTACATGGTGCTCGGCGCGCAGACAGAAAATCTCACCGGAAGCGCTGTGCTGTTCACATCAGAGAACTTGAAGGATTGGACGTTTCTCGGTGCGATTGCGGGGGCGGATTCCGGCGGTCTCGGGTCATTCGGCTATATGTGGGAATGCCCGGACTTGTTTTCTTTGGACGGAACCGACGTGCTGCTCGTATGTCCGCAGGGGCTTGACGCTGACGGGATCAAATATCATAACAGCCATCAGGCGGGCTATTTCCTCGGCAGACTGGATACAGAGCCGCTTGAGTTTAAGCACGGTGAATTCACGGAGCTTGACAGAGGATTTGATTTTTACGCGGCGCAGACGCTGGAAGACGATAAGGGACGGAGGATTCTGTTCGCGTGGATGGGCGTCCCCGATCAGCAGGAGGACAAACATCCGACACATGCGTATCACTGGGTTCACTGCTTGACGATGCCGAGAGAGCTTTCACTGTCAAACGGCAGAATCATACAGCGTCCGCTTCAGGAAATGAAATTACGGCGCACGGATGAGCAAAAGCGCCGTCTTCAATTGAATCGCTCATCAGAAACCCTCCCGGTGAAAGAGGTGTCCCGGGCTGAAGTGCTGCTGGAAGACATGACTCATGAATCGGGTTTTGAAATCTCTATTCGGGGCGCGGCCCGGTTTATGTTTCATCAGGAAGAGGGGCTTGCCGTGCTGGAGCGCACAGCTTTCAGCGGAGAAGAAAAAGAAACGAGAAGCTGCGCCATCAGTGAGGTGCGTTCCGTCCAGCTCTTTTTGGATGCATCCTCCATCGAATTGTTTTTAAATGACGGAGAAGAGGTATTCAGCGCCAGATATTTTCCTTTCCCGGGAAATGATGAGGTAACGGTTACATCGAGAGGAAGAACGGAAATAACTGCCTCTATTTGGACACTTTTGTAGAAAATCGTTCTTTTTTCTTATGTGAAACCTATGCCATCTGTGCTAATCTTCAAACGAAAGACTACTATTTTCAGGAATAAAAGGAGTTGTTTTCTCAGTTTTGAAAAATCAGAAGATGACGCCGAAATGTTTACTTATCAAAACCGCGGAGCAAGTGGAAGATAAGCGGGAAGAATATAAAGAAGTATTGCTTCAGCTGAAACGCATGCTCAAGAGAGCCGAGCCGCACAACGAATGGAGTGATCGGCTGAGCCATACATATGAACAGATGAAGGAATATGCGCTGTTTGTGCAATCGATTGAGATGTTTTTACGTTCATCTGCGAAAAAAATGAAATAATCCCCCTCGGTGATGAGGGGGATATTTATTTTATTTTCCGCTAAGACGCATCGCCGAATGTTTAGTCGGACCGATGTATTGGTTCAGCGGGAAGGACTCTTTAATGGCAGCGGTGATAAATTCTTTTGCCGCGTAGATGGCTTCCTTCACTTCAGCGCCTTTGGCCAATTCTGCCGTAACGGCGGCGGAGAATGTGCATCCGGCTCCGTGCGTGTAAGGCGTATCAATCATTTCGCTTTCTAATACTTCCGCGGTTTCCCCGTCATACAGCACGTCGACCGCTTTTTCATGTTTCAGCTTGCCTCCGCCTGTAATTAATACATATTTCGCGCCGAGTTCGTGAATTTTCTTGGCCGCTTCTTTCATGTCTTCCACCGTTTTTAATTCGTCGATGCCGCTCAGCTGGCTTGCTTCGAACAGGTTTGGCGTGATGACGGTTGCCAACGGGGCCAATTGGGTGCGCAGCGCTTCGGCGTGCTCCGGATACAGCACTTCGTTCGCTCCTTTGCAGACCATGACCGGATCGATAACGACATTTTTCAGCTGTTTTTCTTTAATCGTTTTCGCCGCAAGCTCAATGATCTCCACGGTAGGAAGCATGCCCGTTTTCATGGCGTCTACGCCGATTCCGTCAACGATCGTCGCAAGCTGTGCGCGGATCGTGCCGGCATCTATCGGAAATACTTGATGATCCCAGCTGTTTTCCGGGTCCATCGCTACGATAACGGTCAAAGCCGTCATTCCGTATACGTTTTTTTCTTGAAATGTTTTTAAATCGGCCTGAATTCCCGCGCCGCCGCTGGAATCAGAACCGGCAATAGTAAGTGCTTTGTGCATTGACATATCAATGGCCTCCATCAGTGTTTTATACCTCATTATAGTTAGATTTACTCCCGATCACAATACGAAAGGCTTAGAGGAATGATTTGACAGTGAGGGATGCGCGCTCGTCCCGCCGGCTTTTGTCTGTTTGTGCACGTGCTATGCGATGGTGTTGGTGCCTGTTTATCAATCAAAACTTTGGAATGTCATGGAGGCGGGCAGACTTAATGCCAAGGCGGTTTGCGCCGTTTGGGGAGATCTTCTGATCATTCTGGTTTTGCTGGCGGGCATGACCATGATTTGTTTCTGAATGGGCTGAAATCAAAAATCCCCCCTGATCTCTCCGCCGCTTTATGTTTTAATAGAACATGAGAAAAAGCAGAAGGAGCGGATCATGAATATATCAATTGTCATAGTCACGTATAATCGGATTCCGGCTTTATGTGAGCTGCTGGAGTCGATTTCCAGGCAGACCGTAAAGCCTTATGAAGTAATCATCGTAAATGATGCCGGGGAATCAGTCGAGGAGGCGAAAAAGCTGTACAGCGATCTGCCGATTCAGATGATTGATTTAGAACAGAATGCCGGACATGTGGAAGCGCGGAACGCCGGTGTGAAAAAAGCGTCAGGTGATTGTATCATGCTGTGCGATGATGATGATTTCATTACGCCGGGCCATTTGGAAAGAATGGCGGCTGAGCTCGATGATGCCGACTTGGTTCATTCGGATGCGGAAATTGTGTCATTTGAAGAACGGGACAACACGAGATTTCCGGTTTCACGAAAGCCATTCGCCTATACGGCCGATTATGAGGATATGCGGGTGTTTTCCACGTATGTCCCGTCAGGCAGCATGTACAGGCGTTCTCTGCATGACACGTTAGGATATTTTGATCCGGATGTCCATAATTACTGGGACTGGGATTTTTATTTGCGCGCTGCGAAACAGCACCGTGTGAAGCGTGTTCCTTGCGCGAGCGTCATATATGCGTTTTTTGAGGGAGGCGGCAATCAGTCTGCGGACCTCGGCGCAAAACGGAAGCAGTACTTAGACCGGCTAAGCGAAAAGCACGGGCTTGGGGAGCTCCCGACGAAAAATTTCGCGGTTCTTCTTGAAGAGCCGGACATGAAGAGGCGGGAGGCGCCGACGGACATTGTGTGGGACGGAAAGCCCGTCTATTCAAGACTGCACACTTCATAAGGGGGACGGACAGTTTGAAACAGCTTTTAAAGGACAGCTGGTGGAATCAGCTGAAAGATGAATTCGACAAACCGTATTATCAAGAGCTGAGAGAGATGCTGAAACAAGAATACCGCAGCCAAACGGTGTATCCTGACAGCCATGATATTTTTAATGCCTTGCATTATACGTCCTATGAGGATGTAAAAGCGGTCATTCTCGGACAGGATCCGTATCACGGGCCCGGACAGGCGCACGGGCTTAGTTTTTCCGTTCAGCCCGGCGTCAGACAGCCGCCGTCTTTGAAAAATATTTTCATAGAGCTTCAGGATGATATCGGCTGCCCCGTACCGAATCACGGATCGCTTGTCAGCTGGGCGGAGCAGGGAGTGCTTTTGTTAAACACAGTGCTTACGGTTCGCCGCGGTCAGGCCAATTCCCACAAAGGCAAGGGGTGGGAGCGGCTCACTGACCGTATCATTGATGTGGTGAATGAAAGAGAAAAGCCGATCGTCTTTATCCTGTGGGGACGTCACGCACAGATGAAAAAAGAGCGTATTGACACATCGAAACACATTATTATCGAATCGACTCATCCGAGCCCGTTTTCGGCAAGGAACGGTTTTTTCGGGAGCAGACCGTTTTCCCGGACAAACGCCGCCCTTGAAAAAATGGGGGAACAGCCGATCGACTGGTGCATTCCCGACTTGCCGCAATAAATGGTGTTTTGAGACGCTTCCGCCCGGCGGAAGCGTCTTTTTTGACGTTCCCGGCAGTATGCTGTCAGAAAAAATAACAAACTCAATTCTGCGATTGGTTCAGAAATTTGATAAAATGCAGGAAGAAGACAAATTACTGCTGGAGGATTTACTCATGAACATACATATCTCTGCTTTGATTCAGAAGATGGAAGAAGAACTGAGGCAGGCGAAAACGGCATCCCGCGCAGAGGATGTCAAAATGCACGCGGCCGCCATCCGCTCTTTGTGTGACGTCGTGCTCGGCACCCAGACGCACACCGCTCAGGCGCCTGTGCAGAATCCGATTCCGAAAGCGGCGACGAAGCCTTCCGCGTCACCTTCGACAGACCCGCTGCTGCTTGAAAAAATGATGGGCAGCGCCGGGCTGAGCCAATATCAGAAAAAAGCGAAAGACGAACGTGAGGAAGACGGAAACGGGGATTCCATTTTCGATTTTTAACAGGAGAGGTTGATTGATTTGAAACTGATACTCGGGGGATTGCAATGGACGGCATTCATGATTGCGGCTGCAATTGTGGTTCCTGTCGCCATCGCACAATCATATCACTTGAACCATGCCGATTCTGCCGCATTGATTCAGAGCACATTTTTTGTGCTTGGCGTCGCTGCGGTCATCCAATGTCTTCAAGGCCATCGTCTGCCGATTAATGAAAGCCCGGCAGGCTTATGGTGGGGCGTATACACGATTTACGGCGGATTGACGGGCACGGTGTTTGCGACATTCGGCGAGACGCTGCGGGCGCTGCAGGGGGCGCTGTTATTAAGCGCTGTCTTTTTCTTTTTGTTCAGCCTTTTTAAAGTGATTGAACGGCTGGCCGTATTGTTTACACCGGTAGTGACGGGCGTGTATCTGCTGCTTTTGGTCATGCAGCTGAGTCAGCCGATTGTAAAAGGCCTTTTGGGCATCGGCTATTTAAAAAACAGCGTCGACGGTCTTGTCTTCGGGCTCGCCATGGTTGTGACGGCTGCGATGTTCATCATGTCCCGATCAAATGTTACTTTTTTAAGGCAGTATGCGATTCTTCTTTCGCTTGCCGGCGGATGGATCTTGTTTGCCGTCTTCGGCGCTGCCAGACCGATTCAAATACCGGACCGCATGATTCAGCTTCCGACTCTCTTTCCGTTTGGAAAACCTTCGTTCGACAGCGGTCTGATCATTACGTCACTCTTCATTACAGTGCTTTTGATTGTCAATATGCTTGCGAGCATCAGAGTTGTTGAAGCAGCTGTGAAAAAATTCGGCGGCACCGTGGGGAAGCGGCGTGAGCGTCCGGCCGGGTTTGCGGCCTCGATCAGCCACCTTTTAAGCGGGCTGTCGGGAGGCATTGCGCCTGTGCCGATCTCAGGAGCGGCCGGTTTTATTGAGACGACGAAGCTTCCTTCGAAAAAGCCGTTTCTTTTAGGAAGTGTATTTGTCATCATCATCAGTATGATCCCATTATTTATGAATGCGTTTGCGAGTCTGCCCTCACCTGTCGGCTTTGCGGTAAACTTCGTCGTTTTCTCAACAATGGCGGGTCTTGCCTTTACAGAGTTTGACTCTTATGAGAAAGCGGAGCAAAAACGAATCCGTTCCATTATCGGTCTGGCGCTCCTCACGGGAGTCGGGGTGATGTTTGTGCCGGAGAGCGCATTATCAGGGATGCATCCGATCCTGATTTCGCTCTTAAGCAACGGCCTTGTGCTGGGGACGCTGCTGGCGATCGCGATTGACCGAACCCAGCTTATCAAAAGGAAAAAATCCGACAATCTCGTGTCATCGGAGGACGGACGTTGAATTTTGCCGATGTTGGGTTATGATTGAAATGGAAACTTTAACGAAAAGGCGGGAGAAAATAGATGAAAGTGTTTATTATTCTGGGCGCGATTAACGCCTTATTGGCAGTGGCGCTGGGCGCTTTCGGCGCACACGGGCTTGAAGGGAAAATCCCCGATAAATATCTGCAGGTATGGCACACAGGCGTGCAATATCATATGTATCACGCGCTCGGCCTTCTGGCTGTCGCCTTTTTGGCCGAGAAGCTCTCCGGCGCAGGCAGCGTTTCGGTTGCAGGCTGGCTGATGTTTGCGGGCATCGTTCTGTTTTCAGGGAGCCTGTACGTATTGAGCGTGACTCAGATTTCTATTCTCGGAGCGATTACACCGCTCGGCGGCGTGGCGTTTATTATTTCATGGATTATGATTATCGTCGCAGCCGTCAAATATTTATAAAGAAAAAAAGCCAATCCTCTGCCAAGTGAGCGATTGGCTTTTTGCTTTATCTCGGAGAATAGGAAGACATGGAGAACGGATAAGTATAAGCAATTTCTTCATCAAACGTGATGTAATCAAGGTAAATGGTCAAAAGCAGATAGCGGGTGCCCGTTTTCGGGTCGCTGATAATGATATGGTCACGCCCCGCCGCCTGAATCACACCGCGGAAAATCTTTGAATTCCATTCTTTGCTGTTTTCAAATGTCATATAAATCGTCGCCGTTTTGCCCCGGTTCAACCGCAGAATATTTTCAATGTATGATTCTTCAATCGGCAGCATGCCGGGAACGCTTTGTGATGATGATGGCCCCGACGGGATCTGAAACCCGCCGCCCTGCTGCTGCGGCTGGCCGGAGAACCCTCCGCCGAAGCCCTGCTGGCTTTGCTGCATCGGCATTGGCATTTGCTGCTGCATCGGCATCATCTGTGATCCTTGGCCCTGAGGCTGCGGATAAGGATTAGGCCCGAGCTGCGGCTGGTATCCCTGCATATCCATTCCCATCCCCATCCCCTGCATTTGCTGATATTGATTCTTTTTCGGTTTCATATTGTTCCTCCTTTGATGAAAACCTCTTGGTGCTGGAACCTCCTGACAAGTATCAGACAGCCTTCAAATCGGCTGCCGTTTTTATCTATTCCACCATATGAGCCCATAGAAAGATTTATGCAAAAAAAAGAAACACGCTTCCTTTCGTCCGGCCATCAAAGCCGGCTTTTTTTTGTGAAGAAAAGCTGACTTTTCACACAATAGTCTGTAACCCTAGCGCACCTTTGACATAAGAAACATATGATAGCGGTAGTTTCAGGTACGTAAAGGGGGTGACGAGTTGCCTAAAGTGTCAGTGATCATGACGAGCTATAACAAAAGTGACTATGTGGCCCGCTCTATTAAAAGTATTCTGTCCCAGACGTTTACAGACTTTGAGCTTTTTATTATGGATGACAACTCAAATGAAGCGACATTGGCGGAAATACGCCCTTTTCTCACCGATCCCCGCGTCCGGTTTTATCAAAGCGATGTATCGGGCGTCAAAGAAAGGACGGAAAAAACACGCTACGCCGCCTTGATTAATCAGGCAATAGAAATGGCGGAGGGCGAGTACGTGACGTATGCGACCGACGACAACACATATGTGCCGGACCGGCTTGAGAAAATGGTGAAAGAGCTTGATGACGACCCGGAAAAAGCCGTTGTGTATTCAAGTTCCAAAACCTATCATCTGAATCAGCAGAAGGAGACGGTGAAGGAAACGGCCAGGCCTGCCGACCGGATCGTATGGAATGCGCCGTGCGCCATTGACCATTGCTCAGTCATGCATCGGTTTTCCGTGCTGGAACAGGTCAAATCGGCATTCGGTTCCTATTGGGATGAAAGCCCCGCGTTTTACCGCATCGGTGATGCCCGTTTCTTCTGGAGAGTGAATCATTTTTATCCGTTTTATCCGATTTCTGAGGAGCTTGATATCAATTATATTACCGATCAATCCATTCATTATCAGCTTTTCGCGGCGGAAAAAAATGAGTTTGTGAGCAGCCTTCCGCAGCAGGCCACGTGCCGGGAGCTGAGGGAATCATTAAAAAAGCTTGGAAAGGGGTGAGGGCTTGTCGGCATACTTAGCGAACTATTGGGTGCTGTACCGGCAGTATATTGACCTTTTTCACTCACTTCGCTACAAAGACATTCCGCTCGCATTGATCAGTAATTTTTATCAATATATCAGTCCGGCGCTTCGGGAGAGCATGGAACAGAACCCAGAGCTTTTCGGTTCCGCTGCCCGGCATATTCCTGAAGCCGATATTCAGTCTTATTTTGATCAAAAGAAGCAATCCATTAAGAAAACAGGTGAGAAACCGGTAAACGGAAAACTCATTCTGCATTTCGACCATCTTCGGTTCACCGAGGAAAATTACCGGCAGTTTGATCCGGCAAAAACAGCGGTACTGGCGAGATGGAGTCTGCCTGACCATCACGGGCTTCCCGTTATCTGCAAATTGGAACTGGCGGGAATGGGCCAAAAAGGGAACCCCGTCCCCTATATTGAAAAAGCCCATGCCATTCTGAAAGAGCTGCACAGCCATCCCGCTTTCGGAAACAGAGAATTTCAGGAGCGATTATATAAAGATATTCCGTTATTTATTGAAACGATTGATGCGCTTGATAGTTTGTTTACGGCTGAGCCCATTTCCGCCGTTGTGGTCGGCACGACAGAGGATATTTACAGCCGTGTGCTGGCGCTGATGTGCGCGAAAAAAAACGCCGTCAGCATCTGTCTTCAGCACGGTGCCCTCATGGGAGATGAAGCGTTTCTGCCCGTGTTTACGGACTACCAGGCTGTATTCGGGGCTTATGAAGCGGAGTGGTATAAAGCGAAAGGCTGCAGGGACGAACAAATCATCATCACGGGGCATCCCCGCTTCGATGAGATCTTCTCAAGAGAACCGATAGATAAAGACACGTTTTACCGCAAGCTTTCCTTTCTCCCGTCGCAGCGGACGGTGCTGATCGCCACGCAGCCGTTCTCTGATGACTTTTACACGGGGGTGCTTGATGAACTTGTCAAGCATAAGAACATGCAGCTCATTATTAAACCGCATCCGTGGGAAATCGGCAAAAACAAGCTGGATGCTTACAACCAGGTGCTGCGGAAATACAAAGCCGGCAAAATCATCAAGAAAGAAATGGGGCTTTACGATATTCTTCCGTATGTTGACGCCGCGGTGACGCAGACATCAACGGTCGGTCTTGAAGCGATGCTGTTTCAAAAACCCGTGCTGATCGGAAAATCAGCGGGAACCCGCCAATACCCTTATTATCATTCACTCGGGGAATTTGCCTTTGAGGACCCGCAGGCACTGGCTCAGGAATTAATCCGGGTATGCGAAAGCCCCGCAGCATATCAAAAGGCGGAACAGGCGCGCCGGGCTTTTATCGCGGCGAACTACCCGGTTCAGGATTCGCTTGCGGCTTTATGTCAGGTGCTTCAGGAAAAAACCGGAGTCGGCTTCAGAAAGGCTGACTCTTCATAAAAACGATAGGAGCGCAAAGAAAATGGTGCAAAAAAGATCAGCTTTTCTTCCCTATTCATTGCCCATGATCGGGAAGGACGAAATTCAGGAGGTTATTGATACGCTAGAAACGGGCTGGCTTTCAAAGGGACCGAAAGTGGAGGCGTTTGAAAAAGCTTTTGCCGCCTGGACGGGAGCAAAGCACGCGATCGCGCTGAACTCATGTACCGCCGCTTTGTTTTTGGCCTTGAAAGCGAAAGGAATCGGTCCCGGCGACGAGGTCATCACGTCTGCCGTGACGTTCAGTTCAACAGCCAATACCATCGTGCATACAGGCGCCGTTCCGGTGTTTGTTGATATTGACCCGCTTACACTGAATGCCGACCCTGAGAACATTGAGGCGGCCGTCACCCCGCGGACAAAGGCGATTGTGCCCGTTCATTTCGCCGGCCAGTCGTGTGATATGGATCGGATTCTGGCCATCGCCGAAAAGCATCAGCTGTTTGTCTTAGAGGATGCCGCACATGCCGTGTACACCACGTATAAACAGAAAATGGTCGGATCAATCGGGGACGCGACGGCATTCAGTTTCTACGCGACAAAAAACCTGGCAACCGGTGAAGGCGGCATGCTGACGACCGATGATGACAGGCTTGCCGATCAGATCAGGGTGCTCAGCCTGCACGGCATGAGCAAAGGCGCGTGGAACCGCTATTCTTCAAACGGAAGCTGGTATTACGAGGTCGAAGCGCCCGGCTACAAAATGAATATGTTTGACCTTCAGGCAGCGCTTGGGCTTCACCAGCTGAAACGGATTGACAGCATGCAGCAAAGAAGGGCTGAAATTGCAAGCCGCTACCAGGACGCTTTCAGAGACATGAAAGGGCTGACCGTCCCTTATGTCAGTGATGACGGGCGGCATGCATGGCATTTGTATGTTCTTCAAATAGAGGAGCAGGAAACCGGGATCAGCCGGAACGATCTGATTTCCGCTTTAAAAGATCAATATAACATCGGCACAAGCGTTCATTTTATTCCGGTTCCATTTCACCCGTATTATCAAAAAACGTACGGATATAAGGAAACTGATTTTCCGGCCGCGGCCGCGTATTATCACCGCACCGTATCACTCCCTCTTTATCCGTCAATGACAGATGACGACGTTGAATACGTCATTGCGGCCGTTACGGATATCATCAAAGGGGCTGATTAGGTGTACAGACTGAAGAGAAATCTTGCACAGGATGTGATTCAAGCTTTTCTGCAACAGAAGGGCATTCAGCCGGAGGCCTATGAGTCGTCACTCTGTTTATTGGAAGAAAACAGCCTTCAAGGCGTGATTTTATATGAGAGCTCTTCGTGGGAAAGTCAATTGTTCCAAAAAAATATCATCAATGTGAAGCTTGCAGCCGCAAACAGCACCGGTCAGCTCAAAAGGCTGTTTCAGGAATTTTACGCGTCAAGGCGGGCGGACGGCACTGATTTTATATTTATTAAAATACCGGCTGAGGATGTCGGCGCGATGCAGGTCGTGCAGCAGCTTCCAAATGCTTGTTTTGTCGGGAGTCTGTTCAAACTCGTCAGCCCGGTGCGTGTATTTAACAGCACGCCGCCATTTGAGATTGCAGAAGCCGGACCCGGCGACGCGGAAGCGATCAGCCGGCTGGCACGAGATGCCTTTACAAAAAGCAGGTATTACCAGGACCCCCATCTCAGCTATGAAAGTGCAAACCGCCTGTTTGAAGAATGGGCGCGGAATAACGCGGAAGGCAGGGCTTCGTTACAATTCGCCGCCAAATATAAGGGAGAGACCGTGGGCTTTGTGCAGGGGCTTTCTAAAGGCGATGAATTCGTCCTTGATCTGATGGCGGTAAAGCCTGGATTTGAAGGAAAAGGAGCGGGATACCATTTAGTGGCGCGCATTATTGAACAATCACTGCGCTTTCAGCATAAGACTGTATCAGCGGGCACGCAGCTCCACAATGTAAGAGCCATCCGGCTGTATGAACGAATGGGCTTTAAAGCGGATGCATCTTATTATTACTATCATGTGTGGCCCGGGAAGGGGGCGGACTGATGGCATCATGCAAAATCGGATCGAAGTCAATCGGCGGAGAATCGCCCGTTTTCATTATCGCCGAAGCCGGGATTAATCATGACGGAAAACTGAACCAGGCGTTTGAATTGATAGACGCGGCCAGTGAGGCCGGTGCGGATGCGGTCAAGTTCCAAATGTTTCAGGCTGACAAAATGTATCAGAAAGACCCCGGTCTATACAAAACCGCTGCGGGAAAAGACGTCTCTATTTTTTCGCTCGTGCAATCAATGGAAATGCCCGCTGAATGGATCGAACCGCTGCTTGAATATTGTAAGAAAAAAGGCGTGCTGTTTTTAAGCACGGTATGTGACGAAGGCTCTGCCGACTTACTCTATGCGACTTCCCCGCCGGCCTTTAAAATCGCCTCCTACGAACTGAACCATCTGCCGTTATTGAAATATGTGGCGGGGCTGAAGACCCCGATTATCTTTTCAACCGCGGGCGCTGATATTTCAGATATTCAGGAGGCTTATCAAACCATTACCGGCGAGGGGAACAAAGAAATTGCGATCATGCACTGTGTGGCGAAATATCCCGCTCCGCCCGAACACAGCAATCTGAGCGTCATTCCTATGCTTGCCGCCGCTTTCCCTGATGCTGTGATCGGTTTTTCCGACCATAGCGCCCACCCGTATGACGTGCCGTGCACGGCTGTCAGGCTCGGAGCGAAACTGATTGAAAAGCATTTTACAATCGACAAAAATCTGCCCGGCGCTGATCATTCCTTCGCCCTCAACCCGGATGAATTAAAAGAAATGGTGGCGGCGATCCGGTCAGTTGAAGAAGAGCTGCGGCAGGGGCATCACGCTCCGGTGCCGGAAATGCTGTCGGGAAGCTCCCATAAGACCACGACACCGATTGAAGGGGATATCAGAAAATTCGCTTACAGAGGCATTTTTTCAACAGCGCCGATTCAAAAAGGCGAATGTTTTACGGCGGATAATCTTGCCGTCCTTCGTCCCGGCCAAAAACCGCAGGGGCTTCACCCGAGGTATTTTGAGCTTTTAATTGACGGGGCGCGTGCGGTCAGGGATATCCCTGCCGACACGGGTATCACTTGGGATGACCTTTTGACGAAAGGCAGCTCTTATGATGATGACTGACATTTTGTTCATCATTCAGGCGCGGATGGGGAGCGGGCGTCTTCCCGGCAAAGTGCTGAAACCGATCGGCGGGTATACCATCCTCGATATGATTGTCAAAAGGGTTCGGCAAAGCGCGTATTATGATCAAGCGCGGGATAATCTGATTGTGGCCACGTCCGACAGCAAGACCGACGACATTCTGTACGCGCACTGTCTCAGCAAGCACTACCGGGTGCATCGGGGCAGCGAACAGCGCGTGCTTGACCGGTTTGCGCAAGTCATTGAACAAGTAAAACCGGCCATCGCAGTCAGACTGACTGGGGATAACCCGTTTGTCGACCCTTCGCTGCTTGATGTCCTGATTCAATCGCACTCAGACCAGCACGCAGACTACACGTATATCAGCGATACGCCGCTCGGCATCGGCGGAGAGGCGGTTAACGCGCGCCTCCTAACGGAGATCAATGCCGACAAAACGCTGGCGGACAAATATCAGGAGCATGTCACGCTTTTGATTAGAGAATCTCCTGAGAGGTACCGGCTGCTCTTTCCTGAACCCCCGCAGGAACTCCGGGCTCCTCATTTGCGGCTGACCGTCGATACCGAAGAGGACTACAGGCTGGCCCGCGAGCTGTACGAAAAAGCAGGCTCGCACCCTGATATTCCGGCAAAAGCATTGATTCATCTGCTGAATAGCGATCCTGGGCTCAGGGCCATTAATCAAATGATCCGGCAAAAAGAGGCTGATTAGGATGCGGGTTTTGATATTCGCAGATGGGGGCCGTGAAATCGGTATGGGCCACGCCGTCAGGATGAAGCTGCTTGCCGGCGCCATTTTGAATAAATGCTCAATCACGTTTTACACCAATAAAGAGGCTTCTTCATACCTGTCTGCTGATCAATGGGAAGTGATCATCAAGCCCGACAAGGGACAGAAGGAATTTATTGTCCGGGAAATAAACAGGCAGGCTCCTGACCTGCTCATATTCGACCTGCTCGATATGCCGTGTGACTGGCTTGAAGAAATCAGGCGGCATTCATCGGCACGCATCGTCTTATTTGAAGAAAAGCGGGAGCATGTCATTCATTTATGTGATGCCGTCATAAACGGCATATACGGCAGGCTGAAAAGCCGGACGATGAAAATGGGCAGAGCCGTTATATATGAAGGCCCGGAATATATCATTCTTCATCCGGAATTTGAAAAAGCCAAACAGCACTATCAGCTGAGAAAAGAATGCCGGACCATTTTGGTTTCTTTAGGAGGAAGCGACCCGAGGAAGCTTGTTTTTAAAGTGATGGAAGCATGCCGCCGGATTCCGGATATTCAGCGAAAACAAGTGATTATCGCCATGGGCGGCGCCGCGGCTCACGCTGATGACGTGCGCACGCTTATCGCGCAAATGCCTTATGCCGAGATGGTAAGGCAGACAAATGACATGGCCGCGCTTCTTACGAGGGCTGATATGGCCGTCGTGTCCGGCGGCATCACTTTATATGAAACCATTTGTACGGGTGTGCCCTGCATCGTTCTTTCTCAAGTGGCGCATCAAACCGTGACGGCTGAAAAATTCGCCGCACGGGGCGCCGCTGTTCATCTCGGCCTGGGAGAACACACCCCGGCGGACGTGCTCGCTCGGCATATGTCTGAGCTGTCTGCTGATTATCCGAGACGGCTCGGGCTTCATCAGAACGGAACGCCGCTGGTTGACGGGAGAGGCATCAAACGGGCGGCGGCGATTCTTTATGATTTGTGATAAAACCACACGTAAGGAAGTGTTCATGTGAAAGGTGTTATCTTAGCCGGAGGCACCGGCTCGCGCCTTATGCCGCTGACGAAAGCGGTTAATAAGCATTTACTCCCTGTCGGTCCGTACCCGATGATTTACTGGTCGATCATGAAGCTGGAAGAAGCGGGAATTACGGATATATTGCTGATTACGCAAAAAGAGTATATTCCGCAATTTCATAAGCTTCTTGAAAACGGAGAAGAGCTCGGCGTGTCGATCACATACCAGGTTCAGCCCGCCGCATCAGGGATTTCAGACGGTTTATCGTACGCAAAGCGGTTCACCGGACGCGACCCCTTCGTCCTGCTTTTAGGAGATAATATTTTCGAAGATTCATTAAAACCTTATACGGAACGTTTCGCACAGCAGGGAAAAGGGGCAAAAGTGCTGCTGAAAGAAGTTGACGATCCGGAGCGCTTCGGCATCGCCGAGATTGATGAAGAAAACAAACGGATCAAGTCGATCATTGAAAAGCCGGAGCATCCGCCGACCAGCTTATGTGTCACAGGGATTTACATGTACGACGCAGAAGTGTTTTCTTATATTGAACAAATTTCCCCTTCAAAACGCGGCGAACTGGAAATTACGGATGTCAATAATTTATACATTGAACACAGTGAGCTGACGTATGATGTGTTAACGGGCTGGTGGGTGGATGCGGGCACGCATGAATCGCTCTATCTCGCCGGAAGCCTGGCGCAGCAGGCAATACAGAAAGGACAGGAACATTAATCATGCCAAAATCATATTTAATTACAGGCGGCGCAGGATTTATCGGCCTTACCTTTACAAACATGATGCTGAAAGAAACGGACGCGCAGATTACCGTCCTGGATAATCTCACGTATGCAAGCAGGCCGCTTGAAATAGAAGCCTTAAAAAAGAACGGCCGTTTCCGTTTTATCAAAGGTGACATTTCCAAAAAAGAAGACATTGATAAAGCATTTTCCCAAATGTATGACGCTGTCATTCATTTTGCGGCTGAATCCCATGTGGACAGAAGCATTAATCAGGCAGAGCCGTTTATCACAACAAATGTGATGGGCACATACAGACTGGCGGACGCGGTGTTACAGGGCAAAGCCGGCAGGCTGATTCACATTTCCACAGACGAGGTGTACGGAGATTTGGGGCCGGACGATCCCGCTTTCACAGAGACGACGCCGCTTTCTCCGAACAATCCGTATTCCGCAAGCAAGGCGGGCTCAGACCTGCTCGTCATGTCTTATGTGAAAACCCATAAGCTCCCTGCCATCATTACGAGATGCAGCAACAATTACGGGCCTTACCAGCATCACGAGAAAATGATTCCGACCATTATCAGGCACGCCGTAAACGGTACGCCGGTTCCGCTGTACGGCGACGGGATGCAGATCAGAGACTGGCTGTTTGCCGAGGATCATTGCCGCGCCATTAAGCTCGTGCTGGAAAACGGAACGCTCGGTGACATTTACAATATCGGCGGCGGAAATGAACGGACGAATAAAGATCTGGCGGCATTTATCATGAAGGAGCTCGGAGTCGAGGAGCGGTTTGCTCATGTCGAAGACAGAAAAGGGCATGACCGCCGTTACGCCATCAATGCCTCAAAGCTGAAAAATGAGCTGGGCTGGCGGCAGCAGGTCACATTTGAAGAAGGAATAAGAAGAACCATTCGCTGGTATACAGACAGCCAAGACTGATCGGAAAGAAGGGGATCCGATTGACGAAGGTATTAGTAACCGGAGCTGCCGGCCAGCTGGGGCGGGAGTTATGCCGCCTGCTGAAGCGGGAAGGGTATGAGGTGATCGCCCTGACAAAAGCGATGATGAATATATCCGACCAGCGTTCGGTGCGGCACTCATTCAGCCATTACAAGCCGGATATCGTCGTCAATACGGCGGCATACACCTCCGTTGACAAATGTGAAACGGAGCTCGACAAAGCGTATTTAATAAACGGAATCGGCGCTTATTATGCCGCGCTTGAGGCTGAAAACATCGGAGCGAGATTCGTTCACATCAGCACCGATTACGTTTTCAGCGGCAAAGGAACACGGCCTTATCAGACGGATGATCCCGCAGACCCCGGCACGATTTACGGAAAAAGCAAAAAACTCGGTGAAGAACTGATCCGGTTAACGGGAAAAAATCATACCATTATCAGAACATCGTGGGTGTACGGCAGCGGCGGGCATAACTTTGTCAATACGATGCTGAAGCTTGCGGATACACATAAACAAGTGCGTGTCGTCAATGACCAAGTCGGCTCGCCGACGTATACAAAGGATTTAGCCGAAACGGTGATCGGTCTGTTTGACAGGCCGCCGGGCACGTACCACGCCGCAAACAGCGGAGTGTGCAGCTGGTATGAATTCGCCAAGGCCATTTTTGAAGAAAGCGGCAGGAACGCCGCCGTGCTGCCCGTGACGACGGAGGAATACGGAAATGAGACGCCGCGTCCCGCTTACTCGGTGTTAAGCCTTGAGTCGATCGAACGGCAGGGGCTCGGCATGAGGCACTGGCGGGATGCGCTGCGGGATTATTTACAAAGGGAGGGGCAATGCAAGTGATCGAAGGCGTAAAAATCAAAAAGCTGACCAAACACAGTGACGACCGGGGTTTCTTTTCAGAACTTGTCCGCGACGATGAACATCTCTTGGAGCGATTCGGGCAGGCTTCCTGGTCCAAAAGCTATCCCGGCGTCATTAAAGCATTTCACTATCACGAGAAACAGGATGACCTGTGGTTTTTCCCGACGGGCCACGCCCAGGTCGTGCTGCATGACCTTCGCGAAGAGTCAGCAACCAAGGGAGAAACGGATGTCTACTACATGGGAGAAGACAATCCGATGCTGCTTCTCATTCCCAAAGGGGTCGCGCACGGGTACAGAGTGCTGGGAGAAACCCCGCTGACCATTATTTATTTCACGACAATGTCCTACAATCCGGATCAGCCGGATGAAAAAAGAATCCCATGGAACGACGAAACCATCGGATTTGACTGGCAGACGGCCCATCGGTAGCGTACAAGACGAAGACAGCGGATGTCTTCGTTTTTGTGTTTTTTTAGCTGAATGGCTCTTTTTTTATGCACAAAAGGCTGGCATGAATCTTGCATATAAAAAGGGACGTAACGACTATGTGAAAGGGACTGATGGGTCTTGGTGTAAAAGCGCTTACGTTTTGTTCTGCCGGTAATTGAAGCTTACACGTAAAATACGATGAGGTGATAAACATGTCAGCCAACCCGCTTTCTAAAAGCAATCAGAAAGACGAAGAAAAAGAAGTACTTGATTTGTTTCTGTCAACACAATCGATCATAAAAGAGGCCCTGCGCAAACTGGGCTATCCTGACAATATGTATGACTTGATGAAAGAGCCGATGCGGCTTTTGACCGTCCGCATCCCTGTCAAAATGGACAATGGATCAGTGCGGGTTTTCACGGGCTACCGCTCGCAGCACAATGACGCTGTCGGCCCGACAAAAGGGGGCGTGCGGTTTCACCCGGAAGTCAGTGAGGAAGAGGTCAAGGCGCTTTCCATCTGGATGACCTTAAAATGCGGCATCACAAACCTTCCTTACGGGGGCGGAAAAGGCGGCATCATCTGTGATCCGCGGACAATGTCTTTCGGTGAGCTGGAACGGCTGAGCCGCGGATATGTGCGGGCGATCAGCCAGATTGTCGGTCCGACAAAGGATATTCCGGCTCCCGACGTATATACCAACTCGCAGATTATGGCTTGGATGATGGACGAATACAGCCGCCTGAGAGAATTTGATTCACCGGGATTCATTACGGGCAAACCGATCGTTCTCGGCGGTTCACAAGGGCGGGAAACAGCGACCGCGCAAGGCGTCACGATTTGTATTGAGGAAGCCGTTAAGAAAAAAGGGATTCCATTGGAAAATGCGCGCATCATCATTCAAGGGTTCGGAAATGCCGGAAGCTTTCTCGCTAAATTCATGCATGACGCCGGCGCCAAGGTGATCGGCATCTCAGACGCCCATGGCGCTTTGTATGATCCTGACGGCCTTGACGTTAATTACCTGCTGGATAAGCGGGACAGCTTCGGCACGGTGACGAATCTCTTCTCAGATATCATAACGAACCGGGAGCTGCTGGAGAAAGACTGTGATATTCTCGTGCCCGCCGCAATTTCCAATCAGATTACAGCTGAAAACGCCCATCACATTAAAGCCTCAATCATTGTGGAAGCGGCGAACGGGCCGACAACGATAGACGCCACGAAAATCCTGAATGAAAGAGGCGTGCTTCTCGTGCCGGATATTTTGGCCAGCGCAGGCGGCGTGACGGTATCTTATTTTGAATGGGTGCAAAATAATCAAGGCTTTTACTGGTCTGAGGAGGAAGTCGCCGGTAAACTGCGCAGCGTCATGGTGAATTCGTTTGAATCCATTTATCAGACAGCGCATACCCACAAAGTCGATATGCGTTTGGCCGCCTATATGACAGGCATCAGAAAATCGGCTGAAGCGGCCCGATTCCGCGGCTGGGTATAAGGGTGATCTGCAAAAATATTTTGCGCCTTTTATGCAGGAGATCGCAAAATTTCTTTGCATTACTGAATGCAGCCAACAGATTCAGACAAGCTTCGTCTGCTTTCGGCTAATTGTTATGCTGGTATGCTTCTTGCATCTTCATAAAGCGTGAGCACACATTACAAATACAGGGAGGAATTCTAATGACAGTTTTATACGCACACGAACCATTTACAAATTTTCAGGAAGAGACAAATAAACAATCTTTTCAAGAAGCGCTGGCTTATGTGAATTCACAGCTCGGCAAGCATTATCCGCTTATCATCAACGGTGAAGCGATTGAGACGGATAAAAAGATCATTTCCGTCAATCCGGCTGATAAAAAAGAAGTGATCGGCTCTGTATCGGCGGCCGGAAAAGAACTTGCGGAAAAGGCCATGCAGGCTGCGCTGCAGACATTTCAAACATGGAAAAAAGTACGGCCGGAACACCGCGCGAATGTACTGTTTAAAGCGGCGGCGATCATCCGCAGAAGAAAGCATGAATTCTCAGCGTATCTCGTGAAAGAAGCGGGAAAACCATGGAAGGAAGCGGATGCGGATACGGCGGAAGCGATCGACTTTTTAGAGTATTACGCCCGTCAGATGCTGAAGCTGAAAGACGGTTCCCCTGTAAAGAGCCGTGACGGAGAATATAATCAGTATCATTATGAGCCGCTTGGGGTGGGGATCGTCATTTCTCCATTCAACTTCCCGCTTGCGATCATGGCCGGAACGGCGGCAGCAGCCATCGTAACAGGCAACACGATACTGCTGAAACCGGCGGATGCGGCGCCTGTCGTGGCGGCGAAATTCGTTGAAGTGATGAAGGAAGCGGGCCTGCCGGACGGCGTGCTCCAATTCATACCGGGCGACGGAGGAGAAATCGGCGACTACCTGGTTGAGCATCCGAAAACGAGATTTGTGTCGTTTACAGGCTCCCGCGCGGTCGGATGCCGCATTTATGAACGAGCCGCAAAAGTGCAGCCGGGCCAAAAATGGCTGAAACGGGTCATCGCCGAAATGGGCGGAAAAGATACGATGCTTGTAGACAGAGATGCTGATCTTGATCTTGCGGCTTCCTCAATCGTGTATTCCGCCTTCGGATTTTCAGGCCAAAAATGTTCAGCCGGTTCCCGTGCGGTCATTCATCAGGACGTCTATGATGAAGTTGTCGAAAAAGCCGTCGCTTTAACGAAGTCACTCACTGTCGGAAGTCCGGAAGATTTTGATACATACATGGGGCCTGTCATCCATGAAGCGTCTTATAATAAAGTCATGAAGTATATCGAAATCGGCAAAACAGAAGGAAAGCTTCTGACGGGAGGCGAAGGTGATGATTCGAAAGGATACTTTATTCAGCCGACCATTTTTGCGGATGTTGATGAAAACGCCCGCCTGATGCAGGAGGAAATTTTCGGGCCGGTCGTCGCGATCTCAAAAGCCCGGGATTTCGACCATATGCTTGAGATTGCCAATAATACCGATTACGGACTGACAGGCGCTCTGTTATCGAAAACCCGCGCGCACATTGAACGCGCCCGTGAAGATTTTCACGTCGGGAATCTATACTTCAACCGCGGATGTACGGGAGCGATTGTCGGATACCAGCCGTTCGGCGGCTTCAATATGTCAGGAACCGATTCAAAAGCCGGGGGACCTGACTATCTGATTCTTCATATGCAGGCAAAAACAACGTCTGAAGCCTATTAATCTTTCGGAAATAGCGCGATGAAAAAGAGAGTCGCGCTATTTTCTCTATATGAGGGCAAGGGGGATGGAACATGTATCAGCAGCTCAGCAAGATGCTTCCGGAGGAGAAAATAGAAGCCATTACGAAATCACTGGTGGCGTTAAACAGCATCAACGGCACATTGGGAGAAGGAAAAAAAGCCGACTATATCAAAGATATGATCAAGAGCTTTCCCTACTTTCAGGAGAACCCGTCACATGTGTGGGAGCAGGCGATTCCTGAGGACCCTTACGGCCGCAAGAATATCTTCGCGTTTATTGAAGGAAACGGTGACAGCCTGAATACGGTCATTTATCACGCTCATCTTGATACGGTCGGCATAGAAGACTTCGGCCCTTTAAAAGATATCGCTTTTGATTCCGACCGTCTCGCGGCGTATTTCTCAAGCTATGAATTTGATCGGGACGTGCAGCGGGACGCCCGCTCAGGCGAGTGGATGTTCGGAAGGGGTTCGGTTGATATGCAGAGCGGTATTGCCGTTCATCTCGCCAATCTGCTTCACTTTTCTGAACGGCGCGATCAGCTGCCGGGCCATATTCTGTTTATGGCAAACCCGGATGAAGAAAGCCAGCATTCCGGCATTTTAACGAGCATTTCTGAATTAAAACGGCTGAAACAAGAAAAGCAGCTTCGATATTTAGCAGCAATTAATAACGACTTCATCACCCCGCTGTATGAAGGTGACACGAAAAGGTACATCTACACGGGCGCGGCAGGGAAGCTTTTGCCTTGCTTTGCGATTTACGGGCGGGAGGTGCATGTCGGTGATACGCTGTCCGGCATCGACCCGAATTTGATCGCCTCGGAAATCACCAGAAGAATCCACAACAATATTCATATGGCGGAAAACATTGAAGGGGAGCTTGTGCTGCCGCCGACCTGCCTCTACCAGCGTGACAACAAGGAAGCGTATAACGTGCAGACCGCCGTCAGCAGCTATGTCTATTTTAATTATTTTATTTACGAGAAAACCGCCAAAGAAGTCATGGATCAGCTGACCGCCGTGGCTGAGGAAGCATGCAAAGAGACAGAACAAAAATTATCTGATTATTATGACGAATACTGCGGGAGAACGAGCCTCCCGAAAAAAGAAATCACATGGAACGTTCAAGTCTATAGTCTGGAAGATTACTTGAAAAGGCTGAGAAGCCGCGGCATCGACCCGGCGCAGTGTATAGAGCAGGCATTTAAAACATATGAACATCTTGAACTGCGGATGAGATGCTTTAAAGCCGTCGAGGAATTGCAAAAACTGGATCCTGAGCAGGGTGCCAAGGTTATTATTTTCTATGCGCCGCCTTACCTTCCGCACAATTATCTGAAGAAAGAGAGCACGCGGGACCGGCTTTTGCAGCATGTCATTCAAGAAGCCGTCGATAAAACAGCGGCGTCAACGGGGGAAACATTCATCTTTAAAAAGTTTTTCCCTTATTTAGCGGACGGAAGCTTTTTATCGCTGCATGAAACAGACGCGGAGGTCGCCGCCTTTACCGATAATTTTCCGGGCTGGGATGTCATCGGGACGATTCCTTTTAAAGAAATAAGGGAATTAAATATTCCGTCAGTCAATATGGGGGTATACGGCAAGGATGGCCATAAATGGACGGAACGGGTGTATAAACCGTACACATTCCATGTTCTGCCCAAACTCATTCAGCAGACGACGCTGCACCTTTTGCACAGCTATCGATTAGACATACGCACAAAAGGCTGACATAACGGAATAAGGGGGATGTATATGCAGGGAGAAACCAATCAAAATGAATTGCAGCGTACGATGAAGGGCCGGCATTTGTTTATGATCGCACTCGGCGGCGTGATCGGGACGGGGCTGTTTCTGGGCTCCGGTTTTACGATCAGTGAAGCGGGGCCGATCGGCGCGATATTGGCTTATGTGATCGGCGGATTTTTAATGTATCTGGTGATGCTTTGTTTGGGGGAGCTCGCGGTCGCCATGCCGGTCGCAGGATCATTTCAGGCATATGCGGCAAAGTTTCTCGGGCCGTCTACTGGTTTTACGATCGGGTGGATGTATGCTTTCAGCTGGGCCAATACAGTGGGGCTTGAGCTGACGTCGGCGGGGATTTTAATGCAGCGGTGGTTTCCGGCCGTTCCGATTTGGGTGTGGTGCCTTGTATTCGGCGTCGTCATTTTCTCCATTAATGCGCTGTCGGCGCGGAGTTTTGCGGAAATGGAATTTTGGTTTTCCAGCGTCAAGGTTATGGCTATTGTATTATTTATTATTCTCGGCTGCGCTGCCGTATTCGGCTTTGTCGGTTTTAACGGCGGGCAGACGGCGCCGTATCTGTCAAACTTTACGACGGACAAAGGGCTTTTCCCGAACGGGGCTCAGGCCGTGCTGTTTACGCTTGTCATGGTGAATTTTTCATTCCAGGGTACCGAACTGGTCGGAATCGCCTCGGGAGAAAGCGAAAATCCGGAAAAGACGCTTCCCCGCTCAATCCGAAACGTCATATGGCGGACGCTGTTTTTCTTCGTGCTGGCGATGTTTGTTCTCGTGTCCATTTTGCCGTACCAAACGGCAGGGGTCATCGAAAGCCCGTTTGTCGCTGTGCTGGATAAAATCGGCGTTCCCTATGCGGCTGATATCATGAACTTTGTCATTCTGACCGCCATGCTGTCGGTGGCGAATTCCGGGCTGTACGCTTCGTCCAGAATGATGTGGTCTCTATCAAAAAGTAAAATGGGCCCCGCTTCCTTAACAAAACTGACGAAAAAAAGCGTGCCTCTGAAAGCCCTGTCCATCACCATTGCTATCTCCGGTTTATCGCTGCTGACAAGTGTAGTCGCTGCTGAAACGGTGTATGTGTGGCTTATTTCCATCTCGGGTATGATTACCGTCGTCGCGTGGATGTCAATCTGCGCTTCACAATTCGTTTTCCGGAGACGCTTTCTGGCTGAAGGAGGAAATCTGAAAGACCTGGCATTTAAAACGCCTCTTTATCCGATCGTGCCGATTCTCGGATTTTCAGTTTACGGTCTTATCTTAATCAGTCTCATCTTTATTCCGGACCAGCGTATCGGCCTATATTGCGGCGTCCCGCTGATGATCATCTGTTACGCATATTACCACTTCGGTATCAAAAAACGCTTGAAACGTGAGCCGGCTTCTTCGGAAAAAGGCGCAGCAGGATAGAAAAAAGCCCTCCGCAAAAAGCGGCGGGCTTTACTTTGTTTTCCGTTTAGCCAACAGCACGTAGGAAAGAACGGCACAGAGCTGAAAACCGAAAATGCTGACAGCCATCGGCCAGGCGTTTTCTTCTCCGGCAATACCGACCAGGGGAGCGGCAAGCGCGCCGCCGATAAAGGGCAGTAGTCCGAGAAGAGCCGCTGCGCTTCCCGCGCCTTTCTCCTGTTTCTGCATAGCCAAAGAAAACCCTGTCGTCGTGACGATCCCCACAGAAGAAACAATGATGAATAAAGAAATGCAGACCGCCGTCAGACCCAGACCGAAAGCAAGCGATAAAAGCAAAGCGACGCTCCCGATGACGGCAATGACCAATCCGGAGACAAACAGCTTCCGTTCATCATGTGTTTTGGCCATCCGTCCCGTCATTTGGGTGGCGCATATGATTCCCGCACCGTTTACGGCAAACAGCAGGCTGAACATTTGCGCCGATACGCCGTAGATGTTTTGCAGTACAAACGGCGACCCGGCAATATATGCGAACATGCCGGTCATCACAAATGCCTGGCTGAGCGCAAATCCCATAAACATCCTGTCACCGAGCAGGCCGCGAAACGTCATCAGCGTCTCCCTGAGTCCGCCGCTTGTCCGCCTTTCCGGGGGGGAGTGATTCAGGCAATGCCGTAAGCACGGCTGCAAAAATGATACAGCCGATCACCGCCAGCACGATAAATACGATTTTCCAGCCGGCAAACTGAAGGATAAATCCCCCTGTAATCGGCGCTAAAATCGGCGCCGCCCCATTGACGAGCATCAGCAATGAGAAAAAAGCCGTCAATTCTTTTCCGGAATACATATCGCGCGCGGAGGCCCGTGCGATGACGATTCCGGCCGCCCCGGTGAATCCTTGAATAAACCTCATGACAATTAAAAACGAAACAGAAGGGCTGAAGGCGCATAATAAAGATGCCAGCGTATAAAGCAGCAATGACAGAATCAGCGGTTTCCGGCGCCCGATCATATCACTGAGCGGCCCGACAACGATCTGGCCGATCGCCAGCCCCAAAAGACAAAACGTCAGGCTCAGCTGCGCAAGGGACGCTGTCGTATGGAGATCGGCCGCCACTTCAGGCAAAGCGGGCAGATACATATCGAGCGAAAGCGGCCCGAATGAAGCGAGCGTCCCGAGAATCAATACCATGCCGAGGCTTGCGCGGGCGGCCTTTGAACCAGCGTTATTCATTTCATGACCCACCTTAACAAATGATTCTATCACTATAGCATAACCGGCCGGCATATTTTATATCATTTATTGAATGTAAAATGAATAGCTTATTTAAAAACTGAATGCAAATAAAAAAACAGAATTCTTTTTCGAATGAAATGTAAAATGAAAAAGGAGGATGCTAAACTATAAAACAACAAAAGATAGAAAAGTTTTACGGAGGAGGTGTTCAAAGAGCATGAACAGCCAACAAACCGAGCATATTGAAATGAAACGCCGATTTCCGGTCTGTCTCGCGCTTGCTTTGACATTAGGCGTATTTGCCGCGGGTTCTGAAGAGCTGGTGATATCCCCGCTGCTCCCGGATTTAGCGCGGGCTTTCAGCTCGGATGTCAGTGTGCTGGCGCTTTCCATCAGTATTTACGGAGTAATGATTTTTATCGGCGCGCCGCTTCTCGTTCCCCTCGGCGATAAATATTCCCGGGAGCTCAGCCTGATGGCGGGGCTGCTTATATTTACGGCCGGCACGGTGATCTGCGCGCTGGCGCACAATCTCTTTTTCTTCTTTCTGGGCAGGGCGCTTTCCGGGCTTGCGGCGGGTGCGTTTGTGCCGACAGCATATGCGGTCGTCGGCGACCGTGTGCCTTATGCGTACCGCGGCAAGGTGATGGGTCTGATCGTGTCAAGCTGGTCGCTCGCTTTGATTTTCGGCGTTCCGATCGGCTCTTTTATCGGCGGCGTTTTGAATTGGCGGTGGACGTTTTGGATTTTCGCTTTGATGTCTGTCCTCGTTGTTTCGCTTATTTTCATTGAGGCGCGCCGCAGCACGGCGGACGAGAACAAAACAGAAGAGGAAAACGGACGGCAGGCAGGCACCTTCCGGGATGCGCTGAAGGTGCCCCGTGTCCCTGTATACCTCACGATCACCTTCTGCAACATGATCGGTTTTTACGGCATGTATTCCTTTCTCGGCACATATCTTCACCGCGTGCTGCCGGGGGGGAATACAGCTTCCGGGCTGCTGATTATGGTGTACGGAATCGGTTTTTCTATGAGCGTGTTCACGGGGAAAATCGCAGACAAGGCGGGAAAAATGCGCTCTTTGATCGCGGCAATGGCCGTGATCAGCATATGGCTTGCCTGTCTCGCCTATGCGCCATCATCAATGCCGCTTTTGGTCATCGGGTTATTCATCTGGGGCTTGATGCAAAGCCTGACGGTGACCTTGCTCAGCACCATTTTAAGCGATTGCTCACATAGCCGCCGCGGCAAAATCATGGCATTCTACAGTCTGGCGTCCAATTTGGCCGTGACCTTGGGCTCGGCTGTCATGGGTCCGGTCTATGTCGGCTGCGGATATGCAGCTGTCGGGTTTATCTGTGCGGCCGTCACCATCATCGGCTTTGTCCTCAGCGTTTTTGCTTACAGAAGATATGGAAGATATGAGCATAAGGCCGACCAATCATTGTATCGGTAAATAAAGTTTCTATAATTTAATAAATGTTAATTTCCACCTTATTCAAAAAGGCGTTTCCTAAATCAATCAACAAATTCAGCAGCAGGACCGTAATATAAGAAGCTTCTTCCGAGGCGAGAAAGGCAGCCAGCGCCGCGGTTTCTTCTGCGGTTCCGACACGCTTCATCGGAACGCCCGAGGCAATCCTTGCTTCCGCATCCGTTTCGGAAATTCCGTTTTGCTTCATCATGTTCTGCACGAATTGGTGATAACGGTCCGTGGCGATAAAGCCGGGGTTCAGACAGTTGACAGTGATGTGAAAAGGCGCAAGCTGAATGGCGATTTTTTTGCTGGCATTAATTAAAGCGGCATTCATCATGCTGTTGGTGAACATGTCGGCGCCGGGTTCTTTCCATAGGTTTCCGACGATATTAATGATTCTGCCGGATTCGTGCTGTTTCATGATCGCTGCGGCTGTTTTCATAGAGTCGATATAAGCGATTGTTTTATTCGTAAAAGTATTGGTCATATTCTCTATATCACAGTTTTCAAAGGTATCCGGCGCACCGCCGGGAATGTTGTTGATCAATACATCAAGCCGTCCGCATTTTGATCTGATGTCTTCAAAAATGCCGGTTCTCGTCTTCTGATCCGACATATCCCCGGCCAGAACGGTGACGCCCGCATCCGGATGCTTGGCGAGGATCTCCTCTTTCACCGATTCAATATTTTCGGGAACCCGCGAATTAATGACGGTATGAAAACCATTGTCCGCCAGTTTCAAAGCAATCGCTTTGCCGATCCCCTGACTGGCGCCCATAATAAATGCGGTTCGTTTTGACAACCGTCAGCACCCCTTTACAAAATGGAATCTCCTTAACATCGTAAAAAAAATGATAAAAACAGCAAATCTTATTTAAATTCTGACAAATAAAAAAACCCGCCGGACAGGCGGGTGTTCGATCAATGAGCAATTGAATATCAATTTAATAGGAAAGATTTTAATGCTTGGTCTCGAGGTGGAATGATAATGAAGATTTCTAATTATTAAAAGCTGATTGCTAATATTTCTTATTCAGAATGAGGATTGATAAAAACGCTGTACTTATAAATAACGAGGAAAATAGGAGTAAAATTTGTTCTTTGTCCAGGTTGATTAATCTAAAATAAAATATAGTCAAGAAGATAAAAAGATAAATGAAAGTCAGCATGCCAGTATGAGCCAGGCTCTTCTGGATTATAAACTTTATCCGTTCATCTTTTTTTGGCGATAAGGATGCGAAGGCTGACCAAAGAACATAGCTTATGATTGAAAGAGTTAACGTGGAAAAAGTGATTGAAGGCAGTTTTGTTTGTGTAAAGATTGATAGTATGATGAAAGCTCCCGAGACGATAATGAAAAAAACAAATGATATTAAAAAAAAGTTTCTCTTCATTTCTATTCCTCCTCTAACAAAAATATATTCTCTACACTTTCTCTGAAAATCTTTGCCATTTTCAAAGCTAAAGGCAGCGAGGGATTATATTTCCCATTCTCAATTGAAATGATCGTTTGTCTGGACACTTTTAATTTCAAGGCTAAAGTTTCTTGTGAATAAGAATGCCTCTGTCTCATTTCTTTCAACCGATTTTTCACTCATATTTCACCTCATTTCGATGCAACAATTGCTCGGAAAGTAAAGTTCGCTTTACGTAAAGTAAACTTTACAAATAATTCAATATTTTGTAAATGGTTTTTTGAAAAAAAAGCCTGATTATTAAAATCAGGCTTTAACAACTTATTACACGTGCAGAAACTTCGGAAGCGTGTCGAGAGACAATCGGTTTCCGACAAAGAATGAGCCGAATTCGCCGTAGCGCGCACTGACCTCGTCAAAACGCATTTCATAGACAAGCTTTTTGAACTGAAGCACATCATCACTGAAGAGCGTGACGCCCCATTCATAATCGTCAAAACCGACAGATCCCGTGATAATCTGTTTGACTTTGCCTGCGTAGCTCCGTCCGATCAGGCCGTGGCTTCTCATCAGGTTTCTGCGTTCATCCATAGAAAGCATGTACCAGTTGTCATTTCCGCTTCTTCTCTTATCCATCGGATAGAAGCAGACATATTTCGCTTCCGGCAGCTCAGGATACAGGCGGGCGCGGACATGCGGATTTTCATACGGATCGCCTTCTCCGCTTGCCAGATAGTTGCTCAGCTCTACCACGGACACGTAAGAATAAGCCGGGATTGTAAATTCAGCAAGCTTTGATTTATTAAATTCGAGCTCGATTTCATTCAGCTCTTCCATTGTCGGGCGAAGAATCATCAGCATAAAATCAGCTTTCTGTCCGACGATGCTGTAGATGGTTTGCGAGCCTTTGCCTTCTTTTTGGGCGACGCCCCATTTTTCAAGCAGTCCCGTAAATTCATGTATAATCGACAGGCGCTCATCGCTGGATAACTGCTTCCATGACGTCCAGTCCATTGTGCGGAAATCGTGAAGCGCATACCAGCCGTCAAGCGTTTGTGCGGCCTCGTTCGTTTTTTGCTGCTCACTCATGTATCTTCACTCCTATATCTTTTCATTGATGCCTTCACTATATCACAGTTTAACCGTTTCGGCTGTGGAGAAACCTTGAATAATCCCACCCCTTGTATCAGAAACTAAGCCGTAAACTACCCGTCAGTTAAATTAGTTAGAAAAATAAGATTTCTTATTGAAAGCGCTATAATAGAAGTTGGTTATTTGAATTTAGCTGGAAGAAGAGTATGCTGTAAAAGTAAGCGTTTTTTGTCAACATAGAGGAGGGTATATCGTGGCAGATTTATTTACAAAAGTACAAGAAAAAGTAGCAGGAAAAGATGTGAAAATCGTATTTCCTGAGGGGTTGGACGAACGTATCCTGGTTGCGGTCAACAATTTGGCGGGCAACAAGGTATTAAAGCCGATCGTAGTCGGCAATAAAGAAGACATTCAAGCAAAAGCGAAAGAATTAAATCTTACACTTGACGGCGTTGACATTTTTGACCCGCATACATATGAAGGCATGGAAGAACTCGTTCAGGCTTTCGTAGAACGCCGCAAAGGCAAAGCGACGGAAGAACAGGCCCGCAAAGCTTTGTTAGACGAAAACTATTTCGGCACGATGCTTGTGTACAAAGGTCTCGCGGACGGACTTGTCAGCGGAGCCGCACATTCTACTGCCGATACGGTGCGCCCTGCACTGCAAATCATCAAAACAAAAGAAGGCGTGAAAAAAACATCAGGCGTCTTTATCATGGCCCGCGGTGACGAGCAATATGTGTTTGCTGATTGCGCGATCAACATTGCCCCTGACAGTCAGGACCTTGCTGAAATCGCCATTGAAAGCGCCAATACGGCTCAAATGTTTGACATTGACCCGCGTGTTGCCATGCTCAGCTTCTCTACAAAAGGATCGGCAAAATCTGATGAGACGGAAAAAGTGTCAGAAGCGGTGAAAATTGCGAAGGAAAAAGCGCCTGAGCTTACGCTTGACGGCGAATTCCAATTTGACGCTGCATTTGTGCCGTCTGTTGCGGAGAAGAAAGCGCCGGACTCCGACATTAAAGGAGACGCGAATGTATTTGTATTCCCAAGCCTTGAAGCAGGAAACATCGGCTACAAAATCGCTCAGCGTTTAGGCGGCTTTGAAGCGGTCGGACCGATTCTGCAAGGATTAAATATGCCTGTAAACGATCTTTCCAGAGGATGTAATGCGGAAGACGTCTACAATCTTGCGTTAATTACGGCTGCTCAAGCGCTGTAATCCGGAAAAAGCCGGCCTTTTAAGAAGGCCGGCTTTTTTTTATAGAAAGAAAGCCACTGCGGCCCAGCCGAACAGCGATAAACAGAGAGAGCCGATCAAGCCAGCCGCGAGCGCCCGCCAGCCATTATGACGAAACGCCGATATATGAACGTTCAAACCGAGACCCGCCATTGCCATGCCGATTAAAACATAGGACACTTGAACAAGAAACGCGGAATGCGCGGCGGAAATGATGCCTGATGTGTGGATGGCGCTCATTCCGAGAAATCCGAAGATAAACCAAGGGATCGGCAGTGAAGCAGCAGAGCCCGTCTCTGATTTCCCGCCGCGGCGCGCCCGCATTCCAAGCATGAATGCAACCGGGACGAGCAGCGCGACCCGCGTCAGCTTGACGATCACCGCCATCTCGACGGCTGCTTTTCCTCCGGCGCTTCCGGCTGCTGCCGCATGCGCCACCTCATGAAGCGTTGCCCCGCAAAAGGCGCCGTAAGCAGCAGGAGAAAAGCCCAATACATGATAAGAAAGAGAATATACAACTGTAAAAACGGTTCCTAATAACGAAACGGCGGCTGCACTGATGGCTGTCGCATTTTCGTTTGACCTGATTTGCGGCGCGATCGCGGCAATGGCAGCCGCCCCGCAGATCGCAGTGCCGCAGGCTGTTAACATGCTGAGTGTCTGATCAATGCGGAACAGCCGGGACAGTCCGTATACGACGGCACCCGCAACCATCATACAGCAGATGGCAATTGCAAATACGTGCCAGCCGGCATGATAGATATCCGTCAGGTTCAGTCTCATGCCAAGCAGGATAATACCGGCTTTCAGCAAGTATTTGCATGAGAATCGAATCCCCGGCTCGAATGCCGCCTGCTGTCCGAAAACGGCGCGCCAGACCATTCCGATCAGCATCGCGAGGACAAGCATTCCGAGCAAATTTAAAAACGGCAGACGGCTGGCATAGAAAGCCGCAAACGCAATTCCTGCGGTAACTGAAACACCCTTTACCATCTTCATCTCCGTCACTTCCCATTAGGTTGATAACTTCACTTTACTGCGGTCTTAATCATTAGTAAAATATATTTATATGATCTAAACAATCAGGAAAAATAATGATAAGGGGCGATGCTTTTTGTATTATGGGGAACTGAAAACATTCATTGCAGTCGTCGAAGAAAAAAACTTTACAAAAGCGGCGCAGAAGCTGATGATTTCTCAGCCGAGCGTCAGCCTTCACATTAAAAATCTGGAGAAAGAATTCCAAACCGCCTTGCTGAACCGCTCCCCGAAGCACTTTACGACTACGCCGACGGGGGACATTCTCTATCAGCGCGCGAAGCAAATGGTCTTCTTGTACGAGCAGGCGAAAACCGAAATTTACGCCCATCATCATTATGTCAAAGGGAAGCTCAAAATCGCCGCGAGCTTTACCATCGGCGAATATATTCTGCCGCCGCTTCTCGCAAAGCTTCATGACGAGTATCCCGAACTGAACCTTGACGTCATGATCGGGAACACGGAGGAGGTCAGCGAAGCGGTTCGGATGCTTCAAGCCGATATCGGATTAATAGAAGGACATACGGGGAAAAACGAGCTCGACATTCAGCCGTTCATGGAGGATGAATTATGCATTGCCGCACCTAACGGACACCCGCTCGCAGGCAGAAAAAACATCCCGGTCACCGACTTGCAAAATCAAGCGTGGGTGACGAGGGAGAAAGGTTCGGGGACAAGGGAGTATTTGGATCATGTCCTGCATTCAAACGGACTGCGGCCGAAATCCATGATGACGATCAGCAGCAACCAGGGCGTCAAGGAAGCTGTGATCAGCGGAATGGGTCTTTCCGTTCTGTCAAAAAGCGTACTGCAAAAGGATCTGCTTCACGGCAGCATTTCCGTGCTTCAGATCAAAGGATTTTCCTTAAAGCGGAAACTGTCTATCATTCAATCTTCCATTATGGAGAACACAAAAAACAAAGAAATCTTCATCGCTCTTTTGAAAAGTCAATTTCAATCATCTTAAGCGGAATGATATAATAAATGCATGGAAAGCCTATGACGAAAGGGATTTAATATAGATGGGAAAGCAACCGATTGATTTATTGATGCAGCCGAGCTGGAGAATCATTGACCAATCCAGCCTCGGTCCTTATTTTGATGCGAAGCAGTCATTCGCAATGGATGATACGCTGTGCGCCTCCGTAGGCAAAGGGGAATCGCCTGCGACAGCACGCTCTTGGGTGCACCACCAGACGATCGTGCTCGGCATTCAGGACACACGCCTGCCGTTTTTAGAGGACGGCGTGAAATTGCTGGAGGACGAAGGCTATCGTGTGATTGTCCGCAATTCAGGAGGCCTCGCGGTCGTTCTCGATGAAGGCGTACTGAATATCTCGCTTATTTTTGAAGATGAGAAAAAAGGCATCGACATCGACAGAGGCTACGAGGCGATGACGGAGCTTGTGCGGCGGATGCTGCGTCCGTACAATGCTGAAATTGAAGCATATGAAATTAAAGGATCGTATTGTCCGGGCAGCTATGATCTCAGCATCGGCGGGCGGAAATTCGCGGGAATCTCACAAAGACGCCTGCGGGGCGGAACCGCGGTTCAGATTTACCTCTGCGCCGATAAAAGCGGAAGCGAACGCGCCGATCTGATCAGACGTTTCTATCAAGCCGCTTTAAAAGACAAAAGCAATGACACAAAAGGCGTGTACCCCGACATCCGGCCTGAAACGATGGCTTCATTAAGCGAATTGCTGCAAACGGACATTACCGTGCAGGACTTAATGCTGTCGCTTTTAACCGAACTGAAGGAACGCAGCGGCCGCCTGTATGCAGCCGGATTATCGCCGGAAGAAGAAATGGCATTTGAAAAAAATCTGATCCGAATGCTGGAACGGAATGAGAAGGTGTTCGGTACGCAGGAAAGCTTGGACTAGGTCCGGGCTTTTTTATTTTTAGTAATTATATACTAATTAGTTATAGTGAAAAAAGAATCGTTATTCCAAAACTAGTTTACAATTTATCCCTTATTTGATTAATATATTGTTGTAGGTTCCAAATAATTCTATAAACTAGAGGAGATGGAGATATGAATTTTAAAAAAATAAAAGAGGAAAAAAGAATCACGATCCCGACACATTTGTTAGCCGGAGATGCTGAGCAATCAGGCAATAGCTTTGCTTGGAGCGGATGGGTGCTTGTAGTACCGAGCCAAGAAGACAATCAAAACCCGAATTTGAATATCAATGATTTAGCCGTTCAGAATTAGATTCATCCGTTTGGAACCTACGCATCTTAGAAAAGGCGGTGAGAGTTTGACACAAGAGTATATAAGAGAAATTAAGCGGGGAGCACTGTCATGGATTGTTGAGAATATCCATTATTTTGATATGAATCATAAAGTAGCGAACGATTTCAGATGGCGGCTTAAAACATTTATAGAGCTTATTTTTCTTACCAATTACCTGATCAGAAATCAGGCAGATGATAAGGAAGTTGCTGTTTTAACGGAGTTTATTACAGAAAGGCTCCATAATGATCAGCTTGAAGAATTTATTCATTTTGATCCGGACGGCCTTGCCGGATTGGCTATTGCAGGCGAATTTCTTGTCTTAACTGATCAGCCGACACGGGCTTCAGTGATATGGGAGCTGGAAAAATTCACGGCGTCTCGTTTTGATGAAAGCCTTGCTAAAATTCCCTTTCGGAAAATGGATCTGAAGTACAGTCTGCACAGAGCAGGCGTAAATTTGAAAATGACGGATTTTTCTGATTTATACTGCTACACGGCAGCCGGTCAAAATATCCCAAATACATATATGACTGACCATGATGCGTACAGTATAACTCATACGATTTTTTATATAACAGATATGGGATGTTCTTCGCTTACAGATCAAGAGTATCATCTGCCCTCCTTAAAAGAAAAGGTCCTGAAATTTCTCGGGATTTATATATGTCTTGAGAATTTAGATATTACCAGTGAATTATTGATGTGCAGCTCTTTTTTACATATCGACATGGAAAAAGAAAATCATAAACCGCTCTATGAGGCAGCCTGGAATAAAATATTTCAGGGGCGAATGAAAGAAGGGAATATCCCGAGCATCACCTATCAACATAAACCCGGTTTGAAAGGTGAACAGCAAAGAGAAGATGTGTTTAAACACTGCTACCATACAACACTTGTCGCCGCGGGTGCCGCGCATGCCTGTCTTAGAGCAGAAAGGAACGATTAACTTGAACAGATTAGCTGAAGAGACAGACCAATTTTTATTATCTTTTGCTGAACAATCGCTTCCGGATATGAAGAGCATTCAGCTGTTTGCCGGCTTCTGCAAATACTACAGAAAGACGAGCCATTCTTCCGCTCTAAAAGAACATATTGAAAGGATTGCGGCAGCCTTCGTTGATAAGTCATGCTGGGAGGATCTGTTTCACTGTAATACGGCCATAGTCAATGAATTGATTCATATCTATTTAACGTCAAAAACGTATAAAGCGAAGCAGGGATTGCAAGCGGATGATCAGATCATACGTCATGGATTGCAAAACGGATATCTTACAAAAAAAGAATGGCCTTATTTTAAATACGCCGAATTAGTCGGTTTGCTGAACGAACTGGAAATGCCATTTGATCAGGAAAAAGTCCGTTTTTACAAAAATTCGATGTTTCAGCCTTTGCTCCGCGACGCATGGAAACGAACAGCTGAAAACGAGCTGGAGTTTATTGAGTACTGTCTTCTTCATTTGAATAAGGGGGAGCATCAGCTTCATCCCGGCTTGAAGGCTTCTATTCAAAAATGGCTTGTGTTTTGTCTCAGCAGCCGAAAAATGAAACAGCTTTGCACTATGTTATTGATCCAATCGTGTATCGATCCTTTTTTTTATGGCTGTCAGGCAGCCCTTCATTACATACATAACGAGAATCCATCCATTCAATGTGCTCCGGCTCTTCTGCCGGCGATTGAGATTCTGAATCTGGAGTGTGGAACATGCAGATAGTAAAGGGACATTTTAATATAAAAAAAACAGAAGAATGGCTGCTGGGTTTTTGGAAGAACCTTCAGCTGCAGCCGGCAGAAATGGAAGCTGATGACCTTATGCACCTGTTTTGCGGTTTAGCGGCATGTCATCATTTTGAAAGCAGAAAGGATACAGAAGAAGTCATTCTATTCCTAGACCGTTATTTCGGAGAAAAGACACACGAATGCCATCCGGTCCTGTTCGCGTATGCGTATCATGTTTACCGCAGGATGGATGCCGCAAAAAGCATTTTTTTTCATAACGGATTTGAACAAATGGTCCGCGGTTTACAAGAGGAACTGAAATCAGAGCCCGCCTCTATGATCCTCATGGTGTTAGCAGCTTATTTTGGGGCGGTGACCCCGGAAGAGCTGATCGTTTTCTTAGAAACTGCACTGAAACGGGAGGCCGATTTGCTCACGGCACCGGGCGGCATGCAGGAAGAACAGGCGGATGCCCTTTATGCCGTCTCTTATTTGCAAATGAAAGAATTACAGCCTTTTCTCACAAAATGGTACAAAACATCGGACTTTGCTTTCTCAGGTTTAATGTTAGCCGAGTGCAGAAAGTATCACATTGATGCCGTTGCGAAATACACAGCCATTATGAAATTTCTTCGATTCGATGACGCTCTTTTTATACGGGAAGGGCGGGAATTTCTATGCTTTCAGCAGAGGAGCAGCGGGAGCTTCGGTTATTTAAACCCTTTAGCGATGGATCAAGGGAAGGTCAGCGGCAAATTGCTGGACCGTCAATATTTTCTGCCGTCCGTTCATTATGCCGCCGCCTCTCTGTCTATGCTGTAATGTCTCTCCTTTGAAAGACGGAAAAAGAAATCAATAAACAAATAAGAAAATAGATCGCTATAACCGTCACGGAATAGGGAATGTTTAACGTTGAAATCGCATCACCCGCGCTTTTATTTACATAAGCAACGAGATTTAAATGCGGAAAGAGCGTAAATTTATACCACGTAAATTGAGCAAGCAAATCTGTTCCGCCCAATATACTGCCGGCAAACAGCAGTAAAACGGATAAGCAAAGGGAGAGAGCCTGGCTTTTGAACAATACTGACAAAGTGAACGCGATGGTGACAATGCTTATAATTGAAATGAAACGCAAAAGAAGAATGATCCCGGATGCTTTTAAGGAACTGATGGTATACAGACTGTCATTTAAATGAGTATAGACGAGCGGATATGAAGCGTTGGAAAAACCGAATAACACGCCGCCGATCAGCAAACAGCTCACACAGTAAAACAAATAAACCATACCGGTAAACAGAAGGGACGCGAGAAATTTTGATGCTAAGATCCGCCATCTTCTGTTCGGGCTTGTGGCGATAAACTTAATCGTCCCAAGGGCAAACTCTTTAGAAACAACCCCGCTGACGGTTAAAATCGCGGTTAAGCTTACGAAAATCTCAAGCCCGTTTGAAGTAACCGTGCCGAAAAATCTCCAGCCGTTCCATTCATAGGGGTTGATGTTATGCTCCAAATAATAGTCTTTATTTTTAACATCAGCCGAATAATATACACCCGTCGTTTCAGCCGGTTTATCAATTTCTTCCTGTTTTTTTTCGGCGAGAAGCCGTTCTTTCCAGTTGTTATCCGAGGAAGCATCTAACTCATGATTCATAATAAGGCCGGCCAGCAAAACGATGAGAAACAGGAAAAAAAGAGATAAAAGCGTGCCTTTTTTTCGGGTTATTTTTATGAATTCGTTCTGCGCCAGATGCAATATGCTCATACCGCGTCCTCCTGATCTGTAATCATCATGTATTTTTCTTCCAATGACAAAGTTCTTGCAGCAACGCGGGAAATCAGAATCTCTTTCTCTGCCAAAGATTTAATGACGTACGGGATGGTATCTTCTTCCGCTTCCAATTCAATGATGCGGCTGTCTTTTTGCTGTACTTGAAGAATACCTTCCTGTTCCAAAATTTCTTTCGCCCTTTCAGGATGATTGACCGTGATGGTAAACAGCTTTTTCTGGGCAGGGTCATTTCTTTTCTTCATTTCTTCAATTCCTAAAATCAGGCCCTTTTTGATATAGGCAACCCTGTCGCAAATTTCCTCCATTTCAGATAATAAATGGCTTGATAATAAAATAGAAACCCCTTGCTTCGCTAAATCAGAAAGAATGGTGCGCAATTCTTTCATTCCTTTAGGATCAAGGCCGTTCATCGGTTCATCCAGAATTAATAACCCGGGATTGTGAAGAAGAGAATAAGCGAGCCCCAAGCGCTGTTTCATACCTAATGAGAAATGTTTCACTTTTTTACGGGCAGCCTGCTCTAATCCGACTTTTGCAAGGATATTCATGAGGTCATCCGTTTTCAGCGAGGTGCTCCGCAGTCTGGTAAAATACTTCAGGTTTTGCAAAGCAGTCATATTCGGATACATGTCCGGGCCTTCGATGATAACCCCGATATGTTTCATAAAATATTCAAAGTCGCTGTCCGGTCTGCCCCTGAACGAAATGGTTCCTTCCGTTTTTTTAATAAGCTGTACGATCATTCTGAAAATAGTGGTTTTTCCCGAGCCGTTCGGTCCCAGAAGGCCGAAAATCTCACCTTTTCTCACATCGAAAGAAATTGACTGTACAATCGGAGTATGATTGATGGTTTTAGACACATTTTTCAATATCAGGGCCGGTTCAGTCATGATATTTGCACACCTTCCTTATGAATTAGGATAAAAGCCGTCAAAACCGAAGAACATGCTTCCGATCAGACCGGCGGCGATTAAAATGAGAGCAATGCTATACCACATTTTCCGATTCAATGGTTTCCCTCCTTACAACGCTGACATTCCATTTGAAATAGCGCAAAAAGATGCGGAATATCAGTTTCGAAAGATCAAATCCGGCCATAAACACTGCCATACCGGCTCCGAGGACAATACATCCGTTAAAGATGGCTGTTACAATCGGCACTTTTACGAGGAGAAAGAATGATCCGGTCATCAGCATAAGGCCGATCGCCATCAAACTTAACACCGTAACAGAGGCAAAAAGAAACGGTGTCAGCATAAACATGAAGTTGAACATGCCCATACCCAGCAGCAGGCCGAATGCCTTGAAAAAGGAGCGCCATGTCTTCTGCTCCTGGGCATTATTGATGAAAATATCCGCTTTTAGAGTGCGCGCAAGTGTTTTTGGATTACCTAAATTGCCGGCGATTTGTTCATCGCTTTTACCTTCAGCCCCGCCCATGTCAAATATTTCGCTGATATCCGCGAGTATCTCTTTTTGCTCAAATTCCGGCAGGTCTTTTATTTCCCGCCGGAGATGTTTTAAATATTGGTCTTTACACATTCATTTTCCCTCCTTAATGATGCTGTTCACTTTTTCGGACAGGTCAAGCCATTCCGATTTTAATGTGTGATGATAAAAGGCGCCTTCTTCTGTTACTTTGTAATATTTGCGTGACGGGCCTTGATCTGAAGCCGCAGTATACGTTTTTAAATAGTTATTTTTTGTGAGTCTTCGTAATATGGGGTAGATGGTGCCCTCCGATACAGGGAACGTTTCACTGATGATCTTGATTAATTCATAACCATATAAATCTTCATAAAGAAGCAGGGATAACACACAAAGTTCCAACGCTCCTTTTCGTAATTGGCTACTCATTTACTATCATTCCCATCATATCTAATAATTGTATTCTCTATACAGTGTATTGCACAGTAGTTAATCAAGCAATAATTCCCAAGAACCATTTGGGGTGAGGAATTGAATCTTTATGCTTATGTGCGGGCGGGAACCGAGATATGCAGGCCTTGCGGGAAGAAGATCCTGAACAATGTTTACATTAATATAGATCAGGCTGTACGTCATTGACAAATGGCAAAAACCCCTTTTTCCATGACAAGGAAAGGGGGGTTTTTCCGTTATTCGGCCATTTTTTCTAAATTGCCGTTCCGGTCCATTTTGAAGGACGGGGAGGCGTGTTCGTCTTCTTCAAATAAAACTAGTTTTCTGGCTCTGTTCATAATTTTAACCAAGGTTTCGTAGTCTTCCTGAATGGTTTTTTGGTCTTTTTCGAGCTTTTCGACGGCCGCTTCCAGCTGCTCTGTTTTAGACTGCAATTCTTGGTTTTCCCGTTTTAAACGGTCATTTTCCATTTGCAGGGCGGAAGTTTGCTTTCCGCTGCCTTCATAGCTCTGCAGAAATTGAATGACGTCTGCCATTGTGAGCTCCGCCTTTTGGCTCGGCTGCTGAGGCGCCAGCAAATGTGATAAACTAGCTAACTCTTCCTTGAAGCTTTCATCGACATAAGGCATATGTTCGCCGGACATGACGGCTTGCCGGTCTTCTTTAGGCGCTTCTGCTTGAACCGTCTCTTCGGCTGCGGTTTCCTGCATGATATCCGCTTCCGGAGCAGGCGGCTGATATAATAGTTTCTTCTTGGCCGGCTGTCCGTTTCCGAGCGCGCGCATCCGCTGTTTCCGCTGTTTTTTGGCGAGCTGAAGCGCTTTTTCGTATTGATGGCGGACGACGGCATTCCATCTGAATCCGCACGCTGCCGACGTTCTGTTTAATTTATCGCCTACCTCTTCAAAGGCGTTCAGCTGTGTGCTTCCTTCCCGAACGTGACGGAGCACGGTTTCCGCAAGCAGCAGGTCGTTTTCCTCTGACCAGGCGTCCTGTCTTTGTTTTGTCAATGTTCTCAACCCCCAATATCTTTGATGGTATTAGAATGTCCAGATTGGAAAATATTTATACAAATTGGCTGAAAGAATGAGAGATACGCAGAGCCTTGCAGGATAAGATGAATCCTTGTACAATGAGATGTGATGTGATTTTTTTCGTTTTTAAAATTAAGATTTAACATAGAGGAACATTGAATGAAGGGAAGCGTACATCATGGCTAATGAATTCCGAGTGTGTGATGATTGCCAAGCCACCAATATTAAGACATTGCTGCCGCGTTTAAAAGAAGCTGACCCGGATGCAAAAGTGGAGGTCGGCTGTCAGTCATATTGCGGGCCCGGACGCAAAAAATCATTTGCTTTCGTAAACAACCGCCCGCTGTCGGCGCCGACTGAGGACGAGCTGATTGAGAAAGTGAAAAAGAAGATCAAAAAGTAAATGTGTGTTTTCGACAGCCTCGCCCGATGGGTCAGGCTTTTTTGCTTCAAAAAAATCAGTTTCGGAAAAAGTGGAACAAAACGCCGGACAAATTCAAGGATGTTTTCAAAAGACTGAGCCGATATAATAGAATCACGGCTAAAAAAAAGAGGGAATGACGATGGCGTATCCAAATGGAAAATTATCAGAAGAAAAAGTGTTTAAAGATCCCGTTCACCGCTATGTTCATGTGCGGGACAAGCTGATCTGGGATTTGATCGGCACCCGTGAATTTCAGCGGCTGCGCCGGATCAAACAGCTCGGTACGACGTATTTGACGTTTCACGGCGCGGAACACAGCCGTTTTAACCATTCTCTCGGCGTCTATGAGATTGTCAGAAGAATGGTTGACGATGTTTTTAAGGGGCGCCCTGAATGGGATGACAATGAACGCGAACTCTGTCTCAGCGCCGCGCTTTTGCATGATTTGGGACATGGGCCGTTTTCGCATTCCTTTGAAAAGGTTTTTCATCTGGATCATGAAGACTTTACGAGAGAAATTATTCTCGGCGATACCGAGGTGAATCAGGTTCTCAGAAAGGCGGGACCCCGATTTCCGCAGGATGTTGCAGAAGTCATTGCTAAAACATACAGAAACAAACAGGTGGTCAGCCTGATTTCGAGCCAGATTGACGCCGACCGGATGGATTATCTTCAGCGGGACGCGTACTATACGGGCGTCAGCTACGGACATTTTGATATGGAACGGATTTTAAGGGTGATGCGTCCGCGTGAGGACCAGATCGTCATTAAGCAAAGCGGCATGCACGCCGTCGAAGACTATATTATGAGCCGCTATCAAATGTATTGGCAGGTGTATTTTCATCCCGTGACGAGAAGCGCTGAAGTCATTTTGACGAAAATCCTCCACCGTGCGAAGCAGCTCCATGAAGAAGGGTATATCTTCACGCATGCTCCCGTTCATTTTTATTCCATCTTTGAAGGGAAGCTGACGCTTGAGGATTATCTGAAGCTTGATGAAGCCATCATTTTATATTATTTCCAGGCTTGGGAGGATGAAGAGGATCTGATTCTGTCCGACTTGTGCCGCCGCTTTATTAACCGCCAGCTGTTTCAGTATGCCGAATTTAACCCGAATGAGGAAATGTCGGCTTATTTTGAACTGACCGCTCTGTTTAAAGAGGCGGGAATTGATCCCAATTATTATTTGGTGGTCGATTCTTCATCGGATCTGCCGTATGATTTTTACCGTCCGGGTGAAGAGGAGGAGCGTCTGCCGATTCATCTGTTAACACAGAACGGCCAGATCAAAGAGCTGTCCAGGCAGTCCGCCATTGTTGAATCCATTTCGGGAAAACTGCGGACGGATCATAAGCTGTACTATCCGATGGACCTCATTTATGACGATTCAGAAAACCCTGAAGCAAAATTAAAAATCCGGCAGCTGCTGGGACTGACATAAAAGGATTTTGGTAAAGAAGGAAAAGGAGATGTCGGGAATTTGTTGAAAGAACATGCAAAACTGATGAAGGTGTTCTCGGATTCTGGAGAAATCATCGGGCGGAAAAAGCTGCAGAAAATCATTTATATCGCGAAGAAAATGCAGTATCCTTTCTACGAAAAATATGATTTTCATTTTTACGGCCCGTATTCCGAAGAACTGACGCTTCGAATTGAAGAACTGTGCAATCTTGGTTTTCTGGATGAGGTGAAGGAAAAAAAGGGCGGCTACTTTCAATACCGGTATTCGCTGACGGAGACGGGCGCTGAGTTTTTACATCACGCGGAGCTGACGATGCCGGATATGAAGAAGTACATCGACAGCGTCAACAGCCGCTCATCCCGGTTTCTGGAGCTGGTGTCTACGATTTTGTATTTTGACGGCCTTGAAGCTGAGGAAAAGAAAGAGAAAGTGTTTACGATCAAGAGCAAGCAGAAATATACAGATGAAGAATATGATGAGGCGCTTCACTACATAGAAGAGCTGAAACACATTTGTTAAAGGCGATGGCTTTCGTCTTTTTTTATGTAAAAACCAGGCCGCAAAATGCGGGCCTGGTTTTGTTTATTGTCTCAATTTGCTGTGCTTGTACGAATATAAAAAGTAAACGATCACGCCGATGATCAGCCAGGCGGCAAAATAAAGCCACGTTTTCAGCGGCAGATTGACCATTAAAAACAAACAGCAGATAATGGCCAAAATCGGCAGTACGGGAACGAAAGGCACTTTAAATCCCCGAGGCAGATCTTTATGAGTGCGGCGCAGAATCAGCACGGACAGACTGACCATGGCAAATGTCAATAGCGCACCGATGTTTGAGAGATCTGACAGCTCTTTCAGATCAACAAAACCCGCGATGCATGCGCTGATCAGTCCGATCAGCCACGTATTAAAGATCGGCGCTCCCGATTTCTTTCCGACAATGGTAAAGACTTTCGGCAGCATTCCGTCTCTTGCCATCGCAAAAGATATACGGGTCGCCGCATACGTATGGGCGAGAACGACGGCCATCAGTCCGATCACCGCTCCGGCAGCGATCACGCCTGCCACCGCATTTTGTCCGACAGTCTGCAATACATAAGACATGGCTTCCGGCACATTAAGCTGTGTATACGGAACCATCCCCGTCATGACGAGACAGACAATGACGTATACTAATGTACAGATCACCAGTGAACCGATAATGCCGATCGGCAGGTTGCGCTGCGGTTTTTTGACCTCTTCAGCCGAAGCGGAAATCGCGTCAAACCCGAGAAACGCAAAAAAGACAGCAGAAGCCCCGGTGATGACGCCTTTCATTCCAAAAGGCATAAAAGGATGCCAATTGCCCGGCTTCACAAAAAAGCTGCCTGTGATGATAAACAGCAAAACAATTCCGATTTTTACGAGAACCATTATATTATTAAATGTTTTGCTCTCTTTGGAGCCGCGTGACAGAACGACCGCAATTAATAGAGTAATGATGATGGCAGGAAGGTTGACGATGCCCCCCTGGCTCGGCACGTGCAGCAGACTGTCCGGCAAAGGCATGCCGATTTCGGCTAACAGATTATTGAAATAACTTGACCAGCCGCTTGCGACCGCGGATGCCGTCACCATATAAACGGATAAGAGCGTCCAGCCCATTAAATGGCCGATGATTTCTCCCATCGTCGTGTAAGAGTAAATATAAGCACTTCCGTAAACCGGGAGAACAGAAGCGATTTCGGCGTAACATAATGCTGCAAGGCTGCAGACAACGGCTGCAATGATAAAAGAAAAGATAACGGAAGGCCCGGCGTTTTTCGCGGCCGTAATGCCTGTAAGGACCATGACACCCGTCCCGATGACGGCGCCGATGCCCAGTAATGTTAAATCAAATCCACCCATCGTTTTGGCAGTCTGCCTGTTTCTGCTTTGTTCAAGCAGCTGGGTGATGTCTTTTTTTTGTAGGATATTCCGCAACACGCATCCCTCCATCCGAAAGCAAAAACCAAGAGAAGCTCTTTGGCTTTTACCCGTGTCACATCTTCTGTGTAATCAACAATCCTGTGTTCTGTTTCCCTGTCTGTTTCGTTTCTTTTCTTTTCCAATCATATTGTCTGCCGCATCCGATCAGATCAGCCGCCTTTATGATTTTACCTGAATCGTCTCTATAAAACCAGCATTGCATAAAAGGATATGGTAAAAAAGAGGGAGACAAAAGTCTGTACAGGGCAGGATAAAAGTTGCGGGCATTCCGGCCGGAATTTTGACTTTCTCCGTAAGGTATCAGTAAAATGTAATAAAAAACTAACAAATGATGATGGATGCATCTTGAAATGGGGAGTTTCTGCATGAAGCACGATAACTTGCAAGCAAATGTACTGGATTACGCTCTTACAAAGTATTTAAAGAGCACGAAAAAGCTTGATGAGGCGACAATTCCGAAGAGTATCAACAATATCAGAGGATTTATTCTGAGGATTATTTACCGGCACGGCACGTGCACGATTAAAGATATATTGCAGGAGGTCACATTATCACCTTCCGCCACGACAACCGCTCTCAATCATTTAGAAAAAGAAGGGTTCGTGGAAAGGTCGAGAAACAACGAAGACCGCCGCACGGTATGGATGACGCTTTCCGAATCGGGAAAAATGGCGGCCATGCAAATGATTGAAAACCGGCAGCTGCTGATTGACGAACTGTTCGAAGCATTGACAGAGGAAGAAAAGAAAATCTTTTTCAGCCTGGTTGAAAAGGTTGTGAAATAAGCCGGCCTGCCTGCGGCAGCGCCGGCCTTTATCAAGGATTACTCCGTATCGCTGATCCGTTTGCCGGCGACGGCGTAATGATCCTTTCTCATTTCTTCAATCATGACAATGATCTTTTCTTCGGCTGCGCCTGTCGTTTCTTTGACGGCTTCTGTTACTTTTTCAACCAGATTCCGTTTTTGTTCATCTGTGCGGCCTTCAAGCATTTTAACGGTTACGAGCGGCATGGTGCTGATCCTCCTTTATCGTTTCCTCTCTTTGGAAGAGAGATCACTTATAGTATACTGAATGAAGGACAATCTTGCATTTTTAAAAAAAGGGGATTTTTACATTTGGACAGATTTTTATATTATCCGCTGGAGCTTATGCCCTATGTCGTAATTACGCTGATCGTGGCATTTACGATGCATGAACTGGCGCACGCGTATGTCGCGTATCGGTTCGGTGATGATACAGCGGCCAGACAGGGAAGATTAACGCTCAATCCGATTAAACATCTTGATGTTTTCGGAACCATTCTTATTTTGGTCGCGGGTTTCGGCTGGGCCCGTCCGGTGCCGGTGAACCGCCGCGCCTTTAAAAGACCGCGGCTGGCCGGGGTGCTGGTTTCCGTCGCGGGGCCTGTAAGCAACCTGCTTCTTGCCTTTATCGGTTTCTTTTTGCTAGTGTTGATGCATGCTTACGGAATGGAGCTGCTTTCGGCATTCAGCATGGGGCTTGACCGCTTTTTCTCTATTTGGATTCAGCTGAATCTCGCGCTTTGTTTATTCAACCTGCTGCCGCTTCCTCCGCTTGACGGCTACCGGATGATTGAGGATCTCGTGCCGCCGCGGGTGCGCGCGAAAATGACTCAATTTGAGAGCTACGGGATCATCGTGTTTCTCGTGCTGTTTGTGACACCGGTCGGCTCTTATGTCGTGTGGCCGCTGTTAAGCGAGGGAAGAGACTGGGTTCTCAAGGTTTTTGCCATTATATTTCAACCGCTTTTGTAGGAGGGTATTTTCATGGAAGAAAAAAAGAAAAAAACAATCGGATTTAATATCATTAAAAGTGATCCGACCGACGGACATGGCGGTTTCGGCGCCGGATCGCTGAGCCTTGACAATATTTCTCCGGTATTTGTCGATGTGGAAGAGAAGGAAGCCTTCGTCGATATCGGCGCGATGCACGCCCGCAGTGTCGTGGAAAAAGGGATCAAATTCCTGCCGAACAAGGATGAAGTGCCGAACGGAAAACCGTACTGGCTCGTCTGGGTCACCATTGACAGAAAAGAAGAAGGCCCTTATTACGCGGGTGTGACGGCTTGTGAAATGACAGTGGACAGAAGTATCCGCAGAGGCTATAAGTCATTGCCGGAGCATGTGAATTTAATGGATAAATCAATGAAGCGCCGCATTATCGTGGATAAAATGGATGACAGCTCAAAGCAGGTGCTTGCTGAATTTCTTCAGAAGCATGACCAAGGGCTCTGGGAACGATCATCTGATGAATTGAAGACGGGTCTGCTTCCGGAAGAAAAATAATTTGTGAACTTTTTGTGAACTTTATAAATATTTGCACTATTTTACATTTTTACTGAGTAAACTGTTGATACAGAATCAGGACATGGAAAGTCCCGAGCCGAACCAAGACTCGGGGTTTTTCATGTTTAGCGGAGGTTTCATCATGTTCACCGTATTTGAAATCGGGCCTTGGGTCATTGAAGCAGATGCGGCGGAAACGAGAAAACAATATGAAAAATCATGGGCTGATCCTTGCGATTGCGGGAGCTGCCGGAACTTTTCCGAGGCGATGAATCTCCTTCCCGCCGAGAAAACAAGGCTGTTTACGCAGTTTGGGATTCGTCCGGCTGTCTGTCACGACTTGGGGGAGCATGGAAAGGAAAACGGCCTGCATCATTATGCGGGCAGTTATCCGATTGTCGGCAGGCTTAGGGAAGGCGGGCCGAAGTTTCATATTGAGAGAGCGGGAGATATCCGCTTTTCATTTTCTTTGCCGAGTACAACATTTTTTATACCGAAGGATTTTCCCGATCCTATTATTCATCTCGACTTTTCACTCTTGCTCCCGTGGGTGCTTGAGAAAGAAGCGGAGTAAAGCCCGGCGCACGATGCACCGGGCTTAGTCTTTTTTGCCGAGCCACTTATCCCACCACTTTCTGCGCGGAGGTTCCTTGCGGGTGGGAGCGTGTTCCTTTTCTTTTTTAGACGGTTCCGGTCCGTAGCACACATCGGCTGGCTCTGTGCCTGCGATGAAATACGTATAATGCTTTGCGGCGCATCCGGGTCCGGAAGTGTAGCCGGAAGCGGGATCGATATAGACGCCCGTGACGCCCTTCGGCGGTTTAAAGGCCATTTCCGGTTCTCCTTTAAGCGCCTTCTCCATAAAGTCCGCCCAAATGGTCTTCGCATAGCTTTTTTCCTCTACGGAATCAATCGTGCTGCTTTTGTCATAGCCTGTCCAAACACCGGCAGCAAGAGCGGGATTAAAGCCGATCATCCAGCTGTCCGCGCTCGTGGTGCCTGATTTCCCGCCGTACGTCCGGGTCAGCCTGTCTGAAATGGTTCGTCCTGTGACGGAAGTATAGCCGTTTAAATCTTGATCAAACATGCCCGTCATCATGCTCGCCGTCACAAATGCGGCTTTTTTATCGAGCGCCTGCTGATGTCTGCGCGGCTGTTCATACAAGACATTGCCGGCAGTATCCGTCACTTTTGTGATAAAGGAAGGGGTGATTTGTTTCCCCCCGTTTGCGAGCATCGCGTAGGCATTGACCATTTCAATCGGGCGCACGGGTTCAGTTCCGAGCGCCAGAGACGGAAGGGGCTTTAAATGTTCGCTGATGCCGAATTCCTTTGCCGCCGACACGAGCTTATTCGTGCCGAGAAAGAGATGGGTCTTCACGGCATAGATGTTGTCTGATAACGCAAGCGCCTGAAGCAGCGTAATCGGTTTATTGGCGTAGTAGCCGTTGTAATTGCTTGGAGAATAAGTATCTCCGTTATCGTCAATCTGAAACTCTGTTTCTTCGCTTTTCATCAGCGTGACCGGAGTAAAGCCGCTTTGAATCGCTTTGTAGTATAAAAGCGGCTTGATCGTGGAAGCCGGCTGGCGTTTCGCCTGTGTCGCCCGGTCAAACGGGCTTTTTTCGTAATCACGTCCGCCGATCAGCGCAAGCACGCGCCCTGTTGCCGGATCAATCGCGGAAAAGCCGACCTGAATGTCAGAGCCGGTACGGATCGTATGTGCCACAGTGTTTTCTGCGATCCGCTGCATGCGCTTATCAAGCGTTGTATAAACACGCAGCCCGCTCGTCGTCAGCTGTTCGTGCGTCATCCCAAGCTTTTTCTCGAGTTCTTTCATCGCATCATCGTAAAAATAAGGTGCCGTTTTCGCCGCGGTTCTGTTTTTCAGCGGCTGATAGGCAAGCGGTGTTTTCTTGAGTTTTTCCGCCTTTTCTTTTGAGATCATTTTCTGTTCGGTCATCAATCGGAGAATGGTTTCCTGGCGCTGTTTAGCCTTCTTTTCACTGACATAAGGCGAATAGCCGGACGGGCCTTTCGGTATGCCTGCCAGAAGCACGGCTTCCGCATCGTTCAGATCTTTGGCGTGTTTGCCGAAATAAAGGCGGGAGGCGGCTTCAATTCCATATGCGCCGTGGCCGTAATATATCGTATTTACATAACCTTCTAAAATCTCGTTTTTAGAATAGTTCTGTTCAAGGCGGATCGTATAAAATGCTTCATTCCATTTTCGTTTCCATGTCTTATCATGCTCAAGATAGAGGTTTCTTGCGTATTGCTGGGTGATGGTGCTGGCGCCCTGAACCTTGGCCATTGCTTTAATATCAGCAAGCGCGGCAGCGGCCATCCGCCGGTAATCAAATCCATGGTGGCTGTAAAAGTTTTGATCTTCTACCGCAATGGCGGCCTGAACCGCCATCGGATTAATATCTTTTAACCGGACCCAGTAGCGTTTTTCACCGAAATCGGTCTCTCCCAGCTTTGAGCCGTCGTTTGCATAAAGAATCGTAGACTGAGGGACCCGGACGGAGGGGGCGCCCTGCCATTTCGCTGCAAGAAGAACGGATGTGAAGCAGACGCCGGCCAGCATTCCGCCGATCAGTGTCAGAAAGATGCAGGCGCGGATGATTTTGAGCGTGATTCTAAGCTGTTTTCCAGGTACTTTATCCACTTTTGGGAACCCCCTTTTTCATGATTCTATTATTATGTGAAAAAAGGGGGTTTTTTAAACATATCAAACCGGACACTTCTTTACTTTTTCCCCTCCATCCTCTATACTTTTTCCTTAGGTGAAAATGAGATTTTAACCGGAATAAAAGCGAAACAGACGCTTACAATAAATGAAATAAGCCTTGAAAGGGAGATGACAATTGAGCGAGCTTTGGTATACGGAGAAGCAGACGAAGAATTTCGGCATTACATTAAAGGTGAAACAAACATTACATACTGAACAGACGGAATTTCAGCATCTGGAAATGGTAGAGACAGAAGAATTCGGAAACATGCTGTTCTTAGACGGAATGGTCATGACTTCTGAAAAAGACGAATTCGTTTATCATGAAATGGTTGCACACGTACCGTTATTTACGCACCCGAATCCGGAAAACGTCCTCGTTGTGGGCGGCGGAGACGGCGGTGTCATCAGAGAGATTCTGAAGCACCCAAGCGTAAAAAAAGCGACGCTTGTCGACATTGACGGCAAGGTCATTGAATACTCTAAAAAATTTCTTCCGTCCATTGCGGGCAAACTTGATGACCCGCGCGTCGATGTAAGAGTCGATGACGGCTTCATGCACATTGCAAAATCAGAAAATGAGTATGACGTCATCATGGTTGATTCAACAGAGCCGGTCGGGCCGGCCGTCAATCTGTTCTCAAAAGGCTTCTATGCCGGAATTTCCAAGGCGTTAAAAGAAGACGGCATCTTCGTCGCGCAGACGGACAACCCGTGGTTTACGCCGGAACTGATTACAAACGTGCAGCGTGACGTGAAAGAAATCTTCCCGATCACCCGCCTGTATACGGCCAATATCCCGACGTACCCAAGCGGTCTGTGGACATTTACAATCGGTTCTAAAAAGTACGATCCGCTTGAGGTCGAGGACAGCCGTTTCTTCGACATCGACACGAAGTATTACACGAAAGAGCTTCACAAAGCGGCATTTGTTCTTCCGAAATTTGTGAGCGACTTAATCAAATAAAAATGTATGGCGCAGGAGCGAATCTTGCGCTTTTTTACAGGAAAGCGAGGGTTTTATCATGAGATTTGATGAAGCTTATTCAGGAAAAGTATTTATCGCAAGCCGTCCCGACTGGAAAGAGGCGGACGCCATCCTTTACGGCATGCCGATGGATTGGACGGTCAGCTACCGCCCGGGCTCACGCTTCGGCCCAAACAGAATTCGCGAGGTGTCTATCGGTCTTGAAGAATACAGTCCGTATCTCGACCGTGATCTGGCTGATTTGAATTTCTTTGACGCCGGCGACATTCCGCTTCCGTTCGGGAATCCGCAAAGAAGCCTTGATATGATTGAGGAATACGTGGACAGCATTTTAGAAAAAGGAAAGTTCCCGCTCGGCATGGGAGGGGAGCACCTTGTGTCATGGCCTGTCATGAAAGCCATGTATAAAAAGTTTCCGGACCTTGCCATCATTCATTTTGACGCGCACACCGACCTGCGCACGGATTATGAAGGCGAACCGCTTTCCCACTCTACTCCGATCCGCAAAGCGGCGGAGCTCATCGGGCCGCAGAACGTATTTTCATTCGGCATCCGTTCCGGAATGAAGGAAGAATTTGAATGGGCGAAAGAAAACGGCATGCACATTTCTAAGTTTGAAGTGCTTGAGCCGCTGAAAAAAGTGCTGCCGCAGCTCGCGGGACGTCCTGTTTACGTCACCATTGATATTGACGTTCTTGACCCCGCTCATGCGCCGGGAACGGGCACGGTTGACGCAGGAGGCATCACGTCTAAGGAATTGCTCGCCTCCATCCATGAAATCGCGCGCTCAGAAGTCAACGTAAAAGGCGCTGACCTCGTAGAAGTCGCACCGGTCTATGACCACTCAGAACAAACCGCAAACACGGCAAGCAAGATGATCCGTGAAATGCTGCTTGGGTTTGTGAAGTAGAAAGAAAAAACCCGGAATAATAGGGCAGAAGAAGCCTTTGTTCCGGGTTTTTGTAATAGAATCTATCTCTTGAATAAAAAAACTCAAGGGGATTGTTGCAAACCTAGAGTGAAATCTTTCATTATAAATTCAGATCATTGCACGTTCAGATATATAATAATGAGGAGTTAAACTATTCGTTATTCCTGCTGATACTAATAGCGTACTCACAGCAAAACAGACTATAAGTAATTTATACTTCAATTTCATATAAATTCACTCCTCCTTCGATCTGTTGTCTGGCTTCTTCAACTTTTAAAAAGTAGACAGAAGCTTTTTTATATTCTTCTTTTGTGTAATAATATTTAGCTACATCAAGGGCTAATTCCTCAATATCAGCATACATCAATTTACTTTCAAGAAAATGCAGACAATCATTTATTAATATATCTCTTGGATTCGGCTCGTATAAATATTCCAAAAATTTAAATTTCTCCTCGTAAATTATATCCTCTATTTCCTTACATATTGAGACACCTTTTTTATGATAATCGTACGCGTTATCTATATTTTCCAACTTATAATAAATCTGTGTAAGTAAGAAGTAGGGCTGCGGAAGTGAGTGAATCATTTGAGCTTTTTCAAAAACAGCTATGGCTTCTTTTAAATGAGGAATGGCTTCATCTTTATTGTTTTGATTATTGTAGCATAAAGCGATGTTAAAAAGTGTTCTCCCCATTAATTGAGGCTGCTGATCCAGTTCAGCCATCGTATATGCTTTTTGAAAGTGGGATATTGCATGATCATATTGCTTTACATCAAGATAATTAGCGCCAAACAAAGAATGGCACTGAGTCAACCTAATGCTATAATTATCCCCATTTTTATAAATTAAATAAGCTTGCCGCGCATAGTCCATTGAAACATAGGTTTGTTTCATATAGTAATAGACTTCTGACATCTTAAAGTAAAATTCCGCTTTTTCTATCTGATCTGTAACGTACGTCAATTTGCTTTCAGCTTTCTTAAAAAACTGAATCGCTGAAAGATACTCACGGCATTCCAGCTCATACATCCCCCGGAAAAAATTAAAATAATAATCAAGGCGTCCGGTCAGCTGGGCCTGCTTTTTATCAATATCCGCGAGCAGATCCGATAGTCTCGGCTGTTCTTCTATCCGCTGCGATTCCAGCGGTTCGAGGTATTCGAGCATCAGATTGTGACGGAATTCCATGAGAGAATAGTACAGATGAAGATCCTGGTCATCTTCCAGGCTTGCAAGCTCTTCTTTGATTTCTCTCCGCAAGTACTCGGCGTCCGGGATGCTGAACCTTCGAATGTACATATACCATTCGTTGATTTTTTCTCCAACCGCTGAAGACGATACAACACTCGCCACTATTCCGAATCCCTCCCTTCCACGTTATGTATATGACATATTTTATCATTTTCATTCGGAAGGATAACGCAAAAATACCGCAATGTTTTCTTTCGTTAAAACCGCATGTCTGCGGATATCATTTCAAAAATCCGCTATGATCCCCGACAATTTGTACAAGCAAACAAATACACCTTCCCATATTCTGTTGTATCTGCGCGAGCAGTGTATGTCTGAAAAGGAAGTGAAGATATGAGAAATAACAAGCTTTCCTTTAAAGAAAAAGCAGGAGCCGCACAAGAAGAATGTTTATGTTTTTGCGAGGAAGAAGCAAGCCGTGAAGTGATGTTTCAAGCGCCGATTGAATTGCCTGAGGGGTTTGTCGTTGATCCGGCTGAAGCTGTTGCAAACGTGACGTGGAACGCAGACAGCCTTTCTTGTGTCATTGAACGCTGTTTCATTGAGACGGGTCCTGAGCCTGATGAAATCGGTATTCAATTCGCAGTGCGCCTGCAGGGAACTGTTACGCTTCTCGTCAGTGTCTCACCAGTGCGAAATCAATATGGACAAGGGGACGGGTCTGTTTCTGTCATCCGCAATGCAGAGATTGACCAAGTCGTCTATTATTCTGATGAACCCGATGATTGCCCGGTTGTCAGTGACATTACGATCGAGAACCTTGTTGTCGTTCCGCCATTCTATGGCAGTCCTTTATCAGTGACGGGCACGATTGTGCTTGTGCCGGAACCGGATCAGCGATCTTACGTGTTTACTGTAAACACTGGAGACAGCACGGTTTCTGTCATTGATGCTAAGGTGAATACTCTTGTAAGTACCATTTCTTTATCTGATATCCCGACTGATTTGGGTGTTACCTTGGATAAAGAGTATACGTATGTTCTCCATAGGAATGCGAATCTTGTATCGATCATTAACAACGAAACATTAACGGTTACACAAACCATCCCTCTTGCAGGAGCCCCAAGAAAAATCCAGTTTGAAACTGGGGGAGAATTTGCTTATATTCTCGCAGGAGGCAGCTCCGTTTATGAAATTAATATTTCCTCGCAAACCATTACCAATACGTTCACGGTGTCACCCGCTGCGGACGATTTTGCCCTAGACCCTAACGGACAGTTTTTCTATACGACCAACTCTGTAATTTGGGTCGTTAATAAATATGACTTAAACACCGGACAGCTGATCGAAAGTTTAAGTAACTTTGAAACACCAAATTTAATTGTCACCCCGATAATAGGGGATTTTGCTTATCTGGAAAATGGTGAGCTAGGGCCGAATGCCGTTTCTGTGATAGATTTGACAACATTTAGCGAATCTTCACGAATTAACAGACTGTTTGACGGTTTAATTACAATTGTTTTTTCTGCTGACGGGACTCGTGCGTTTTTCCTTGAGCCCTATTTTGAGGCATTCCCGGAGAATCTCACTGTCGTAGATACAGCGCAGCATACTTTTATAACAACTGCCTCTCTCCCCGGCGTCTCTGATCTCGTCGTAACACCTGATAATCAGTACATTTATGGAGCACAGCCCGACGACAATACCGTGACCGTGTACCGCACGAGCGATTATACAGCTGTGACGGTGATCCCGGTTGGCACGGGTCCGTCTGCGATTGCAATGTAGCTTATTTCTCAGGTTGAGAGAAGCAGAGCTGCGATAAGACAATCGTTTATAAATAAATGAGCCGATCTGCTGGATGGCAGCCAGAATGATCAAAAACAGCAGTTCACTTATGGTGAAACTGAGCATCCGCCAGACCCCGGCTCCTGTCAGCACTCCCGCAAGTACGTCCGCATAAAATACAAAATCAGTAACATCGCGAGTCCCATTGATACGGCAAGGGGCGTGTGAAAGCGGAAAGGAACGGCCTTGACGATTTCGAACACGCAGCGCTTTGACATCGTTGGCATAGCTGCTGCACAATCTATGTTGCCGGAAGTCGCAGCAGCTTTGATGAGACTGTGTGAGTTTCTGAAAAGCTGCTGTCATGATTGGGTGACATAGTGATATGATTCTCTCTTCTCATAAGGAACTGCTTTTTATGAGGTTTATCTTCAAATCTAATGAGCAATGATGGTAAGATAGAAGCAGTTGAAGTTTACAAGCTGAATGATTATACTATTCAAGTCAAAGTGGAATGATGAAAAGGACGTGTCAAAATGAAGCAAGAGACACCGATAACACTCCATGTGAAGTCTGTGATCGAGGATGACGGAAATGAGGAAGTCATCGAATTCCGTACTACCGGATTTTACTATGTAAAACAACAAAAAGTGTATCTATCTTATTATGAAGAACACGACCTAGGCAAAGTAAAAACGATTGTGAAGGTGAGCGAAGGCGAAGTCCTGATCATGAGGTCAGGCGCTGTTAAAATGAATCAGCGTTTCATAACGGGAGCTTCCACAATTGCGAAATATAAAATGTCATTTGGTGAGCTTGAGCTGGAAACAAGCACAAAATCGATTCAATCTGATCTCGGTGAAGAAAAAGGCCGAATCAGCATCGCATATGACATGCATGTCGGAGACGAGCAGCAGCATTTACATAATATGACGATCACGTATGAGGGAGGAACTCACGCATGAACATTGCGGAACAAATGAAGGACGTGCTGAAGGAAGAAATCAAAGCGGCCGTTCTGAAAGCGGGCCTGGCGGAAGAAAGCCAGATTCCGAGCGTACTGTTAGAAACACCGAAAGACAAAACACATGGTGACTATTCGACAAACATGGCGATGCAGCTGGCGAGAATCGCAAAAAAAGCGCCGCGCCAAATCGCCGAGGAAATCGTGGCGTCATTTGATAAAGGCAAGGCTTCCATTGAAAAGATGGATATTGCGGGACCGGGCTTTATCAACTTTTACATGAACAACAGCTACTTAACAAAACTGATTCCGTCCGTGCTTGAAGCGGGTGAACATTACGGTGAGACAAACGTCGGACAGGGCGAAAAGATTCAGGTTGAATTCGTGTCCGCCAACCCGACGGGAGATCTTCACTTAGGCCATGCGCGCGGCGCGGCGGTAGGTGACGCGCTGTGCAGCGTGCTTTCTAAAGCGGGCTATGATGTGAGCCGCGAATACTATATTAATGATGCGGGCAACCAGATTAACAATCTGGCGCTTTCCGTTGAAGTCCGTTATTTTGAAGCGCTCGGTCTCGAAAAACCGATGCCGGAAGACGGCTACCGCGGTGAAGATATTATCGCTATCGGGAAAAAGCTTGCCGAAGATTTCGGCGACCGCTTCGTACATGAAGAGGAGAGCGAACGCCGGGCGTTTTTCCGTGAATACGGCTTAAAGTACGAGCTTGATAAACTCCGCTCCGACCTGGAGAATTTTCGCGTGCCGTTTGACGTATGGTATTCTGAAACGTCACTATATGAAAACGGAAAAATTGATCAGGCGCTCGAGGCGCTTCGCGAAAAGGGCCATGTATACGAAGAGGACGGCGCGACATGGTTCCGTTCCACAACGTTCGGCGACGACAAAGACCGCGTGCTGATCAAAAAAGACGGCTCATACACTTATCTGCTGCCGGATATCGCATACCATAAAGACAAACTTGACCGCGGATTCGACAAGCTCATCAATGTATGGGGCGCGGATCACCACGGCTATATTCCGCGTATGAAGGCGGCAATTGAAGCGCTCGGTTACAAAAAAGGCACATTGGAAGTTGAAATCATTCAGCTCGTTCATTTATATAAAGACGGCGAAAAAATGAAGATGAGCAAACGTACGGGGAAAGCCGTCACGATGCGTGATCTGATTGAAGAGGTCGGCCTTGACGCAGTCCGTTATTTCTTCGCGATGCGCAGCGCTGATACGCATATGGATTTTGACTTGGACCTTGCCGTATCGACATCTAACGAAAACCCTGTGTATTACGCGCAATATGCACATGCCCGTATTTGCAGCATGCTTCGCCAAGGGGAGGAGCAAGGACTTAAACCAGCGGCGGATCTTGATTTCAGCCATATTCAATCAGAAAAAGAATATGACTTGCTGAAAACAATCGGCGGCTTCCCTGAGGCAGTGGCAGAAGCGGCGGAAAAACGAATCCCGCACCGTGTCACAAACTATATTTATGATCTGGCTTCCGCTCTGCACAGTTTCTACAATGCGGAGAAAGTCATCGATCCGGAAAATGAAGAGAAGAGCCGCGCGCGCCTCGCTTTAATGAAAGCGACGCAAATTACGCTGAACAACGCGCTTCAGCTGATCGGGGTATCGGCTCCGGAAAAAATGTAACCATTCATGAAAGGACAAAGTCTTCGGGCTTTGTCCTTTTTTTGTATATAAAACGTGTGATGTACTTCACAATCCCGCACACCGAGTTTTTGTATGATAAGACTGATATTGAATCAGTGAAAGGGGCAAGCCGAATGATCAATCGTCAACATATTCAATTATCGTTGCAGTCATTAAGCTTAGTGGCAGGGTTTATGGTGTGGGTGCTGATTTCATCGCTCATTTCCCAAATGACATCAGATATTCATTTAACCAAAGGCGAGATTTCATTGGTGACGGCGATTCCCGTTATTCTCGGATCGCTTCTCCGCATTCCTTTAGGGTATTTAACGAACAGGTACGGGGCGCGGCTGATGTTTATGATCAGCTTCATCCTGCTTTTGTTTCCCGTGTTTTGGATCAGTATCGCGGATTCTTTGTTTGATTTAATCGCGGGCGGCTTTTTCTTAGGGATCGGAGGGGCGGTATTCTCAATCGGAGTGACGTCGCTTCCGAAATATTATCCGAAAGAAAAGCACGGTGCCGTCAATGGGATTTACGGTGCCGGAAACATCGGAACCGCCATTACCACTTTTGCGGCGCCGGTTATCGCTCAGGCCGCGGGATGGAAAGCAACCGTGCAGATGTATCTCGTTTTGCTGGCTGTTTTCGCATTACTGCATGTTTTGTTCGGCGACCGGCATGAGAAGAAGGTCAAAGTTTCCGTAAAAACCCAAATCAAAGCCGTTTACCGAAATCATGTACTGTGGTTTTTGAGCATGTTTTATTTTATTACGTTTGGCGCCTTTGTCGCCTTTACCATCTATCTGCCGAACTTTTTGGTTGAGCACTTCAGGCTGAGCCCCGCGGATGCAGGTCTGCGGACGGCCGGCTTTATTGCGGTCTCTACGCTGCTCAGGCCCGCGGGAGGATTTCTTGCCGATAAAATGAACCCGCTCCGCATTTTGATGTTCGTTTTCGCAGGGCTTACGCTGTCAGGCGTTATGCTTTCTTTCTCGCCGGCGATCGGCCTCTATGCGTTCGGATCGCTGACGGTGGCAGTCTGCTCAGGGATTGGAAACGGGACGGTATTTAAACTGGTGCCTTTCTATTTTTCGAAGCAGGCGGGGATTGCCAACGGTATTGTGTCTGCTATGGGCGGACTGGGCGGTTTTTTCCCTCCGCTGATTCTGGCAAGTGTATTTCAGGCAACGGGCCAATACGCGATCGGGTTTATGGCGCTTTCAGAGGTTGCGTTAGCCAGCTTTGTCCTTGTGATCTGGCTGTATTGGCAGGAAAGAATGAAAACACATACGGAGAGAAACAGTCAGAGCCTCAATTCATAATGATCCATTCACAAGATTGTTAGTTTTTTCTGGGTGAGTGCAAATCAAGTCACGTTACAATATACATACGCAACGTGACTTTCTTCGAGGTGAGCTCATGAATATTCTCTCTGTCCGAAAATCTGATAAAGAACTTCTTTCCCGTGAACTGCATGAATTGCTGGAATCAATCAGCACGAAAAAGAAAATGAAAAAACACACCTATTTGTTTCAAGAAGGAATGGATGCAGAAGAGCTTTATCTGATTCAATCAGGGCTCATTGAAATCGGCAAGCTGACGTCTGACGGAAAAGACCTGACACTTAGAATCTGCCAGAAACACGATATTGTCGGGGAACTGACACTGTTCACAGAAGAGCCGAGGTATATGCTCAGTGCAAAAGTGTTAGAGGACGGAGAGGTGCTCGTCATTAATAAAAACAAGCTGGAAAAGGAATTGATTCAAAACGGTAATTTGACGTTTGAATTTATGAAATGGATGAGCACCCATCTGCGAAAAATCCAGTCCAAGATCAGGGATCTGCTTCTTCACGGCAAAAAAGGGGCGCTCTATTCCACCCTTATCCGTCTGTCAAACAGCTACGGGGTGGAACGAAGCGACGGGATTCTGATTAACATTGTGCTGACAAATCAGGATTTGGCAAAGTTTTGCGCGGCGGCACGGGAAAGTGTCAACCGCATGCTGGGAGATCTGCGCAAACAAGGGGTTATTTCGATAGACGAAACCGGAAAAATTATTTTGCACAAGCGGGACTATTTACGATGTGAGATCGAGTGTGAAAACTGCCCGCTGGAGATTTGCAATATTGACTGAAAAAACAAGGACAGCCGGTGTCCTTGTTTTTTCAATTTGTGATACATATACACATGACGGCGAAAAAGAAGCCGGCATTCACGATTTCCAAAATGCCGATCGTTTTCGCGGGCCAATTTCTCCCGTGAAAAAACCACGCCCGCAAACTGCTGGGGATAAAAGCGAGAAATGCCCAGCCTGCTCCGAGAAGAGCGGATAAAAAGGGGAGCAGCAGGTGATAACCCCATGACCAGTATGCAAATCCTCTGTTTTTTTTCTCCCGGATGACCGACTTCACATAAAAGGAACTTCCAATAAAAAATAGAGCAGATTGAGAGAGAATGAACCAAGCCCAGCCGTCAAGAGCCCCCGTTCCCAGCCAGCAGCTCGCAAGCCCGCCTGAACAAAAGAACAAAACTCCCGCCATATCATTCACGAGTGCCCGTTCGTTTTTTCGGCGGGCATAATGCACATGGATAAGAAACAGCGGCAATAAAGCAAGGCCGACCCAGACGAGCTGCGGTTTATGATAGATAGAAATGATCAAAAAGCAGCATGCCGGAAAACCGTAAATATATATCCACTTTTGATAGGGTTTGAGCCGTTTCTTTTTTAAGGCAAGCGAAACGGGATAAACCGTTAAGTAAAGGAAAAGCCAGCCCAGAAAGAGCGGAATATGCCAGAAAACCGGGCCTCCCTTGACTGTGCCGAGTAAAAACGGAATCAGCAGCATCGCCCATGCGCCGTGCTGATTCGGAATCATCACCTTCATCGAAATCCTCCTTTTGTATGTCATTATAAATGCAGGCATCCTCCTGAGAAGTGATATTCATCATACAAGCTGTGAAATACATCACTGACGCACAGGCTCAATCGGGCTACACTAAAGCTATCATCAGCACAGGAGGCTTTCCTATGAATCAGTGTGACTACTTATTATTTCTGAAACAACTTCCTATGTTTAACGAAGTGCCCCTGTCCATTGTCGAAACTTTGCTGAAAAACGGGACGTTTATCAGCGGCTCATCTGATCAGTCTCCATCCTTTCTTCATTCACAATCCGTTTATGTTGTATTAAAAGGCAGTATCCGTTTTAAGGACAGCAGGCTGCCTGAAGGATCGCAAACCGTTGCGCTGTGGGAAAAAGGCGATGTGTTTCCGATTGATGAAAAAGGCGGGCATTCTTTATCGCCTTTTATCTCAGTCAATGCCTCACCGGACATTCTGGCACTGCATATTCCATATTCCGTTTTTAAGCAGATGATGTCTTACCATCCGCGGCTGCAAATGAATTTTTTGGTGATGCTTCAGCAAAATGTCTTTTGTTCCTATCAGTTGTTTTTGAGGTATCTGCATACATCATGCGATGAAAACGCCGAGCCCGGTTCTTAAATAGAGCCGGTTTTTTTCTTTGAAAGAAAACGCCCTGCCATGAACGCCGCCGTCTTTCCTTCTTCTTTGTGTGAACGTTTTGTGAAAAAAACGGAGTGTGTGACATAGTTCACAAGGAAATACGCTCTCTCTGTTTATAGTGTATGTAGCATCACCTGACTCGGAAGGAGTGAACGATCATGAAGAAAAAGAAAATGAGTCCGCTGTTCAGGAGATTAAACTATTTTTCTCCTATTGAACATCATTCAAATAAACATAGCCAAACCACAAGCGAAGATCGTGATTGGGAGAATGTATACAGAAACCGATGGCAGTACGACAAAGTCGTTCGCTCCACCCACGGCGTCAACTGCACGGGTTCTTGCAGCTGGAATATTTACGTAAAAAACGGAATTGTCACGTGGGAAGGACAAAACTTGAATTATCCATCAACAGGCCCGGATATGCCTGATTTCGAACCGAGAGGCTGTCCGCGGGGCGCCAGTTTTTCGTGGTACATCTACAGCCCGCTCCGTGTGAAATATCCGTACGTGCGCGGTGTGCTGATCAATTTGTGGCGGGAAGCACTGCAGGCGCATCAAAATCTGATTGATGCCTGGAAATCAATCGTTGAAAATCCTGAAAAAGTGAAGTCTTATAAACAGGCAAGAGGAAAAGGCGGGTTTGTGCGCGCTGAATGGCCGGAGGTGCTGAAGCTGATTTCAGCCTCTCTGCTGTATACAGTCATGAAATACGGGCCTGACCGGAATGTCGGCTTTTCACCGATTCCGGCGATGTCCATGATCAGCCACGCATCAGGTTCGCGATTCATGTCGTTAATCGGCGGCCCTATGCTCAGTTTCTATGACTGGTATGCGGATCTTCCGCCGGCGTCCCCGCAAATTTGGGGCGACCAGACGGACGTTCCGGAAAGCAGTGATTGGTACAATTCCGGCTATATCATCACATGGGGTTCAAACGTTCCGTTAACGAGAACGCCTGACGCACATTTTTTGGCGGAAGCCCGCTATAAAGGCGCTAAGGTCATTTCGATCAGTCCGGATTTTGCGGAATCCTCAAAGTTCGCCGATGACTGGCTCAGTATCCGCCAAGGTACTGACGGGGCGCTTGCGATGGCTATGGGGCATGTCATTTTGCAGGAATTTTACGTGAATCAAGAGACGGAGCGGTTTATCAAGTATGCGAAGCAATACACGGATTTTCCATTCCTCGTCACTCTGTCAAAAGAAAACGGCGTATACACAGCGGGCCGGTTTCTGCATGCGAAGGACATCGGGCGGCAGACAAAGCATGATCAATGGAAGCCTGCAGTCTGGAATGAACAGACAGGCGCTCTTGCCATACCGCAAGGAACAATGGGCTCCCGCTGGGACGGGCAGCAGAAATGGAACCTGCACATGATCGATGAAGACACCGGGGAACAGATCGAGCCCCGTCTCTCTGTGCTTGGAATGGAGGACGAAATCGGCTCGGTGCGCATTCCGTATTTTTCAAATGACGGAAACAAAGTGCTCAAGCGGGATCTTCCTATTAAAAAACTGGACCTGAACGGCGAAGAGGTATGTGTCACGACCGTGTTTGACTTGATATTGGCCAATTACGGCGTGAACCGGGGCATCGGTCAGCAATCAGCCGTATCCTATGATGATCCTCGTCCGTTTACACCTGCCTGGCAGGAACAGATCACAGGAATTAAAAGAGAAGCCGTCATTCAGATTGCGAGAGAGTTTGCTCAAAATGCGATTGATACTGACGGCAGATCCATGATTATCGTCGGAGCGGGGATTAACCACTGGTTCAATTCCGACACAATCTACCGCGCGGTGTTAAATCTTGTTTTACTCGTAGGCGCCCAAGGCGTAAACGGCGGAGGCTGGGCACATTATGTCGGTCAGGAAAAGCTCCGTCCTGCTGAAGGGTGGCAGACGATCGCAAATGCAAAGGACTGGGAAGGCGTGCCTAAGCTGCAAAACGGCACCTCATTTTTTTACTTTGCGACAGACCAGTGGCGTTATGAAGACCAGCCTATTAGTGACTTGGCTTCACCGATCGCTTCGTCATCCCGCTACAAGCATCACGCCGATTACAATGTGCTGGCGGCGCGATTAGGGTGGCTGCCGTCCTACCCGACTTTCGATAAAAACGGCATTGACTTGTACAAAGAAGCTGAAAAAGCGGGGGCGGCGACACCTGAAGACGTTAGTGCGTACGTAGCCTCACAGCTTCAGGACAAAAAGCTGAAATTCGCGATTGAAGATCCAGACAATGAAGCCAATTTCCCAAGGAATCTCTTCGTATGGCGGGCCAATCTGATCTCAAGCTCAGGAAAAGGGCATGAATATTTTCTCAAGCATTTGCTGGGAACGACGAACGGTTTGATGAATGATGACAGCGACAGCATCCGCCCTGAAGAAATCAAATGGCGGGAGCAGGCGCCGGAAGGCAAGCTCGACTTGTTAATCAACCTTGATTTTCGAATGGCGGGTACGGCGCTGTATTCCGATATCGTGCTGCCGGCGGCGACATGGTATGAAAAACACGATCTCAGCAGCACGGATATGCACCCGTTCATCCATCCTTTTGCTCCGGCCATCTCAGCTCCGTGGGAATCGAGATCAGACTGGGATATTTTCAAGGCCCTGTCAAAAGCCGTTTCCGATCTGGCAGAAGAAGTCGAGATGGAGCCGGTGAAAGAAGTGGTTGCAACGCCGCTTCTCCACGACACGATGCAGGAGCTGGCCCAGCCGTTCGGCAAAATCAATGACTGGAGCAGGGGCGAATGTGAAGCCATTCCGGGAAAAACGATGCCGAACATCCAAGTCGTTGAACGGGATTACAAGCACATCTTCCATAAAATGACCGCGCTCGGACCTTACACCGGTTTAAAACCGAGCGGCACAAAAGGCATGAGCTGGTCAGTAGCCGATGAATATGAATCACTTAAAAGGAGACTGGGAGAAATCACCTCGGACAGCGTCGTAAAGGGATGTCCGAATATAAGTGAAGCGAAGCAGGCGGCGGAAGCGATTTTAACCCTGTCGTCCACCTCCAATGGAAAAGTCGCCGTGAAAGCATGGGAATCACTTGAAAACATCACCAATCTGGAGCTGAAAGACCTGGCGGAAGAACGGGAGGAAGAATGCTTTACGTTCGAACAAATTACAGCCCAGCCGAAAACGGTCATCACCTCTCCGGCCTTTACCGGCTCAGAAAAAGGGGGACGCAGGTACTCGCCGTTTACGACAAACGTAGAAAAATTAATTCCGTGGCGGACACTGACCGGCAGACAATCTTATTATGTCGATCATGAACTGATGATGGAATTCGGTGAAACGATGGCGACATTTAAACCGATCCTCCAGCATCGCCCGTTCCTAAGCAAAAGGCCTGACCAAGAGGGCAAAGAAATCGTTCTTAATTATTTGACGCCGCATAATAAATGGTCCGTCCACAGCATGTATTTTGATTCCCTGCCGATGCTGACACTGTTCCGCGGCGGGCCGACCGTGTGGATGAATAAAGATGACGCCGCGGATACGGATATCAAAGACAACGATTGGATTGAATGCTTTAACCGAAACGGCGTTGTCGTGGCGAGAGCGGTTTTGTCTCACCGGATTCCTAAAGGAATGGCGTTTATGCACCATGCCCAGGACCGCCATATCAACGTGCCCGGCACAAAACTGACAAATAACCGCGGCGGCACCCATAACAGCCCGACAAGGATTCACGTTAAGCCGACACAGATGATCGGGGGCTACGCCCAGCTCAGCTACGGCTTTAATTATTACGGCCCGACGGGGAACCAGCGCGACCTGAATGTCGTCATCCGCAAGCTGAAGGAGGTCGATTGGCTTGAAGATTAAAGCGCAAATCGGGATGGTCATGAACTTGGATAAATGCATCGGCTGCCACACGTGCAGCGTCACCTGCAAAAACACGTGGACAAACCGTTCCGGTGCGGAATATATGTACTTCAATAACGTAGAAACAAAGCCGGGTATCGGCTACCCGAAGCAATGGGAGGACCAGGACAAATATAAAGGCGGCTGGACATTGAAAAAAGGGAAGCTTGAACTGAAATCCGGACCGAAAACAAGCCGGCTTGCAGGCCTTTTCTATAATCCGAATCAGCCGTCAATTGATGATTACTATGAACCTTGGAACTATGATTATGAAACATTAACAAACAGTCCGCAGAAAAAACACCAGCCTGTGGCACGGCCGAAATCGTCCCTGACGGGGGATTTCATGAATATTGAGTGGGGCCCGAACTGGGAGGATGATCTCGCGGGCAGCCATATTACAGGGCTTGAAGATCCAAACGTTCAAAAAATGGAGGAATCGATCAAAACGGAATTCGATGAGGTCTTTATGATGTACCTGCCGCGTATTTGCGAACACTGCATCAATCCGGCGTGCGTGTCATCCTGCCCGTCCGGCGCCATGTACAAACGCGAAGAAGACGGCATTGTGCTTGTGGATCAAAACGCGTGCCGTTCATGGAGATATTGCGTGTCATCCTGCCCTTATAAAAAAGTCTATTTTAACTGGCAGACGAACAAAGCGGAAAAATGCACACTCTGCTTTCCGCGCTTGGAGGCCGGACTGCCGACCATCTGCTCCGAGACGTGTGTCGGCAGAATCCGCTATCTCGGTGTAATGCTGTATGACGCGGACAAAGTCGAGGAAGCGGCATCTGTTGAAAATGTAAAGGATCTCTATCATTCCCAATTAGACGTTTTTCTCGATCCGAATGATCTTGAGGTTGCCAAACAGGCAAAAGAACAAGGCATCCCGGCTGAATGGATAGAGGCGGCGCAGCAATCGCCGATTTACAAAATGATCATCGACTGGAAGATTGCGCTGCCGCTTCACCCTGAGTACCGCACACTGCCGATGGTTTGGTACATTCCGCCGCTGAGCCCGATTATGAATCTCTTTGAAGGAAAAGGCAGCGGGCAATCCGCGGAAGCTATTTTCCCGGCTATCGACCAAATGAGAATTCCGATTGACTATTTGGCGCAGCTATTAACGGCTGGTGATACGGATCATATTCGGTCCACGTTAAAGAAAATGTCTGTCATGCGCCAATATATGAGAGCGGTCCAGACGAATAAATCCATCGACCCGGCACTGATCTCCAGTGTCGGCTTAACAGAAAAGCAAATTAAAGACATGTATCGGCTGCTGGCGATCGCCAAATATGATGACCGCTTTGTGATTCCAAGCAGCCATCGGGAAGAAGTGTCTGATTTATACGCTGAACAAGGGAGCTGCGGCTTATCATTTTCAGGCGGCCCAGGCTCTTGTTTCTAACTTTTGATAAATGAGGTGGAACAAGATGAACACCATGGACCGGCAAATTACGTTTTCTGCTCTTTCCTGTCTTCTCTCTTATCCTGATGAAGAATGGAGAGCTGAGCTTCCTGATTGGAAGTCTCTTATCCATGACATCACCAATCAGCAAATCCGTGAGAAATTGCTTCACTTTTTAGAGGCGGCAGCCGGATTTTCTCCGGAAGCGCTGATTGAACACTATGTCTATACGTTCGATTTCGGGAAAAAAACGAATATGTACGTCACCTACTTTAACTCAGGCGAACAAAGGGAACGCGGCATTGAATTGCTGCATTTAAAAAACACCTACCAGCAATCCGGTTTCCTGCCGACAGAGAAAGAACTGCCTGATTACCTGCCGCTGATGCTGGAATTTGCGGCGGCTGCGGAGACTGAAGCGGCGAGAAGCGTGTTTGAGAAATATCTGTCCAATGTGAGAGAGCTGGCATCCCGACTCGAAAAAAATGACAGCATATACGCCGGGCTCTTGCATGCCCTGCTGGCCGCGCTGGACATTCTCGGCGTGCGGGAAAGCATTGAAGAAGGGACTGTTCAGGCATGAGCGAGCGGGTCCTGTGGGGGATTATGCCGTACATTGTATTGACGATTTTTATCGGCGGGCATATTTACCGCTATCAGCATGACCAGTTTGGCTGGACGGCGAAATCAAGCGAGCTGTTAGAAAAGAAAAAACTCGCGGCTGGGAGCACACTTTTTCATTGGGGACTGCTGTGCGTTGTCGGCGGACATGTCATGGGAATTTTGATCCCGGAAGCCGTGTACGCTTCCATCGGCATTTCAGAGCATATGTATCACAAAATAGCGATTGGCGCGGGACTGCCGGCGGGGATCGCGGCGTGTACCGGACTAGTGATCCTGACGTACAGAAGGCTGTTTGACAAAAGAATCCGCAAAACCAGCTCGCCATCGGATATCCTTACGCTCATCCTGCTTCTGTTCATGATGCTGTCAGGTGTTGCGGCCACGTTTCTCAACATTGATTCGAAAGGCTTTGATTACAGGGCGACAGTCGGGCCGTGGTTCAGGGAAATCGTTTTGTTCCGGCCTGACGCTTCTTTGATGGAGAGTGTCCCGCTATGGTTTAAGTTTCATATCATCATTGGGTATGTTGTTTTTATCCTCTGGCCGTTTACAAGATTGGTTCATGTGTTCAGCCTGCCGATCAAGTATTTGACCCGCAGCTATGTTGTTTATCGGAAACGCTCATGAAAATCCCCCTTGCAAGAGGGGATTTTTATGGTGAAAAAAATAAAAATATAAGATATTTTCTGCCAATGTAATGGCTGGGCGGCCGGGATTCCTGTTATGTTTGATGTGAAATAACATGAACAAAAGGAGAGTGAAGAATGAAGCGGGTTTTCTTCATTGTAGCTGCTTGTCTCATGACAAGCGCCGGCGTCCTGACACTCAGACATTCTCATATATTAACCGGCGGCACGGCCGGACTGTCACTAAGCCTGTCATATTTGTTTCAATCCTCGTTTGCCTTTATCTTCTTTCTGATTAATATCCCGTTTTATGTATTTTCCCTCATCAGAATGGGCATCAAATTCACTCTATCTACCGTTTTGGCAGTCACGGTGCTGACTATGTTTACAGGCGCAGATCACTGGCTCCCGCCGTTCTCTGTTTCACCGCTAGCCGGGGCGATTTGCGGAGGATCGCTGATCGGGTTCGGCCTGTCGCTCATGTTTTACCATCAGGCATCGCTCGGCGGCGCCAATATCCTCGCTTTATTTCTGCAAAAACGCTGCGGATGGAATCCGGGTGCGGTTAATTTCCTCTTCGATTTTGGCGTAGTGCTGGCCGGCATTTTCTCTGTCGGATTGCTGAGAGGAATCTTCTCCTTAGTGTCGATTGCGGTCACGGGCCTGATCATCGGCATGTTTAAAAATAAAATCAAAAACAGCAGCTCCCTCAGGCCGGCTTTGCTTCAACACCTCACGCCGGGTCAATCACAGGAAGCCTCATCGTAAGCCTTTCCGATCGTTCGGAAAGGCTTTTTCATATGTTTACAGGCCGGAAAACAGAGGGTATACAGAGATATCGGATCAGATGGGGGAGAGTCGGGATGCTGAAAAGGAGACTGGAATTTTGCTTTTTATATATGATGCTTATCGGAGCATATGTCATATGGTTTTTTCCGGTTTCCAGGCTTGAGTTTTACGGCGGATTGCTTTGCTATGCAAGCATTATTTTGTTCAGCATTTATTCGTTAATCCTAGAAAACCGCACCTCGCAGCACACGCTGTTATGGATTCACATTCTTGTGTTTTTTCCGATCGCCGGGTACTTATTTTACCTTTTTTCCGGCCAGCTTTATGAAAAAGGCAAGCTGTTCAGGTCGAAACGGACATATAACCGGGAAAAGCTGAGGACGATATTTGATATGGAGCAAACTCCCGACTTGTCCGGATTGAAAGGAAATCAAAAGCGTTTCTTTCAGTATTCAATCAAAGCGGCCCATATGAATATCAATACAAAAAGCAGGCTGACGGTGCTCAAAAACGGGGATGAAACATTCCCTGAGCTGTTTGAGGCGCTTCGGGCGGCAACGTCATTTATACATATTGAGTATTACATGTTCAAATCAGACATGCTCGGGCACAAGATGATGGAGATTATGATGGAAAAAGCCCGTGAAGGCGTGGAAGTGCGGTTTTTGTTCGACGCGGCCGGCAGCTTGAAGCTGGCCGGAAAAGACATTAAAAAACTGAAACATGCGGGCGTGAATATCGTCCCGTTTCTGCCGCTGAAATACGGCTTTTTCAACCAGAAATTCAACTTCCGAAATCACCGTAAGATCGTTATCGTTGACGGGAAAACCGGTTTTGTCGGCGGGCTGAATGTCGGCAAGGAATATATCAGCAAAGACCGAAATGTCGGTTTTTGGCGTGACACCCATATGAAAGTCGAAGGAGAAATTGTTCAGACGCTCCACAGCATTTTTATGCTTGATTGGGAATACGTTTCGGATGAGGTGCTTATTGATCAGAAAGCATACAGCCGCCCGGTCCCTGCGGAAAGCGGCGGCATCTATCAAGTCGTTCCGACAGGCCCTGATATGAAGGAGAGGATGAGCGATCTGTATTATGCCATGATTGCGGCAGCCGAATCGTCTGTATGGATTGCGACGCCTTATTTCGTGCCGAATGAGCCGATCCGCACAGCGTTAAAGGAGGCAGCTGCCAGAGGCGTAGAGGTGCGTGTTATGGTGCCGGAAACCAATGACGGGTTTTTAACCCAGTACGCGACGAGATCGTATTTCCCCGAGCTTCTTCGCGAAGGAATCGAAGTCTATTCCTATCAAAAAGGCTTTATGCATCAAAAGGTGCTCATCACTGACGGAAACCTCGCTTCTGTCGGGACGGCGAATATGGACATGAGAAGCTTTCAGCTGAACTTTGAAGTCAATGTCTTTTTTACAGATCAGGCTGCGATCAAAGATCTTGAAGCGCATTATCTGGAAGATATGAAGGAGTCTGAGAAAATCAGCCCCGTCCGTTTCTATAAGCGCACATTATGGGAAAGAACGAAGGAATCCTTTGCACGGTTATTTTCAGGCGTTTTGTAAAAAGCGCTTTAAAAACGCCTTGTGTATAGTATAATTGAGAAATATTATCATTAAGAACGAGGCACAAGGAGGACGGAATCGTGCTGCGACAATTTTTTTCTTACTATAAACCGTACAAAAAGCTGTTTTTTCTCGACTTCTTTTCTGCCATTGCCGGCGGATTGATGGAGCTGAGTTTTCCTCTGATTGTCAATTACTTTATCGATACATTGCTCCCGGGCCGGGATTGGAGTCTGATTATTTTGACTTCCGCTGCTTTATTCGGGGTCTACGCCCTCAGCTCGGCACTTCAGTATGTTGTGACGTATTGGGGCCATATGCTCGGCATTAACATTGAAACCGATATGCGGAAAAAGCTTTTTGACCATCTGCAAAAGCTTTCCTTCAAATTTTACGATAACAACAAAACGGGCAGTTTAATGTCCAAGCTCACCAATGATTTGATGTATATCGGAGAAACCGCCCACCACGGGCCCGAAGATCTTTTTATCGCCATCATGACGATTTTGGGCGCGTTCGGCGTCATGCTGTTCATTAACTGGCAGCTCGCGCTGTTGACGTTTATCATCATGCCGGTCGTCATTTGGCTCGCTCTGTATTTCAATAAAAAAATGACCTCTGCATTTACAAAACTGAACAAAGACGTCGGGGATTTCAGCGCGAGGGTCGAAAACAATATCGGCGGCATCCGCCTTGTCCAGGCTTTCAGTAATGAAGCGTTTGAACAGCAGCGGTTTGACGTGAACAATCAGCGGTTCCGCAAAACAAAACTGACGTCATATAAAATCATGGCGAAAAACGGCTCAATCAGTTACATGCTGACAAGATTCGTCACGCTGTTCGTCCTGTTGTGCGGCACATGGTTTGTCATCCGCGGATCATTATCCTACGGGGAATTCGTCGCTTTCGTGCTGCTGACGAACGTTCTCTTCCGTCCGATTGATAAAATCAACGCGATTATTGAGATGTACCCGCGGGGCATTGCCGGTTTTAAAAGCTTTATGGAAATCCTTGAAACGGAGCCTGACATCAAGGATGCCCCGAATGCGAAACATGTGTCCGGTTTAAAAGGGAATATCCGCTATGATCATGTGTCATTCGGCTATGAAGAAAACAATCAGGTGCTGTCCGGCATTAATTTGTCCATTCAAGCGGGGGAGACGGTCGCATTTGTCGGGCCTTCGGGAGCGGGGAAATCAACGCTGACAAGTCTGCTGCCGCGTTTTTATGAACCGTCTGAAGGTGCGATTTCCATCGACGGAATCGATATTAAAGACATGACGCTGTCATCTCTGCGCGGACAAATCGGCGTCGTCCAGCAGGATGTCTTTCTGTTTTCCGGCACATTGCGGGAGAACATTGCTTACGGCCGGCTGGATGCGTCCGAGGAAGAAATCTGGCAGGCCGTCCGCCAGGCGCATTTAGAGGATTTGGTAAACGGGTATCCTGCCGGTTTAGACACGGTGATCGGCGAACGCGGAGTGAAGCTGTCAGGCGGACAGAAGCAGCGGCTTTCCATCGCCAGAATGTTTTTGAAAAACCCGCCGATCTTAATTTTGGATGAGGCTACATCGGCCCTCGATACAGAGACAGAAGCTGCCATTCAAAAGTCTCTGCAGAAACTTTCTGAAGGCCGCACGACACTTGTGATCGCCCATCGGCTGGCTACGGTTAAGGATGCGGACCGGATCGTCGTCGTCACGAAAGAAGGCATCGCCGAACAAGGACACCACAAGGAACTGCTGGCATCCGGCGGCATGTACCAAAGACTCCATCAGGCGCAATTCGGCGAACTGATTCATTAATATAGAAAAAGGATAGACGAACGGGGGCCGAGGCGCCTCCTGTCTATCCTTTCTTATGTAGTCCGTATTTAATGGGCTTCTTTTTGCGCAGGTTCGATGATATGTTTGAAACGGTCAATGAGCTAACCGCTTTCTTTCCTTCCACTACAATTAAATATTCTTGTTCTTTATGCGCCATTCTGAATGTTTCCAGTTCGATGATGTCTTTGATTTTGCACATCGTTTTTTTAGAGTAGATATACAGCTCGTGGCCTCCCGTGTGGCAAAGCTGATAAAGCTGAAGCATGTTTCGTAAAGTGAACTTCTTAGCGGCTATTTTCAAAGATGTTATATTTTTCATATGTATTCTCCTCCGTCTGATGATCTGTTATTTCGGAAATTCCCCATATAAACCGGTGATAAACCTGGTTATGCTTTCCACCTCAGCACGCCTCCCGCCAGGCGTTTGACTCCGCGGATAGCGCTTAACTCTTCGACGAGCCGAAGCAGCGCCCGGTCTTTCTCTTTCGCTTCAATCATAAAGTCGATGTCCGTCTCCCATTGTCTGAACCGCTCCAGCACCGGCAGAATAAAATTCGCATCCACATAGTCCGCATGACTGCGTATGGCTGATTCTGATTTTGGCGAGGAGAGGTGGACCTTCGGCTTTAAGCCGATCCGCTGCCACGTTTTCATCATCCGCGGGAGAATGTCATCTAAATCAGCGTCATCGGTCGGATTGGCGTAAAAATGATGATAATCAAACACAAACGGAATGCCCTCTTGTTCACATACACTGAGTGTTTCTTCAGATGTATACGTTTTATCATCGTTTTCCAAAGTCATCCGCTGTTTGATGACATCGGGGAGTTCTTTCAGATTCATGCCGAAACGGTCAAGCGCGCTTTGTTTGTCGCCATAAGCGCCTCCGATATGAATGTTAATGACGGAGCGGTCCGCGATGCCCATGGCGTCCAGCATGTCATAATGATAGGCCATATCCTTGACCGCATTAGCGGTAATGCCCCGTTTCGGGCTTGTGAAAAGGGTGAATTGGTTCGGGTGAAAGCTCGTTCTGAGATCATATTTTCTGACCAGCCCGCCGATCTCACGGAACTCCTGGCGAAACGGCGTGACAAAATCCCACAGTACATCCGGGTGCGTGGCGAGCGGCACAATCGAGCTTGAGAACCTGTACAAAGGGATGCCGTGTCCGACCGCATAGTGGAGGGTGCGCAGCGTATTGGTCAGATTTGCTTTCGTCACAGAAAGCAGCGCCTCTTTCCGCTCGCCGGGTGAAAGTTTTGTATAGCGCGCATATGTTAAGGTTTTGGCGGGGGATGCGTCCCAAAGGCACATGGCGTTTGAAACGAAACCGAATCTGAACAGCATATGTTTTCTCCTTTATAAAAAATAAGATATGGCTTTCCCCAGCCATTCTGCAGGAAGCTGTCTGACGGAACGCTGTTTCACTTTTTCTAATGTGAGAAGCTCGGATTTTTCGATGTCCTGCTTTATGGTTGAGAGCACTTCTTCTGTAAAGGCCTCATCATTAATGATGACATTCACTTCTTCATTCAAGAACAGGCTCCGTTTATCAAAATTCGGCGTACCGATAATGCTGATGCGGTCGTCTATAATGAAGGCTTTGACGTGATAAAAGCCTTGATAATACCGGTAGATGAGACAGCCGGCTTTCAAAAGCTCGGGATAATAGGTAAAAGCCGTTTCCCGAACGAGCGGATGGTCTGACTTCATCGGCACGATCAAGGTGACTTTGACGCCTTTTCGGCGGGCTGCAATAAGCGCTGCCTGAAGCCTTTTGCTCGGTACATAATAAGGCGTGCCGATTATGATTTTTTTCTCCGCCTTAAGGATGCAGTTTTCATAATGCGATTCAAGCGAAAAACCGTCCGACGCATATGTCCTATGAGAGATACTCCCTTCCGGCAACGGCGGATAAACCTCGGGTGACTCGGGTGTTTTACCGGTGTTTCGTTTCAGGTCGCTTAAAAAAAGAGTCTGGAGATCCGCCGTGCCTTCGCCGGTCATCCGCAGATGATAATCCTCCCAGTTTCCGAACTTCGCTTTTTTGCCGAGATACTCTTCCGCGATGTTGAATCCGCCTACATAGCCGATTTTGCCGTCAATGACGGTTACTTTCCGGTGATTCCGTTTTTGCAGCTTGAAAAAAAGAAACGGAAATCCGGGTTTGTTCAGAAAATGAACGTGAACGCCGGCTTTTTCCATCGTTTGAATAGAAGGCTTTTTCACTTGGCGGCTGCCCGCCCAATCAAGCAGCAGATATACGGAGACGCCGGCCTGCGCCTTTTCTTTCAATAAATGAAACATATCATGGCAGACTTGGTCGTTCTTCATGATAAAAAACATCATATGAATAGAAGAGGCGGCTTGGCGGATATCGGCCGTCATTTGCTGCACCAGCTCGCCGCCGCAGTGAATGAGTCTGATATCACTCTTTTTCGGGTCAAAAACGGGCTCATACGCCTGTTTTTTGTACGCCGCCCTGCCAAGCAGCATATCAAGCAGCATAAGTGCGATTAAAATGATAAAAATGATAAGCAACACAACAAAGACCTTCATACCGACGCTCCTTTCCGAAGTATCCGTAGTGTGCCCTGAGAATGCGAATTTAATTATTGACTGAACACTCATTCATTATTTATGATAAAGTAAAGATATGACAATGCAGAGGGGAATCAGAACAAAGGGGGAGACAAGATGAACGCTTTTCTCATGGTAAACGCGCTGCTGTTCTTAGCTGTAACCGCTTACGCCGTTTATTTATTCGTTTACCTGATCAGAACGAGGATCGCTTATATTAAGCTCGGTCAAAGGGAAGAATTTGATAAACGCCTGAAAGAACGTCTGCAAATGATATGGGTGAATGTGTTCGGACAGAAAAAATTGCTGAAAGATAAAAAAAGCGGAATCATTCACGTCCTGTTTTTTTACGGATTTATACTCGTTCAGTTCGGCGCAATTGATTTTATCCTGAAAGGGCTGCTTCCCGACCGGCATTTGCCGTTCGGCCCGCTTTATCCGGCGTTTACCTTTTTTCAGGAAATCGTCACGTTTCTTATTTTAATTGCCGTGGTTTGGGCGTTTTACCGGCGCTACATTGAAAAACTCGTCAGACTGAAACGCGGATTTAAAGCGGGGCTTGTCCTGCTGTTTATCGGCGGACTGATGGTGACGGTGCTTCTCGGGAACGCCATGAACCTTTTATGGCACGATCATTCTTTGTCCTGGACGGAGCCGATCGCTTCCTCCATTGCGTTTGTGCTCGGCGGTCTTTCAGCACCGGCCGCAGCCGCTGTGTTTTATGTTTCATGGTGGCTTCATCTGTTGTTTTTGCTCAGCTTTTTAGTATACGTGCCGCAATCAAAGCATGCACACTTAATTGCGGGTCCGGCGAATGTGTTCCTCAGCAGGCTGGATTCAAAAGGAAAACTGGAAAAAATCGATTTCACCGATGAAACGAAAGAAAGTTACGGTGTCGGAAAGATTGAAGACTTCCGCCGCTCCCAGCTTGTCGATCTTTACGCCTGCGTCGAATGCGGCCGCTGTACAAATATGTGTCCTGCTTCCGGTACGGGCAAAATGCTTTCACCGATGGATCTCATCTTAAAGCTGAGAGACCACCTGACGGAAAAGGGCGCTGCCGTGACATCAAAATCTCCGTGGGTGCCCGCGCCCGTTTTTCAGCACACGAAGGCGAATCAGCTCGCCGCGGCTTCCTCAGGGGGAGGATCACGTGAAGCGGCGGCAGCCATTGACTACAACCCGAGCTTAATCGGCGAGGTCATTACGGAAGAGGAAATCTGGGCGTGCACCACATGCCGCAACTGTGAAGATCAATGTCCGGTCATGAATGAACACGTTGATAAAATTATCGATCTGCGCCGCTATCTTGTGCTTACGGAAGGGAAGATGGACAGCGACGCGCAGCGGGCCATGACAAGCATTGAAAGACAGGGAAACCCGTGGGGCTTAAACCGGAAAGAGCGGGAAAACTGGCGGGAGCAGACGGATACAGAGATTCCGACAGTGAAAGAAATGAAAAAACAAGAGAAAGAGTTTGATTATTTGTTTTGGGTCGGTTCAATGGGTTCTTATGACAACAGAAGCCAAAAGATCGCCGTCTCATTTGCAAAACTGCTCAATGAAGCGGGCGTATCCTTTGCGATACTCGGCAATAAAGAAAAAAACTCAGGCGATACGCCGCGCCGTTTAGGCAATGAGTTTCTTTTCCAAGAGCTGGCGGAACACAACATCGGCGAATTTGAAAAACACGGGATCAAAAAAATCGTCACGATTGATCCGCACGCCTATAATATGTTCAAAAATGAATATCCGGATTTCGGATTCCAGGCTGAAGTCTATCATCATACTGAATTATTAGCCGAGCTGGTGTCGCAGGGGAAACTAAAACCGCTTCATCCGGTGAATGAAACGATTACCTTCCATGACTCATGCTATTTAGGCAGATACAATGAAGTATATGAGCCGCCGAGAGCGATCTTAAAAGCCATCCCGGGCGTTCAATTGAAGGAAATGGAGCGCAGCCGCGAAAACGGAATGTGCTGCGGCGCCGGGGGAGGCCTCATGTGGATGGAAGAAGAAACGGGAGTGAGAATCAACACGGCCCGGACTGAGCAGGCGCTTTCTGTCAGCCCGACGGTCATCAGCTCCGGATGTCCTTACTGTCTGACCATGCTCGGTGACGGTACAAAAGCGAAAGAAGCCGAAGACGCGATCGGCACTTATGATGTCAGTGAATTGCTCGCCATGTCTGTATTCGGTACGGAAAAACAAGAGTCTTTATAGAGAGAAGCAGGCCGCCCGCGCATATGCCGGCGGCTTTGTTTTCGCACATCGGCCCAATTATGAAGGGACGCCTCTAAAATTTCTTAAATTACACTGTTAAGGGTAGCATATTCTGTTTTAATTTGTTTATAATGAGAGGTATGGTTTATGAACAAAACAATACAAAATCGTTCTTATTATAGGATAGAAACAGATACATATAAGTAATAGAAAGGGAGTGTCCGACCTTGAGTATCAAACAATATTCTCAGGAACAGCTGAAGCAGATGGCTTTAGTTGAAATCGCTCACGAAATTTTCTCAGAACATAAAAAACCGGTTCCGTTCCAGGAGCTGCTGAATGAAATTACTTCCTTGCTCGGTGCTACGAAAGAGGAACTGGGTGACCGCATCGCCCAATTTTATACCGACCTCAACATTGACGGCCGCTTTATTGCTCTGTCAGATCAGACTTGGGGGCTTCGCAGCTGGTATCCGTACGATCAGCTGGACGAAGAAACACAGCCGACTGTAAAAGCGAAAAAGAAAAAAGCGAAAAAAGCCGTTGAAGAAGATCTTGATCTTGACGAATTCGAGGAAGTTGATGAAGATGACATCGATCTCGATGAATTGGAAGAAGATATCGATCTTGAAGCAGACAGCTTTGACGACGAAGATATCGACGATGAAGAAGATGACGACGATCTTGAGATCGAAGAAGATATGATTGAAGAAGATGAGGAAGATGATGAGGATGAAGACGAGGATCAAAAACGCTGATTTCATAGCAGCAAAACGATCTTGACTTTCATTGTCGAACTATGTAGTATGTATTTTGGGCTCTTCAAAAAGAAGAGAATTCATAAGAGTGCTACGCTCCCTTTCAAGAAATTGAAAGGGAGCTTTCTTATTTTCATCTCCCAAATTCTTTTATACATCATTTGTTTTTAGTGAAATGATTTTCTATAAAACGGCACATTTTAAAGAATGTAGCGCAGACCGAAGAGAGGAGCAAACGAAATGACGAAATATATTTTTGTAACCGGGGGAGTTGTATCTTCACTCGGAAAAGGAATTGTGGCAGCATCACTGGGCCGCCTGTTGAAAAACAGAGGCATGAGCGTCACCATCCAAAAATTTGACCCTTATATCAACGTTGACCCGGGAACGATGAGCCCGTACCAGCACGGTGAGGTGTTCGTAACCGATGACGGCGCCGAGACTGACCTTGACTTAGGGCACTACGAGCGTTTCATTGACATTAATCTGAACAGGTTCAGCAACGTGACGACCGGTAAAATCTACTCTGCTGTATTGAAGAAAGAACGCCGCGGCGACTACCTCGGGGGAACGGTTCAGGTCATTCCGCATATCACAAATGAACTGAAAGACCGCGTTTACCGCGCCGGCAAAGAAACAAATGCAGATGTAGTCATTACTGAGATCGGCGGAACCGTGGGAGATATCGAATCCCTTCCGTTCCTTGAAGCCATCCGTCAAATGAAAAGCGACATCGGCCATGAAAACGTGATGTACATTCACTGTACGCTTGTTCCGTACATCAAAGCGGCGGGCGAGCTGAAAACAAAACCGACGCAGCACAGCGTAAAAGAGCTGAGAAGCCTCGGCATTCAGCCTAATATCATCGTCGTGCGCACAGAAATGCCGATTTCTCAAGATATGAAAGATAAAATCGCGCTCTTCTGCGACATTGACACGAAAGCGGTTATTGAATGTGAAGATGCGGACAACCTTTACTCCATCCCGCTAAACCTTCAGGAGCAGGGACTCGATAAGCTTGTCTGCGATCATATGAAATTAGAGTGCAAAGATCCGGATATGACGGAATGGAAAGACCTTGTCACAAGAGTGAAAAACTTGTCTAAAACCATTACAATCAGCCTCGTCGGAAAATACGTCGAGCTTCAGGACGCTTACATTTCAGTCGTTGAATCACTGCGCCACGCGGGCTATGCGTTTGACGCTGATGTGAAGATCAAATGGATTAACGCCGAAGAAGTGACGGAAAGCAATATTCAAGAGCTGACTGACGGCACAGACGGAATCATCGTGCCCGGCGGTTTCGGAGACCGCGGTGTAGAAGGGAAAATCATCGCCGCCAAGTACGCGCGTGAAAATAAAATTCCGTTCTTCGGCATCTGCCTTGGTATGCAGATTGCATCCATTGAATATGCGCGAAACGTATTAGGTCTGGAAGGGGCTCACTCTGCGGAGATCGATCCGTCCACTCCTTATCCGATCATCGACCTTCTTCCTGAACAAAAAGATGTCGAGGATCTCGGAGGAACGCTTCGTCTCGGACTGTACCCTTGTAAGCTTCAGGAAGACACGAAAGCTTTCGAAGCGTATGCGGATGAAGTGGTATACGAACGCCACCGCCACCGTTATGAATTCAACAATGAATACAGACAGCAAATGGAAGAGAACGGTTTTGTGTTCTCAGGCACAAGCCCTGACGGCCGCCTTGTGGAAATTATCGAGCTGAAAGACCATCCTTGGTATGTCGCTTGCCAATTCCACCCTGAGTTCAAATCAAGACCGACAAGACCTCAGCCTTTATTCAAAGACTTTATCGGCGCTTCCGTACAAGCTGCCGAACAGAAGTAATAAAAAAAGACTTGCCTCCGTTAAAAGCGGCAAGTCTTTTTTCTTCATCAGTCATATTCCTGCATCATTTCCTTTAATGTAAAGGACAGTGCGTGATAGACATACAGGCCTGTCATTAATGAAGGAAAGCCGTATCTTGTTCCGTCTTCATCGGGCAGAAGCGGCATTTTTAATTTGCTGTCAATATGAACATCACAAAATGCCTCAATCCCGGTTTGATCCTTAATGACGGGGGACACGCACACAAGGCCGATCCCTTTTTCATAAAGCTTTTTTGCCAGCGCCTGTTCTTCAGCCGTACCCGGGCCTGAACAGAACATCAGCACCCTGTCGCTTACTGTAATCGAATCAGCTGTATCCGGAAACGCCTTGACGGAAGGCATCGGTTCAGAGCCGAGTTCCGCCTCGCACAAAATGCCCTGCATCTCATTTGCGCCGTATAAATAGATGGAATGGCCGCTGACGGCAGCCTGAGCCAGCAGCCGCGCGCCGTCTTCTATTGCTTCGGATTCCTTATCCTGAATGCGGGAAAAAATGCCTGCAAGCTGCGTCGTAAAGATCTTTAACATGAGTGAAACCTCCTTTACACTTACAAGAACAGTATACAACAAAAGAGAAAATGCTCAGAAAATGTCGGAAAGTAGACTATTATAATTAAAGGAAATGTGAAAATCAAACAGAATACATAAACAACTGCTTCCTTTTGACGAAAATGATAATATTGGGGTGTAAAATGATGAATGAAAAGATTTTAATCGTAGATGACCAATACGGTATACGTATATTGCTCAATGAAGTGTTTCATAAAGAAGGGTACCAGACGTTTCAGGCCGCCAACGGCATACAGGCGCTGGACATCGTAACGAAAGAACGGCCCGATCTTGTGCTATTAGATATGAAAATCCCAGGCATGGACGGAATCGAAATTCTCAAACGCATGAAAATGATCGACGACTCCATCCGCGTCATTATTATGACCGCTTACGGAGAACTCGATATGATTAAGGAATCAAAAGAGCTCGGAGCGCTGACTCATTTTGCCAAACCTTTCGACATTGACGAGATCAGAGACGCGGTGAAAAAGTATTTACCTCTAAAATCGAATTAATAAAATTAGAAACAATTATGTCATTGTGTTGCCGATTTGTCGAAAAGTTGGTATCCTAGAGATGGAGAAAAAGCGATCTGTTGTTTTACATATGACAGGTTTTTATGGTCATGCTATAGGGTGGAAAGCTTTTTTCGAGAAAGCAAATCAGGCTACATAAGGAGGACTTTCGACATGCCTTTAGTTTCAATGACGGAAATGTTGAATACAGCTAAAGAAAAAGGATATGCTGTTGGACAATTTAACCTAAATAACCTTGAGTTCACTCAAGCTATTTTACAAGCAGCAGAAGAGGAAAAATCCCCGGTTATTCTTGGTGTTTCAGAAGGCGCGGGACGCTACATGGGCGGCTTCAAAACAGTCGTTGCCATGGTTAAAGCTCTTATGGAAGAATACAAAGTGACAGTTCCTGTTGCCATTCACTTAGACCACGGTTCAAGCTTTGAATCTTGTGCGAAAGCGATTCATGCAGGCTTCACTTCTGTAATGATCGACGCATCTCACCATCCGTTTGAGGAAAACGTAGCAACTACAGCTAAAGTGGTTGAGCTTGCTCATTTCCACGGCGTTTCAGTTGAAGCTGAGCTCGGAACTGTCGGCGGACAGGAAGATGACGTTATCGCTGAAGGCGTAATCTATGCTGACCCTAAAGAGTGTCAAGAACTTGTAGAGCGCACTGGCATCGACTGCCTTGCACCTGCATTAGGTTCTGTTCACGGCCCTTACAAAGGCGAACCGAACCTCGGTTTCAAAGAAATGGAAGACATCGGCAAATCAACCGGCCTTCCGTTAGTACTTCACGGCGGTACAGGAATTCCGACTGCCGACATTAAAAAATCAATCTCACTTGGTACGGCTAAAATCAACGTAAACACTGAAAACCAAATTTCTTCTGCAAAAGCTGTCCGCGAAACATTGGCAGCTAAGCCGAACGAATATGATCCTCGTAAATATCTTGGACCTGCTCGTGAAGCGATCAAAGAAACGGTTATCGGCAAAATGCGTGAGTTCGGTTCTTCAAACCAAGCTTAATCCAGTGTAACATCCATAAACCGCCTGACAGCATTGACAGGCGGTTTTATGTCTTACCTTTAGAAAGCGCAATCATGTTTTACAGTTCTGAAAATTGATTACTGGGGAGGCTTTCCTTATGTTATTTTTCATTGATACAGCAAACATTGACGAGATTAAAGAAGCTTATGAACTTGGCGTTCTCGCCGGAGTGACGACAAACCCTAGTTTAGTAGCAAAAGAAGCTGACGTGACTTTCCATGACAGACTTCGTGAGATTACGGAAGTCGTGAGCGGATCAGTAAGCGCAGAAGTCATTTCCCTGAATGCTGAAGAAATGATTGAAGAAGGTAAAGAACTTGCGAAAATCGCGCCGAATATCACGGTGAAAATCCCGATGACGTCTGAAGGGTTAAAAGCCGTAAAAGCGCTGAGCGACCTGAACATAAAAACAAACGTAACGCTCATCTTCAGCGCCAACCAGGCGCTTTTAGCCGCAAGAGCCGGAGCGACTTATGTATCTCCGTTCTTAGGCCGCCTGGATGATATCGGCCATAACGGCCTTGACCTGATTTCAGAAGTAAGACAGATTTTTGACCTTCATGACATTGATACACAAATCATCGCAGCTTCCATCCGTCATGCGCAGCACGTGACTGAAGCGGCTTTGCGCGGTGCACATATCGGTACGATGCCGCTGAAAGTCATTCACCAGCTGACAAAACATCCGTTAACGGATAAAGGCATTGAGCAATTTTTGGCAGACTGGAATAAATAAGGGTGTAATGGGCGGCAAACCGGCTGCATCCGTTTGCCGCACCCTATTTCCTGTTTGACGGCGGGCCTTCATATCAAAGTTCCCCGGAATGTGAACCCGGCGGGTCTCTGTGCATCCTGTGTTAAAAATGCCCCGTAAAGCTTCGCTATTTTCTTCCTGTTATTTTATAATGTCCTTGTATTCTTTCTCTTCGAATTGGCTACATTTTGGACAAGAGCTTTATTTGCAGAGACAGAATAAAATGCCATTTTATTTATGCTCCGCAGCTATCTTCTTATGGAAGGAGACTATCATGGAAAAGTTGAATATTGCCGGCGGCGACCCGTTAAACGGAACCGTACATATCAGCGGTGCGAAAAACAGCGCCGTCGCATTGATACCCGCAACCATTCTGGCAAATTCCGAAGTAACGATCGAAGGGCTTCCGGAGATCTCAGATATTGAAACGCTGCGTGACCTGCTGAAAGAAATCGGCGGAAACGTCCATTTTGAAAAAGGAGAAATGGTCGTGGACCCTTCTCCGATGATCAGCATGCCGCTTCCCAACGGCAAAGTGAAAAAACTCCGCGCTTCTTATTATTTAATGGGCGCGATGCTCGGCCGCTTCAAACAGGCGGTCATCGGACTGCCGGGCGGGTGCCATCTCGGGCCTCGGCCGATTGACCAGCATATAAAAGGGTTTGAGGCGCTTGGGGCTGAAGTCACCAATGAACAAGGCGCGATTTATCTGCGCGCCGAAAGGCTGAGAGGCGCACGGATTTATTTGGACGTCGTCAGCGTCGGGGCGACGATCAATATCATGCTTGCCGCTGTGCTCGCTGAAGGAAAAACCGTGATAGAAAACGCCGCCAAGGAACCTGAGATTATTGATGTTGCCACACTGCTCACCAGCATGGGCGCAAAGATAAAAGGCGCGGGAACCAATGTGATCAGAATCGACGGCGTGAAAGAGCTGCACGGATGCAGACATACCATCATCCCGGACAGAATTGAGGCGGGCACCTTTATGATTGCCGGCGCGGCGATGGGGAAAGAAGTCATTATTGATAATGTCATACCGACCCACCTGGAGTCTTTGACGGCAAAGCTCAGGGAAATGGGTTTTCACATCGAGACGAGTGACGACCAGCTTCTTATGCTCGGCGGGCAGAAGCAGATCAAACCGGTCGACGTAAAAACGCTTGTTTACCCGGGATTCCCGACTGACCTTCAGCAGCCGATGACATCTCTGTTAACGAGAGCGGGCGGCACGAGTGTCGTGACTGACACCATCTACTCGGCCAGATTTAAACATATTGATGAGCTGAGACGGATGGGAGCCAACATGAAAGTGGAAGGCAGGTCGGCGATTATCACGGGTCCGGCCGAGCTGCAGGGCGCAAAAGTAAAGGCGAGCGATCTGCGTGCAGGCGCTTGTCTGGTCGTAGCAGGGCTGATGGCCGACGGCGTAACCGAAATTACCGGTCTTGAGCATTTGGACCGCGGCTACAGCAATCTTGAGAAAAAACTCGAAGGTCTGGGCGCCACAATCTGGCGGCAGAGGCTGACGGACGAAGAGATAGAACAGCTCCAAAATTCATAGAAATGCGGACTTTTGAGAGGAGATCGTGTTGAAATGGAAAGAAGCTTATCAATGGAATTGGTTCGGGTTACTGAAGCGGCGGCTTTAGCATCTGCCAGATGGATGGGCCGCGGGAAAAAGGATGAAGCCGATGATGCGGCGACAAGCGCCATGCGTGACGTGTTTGACACGGTGCCGATGAAAGGCACGGTCGTTATCGGGGAAGGCGAGATGGACGAAGCGCCGATGCTTTACATCGGCGAAAAGCTCGGAAACGGCTACGGCCCCCGCGTCGATGTCGCCGTCGATCCTCTTGAAGGCACAAACATCGTAGCCAGCGGCGGCTGGAATGCGCTGACGGTGATCGCGGTCGCTGACCATGGAACACTGCTGAACGCTCCTGATATGTATATGGAAAAAATCGCGGTCGGACCTGAAGCGGTAGGCTGCATCGATATCGAAGCTCCTGTCATTGATAACTTGAAAGCTGTTGCGAAAGCGAAAAACAAAGACATTGAAGATGTCGTGGCAACCATTTTATATCGCGACAGACATGAAAGAATCATCTCTGAATTGCGTGAGGCCGGCGCCAGAATCAAACTGATCAACGACGGTGATGTCGCGGGCGCCATCAATACGGCCTTTGACCATACGGGCGTAGACATTCTCTTCGGCTCAGGCGGGGCACCTGAAGGCGTGCTGTCTGCCGTTGCGTTAAAAGCGCTCGGCGGTGAAATCATCGGCAGGCTTCTGCCGCAAAGTGCGGAAGAGCAAGCCCGCTGTGAGCGGATGGGCCTCGATGTCTCCAAAGTGCTCCGGATGGAGGACCTTGTGAGGGGGGACGACGCCATTTTTGCGGCAACGGGCGTAACGGACGGAGAGCTTTTGAAAGGCGTTCAGTTCAAAGGCACAGTCGGCACGACCGAAAGTCTGGTTATCCGGGCGAAATCAGGAACGGTCCGATTCGTTGACGGAAGACACAGCCTGAAGAAAAAACCAAATCTTGTGATCCGGCCATAAATAGAGAGAAAAGCGGGACTTTCCGTCCCGCTTTTCTTTTGCAAAAAAGAGTCAACCCTATCATTTATATGTCAAAGCATTATTTAAGTTGAATAATTTTTTAAAATGAGGTAAAAATAAAGAGTGCTGCGATTTTTCTGTGTCATTCCTTCTTTTGAGTACTGGGAAATTTTCAAATTCTACCGCATACAGACGATATAAATATTGATCTTCTCAAGTTTTTGTCCTCGCTTCCTTCAAAACTCATTAAGACAATCCTTTTTAAAAAAAAGCGCCGATCATGGGTGGAAGTGTTACCGATAGAAGTTCCTGAATGTTTTATAAAAGAATGTGCTTTGGCGGAATCATGCAAAGCAGCCGATTTGAATGAAAACAGCAATACATTGACTATGAAAAGCGTGGTGTTTTTATGAAAGACGTATCTATTTCCTCTTTGGAAAATATGAAATTAAAAGAACTGTACGAACTGGCAAGACATTATAAAATCTCCTATTACAGCAAACTGACCAAAAAAGAATTAATCTTTGCCATACTGAAAGCCAACGCCGAGCAGGAGGATCTTCTGTTTATGGAAGGCGTGCTCGAAATCATCCAATCGGAAGGGTTCGGCTTCCTCAGACCGATTAATTACTCGCCAAGCTCAGAAGACATCTACATTTCTGCTTCCCAGATCCGCCGCTTTGATTTAAGAAACGGTGACAAAGTTTCCGGCAAGGTGCGCCCGCCGAAAGAGAACGAACGCTATTACGGACTTTTGCACGTTGAAGCGGTAAATGGCGATGATCCGGAATCCGCGAAGGAACGCGTTCATTTTCCTGCGCTGACTCCGCTTTATCCCGACCGCCAAATGGTGCTTGAGACGAAACCGAATTATCTCTCTACACGAATTCTCGATATGATGGCTCCCGTCGGTTTCGGCCAGCGCGGTCTGATCGTTGCGCCGCCGAAAGCCGGTAAAACCATGCTGTTAAAAGAAATCGCTAACAGCATTACGACAAATCAGCCTGACGCTGAATTGATCGTGCTCTTAATTGATGAAAGACCGGAAGAAGTTACGGATATTGAACGTTCCGTAGCGGGCGATGTCGTCAGTTCCACGTTCGATGAAGTGCCGGAAAATCACATTAAGGTAGCGGAGCTTGTGCTTGAACGGGCGATGCGTCTCGTTGAACATAAAAAAGATGTTATCATCCTGATGGACAGCATTACCCGCTTGGCACGCGCCTACAACCTCGTTATCCCGCCAAGCGGACGTACGCTTTCCGGCGGTATTGACCCGGCTGCATTCCATCGTCCGAAGCGCTTTTTCGGTGCCGCGAGAAACATTGAAGAGGGCGGCAGCCTGACCATTTTAGCGACGGCACTCGTAGACACGGGCTCCCGGATGGATGACGTCATCTATGAAGAATTTAAAGGAACGGGCAACATGGAGCTTCACCTTGACCGTTCTCTTGCGGAAAGACGGATTTTCCCGGCGATCGATATCCGCCGCTCCGGCACACGGAAGGAAGAGCTGCTCGTGCCGAAAGAGCATCTTGACCGTTTATGGGCGATCCGCAAGTCGATGTCTGATTCTCCGGACTTCGCAGAGAAGTTTATGAGAAAAATGAAAAAAACGAAAACGAATCAGGAATTCTTCGATCTGATCAACCAAGAATGGAAGCAGGCGAACCTGTCATCATCAGCCCGCCGCTGATAAAAAATGTATTTGCAAATGCAGTAAATGACTGATATAATTCTCTCATATGCGTTCCGGATTCGCTCCGGAATAATAACTCTGTTTCCACATGGGATTCAGGGCGGAAGGAGATGGATACAATGAAAGCAGGAATTCATCCTAATTTCAAAAAAGCAACAGTTAAATGCGCTTGCGGAAATGAATTTGAAACAGGCTCAGTAAAAGAAGAGGTACGCGTTGAGATTTGCTCTGAATGCCACCCATTCTACACTGGACGTCAAAAATTCGCTTCTGCTGATGGTCGTGTTGATCGCTTTAACAAAAAATACGGTCTTAAGTAATAATAGATTTTACAGGCAGGCAAGAATTGCTTCTTGCCTGTTTTTTATGTCTATAAACAGGAAAAAAGGGGAGCGGATAGCCTATGTACATCATGAAGCAAAGCGGATGGCTTGAGCTGATATGCGGCAGCATGTTCTCTGGGAAATCAGAAGAGCTGATCCGCAGAGTGAAAAGAGCGACATATGCGAAGCAGGAGGTTAAGGTATTCAAACCTGCCATTGATAATCGCTACAGTGAGGAAGCCGTCGTTTCTCACAACGGCACATCCATGACAAGCCACGTCATCTCGTCTTCGGCTGAAATATGGGATCATATCAGTGAAAGCACGGACGTCATCGCGGTAGATGAAGTGCAGTTTTTCGGCGAATCGATCATTGACGATTTATCCCGGCTTGCCGATAAAGGCTATCGTGTCATCGCGGCCGGACTTGATATGGATTTCCGCGGAGAGCCGTTCGGCGTTGTGCCGAATCTGATGGCGGTTGCCGAATCGGTAACGAAGCTGCAGGCGGTATGCTCCGTCTGCGGGTCGCCGGCAAGCCGTACGCAGCGTTTAATTGACGGGAAGCCCGCTTCCTATGATGACCCGATCATTTTAGTCGGCGCATCAGAGTCATACGAAGCGAGATGCAGACACCATCACGAAGTGCCGAATAAACAGACTGATAAATAATCCTTTTCATGAAAACATCGGTAAAAGATCCGGTGTTTTTTTGACGTTTTTTCAAAAATTGTAGTTAAATAACTTAAAAAAGAGTATGAAAAAATTAAGTAATTTTCATCTCTTGAATTTTCATTTTTACAGGCATAAAATGACTAAGTAATGTAAATAGTTATGAGACATTGTTCGAATAATTGTCAAAAAAGATATAGCAGATCGCGATCGCATTAGCCGAATTGGGTAATTACTTAACTTTGTTAACTATTTGAAGAAAGAAGGAGATTTTCTTGAATAATATTAAAGTAACGAAGGAAGGCAACTTAGAAACTACTTTAAGAGGAAAAGAAGTTCTATCTATCCCTACTTTAAATAAAGGTGTTGCGTTTTCAGCAGAGGAAAGAAAAAGCCTTGGATTAGACGGGCTGCTTCCTCCGACAATTCTGTCTCTTGATGAGCAGGCTAAACGCGCATACGAGCAGTTTCAGGCTCAGCCGGACCGCCTTCGCCAAAACGTGTATTTGAATGATTTGCAAAACCGTAACGAAGTTCTTTTCTTTAAATTGCTTCAAAACCATCTTCGCGAAATGCTGCCGGTTGTTTACACACCGACTGTCGGTGAAGCGATTCAAGAATACAGCCATGAGTACAGAAGACCTCAAGGGATTTACCTTTCTATCGACAATGTGGAAGGCATTGAAGAAGCATTTGAAAACCTTCATGCCACTGCCGGCGATATTGATCTGATCGTTGCGACAGACTCAGAAAGCATCCTCGGAATCGGTGACTGGGGTGTAGGCGGAATCAACATCGCCATCGGTAAATTAGCCGTATACACAGCCGCTGCCGGTATTGATCCAAGCCGTGTTATTCCTGTCGTTCTTGACGTCGGTACGAACAATGAAAAACTTCTGAACGATCCTTTATACATCGGTAACCGCCATGAACGTATCCAAGGCGAACGTTATGAAGCTTTCATTGACGCTTATGTAAAAGCTGCGCTTAAATATTTCCCTAAAGCTCTTCTTCACTGGGAAGACCTTGGAAACAAAAACGCGCGCAATATCATGAAGAAATACAACCATGAAATTCTTACTTTCAACGATGATATTCAAGGTACTGGTGCGATTACGCTTGCAGGTGTGCTTGCAGCTATGAAGAAAACAGGCGCTTCTATTAAAGATCAGCGTGTGGTTGTCTTCGGTGCGGGATCTGCCGGAATCGGAATCGCTGACCAAATCCGCGACACTATGGTGCTTGCAGGTCTTTCTGAAGAAGAGGCTAACAAAGCATTCTACACAATGGACTACAGAGGCCTGTTAGTTGAAGGTATGGAAAACATTCTTGATTTCCAAGAGCCGTACCTGCGCACAGCTGAAGAAATTAAAGATTGGAAACGCGATGAAAATGGACAAATTCCTTTCATTGAAGTAATCCGTCAAGCAAAACCGACTATCTTAATCGGTACTTCAGGCCAAAGCGGCGCATTCAGTGAAGAAATCGTAAAAGAAATGGCGAAACACGTTGAGCGTCCGGTCATCATGCCGATGTCTAATCCGACACCGCTTGCTGAAGCCGTTCCTAGCGATCTTTTCAAATGGACTGACGGTAAAGTTCTTGTGGCAACAGGAAGCCCGTTTGAAAATGTTGAGTACAATGGCGTTTCTCATGAAATCGGACAATCTAACAACGCATTCGCGTTCCCTGGACTTGGCCTTGGTTCAATCGTTGTAGAAGCGAAAGTGATTACTCCTGCAATGTTTGCGGCAACTGCTGACGCAATCGCAGAAAGCGTTGATTTTGAAACACCGGGTGCAGGCCTTCTGCCGAGCATGAGCGACTTACAAGAAGTTTCAATTAAAGTTGCGATCGCCGTAGCAGAAACTGCAATTAAAGAAGGCGTGGCAAACCGCGTTCCTGAAAATGTAGAACAAGCCGTTCTTGATGCAATGTGGAAACCGCAATACAAACAAGTTGTCGCTAAATAATTTTACGATTAATTTTACAGTCCGAGGGAAAGCTTTTATATAAAGGCTAAAGTATACGGACATTAAGGATTTGGAGGAGAATATTTTGAGCTTCTTAGATATTTTAATCCTCCTGGCACCGATCTTTTTCGTGATCGTGCTGGGTTGGTTCGCAGGTCGCTTCGGAAGTTATGACGCGAAGTCAGCAAAAGGGGTAAGCACCTTAGTTACGAAGTACGCGCTTCCGGCGCATTTTATCGCCAGTATTTTAACCACTTCAAGAAGTGCGTTTTTAACACAGGTTCCTTTAATGATCGCTTTGATCATCGGGATCGTCGGATTCTATATCGTCATTCTGCTGGTTTGTAAATTCATCTTTAAGTATGATTTAACGAACTCATCTGTATTTTCTTTAAACTCAGCCCAGCCGACATTTGCATTTATGGGTATTCCTGTACTCGGAAGCTTATTCGGCGCAAACGAAGTAGCGATTCCTATTGCCGTAACAGGTATCGTGGTTAACGCCATGCTTGATCCGATTGCGATCATTATCGCTACTGTCGGTGAGTCATCTAAGAAGCAAGACAGTGAAAACGAGAATTTCTGGAAAATGACTGGTAAGTCTATTCTTCACGGTCTTTCCGAACCGCTTGCGGCTGCACCGCTTATCAGTATCATCCTTGTGCTGTTCGGTGTAAGTCTTCCTGAGCTCGGCGATAAAATGCTTGAGCAGCTCGGAAGCACAACATCAGGTGTTGCGCTCTTCGCCGTCGGTGTAACTGTCGGTATCCGCAACATCAAGCTCAGTGTGCCGGCTTTCGGTATCGCTTTGTTAAAAGTTGCCGTTCAGCCTGCATTGATGTACTTGATCGCTCTTGCAGTCGGACTTCCGGCTGACCAGATCACAAAAGCGGTATTGCTTGTTGCATTCCCTGGATCTGCGGTAGCGGCGATGATTGCCACACGTTTCGAAAAACAAGAGGAAGAAACTGCGTCTGCGTTCGTGATCAGTGCGATTTTATCTCTAATCTCACTGCCGATCATCATTGCGCTGACTGCATAATGAAAAGCTCCCTGTTTCAGGGAGCTTTTTTCATTAGAATTGAAATTTAAAAGGCGAAAATCTCGTTTTTTTTCTGGGTTTCTTATGTTCTGAAGAAGCGGCTGTTTCTGAGAGGGGAGCAGTCTGGGCGAGTTCCTGGATGCGGGAGGCCAATGTCTGCAATTCGGCATTGAGGTCGTCGATTTCCCGTCTGTGCTGAAGAAGCTGATAAGACACCCCTTCATCCGCCTTTTGTTTCAGCTGGCGTTCCAGCTCATCTATTCTTGATAGCAGTTGGTCCCCGTCCTGTTTCTCTTTCGTGAGAATATCCAGTTTGCGTTCCAGCTCTGCTAACCTTTGTTCGGCGCTGCCGCTCGTTTTCGGCCGCTGCAAAATAAAGCCCGTCCGTTTTTTTAGCTGCCGGGGCACTTGTACGTCCAGCAGAGCGGTGCCTTCAGAAATTTGCCGTTTGACCGATTTAAGCACATCAAGGTCCTCAGGCGTAAAGGAATAATGCCCGAGCTCATTCCGTTCAGCCGGAAGATTCAGCTGCTTGACCCACCTTTGTACCGTTTTTGCGGAGACACCGAGTTCTTTCGCGGCCATGTTTGTATTCATGATCACATACCTCCTTTTCAGCTAGGTATTCGACCATGAGGCGGCGTTCCCTTCATGTTAGACAAAACAAGAAGGAATTCGCCAAAGAAAGCAACATTTCTTCAAAAAACGTTACGCTTCATACAATTCTAGCGGAAGCTTGTCGGGATCGAAGAAAAAGGTAAAGCGTTTCCCCGTCAGCGGATCGGTTCTGACCGGTTCTGTGGCGATGCCCTTTTCCTTTAACTCCCTGACGGCCGCTTCAAGATCGTTTACAGTGAAGGCGAGGTGCCGGAGACCTGCTGCTTCAGGACGGGTCGGCCGCTCGGGCGGATCGGGAAAGGAAAACAATTCAATCACATATGTGCCGTCCAGCGCCAGATCGAGTTTATAAGACCCGCGCTCCTTTCGGTAAGTTTCTTTTATAATGCCGAAACCGAGCGTTTCGGTGTAAAAAGCTTTCGACTTTTCATAATCAGAGCATATGATTGCTATATGGTGGATGGATTTCAGCATATCCGCTCCTCCTTTTTTGTTTCAGTATAGCAGAGGCCGATTGCTTTTGACTGGCGATAAGCCCTATACTATAATGAGAATGTTACGCACAGGAAAACAGAGGTGAAGACCGTGTTAGACCGTTTACAGTCAATTGAACAACGATACGAAAAATTAAATGAGCTTTTAAGTGATCCGGAAGTGGTCAACGATCCGAAAAAGCTTAGAGAATATTCGAAAGAGCAATCTGATATACAGGAAACTGTTGAAGTCTATAGACAATACAGAGACGCATCAGAACAGCTTGCCGATGCGAAAGCAATGCTTGAGGATAAGCTTGATGCCGATATGAGAGAAATGGTGAAGGAAGAAATCTCCGAGCTGCAAGGAGAGACCGAAACCTTATCAGAGCGTTTGAAAGTGCTCCTCATCCCGAAAGACCCGAACGATGACAAAAACGTAATCATGGAGATCCGCGGCGCAGCAGGCGGAGAAGAAGCCGCGCTGTTTGCGGGAAATCTCTACAGAATGTACTCCCGTTATGCCGAAATCCAAGGCTGGAAGACTGAAGTCATGGAAGCAAACGTGACCGGAACGGGCGGTTACAAGGAAATCATCTTTATGATTACGGGAAAAGGCGCGTACTCCAAGCTGAAGTATGAGAATGGGGCGCACCGCGTGCAGCGTGTGCCGGAAACGGAATCAGGCGGCCGCATTCATACGTCTACGGCGACGGTGGCGTGTCTTCCGGAAGCGGAAGAAGTAGAAGTGGACATCCATGAAAAGGATATCCGCGTCGATACATTCGCATCAAGCGGACCGGGCGGACAGAGCGTAAACACGACAATGTCGGCCGTACGCCTGACGCATTTGCCGACGGGTGTCGTCGTATCCTGTCAGGATGAAAAATCTCAGATTAAAAACAAAGAAAAAGCGATGAAGGTGCTCCGTGCCAGAATCTATGATAAATTCCAGCAGGAAGCCCAGGCTGAATATGATCAGACACGCAAATCAGCCGTCGGTTCAGGCGACCGTTCTGAACGTATCCGCACATACAATTTCCCGCAAAACCGTGTGACGGATCACCGCATCGGACTGACGATTCAAAAGCTGGACCAAATCCTTGAAGGAAAGCTTGATGAAGTGGTTGAAGCGTTAATCGTAGAAGACCAGTCAAGCAAGCTCCAGCAGGCGGAAAATTAAGATGAAGACCGTTTTTGAAGCCCTAAGCTGGGCTTCTTCTTATTTAACCGAAGCGGGAAGAGAAAAAAACGCGGCCGAGCTGCTGCTGTTAAATGATACCGGAATGGATCGGAGCAAGCTTCTCGCAAGTCTGCAGGAGCCTGTCGGCGAGGATGAGCTATACCGTTTCAGACGGCATGTGGAAATGCATAAAGAAGGCATTCCGATTCAATATATTATCGGGAAAGAACAGTTTTACGGCCGGGAATTCTTTGTGAATGACGATGTTCTCATTCCGCGTCCGGAAACGGAAGAAGTCGTCTTTCATCTGCTGGACAGACAGAAGCGGGTGTTTTCTGAGGGAGAACGCCTGAATGTCATTGATATCGGAACGGGGAGCGGAGCCATTGCGGTGACGCTTGCGCTTGAATGCGGACATTTTTCAGTATCGGCTTCGGACATTTCAAAAGAAGCGCTTCAGGTGGCGGAAAGAAATGCGCAAAACCTCGGAGCGGACGTCCGCTTTTTGCAGGGAGATCTGTTGACTCCTTTTATTTCATCAGGAATAAAAGCGGATATTATTGTGTCCAACCCGCCGTATATTTCTGAAGAAGAGATGGCGGAGTTATCCGATATCGTCCGTTTTCATGAGCCGCTTCATGCTCTTACAGACGGCGGTGACGGCTTGAAATTCTACAAGCGGTTTATGGAGGAGCTGCCTCTTGTCATGAAAGATAAAGCGCTTGTCGTCTTTGAAATCGGATATAATCAGGGAAAAGCCGTGAAAGACCTGTTCCGTCATTCCTTTCCGAATGCGGAAGTTGAAGTCATAAAGGACATCAATGGAAAAGACAGAACCGTATCCGCGGTCATCACATCATAAAAAAAGCCTGCCTGTGACGCACACGGCAGGCTTTTGTTACAATGGAAAGAAAATGAAAGGGGTAATCGCCTTGAAAAAAGCGTTCGCCTTCGGATGTATACTCGCCGCCGCAGCTTATGCGGCGGGGTTTGTTCTGCCGTTTGGCTTTGACGGCATTTTCGGTGCCGTTACGGCCGTTCTTATCATCACAGCGATCATTGTTTCCGGGTTGGCCGTAAGCGGAGCAGAACAGCGGGCCAATTATCATTCTGAAACAAAAGAAGGCCGGCACGCCCGTTTAAAGATGGCAGCCGTTTTCTTTTGCGCCGCTCTGCCTTCAGCCGTCTGTCTGCTGATTACGCTTCTGTAGCCGGACTTTGTCTTTGCAGCAATACGGAATCCCACACCCAATAGACGGCGGCTGTTAAAACCGCAAAAATATAAAAGACCGAATTAGAAAACAGAGATTGGCCTGACGGCTGCAAAAGACCGAAGATGATCCCGTTTGCGACAAATGACGTTCCTAAATAATAAAGGAAATAAAGCGGATGAAATCTCTTCGGCTTTTTATTCAAAAAGTATTGAAGCGGGAGCGCAAAAATCAAATAGGGAAACAAAAAATAAAATGCCATCGAAATGAAAGCCGCGATAATAAATTGATGAACATACAAAATAGAATAAATGACAGACATACATGCCGCCGACAGCAGCACGGTGTAATTATATTTCATCTGAAAACCCTCCTATCAAAATAATATCGTACCATATTCTGAGTCTGTCAATGCAGATTATCAGCTTGCTAGATTTTTTTCTTCCCGCCGGTTTAAACCTTTTCGGTCATGTCCATAATAAGACTAGATAAAAAAGCACGGAGAGGAACGGTGGGGACCGATGAAACAGACAATGATGATCTGCATATATATTTTTCTTTTATTATCAGGAGCGCTTGCGGGCTTGACGAAAGAAGAAACGGCGCGGGCGTCAGCCAATGAGCCCGTTGTCATACCGGATGAAGCGATACGGCTTCGGATCTTAGCCAACAGTGATAACGATGAGGATCAAACGCTCAAGCGCCAGATCAGAGATGCTGTAAACAAGGAAATCACGGGCTGGGTGAAAGATATCACTTCTATTGAAGAAGCGCGGCGGCTCATCCGTTCAAAGCTTCCTGAAATTAAAGACATCGCCAAACAAACAATGAAAGAAAAAGGTGCGCATCAATCCGTTTCAGTTGAATTCAATAAAATTTCGTTTCCGACAAAGCTTTACGGCAATATGGTCTATCCGGCCGGAAAATATGAAGCGATTTTAATTACCCTCGGCAATGGCGAGGGCGCCAACTGGTGGTGCGTCTTGTTTCCGCCGCTGTGCTTCCTTGATTTCTCAAACGGTGAAGCGGTGAAAGATCAGGAAGACGGCGGACAGAAGCAGGAAGAAACGGAAAAACAGACAGAAAAAGTGATGGATGATGTCAAAGCGAAAGCTGATAAAGCGAAGAAAGAAAATAAAGATGACGATGATACCGAAGTGAAGTTTTTCCTCGTCGATTGGATTTCAGATCTGTTTTCCTGAAGCAAAAAGGCATAAATCCGGATTCGATTCATAGATTGGAAGAAAGAGTTGATCGAAACGGAGGGGAAATATATGTTTTATCAGCTGAGAGTGGCAAGAGATCAAGATACGGAGGCGCTGGAGGCCTTTTTGAAAAAGGCTGATACGGCACATGCGGAAATCGATCAGCAGATCAGCCGGTTTATCATGCTGGAGGACAGTGAGAAAGAGATTGCCGCCTGTCTCGGGATCGAAAAATTCAGCGGCGGAAAAGGGCTTCTCCGTTCACTCGTTATGTCGGACAGGCTGAACCAAAGCCATATCGTTACGCTGTTTCAAAGTATGGATGTGCTGTGCAAAAAACATGAAATTCAAGATGTCTACTTAGTCGCCAATCAGCCCTCATCTGCTGAATTTCTGAATGTGATGGGATTTGAAGAATGCGCAGATGTGCCTGATGAACTGTATACGTCCGAGCATTTCCGCAATTCGTTATGCACAGAGGGTTCGTTTTTGATGGTGAAAACCTCTGCATAACCTCACTTATGCACAAAGTTATCCACTTATCGAAAAGTGTTGTCCACAGTTTGTGGATAACACTTGTTTTATTAAAGGACATCTTTTATACTTTCAAAAGGAATACACGAGAGAAAATAAAGTTTTACCGCTTTAAAATAAGGAGTTTGGTTATACATGAAAACAAGAAGATGGTTTGTGGATTCTTCCGCAGAATTATCCACAACCGATCCCCAGATTACACAAGCCGCGGAATTGCTTCGGCAGAATGAAGTTGTGGCTTTTCCGACAGAAACCGTTTACGGACTGGGCGCTAACGCTGAAAATACGGAAGCCGTAACGAAAATTTATGAGGCGAAAGGAAGGCCGAGCGATAATCCGCTGATTGTGCACATATCTGACATCAGCCAGCTTGATCGTTTTATCAGCCATATTCCTGAAACGGCGAAAAAGCTCATGACGCTTTTTTGGCCGGGCGCGCTGACTCTGGTCTTGCCGTGTAAGCCCGGCGTGCTGTCCCCCCGTGTCACCGCGGGACTTGAGACGGTAGCGGTCAGAATGCCTGATCATCCGGTGGCGTTAGCCCTCATCAGCTCGGCCGGACTGCCGATCGCAGCGCCGAGCGCCAATTTATCAGGAAAACCGAGCCCGACGAAGGCCGGGCATGTGGCTCATGATTTAAACGGCCGCATTGCCGGTATTGTGGACGGCGGAGTGACCGGGATCGGAGTGGAATCAACCGTTCTGTCCTGTACGGGGAAACAGCCCGTGCTGCTTCGTCCGGGCGGCGTGACAAAAGAACAGATTGAATCCGCAGCCGGTCCGGTTCTTGTGGATAAAGGGCTGACCGAAGAAGATCAGGTTCCTATTTCTCCCGGTATGAAATATACACACTATGCGCCTTCTGCGCCGATGGCTATTGCCGACGGCGGCGCTCTGAGAATTCAAGAGCTGGCTGACGAATATAAAAGCCGGGGAAAACGGATCGGCATTTTGACAACAGAGGAGAATGCCGATAGCTACCAGGCTGATTTTATTAAAGTATGCGGCCGGCGCGCCGACCTTGAAACAGTGGCGTCCGCCTTGTACGATGCGCTCCGCAGCTTTGATGATGCAAAAGTGGATATGATTATTTCTGAATCCTTTCCGGACACCGGAGTGGGACTCGCCATTATGAACAGGCTGATGAAGGCTGCGGGCGGCACCGTTATCCATTAACTTGTTCTACCCCTTATCGGACATGCATAAGCTAAACAAGCGGGCACGTCCAAGGGGGTTTTTTATTTCATGTCGAATCTATTCATCGGGGAGCTTGTCTCCTTAAGCATCATGGCATTTGCTTTGGGGACGGATGCTTTTTCCGTCGGGCTCGGAATGGGAATGATTCAGCTGAAGAAAAAACAAATCTTTCATATAGGAATTGTCATCGGGCTGTTTCATGTCATCATGCCGCTGGCAGGAATGGCGGCCGGGCATCTGCTGTCCGGTTTTCTGGGGATGCTTGCCGTTTATATCGGCGGGTCTCTTCTTTTCATTTTAGGAGTGCAAATGATCATCGCCTCGTTTAAGCAATCGGACGGGCCGCTCATATCTCCGGCAGGCTCGGGACTGTTTTTATTCGCGGTCGGTGTCAGTCTTGACAGTTTTTCCGTCGGGCTCAGCCTAGGGATGAACGGCTCCAACCCGATTCTGGCCGTTGCGCTGTTCGGAATCTTCAGCACCGTTTTAACATGGGCGGGTCTCTTGGCGGGAAGAAAGGTGCAATCATGGCTCGGCTCCTACAGCGAAGCGCTCGGCGGAGCCATTTTGATCGGATTCGGGCTGAAATTGCTTTTACCGATATAGGGCTGAGTAAAAAAGAAACGAAGATGCCGTTTCTTTTTTCTTCATTTATAATAGGCAGTAAGAGGTGACGGATATGAAAATAATCTTTGTTTGTACAGGCAATACGTGCCGCAGTCCCATGGCTGAGGCTCTTTTTAAATCCATTGCAGTAACGAAAGGGCTGGACGTCAGCGCAAGCTCTGCCGGAGTGTTTGCGTCCCCGAACGGAAAAGCGTCGGCTCATGCCGTGGAAGCGCTGTTTGAAAAACGGATCGCTCTCAATCACAGCTCATCTCCCTTAACGGAAGAACATATCGAGACGGCCGATCTGGTGCTGACGATGACCGAACAGCATAAACAGCTGATCGAAAGCCGATATCGAAACAGTCATGGTAAAGTATTTACCATTAAAGAATACGTAACGGGAAAAAGCGGCGATATTTCTGACCCGTTCGGCGGTCCGCTTGATGTTTATAAAAGGACGCGGGACGAACTGGAGGAACTGCTGACCCTTTTGGCTGACCAATTGCTTGACGGAAAAAGCAAGTAATCTGTCAGAAAATCTGCAAACAGGTCATTTGCAAAACGAATATGAAAGAGTAGAATAAAATCAACGGATTTCGTAAAAAGGACAAGCACACTGGGCTGTCTTCGCCCAGCCACACCTAGGAGGTAAATGAATGAAAGTAGCTATTGCGTCAGATCACGGCGGCGTCCATATCCGCGAAGAAATCAAAAGTCTGTTGGATGAATTGCAGATTGAATACATTGATATGGGCTGTGAATGCGGCAGCGGTTCTGTTGATTATTCTGACTACGCTTTTCCGGTAGCGGAAAAAGTGGTGAACGGTGAAGTTGACAGGGGAATTTTAATTTGCGGCACAGGCATCGGCATGAGCATTTCCGCAAACAAGGTAAAAGGAATACGCTGTGCGCTTGCGCATGACACCTTCAGCGCAAAAGCGACGCGGGAACACAATGATACGAATGTTCTTGCGATGGGGGAACGCGTCATCGGCCCGGGTCTGGCGCGCGAAATCGCAAAAATCTGGCTGACGACTGAATTTACGGGCGGCCGCCACGAACGGCGGATCGGCAAAATCGCAGATTACGAAGAAAAAAATCTGTAAGAGGTGCTGGACAATGGAAGAGATGAAGCAAAAATGGACGGACATGCTGACTGAATTTCAAGAGCAGGCCGGACTTAAGGACGGCAGTCTGCTGGTCATCGGGTGCAGTACGAGTGAAGCCGCCGGAAGCCGGATCGGCACCGCGGGGAGCGGCGATTGGGCTGAATTGATTTACGGCGGACTTGCCCGGTTCAAAGAAAAAACGGGTGTTCACCTTGCTTTTCAATGCTGCGAGCATTTAAACAGGGCGCTTGTCATTGAGGCGGAAACGGCCGAGCGGTTCAGGCTCCCCATCGTTTCAGCCGTCCCCGTCCCGAAAGCGGGCGGAGCGATGGCTTCATATGCATACCGGCAGATGCAGTCTCCCGTGCTCGCTGAATCGATTCAGGCTGACGCCGGAATTGACATCGGTGATACGTTCATCGGCATGCATTTAAAACCCGTTGCCGTCCCTGTCCGGATATCAAGCCGTGAGCTCGGAGAAGCGCATGTGACGATGGCCCGGACAAGGCCGAAGCTGATCGGCGGAATTCGTGCCGTTTATGAATGCGAATGATGAAAATACTTTCCCTGTATAATGTTCGTGTTTTCCAATTAAATATTGTGATTTTTTTAAATAAGCTGTTACATTCACCTGAAAAACCATGTACAATAAGGGTGGTAAAAATAAAGAACAGGAAACGGATAGGAGAGGATTTCGCTGATGAAACATTTACCTGCACAAGATCAACAAGTGTTTAACGCCATTAAAAATGAGCGTAAGCGTCAACAGACTAATATCGAATTAATTGCTTCTGAAAACTTCGTGACGGAAGCGGTAATGGAAGCGCAAGGCTCTGTTTTAACAAACAAATATGCTGAAGGCTACCCCGGCAAACGCTACTACGGCGGCTGTGAGCACGTTGATGTCGTTGAGGACATCGCCCGCGACCGCGCGAAAGAGATTTTTGGAGCCGAGCATGTAAACGTTCAGCCGCACTCAGGCGCTCAGGCGAACATGGCTGTTTACTTCACGATTTTAGAGCACGGCGACACGGTGCTCGGGATGAACCTCTCCCACGGCGGCCACTTAACACACGGAAGCCCGGTTAATTTCAGCGGCGTTCAATACAACTTTGTTGAATACGGTGTCGATAAAGACACGCAATATATAGATTATGAAGATGTGCGTGAAAAAGCGCTGGCGCATAAGCCGAAACTGATCGTTGCCGGAGCGAGCGCGTATCCCCGCACGATCGACTTTAAAAAATTCCGCGAAATCGCTGATGAAGTCGGCGCTTACTTCATGGTCGACATGGCGCATATCGCGGGTCTTGTCGCGGCCGGCCTTCATCCGAATCCGGTTCCTTACGCTGACTTTGTAACGACAACGACTCACAAAACACTTCGCGGACCGCGCGGAGGAATGATCCTTTGCCGTGAAGAGTTCGGCAAAAAGATTGATAAATCCATTTTCCCAGGCATCCAAGGCGGACCGCTTATGCATGTCATCGCGGCCAAAGCCGTTTCTTTCGGGGAAGTGCTTGAAGATGATTTCAAAACATATGCGCAAAACGTCATCTCGAACGCGAAGCGTCTTGCTGAATCTCTGACCAAAGAGGGCATTCAGCTCGTATCAGGCGGAACGGATAACCACCTCGTGCTTGTCGACCTCCGTTCTCTCGGTCTGACCGGAAAAGTCGCTGAACATGTTCTTGATGAAATCGGCATTACATCTAATAAAAACGCGATCCCTTATGATCCGGAAAAACCGTTTGTCACAAGCGGAATCCGTCTCGGTACGGCAGCTGTGACAAGCCGCGGATTTGACGGTGACGCACTTGAAGAAGTCGGCGCCATCATCGGCCTTGCGCTGAAAAATCATGAAGACGAAGCAAAGCTTGAAGAAGCAAGACAGCGCGTATCTGCCTTGACTGAAAAGTTTCCTTTATATAAAGAACTGGACTATTAATAAGGAAGAAACCCGCCGGAAGCTTAATCCGGCGGGTTTTTTTATGATTTTCTTGAAACTGTTTGTCTTTTTCTGTAGAATCAATAGAAGTGTGAAAAAGTCACTCGGATAACAAAAAAGGAGCTGAACACAGTATGGGAAAGGTTTACGTATTTGATCATCCTTTAATCCAGCATAAGCTGACATATATTCGGAATGAAAATACAGGCACAAAGGATTTCAGAGACCTTGTGGACGAAGTTGCATCACTGATGGCGTTTGAAATTACACGTGATCTTCCTCTTAAAGATGTGGAAGTGAAAACACCTGTTCAAACAGCGACATCCAAAGTGATTTCAGGGAAGAAACTCGGTATCGTGCCGATCCTGAGAGCGGGTCTCGGAATGGTTGACGGCATGCTGAAATTAATCCCTGCGGCCAAAGTGGGACATGTCGGATTATACCGTGATCCGGAAACCTTAAAACCGGTGGAATACTATGTGAAGCTTCCTTCTGATGTGGAAGAACGTGAATTTATTGTCGTGGACCCGATGCTTGCAACGGGAGGCTCTGCGGTTGAAGCGATAAACAGCCTGAAAAAACGCGGGGCGAGAAACATTCGTTTCATGTGTCTTGTAGCGGCTCCCGAAGGCGTGGAAGAGCTGCAGAAACACCATTCAGACGTTGATATTTACATCGCGGCCCTGGATGAAAAGCTGAATGAAAAAGGCTATATCGTTCCGGGTCTCGGTGACGCGGGTGACAGACTGTACGGAACAAAATAAATCGGAAAACCTCATTCAGAGGTTTTCTTTTTTTTATCCAAATTTTTGCTGAAAGGGGAGAGTTCATACATTTATAGGTGAATTTGTGAACATTCTGTGTATGCTTCCGGTATAAAAAGTTTTTTAACTTTAAACAGATTGACACATGTTAGGGGCTATTGTATGCTAAACGAGGGTATTATGAGAAGGTTTTCATTCCTTTCATTTCTAGTATCCATCCTCATTTTAAATCCTCCAAAAAAACCCGTTATATGAGGATTTATCTAAGCGAATGAAACAGCATCCCGCATCAGGAGGATGAGTGGTTTTTTCGAACAGGCCGTTTTTTTGCGGGACAAAAAAGGCCTTCTGCAAAGGGTTAACCGCATGTATGCCGTATCCAGGAATTATATTACTTTTTCATCAGGAGACAGATAGTTGATGGACGATCCCAATCTTACATTCAGCAGACAACGGAGATATGTATTTGTGATCTTGGCAATCTATTTGCTGGGATATGGTCTTACGGCGTATAAAACTGTTTTTTTAGGCCTCTTTTTGGGAACTGTTTTCAGTTTGTTTAATCTGTGGCTCTTGACCAGAAGAATGAATGCTTTTGACAAGGCCGTAGCGAAAGGAAAGTCCATACGATCACTCGGGAGCGCAGCGCGTTGGTGCAATGCGATACTTGCGATGGCTATCGCCTTTAAATATCCCGACAAAGTCAGTGTGGCAAGTGTGATTATTGGATTAATGACAATTTATCCCGTCATTATGATAGATTCCATTATTCAGCTCAAACGTTCATCAATGGAAGAGAGGTGAAAACCCATTGAATCACGATTACAGAACTATTGATTTGTATGGTCTTACTTTTAATCTGACAAACATTCTGATGATTACTGTGGCAAGTGTGATTGTGCTGCTGATTGCGATTCTTACTACGAGAACGCTGTCCATCCGTCCGGGAAAAGCCCAGAACTTCATGGAATGGATTGTTGATTTTGTCCGCAATATTATAGGCAGTACAATGGATTTAAAGACAGGGGCTAACTTCTTGGCGCTTGGTGTAACCTTGCTGATGTACATATTTGTATCAAATATGCTGGGGCTGCCGTTTTCTGTAACGGTCGGACACGAGCTTTGGTGGAAATCACCGACGGCTGATCCGGCTATTACTCTGACTCTAGCCGTTATGGTCGTGTCATTAACACACTACTACGGCGTGAAAATGAAAGGTTTGAAGGAATATTCTAAGGATTACCTCAGACCGGTTCCGCTTATGTTCCCGATGAAGATCATTGAGGAGTTTGCGAATACGCTGACACTCGGACTTCGTCTTTACGGTAACATTTTCGCCGGGGAAATTCTTCTTGGCCTTCTTGCAAATCTGGCGACGAATTTCTACTCAAACAGTTTCTTTCTCGGTTTGGTCGGTACAGTCGGAGCCATTATTCCGATGCTTGCATGGCAGGCATTCAGCTTGTTCATCGGTACCATCCAGGCATTTATCTTTACGATGCTGACGATGGTGTACATGTCACACAAAATCAGTCATGATCATTAAAATCATATATCCAATTCGGATAACATTTTAAAGGAGGAACTTTTTCATGAATTTAATAGCAGCTGCGATTGCAATCGGTTTAGGTGCACTTGGTGCAGGTATTGGTAACGGTTTGATTGTTTCACGTACGGTAGAGGGAATTGCCCGTCAGCCGGAAGCAGGAAAAGAACTTAGAACTCTTATGTTCATGGGTATCGCATTGGTTGAGGCCCTTCCAATTATCGCTGTCGTTATCGCGTTCTTAGCGTTCTTTGGCTAAGCATAAAAGCCTTATATGAACTAAAAATGGCGAAGATCACTCTAAGAGAACCTTCGCCATTGCTTTATGTCTGATAAGCAGGCCGTCTTGAAACGGCTTTTATCAGCAGAGAAAACCTGCAGAAGGGAGTTGCCGTAGTAGATGTCTCAATTACCTCTTGAATTAGGACTGTCGTTTAACGGCGGAGATATCCTATTCCAATTGTTAGCTATGTTAGTTTTATTAGCGCTTCTCAAGAAATTCGCTCTTGGACCGCTATTAAATATAATGAAACAGCGTGAAGATCATATCACCGGCGAAATTACGTCCGCTGAAGAAAGAAATAAAGAAGCGCAGAAGCTGATTGAAGAGCAGCGCGTTCTTCTAAAAGAAGCGAAACAGGAATCACAATCACTCATTGAAAATGCGAAAAAACTGGGTGAAAAGCAGAAGGAAGACATTATCCAGGCTGCGCGCGCCGAGTCTGAAAGATTAAAAGAAGCGGCGAGAACCGAAATTGTCAAAGAAAAAGAACAAGCGGTTTCCGCACTTCGCGAGCAAGTCGCATCACTTTCTGTCTTAATCGCATCGAAAGTGATCGAAAAAGAGCTTGATGAACAAGCCCAGGAAAAACTGATTCAGGATTATCTTAAAGAGGTAGGAGAGAGCCGATGAGTGGATCTGCTGTCTCTAAACGATACGCGTCAGCGCTTTTCGACATTGCCGTTGAGACTTCTCAAATCAATGAAATCGAAGAAGAGCTTACCGTACTAAAAGAAGTTTTCCGAAACGAAGCCGGATTACAGGAAGTGTTAAGCCATCCGAAGGTATCGGCTGCTAAGAAAAAAGAGCTGATTCAGCAATCGTTCGGCGCACTGTCTGAGTCTGTGCTGCATACGATTTTTCTTCTGATTGACCGCCGCCGGTCTTCGATTGTGCCTGATCTCACAGACGAGTTTATCAAACTCGCCAATCAGGCACGTCAGACAGAGGATGCGGTTGTTTATTCAGTAAAACCGCTGTCAGAAGCGGAAATGTTATCATTATCTCAAGTGTTTGCAAAAAAAGCCGGAATCGCTTCGCTCAGAATCAGAAATGAAGTGCAGACGGATTTAATAGGCGGCATTAAAGTCCGCATTGGAAACCGGATTTATGACGGAAGCGTGAGCGGAAAGCTTGAGCGCATGGAACGTCAACTTGCCGGAGGAAATCGATAGAAGGGGTGAAACCTAAGTGAGCATCAAAGCTGAAGAGATTAGCACGCTGATAAAGCAGCAAATTCAAAATTACCAATCTGAAATTGAAGTTCATGACGTAGGTACAGTCATCCAAGTCGGAGACGGTATTGCGCGTGTGCACGGCCTTGATAATTGTATGGCCGGTGAACTTGTTGAGTTTTCAAACGGCGTTTTGGGTATGGCTCAAAACCTTGAAGAATCCAACGTAGGTATCGTTATCTTAGGACCTTACAGAGATATCCGTGAAGGTGATGAGGTCAAAAGAACGGGCCGCATCATGGAAGTTCCTGTAGGTGAAGAATTAATCGGACGTATCGTCAACCCGCTCGGACAGCCGGTAGACGGAATGGGTCCGATTCTGACAAGCAAAACCCGCCCGATCGAAAGCCAAGCACCAGGCGTAATGGACCGTAAATCGGTACATGAGCCGCTGCAAACGGGTATCAAAGCGATCGACGCGTTAATTCCGATCGGCCGCGGACAGCGTGAGCTGATTATCGGGGACCGTCAGACAGGTAAAACATCTGTTGCGATTGATACAATCTTAAACCAAAAAGACCAAGACATGATCTGTGTGTATGTAGCGATCGGTCAAAAAGAATCTACAGTACGCGGCGTGGTGGAAACACTTCGTAAGCATGGCGCGCTTGATTACACGATTGTCGTGACGGCGTCTGCTTCACAGCCGGCTCCGCTTCTTTACCTTGCACCGTATGCAGGGGTGACAATGGGTGAAGAATTCATGTACAACGGCAAGCACGTTCTCGTCGTATATGATGATTTATCCAAACAAGCGGCCGCTTACCGTGAGCTGTCATTGCTTCTTCGCCGTCCGCCGGGCCGTGAAGCATTCCCTGGGGATGTATTCTATCTTCACTCCCGTCTGCTTGAGCGCGCAGCCAAGCTGAGTGACGCTAAAGGTGCAGGATCAATTACGGCGCTGCCGTTCGTCGAAACACAAGCAGGAGATATCTCCGCTTATATCCCGACAAACGTCATTTCCATTACTGACGGACAGATTTTCCTTCAATCCGACTTATTCTTCTCAGGCGTGCGTCCTGCGATCAATGCCGGATTATCCGTATCCCGTGTCGGCGGATCAGCCCAAATCAAAGCGATGAAGAAGGTAGCGGGAACATTGCGTCTTGACCTTGCTTCATACCGTGAACTTGAAGCATTCGCCCAATTCGGATCTGATCTTGACCAGGCGACTCAGGCGAAACTGAACCGCGGAGCGCGTACAGTTGAAGTGCTGAAACAAGACTTGAATAAACCGCTTCCGGTTGAAAAACAGGTAGCCATTCTTTATGCGCTGACAAAAGGATATCTTGATGATATTCCGGTTGCGGATATCAGACGTTTTGAAGAAGAGTACTACATGTACCTTGATCAAAACCATAAAGATCTGCTTGACGGCATTGCGAAAACAGGAAACCTTCCTGCTGATGAAGACTTCAAAGCTGCAATCGAAGGCTTCAAACGCACATTTGCACCAAGCAACTAACCCTTAGAAGATGAGAGAAAAAGGTTCTCTTTTTCTCTCTTTTTACGCAAATGAAGAATAAAGGTGGTGAAATCTTTGGCCTCATTACGCGATATTAAGTCAAGGATCACGTCAACGAAAAAAACAAGCCAGATTACAAAAGCCATGCAGATGGTATCCGCTGCGAAGCTGAACCGTGCGGAAACCAACGCGAAGTCATTTGCTCCGTATATGGATAAGATCCAGGAGGTTGTGTTTAACGTCGGAAAAGGCGCGAAAAACGCGAAACACCCGATGCTTGTCTCAAGAGAAGTGAAAAAGACGGCGTATCTCGTCATTACGTCTGACCGCGGGCTTGCGGGTGCGTTTAACAGTTCGGTTTTGCGAAACGCTTACCGCACCATTCAAGAACGCCATCAGTCTAAAGATGAATACACGGTGATTGCAATCGGCAGAGTCGGCCGCGATTTCTTCAAAAAACGGGAAATGCCGATTTTGTCTGAGTTAGTGGGGCTTGGCGACGAGGTCACTTTTGCTCAGATTAAGGATTTGACCCGTCAGACGGTTCAAATGTTTATCGACGGCGCTTTTGATGAACTGCATTTGGTGTATAACCATTTCGTCAGTGCGATTTCACAGGAAGTGACGGAGAAAAAAGTGCTGCCTTTAACGGATTTCGGAACGAGCGGCGGGAAGCGCACGGCTTCTTACGAGTTCGAACCGGATGAAGAAGAGGTGCTCGAAGTGCTGCTTCCTCAATATGCGGAAAGCTTAATTTACGGCGCGCTTCTTGACAGTAAAGCAAGTGAACACGCTGCGAGAATGACAGCAATGAAAAATGCGACTGATAATGCGAAAGAACTCATTGATTCACTTTCGCTTTCATATAACCGCGCGCGTCAAGCGGCGATTACACAAGAAATTACCGAAATTGTCGGCGGTGCAGCCGCTTTAGAATAGAAAGATTTTGTCAGGAGGGATAGCGATGAAGAAAGGACGCGTAAGTCAGGTGCTTGGACCGGTTGTCGACGTACGTTTCGAGGACGGCCACTTGCCTGCGATTTATAATGCGATTAAAGTTTCACAGCCAGCTACAGGCGAAAATGAAGTAGGCATCGACCTAACGCTAGAGGTTGCTCTTCATTTAGGCGATGATACAGTCCGTACAATTGCCATGGCATCTACGGACGGAATTCAGCGCGGAATGGAAGCAGTTGATACAGGTGCTCCGATTTCCGTTCCTGTCGGTGATGTGACTCTCGGACGCGTATTTAACGTACTGGGAGATAAAATTGATTTAAATGAACCGCTGCCTGCGGATGCTCAAAAGGACCCGATCCACAGATCTGCTCCTTCATTCGATCAGCTTTCAACTGAGGTTGAAATTCTTGAAACGGGAATTAAGGTAGTTGACCTGCTCGCTCCTTACATCAAGGGCGGTAAAATCGGATTGTTCGGCGGTGCTGGTGTAGGTAAAACCGTATTAATCCAGGAATTAATCAACAACATCGCGCAAGAGCACGGCGGTATTTCCGTATTCGCCGGTGTAGGAGAGCGTACTCGTGAAGGGAACGACCTTTTCTACGAAATGAGCGATTCAGGCGTTATCAAGAAAACAGCCATGGTCTTCGGACAAATGAACGAGCCGCCGGGCGCACGTATGCGTGTAGCACTGACTGGTCTTACAATGGCTGAGCATTTCCGTGATAAACAAGGACAGGACGTACTGTTCTTTATCGATAACATTTTCCGTTTCACACAAGCGGGTTCAGAGGTTTCCGCGCTTCTCGGCCGTATGCCTTCTGCGGTTGGTTATCAGCCGACGCTTGCGACAGAAATGGGTCAGCTTCAAGAACGTATTACGTCTACAAACGTTGGTTCAGTTACATCTATCCAGGCGATCTACGTGCCTGCCGATGACTACACTGACCCGGCTCCGGCGACGACGTTCGCTCACTTGGACGCAACGACTAACCTTGAGCGTAAATTAACTGAAATGGGTATCTACCCTGCGGTTGATCCGCTGGCTTCCACTTCCCGCGCGCTTGCTCCGGAAATTGTCGGAGAAGAGCATTATGCGGTGGCGCGTGAAGTTCAGTCAACGCTTCAGCGTTACAAAGAACTGCAGGATATTATCGCAATTCTCGGTATGGATGAATTGGGTGAAGAAGACAAGCTTGTCGTTCACCGCGCACGCCGTATCCAGTTCTTCCTTTCTCAAAACTTCCACGTAGCTGAGCAGTTTACGGGACAAAAGGGTTCTTACGTGCCTGTTAAAGAAACAGTTAAAGGCTTTAAAGAAATCCTTTCCGGTAAATATGACCATCTTCCGGAAGATGCATTCCGTCTTGTGGGACGCATTGAAGAAGTTATTGAGAATGCAAAAGAGATGGGTGTAGAAGTTTAATCTGGTCCTAGGAGGGTAAAAGCATGAAGACCGTTAAAGTCAATATCGTTACTCCCGACGGCCCAGTATATGATGCTGATATTGAAATGGTAAGCGTAAGAGCCGAGAGCGGTGATCTCGGTATCTTGCCGGGCCATATTCCGACCGTGGCTCCGCTTAAAATCGGCGCTGTCCGCCTTAAAAAAGACGGACAGACCGACTTGGCGGCTGTCAGCGGCGGATTTTTAGAAGTCCGTCCTGATCAGGTCACTATCCTTGCACAAGCCGCTGAAACTGCGGACAGCATTGATAAAGAGCGCGCCCTTGCTGCGAAAAAGCGGGCGGAAGACCGTTTGAACAAACGATCAGATGATACTGACATTCGTCGGGCTGAGCTTGCGTTACAGCGGGCTGTAAACAGATTGGATGTTGCAGGAAACTAAAAAAGAATCCTTCTCGGCTGTCTGAGAAGGATTCTTTTTCTATATTAACGCATAAGAGATTCATAGACGCCGATAAGCGGATGATCCTCTTCTTTTTGCAGATATAAATGTTCACAGCAGTTGTCAGTGTGCCACGTTTTGTTTCCTCTTCGCACGCCCGTCGTATAGGCGCCGTCCGTATACGGATAAGGTTTAACGATCCATTCGGCATCGTCATGGTGTCTGATGGCGCAATCTATGACATACACACTGAGCATTTTCTCAAATTCGTCAATCGGCAGACTCCACTCCGCCAATAGCAGCTCTTTTATGCTGCGGAAGTAGAGAGCTTCCAATTTCTTCAGGCTCCCGTGTGAATAATCAAGAGAAATGTTGAAAAACTGACATAATTCTTTCAGTTCCTCTGTTTGAGACTGTCTATAATCATAGTAGAATGCTATCGCTTCCCACTCGTGGTCAAATACGGGCAGTGATTCTCCATACTGCTTTTCCGGATGAAAAAAGGAATGATTCATATTCCCATCTCCTTTCCAAAAAAGTATACCATGCAGGAGAACGGACATTTAAGCGGGGATTGCCCCTAATTTTGGATAAAAATTCTGCTGTGAAAATGATCATCTTTCTCTTTTCTTCTTATATAATAAGAGAGGATATGAGGGGCGGAAAAAATGAAAGGAGATGGAATGTGTGAATGTATTGGGGCAGCAGGCCGCAATCAGCATTCTGGTTCATCTGGTATGCATTGCGGTGACTTGGTGGGCGCTACAGGCCGTCAACTTTGATCCGCTGATCCGAAAAGGAAAAATAGTGCAGGCAAGGCTGCTGATTATTCTTCTTACCATTGCGATCGGAACGGCAGTCGCTGACTTCTTTTTAGATTATCTTACGTATTCGAAGCAGCTTCCATACTTGTTTTAAGGTGTTTCGTCAGTTGAAATGAAGGGAATCGCTGGGGGAGAAACCAATTTTTTCTTCACCCGTTTGGCGAGTTTTGACGAAGTTTTCCATGTATCGCTTTCCCCGGCTCCGGCAAAAATGGGAGTAAGGGGGAGAGATCGATATGAAGAAAAAAAGAGCAGGCCGTATCATCTTGTTTTTTGTTTTTTTAAGCGCCTTAATTGCGGTATTTCATTCCATTCATGCAAGTGAGCTGTCTCCGCTTGCCCAGATTGCCGAAGGAATGGAGCGGCAGCATGTCACTGTAGATGAGTGGACGCTTCATGCGAAAGAGAATCTGAACCTGTCACTGAGTGAATTTGATGACAAGGTGAAAGAACTGAAGACGCAGAATCCGCAATATCAGTGGGAAACCGCTCAAGAAGATAAAATTGTAAAGGCTGTCGGCACGTATTCTGACAAAAAAAATCATACAACTTTTAAACTGCAGCTCGTCACTACCCTCAAAAACCAGAACCCAACTTCGTATTTATTATATGAGCAAATGAGCCCGGAGCAACCGGAAAACTGGAATGATACATATGAACAGTTTGAACGGCAGGCACATGACATATTTCAAAATAAAGTATTTATTTTTACTTGTCTTAAGGGTCATTTAAATGATAATATGAGTATTGTTTTGCAAAAAAAAGCAGAACAGCTCATGAAAGAATTTGAAGCAAGTCCAGTTGAACATGTAGTTGAGCCTCATTTCGTTTCTGTTTCTGCATTTACATATAAGTGGACAGATTACATCATGACATCTAAACATAAGATGAATGTGCAAATTGCGCTTAGAAGTGCGGGAATGGGCGAAAAACATACCGTTACGGTTGGCACACCAATCGTGACAACTGAATATTAATATAGAGAATATAGGGACGCGGAGGGGAATACCTTGGAAAAAATCATCGTCCGCGGCGGTCAGAAGTTAAACGGCACAGTGAAAGTTGAAGGAGCAAAAAATGCCGTTTTACCTGTTATCGCTGCATCTTTATTAGCAAGTGAAGAAAAAAGCGTAATCTGTGATGTACCTACGCTCTCCGATGTATATACAATTAATGAAGTGTTGCGTCATTTAGGAGCAGATGTGCATTTTGAGAATAATGAAGTTACCGTAAACGCTTCTTACGCTTTAGAAACAGAAGCACCTTTTGAATATGTGCGTAAAATGCGCGCGTCAGTGCTTGTAATGGGCCCTCTATTAGCCCGTACGGGTCATTCAAGAGTAGCGCTTCCGGGCGGCTGCGCTATCGGCTCAAGACCGATTGACCAGCATTTAAAAGGCTTTGAAGCAATGGGTGCAAAAATCAAAGTAGGCAACGGCTTTATTGAAGCGGAAGTGGAAGGCCGTCTGCAAGGCGCAAAAATCTATTTAGATTTCCCAAGTGTGGGTGCGACAGAAAACTTGATTATGGCAGCTGCATTAGCTGAAGGAACAACAACGCTTGAAAACGTGGCAAAAGAGCCAGAAATCGTTGACTTAGCGAACTATATCAATGCGATGGGCGGAAAAATCCGCGGAGCCGGCACAGGCACCATTAAAATTGAAGGTGTCGAGAAGCTTCGCGGCGTAAGACACAATATCATTCCTGACCGTATTGAAGCGGGAACTTTCATGGTGGCTGCGGCTATCACGGAAGGAAATGTATTAGTAAAAGGTGCGGTTCCTGAGCATCTTACGTCTTTAATTGCGAAGATGGAAGAAATGGGAGTCAAAATTACGGATGAAGGAGAAGGCCTTCGTGTCATCGGTCCTGCCCAGCTGAAGCCGATCGACATCAAAACGATGCCTCACCCCGGATTCCCGACTGACATGCAGTCGCAAATGATGGCGCTGCTTCTCCGTGCGAGCGGAACAAGCATGATTACTGAAACTGTGTTTGAAAACCGTTTTATGCATGCTGAAGAATTCCGCCGGATGAATGGCGACATTAAAATTGAAGGACGTTCTGTGATCATTAACGGTCCTGTACAGCTGCAAGGCGCAGAAGTTGCCGCTACGGACCTGCGTGCGGGCGCGGCGCTGATTCTTGCGGGATTAGTGGCTGAAGGTCATACACGCGTCACGGAACTGAAGCACTTGGATCGCGGTTATGTGGATTTCCATAAAAAACTTGCGGCTCTCGGCGCTGACATCGAGCGTGTCGTTGATGAAACGGCCGCTGAACAGGAAAGCAAAGAAGCCGTTACTGACTTAAACGCATAAAGATTATAAAAACAGTATGTCAATCTGGCATACTGTTTTTTTTATAGGGTTTATCATCATTATTATGCTCTGATTTTCAAAAAAGAATACGTTTTTGGCGTGAATAATCGAATAAAGATTCTGTCCAAAAGGAAGTCATATTAGCTTGTCCCTGCCCATAAGATGAAGTAGAGTCGAATCCCAAGCAGGAGGCAGCTGATATATGAAACCCATCGTATTTCTACTATCCGGGCTATGTGTACTTATTCTTCTTGTTCCCACCATTCTCGTTCTTCCGTTTCAGGCAGAAAAAGGAGCGGCCGCGAACAAAGAGCCCGGACACAAAACAGCACACACCATACGAGAGACAAAAGGAGCAGAAACATTGAAAGAATCACCTGTATCCATTCCGGTTTATCGGACATCGAAACATTCTGTAGAGAACATTCCGCTTGAAGAGTACGTGACCGGAGTCGTAGCTTCCGAAATGCCCGCAGACTTTAAACCGGAGGCCTTAAAAGCTCAGGCGCTCGCTGCCCGGACATTCATCGTCAGACTGATGGTCGCTGACTCAGCCGTTCAGGCGCCTAAAGGATCGCTGGTGGATGACACGCAGATGTTCCAAGTCTATCAAAGCAAGAGCCAGCTGAAAAAAGAATGGGGTTCTGAGTACGCTCAAAAGCTTAAGAAAATCACAAACGCGGTGGCCGGCACCCAAGGAAAGATTTTAACGTATGACAACAAACCGATTGAGGCATCTTTTTTCTCTACAAGTAACGGCTATACGGAAAATGCGGAAGCCTATTGGACAAGCGCCATTCCTTATTTAAAGAGTGTGAAAAGCCCCTGGGATAAGAAATCGCCTAAATATCTCGCCACCCAGACCTTCAGTGTGTCTGAGTTTCAGCAGAAGCTCGGCGTGCAGCTTTCAGGACAAAGCACGGTGGGGCAGATTACAGCCAGAACACCGGGGCATCAAGTGGCGACGGCCGTCATAAACGGCAAGAAGCTGAAGGGCAGAGACATCCGGGAAAAACTCGGACTCCGCTCTGCTGACTTTGAATGGAAACGAAACGGGAGCAGCATCACCATTACGACAAAGGGTTTCGGCCATGGCGTGGGTATGAGCCAGTACGGAGCCAATTACATGGCGGAGCAGGGAAAATCCGTGACGGACATCGTCAAGCATTACTATCAGGGAGTGAACATTTCCGAGGCCGCTTCATTTTTAAACAAATATATGGCGAAAAAGTAGACGCTGTCATCAGCGTCTTTTTTTCGGAAAACTATTCCATAAACGGTAAAACAACCAACGGACTCATATAACGAAAGGCTAAAGGCTGACAATTGCGGGTAGATGGCTGCGCACCGGGTGAAAATCACTGATAAAAATGCCGCTTCTATGTGAATGTACGCAAAAATAATGAGGAAGCCCGTCCTATTTATTTCCCTTTTCATCTCATTTACGATTAATATTGTTCAGCGTTGAACGTAAATCTATTGAAAAGGGGAAAAAGCAATGAAAAAAACATTTTCACTCATACTTATGCTCGGATTGATGCTGACTGCTGCATCTCCTGCTGCTTTTGCTGCTGAGAAAGCAGACGAGAACACTCTTTTATTCAGAAACAATACCGCCATTTTACTTGATGCGAGCGGCAGTATGGCGAAACGGATAGACGGCGTATCTAAATACAATATGGCAAAAGATGAAATCATCCGTTTTGCGGATCAAATTAAGTCTACATCACAGGTCAGAATGACGGTTTTCGGTTCGGAAGGCAATAATAAAAATTCCGGAAAAGTTCAATCATGTGAAGCCATTCGCGGTGTGTACGGATTCCAAAAGTTTGACAGACAAAGCTTCCTGAACTCTCTGAACGGAATCGGGCCTACAGGCTGGACACCGATTGCAAAAGCATTAGAAGATGCGAAGGCTTCTTTTAACGGTGTTCATAAATTCGGCTTTAAATCCGTTTACCTGTTGACGGACGGTGAGGAGACATGCGGCGGAGATCCTATTAAGACGGCGAAAGAACTTCGCAAACATCATATTAAAGTCAACGTGATCGGTTTTGACTTTAAGGAAGGCTTCAACGGCCAGCTGCATGCGATTGCCGGAGCGGGCGGAGGAAAATATTACGAAGCTCACAGCCAAAAGGATATGAACCGTATCTTTACAATGGAAGCAAAATCATTAGCGGAATAAGAAAAAGGTGCCGTTTATCGGCCCTTTTTTTATGTTTGATGTAACAAAGTTTTCATGAAGAGATGAAGAGAAAACTGTAAAAAGAATCAGATCCCGGACTTATATTACAAAAAGGGCGAAAAAGGCATTAAAACTGTCATCATTTAGCCAATCTTTTTAGGATGATGCGCATAATTCTGTTCATTTTTGGTAATATATCGCCGTTCTCATAAAAGGCATCACGCCCTATATCTTTTTCCAAATAGCTAAACTAGCATAGAGAAGAGCCGGGGCCCATCGGCAAAAAACAAATGGAGAGGAATGAAGGTAATGAAAAAAATGTTTACTGCGGGGATTGTCGGACTTTTGACGCTCTCACTCGGATCACCTGTTTTTGCGGCTGAGAAAAAGCAAGAGGAAACCAACGTCGCTGTGCTGTTTGATGCAAGCGGAAGCATGATCCAAAAAACGGGGGGAGAACGTAAAATAGACGTTGCGAAAGATTCTGTCACCTCTTTTGCAAAAGTTCTTCCTGAAGACACGAATCTGATGCTTCGGGTATTCGGCCATAAGGGCAATAATAAAAACTCCGGCAAAGCCGTATCATGTAACGCGACAGAAACGTTATACGGACTTCAGCCGTACGCCGTGACTCCGTTTGAGCAATCACTCAGCAAAATTAAACCGACCGGCTGGACACCGATAGCGAAAGCGCTTTCTGATACGCGCGAAGAATTTGAGCGGGCCGGCGCTAAAGGGAAAAACGTCGTATATCTGATTACAGACGGTGAAGAAACATGCGGCGGTAATCCTCAGGCTGAAATTCAAAAGCTCCGTAAAGCGAACGTCAACACAATCGTCAATATCATCGGCTTCAACTTCGGCATGAAAGGAAGCGAAAGCCTTGAAAAAGCGGCGGAAGCAGGAGGCGGGACGTATGTCTCAGCAGACAGCGCGGACGAGTTCAAACAGGCTTGGGAAGACGCTGCGAAGGATTTAGCAAAAGAATAGGCTGAAAAAGGACGCCCGCGCGGCGTCTTTTTTGTTTAGAAAACGGAGCCGCGGGAATGATACGACTAAAAGGAGATGAACGCTGTTGTTAAAAGGAGCAGGCATTATATTAGTGCTGGCGGCAGTCGTTTTTGTACTGATGGGAGTTTTTCTGAAGCTTGCCGCCTTCATATTTGTCAGTATATTGGCCATTATCGCCGCAGTTATTTTATTCACCATTTTGAGCAGACATCATCGCAACGAAACATAGAGTCCGAAGAGGGCTCTTTTTTTAAACCGCAAATTCGACAAAATACAGGGATTATGGAAGAATAAAAGAGAAGGATACTGCGGAGGGGAAAACAGTGGATGAAAAAACAACGGCGGTAAGAGAAATATACCGCTATGAAAAAGGGGTATTAACAAAAACGGCAGATCGGATGGTATCAGAGTATCCATTGACTGTCATGGTGAACGGGCAGGAATTTGTTACGCTCGTCTGCACGCCCGACCACTTAGAGGAACTCGTTATCGGATTTCTCGCGTCAGAAGGCGTCATTCGTTTTGAAAAAGAGATCAAAAGTTTTACGATAGATGAAAGTCTCGGATTTGCATATGTGGAGCTGACGAATCCGGAAGTGCTTGAGCAAAAAGACTATACGAAGAGAGTGATCGGTTCATGCTGCGGGAAAGGCCGCCATTTTTACTTTCAGCAGGATGTGAAAACGGCCAAAACCGCTGTCAGCCGCATCACTATAACTCCTGAAACGTGTCTTCGCCTCATGAAGGAGATGCAAAGCGAAAGCGGCACATTCCAGGAAACGGGCGGCGTCCATAATGCGGCGCTGTGCGATACGGAAAAGATGCTCTTCATGAGGACGGACATCGGGCGCCACAATGCGCTGGATAAGCTGTACGGCAACTGCCTGAAAAACGGAATGCCGGTCCGTGACAAGCTGATTGTCTTCAGCGGCCGGATTTCCTCAGAGGTTTTATTGAAAGCCGCAAAAATCGGCGTGTCGATTGTCATTTCAAAATCGGCGCCGACGGAGCTTGCGCTGCAAATGGCGGAAGAGCTGAACATGACGGCGATAGGCTTTGTGAGAAACGGATCGTTTAACGTATACACACATCCTGAACGGGTTGAACAATAGAAAGGGGTCTTGGGCTTATGAATACAGAAACGCGCCGCGTGTCAGACAAAAGGGAAAGGCCGCTCAGGGATCTCCGTATCTCTGTAACCGACCGCTGCAATTTCAGATGCACGTACTGTATGCCAGCCGAACTGTTCGGACCGGATTATCCATTTCTGCAAAAGACGGAATTGCTCTCATTTGAGGAGCTTGAACGGCTTGCCAAACTGTTTGTCGGCCGCTTCGGCGTTGAAAAAATCAGGCTGACGGGCGGGGAGCCGCTGATGAGAAAAGATATGCCTGAATTGATCAAAAAGCTTGCGCGCATCCCGGGGCTTAACGATATTGCGATGACGACAAACGGCTCTCTGCTTCCGGTGTATGCTGAAAAGCTGAAGCAGGCGGGGCTGCATCGCGTGACCGTCAGCCTTGATTCTTTAGAGGATGAGCGGTTTAAGGCCATTAACGGCCGCGGCGTCTCGGTGAACAAGGTGCTCGAGGGCATTGAAGCGGCAAAAGCGGCCGGACTCGGTGTGAAAATCAATATGGTTGTTCAAAAGGGCGTCAATGAAAAAGACATCCTGCCGATGGCCCGCTATTTTAAAGAAAAGGGCCATATTCTTCGGTTTATTGAATTTATGGATGTCGGCAATACAAATCAATGGAATAAAAAAGACGTCATCACGAAGGCTGAGATCATTGATCTGATCAATCAGCACATGCCGGCGGAACCGATAGAAGCGAATTATAAAGGAGAGGTCGCCTCCAGATTCCGCTATCTCGACGGTTCCGGCGAAATCGGCGTGATTTCCTCCGTCTCGGATGCATTCTGCGCCTCCTGCAACAGAGCGCGTCTGTCGGCAAGGGGCGAGCTTTTTACGTGCCTGTTCGCTTCAAGCGGCTTCGATGTGCGGAAGCTTGTGCGCGGCGGCCTGACTGATGACGAATTGACGGAATCCATCGCCTCTGTCTGGAGAAATCGTACGGATCAGTATTCAATTGACCGCGCGCTTTCTAAAACAGATGGGAAAAAGAAAGTGGAAATGTCGTATATAGGCGGATGAATAAAGGCTTGCCCGAACAAGGGCAGGCTTTTTTATTCAAATGAAGCTCAGGCCTGTTCAAAAAAAACCGATGTCTGCCGAAATATATGATAGGAATTTTGATGCAGGACGATCAAGTTATTCAATTCCAAAGCCATACAATATGTTAAAATATAACCAATAGAAATTAGAAAAGGTTGTGAAAGGGGCATGACCGCATACGAGATTCCGTCATCTCAAGTTGGAGTCAAGATCAACAAATGGTACAAGCACATTTTAGCGTTTCAAGCGGCTGATGCCATAAAGCTGAAAGAGGAAATTGATGAGGATATACAACGTATGGAGGAAGACCAGCTGCTGCTGTTATATTACCAGCTGATCAGCTACCGCCATCATATTATGCTTGATTACGTCAAGCCGGATTTCACCGAACAATCTCAAATTCAGTACAGCGAGCTGCAAAAGACGATCGAAAGCACGGACAGCATATCGGGACTGTCCGAGTATTATTTCCATTTGTTCAGAGGAATGTATGAATTCGATCAGAATAACTATGTTGCGGCTATTTCTTTTTACCGGAAAGCGGAAAAACTCCTTTCATTTGTCGAGGATGATATAGAGAGGGCGGAATTCCATTTCAAGATGTCTGAAGTGTTTTACGTCATGAAGCAGACTCATTTCTCCATGAATCACGCGATTCAGGCGCTGGATACATATATGAAACACGATTTTTACAGAGTGCGGAGAATACAGTGCCATTTCGTAATCTCAGGAAACTATATCGACTGCAAAAACTACGACAAAGCGCTTGAGCATTTAGACGAAGCGCTCCGCCTTTCTTTGCTTGAAGGACAGCCCCGCCTGATCGGGTCTTCGCTTTACAATCTGGGGAATTGTTATTCTGAAAAGCGTGATCTGGCTGAAGCGGCCCGTTACTTTAGAAAAGCGGTGCCCGTTTTTGAAGAACATCAGCTTGAACAGCTTCCGAAGGCGCTGTTCAGCTTAACACACACCCTTTTCAGGCTGCGTGATGACGAAGCGGCCCTTACTTATTATGAAAGAGGGGTCACGATCGCGAAAGAACGCGGCGACCGATTCAGTTTAGAGAAATATAAGTTTTTACAAGCGCTTTACCTGGAATCCCTCAATATGGACTTAATCCATGAAGTGTTTGACTATATGAATGAAAAATCGCTGTATGTGTATATTGAAGATTTCGCCTTGGAGGCTGCCATATACACAAGCGCCCATGAGCAATATAAAGAAGCGGCGTATTTTTATGAAAAAGTGATTCACATGAGAGAAAACATTCAAAAAGAACAATGTTTATACGATATATAAATTTTCTAACCATCTGATCGGCAGATGGTTATTTTTTTTATGCACATTATGACGTTTGATCGTTGAAGAAAACGGAAAAATCGCAGTAGAGGGAAAAACGGATGATTGAAAGGAGGGATTTGTTGTTCGGATTTAATGATATGATAAAGTTTTTCGTATCCTTTCTCATCATTCTGCCGATGGTGTCTGTCATCCATGTGTCAGGCCACAGCTTTATGGCGATGCTGTTCGGAGGTAAGGCGTCATTGGATATCGGTATGGGGAAACGTTTTTTAAAAGTGGGGCCGATTCAGGTGCGGCGTATCTACTTTATAGATTCTTTTTGCCAATTCGGCGAATTGCGGATAGATAACCGTCTGACGAGCGCGCTCGTCTATTCCGGAGGCTGTCTGTTTAATCTCGCTTCTATCTTTATAATAAATCTGCTGATCATGAAAGATGTTCTCGAGCCAAACTTATTTTTTTACCAATTTGTCTATTTTTCAACGTATTATGTATTCTTTGCCCTTCTGCCGGTCAAATACGGGGATAATAAGCTGTCAGACGGATTGGCCGTTTACAAAGTGCTCCGCTACGGGGAGCGCTGTGAAATCAATAATTGAGAGTTTACATGTTTGCGATAATGCTGAAAGGGAAGAAAACAAGTACACAAAACAAAAAAGGAGCTGAATAGATATGAGTCAAGATAACGGGTTAAAAGACAAAGTAAAAGGCGGCATGAACAAAATGAAAGGGGAAGCGAAGGACAAAGCGGGTGACATGGCAAACAAGTCCGATCTAAAAGCGGAAGGGAAGAAGGACAAAGCGAAAGGCAGCCTGCAAAAGGGTGTCGGCGAAACGAAAGATAAACTCAGTGACGATTAATTTGATATTGAAACAAAGCAAAAGCCCAAAATATTTTGGGCTTTTTGTTATGAGAAATGACAAAAATTCCAGTTCGATTGGTTAATATTCACTAAATTTTTAAATATTCTATAAATTATGCGGTAATTTCTTTATAATATTCACAAAGAATGTGATCTTTTTTCACATTTGATTAAACGTTTGTTTTAAAAAATAAGAAATCTGGAATTTCTGCAAAAGGAATCAGGCTGTTCACCGTCGAATACTTTTTATCACTTAACATTTCATGAGGTGAAGGGGGTGGTAACCGCCTGCATCGTTTCGGTATGACCATGTGGATTGCGTTTGACTATCACTAAGGGGGAATACAGATGAAACTGACACCGGTTGAACAAGAAAAGTTGCTTATTTTCACAGCGGGAGAGCTCGCAAAACAGCGGAAAGAGCGCGGCGTTCTGCTGAATTATCCTGAAGCTGCCGCATATTTGACCTGTTACCTGATGGAAGGCGCCAGAGACGGAAAAAGCGTTGCTGAGCTGATGGAATCAGGCCGCAGCGTATTGACGGAAAAAGACGTTATGGAAGGCGTTCCGGCAATGCTGGACAGCATTCAGGTGGAAGCGACGTTTCCGGACGGGGTCAAGCTTGTCACCGTTCATCAGCCGATCAAAGCGGAGGTGAAGTCATGAAGCCGGGAGCCATTCAAGTCGCAAAGGGGACCATCACCATTAACGAAGGCCGAAAGACGCTGGAGGTATCAGTCACCAATCATGGGACGCGGTCAGTACAGGTAGGGTCGCATTTTCATTTTGCGGAAGCCAACGGCGCCCTGTCCTTCAATCGGGAGAAAGCAATCGGCATGCGTCTTGACATCCCGTCAGGCACCTCAGTCCGTTTTGAACCGGGAGAAGAGAAAACCGTCACACTCGTGGAAATCGGAGGACGAAAAACGGTCAGAGGCCTGAACGGCATGGCTGATACGTATATGGATGAGCGGGGAAAAGAAAAGACGCTGTCGAATCTTAAAAAAGCCGGATGGATGGAGGAAGCGATCCGATGAAAATGTCACGTGAGCAATACGCAGAACTGTTCGGACCGACAACGGGAGACAAAGTCAGACTCGGAGATACGGATTTATGGATTGAAGTCGAAAAAGATTTCACGAATTACGGAGAAGAAATGATTTTCGGCGGAGGAAAAACAATCCGGGACGGCATGGGGCAAAACGGCCGTATCACCGGGAAAGACGGAGCGCTTGACCTGGTCATTACAAATGCCGTCGTTCTGGATTACACAGGGATCGTCAAGGCGGATATCGGGGTGAAGGACGGCCGGATTGTCGGCGTCGGGAAAAGCGGCAACCCGGATATTATGGATGGGGTGGACCCGCACATGGTCATCGGCGCCGGAACAGAAGTCATTTCCGGCGAAGGAAAAATCGTAACGGCCGGCGGCGTTGATACGCACATCCACTTCATCTGCCCGCAGCAGATGGAAGTCGCGCTTTCTTCAGGCGTGACCACGCTTTTGGGCGGCGGAACGGGCCCTGCGACGGGAAGTAAAGCGACGACCTGTACATCCGGCGCATGGTACATGGCGAGAATGCTGGAGGCGGCTGAGCAGTTTCCGATCAATGTCGGCTTTTTAGGGAAAGGGAATGCCTCTGATAAAGCGCCTCTCATTGAACAGACAGAAGCCGGCGCGATCGGCCTGAAGCTGCATGAAGATTGGGGATCAACGCCAAGCGCCATTAAAGCATGCATGGAAGTCGCAGATGAGGCGGATATTCAGGTGGCAATCCACACAGACACGATTAATGAAGCGGGCTTTTTAGAAAATACGCTTGATGCGATCGGCGACCGGGTTATCCATACATATCACATAGAGGGAGCCGGCGGAGGCCACGCACCGGATATTATGAAACTCGCTTCTTACGCCAATATTCTGCCGTCCTCTACGACGCCGACGATTCCGTATACGGTCAACACGATGGACGAGCATCTTGATATGATGATGGTCTGCCATCATTTAGATTCAAAAGTCCCTGAAGACGTGGCGTTCAGTCATTCACGCATAAGAGCGGCCACCATCGCGGCGGAGGATATTCTGCACGATATCGGCGCGATCAGCATGACATCATCTGACTCGCAGGCGATGGGCAGGGTGGGAGAAGTGATTATCCGGACATGGCAGGTTGCCGATAAAATGAAGAAGCAGCGAGGCGCTCTTTCAGGAGAAAGCGGCAATGATAATGTGCGCGCCAAACGCTATGTCGCCAAATACACGATCAATCCTGCCGTCACTCACGGCCTGAGCCATGAAGTCGGTTCCGTCGAAAAAGGAAAGCTCGCCGACCTCGTACTATGGGACCCGGTTTTCTTCGGCGTTAAACCTGAACTTGTGCTCAAAGGTGGCATGATCGCCCGCGCCCAGATGGGAGACCCGAATGCTTCCATTCCGACGCCTGAGCCTGTGTTTATGCGTCAGATGTACGCATCCTACGGGAAAGCGAACCGCAATACGTCTATTACATTTATGTCCCAGGCCGGTATCGCAAACGGCGTACCGGAAAAGCTCGGGCTTGAAAAAATGATTTCCCCCGTACGGAATATCCGCAAGCTGAGTAAGCTCGACATGAAGCTGAATGACGCGATGCCGAATATACAAGTCGATCCGAAAACCTATCAGGTGTTCGCCGACGGAGAAGAACTGGCATGCCAGCCTGTCAGCTATGTTCCGCTCGGTCAGCGTTATTTCTTATTTTAATCCCTCACCGGCCGGTTTCCGCCGGCCTTTTTACACCTCTATTGTCAACTTGATTTCATCCTGCCGCGTATTTTAGTGTATATTAATAATTGAAAAACAAATGAAATGTAACCATTGTGGTTACACCGGTGGTGAAAAACATGATTAACAGCCGTCTTGCTGTGGCCATTCACATTCTTTCGCTGATCTCAACGGATGAACGGGCATCGTCAGATATGATTGCGGCCAGCGTAAACACCAATCCCGTCGTAGTGCGGAGAACGATCAGCCAGCTGAAAAAAGCAGGTCTTCTGACATCCCGGGCAGGTGTTGCGGGAGCCAGCCTGAAAAAAGATCCGTCGGAGATTACCCTCTTAGAGGTTTACAGGGCGGTACAAAATAAGGAAGAGCTTTTTGCGGTTCACGACAATCCGAATCCGGACTGTCCGGTCGGCAAAAATATTCAGCACGCGCTTGATGAGACGTTCGGAAGCGTACAGCGGGCAATGGAGAATGAACTGGCGAACAAATCTCTTTATGATGTAATGAATCATCTCTTTTGTTAAAAAGAGATGGCTTCATGTCGTTTGAGATGTAATGAAAATGGTTACAGGAATAAGGAGGAAAAGAACAGCGGAAAAGCCGTTATGATAGAAGCGAAGGAACGCAGGCATGAAATGACAGCCATCGGAGACATGCATCAAACGTAAAAGATCAAGAGGCTGCGGTTTTGGCTCCATATTGGGAGTCCAACTAAAAGACCGTCGCCTCTTAGCACTCACAATCATAATGATTTTAAAATTTCTCAAGGAACGATCAGCAGCCCGTTAGCTGCCCCTGATTAAAGATAATCTGTTACCACACTGTTACGTTAGAACTCCCGCTGCTTTGATATCCCTCTGTCGCTAAGACCTGGTAAGACCAATTACTGCCCAGATTCATTCCATGACTCTTCCATGCGTTAACATGATTGCTGAAAGTGATTGTAGCGTTGCTTCCAGTTGGTCTCTTTGTCTGACGGACACTCCAGTACTGCGTAAAAGTAGTGTTATCGCCATCAATGGAAGGTGCATTATAACGTGTCGTTGTATAGATGTCATATGTACCTCCATCACTTTTTACAGTACCTTTATACGCTCCGGTAGGTCTGTAAGTACCCCATGAGTCCACTACATAATATTCGATGAGAGGTGATCTCGTCCAGCCATATAAAGTCAAATATCCATTGCCATTCGGCGCCCAAACTCCGGCATTATAGTTTATGGTCCTGAATGGGGAACCTGTCGTCCAGCCTTTACCAACAACGAAATTTCCGGTATTGGACCAATTAACACTGTAATTCCCGCCAGACCCATTGACAGCGTTTACGATTCCGCCTCCATCAGTCCAATTTTGCCAGTAGTCTGTACCGGCAGCAGACGCGGTTGATGAAAACAAGCTAATACCCATTAAAGCTGTCGTTAATCCAACTAAGAACTTCTTTTTAAATTTAAACATATGTGACCTCCTATACTATTTTTTCTGACTTTGACGTGAGGCAGCACCCGTATATATTTAAAACATTCTTAATGACTAACGCCAAAGCTTTTGATCGCTCCCTTCAATATCATATCACGAATGCATAAGTGAAGATTAAGAGTATTTGTAATTTAATTACAAAGGCCCAAAAAATACATTATGGGCGGTCCTGTTCCGCCATAGCCTTATTCTTTTTTCGCAGAATCACAATCCTTGTTTCTGATTCTGACTGAGTCATCTGTCATGTTTTACTTTGTATTTGATGTAAGAGGGGATTTAATCGCCGATAAGCCGCTCACTGAACAGGGAAATCTGCTTATGATATTGCGGCGGACAATGGCATTTTGAGGGCCTGCAGAGGAATGGTCAGCCTCGTTAAAAGGCAGAAAAGGCAAGGCTGCAAGCCGAATAAGAAAAAAACCCGGGCTCACGCGCCGGGTTTTTTAATATGTATTTGCATCAATGTTATCAAACATACCGTCAACAATGCCGAACGTCATGAGGACAATGAAGAGAATGATGCCGAGAACGGACAGGCCGATCGTTACAATGAGGTAGATCCCCTGCATTTTCACGAATTTTGCGTAATTCTCCAGCATATGTTCCTCTGTCAGTTCATTGAACTGTTCCGCCATCTGTCCCGCTTCTTTTGCCGAGCGCATCAGAAAAATGCCGGCAATAATCTGCAAAACGCCGGGAATGGCTCCGATTAAGAAGAAAAACGCACCCGACAGCGCCGCAAATGCGCCCATAATAATGAATAAAATACCTGTCGCTTTTCCCCATTTCGAAATAGAAATAAGCGAACGATTTACTGATTCAGGTTTCAACACATGGCACTCCTTTACAAAAAAATACTCACTTTTCATTTATACACTATTCGGTCATTCTTTTGAATATAAAATGTGTTTTTTTCCTGCCGTGCATCCGTTTTGATATGATAAAATTCCCGGGATGCACCCGGGAATTACAAAATCGGCGACAGAAGCCTTGAAACCGATTCTTTAATGCGAATCCACAGCGAACGCTCCTGATATTCTTCATACGTATATTTTCTGGAGACAAGCAGATCTTCTTTAAATGAGGAAATGAGCTTTTTCGCGATGGTGACGTCATAAATAAAGGCGTTGACTTCAAAATTAAGCCTGAAGCTTCTGACGTCGATATTCGCCGTACCGACAGAAGCCGTCTCATCATCGACGACAATCGTTTTCGCATGAATAAAGCCGTTATCGTAAATGTAGACCGAGGCCCCGGCTTTCAAAAGATCGCCGATGTAAGATAAAGTCGCCCAGTAAACGAAAGCGTGATCCGGTTTGTTCGGGATCATGATTTTGACGTCGATGCCTGACAGACAGGCGATCCTGAGGGCGTCTAAAAGACTGGAGTCAGGAATAAAGTAAGGCGTCTGAATCAGGATCGACCGTTTCGCCGTTGAGATCATCTTGATATAGCCGTTTTTAATTTGTTCCCATTCTGAATCCGGTCCGCTTGTGACAATCTGCATCCCGACATTGCCCTTCGGCTCGCATTCCGGAAAATGATTCGGAACGTAAGTGAGCGTATGGTGATGGGAGGCTTGGTTCCAATCGAGGATAAACCGTGTCTGAATGGCATGGACTGCCGTGCCTTGAAGCCTGAGGTGCGTATCCCGCCAATAGCCGAATTTCGGATTCAGGCCGAGATATTCATCTCCGACATTAAAGCCGCCGACATAGCCGGTTTCACCGTCAATAATCACGAGCTTGCGGTGATTCCGATAATTGAGCCGCAAATTAATCGGCCGAAGCCTGGAAGGAAAGAAGACTTCCACATAGCCGCCGGCGTCCCGCAGCGGTTTGAAGAATTTTTTTCTGAGTGATCGTGAACCGAGTTCATCATATAACACTCTGACCTTTACGCCTTCCTGTGCTTTTTTCACTAAGGCGTCACGCAATTTTTTTCCCAGCTCATCACCTTTATAAATATAGTATTGAAGGTGAATGTGATCTTTTGCGTTGGAAATGTCCTTCATTAAACGTTTGAACTTATCGCGCCCGTCCGTTAAAATCTCAACCGAATTATCCTCTGTGAAAACCGCGTGGTTGTTCATGACAAGCATATAGATGAGGTCCTTATTATCCACGGTCGCCCTGTTGTTAAATTGGAATTGCCTCGACTTCAGATCTTTCAGCTGAGACTTCAGCAGCTTTTCAATTCCGATCTTTTTACGGTCTTCCCATTGAAACAGGTGCTTGCGTCTCAGGTTATGGCCGAATAACAGGTATAAAATAAACCCTAAAATGGGAATAAAAAAAAGAACCAAGAGCCAAGCCCATGAAGCGCTGGCGTCGCGTCTTTCTTTGAAAATCATGATGACGGCCAAAAGTATATTTAAAACGAAAAAAAATCCGAATAAAATAAATGAAATGCTCACTTTGCAACCCCGCTATATCATATTTATCAAGACTGTGCCCATTAGTATTCCGACAAGTGCAGCAATCTGATTCCCACTTCAAATTATAACATTGACATTTTAAAAGAATAAAGAGCCGGAATCAAAGATGGATGCAGTTTTCTTTCAAAGAAAGTTCCGGGTGCGGTAGAATAAGCATATATGAAAAAGAAGACAAAAATGACAGCAAAGGGGAGAGGGTATGAAGCTGGAACATGCGGAACAATTGCCGGGATTCATAAAAAAAGAAATTCAGAAAATACAAATCGCCATCGCACCGCTGATGAAAAAAAGCATCATTTACCGTTTTCTCGCTTTCCCGCTCGCCGCTTTTAGTCTGTTTCATCTGGCATCGCTTTTGATTCAGGCCCCTTCCGGGAGAGGAGCCCTCGTGTCGGCCGGCATTTTTGCACTCCTTGCGGCTCTGGGTCTTGCGTTTTTTAAAGAAGCCGGCTACCAGCGGAAACAGGTGCAAAAAACGATCCGCCTGTATATGCTGAACAGAATCAGAAAAAGCAATATTCTGTCCGAGGAACGGAAAAGCGCCTATACCCGATTGGTAGCGGAGGAGCCGTCTGCGATGAAAAGCTTTATTGAATTTTTAACAGAAGAAGACCGGAAAAAAGAAATGCTGTATTAAAAAAGAGCTGACGCGCGATCAGCTCTTTTTGTCATTCAAACACAGGGTCGTTCTCATAGTAATATGAATCAGGCGCGTCATACGTATCAGTGCTGTGGTAAGCCACAATTCCGATGACAGCGAAAATGATGAATAAAATAAAAGCGATAATGCCCAATGCCAAACTCGATACCGCGTAAAAAAACTGCATTTTGATAAAGGATGCGTAATGTTCGAGCATATGTTCTTCCGCGTTTTCTTCTGATTCTTCCTGAAGGGCGGCTGCGGCTTTTGCCGAGCGCATCAGCATGACGCCGGAAATGATGAGCAAAACACCCGGTATGGCTCCGAGCAGCGTCACAATGGCTGACAGGGCGGAAAGAGAGCCCGTAATGATAAGAAACACGGCGGTGATTTTTCCCCACTTGGCGATGTCGGCAAGGGAACGGGCTTTTTTATTGAGCGGCTGGTTACCGTCTTTTTCTTCTTTATCGATGCTGATCATGACAGTTCTCTCCCTAAAATGTTCAAGTCATATCGTTTTCCGTCCATTTCGGCGATACCCGGGAATACGCCCCATTCGGTAAAACCGAATTTTTCAAACAGCTTAATGCTCGGCACATTATGGCCGAAGATAAAAGCCATCAGATTACGGATGCCGATCTTCGGGGCTATCTCAAGGGCTTCTTTCAGCAGAAAGCTTCCCGCTCCCTTGCCCCGGCAATCCTGATGCAGATAAATACTGATCTCCGCCGTTTTGTCATAGGCCGGACGGCCGTAAAACGTTTCAAAGCTGATCCAGGCCGCCACTTTTCCGTTTTCATCTTCCGCAACCATCAGCGGGCGCCTGTCCGTGTGCCGCAAAAACCAATCCATCCGGTCTTCGGGCGTCACTTCTTCCGTATCAGCCGTGACCATCCGTGAGGCGATCGTCGAGTTGTATATAGCCACAACCGCATCTAAATCTTCCAATACGGCTTTACGCAGGGTCAAATTCATATTCCGGGATCTCCCTTCACATTTCATTACATAATTAAGAGCAATCTGCACATACTACTTCCAAAAAAGTTTTTTTAAGATGTGTATATATTTTCAGAAAAGTGTTCAGAATGTTGCTGAGGTGATGAACAAATGAGAGAGGAAGAAAAGAAAACTTCTCAAGTCAAAAAACTTCAGCGGTTCTTTCGCAAACGCTGGATATTCCCTGCCATTTACTTAGTCAGTGCGGCCGTCATTTTAACAGCTGTCCTTTGGTATCAATCCGTTTCAAATGATGTGAAGGACAATCTGACGAATAACGGCGGAAACTCCGCGTATGACAGCGGCAAGGACGATGCCGTCGAAGTAGGAAAGTCAATGGAAAACGTCGCAATGCCGGCTGCTCATTCTGAAAATGTTTCTGTTGTGAAAAAGTTTTATGAAACGAATGCCGCAAAAAAAGAGAAAGAAGCAGCACTTGTTAACTATAATAACACGTACAGCCTAAGTAAAGGAATTGACTTAGCTGAGAAAGACGGAAAATCATTTGACGTTTCCGCTTCTCTGAGCGGTACGGTTGTGAAGGCTGCTAAAGATCCGGTACTGGGATATGTGGTTGAAATTGAACATTCAGACGGCCTGTCTACTGTCTATCAGTCTCTATCTGAAGTCAGCGTCGATCAGGGCGACAAAGTGAAGCAGAACCAGGTTATCGGAAAATCAGGAAAAAACCTTTACAGTGAAGAAAGCGGAAACCACGTGCACTTTGAAATCCGCAAAGACGGCGTAGCGATGAATCCGCTGAACTTTATGGACAAACCGGTAACATCTATTGAAAAAGCGGCAGCTGAAGAGAAAAACGCTGTAACAGAAGAAACGGAAGGGTCCATTCAGCAGTCTTCCGAGAAAAAAGATGTGACGCCTAAACAAGAAACCGAGGAAAAACCCGGCGGTAAAGAAGACGGCACAAAAGACAAGACAGATGGTAAAGATGACGGTTCAATGAAAGATTCTGGCAAGTAACTGTGATCCCTAAGCGCCTATCAGCTCTGATAGGCGCTTTTCATTTTGCCTTATGTGCCTTTATACTAATAGAAAACGAGGGAGATGCTGAATGAATAAATGTCTGGCGGCGGGATGGCTCGTCTTTATTTTCATTTCTGCTTTGACTGAAAGCTTTCACGATATGATTGTGACGCAGACGATGGCCTTCCGTTTCACGCCCCATCCGGATGCATCCGGTTTCTTTGTGTTCGATATGGCGGAGCTCACCGTACCTGAAGCGGCGATTCAAAAGCTCGGGCACGCGTTTTCTTTTTTTGTGCTGACCTGTTTGTTTTTCAGGGAGCACAGACGCATGAAGAGGGCGGTGCTGTATGCATTGGCCGCCGCCTTCCTGACAGAAATCGTCCAGCTCTTTTTCGGCAGAAACGGCTGCCTTCGCGATGTACTGATTGACAGTCTCGGCATTGCCGCATTCTGTGTTTTACAAAGGAAAAAACATACCGCCAGACATACAAAAACCGGCAGTCTGTGAAAGACGCCGGCTTTTTTTATATGTTATGGTTTGTCGATTTGTTTTTATGAACGATACTTTCGTAGATTCGCACGATCAGGTCGACAATCGGACGAAGCACATTTGAAAATCTGAACAGCAGGAATCCGACAACGAGGGAAACGATAATGCTTCCGAGTACATCAATCGGATAATGGTGGCCGACCCAAATTCTTGAGAAGCCGGTCAAAAGGCCGAAAATCACTAGCGGCCAGCCGAGTTTTTTGTTGCGGAACAGAATCGCAATTGAAATGGCCAAAGCGCCTGTCGTATGGTCACTCGGAAAAGAAGCATCCGCGGCATGAGGAATCAGCGTATGAACCGTATGATCGACAAAGGGGCGCGGCTCGATATAGATTTTTGTGATGATGTAGTTGACGATAAGCGCCGCAATGCCGGTAAAGCCGGCGTACAGGGCGTTTTGTCTGCCTTTTGTGTTTCCAAACAGCCACATGGCAAGCAGGAAAAGGGCGTAGGCGTAAAGGGCGTATTCCGTTATAAATACCATGATAGAGTCGAGAATGGCACTATGGTGCGACAAACCATTGATCGCTTTAAATAGTTCGTAATTCACAAATATCACCTTTTATCTTTATTTTATATGAACAGTGTAATGCTTTTTTCTATGAGACACAATTGGTATTAAAAATAATTATAAAAAAGTAAACAGAATGAAACGTGACTGTATTACTGTGCGTCAAGTATGAGGGAAAAGAATAGCCGAAGGAGTTTTGTCCGTTGCTGAAACGTTTGAAAAACGCCGATCTGCCGCTTGTGTTTGTCATCATGCTGCTTTGCGGATTCGGTTTGTTAATGGTATACAGCGCCAGTGATGTGATGGGATCTCAGCGATACGGAGATCCATCCTATTTCTTCCATAAACAGAGAACCTCTTTGCTGATCGGAATATGCTTATTTTTATTTGCGGCCTGTCTGCCGTATAAGCGGTATGCCCGGCTTGTACCGCTGTTTGTGGTCGGATCGCTGGTGTTGCTGCTGCTCGTATTGATACCGGGAATCGGGCTGGAGCGGAATTTTTCCCGCAGATGGCTGGGAGCGGGGCCGCTTGTCATACAGCCGTCTGAATTGGCGAAGATCGCGATGATTTTGTATTTCGCTGCGATTTACACGAAAAAGCAGCCGTACATTCATCAATTTGTGAAGGGGGTTCTGCCGCCTTTAGTCATTTTGGGAACCGCTTTTCTGCTGACATTGGCAGAGCCTGATTTAGGGACGGCTTCCTTAATTCTGGCGGCGTGCGGGTCAATTTTATTATGTGCCGGCTTGAAAAAGCGCCATTTGCTCGTGCTCGGCGCGACGGCGGTGTCGGGAGTCGTTTATCTCGCATTTTCCGCTTCCTATCGTGTGAAGCGGCTTGTTTCCTTTACCAATCCGTTTGGTGACGCGAACGGGGATGGCTATCAGCTGATTCAATCCTATTTCGCCATTTCCGGAGGCGGATTTTTCGGAAGAGGACTTGGGAACAGTGTTGAAAAAATGAATTACCTGCCTGAGGCGCATACTGACTTCATTATGGCCGTGATCAGCGAAGAACTGGGGATATTCGGTGTTCTGATCGTTTTGGGATTATATTTCGCGTTAATGCTTCTCGGCGTAAAAACAGCCATGCGTGCTGATGACCCGTTCGGGAAGCTTCTCGCCATCGGAATTACGTTTCAATTGATGTTTCAGGTTGTATTGAATTTGGGAGCGATGAGCGGACTCCTCCCGGTTACGGGTGTGCCGCTGCCGTTTATCAGCTACGGCGGTTCTTCATTGATTATGACGCTGTTTTTGTGCGGCATACTGGTCAATATCAGTACATATTCAAAAAAACAAACCGTACGGCATAAGCGGCCTGTCCCGCATGAAAAAAAGGCTTCTTCTTTTTAATGAAATCCGAAAAAAACGCCCGGGACATGCTGTCTCCGGGCGTTCTGTATGTTTATAAAGCTTCTGGTCCTTCCTCTCCGGTGCGGATATTAATCGTGTTTCCGATTTCATAGACAAATATTTTGCCGTCGCCGGGCTCTCCCGTTTTCAGCACTTTTTTCGCCGTTTCCACCACTTGATCAACGGGGACCTTGCTGACAACGATTTCCACTTTCAGCCGTTCATACACATTGCTTTCAATTTTGACTCCGCGGTACAGTTCGGTGTGGGCTTTTTGAAGGCCGCAGCCGTGTACGTTGGAGAAAGTCAGCGATGTGACTCCGATTTTACCGAGTTCCTGCTTCAATGTTTCAAACTTAGCCGGACGCGTAACGATTTCTACCTTGAACATTTGACCGCTCATCTAAGTCACTCCTCACTTTATAAGTCCTGATATGCCTTTTCCCCATGCATCGTTAAATCAAGCCCGAGTGATTCTTCTTCTTCACTGGCGCGGAGGGGAATGAAGAGACCTACAATTTTAATGATAACGAAAGTGACAATAAATACAAATACATAGGTTGCCGCAATGGCCGCAATCTGTTTCCAAAGCAGTCCCGGATCGCCGTAAAACAGCCCGTTTGCCCCGCCGTCATTGACGGAAGTAGTCGCGAATAAACCGGTCGCGATGCCGCCCCATGTCCCGCCGATTCCATGCAGGCCGAAAGCGTCAAGCGCATCATCGTATCCGAAAGTCTTTTTGAGCCAATACACACCCCAAAAGCAGACAAGCCCGCCGATAAAACCGATCACGATGGAAGAAAACGGCGTAACGAACCCGGCAGCCGGCGTAATGGCGACAAGTCCGGCGATAGCGCCCGATACAGCGCCCAGCATAGTCGGTTTCTTGTTCAGCATCCATTCGATTAAAATCCAGCCGATAATTCCGGCCGCAGCTGCGGTGTTTGTATTAATGAAAGCAAACATCGCGATACTGTCAAGCGTCAGGGCGCTGCCGACATTGAAGCCGAACCATCCGAACCAAATGAGCGCCCCGCCCAAGAACGTGTAAATTAAGTTGTGAGGAGAAGCCGCCGTGCCGTCCTTGCGTTTCCCGAGGACAATCGCCAGAACGAGTCCGGCGACTCCGGAAGAGATGTGAACGACATTTCCGCCTGCGAAATCAAGGGCGCCCATTTGGCCGATCCAGCCGCCGCCCCATACCCAGTGCGCAACGGGTGTATATACGAGGGAAACCCACAAAAAGGAAAATAAAAGAAAAGCACTGAATCTCATGCGTTCAGCGAATGCTCCGGAAATAATCGCCGTCGTCAGGACTGCAAATGTCATTTGGAACATCATGAACAATGAATGCGGGATCGTATCACTGTAGCTCCCGGGGTCAAAACCGATTCCCTTCAGCCCCGCCCATTCAATGCCGCCAAGCCATGTATTGCCGGGAGCAAAAGCAAGTGAATATCCGTACAAAACCCAAACGACGGATACAATGGCGATGGAAGAAAAACTGTGCATCGCCGTGCTGAGCACATTTTTGCTTTTTACCATTCCGCCGTAAAATAAAGCCAGCCCGGGGGTCATCAGCCACACGAGTAAAGCGCAAAAGAACATAAATACTGTATCGCCCATCTGCATGTTGTATTCCTCCGTCTCATTCAGAATGTAATTGTGATTAATTCATTATTATAGAGAAAAAAGAATGATAAAACATTTTCGTGTAAGGTTATCTAACATGGTTTTTTGCGTTCATCATGTCGCTTTTCAAATGAACGTCATGTGTCTTTATATCCATAAAAAGAGCATCGGAGCACGGAAGAAGAAATCCTGTCCGGGAAAGAGTAAAATAATCGGGGTGAGAAACACTAACTGCATCAGGAGGAATTGAATATGACAACATCATTGAATCTGCAATTTGAAAAAACGGCTTTGGTCCTTATTGATTTACAAAAAGGCATTGTGCCGATGGATAAAAGCGGGGCCGTTGTGCCGAACGCGAAAAAATTAATTGATGTGTTCCGGGAAAAAGGCGGTTTTATCAGCTTTGTGAACGTTGATTTTCATGACGGGGCTGATGCGCTGAAGCCGCTGACGGATGAAAGGGCTGCGGGCCATTCGGCTCCGGCGGCGGATTGGGCTGAATTTGTGCCTGAAATCGGAGTGAAAGAAGATGATTATACGGTGACAAAGCGGCAGTGGGGCGCGTTTTTCGGCACTGATCTGGATCTTCAGCTCAGAAGACGGGGAATCGACACGATTGTATTATGCGGGATTGCGACAAACATCGGTGTGGAAAGCACGGCGCGGGAAGCTTTTCAGCTCGGGTATCAGCAAGTTTTCATAACTGACGCGATGGCGACGTTCAGCGATGAACAGCATGAAGCGACACTCAAGTTTATCTTCCCGAAAATCGGCAGAAGCCGGACGACGGAAGAGTTCATCGAAGAGACCAAATGACAATCTCCAAAAAAAGCCGCGTTCTGTTTTTAACAGCCGTGGCTTCGGGGACGATGCTGAACCCATTGAACTCGTCGATGATTTCTCTTGCGCTTCACAGTATTCAGCATGAATTTCACCTGTCGTTTACAACGGTGTCCTGGCTGATATCGTCCTTTTATCTGGCCAGTGCGGTGGCGCAGCCTGTTACCGGAAAGCTCGGTGATATGCTCGGCAGGAAGAAGCTGTTTTTGATCGGGCTTCTGCTTGTTGCCGTTTCAGCCGTCGGCGCGCCGTTTGCGCCGACTTTCATGACGTTGTTAATGATGAGATTGTTTCAATCGATCGGAAGCAGCGCGATATATCCGTCCGGTGTCGGATTGATCCGTTCGAATATACAGGAGAAGCAGGCATCGGCGCTTGCCGTCCTGTCGATCTTTGCCTCAGCCATGACGGCGCTCGGTCCGACACTCGGCGGTTTTTTGATCGTTTGGGGAGGGTGGCCGGCAATATTTTTCGTCAATCTGCCGTTTATCATTCTCAGCTTTTTTCTCGGGATGTATATGTTTCCGAAAGATGAAAAACGCGAGATCGGCGGCTTGAAAGCCGTGCTCCGCCAGCTTGATACGATCGGGATACTCCTGTTTGCCGGGGCGATTATACTTCTCTTATCGTTTTTATTGTCCTTCAGTACGAAGCCCCATTATACAGAAGGCGTATTCGGGCTTTTGTTTGTCGGGCTGTTTATCTGGCGCGAGCTGAAAACAGAGAAGCCGTTTATTGATGTCAGGCTGTTTAAAACGCATCGGAAACTATCGTCGGTGTATATTCAATTTATTCTGCTGAATATATTCTTTTACTGCATCTTTTTCGGGCTTCCGAGCTATTTTCAGGATGAAATGCATTTGTCCGTCCAGACAAGCGGAATGATTATGCTGTTTATGTCGGGCATGAGCATCCTGGTGTCGCCTTTGACCGGAAAATGGATAGATAAGAAAGGGGTTCTTCAGCCGATTGTTGCCGGAACCTGCCTGACTGCGATTGGGGCGGTGCTGTTAACGTTCTTCTTCCTTCAGGCGCCTATGATAGGGAAGGGGCTGATTCTGTCTGTGCTGGGTGTCGGTTACGGCTTCGGCAATGTGACGTTTCAGGCGGCCATGCTGAAAACAAGTCCAGCCGACATGGTCGGAACAACGTCCGGCCTGTTTCAGACCTGCCGGTATCTCGGTTCGATCTTATCCTCCGTCATTTTGGGGATTCTTTTCGGAAAAGAAATAACCGCAGGCCATTTTCATATGCTCGGCACGATTCTTATCATTGTCGGCGCCGTAAGCCTTTTGATGGCGTTCCGGTTTTCAGTTCTTCTCAAAAAGGCCTCTTAACAGCCGCATCAAAAAGAGACGGGTACTCCCCGTCTCTTTTTGATGTGCAATGTGCTCAAAAATCAAAACGAAAATTGTCGATAGCGCCCAATGTTATTTGCGGAATTTTCAGTTATATTCTTTAACATGATATGTGAGGAAACCGTACATACAGGAGGGTGAAGATGAAAAAACCAACGAATGATCGGCTTAGCAACAAAGATTTACTGCCTTTAGAAGAAGGAGAACGGACATGGAAAGCGGTGAATTTTGCATCTATCTGGATGGGCTGCATTCATAACATCCCGACCTATGCGACGGTAGGCGGGCTCATTGCGATCGGCCTTTCTCCGTGGCAGGTGCTCGCCATTATCGTGACAGCATCACTCATTTTATTCGCCGCTCTCGCCTTAAACGGACATGCCGGAACGAAATACGGGCTTCCCTTTCCGGTCATCATCAGGGCTTCTTACGGAATATACGGCGCAAACATTCCGGCGCTTCTCAGGGCGTTTACAGCCATTATGTGGCTCGGAATTCAAACATTTGCCGGGAGCACAGCTTTAAACATTCTGCTGCTGAACATATGGCCGGGCTGGGGAAGCCTCGGCGGAGATTGGAATATACTCGGACTTCATCTGCCGGGCTTTCTGTCGTTTATTTTCTTTTGGGGCATTCATCTGCTTGTGCTGAGGCACGGCATGGAATCAATCAAAAAATTTGAAGTATGGGCGGGCCCGCTTGTTTATCTCGTATTCGGCGGCATGGTCTGGTGGGCGATAGATATTGCCGGTGGGCTCGGCCCGATTTACTCACAGCCGGGAAAATTTCATACCTTTTCTGAAACGTTTTGGCCGTTTGCAGCCGGAGTAACGGGCATTATCGGAATATGGGCGACATTGATTCTGAATATTCCTGACTTCACCCGGTTCGCCGCGTCGCAAAAAGAACAGATTCGCGGCCAGTTTTACGGCTTGCCGGGAACGTTTGCCCTGTTTGCGTTTGCGAGCATTACAGTGACATCCGGTTCACAGGCGGCATTCGGGAAACCGATTTGGGATGTGGTGGAGATTTTGGCCCGGTTTGATAATCCTTACGTTATCGCTCTTTCAGTCATCACACTCTGCATCGCCGCCGTCTCGGTCAACGTGGCGGCAAACATCGTGTCACCGGCCTATGACTTGGCGAATGCCCTGCCGAAATATATTACGTTCAGAAGGGGAGGGTATTTGACCGCCGTTCTGGCCCTGTTCACAATACCTTGGAAGCTGATGGAGAGCGCCACGAATGTATATGCGTTTCTCGGACTCATCGGCGGGATGCTCGGACCGGTAGCCGGGGTCATGATGGCTGATTATTTTCTCATCAGAAAAAGACAGCTTTCAGTTGAAGACCTTTATTCGGAAAACGGACAGTACACTTATTACAAAGGCTATAATTACCGGGCCTTTGCCGCGACCTTTCTCGGCGCGTTTATTTCCTTAATCGGGATGTACGTCCCGGCATTCGCCAGCATCTACGATATTTCCTGGTTCGCGGGTGTGATTGTGTCATGTCTCGGTTATACGGCGCTTATGTATTTCCATCCGCCTTATGCGAAAGCGGCGGGACAAATGGTGCGGGAAAGAGCGGCAGAATAAAAAAAGCCGGGGGCTTCCCCCGGCTTTTTGTCATATCAGTCTGCGATTGAAACGTTTCCGTCCGCTTCAAGCGGCGTTCTTTTTTTCTGGCTCCAGCCATACAGAAGTAAAGCGATCAGGACAAACAGCCCCGCTGCCAGATAAATCGAATGGAATCCGGCCGAAGCGACGAAGAGGCCGAATACATAGGACCCGCCGGCAATCCCGCTGTCAAAGAAAGTGAAGAAGGTAGCCGTTGCGAAGCCTGAACGGTGTCCGGGCGAGTTTTGAATCGCCAAAGTCTGCATACACGGTACGATAGAGCCGTAGCCGAGACCGATGACGGCGCCGGATAAGAGAAGCATGAGGGCGCTGTTTGTCATCGCCAGCATGCAAAGCCCTGCGGAAAACACGATAATCGACGGGTAGATGACGATTCCCGGCCCGATTTTATCAAACAGCTTTCCTGTGAAAGGACGGGCGGCCATCATCGTCACGGCGAAACAGACGAAGAAATAGCCGCTGACATCCAACAGATGGATCGTCTTTGCATAAACAGATAAATATGAAGTCACACTTGAATAACAGAAAGAAATGGACAACCCGACAATCGCGATTTTAAGCGCGCCTTTTTCAAACATGTCGGAGAAAGAAAAACGGAAGACAGTCGTTCCGCTGTTGTTTTGATCCGGCACGCGAATCATGAAAGCAATTAACAAGCCTAAAGAAACAAACACGGCAAAAATCGTAAAGAAAACCGGGAATGAAATGACTTTCACAAGGCTCAGCCCGAGAAACGGACCGATCGCCATGGCAAGGTTCATAGACATCGCGAAATAACCGAGTCCCTCGCCGCGCCGCTTGGCGGGAATAAGGTCAGCGGCAATTGCGCCCGTGACCGTCGTTAAAATGCTGAACCAGATGCCTTGGAAAAAACGCAGTCCAAGCAGCAGATAGAAATTGTGTATCGGCAAATACAGATAAGAAGACAGGGCGAACAGCGCCAGAGATACAATCGTCATTCTTTTCTTGCCGAACCGTTCAATAATCGACCCTGAAAAAGGACGGGTAATAATAGCAGATAACAGGAACAGGCTGATCAAAAGCCCTCCTTGCGATTCACTGCCGCCAAGCTCCTGAATCATATAAATAGGCAGCACGGCCAAAAATGTATAAAAGAACACAAAGACAAATAAATTCACGAGTACGACCATAATAAAATCCTTGGTCCAGATCGAGTCAGATTTACTCAAAAGTACAGCACTTCCCTTTCTTTTTTATTTCGTTAAAAACACATTCAGAAACTCAGAAAAAGCTTCCTTATCTCCATCCTGGAAATCCGCAAGTATGTCTTCCTCGAACTTCAGCATCTCTTGATTGATGCAGTCATATTTCAATTCAGCTTCCTTCGTCAAGACGACGAGCTTTTCCCGCTTGTCTTCTCCCTGTTCCCGCTGAATCCAGCCGTTTTCTTCAAGGCGTTTGATCGTTCTGGTAACGGTCGGCGCCTCCACATTCATATAGGACCAGATTTCTTTTTGGGTCATCGGTCCGATCGTTTTCAAGCAATATAGGATTGACCATTGAGAGGAGTACAGGCCGAATGGTTCCAGCCGCTCATTGGCTTTCTTCGTAATCAGGCGGGCGCATTGATTGATTTGATGAATGAGGCGTCTGTTGACGGGGATCATTTCCGTTCTCCTTTTCAAAAAACTTACCTAAGTAACTAATTGCGCTGTTTCATTCTACAGCAGGATCGCGCGGATGTAAAGCCCCCCGTTCAAAAAGCAGAAAATTGCGATCCGTCCCTTGTCCTTATTGAGTTTTTAGCATATTCCCAATTCATTGCTAATACACTGTTACAAACCTATCAAAGAGAGTGTTTGAGGTGAGGGATCGTGGGCATATTTCAAAAACCTTCTTATATAATCGGACAACAAAGAAGCTGCATCATCAGTGAATCTGTTACAGAATACGGATCTCATTTCACACTTCTCACATCCAACTGGGGAGGTCGAGTGGTGTGCACGATTACATCAAAGAGCGAACAATCAAGATTGGCAAGTATATCGTGGAGACGAAAAAAACCGTTCGTGTCATTGCGAAAGAGTTTGGTGTTTCCAAAAGTACCGTACACAAAGATCTGACAGAGCGCCTGCCTGAAATCAATCCTGACTTGGCGAATGAAGTAAAAGAAATACTCGATTATCATAAATCCATCAGACATTTAAGAGGAGGAGAGGCGACAAAATTAAAGTACAAAAAAGATGAAATTCTAGAAGGGGAGCCCGTTCAGCAGCCGTAGCGTCTGACGTCTGCCGGCTCCCTTTTTTTCCTCCGGGCGGTTTCGCAAATATCCGCAAAATTTTGTCAAGAACTTATCTCGTTCAGCAGCTTTTTTTTGATAAATTATGATAATATATATAATTAGGGCACAATGTGGATATTTTACTGTGAAACAGATATCAAGGAGGATATAAATAGATGTTTGCAAGGGATATTGGAATTGACCTCGGTACTGCAAATGTACTGATCCATGTAAAAGGAAAAGGAATTGTTCTGAATGAGCCGTCCGTTGTGGCGCTTGATAAAAACAGCGGCAAAGTGCTGGCGGTCGGCGAAGAAGCCAGACGAATGGTTGGACGTACACCTGGGAACATTGTTGCGATCCGTCCGCTGAAAGACGGCGTAATCGCAGACTTCGAAGTAACAGAAGCCATGCTGAAACACTTCATTAATAAACTGAATGTAAAAGGACTTTTCTCAAAACCGCGTATGCTGATCTGCTGCCCGACGAATATTACGTCCGTTGAGCAAAAAGCGATTAAAGAAGCCGCTGAAAAAAGCGGCGGAAAGCATGTGTACCTTGAAGAAGAACCGAAAGTTGCCGCTATCGGCGCAGGTATGGAAATCTTCCAGCCGAGCGGTAACATGGTTGTTGACATCGGAGGCGGTACGACGGATATCGCAGTTATTTCTATGGGCGATATTGTCACCTCCTCTTCTATTAAGATGGCTGGGGACAAGTTTGACATGGAAATCTTAAATTATATCAAACGCGAGTACAAGCTGCTGATCGGTGAGCGTACCGCTGAAGATATTAAGGTGAAGGTCGCAACGGTTTTCCCAGACGCACGTCATGAAGAAATCACCATTCGCGGCCGTGACATGGTTTCCGGTCTGCCGAGAACGATTACAGTAAACAGCAAAGAAGTGGAAGAAGCCCTTCGTGAATCAGTTGCCGTCATTGTGCAGGCCGCCAAGCAGGTTCTTGAAAGAACACCGCCTGAATTGTCCGCTGATATCATCGACCGCGGCGTCATCATTACCGGCGGGGGAGCGCTTTTAAACGGACTTGACCAGCTTCTTGCCGAAGAACTGAAGGTGCCTGTTCTTGTCGCTGAGAATCCGATGGATTGTGTGGCGGTCGGAACCGGCGTCATGCTTGATAACATGGACAAGCTTCCAAAACGCAAACTGAGCTGATCATAAAACCTCATTCTTGAAAAAGAATGAGGTTTTTTCTGTAAAACCCTTCACGAAAGGGAATGTAAATCCGATAATAAGAAAAAATGCTGATCTTCATTATAGAACAAATGTTCCGGTTAGGCAACTGGAAATCATGCTATTTCAGAGGTGGAAGACTTGTTAAAAGGATTATATACCGCAACGTCCGCAATGATTACACAGCAGAGAAGAACGGAAATGCTGTCAAATAATATCGCAAACGCGAATACATCAGGGTACAAAGAGGATCAAGGTTCAATCCGCGCCTTTCCCGAAATGCTTTTGAGCCGAATAGAAGGCGACAAAAAAACGAAAATCGGTTCCGTCAACACAGGCGTGTACATGCAGGAGCTGAAACCATTGTTCACGCAGGGAAGCCTGAAAACGACCGATCAGCCGACGGATATCGCGCTTATGGAGAATCAAGTTCCCAAGAATGCCGAAACGAATGAAAACGCTGAGCTGTTTTATCCGGTTCAGACTGCGGGCGGCGTCCGCTACTCAAAAAGCAGCACTTTCTCATTAAATGAAAACAATCAGCTTACGATAAACGGAAATCTTGTTTTATCAACAAACGGACAGCCGATTACAGTCGACAATGAAAAATTCACCGTATCAGAAAACGGCACGGTCACAACAAACGGCCGGCCGGCGGGACAGATTGACATCAGAATGGAAGAAGACGTGCGCAATCTGAAACGGGACGGCAATGACCTATACAGCACGGCCGACGGCTCTGAACTGCCGAGTGCGGCGGCGAATCCCCAAGTCTCGTATACCTTAAAACAAGGCGTCTCGGAGCTTTCAAACGTGGACGTGACAAGCACGTATACAGAAATGACGGAAGCATACAGATCATTTGAAGCCAATCAGAAAGTCATTCAGGCTTACGATAAAAGCATGGATAAAGCCGCAAATGAAATCGGCAAAGTGTAATAAAATGGGGGACGTTCAATTATGATGCTCAGATCAATGCTGACGGCTTCAACAGCCTTAAACCAGCTTCAGCAGCAGATGGATACAGTCAGCAGCAACCTTTCAAACAGTGATACGACAGGCTATAAAGCGAGGGATTCCCGCTTTTCTGAGCTGATCAGGCAGCAGTATGATCAAATAGATGATAAAAAGGAAAATTCGCCGAACATGCGGAAAACACCGCCCGGCCTGCGTCTCGGCGCCGGAGCGATGATGACGCCGCAGCTGGATTCAGGGCAGGGAAGCATCAAAAAAACCGACCGTGACCTTGATATCGCGTTCACATCACCATATCAATATCTCCAGGCAGAAGCGGACGGACGGCGGGTGTATACAAGGGACGGCTCACTCACCCTCAAGCCGGCCGGCGGAAATAACCGGGTTCTGCAGCTGATGACGGCGGGAGGCAATCCCATCCTCGATGAGAACGGTCAGCCCATCCAAATTGACAGCTCGCTGACTAAGCTGAAAATCAGCAAAACCGGAACCCTGACAGCTTCAGACCAGACAGGGACCCGTTCTCAGACGTTTAATCTCGGCATCGTCAATGTCAATAACCCTCAGGCGCTTCATGCGGAAGGGGATAATCTGTTTTCCGTAAACGGTGCGGGAGCTTCAGCGATTGAAGAGCTGACCGGCGCAAACCGGCAGGAGATCGGCATGGAGCAGGGGGCGCTTGAAAATTCAAATGTCGATATGTCTAAGGAAATGACCGACTTAATCGTGTCGCAGCGTTCTTACCAGCTGAACAGCCGCACGATTACATTGGGAGACCAAATGCTGGGCTTAATCAACTCAGTCAGATAAAAGAAGGGGCGTTTTGATCAGCCGCGCATGATGAAAAATGCGGCTTTCTCAAAATCGCCCTTTTTTTTGTAGTAATCCGTAATATCTTGAAGCAGCACTTCCAAATCCACCCACGCTTCAATCTTCTGGAGCTCCAGCACGAGCTTCTGCAATCGGTCGTACGGATCCTCCTGAGAGGTATACAGTGTTTTGAGCGCGGCCAGCTTCAGTTTCATGATATTGTTCTGCACTTTGTCAGCTATGTATAATCCTTTCTGCAGCACGGTTTGTCCTTCAGCGGAGCATCCGGTTTTAAAAAGTGCTCTGACCGCTTCGTATACACAATGAAGGTAGGAAACGGGAGACTCCTTTTCAAAACGCTGATTGCCCAATACCTTTTTGTAAAAAGGGAGCGCCTCTTTATCTTTTTTCTGAGCGGTCTTTAAAAAACCAAAATTGTAATAAGCGTGGCACAGCAGGTTATTGTCATTGATGCGGTCTGTTATTTTTATGGATTCATTGAAGAGCTGTTCAGCGTCTTCATAGCGTGCCTCGTCTATGTAATTTACGGCGAGAAGCAGCTGGCAGCTGAGCATTTTTTTGATGTAGCCGAATTCATTCTGATAGATCTTCAGCGCTTTGTTGACATATTGAATGGAAAGCGGAGGCGACTTCATCATGTAATAAGCACCCGCTGTTTTATAATAAAATTCAGCGGCTTCAATACGGTTCTGGATGGCCGGCAGGTACTGTTCGGCTTCTTTAAAGCGGCAGACAGCCCGGTTCGGAGTGCCGTTCACCATATGGAATAACCCTTTGAAAAAATAGAAATAATAAGTTAATTCTTGATCCATCTCATCTTTGCGCCGCTTCAGCTCACAGAACAGTTTATTCAGGCCGTCTTTTTTCTCAAACAGCAGCTGAAACCGTGCAAAAAACAGCTGATATCTGAGATTGAGCTTTGCATTCTTTTGTAATTTGGGGAGATGCTGATTGATTTGTTCGTGAAGGGAACGGGCTAGATCGAATTGGCGTTTTCCCATGGCGTCATACCACTCATTCAGCATCCCCAGCGTACGTTTTTCAGTAAACTTAGCAATCATCTTCCAACCTCTTTGCATAGGGTAAAAATCTTTATTTATCATAACACATTAATGGACGAGGCTCATTGCCAGCTGGTTACAGTTTATAGCGCGGTTGAAAAAGAAATTGATTCATAATATACTTCCAAATGTACAGATTGGTTACCACTTATACCTTCTATACATACTATTGTCGATGAAGGAGATGTCAAGAGAATGCTTGATACTCAGCAAATTAAAGAAATTATTCCCCATCGCTATCCGTTTCTTCTGGTAGACAGAATTACGGAAGTCGAAGAAGGAAAACGGGCGGCGGGATATAAAAATGTGACGGCGAATGAAGATTTTTTTAACGGCCATTTTCCTGAATACCCTGTTATGCCGGGCGTATTAATCGTAGAGGCTTTGGCGCAGGTCGGAGCTGTGGCGATGCTGATTAAAGAAGAAAACAGAGGCAGACTCGCGTTTTTTGCGGGGATTGATAACTGCCGTTTCAAAAAGCAGGTAAAACCGGGTGACAAGCTGGAGCTTGAAGTGGACATTACACGTGCACGCGGTACGATCGGACGCGGCAAAGGCGTTGCCAAAGTTGACGGCGAGCTCGTGTGTGAAGCCGAATTAACCTTTGCACTCGGAGAATAAAAATAAACAAATGGGCTTATAAAAAAGCCCATTTCGTGTAGAAAGGGGTGAATGTAATGTGGTCAGAATTTAAAAGCTTTGCGATGAAGGGCAATATCATGGATCTGGCAATCGGTGTTGTCATCGGCGGCGCTTTCGGGAAAATCGTGACGTCACTCGTTGAAGATATCATTATGCCGCTTGTCGGTCTTCTGCTTGGCGGCCTTGATTTTTCAGGACTGGCGGTGACATTCGGCGACGCCCATATCAAGTACGGAAGCTTTATACAAACGATTGTGAACTTCTTCATTATTTCATTTTCTATTTTTATCGTGATTCGCACAATAGGCAAGCTGAGACGTAAAAAAGAAGCTGAAGAAGAGGCGGAAGAAGCCGAAGAAACAGATCAGCAGACAGAACTGCTGACTGAAATCAGAGATCTGCTGAAACAGCGGGCGCATCACAATGACTAGGGCATAAAAAAAAGGCTGGATGATTAACGTCCGGCCTTTTTCATGATTATAATTTTTGTTTGAACGCTTCAATCAGCCGGCTGCCTGAGTATCCTTCTTTCACGAGCGACTCCAGAATGCTTTCTGATCCGGGGTGATTTCTTGACACCATTTGACCGTAAATTAAAACTTGTATACTCTTTTCCAGCTCGACGATATTTTTGATGCTTCCCGTCAGCTGGGCGGGACGGTTGCTTTTTTTCGTAATCGTTACAAACACCTTCGCTTCTTTCTGGCTTTTCATCAGCATATCAAAAAAAGAAAAGTGTTCGGCCGGCACCAGAGCTTCAATTAACCAATGGTTTTCACCGTCTTCTTTATTGATAATCAATCCGTCTAAAAGGGGAAACTGTTCAATCGGCCGATCGTCTTTATCTAAACGTTCCACATTCAGATCAACCAGTTTAAAGGTTTTCATCTCTATTTTCACCCCTGTTGTCCATGTTTTTCGTTCATTTATTATAACACATATCACTTTTTCCGGGAAAATGCTGTAAGACATGCTTCATTATTTTTGTAGGCGATCAACATTTAATCATTTCTATTTTTTCATTATAATGTAAAAGAATATAGTCATGGAGAGATGCTTATGAATCAATTGCGCCTGAAGGAAATTTATATAGAAGACGGCTTAAGGCGGGAAGACGATCATTCCTACTTAGTATCCAAAAAGGAAGAGTGCGAGGTGCATCTTAACAGAAGAGGGAATGTCGTCTTTTTGTATGAAACAAAAGACCGCATGGAACAGTATAAAATTCAGCTTTCGCTGACTGATAAAAAGCTGAGTTTTTACTGGTTCGCATGGGACGGCGGAAAGTTCGTCAGGATGTTTGAGAAAAACTGGCTTAAAACGAAACTTTTCTCGCGGCTGCTCAAAAATACATATTACATAAGCGGTCAAAAGAAAAAGTTTTTTTTATCTGAAAGAAAAGCGAAATCATAAGAGAGGCATAAACGGATAACGGTTTTTTCCGCTTTTTGCTTTCTGGAGCTCTTGTACTACAATGAAGCCACCCTCGAAAAAGAGAGGAGGATACGGCTTGTTTAACCACGTGATGCTTGTCGGCCGGCTGACGAAAGACCCGGAGCTCCGTTTTACATCAGCGGGCATTGCCGTGGCTCATATTACCTTGGCTGTCAGCCGCAATTTTAAAAGCGCGTCAGGTGAAACCGGGACTGACTTTGTCAACTGCACCATTTGGAGAAAAAGCGCTGAAAACACAGCATTGTACTGCCAAAAAGGGTCATTGGTCGGTGTGAGCGGCAGAATCCAGACGAGAAGCTATGAAAAGACAGACGGCGTAAAAGTTTATGTGACCGAGGTCATGGCTGATACCGTTCGGTTTATGGATCAAAAACGGAAAGAGCCGCTGGCTGAATAACATGCTTTTTTTCCTCTTTTTCCCGCCTTTTGGCGGGCCCCGCAATACCCCCTTCCTATACGCCAGTCGAAAGACTGGTTTTTTGGTTCGGGGTCTAAAAAATGGTTAAAAAGAAGTGATTTTGCTTATAAACACTTAAAATAATTGAATGTTTTAAGATAAAAACTTATAATTACTTACAGATAAGTGACGAAAAAAGGAATGAGGACGTGTATCAAGAAGAAAGACTGATTGCGATAATGGAATATTTGAAACAGCATCGGCGGATCACCGCTGAACAGATATGTTCGCTGCTTCATATTTCAAGAGACACCGCAAGACGGGACCTTGTCAAGCTGAAAGAGCGCGGGGCCATTATCAGAACACGGGGCGGCGCGATTCTGCCGTCTGTGCATCAGGAAGTGCCTGGCTATTCCGGCCGGCTGAAAACCGTTTCTGAAGAGAAAAACAAAATCGGCAGACTGGCCGCCTCCCTGATCCATAAAGGAGACCGGATCATCCTGGATACCTCCACAACCGTGCAGGCCTGCGCCGAACATTTAAATGTCACCGACTGCACTGTTATTACAAATTCGATCAATCAGGCCGATATCCTCTCTGCAAAAGAGGGAATTGACATTCATCTGCTCGGCGGAAAGCTGCAAAAGGAACACCGGTTTTTATACGGCGCTTCTGTGGTAGAAAAACTGGGGGATTATCACGCCGATAAGGTGCTGATCGGCGTTGTCGGCATCTCGGAAAACGGTCTGACGATACCGCATGAAGAAGACGGCATGGTCAAGCGTAAAATGATCCGGCAGGCGGAACAGGTGATTGCGCTGAGCGATCATTCCAAGCTTGGCCGTACGAGTTTTTATCAATATGCAGACCTGCACGAGGTTGACCTGCTGATCACCGATCGGCTGCCTGATCAGGATTTTTGTGATCTGCTCGACCGGCACGGCGTAGAATTGCTTGTAACTGATTCTGAAGAAGAGGATGAGGACATGTGAAACTGATTGCCATAGATCTGGACGGCACACTGCTGAACAGCAGTCATCAAGTAAGCGATGAAAACGAGCGGGCTTTAAGGGAAGCCCGGCAAGCGGGAATTGAAATCGTGGTGTCCACGGGACGCGCGCATTTTGACGTGCACTCCATATTCGAACCGCTCGGCATAAAAACTTGGATTATCAGTGCAAACGGAGCCGCCATTCATGCTCCTGACGGCAGCCTGTACCATTGTGATGCGATTGAAGAAACAAGGGCCCGGGGGATTTTGTCCTGGCTTGAAGAGAATCAATATTACTATGAGGTGTTTACAAACAAAGCCATCTATACGCCTGAAACCGGCAGGCAGCTGCTCGATATCGAAATGGATCGGGTAAAAAGCGCCAATCCGGAAACCGACCTTTCTATTTTGGAGCAGGCGGCTTCTGTGCAATACAGCCAGTCGGGCTTTGCTTACATTCAATCATACCGTGAGCTCTTTGAGAAAGAAGAACATCTGGATTTTTACAATATTCTCGGGTTTTCGTTTGATGAGCGGAAGCTGAAAGCGGGCTGGGACCGATTTAGCGATCAGAAAGACCTCACCCTTGTCAGCTCTGCCGATCACAACTTTGAACTGTCGTCGCGACATGCTTCTAAAGGGCAGGCGCTTAAACGGCTGGCGCAAAAGCTCGGCATTCCGATGGCTGAAACCGCAGCGGTCGGTGACAGCTTAAATGATTACTCAATGCTTCAGGCGGCCGGAAAAGGCATAGCGATGGGAAATGCGAGAGAAGACATTAAAGAGATCGCTGACGCCGTTACATTGACAAATGATCAAAACGGCGTTGCGCATATGATCAGGAATTTACTTTAAAAGGTTTGGCGATACTGTTCACGACTGGCGTGACGCATTCATGGCAAATGCGGCGTAACAGTAAGGACGGCATAAAAGACCGGCTCTTCCGAGAGAGCCGGCCTTTTTGCGTTTAATGTGATTGCGCCGATGCGCTGAGGGTGAATAATTCTTCAAGCTCATCGGATGACAGCTCGGTGATCCAATTTTCACTTTGGATAATCTGATCGTTCAGCGTTTGCTTCGTTTCGAGCATGGCATCAATTTTTTCTTCAATCGTTCCCGTCGTAATTAGTTTGTGCACGTGGACGAACCGCTCCTGGCCGATTCGGTAGGCGCGGTCGGTCGCCTGGTTTTCCACCGCCGGATTCCACCATCTGTCATAGTGAATGACGTGATTGGCAGCCGTCAGGTTCAGGCCGGTTCCGCCCGCTTTCAGTGACAAAATCAGCGTCGGGTATTCTTTCTTCTGGAACCGTTCTACAAGGGAATCGCGTTCCTGCTTGGACAAGCTTCCGTTTAAAAACTGAACAGGCTCTCCGAATGTTTTTTCCAGGAGGCGCTTCATCATGTTGCCCATCTGAATGTATTGGGTGAAAATGAGGCAGCTTTCCCCTTGTCCGCGAATCGCCGCCATTAAGTCAAGCAGCTTTTCCAGTTTGACGGATCTCCCGTTTAACAGCTCTGTCTGTTCTTCCTTCAAATAGAGCGCAGGATGGTCACAGATTTGCTTCAAGCGGCCGAGCATGCTCAAAATCAGCGCTTTCCGCTGCATGCCGGTCAGAGAAGCCATATGTTCAAATGTATCTTTGACAAGCTGCTCATAAAGGGAGGCCTGTTCGGCCGAGAGCGGGATAAACTCTTTTTGTTCCAGCTTGTCAGGGAGATTAAGCGCCACTTCTTCATCCCGTTTTGTCCGGCGCAGTAAAAACGGCCGGATTAACTGCTGTAGCTGGTTGATTCTTTTTTCGTCACGGTCTTTTTCAATCGGCAGCACATAGCGTTTATGAAAGCCGGTCAGGCTGCCGAGATAGCCTTTGTTCATAAAATCAAAGATCGACCAAAGCTCTGTCAGGCGGTTTTCCATCGGTGTTCCGCTCAGCGCGATATGATGGACGCCTCTTAGCTTTCTGATCGAGCGGGACTGCTTCGTATGCGCGTTTTTAATATTTTGCGCTTCATCAAGGCAGATGGTGCTCCAAGTCACGGAAGAAAGTTCTTCCTGATCGGCGTGCGAGAGGCCGTAAGAAGTAAGAACGACATCTGCGTCTTGATAGGCCGGGACAAATGCTTCCTCCTTCGGTCGGCGGGGTCCGTAATGAAGCACGGCCTTCAGCTGCGGCGCGAAGGTCTGGAGCTCACGCTGCCAGTTGCCGAGCACCGATGTCGGCGCAATGATTAAGGCAGGCGCTTTTTGCCGGCCGCTTTCCTTCACATGGAGAAAATAAGCGATCATCTGAATCGTCTTTCCAAGTCCCATATCATCTGCGAGACAGGCGCCGAAGCCGTTTTCCCGCAGGAAGAGAAGCCAGTTCATGCCGTACACCTGATAAGGGCGGAGCTGGCCCTGAAACGCGGCGCTGACTTCATGCTCCGGCAGATCCCGGGCATCCGTCAGTTTGCGGATCAGGCTTCTGAGCTGCTTTGATAATTCGATCTTGATCCCGGCAAATGCCGATGAGTCAATGATGTCCGTGTCCTCTGCTCCGTTTTCCCCGTGATCCATCAGTTCGCGCGCCAGCACGTCGGACATGTGGAGACCCTCAGATTCCGCTTTTTCCATCAGTTTTTTCATCTGTTTAATAAATTGCGGATCAATTTTCACCCATTGTCCGCGGATGTTGACGAGACGTCTGTTGTTTGCGACAAGCTCATTGAATTCATCCTCTGTCAGCTCAATTCCGTTTGTGGCGAATCTCCAGTTGAAATCAAGCAGGGCGTTCATGCCGACAAAGGACTCGCCCCGCGGGGAGGATGACACTTTTGCTTTGAGCATCATATTGCTTTCCCGGACAATCTGCCACCACGATGGAAGAAGAATCTCCACGCCCATATCGACAAGCGTCTCACTCGCTTCTGATAAGAAGATCCAAGCTTCTTCTTCAGAAATGAGCGTCGTTCCCGAATCAAATGAAAGCCAGGGAACCGTTCGGCGGAAGCGGTCCTGTTCACGCGCGATTTTTCCGCTGTATGCCTGCCACGCTTTTTTCAGTCCCTTCAGTCCGTCGAAAAAGGTGATGGCTCCGGTTTTTTTCTCGCGTAAAAACATTTCGATTTTCCAGTCGTCACCGTCAAAATCAGGCTCGTTTAATCGCAGCCCGACGGTAAACGGCGTCAGATCATCATTCCAGCCGATTCCCTCGAGAAAATCATCTTCGTCCAAAAATGAGCCTTTAAACGTATGAACGGCCGGCGAACGGGTTTCGATCTGCTGCCATTTTTCCCGCAGGTCATCATTGTACTGAATGTAGTCCTGAACCGCGGCCGAGAACCAGTCAGCCGTAAATCCTTCCAGCAAAAGCTCGCGGTCTTTGAAGCGCAAGACGCCGTTTTGCCAAGCCTCATAATCCGGAAGAAAATCGCCGTCGGCTATAAATTCGTATATCGTCGAAGCCGCTTCGATTAATGGTTCCGTTTCCTTTGTCAGCTGAACGGTGCTGAATGAATTGAACGAGTTTTTTCCGAGCAGCTCGACGGTCATCCACGGGCTGAGCAGAACGGCCGGGGTGCCGATGAAGCTGACGTCTTCAAGAAACGTTCCGTAAAAGGTGGACTCATGCCATTGGAACAGATGAGTCTTCATCTGACTGAGCGTAAGCGGCTGTTCTTTCTCGTCATGGCTTGACAGCGTAAATGTCCAATCTTCCATTTGTTCTACATGAATGAAAATTTCCTTAAGACTCGCCATCAATCAACTTTCCTTTCTGCAATTCTTCTTGAAGGGCGCGCAGCCTTTTGTAGCTTGCGCTCAGCTGGCTGATATACCGCTCCCAAACCTGCTGTTTTTTTGCCTTTTTATAAAGCGTCCGCAGTTTTTTCAGATGGCGCGCAGCCTCTTTATAGGCGCTGCGGTTTTTTTGGTCGATAAAAAAGGCCGCCGCCCGGTGATAGGAGGGGATGAGCGCTTCCGGATCATTGGCGGCAATTTCCTTCAAAATGTCCTTTTCGATTTCCCAGACGGAAAAACCGACGAGGCTGTGAATCTCCACCCACTCCGCATACCGCCGTTTTTCGTACAGATACTGGCTGTACTCTGTAAAGGTATAGGGAAGGCAGCCGGAGGCAAACCGTTCAAACAGCTGATCATCCCGTGAGTGCCGCGCATAATCCGCCAGCAGCACAAACAGTTCTCCGATAATATCGCGCATTTCTTTAAACGGCTTATCAAGTTTCGTGTAGTTTACGGCAAGAGGTTCGATCTGACCGTACCATGTTTTCAGCCGTTTCCAGTCTTTTTTCGCGGTGAGCTCACTGAGCCATTGAAAGGTATAAGGCAGCGCTTCGGAAGGGAAGCGTGAAATATCTTCAAAGACCGCTGCATCATCTTTTTGCAAAAAGGCCAAATGAAGCCGGCCGAACCGTACTTCCGGCGAAAAACGGCGTCCGCTTTCCTGTGCGAGAATCTCCTGTTCACGCGCGACCCATTTCGGCCGGTTCAAAAGCGCGCTCCAAACTTCGCCGAATACCCGAAGGCGTTCGTATTGAAAAAGCTCCTCTTTCAGCAGAAGTCTGCGGATCACCGGAGGCGTCCGGTCCAAAAAGGGATCAAGCGAGAAAGACAGGGCATACGTTTTCAGTCTGTCAATGGAGGAGTAAATCGTATCCATCAGCTGTTCGACGTATGGGTTGATGCTGTAATAATCTTTTTCGGCATCCAGTCTGCCAGACTCAATCAAAGTAAACATGTGAAGCCAGACGGCAAGCGCCGAGTGAATCTGATATAAGCTTTTGAGCTCGGGTTTTTTCGGGGCGTGTTTTTTGAGCGCTGACAAATAGCCGTAATAAAGCCCCTGCATCGTCTGGCTTCCGGCCGGCGTCCGCGCCTCCCACAGCGAGAATTCCGAATCAAAAAAAGCGAGCCAGCTTGACAGCGACTCTTCATTCGGCAGCACTTTTTCCTGAAACTGCCGGCGGACAAGCTCCTTGCTTTCCTCAAGCTTTTCTCTTTCCAGCCAATGCTCGGTAAAGGAACCGACCCGCTCAAATTGGGCATATACGTAAAGAAAAACGGCCAGCACGTGGCGGCAGATCGCCTCAGACGGGCATGCGCAGCCGCTTTTCACCATGAAAAATAAGTTCAGCGTGACCCTTACAGGCACAACATCCTGCACATACGCGGAAATCTCTGTCGGGGTTTGAACCTGTATACGATAGACGGAATCCTGCCGATATAAAATGAGTGCTTTCTTCATCAGCTGAACATTGTCTTCATTGTAAGGAAGAAGTTCTTTAAGCTGTTCAGCCGCTGCGAGCACATCTTCTTTAGCAATCATATCCTGAAGCATGATTATCGCTCCTAACGAGTCACAAAATAAAAAGATTCCAATTCCTCTATTATATCGCAACACATGGTCCGGAAAAAGTTTTTCCTAAAAAAGGACATAAAAACCCGAGTGTGTCGAATGATGTATTAGAGATTGCAAAACAGCACCCGACAGCATATAATAATCTTGTTTTCAATTTAATGGAAGCCGAAAGGAAACGAATGATGAAGAAAACGAAGTTAGATCAAGAGGAGTTTCTGAAGATTTTAATGCATGCGCACGACATCGGTGAGCAGTCCTCTGAGATGACCACAAAAGAAATGCTTGAGAATTTGATTTCTCATATTAAAAATGGATATGCAACATAAAGTCCCGCAGGCTCTTGACCGCGGGATTTTTTAATCCTCCTGCGACACCAGTATTTAAAACGCTTACAAAAATAAACCGAATAGAAGTGTTTGTATATTTTTGTCGAATATTGTCATTTGAAAAGGTTAGAAATGACAGTTCAAAGCTGTATAATCGTAATTGGAAAAGTTATTGGAGGGAATAGGAATACACGGAAAGTGATATGGAGGTTATATGGGAGAATCCGCAAGCATTAAAGAAATATTCGCAATACTGAGAAAGCGTCTGCTGTTTATACTTATTATCACCGCGGCGGCATCTGCCGCAGGCGGACTCATCAGTTTCTTCGCTCTTACGCCGGTCTATGAAAATTCAACGCAAATTTTGGTCAGTCAATCTAAAAACAATCAAAAAGAAGTCCAATTCAATGACGTTCAAACCAACCTCCAATTAATCAACACGTATAATGTCATCATCAAAAGCCCGGTCATCCTCGATGAGGTGATTAAAGAGCTGAATCTGTCCATGACTTCGAAAGAGCTGGAATCAAAAGTCACGGTATCCAGCGAGCAGGATTCACAAGTCGTGACGATCGCCGTGCGGGATACGGATGCAAAGCGGGCGGCCGTTATGGCAAATACGGTTGCAGCCGTTTTTCAGGACAAGATCACGGCCATCATGAATGTGGATAATGTCAGCATTCTTTCAAAGGCCGAAGCGGCGGACAGCCAGTCACCGGCAGAGCCTAACCGCAAGCTGAACATCGCGATTGCGTTTGCGGCCGGACTTTTGGGCGGAATCGGTCTCGCCTTTTTGCTGGAACATCTGGATAATACGATCAAATCGGAGGAACAGCTGGAATCGCTGCTCGGCATCCCGATCTTGGGAACGGTTACTTCAATCAGCGCAAAAGACAGCGTTGCCAAAAATTTGAGGATGGCAGAAATCAAACAAGCGGGAGGCGGACAAGTTGACGCGTAAAAAAGACAAGCCGGCAAAACGAAGCGTGATTACGATGTCAGAGCCGAAGTCCATCAACTCGGAACAATATCGGACGATCCGTACAAACATTGAATTTTCTTCCGTCGATACGGAGGTGAAGTCCCTTTTAATCACATCCGCAGGTCCGGAAGAAGGAAAGTCGACTACCGCGGCCAATCTTGCCGTCGTATTTGCCCAGCAGGGGAAAAAAGTACTTTTAATTGATGCGGATCTGCGCAAACCGACGGTTCATTTCACCTTCAAATTGGATAACGGAACCGGTTTAACGTCGCTGCTGTTACAACAGATTCCGTTTCAGAAAGCCGTCCTGCGGGCTGAGGAAGCCAATCTCGATATTTTAACGAGCGGGCCGATCCCGCCCAATCCGGCGGAGCTTTTATCGACGGGGGCCATGAGAGATCTTCTGTCAGAAGCAGCCCTTGTTTATGATAAGGTGATTTTGGACACGCCTCCCGTTTTGGCCGTAGCCGATACGAAAATATTAGGCAGCTATACTGACGGGGCCATTATGGTGATCTCAAGCGGGAAAACGGACAAGGAAAAAGCGGCCAAGGCGAAAGAAGCGCTCGATTATTGCCCGTGCAAGCTCCTCGGGGCCGTGATGAACGGGAAAAAACAAACGAAACACTCGGACTACGCCTATTATGGACAGTAATGTCATAATGGGCGCAGTCCATTCTTTTTAAGAAGGAGGGGTTAAATATGATAGATATCCATTGTCACATCCTTCCTTCCATAGACGACGGCGCGGCGGATGATACAGAAAGCCTCGAGATGGCTAGAGAAGCGGTCAGACAGGGAATTGATACGATCATTGCGACGCCGCATCACGTGAAATACCGCTATGACACGGACCGGCATACGGTCAAAGAAGCGGTCAGACTGTTAAACAAACGTTTGAATAAGGAAGGCATACCGCTCACCGTTCTGCCCGGCCAGGAAATCAGAACAGACGGAGATCTGCTGGCCGGTCTTCAAAGCGGCCAGCTTATCCCGCTCCATGATACAAAGTATGTGCTGGCGGAGTTTCCGGCCGATCATGTTCCGGCCTATGCCGAACGGCTATTTTATGAATTGCAGCTGAGGGGATATGTCCCTGTCATCGCCCACCCGGAGCGGAACAGAGAAATCCGCGAAAACCCGTCCGTCCTTTACAGTCTCGTAAAGAAAGGAGCTGCTGCCCAAGTGACGGCCGGCTGCCTTGCCGGAGCATTCGGGCGGAAAGCGAAGAGCTTTTCGCTGCAGCTTATTGAAGCGAATTTGATCCACTTTCTCGCATCTGACGCCCATAATCTCGGATCGAGACATTTTTATTATCAGGAGGCGCTCGGCGTTTTGAAAAAAGAAGCCGGGGCGGAGCTGATTTACATGCTTACGGAAAACGCTGCGCTTCTCGTTGAAAACAAAGCCGTTTATAAGGAACCTCCGCTGCCTGTGGCCCGCCGTAAGCGCTGGGGTCTTTTTTAACCATCTTCCCTATCCCGTTTAAATGAAGCATAAGCGGCTGTTTTGCAAGATGATCTTTTTATGCTTATGCTATAACCAGCGGCCGGCACCGTTTTTTCTATCATGACCGCAGGCTTCCGGCATTCTGCCGGCGCCGGGATCATATGCTAATAACGGTAAGCTGCCCAGCAGCAATTTCTAAACGGTTGGGGGAACACGATGAAAATAACAGTGATCGGAACAGGCTACGTCGGTCTTGTGACAGGAGTGTCTCTTTCAGAAATCGGCCATGACGTAACATGCATAGATATTGACGAACGTAAGGTTGAGCAGATGAGAAAGGGAATATCCCCTATCTTTGAACCGGGCCTTGAAGATATGATGAAACGAAATATCGGCCGGCATCGGCTGGCCTTTGAAACGAGCTATGAAAAAGGGCTTGCGGAAGCAGAGGTTATTTTTATAGCGGTCGGAACGCCGCAAAAAGAAGACGGACACGCAAACCTTACCTATATTGAAAATGTCGCCGAACGGATTGCCGAATCTATTTCTAAAGATGCGATCGTCGTGACAAAAAGCACGGTTCCCGTGGGAACGAATGACAGGATCAGCGAAGTTATTTATTCACGCCTGAAATCGGATGTGAATATTTCAATCGCCTCAAATCCGGAATTTCTTCGTGAAGGTTCGGCGATTCACGATACCTTTCAAGGCGACCGCATCGTAATCGGAACTGAAGACCGGCAGACAGGAGAAACGCTTGACCGGGTTTTCGCGCCGTTTGCCATTCCGGTTTATCATACGGATATCAGAAGCGCCGAGATGATCAAATATGCATCGAACGCTTTTTTAGCGGCAAAGATCAGTTTTATTAATGAAATTTCCAATATATGCGAAAAAGTCGGTGCGGATGTGGAATCAGTCGCACACGGAATGGGATTGGATAAACGGATCGGCAATCAATTCTTAAGAGCCGGCATCGGCTACGGGGGTTCCTGCTTTCCAAAGGATACAAATGCCCTCGTGCAGATCGCGGGACATGTGGAGCATGATTTTGAATTGCTGAAGTCCGTCATTAAAGTCAACAATAACCAGCAGTCCATGCTGGTTGATAAAGTGCTGAACAGGCTCGGCGGAGTTACGGGAAAAACCATTGCGTTATTAGGGCTGTCTTTTAAGCCGAATACCGATGATATGCGGGATGCGCCGTCCATTGTCATTGCGGATCGTCTGGCGGCTCTTGACGCCCGGATGACAGCGTACGATCCGATCGCTTCGTTCCGGGCTTCCGAGCTGCTTCCGGCCGGGGTTTCCTATCGGGAGTCTATAGAGGAAGCGGTCAGGGGAGCGGATGCCGTTCTGATTTTGACAGACTGGGAAGATATTAAGCATTTTCCGCTTGAAGCCTACAAAGAGCTGATGGAAACTCCGGTTATTTTCGACGGGAGAAACTGCCACTCGCTTAAAGAGGCGGAACAGGCGGGCGTGGAATATATCTCAATCGGAAGAAAAGCCGTCCTGCCTCAGACTGATTCTGTCACTTGAAAGGCCGGCGTCCGCGCCGGCCTTTATCATATTTATAATGATAATACACGGCAAAGGAGACGGTTATTGATAACCGGCTCCTTTTTTTAGGGAATTTATCATGGATATATAGAGGAGATCTTTGAATGAACGTGCCGGTTTCGTGAGTCTTTTGGCGTTGGTGAAGAGCACCTCGGCTGATGAAAATAAGCCGTTTAACCTATTTAAGCCGCTTTCTGTCTATTTTAAAATATAATATATGGAAATATAGTATGGAAAAGTCTGTGCTTTTTGTACGACTTTTTGCGTAAGACGAGGTGAAAACAGATGAGCCATTCAAGCACATTAAGCCATATTAACAGCACAATCAGCCATAAACTGGGCGAGATCGAACACCAAATTGATAAATTAAAAGAAGCGAAGAGAGATATAGAATCTCTGCAGGAAGAGGGCATGTCTGAAATCAAAGACATCCTCAGACCGCATCTGGATCATCATTGGACCGGCACTTTCGCTGAGGAATTTGATGAGCGGCGCGATCAGGCCCATACAGAGGCATACAGAATCGTTACAGACAAATACGACGGGTATATTTATCGGATCGGCTTAAAGATGACACAGCTTGAAATTGAAAAAGGAGGGCTCCTTGCCGCCAGAAGCATCGCCAGAGAAGCAGAGCACCTGCTGACGCTTGGTGAAGAAGCCCTTGACGCCGTGGGAGACAAAATACAATCAATCAAAAGAAGCTGGAGTTGGTTTTAATGACAGAAATAAAACTCAAATACGGAGCCGTCATGAAACAGCTTGAATCCGTCAGCAGCGCGCTGGAGGCCGTTTCGATCGGGAATGCGGGTTCAAACGGGAAAAACAAGCTTGACTATACCTCCAAGTACCACTCCCGCGAGGCAAAGCTTGTATCCATGATCAGCGAATATAAGCAAGCCGTTCATAAGAACATCGCGGACGTAAAAGACAACGTAGATTCCCTGAAAGAACAGGACGAGGCGATCGCCGTAAAATAACGAAAGAAAGGACTTGCCGATGAGCAAAGTGTTTGAATCACAATCGTTAACGGATGAAGCAGACAAGAGAAAGAAACAATACGAAGCTCTTGAAGAACAGCTGAATGCGCTCAAAAAAGCCTTTCAAGGCATGGCTGACCTGGGTGATGCTTTAAAAGGAAAAGGCGCAGACAATATAAAGGATTTCTTTCAGGGACAAGCGGAAATCGCCGAAAGCTGGCTGACGCTTGTTTCTGCTCAAATTGCGTTTTTAAACGGCATTTCAGGTGATATTAAAGATCAAGAACTCAGCGATTCTTATGTGGAGACTTCGTTTTTGGAGCATGAGCTGCCCAACGCGGACTTGAAGGCTTCAGAGATTGTCTCCGCCCATAAAGCCGAAATCGGCTCCATTTTGTCAGGCATCAGCGATATTATTCATCTCGACACGTATACGCTGGATGATTACGCAGATAAAATGGGTGATGCCCAGAAAACCAGACGTGACACGATCACGGCAGTCGATAAGCTTGATGAATCCCTGACCACTGAATATCAAAATTTAGAATCTCTGGACAACGCGGTTCTCAGCAAATATTCCGTTCTCATGCAAGCCACCAGCAACGGGAAAAACGCATCCCCTATGTACTATGACAAAAAAGCCTTCCACAGCAATGAAATCTACAAAAGCGTCATTGAAGCAGAAAAGCAGGGAACGGACTATATTGATGCAAAAGCCCAGCAGGCCGAAGCAAGACGGCTTCAGGAAAAGGCTGAAGAAGAAGCCAATAAACCATGGTACGAAAAAACATGGGACGGAATCTGCGACTTTACCGGAGAAGTCACTGGCTATTATGATTATAAAAGAGCAGCCGAAGGCGTCGATCCGGTGACCGGAGAAAAACTCTCCACCGCAGAACGCGTCACAGCGGGAGCGATGGCCGCCGCCGGATTCATACCAGTCGTCGGCTGGGCGGGACGCGCTTTCAAAGGCGGAAAAGCCATCTACAAAACCGGAAAAACCGTCATGGCCGCAGAACACGCGTTAGACGTCTATAAAACCGGAAAATCCTTAGACATTCTCAAAATGACAGAAATGGGCGCATACGGCCTCGTCGCCTCAAACGGTTTCTCAGAAGCCGTCACAGGACGGGATATGTTCGGAAACAAAGTGTCTGAGGAGAAGCGGAAGCAAGGAGCACTGGAAGCGGCATTGAGTTTGGTTGGTGCCGGTGCATTGGCGAAACATGTAAACAAAGGCATCCCGCTTGCAAAATCGCCACAAGCAGCAAAAGTTGAAAAAGGGAAAAAGATTCTAGACCAAGTAAAAGAATTCAAAGTCCCAACGAATGTAAAAATTCGCGTCCACAAGACTGTCACACCGGATGGCGCAACTTTCCCAATCATTCATGCTGATGTGAAAACGAAAGCTGTGAAAGATCTTGGGATTGTGAAGATGGCGGGCAGTGGTAAAGGCACTAAGGGTCCGATGATAGAGCAGAAGAGGAAAATACCGGGACGACCGGGGCATACAACAAAAAGTGATTCGACTGAACTTGGGAAAAACTTGTTAGAATCTATGGGATTAACGCGGTCATCAAAATGGACTGGATACCAAGCCCAACATATTATTCCTGGAGAACTATATAACCATCCTATAATTAAAAAAATTGGAATGGAAACAAATCATGCATCGAACGGTATTTTCTTACCAATCCCTGCAGAGGCAATAAGTACTTTGTCTAGACATAGAGGTTATCACAGTGTTTATAATAATGTTGTAAAAAAACAGTTAAATAAAATGGACATTAATGAAAATGTTGAAGTTTTAGAACAACAAGTCTATGAATTACAGCAAAAACTAAAATTAGGGGTAGAAAAAGGAATACCTCTTTATAAATCGAAAATCAAAAATGTAGAAAAATTTTATAAAAGGGGTCAAAACAAAAAGCTTCCTATTTGGCAAAGAGGTGGGGGGGCTACAGAGGAATTATGGGAAAGGTGGTTAAATAAATGAGTAGTTACGGTAAATATAGCGATTTAGTGGAAGAGGTAATTGACTTTATTAAGCACGGAGAATTATTTAAGAATAATAATCGGAATTTGTCTGATATTACACTTATAGAAGATTTTGAGATAGCGCAACAATTAGCGTGGTCTCAAGATACTGATGAAGTTGAAGTAGTTTGGCAAGATGTAAAATCAAATGAAAGCGGACAGTTATTGGGGATAATTTTAAGTGATGATCACTTAAAAACATTAGATGAAGAATTGTCGAATATTTTCAATTCTGATGATAACTATTCTGAAGATTTCATTCCTATGGATTTTTGGGATATTGCTGAAGAAGTAGAGTCAGATCTGTATAAATGTGCAATCAATCGTCTAGTAAACGGTAATAAAGACAATCTTTTTGAGAAAATGTTTCAAGTGTATAAAACAGGCGGATGGCCTTGTGGATGGAAAGGTATATATCCTGAAGGTCAATTAGTCGCTTTTATACCCCCTAAAGATATGAATGATTAGTTTATTTGGGGTGTACCCAGAAGGAGATTGAACCGGAAGTTATAGCATTGAACCTTATAAAAAATAAAGCTTAGGAAATGAGTAGTTGCTAACAGAGGTTCTCATGGTAAGTAAATATATTAAATTAGATGTTCTAAAAGCTAATATGCATTCCGGAGATTAACATTAGGAGATGCATTGGTTTACTGATGTATTAGAATTACTATATATAAAAACTTGCTGTGTTGTATCGGCAAGTTTTTTTAGAATGATGAAGCTTTTTAAAGATAGGCCAACAAAGTACAAGGAGCAACTGGATGGACAGAGATCAAATTTCTCAATTTCAGCCACTAAAAATCTGTAATGGCTGGTCTGTAGTACTGAACAATGTAAACTCAAAAAATAGAATAGAAGAATTTGAACTGCTAATACTGCAAAATGAAAAACATAATGCTGTTATTAAGGCAATATTTAAAAATGATCAATACCATGTCAAAGTAGCGGGTTTAAAAACAGAAAAGATTTATGAAGAAAAATCTTTTAATGAAATAGAGCAATTATTAGAAGAGTTAGAATATCAAATCTGGACTGTGGGAAGTGGGGTTTTAGAGGGTTTCCATCCGCTAAGCCAAAAGGTTCCCAATTTCTTAAGGCTTAGGATACCAACTGGTTGGACTGTTGATTATATTTCATTAAAAGATACTGACCCTAAGACTCTAGAGGCAAATGATGATGCGTGGTTATTTGACTTCAATCAAGATCTTCTGCAAATCTCTCATAAGGCAAAAAACTTGTTGCTTGACGTAGGATGGTACCCAGAAGGGGATCCAACCGGCAGTTATGGCATTGAACTGATAAAAAACGGAGATTGGGAAAATCCTTTAGAGGATATTATGTGTACAGGACTTAAAGAATTAACAACACAATTGGATCATATTTTTATGAAAGAAATGAAAAATGAATACTAGAAAAAAGCACCTGTCCAGGTGCTTTTTTCTACAAATGAGGAACCACAAGACCTCCATACAAAAACGCCGCGATAATCAGAAAGGCCGGATGCAGCTTGAATTTTGTCAGGGCAAGGAGGGAAATCCCCGCAATGACTAGTGATTGAATCCAGCCGATCGCTTTGATGCCGTCTGCGCTGATTTGCCACGTAAGAATGAGCATCATGACGGCGATGACGGGCTGGACGGACAGCGTCATGCCTTTGATGACGGGTGATTGGCGGAAGCGCTGAATGATGCGAAGCAGCACGATCAATGCGAGTGCTGACGGTACGACGGTGGCGATCAGCGCAATCAGGAAGCCGGGCCATCCGCCTGCGCTGTAGCCAACATACGCGGCGATTTTAGTGGCGATCGGGCCGGGTAATGCGTTCGCAAGGGCGAGCATGTTTGAGAATTGATCGTTTGAGAGCCAGCTGTATCTGTTGACGACTTCTTCAAACATGAGCGGGATAGACGCAGGGCCGCCGCCATATCCGAGTACATTTGCAATAAAAAACGCCATAAATAAATAGATCATCATCATGAAGCCGACATTCCTTTATCTTTTGAACGTTTATTTGTGATTTTGTCTTTCAATTTAAAATGAAACGCGCCGTATGCTAAGAAAATAATAATGACAAAGCCGGGATTGATCTGCAGTGTTTGCAGACCGATAAAAGCGATGATAAAAAACAGGATGCCGGTGACCCAGCCGAAACCTTTTAGCGCTTTTTGGCCAAACTCGTACGCCATGATGCCGAGCATGACGGCGATCACCGGCGTGACGGCGCCAATCATGCCGGCAACAACCGCTGAATGGCTTAACACATTTACAGCGGCAAACAAGCCTACCATCGCAAGGCATGTAGGCAGAATGTGGGCGAGGGTTGCCAAGATTGCGCCTAACGTGCCTTTCAGCTTAAAGCCCAAGTACGCAGCCATTTTTGTGGCAATCGGTCCGGGAAGCGCATTTGCGATCGCTAATATTTCTCCGAATTCATCATCATCTATCCATTTGTATTTATTGACGGCTTCATGGCGGATGAGCGGAATCACGGACGGGCCGCCCCCGAATCCGAGAATGCCTGTTCGCACCATTGCCGCCGTAATGTCCCAATAGGGGTTTTTCATTGCCGTGTCCTCCTTACAGCTTCATGCCCATTCTGCTTTTATACCGTTTAATCAGCATTTGGCAATCGACGCTGACGACGCCTTTTTGCGTATAGAGCCGTTTTGTCAAAAACTCTTCCATCTCCTGATCATTTGCGAAAATGCCGTGCATATGCAGCTTGCTCGGTCCGGTCATGTGATAAAGGCTTGTCACGGCCGGCTCCTTTTCAAGCTTTAACGCTGTTTCCTCCAAATACTGCGGCTCCACTTCGACATTAAAAAACACGGACACATGGCGGCCGATTTTCGCCGGGTTGATGACAGCGGTGAATTTTTCAATTACGCCGGCATCCATTAAATGCTGGATGCGGTGCTGAACCGCCACACGCGACAGATTAACCCGCTTTCCTAAGTCTGTATAGGAAATCCTCCCTTCCTCGTGCAAAATCGAGAGAATATGTTTATCCGTTTCATCAAGTACAAGGTTCGGAATGCTGTACTCATGTTCCAATCGGCTTCACCTTCCTTCATCTGGTAGACATTATTGTATCATGAAATCTTACGGTATGAAGGATAAATTTTTTAATTGTTTTCGTTACGTAATAAATATTGATTTTTTCTTATCGAAAAGAAAATAGTGTGTGAGATTTTCTCTCAGAAAAGTGGATGCCGTCGGTGCTGCTTTTTATACTTGAGAAAATTTGTAAAGGGGCTTGCCATGAATACTTCTATCATCGGAACGAAACAAATGGTCGTCAGTCCGCATTATCTTGCTTCCCAGGCGGGGGCCGGCATTCTTGAAAAGGGCGGAAACGCGTTTGATGCAGCGGTGGCGGTCAGCGCCTGCCTGGCAGTCGTGTATCCGCATATGACGGGGCTTGGCGGAGATTCATTTTGGCTTACTTACCATCAAGAAACGGGCCGAATCAAAGCTTACAACGGGAGCGGCCGCTCAGGAAAACATGTGACGAGAGACTTGTATCGAGGCAGAGAAGCGATACCGATGCGCGGTACAGAAAGCGCCATTACCGTTCCGGGAATGGCGGACAGCTGGGATGCCGTGCTTTCGGCGTACGGGCGTCTTTCGTTCGCTGAGGTGCTGAAGCCCGCCCTTGATTATGCGGCAGACGGATTCCCGGTGTCCGCCGACCAGTGCGCCCACACAGAACGAAATCTCGCTCTTTTAGCCTCAACACCTTATACCTCAGCCATTTTTACGAGAAACAAAAAAGCGCCCATGCCCGGCGAGCGGTTTGTCCAGAAGGATCTGGCGGCCAGCTTGGAGCAGCTTGCCGAAAAAGGCAGGAGCGCTTTTTACGAAGGGGATATCGCCCAAAGCATCACATCATTTCTGCAAAACAACGGCAGCCGTCTGACGCTTGATGACTTTAAAGCCCATCGCGGCGAGTGGTCGGACCCGGTATCCTCTGATTACCGCGGGTACCGCATCTATCAGGCTCCCCCGAATTCACAGGGGTTTACAGGCTTAATGACGCTCAATATATTGGAAAACTATGATTTTTCTAAGATCGAACACGGCTCCTTTGAATATTATCATCTGCTGATCGAGGCGCTGAAAAAGAGTTTTCAGCATCGGAATGAAGTGCTGACTGATCCGGCGTTTTCTCATATTCCGCTGGATCGGTTACTGGATAAACAGTATGCAAAGCAGCTGGCGGAAGAAATCGGTTACACGGCTGCGCCGGCGGTAAGCCGTCCGGTCGGAAGCGACACTGCTTATGCCGCCGTCAGAGATGCGGAAGGAAATGCCGTTTCCTTTATACAGAGCCTTTATTTTGAGTTCGGGTCAGCCGTTACGGCGGGGGAGACGGGCATTCTGCTGCAAAATCGCGGGTCATTTTTTTCGCTGGATGAATCTCATGTCAATACGCTCGAACCCGGCAAACGGACCTTCCACACCCTCATGCCGGCGATGGCCTGTAAAGAAGGGAAGCCGCACATCCTGTACGGCACCCAGGGAGGAGAAGGCCAGCCGCAAACTCAGACGGCGCTGATTACACGCATCATTGATTACAACATGGACCCGCAGCAGGCGGTCAGTGAGCCGCGCTGGGTGTGGGGACGGACATGGGGAGAGGCGTATGAAGGGCTGAGGGTCGAAAGCCGGATCAGCCGTGAAACGAGAGAAGCATTAAAGCGAAGCGGCCACCGCGTCGAGACGGTTAGCGATTTTGACCGGATCATGGGACACGCGGCAGCGATCGTCATTGATGACGAAGGTTTTCTCCAAGGCGGTGCCGACCCGCGCGGCGACGGAGCGGCCGCAGGAGTATAGAGCTACGCTAACTGATGAAAAAAATAAGCACGCCAAGCGAGGCAGATAAACCCGCGTAAAACGAATCGTACACATATTGCTTTTTCTCCCGCCGGTGCCGCCGCTCCATTAAGCCGCTGCAGCAAAAAAGCATGGAAACAACTCCCGCAAATACGTACATTTCATCGAATAATGACACCGCTGCGATGCCTGAAATAAGCAGTGTGATTTCGATTAATCGATGTGTGCTGTTTATCGGTTTCTGCTTTTTAACAGGCTTTGGCAAATGGAGAACTTTGTCGGCAAATACGTGAAACATAAGGCTGAGCAAAATAAATACGGCTGAAAAAATCAGTAACTGAATGAAATCCATCGTCTGCCCCCTAAAAATGTGTCACTCGTTTCATACGGATGAGGACCTTGTAAGTTTTAATCTTTTATAAGACATTAGACTGAGTTAAATGGTTAACAGATAAAAAAAGACCCCTTTTAAAAGGGGTCTTTTTGACTAGTTTCTTCTATTATATTGGCTCCTGTTTCAGGTCGGGCGGACAAGCGTATATGTCTTCCCGAGTCTGGCGTATTCATTCCCCGCGAGCCTCGCCGCCGGCTGCAGTTCATCGGTCCGTATGTAGCCTTTATCGGCATCATATACTTGATCATTCAAATGAAAACAAACGACTCTGCCGATGATGAGATCTGTCGTCGTTTCCCCGCCGTCATTTTGGAACGGAAGGTGGCGTTCGAGTATACATTCAAATCTGACCTTCGCTTCTTTTATACCGGGAACGCTGATGCAGGTGCTGTCTGTCACGGAAAGGTCTGTCATGTCAAGCTCGCTGACATCAGGGCCAAGCCTCGCTGCCGTTTTGTTAATGTCTTCAATGATGGACTCATCACTGACATGCACGACGAATTCCTGATGAGCGATGATGTTTCTCGCAGTGTCTTTCTGCTGCCCCTCCGCGCGGTTTACAGAAATGGCAAGAAGCGGCGGATCTGCGGAGACAACGTTATAAAAACTGAAGGGCGCCGCGTTTACGGCGCCATTGATAGATGAACGCGTAGTGACAAATGCAATCGGCCGGGGAACTACTGTGCCCGAAAGCAATTTGTAGGTATCTTTCGCGTTCAATTCGTCTGCTCGTAAGATATGCATCATGTCAGCCGCCTTTCTTTTTCGTATGACCTGATTATACCGAAAGAAAATTCGGAAGCACAACAAAAGAAACCCGGCTGCATATCTTATTTCGTGGCATATATCTGTTTGAGGAAAAAGGCTTCCGTTTAGCCGGCAGCCTATTTACAAGTGATATGAGGTTGTTGGGGGATTACTTCTTATAGTTTTTCTTTACAACCCAGACATTTCCGTCTTTCCAGTACTCTGTTTTGGTGCAGTAATCGTCTTTTTTATGGCTTGGTTTTTTAGTAGAACGGTAAGGTTTTTTCTGAGTGCGTTTTTTCTTGCGGCGGCACGATTTTTTCTGACTGCGGGATTTTTTGTGAGAGCGGCACGATTTTTTACGGCTGCGGGATTTTTTGTGAGAACGTGATTTTTTATGGCTGCGTGATTTTTTGTGAGAACGTGATTTTTTATGGCTGCGGGATCTTTTGTGAGAACGCGATTTTTTATGGCTGCGGGATCTTTTGTGAGAACGCGATTTTTTATGGCTGCGGGATCTTTTGTGAGAACGTGATTTTTTATGGCTGCGAGATTTTTTGTGAGAGCGGCATGATTTTTTATGGCTGCGAGATTTTTTGTGAGAACGTGATTTCTTGTGGCTGCGAGATTTTTTATTTTTGCGGGACTTTCTTTTCTTACTGCTTTTTGGTTCTTGGTACAAATAATCTTTCAATCCCTCGGTGCTTGCGGATTTTACTGCTTCTTCGATATCAGAATGGGAATAGTGGCCCATTTTGAAACCTCCTCTTGATATATGTTTTAAGGATGCGATCCTTACTACCACATAGTACGCATGGATAAAAAAAGTGTATGTGTGTTCCGCTGAGTTTTATCGAAAAAGCACAGCCTAAATTAATACAAGGAGGTTTTCAGGTGAAAGACCAATCAGCATTGCCTTTATACCAGCTGTTTATTCACCCGAAGGACTTGTTGGAGCTGAAAAAAGACATTTGGGATGATGATCCGGTGCCCGCGGTGCTGAGAGTAAATCAAAAACGGCTTGACATTGATCTGGCGTACCGCGGCTCTCATATTAGAGACTTTAAGAAAAAATCGTATCACGTCACTTTTTATTCGCCGAAAACATTTCGCAGGGCTAAAGAAATACATTTAAACGCCGAGTACAAAGATCCGTCGATGATGCGGAATAAGCTGTCTCTCGATTTCTTCGCGGAGCTTGGAACGCTGTCACCAAAGGCGAATTTCGTATCCTTGCAGATCAACGGCAAATATGAGGGTGTGTACCTTGAGCTGGAGTCAGTGGATGAATATTTTCTGGCGAAACGGAACCTGGCTGACGGCGCTGTTTTTTACGCGGTGGATGATGATGCAAATTTTTCCCTCGTCAGTGATTTGGAGCGGGACACGAAAACATCGCTCGAACTTGGCTATGAAAAGAAAACGGGAACGAAAGAAGACGATTTTTATCTGCAGGATATGATTTATAAAATTAATACCGTGCCGAAGTCAGAGTTCAAGGGAGAAATTGTAAAACACTTGGACGCAGATAAGTATTTGCGGTGGCTCGCGGGCATCGTGTTTACCTCAAACTACGATGGGTTTGTTCATAATTACGCCTTGTACCGCAGCCATGAAACGGGACTTTTTGAAGTCATTCCGTGGGATTACGATGCGACGTGGGGAAGAGATATTCACGGTGACCGTATGGAGGCTGATTATGTCAGAATACAAGGATTTAATACCTTGACCGCAAGACTTCTAGATGAACCGTATTTCCGCAAAGCGTACAAACAGCTTTTGGAAGAGACGCTTCAGACCCGGTTTACCATTGAACATATGAAGCCGAAGGTCATGTCGCTGTATGAGCTGATCAGGCCGCATGTCGCGAAGGATCCTTATAAAAAAGATGAGCTTGACCGCTTTGACCGGGAGCCTGATGTGATTTGCGAATACATTAAGGAACGGTCCGCTTTCATCAGCAGCGAGTTAGAGCAGTGGAATATCTGATTGAAAGGAAGAAAGATTTTTACAAATAGGCTGGTGAACCAGTTCCCGAAAAGAATCGGGATACGTATATATGCATTATGTTTGATATTAATGAGAAATATGACTAGGAGGACAATAGATGAAACGCAATACGAATCGGCATCGGTCTGATGACAACTTTCTGCATGCGATGGAAGGAAAAGTGATTACAGTCTATCGGGGAGGCCCGGAGTCCAAGACAGGAAGATTGGCAGACATTCAATCGGATTATATCGCTCTTCAGGTTGATAATAAAATCGTTTACTATCAATGGAAGCACGTGAAAAGCGTAACGGAAAATACGAGTGAGACCTTATCGCCGGTTGAGCCGGCAGAATGCGTGAAAGCTGATGATTTTCAAGACTTGATCAGCAGGATGACCAATCGCACGGTGCAATTGAATCAGGGAGGTCCGGAATCGAAAAGAGGAAAGCTTCACGAAACAGGGGATGATTTTCTCGTGCTGGAAACGGAAGATGACGGAATCGTCTATTTTAACGCCGACCATGTCAAAAGCATCAGCGCCGAACAAGAAGAGGACGGCCAAGAGGAGGAGCGCCCGGAATTTGAAATGGCTGATGATTTTCACGGCATATTTAAACGCCTGATCCACAAATGGGTTTCCATCAACCGCGGAGGCCCTGAAGCTGTTGAAGGTATACTTGTGGATAATTCTGACGGCCACTATACTCTTGTGAAAGATAAAGAAGTGCTGCGGATCTATCCTTTTCATATCAAGAGCATCAGCGCAGGGGCAAAAGGAGCGGCCAAAAAAGACGAGAATAAAGATGAGAAAGAGTGCGCTGAAGAAGAATCACATGAAGAGCAGCAGACTTCCTCTAAAAAATCGAAAAGATCATCAAAGTCCGGACGATCCTCAAAACGGGAAAAAGATGAATCTTATAGCTACGCCACTGTATTAAGAACAATAGATTACCGGTGGAAACACGGCCGTAAATGACCGGAAAGATTGTCCGAAAACGAGGGGAGGGGAGGATGAAATGGCTGGGTTAAGCAGATTTCTGGATAAACAGGTCGATATTGAGATATCGGGAAATACAACATTTTCAGGAACTCTTTTGGATATCGGTCATGATATCATTGTGATCTACGACGGCCGGACTTTTCTTTATATCCCGCTGCTGCATCTGCAGCGGATGACTTTGACTGTGCCGGATGATGAGAATAAAGGGCCGTACACAAGAGAAGAAAGTCCGCATCCTGAAAAACAGGAACATTCATTTTCTTACCGGAATACCCTCCAGCATATAAAAGGCAGATTTACAGAAATATTCGTTACGGGAGACCGGTCCATTCATGGGTATGTAACAAGTGTTTTAAACGATTATTTTGTTTTCTTCTCTCCGGTTTATAAGACGCTTTTCATCTCAATGCATCATTTAAAATGGCTGACACCATATTCCGATGAGCAGACGCCGTATACATTAAACAGCTCAGAACTGCCGGTCGTTCCCGCTAGTGTGCCCCTTGTCCGGAATTTTGAGGAGCAATTAAAAAAATATACCGGCAAATTGATTATTCTGGATTTAGGAGATATACCGAATAAAGTGGGGCTGTTAAAGGACGTCTCAGATAACATTCTTGAATTGACCAATGCGGACGGAGATACGGTCTTTTGGAAATTGAATCATTTAAAAACCATGCACCTCCCATAAATGATAAAACTGCCTCTCTTATACAGCAGGCAGTTTTTTTCATCGGAGCTAAAGATATATCCAGCTGATCCAAACATATAAAACGGTAATGGTAAACACAACGGTGAGAGGGACAACGACAATGGTCGTTTTGATATATTCTGACCAAGAGACTTTTTCGCCGTGCTGTCTGATGATATGCATCCAGATCAGTGTGGCTAATGTCCCGATCGGCAGAAGCAATGATCCGATATCACTGCCGATAATATTAGCCAAATAAATGATTTTTACGGTTAAGGGGTCAATTGACATTTCAGTTAATGTCAAGGTGCTGATCATTAGGGCAGGATGGTTATTAAACAAATTAGAGAGGACGGATGTAGCAATACCCATAATAGATGCCGCGTGGGCAATGCTTTGTGAGACATAAGGCTCAATATACTGAACAAGCAATGCGGTCAGTCCGATATTATGCAGTCCGTAGATGATAATGTACATCGTGAAGGCAAAAACAAAGATATGCCAGGGCGCTTTCCTTAATAAGTCTGCCGGACTGATTTTCAAATGAAACCATCTCCAGGCAAGCAGGATGACTGAACTGATGACTGCCACAAGTGAAACGGATATGCCGCTGTATGAAGCGGCAAACAGACTGACCCGCACTAACAATACAAACGCCAAAACACAAAACATGATTTTCGTACGGCTGTTTTGGGCCTGATCTGGCGGAGGCAGGAGCGGATGATATCTTTTGTGTTCCAGTGACTCAAAATGAACCGGAATATCGGGGAGCTGTTTCGGCAAGCGGCGGTAAAAAACAGCAAACAGCAGAAAGGCCATAAACACGAGCCCCAGCGTGCCGGGGATAAACATCATATTGGTGTACAAATAAAGGTCCATGCCTATCATTTTGAGAGAAATTAAATTGACGATATTACTGACGCCGATAGGAGTGCTTGCCGCGGTCGCGATTAAGACGCCGCTGATTAAATAGGGCGTTTTATGATGTTTTTTAAGTCCGAGATACTTTAATACCAACAGTAAAATAGGAGTGGTGATTAAGACGCTGCCGTCATTATTCAGAAAGAGCGTCATTGAAAAACAAAGCAGGTTGGTCAGCCAAAACAGCCGGATGCCTGATCCTCTGGCGCGATGGAGCAGCTTGGCTGCCGCCCAATTAAAAAAACCGAAGCTTTCGAGCGCGATCGCCATAATCATTGTGGAAATAATGGTGATCGATGCTCCGGTGACTTTAGAACCTATATCTCCCAAATCATGAAAGGAAACGGTTCCGCATAACAAAACGAAAATGGCGCCCAGCGATGCCGGAACGGCTTCATTTAATCCCCGGGGTCTCCAAAAAATAAAAATAATGGTCACAAAGAAAGCAATCAGGGTCAATATGACGCTAATATGTGTAATGTGTTCTGCCTCCTTTTTGGATGGGTCATTGCCGCCCCGTTATTTTTATCCCTCCTGATCAGTTGTACTGTATGTATACGAGTACAGGCCGAAAGGTGTACTGAGCGTTTCTACTAATTTAGTAAAATTCCATAAAAGCACAAAAAAAAGAGGCTGCTTCTCGGCGTCCTCTTTTTTATACTTTTTCCTTATCCGCCTGCAATAAAGCCTGGCGTTTATTGATAATCTCCAAGAAATGTTTCAGGATCGGGTTTTGGTTGTCCTTGCGATAGGCGATGACCCAATCGGCGGTAAGCTGAACCTGATTGATGTCGCGATAGGCGACTTCGAGATTAAACAGCTTTTTAGCTGAAGAAGGCACGAAGGTTACACCGATTCCGGCGCTTACCAATCCGATTACCATTTGATACTCCGTCGCTTCCTGAACGATTTTCGGTTTAAAGCCCGCCTGCTCGCAATAGTTTACAAATTCCAGGTATAAAGTCGGCCACGTTTCTTTCGCCAGTGTGATAATCGGTTCATTTTCTAAATCCTGAATGTCGATTGTCTCTTTGGCGGTAAGCGGGTGCTGCTTCGGCAAGGCCAGAATGCAAGGACTGCTCTGCACCTTTTCCATATGTAAGGCCGAATGCTGTAAAGGCGGATGAAGGATGCCGATATCAATGTTGCCTTTCAGAAGCTCTTCCTGCTGTCTGAAAGAAGAGATTTCACGCAGATCAAGCTTGACGGAGGGGAATTTTTCGCGGAATTCCCGAATGATCGGCGGCAGAAATTCATATGTGGCTGAGCCGACAAAACCGACGACAAGCCGGCCGAGCTCTCCCCGCGCCGTCCTCTGCGCCATTTCAATCGCTTTGTCTATTTGTTCGATCGCGTTTCTGCTGTGTTTCAAAAAACTTTCTCCGGCAGCTGAAAGCTCAACAACCCGTTTCGTGCGCTTTAATAAAGTCACGCCGACTTCTTTCTCAAGCTGTTTGATCTGCTGGCTGAGAGGCGGCTGTGTCATATTTAACCGAAGCGCGGCTTTGCCGAAATGAAGTTCTTCAGCGACGGCAATAAAGTATTGAAGATGGCGAAGCTCCATCCTTATCCATTCCTTTCCCTTTGTTAATTATTCGTGAAACATATTAATCATACGGCGAATTGATATTGGAGGTCAATTTCCAAAGGGTGTATAGTGAATAATATCACAAATTACTTAAAATTTTATATTTAATATGCATAATAAGGAGTGAGGGTGTTGGCAAAAGCAACAAATGAACTGAGAACCTCTGGAAAAAATCGCGGGGCGGAGCTTGTTGTTGATTGCTTAGTGGAGCAAGGTGTCACACATGTTTTTGGCATTCCGGGTGCAAAAATTGATGCAGTATTTGATGCGTTAAAAGATAAAGGACCTGAACTGGTTTTATGCCGTCACGAACAGAACGCTGCGTTTATGGCAGCGGCTGTCGGAAGACTGACAGGAAAACCTGGCGTTTGTCTCGTTACTTCAGGCCCGGGGGCATCCAACTTAGCGACCGGCTTGTTAACGGCTAATACAGAAGGTGATCCGGTAGTGGCACTGGCGGGAAACGTGATTCGCGCGGACCGGTTAAAACGGACACACCAATCATTAGACAATGCGGCACTATTTCAGCCGATCACAAAATACAGTGTAGAAGTACAGGAAACAGGGAATATACCAGAAGCGGTAACAAACGCCTTCAGGGCAGCGTCAGCAGGTCAGGCAGGCGCGGCTTTTGTGAGCTTTCCGCAGGATGTTGTGAATGAAGTCACAAACGTCAAAAACGTACGCAGCGTGCCGGCGCCGAAACAAGGCCCTGCACCGGAAGAAGCGGTCAGCGCGGCTATCGCGAAAATCCAGACGGCGAAACTTCCCGTTCTGTTAGTCGGCATGAAAGGCGGAAGACCGGAGGCGGTAAAACAAATCCGCAAGCTGCTTGCCAAAACAAAACTGCCTTTCGTAGAAACGTACCAAGGGGCCGGCACATTGTCCAGAGAGCTTGAGGACCAATATTTCGGCCGGATCGGACTGTTCCGCAACCAGCCGGGCGATCTTCTGCTTGAACAGGCGGATGTCGTATTAACGATCGGTTATGATCCGATTGAATACGATCCGAAGTTCTGGAACGTAAACGGCGACCGTGCTATTATCCATCTTGACGAAATTCAGGCCGATATCGATCATGCGTATCAGCCGGAATTAGAATTATTAGGTGATATCGCCGCTACGGTTAAACAAATTGAACACGACGCTGTGACATTTGAAATGGGCAGCCGTGAAAAAGAAGTGCTGAGCGAATTAAAACAAATGCTATCAGACAGCGAGAAGGCGCCAAGCGATCATAAATCCGACAGAGCGCATCCTCTGCAAATCGTCCAAGAACTGCGCAATGCAATTGATGACGACGTCACCGTCACTTGCGATATCGGTTCTCATGCGATCTGGATGTCCCGCTACTTCCGCGCTTATGAGCCGTTGAAGCTGATGATCAGCAACGGCATGCAGACATTGGGCGTAGCGCTTCCTTGGGCGATTGCCGCCACATTGGTGAATCCGGGTGAAAAAGTCGTATCCGTTTCAGGAGACGGAGGATTCCTGTTCTCCGCAATGGAACTGGAAACGGCAGTCCGCTTAAAAGCGCCGATCGTTCACCTTGTATGGAATGACAGCACATATGATATGGTCGCATTCCAGCAAATGAAAAAATATAACCGTACATCATGCGTAGATTTCGGAAACATTGACATCGTAAAATATGCAGAAAGCTTCGGCGCCACCGGCTTGCGTGTCGAGTCACCGGAACAGCTGGCAGACGTGCTGCAAAAAGGCTTGAACACAGAAGGACCTGTCATCATCGACATTCCTGTCGATTACAGTGACAACGTTCATTTATCAAGTGACATGCTTCCGAAGCAATTCAAAGAAAGAATGAAAGCAAAAGCTCTCTAGCACTCTGCGCACCATGACCTGTTTTCTAAAACAGCCTAATTTAAAAGGAGTGAAGAGAATGAAAAATGCAAACGACATCCAAGTGATGAGCCGCGGAGAAAAAGGCTCACCTGAGGATCAGATCTATCAAGTATCAACAATGACATCTCTGCTGGACGGAGTATATGACGGAGATTTTGATATGGCTGACATTCCGAAGTTCGGTGATTTCGGAATCGGCACTTTCAACAAACTGGACGGCGAATTAATCGGATTTGACGGACAATTCTATCGTCTGCGCGGCGACGGAACGGCTACGCCTGTTAAAGGCGGAGACCTGTCACCATTCTGTTCATTCACATTTTTCACACCGGATATGACGCATACGATCGACGGCGAAATGACCCGTGAAGAATTCGAGCAGGAAATGGCCAGCCTTCTGCCTAGTAAAAACTTATTTTATGCGATCCGTTTAGACGGTGTATTTAAAAAGGTGCAGACGAGAACGGTAGAACGTCAGGAGAAACCGTACGTTCCGATGATCGAAGCGGTGAAAACACAGCCTGTGTTCAACTTTGACGACATTCAGGGAACGATCGCCGGCTTCTGGACGCCGGGTTACGCAAACGGCATCGCTGTTTCCGGGTATCACTTGCACTTCATTGATGAAGGCCGCAATTCCGGCGGACATGTGTTTGACTATATCATTAAAGATTGCAAAGTGACCATTTCTCAAAAAATGAACATGAACCTCAAGCTTCCGAATACGGCGGACTTTTTCAACGCGAATTTAGATAATCCGAATTTCGCGAAGGACATTGAAACAACCGAAGGAAGCCCTGAATAAATGAAAAAAGAAAGCCCGTTTTTCTGGGACTGACCCCATAATATGAGACAAACAAAAAACACCTTCAAGTTTGAAAACGGATCGTTGTTATCCGAAATTAGACTTGGAGGTGTTTTTCTATGAGGGCAAGAGTGAGTTATCCGGTTGAAGTCAAACAGAAGGCTGTAGAAATGAGATTGGCGGGCGTGCCTGTGAAGGAGATCATGCAGGAATTGAATATAAAGAATAAGACGCAGGTGCAGACATGGGTCAGGTGGTATAAAGCTGGGGATACACATCGATTCGAACAACCTGTCGGAAAGCAATATTCTTATGGAAAAGGTCCAGAGTATTCTTCCGAATTAGAGAAACTTCAGGCAGAAAATCGTTATCTGAGACAACAGAACGAAGTGTTAAAAAAGTACAACGAATTGGAAAGGAAGCTGATAGCGAAACGCCAGTCGAGCTTGTAGAAGCATTGCGCGGCACAATGACCATAAAGGATATCTGTATTCATTTAGGTATCTCACGAGCATCTTATTATCGTTGGAAGAAGAATCTGATGAAAGATAACCCTAAATACCATTTAGAAAAACAAATCGGCACGTTGTGCCGAGAACACAAGTATCGATATGGCTATCGGAAAATCACAGCCATATTAAAAAAGGGAATGCGTATGAATCATAAAACGGTTCAGCGCATTATGCAGAAGAATCAGTGGCAATGCCGGGTTAAGGTGAAAAAGCGCAAGAAGAATGGGCAGCCATATGCCGTGGCCGAGAATATATTGGATCGAAACTTTCAGTCTGATCGCCCTCTGGAAAAGCTAGTAACGGATATCACATATTTGCCTTATGGGCAGAAACCATTGTATCTTTCCAGTATATTGGATTTATACAATGGAGAAGTGATTGCTTTTACGATTAGCGATAGACAGGACACAGACTTTGTCTTACACACACTTGATCAGCTGCCCGCACTGCCAGAGAACTGCGTGTTACATAGTGACCAAGGTTCTGTTTATACATCTTATGAGTATCAGAAAGCTGTTAAAACAAAAGGCATTACCATGAGCATGTCCCGCAAAGGGACGCCCGCTGATAATGCCTCCATCGAATCGTTTCATTCCTCACTAAAGTCTGAAACGTTCTACCTCGACAGGTTGGAAAGCACTACGACGACCATCGTAGAACAAACTGTCGAAACCTATATACACTATTATAACAACATTCGTATTCAAACGAAACTAAACAACCAGCCGCCGGTCACATACCGACAGCTGGCTGCTTAAAGGTGTTTTGATCCCTGTCTCAAAAACGGGGGTCAGTCCCTTCTCCCGGGCTTTCTTTTTATTTGGCTGAACCGGCAATGATTAGGTAAAATACAGTCAAAAGGGAAAGGTGTGGTAGCTGTGAAAGTTTTGGTATTGGCGGTTCACCCTGACATGGAAAACTCAGTGGTCAATAAGGCGTGGACAGAAGAATTAAAAAATCACGATGACATTACGGTCCGTGAGCTTTATAAAGAATATCCGGACGGGAAAATCAATGCGGAAAAGGAACGCCAGCTGTGCGAACAGTATGACCGGATCGTATTTCAATTTCCGCTGTACTGGTACAGTGCGCCTCCGCTTTTAAAAACATGGATGGATCATGTGCTGTCGTACGGCTGGGCTTACGGCTCCAAAGGCAAGGCGCTGCATGGCAAAGAATTACTGCTGGCTGTTTCCGTAGGTGCCGGGGAGGATGCATACCAGGCAGGCGGTTCCAACCACTTTACATTGAGCGAGCTTTTAAGGCCGTTTCAGGCAATGGCTAATTTTACGGGTATGACCTATTTGCCGGCTTTCGCGCTGTACGGTGTAAATGGGGCGGGTGCGGCGAATATTCGTGACAATGCGAGAAGTCTGGCGGATTACATAAAGAAATCATTTTAAAATGATCCGCTGATGCATGATGCATTCGTCTTTATGTGACAATATTTCCTGAGAAATATTTCGAATTCCCGACAATTTTGACTGTCAGAAAGAAAAAAAACGGATTTCGCGGTGAATGTGCGAAATCCGTTTTTGAAATTATGTCAGTTTTTGCAGATCTTTTGTGCTGATGTATCCAGTTGCGCCGCCGTAATCGACAAGCGCCCAGCCGAAATCAATGCCGCCGCCGGCAGTTTTTTTCCATCCTAAGAAAGAAACGCTCGTATTTTTAGCAAGAGAAGCTTTGACTGCTCGGTTTTCTGTAAATACTTTAGTTTTTGCGGTCGTTTTTACGGTTGTTGCTTCTTTAACAATATAATGAGTAGATACAAATCCTGTTTTTCCGTTTTTATAATGGACTTTTGCCCAGTCTGCGTTCTGGAATGAAACGATTTTTAAGCTGTCGCCTAAATGAAGAACATCAGCTTTCGGGCTGACAGCCGATGCTTTTGTTCTGACGTTCAATGCTTCCGCGGAAACGAGATAAGAGTCAAGCGGATAGCTGTACAGATCGTCAATCTTGACCGCTTCTTGCGCGTGTGTCTCAGGAAGAGGCGTTATTCCGGCAGCTGAAGCCGCTGATATTCCCGCTGCAAGGGCCAGGATGGATGCCGCTTTGGCTGTTTTCTTCATCTCTATCTCTCCTTTTACTTCTTCTTTTCACGTTTTTCCGAAAGTCTAAACATCGGACGGTTACTTTTGTGTTTGAAGTTTCAATGGAGCGGAAATGGTTTTTTTGATTTTTTCTCCTTTCAGCACCTGTTCCGCCGCTTCCGCCGCCAGTTTTCCGATCAGCTCCGGCTGCTGGGCGACCGTGGCTGTCAGCTTCCCGTTTTTAATGGAGGAAATCGCATCCTTATTTCCGTCAAACCCGACAACCAGAATGTGTTTGCCCGAGCTGTTGATCGCTTCGAGCGCACCGAGCGCCATTTCATCATTATGGGCGAACACGGCTTTGATGTCAGGATGGCCCTGGAGCAGATTTTCCATGACGGTCAATCCTTTTGTACGGTCAAAATCCGCCGCTTGCTTCGTTACGACATCCAGCTTTTTGTCGGCGATATGATGAAAGCCCGTACCGCGTTCCCGGGTCGCGGATGCGCCCGGAACTCCCTGCAATTCCGCGACTTTGGCGTCTTTTCCGAGCTGATCGGCGAGGTAGCCGGCCGCCATTTCTCCTCCTTTGACATTGTCAGAAGCGACAAGCGTTTCGACTTTGCCGTGTTCGGCTGAACGATCAAGCGCAATGACGGGAATGCCGAGGGAATTTGCAGATTCGACGGCGGCTGAAATCGCTGATGAATCGGTCGGATTGATCAGCAGCGCATCGACTCCCTGCTGGATCAGGTCTTCTACGTCATTCGACTGTTTTGATGAATCGTTTTGAGCATCGACAATGATGACCTTCATGCCCTGTTTTTCGGCTTCTTTTACCACGCCGTCTTTTAATGAAACGAAGAACGGGTTGTTCAAAGTGGAGACGGAAAGTCCGAGTGTGAATTCTTTTTTATGTTTGGTGTTTGACGGTTTTGCCCATTGGGGCGGTTCAAGTGAACAGGCGGACAGTAAAAACAGTGATAATGCCGCAATCGCGATGATGGCCTTCTTCATAATGATCCTCCTACTATGCCGATTTTTTGCGGTCCAGCAGCACCGCGATTAAAATGACGATTCCTTTGACGACGAGCTGATAAAAAGACGATACGCCGAGAAGGTTCAAGCCGTTGTTCAGCGTTCCGATAATCAAAACCCCGATCAGCGTACCGATGATGCGTCCCCGTCCGCCGGACAGGCTTGTTCCGCCTAAGACGACCGCTGCGATGGCGTCCAGCTCGTATGATTCCCCGGCCGTCGGCTGTGCGGAATTTAAGCGTGATGTCAGAATCGCTCCGGCCAGCGCCGATAATAAACCTGTCAGAGAATAGATCATGATCTTGATGCGGGGCACTTTGATACCGGAAATCAGCGCCGCTTTCTCATTGCCGCCGATGGCGTATGTCCGGCGGCCGAACGGTGTTTTGTGCAGAAGAACCCATAGGGCCGCGAATGCAATCAGCATGGTAATGGCGGGTACGGGGATGCCGAGAAAATAACCGCGCCCGAATAATTGAAACGCGTAATTTGTACCGAGTCCCGTAATCGGATTTCCGTCTGTATAGACGAGGGTCAGTCCGCGAAAGACCGTCATTGTCGCCAAAGTGGCGATAAACGGAGCCATTTTCCCTTTTGTGATTAATAAACCGTTTATCATGCCGAGTACTGCGCCGATCACGCAGCCGATGATGACGGCTAAGATCGGGTCGATGCCTGATACCATCATACCGGCGACCAATGCGCTCGATAAGGCGAGGATGGCTCCGACAGAGAGATCAATGCCTCCCGTTAAAATGACAAACGTCATTCCGAAAGCGATCAGCGCGTTAATCGCAACCTGCCGAAGAAGGTTCAGAATATTGAGCGGCTCAAGAAAACTCGGGTTTAAAACGGAAACGATCAGCACAAGAATCAGTAAGCCGAGAAACGGACCGAGTTTTTGCGTAAAGGTATGAATGGAAAAACGCTGTTGTTCAGTTGATGTCATTGGTTCAGTTTTCATTCTGCTGCCCTCCCGTGGCAAGTGTCATGATGTGTTCTTGCGTTGCACCGGCCGCATTGATTTCTCCATTGATGCGTCCTTCATGGACGACGATAATTCTGTCACTCATGCCGAGAATTTCCGGCAGCTCGGAAGAAACCATGATGATGGCGACTCCGCGGTCGGTCAGCTCATTCATTAATGAATAGATCTCCCGTTTCGCGCCTACGTCGACGCCCCTTGTCGGTTCATCGAGGATGAGAACTTTTGGGCCGATTCCGATCCATTTGGCGATGACGACTTTTTGCTGATTTCCTCCGGATAGATGCCGCGCGGCGGTTTCCGGAGACGCGGTCTTAATGGTCAGCCGCTTGATCAGCAGCTCGACGAACTCCGCCTCACGTTTTCGATCAATGATGCCTTTCGGAGAGAAACTGGTCAGGCTCGGCAATGAGATGTTTTCACGAATGGACGTATCCAGAAGCAGTCCTTCATCTTTCCGGTTTTCTGTAATCAGGCCGAGTCCCTTGCGGATGGCATCAGCCGGACCCCGAATGCCGATTTTTCGGCCGGAAATCCAGATCTCTCCGGAATCGAGCCGGTCAATTCCAAACAGCGCTCTCATGATTTCTGTCCGTCCGGCACCCATTAAGCCGGAAACACCGAGGATTTCTCCGGCGCGCACATGGAAACTGACCTGTGAAAAGCTTCCTTTTTTTGAGGCGTTTTTCACTTCGAGCACCTTATCGCCGAGTGACGGCGTGCGTGTCGGATACCGATCAGTCAGCTCCCGGCCGACCATTTTTTTGACCACTTCATCAAAATTAGTATCTTTCAAATGCGCCGTATCGACAGTGAGGCCGTCCCGCATAATGGTGATCCGGTCGCAAATTGAAAATATCTCTTCCATTCGGTGCGATATATAGACGATTGAAACGCCGTCTTGCTTTAACGCCGTCATTACGTCAAACAGCTTGCTGATTTCCCGTTCGGTCAGCGCCGCGGTCGGTTCGTCCATAATGATGACTTCGGCGTTTGTCATCAGCGCTTTAGCAATCTCAATCATCTGCTGCTGGCCGACGGAACATTGTCCGGCTTCCCGGTCAAGAGGCAGAGAGACTCCCAGTTTTTCAAGCTGTGATTTTGCTAGCGCTTTCATTTTCTTCGTTTCCAAAACACCGAATGCCGTCGTCAGCTCTTTGCCGATAAAGAGGTTTTCAAGCACCGTCATGTCCGGCCATATATTCAGCTCCTGATGGATAAAGGCGATTCCGTGCTTTTCGGCTTCTTTTGGATTGGAGAAGGTCATATTTGTTCCGTTTATCGTAATGTTTCCCTTATCGAGGCGGTGCAGCCCGGTGAGCAGGTTCATTAACGTCGATTTGCCCGCTCCGTTTTCTCCCATTAAAGCGTGGATTTCTCCCGGCAGAAGCTCAAATGAGACGCCGGAGAGCACTTGATTTTTCCCGAATGCTTTATGAATGTCTGTCATGCTGATGTGCATGCTGGATCCCTTCCTTCTAGAAAATCACACCCGCCTGCAGGATGCAGTTGGCGTATGGTGTCATTTCACCCGTTCGGATGACGGCTTTTGCTTTCTGTGTGAGCCGTTTGAATTCCTCGTGGGACATGTACTCGATCGTCTGCGCTGAGAAATGGCTTTCTATGAAACTTGCATTCTCAGGATTTGCGTCTTTGATTTCGGAAGCGGCTATCACCTTTTCGACTGCCATCTCCCCGGCTACCAGGCTGGTCACGTCCCGAAAGGCGGGAACGCCCGCCGTTAAGGACAAATCAATTTTAGGGACACCGTCTGGGACGGGGAGACCCGCATCGGCGATCGCAATGAGGTCTGTATGCCCGAGATCGGCTAATACTTTGTCAATGTGGCTGTTTAACATTCCGTGTTTCTTCATGACAGCAACTCCTCGACTGCTTTTCTGTCCGGCATACCGCCCTGGGCGCCGAAATGCTGCACGGATAGGGAGGCTGCGCGGTTGGCAAACAGAAGCGCTTGTTCGATGTCCTGTCCTTCCGCAAGTGCGACGGCAAGTGCCGCGTTAAAAGTATCACCGGCTCCCGTCGTGTCGACTGCTTCCACAGGAAAGGCGGGAACGAGTCTCTCTGCAGTGCCGTCAGAATACCGCACGCCTTGTTTCCCTTCGGTAATGAACAGTTTGCCGGGATAGCCGGCTAGCGCCTCTTCTTTCGTCCGGCCAGGAAATAAAATGGATGCTTCATGTTCGTTCGGCGTAAGATAAGCGGCATCCTCAATCGTTGATTGTTTCAGCGGACGGGCCGGCGCCGGATTAAGGATCACCGGAATTTGATGCTCGCGGCAGTAGCTGCACACTTCTTCAACGGTTTCTTCGGGGATCTCCTGCTGGATCAGCACGATATCAATGCCGGGAAGTTTCGCGAGCGCGCTTTTGGCATCAGCGGGGGAGATGTCATCGTTTGCGCCTTTTACGACGACGATGCTGTTATCTCCTTCTGCGAGCACAATATGAGCCGTTCCGCTTTTTTGGTGTGTAACCGTTTCCATATAGTCCGTATTGACACCGTTTGCCTGCAGGTTTTCAATAATCGCTTTTCCGTAGCTGTCACTGCCTACTTTCCCTACTATATATACGTCAGCTCCCAGGCGGGAAGCGGCTACGGCCTGATTTGCGCCTTTTCCCCCGGGCACGGTTTGAAAGTCTGCGCCCAGTACGGTTTCTCCCGCTTTCGGACGCCGTTCGGATGTGACGACAAGATCCATAGAACAGCTTCCGATAACACAAATTTCACTCACTTGTACTCATCCTTTCTCGTCGTTTGTCTTTCCATGTATGTGACTGGCATTTGAATGGACGTCTCTTTCGGCGGCTCTTTCTTTATTAATTGCAGCAGCAGGCTTGCCGCTCGTTTTCCCATCTCATATGCAGGCTGGCGGATGGTTGAAAGAGGCGGGAACAAGAGACTGCTCTGCGGAATATCGTCGTATCCGATGATCTGAATCTCCTCGGGAACTTTTTTACCGAGCCGCAGCGCCTCATGAAGGACGGCCGCCGCCGCAATATCGTTGCTGGCAATGACGCCGTCAGTTTCCGGGAATGCGGCAAACAATTCTTTCGCTAAAATGGCGGCATCCTTGATGGAAAATGAAGCGGCGGAGATGACATTGAACTGCGCGCCCGCTTTTTGCAGCACGTCACGTGCGCCGTTAAAACGTTCCTGAGCGGTCGGAAGGCGGCCGGGGCCTTGGACGAGCGTGATGCTTGTGCTTTTGCCGCGTAGCATTTCCTCAGCCGCCCGTTTTCCGCCTGCCCGGCCGTCACTGAATACGGAAGGAGCGCCTTCTTTTGCCCGGTCCAGAAATACGACCGGGTAAAGGCTCCCGCTGTATTCGGGAAGATCGGGGTAATTGGTGGCCGCCAAAATTCCGGCAACTTGATTTTGTTTAAATGTCTGCAGATAGTCAAGTTCTTTTTCCAATTCCTCATCGCTGTTGCCGATCATCAGCCGGTACCCCTCCCGCTGCAATTCGTCTTCAGCGCCGCGGGCAAGCTGCGGGAAAAAGGGATTCGTAATATCCGGAAGCAAAAGTCCCACCAGTCTGGATTCTCTTTTATAAAGAGAGCGGGCAACTTCATTCGGATAATAATTCAGTTTCTCCATGGCGAGCATGACCTTCGTTCTTGTATCTTCATGCACGTAGCCGTTGTCATTGAGGACACGCGAGACCGTGGCAACAGAGACGCCGGCAGCGCCTGCGACATCTTTAATCGTTGCCAACAAACACTCCTCCTCTATTTATGTAACCGTTTACACAAAAAGAGTATCACGAATATTTTCGCTTGGCAACAAAAAAAGAGGCCGGAGTTAACTTTGGTATCAGGGACAATCTCTATGGAAGGATAGATCTCACGCCCAATTGAAATGCTTGCTCCGCACGTTCAGATTGGCTGAGGGCTTGTTTGTTCATTTTGCCGATAGCCGCATAGGAATTCAGCTTGTCTTTCGGATATTCCAAGGCACGTGCATTCAGCTTTAAACGAATTTTTACTTTCAGATGCCGGCGGGGATCAGTATCCATTCCTTTTTATGCATTTTATAAATTAGAGGAATTTCTTGCTGCTGCTTGCTGTTTTTCCATAAACTCTACAATTATGGATGAACTTTTCTTGAACGAATTTAAAGATTTATTAAAATTATTTCAAAAGAGTGAGAAATGGCCTGTAAACGGAACAAAAGCAGATAGGCTTTCCGCATATAAAATGTATATTTCTTGTAAACACTCCGGACCCGTCTGTTTCTGTCATGTACAAGACATCCCGGTAGTTATTTTGGAATGGGACTGAAAGCAGGATGCGGGGGAAAAATGAATGACTTTAAGACCTTATTCTTAACAAAACAGGAAGTCTTCATCCAGCGGACAAAGAGTCAGAAAACGTATGCGCAGTGCGGAAAACACTGGTATAAAAGGCCGGAAAAGATGGATTATGATTGCATCTTTTTCTTCCGGAACGCGGATAGTTCTATTAGTCCAAATAAATAGACGAGGGAAAATGTAAACGCATTCATTTTTTCTGAAAAAAATTGAAGTAAGTTCTAAGTCCTGCCGATTCCCAAAAAAAGCAATTCGATAATAGGAAGAATAGCGTCACTAATAGAGAAGTTTGGCTCAGTGAAAGCGGGAAGATTATGTTACATAATGCCGATTGAGAATTCATAGTGAAGCTATATACTGATGAATGAATTTATCAATACAGAAGGAGATGTCAAAAATCAATGTGGTTACTCATTATAGCCTGTGCTGCCGTACTAATCATCGGAATCATTGAAAAAAGGCGGCATCAGAAGAATATCGATGCTCTGCCAGTACGCGTCAATATTAATGGTATCCGCGGAAAGTCAACCGTAACGAGGCTGACGACCGGAATACTGATGGAGGCGGGCTACAAAACAGTCGGAAAAACGACGGGAACAGATGCAAGGATGATCTATTGGGATACACCTGAGGAAAAACCGATCAAACGGAAACCGCAGGGCCCGAATATCGGCGAGCAAAAAGAAGTAATGAAGGAAACCGTTGAACGGGGCGCCAATGCCATTGTCAGTGAATGTATGGCGGTAAACCCGGATTATCAGATTATCTTTCAGGAAGAACTCCTTCAAGCCAACATCGGCGTCATCGTGAATGTGCTTGAAGACCATATGGACGTTATGGGGCCGACGCTTGATGAAATCGCTGAAGCTTTTACCGCGACGATTCCTTATAACGGCCATCTTGTGATTACAGACAGTGAATACACAGATTTCTTTAAAGAAAAAGCCGCAGAGCGAAATACTGAAGTCATTATTGCGGATAACTCTAAAATTACTGATGAATACCTGCGGAAATTCGAATATATGGTCTTTCCTGATAACGCTTCACTTGCGCTCGGCGTTGCCCAGGCTCTTGGTATAGATGAAGAAACGGCGTTTAAAGGCATGCTGAATGCGCCGCCTGATCCAGGCGCCATGAGAATTCTGCCGCTGCTCAGCACAAAGGAGCCCGGTCATTTCGTAAATGGCTTTGCCGCAAATGATGCATCTTCTACTTTGAATATATGGAAACGTGTAAAGGAAATCGGCTATCCGACAGATGAACCAATCGTCATCATGAACTGCCGCGCCGACCGCGTGGACAGAACGATTCAGTTTGCCAATGATGTGCTTCCGTACATTAAAACGAAGGAACTCATTCTCATCGGCGAGACGACAGAACCGATCGTCAAAGCTTATGAAGAAGGCAAGATTCCTGCCGATACCCTGCACGATCTCGAATATAAATCAACAGACGAAATCATGGACGTGCTGAAAACAAGAATGCAAAACCGTGTCATATATGGCGTCGGCAACATCCACGGTTCAGCGGAACCATTAATTGAAAAAATCCAAGAGTATAAGGTGAAACAGCTCGTTAGCTAGGAGGAAAAGGATAAATGTTCGGATCAGATTTATATATCTCACTTATTTTAGGCGTGTTAATCAGTTTAATTTTTGCGGAAAAAACAGGTATCGTACCTGCCGGGTTAGTCGTACCGGGTTATTTAGGGCTCGTTTTTAACCAGCCGGTCTTTATTTTACTCGTATTGTTAGTGAGTCTTCTTACATACGTGATCGTCAAATACGGTTTATCAAGATTTATGATTTTATACGGACGCAGAAAATTCGCAGCTATGCTGATTACGGGAATCTGCTTAAAAATCGCATTGGATTTTCTCTACCCGATCGTACCGTTTGAGATATCAGAATTCCGCGGAATCGGTATCATTGTACCGGGTCTGATCGCCAACACCATTCAGAAACAGGGATTAACGATTACATTTGCCAGCACGCTGTTTTTAAGCGGCGCCACTTTTGCCATTATGTTTGCTTACTACTTAATCTAATGTAAGGTGTGTCAAACGATGAAAAAACAATTAAGCTTTCAAGAGAAACTGCTGAAGCTGACCAAACAGCAGAAAAAGAAAACCAATCTTCACGTTTTTATCGCACTGCCGATCGTCTTTTGCCTGATGTTCATCTGCATCCTGACAGGGAAGGCGGAGACGCCGAGTGTGAAAAGAAATGCCGATGATCTTGTATCAGCCTCGTTCGTCGGAGATATTATGATGGGCCGGAATGTGGAGAAAGTGACAAAGCATAACGGAACGGAAAGCGTCTTCCGCTACGCAAAGCCATTTTTTGAAGCATCTGACTATGTGTCGGGAAACTTTGAAAACCCGGTTACATATAAAAAGAACTACAAAGAAGCAGACAAAAATATTCACCTTCAATCAGACAAAGATGCCGTAAAAGTATTAAAGGACACGAATTTCACCGTTCTGACGGCAGCCAACAACCATGCGATGGATTACGGCCCTCAAGGAATGCGGGATACTGTTGAAGAATTTTCAAAGCAGAACCTTGAACTTGTCGGTGCGGGCCTGACGCTTAAAGAGGCCGAGCAGAACATTTCATATCAAGATGTAAACGGAATCAAAATCGCAACACTGGGATTCACCGATGTTTCCGGAAAAGGCTTTGCAGCTAAACGAAATGCGCCGGGTGTGCTTCCGGCCGATCCTGAGCTGTTCATTCCGATGATTTCCAAAGCCAAAAAGAAAGCCGATCTTGTCATTGTTCAAACACACTGGGGACAGGAATACGATAATGATCCGAATGACAGACAGCGCCAGTTGGCAAGAGCAATGTCGGATGCAGGAGCGGATATCATCGTCGGACACCATCCGCATGTGCTTGAACCGATCGAAATGTACCACGGCACCGTTATTTTCTACAGCCTGGGCAACTTCGTATTTGACCAGGGATGGACAAGAACGAGAGACACGGCGCTTGTACAATATCATTTGCAGAAAAACGGCACGGGACGCTTTGAAGTCACGCCGATGAACATTCATGAAGCGACGCCTGCGCCGGTTAAAAAAGGCAGCATCAATCATAAAACAATCATACGAGAATTGACGAAAGAATCGAATTTCAAGTGGAGCGTCAAGGACGGAAAGTTAACGTTTGATGTGGACCACAGCAATATCTTAAAAAAGAAAGCGGAGGGAAAAACAAATGAAAATCATTAAAGCCGGATGGCCGTTTGCCGCGATCATTATGGTATTTATGTTTATGTCAGCTTTTAAATACAATGATCAGCTCACAGATCAGGAAAAACAAAAAATTGACACGGAAATGCAAAAAATTCAGCAGGAGGACACAGCGGGCGCAAAATAAGCGCATGATTCCGCTTGCCTGCATATTGTTTGCACCGAATCCAGTAAAGAATGCCCATATCGGGCATTCTTTTTTTATGCTCTCTAAACATTTGTTAAAAGTTACCGATGTAAAAACTACTAAAAATAAGGAGAGTGAACAAAAAACATGCTCACAAGCTGGAGGAAGTACATCCTTGCCGGCCTTATGATTTGTCTTGTGGCACCTGCAGTAACGAGAACGGAGATTGCTGAAGCGGATTCTCAAGTTTCTGTCCTGATTGTTTCAGATGCACAAAAACTTGTCGGAAATAAATATGTTTACGGAGGCGAAGAGCCTGAGGACGGTTTTGATCCGTCCGGATTGATCCATTATCTTTTCGGCAGACAGAACATCCATCTGCCGAGAACGGTCAGTGATCAATGGAAAGTCGGAGCTGCCGTCAAAGACAATGACCTTTTACCGGGAGATATTGTTTTTTTCAAAAAGTCGGATTCAACAAAAAACACGCCCGTCCAAGACGGTCTTTATATCGGAAACGGAGAGATGATACACAGTTCTCCGTCAGAAGGCGTGACGATCACGCGCTTTCAAAAAAGCAGTTATTGGATGAATTTATATCTTGGCGCGAGACGGATTAAAAAAGATCCGGAGCTGGCTGATAATCCGATCGTTCAGGAGGCCGCCCGTTATCTCGACATTCCGTATGTATTCGGCGGAAGCACGCCTGAAGCGGGTTTCGACTGTTCAGGGCTTGTCCAATATGTTTTCGAAAACAAGCTTCACATTTACCTGCCGAGATCTGCGGAGCAGCAGTGGCTGGTCGGTGAGAAAATCAAATTGAGCGACATAAAGCCCGGGGACGTGATTTATTTCAGCGACACGTATAAAAAAGGAATCTCCCATGCGGGCATTTATGCGGGAGAAGGAAGATTCATCCAAGCGAGCCGCTCCGAAAAAGTCACCATTTCTTATTTGGCGGAAGATTATTGGAAAAAGCATTTTACAGGAGTGCGCCGATTCAGCAACCTGACTATTTCTAAAGATAATCCCGTTGTGTCAACAGCGGCTGATCATATCGGAATTTCTTATCTGAAAGGCGGCGTTTCACCGGAAACCGGCTTTGATACCGCCGGATTTGTTCAATACGTCTATCAAAAAGCGAAAGGAATCAGCCTGCCGCGTTACGCAGACAAGCAGATGCAGGCGGGCGCTCCGGTCGATAAACAGGATCTGAAGCCCGGCGATCTGGTCTTTTTTAAAGCGGAAAGCCTGAATCCGGCCATTTACATCGGGAACGGACAAGTGATTCATGTCACTGTGTCCGCAGGCGTAACCATAACAAATATGAACACAAGCGCTTATTGGAAGGACAAATATGCGGGCAGCATCCGGCTCCCATAAAAAAAGACGTCAGAGAGTGTCTCTGACGTCTTTTTCTTTTACCGTTTCGGGGCTCTGAATCCGGCCGCTTCCGCTTCTTCTACAGAACAGAACATTTCCACTGGATCTGTCGTCCGATCGTAGTATGTACTTCCCGGCGTGTGATAAATGCCGTTTCGGCTGCCTTTAATGTCGCATCCCTGTGAGGTGTCGGCTGCTTTCGTCCCGGCATGTCCGCCGGAGGAAGGGGCGGTATTTTGCGCCGTTTCCGTGTGCTCGGATGTTTTTGTTTCTTCTTTTTGCCGCTTTAATGTTTTATTTTCTGATTGAAGCGTTTTAGCGGTCTTTTCGAGTTTCTTTTGTGAATTTTTTAATTTCTCGTTGTCTTGTTTGAGTGATTTGTTTGTTTTTTTCAGCTCGTTTATTTCTTGGCTGAGTTCGCTGAGTTTTTTCTCATTGCCCGCTTCCGCTTCTGCTTTCTCTTTTTCAGCCGCGGCACTGATGCTTTCATATTTTTTCTCAAGCGCTAGGTGTTCCTTCGTCAATTTTTGATAGGCCGTATCAAGGGTGCTGTATTTCTGCTCTGCCTTTGCAGCCGCGGCGTCCGGCTCTGTGAGGGAGGCGCCTGTCAGGAGCAAGATCAGCCCGCCGACAAGAAGGGGCCAAAACAGCTTTTTTGAAAAACGTTTTTCTTTTTTTGCTGCTTTGCATATGAGATGGAATATTCCGTATCCAAGTGCGAAGAAAAAAGCCAAAAATCCAATAATAGCGATTGCATTCGACATAATAACGCTCCTTTTTTCTTTATTTTACAATTTATTTTCAATTTTGGAAATTCCTTTTTTAGAAAACATGAAAAAGCCAGGTCGTGAAAGACCTGGCTTTTGACGGACGGATTTTTTATTGTTCGTTGTCGAGAAGCCGGTTGATGAAAAGGGCAACGCCGTTTTCATCGTTGCTTTTTGTAATATACGTGCTTTTTTCCTTCAGTTCATCAATCGCGTTGCCCATGGCAATGCGGTTTCCGGCTGCTTCAAACATGGAGAAATCATTCGGGCTGTCGCCGATGGCGTAAATATCCTGTTTTTCAATTCCGTACAGTGAGGCAAGCTCCGTCAGGGCCCGTCCTTTACCGGAACCGGCAGGGAGGATTTCAATGATGTGTTTTCCGGAAGAAGTCTGGGATAATTTCGGATGGTGTGTAATTTCTTCTTTGGCATTTTTCAGTTTTTCCATATCAAAAGAGAAACAAAGAAGCTTGTAAATATGTTCGTCTCCGTTAAAAATCGCCTGTATATCCTGCACGGGTTTGATGCCGAATTGTTTGAACTGCGTCTTTGCGCCCTCCCATAATGTCTGAATATCTTCCTTCGGGTTGGCGCTTTTCAGAATGTCCAGTTCTGCCTGCAATTTGGACTCGCCGTCAAACGGGGACAGCAGGTGATGATCTGTATAAACCTCGAAGTAAATGTCTTTTCCCGTTAAATAAGCGGCGATATCCTTACCGGCCTGCTGATCCATTAAGAGCCGGCTGACGAGCCGGTATCCTTTGTCGTGAACCGTCCCGCCGTTTGCCGCAATGATCGGAATATCCAAATCTTCCAGGAGTGATTTTACATCAAAAGTGGCTCTGCCCGTGCAGATGGCCACAAGAACGCCCGCTTCATCCGCTCTTTGTAAAGCCGCTCTGTTTTCCGGAGAAATCACACTGTCCGAGTTCAGTAATGTGCCGTCTAAGTCAATGGCTATCAATTTCATATGTATGGATGCCCTCCTTAAAAATAAAGCTGCTTCCTGTAGTATGTTCAGCTTTTTGCGAAATCAGCAGAAAGCCGTCAATTAAAAGGCTATACTTTCATGCCCTATTTTTCAACAGAAAAACGGCGGGGATTCTGAAACCCCGCCGTGACATCTTACTCGTTTAAATCCTTTTTTAATTTCGTTTTCACTTCTTGAAGGTTCTCCTCATTCAGTTTGAAATAATAAATATTTTTGCCGTATTGAGGAGTGTAAATATAGCTGTCAGAACCCGTCAGCTGTAAAGAATTCACTGATTTCAGCGATGTGATAAACGGGAACAGGCCGATGGCGTCATTCAGAGATAAGTTCATTTTTAAGTTTTTCCCTAAGCTGTCGACGATATCGTCATAAGAAGGGATCGAGCTTAACGATTTAGACTTTTTAATAATGGCGCTCAGCACTTCCATCTGTCTTTGTCCGCGCATCAGATCGGTGTCCGCTTTACGTGTTCTTACATAAGCCAGTGCCTGCTCACCGTCAAGCGTCTGGACGCCCGGCTTCAGCACGACTTTTCCTTTTGTATCGACTTTAATACGATCGGCAATTTTCTGGCTTTTTACATTTACCGTCACGCCGTTCAATTCATTGACGACATCGCGGAACGCGTCGAAGTTGCTCTCAACCACATAATCTACCGGAATATCAAACATGTTTTCTACTGTTTTATAAGTTAAATTATAACCGCCGTAAGCATGTGCGTGCGCGAATTTGTCATAGCCGTGTCCCGGGATGTTGACATAGGAATCCCGCGGAATGCTGAGCATCGTCGCTGTTTTCTTTTTCCGGTTGAAGGTGACGAGGACGTTGGCGTCACTTCTTGCGTCATCCACTGATTCGCCCTTATTGTCACGGGCGTCAATTCCTAAAAGCAATACGGTGAAAGAATCCTTCTTCGGATCAAATTCTTTAATCCGTTTCACGGACTGGTCGCCGCGGTCAAGACTGACGTGCGCTTCCTTGGTCGCATTGTTCAGTTTCACAAATGCGTAGGCGCCGACGGAACCGGCGATCACCAATAAGAAAGCGGCAAAAACCAGTACAAATTTCACCCATTTTCTGAGGCGTTTTTTCTTTTTTCTGCGTTGAGATCGTTCTTCCATATCATTACCTCTCGTTTCTATTCTTTGTGAAGCGTACCATAATTGTTGGCTTGGAGCAACTCTGTAAATGAGAAAATTCCAAATCTTTCTCTCTATTTCGACAACATCTACTGTTATTTTTACATCAGGTTCACATTATATTGGACGGCAGGAACCGGAAAATGTTTCGTCGGGTTGTAAAAAATAATCAGTAAAATAATGGATGTTAACCGTACGGAAGGTTTGAAACGATCGTAATCAGGCAAAAGAAGCAGTAGAACAACTCCGCGCGGATAAAGCGTTGGATGAAAGGGAGTCTATATCACATGAAAAGCATACACTCGAATAAATGGCTCTATTTTTTCGGCGCTCTCGGCGGCGCTTTATACGGATATGATACCGGAGTCATTTCCGGGGCTATTTTATTTATGAAAAAAGAGCTGGGGCTGAACGCCTTTACGGAAGGCCTCGTCGTCAGTTCGTTATTGGCGGGGGCGATTCTCGGTTCGGGATTCGCCGGCAAGCTGACCGATCGGTTCGGCAGGCGGAAAGCCATCATGGGAGCGGCGCTGCTGTTTTGTATTGGCGGGCTAGGGGTCGCTTTTGCCCCGAATACACAGGTGATGGTTCTATTCCGGATCATTCTCGGACTGGCTGTCGGAACATCTACAACGATCGTTCCGCTCTATTTATCGGAGCTGGCTCCGAAGCATAAACGGGGGGCGCTTTCATCACTGAACCAGCTGATGATTACAGTCGGAATCCTCGTTTCGTATATCGTGAATTATATATTTGCCGATGCAGGCGCTTGGCGCTGGATGCTTGGTCTTGCGGTCGTGCCGTCAGTCATTCTGCTGATCGGAATATTATTCATGCCGGAAAGCCCGCGCTGGCTGTTTACAATCGGCAAAGAAGATAAAGCAAGAGAAATTCTTTCGTCATTGCGGGGAACGAAGAATATTGATGGCGAGATTGACCAGATGAAAGAAGCGGAAAAGGAAAACGAAGGCGGTTTGAAAGAATTGTTTGAGCCGTGGGTGAGACCCGCGCTGATTGCCGGTCTCGGGCTAGCCTTTTTACAGCAATTCATCGGGACAAATACCATTATTTATTACGCCCCGAAAACATTTACCAGTGTCGGGTTCGGCAATTCCGCGTCTATCCTGGGAACCGTCGGAATCGGCGCCGTCAATGTCATCATGACACTTGCGGCTATCAAAGTCATTGATAAGATCGGTCGGAAGCCGCTGCTTTTGGCCGGAAATGCGGGCATGGTCATCAGTCTGCTCGTATTGGCCGCGGTCAATCTCTTCTTTGAACATTCAGCAGCTGCATCATGGACGACGGTCATTTGTTTAGGCCTGTTTATCATCGTGTTTGCGATCAGCTGGGGGCCTGTCGTGTGGGTTATGCTGCCGGAATTATTCCCGCTGCATGTCCGCGGTATCGGCACGGGTGTCTCGACTTTGATGCTGCATGCCGGAACATTGCTTGTTTCATTAACCTATCCGATATTAATGGAGGCCGTCGGCATCAGCTATCTATTTATCATTTATGCCGCGATCGGGATAATGGCATTCCTGTTCGTTTGGTTTAAAGTGACCGAGACGAAAGGGAAAAGCCTTGAAGAAATCGAACAGGATCTGCGAAGCCGTAACGGAGGCTCGGAATCAGAATCAAATCGGCAGACAGTTCATCCTTAATTCCAGTGTGAGAGGGGGCGGTTATACACCGGCCCCTTAAAACTGCGCCCCGCGCCCGGTCACATAAATGACAGGAATATGTCATACGTTAGTATAAAGTCACGATAAAGGCGGGGATGCCGGTGAAAACGAGCATTATTATCCTTACATATAATGAGCTGGAGCTGACCAAAAAATGTCTGGCCAGCATTGATCAATACACCGACAAAGAAGAGATAGAGCTGATCATCGTTGATAACGGTTCATCAGACGGAACGAGAGAGTACATATCAAATCTTCCTGACGTCAAAGTCATCCTAAATGAGAAAAATCTCGGATTCGCCAAGGGCTGCAACCAGGGAATCAAAGCGGCGGCGGGGGACAATCTGCTGTTTCTGAACAACGATACGATGGTCACGAAAAATTGGCTCACCGCCATGCTGAGAGTGCTGTATCAATCTGAAAAAAACGGCATGGTCGGTCCCGTCAGCAACTATGTCAGCGGCGCGCAGATGATCCATGACGCGTATCAATCGCTTGATGAACTGGAGTCATTCGCGGAGGCTTATTGCGCCCGGGAAAAGCATAATACGAAGCGGGTGCTCCGCCTTGTCGGATTCTGCCTTCTGGTGAAAAAAAGCGTCATTGAAGACATCGGCCCGTTTGATGAACAATTCGGATACGGTTCTTTTGAAGATGATGACCTATGTCTGCGCGCCCTGCAAAAAGGCTACAGTCTGCACATTGCCCTCGATGCCTTTGTGCATCATCACGGGCACGCGACGTTTACGGCTAATCAGGATATCAATATCAATCAATTATATGTGGAGAACCGCCAGCGTTTTACGGAAAAATGGGGCACTGATTTTACGTACTTTACCCACCCTAGACCGGAAATTGCGGAGCTTGTTCCCCGGGAAGCGAAAAGGGTACTTGATGTCGGCTGCGGCGCGGGAGCTACGGGACTGGAACTTCAAAACAGACAGCCCTGTGAACTGTACGGAATAGAACTGCACCCGCTGGCGGCGCAAGCGGCAAAAGGACACTATAAAGCGGTTCTGCAGGAAGATGTCGAAGAAGTGAAGCTCCCGTATCCGGAAGGCTTTTTTGATTGCATCATTTTTGCAGACATCCTTGAGCACTTAAAAGACCCTTGGCGTGTCATTGAAACGTACTCAGCCTATTTGGCGCCTGCCGGATCAATCGTTTGCAGCATTCCGAATATTTCTCATGCCGAAGCGCTGTTTCCGCTTCTGCTCGGTGACTGGACATACAAGGACGCCGGCATTCTCGACCGCACCCACTTGCGGTTTTTTACGCCGCAGACGGTCCGCACGCTCTTTCCGGAAGAGACATTTGACGTGAAAAAGCAGTCCTATACGTATGTTCATGTTGATGAGCGGGTGCAGCTGTTTTTACAAGAAATCACACGAATGGCGCAGGCGATGCAATTTCCGGTAACACAGCTGCCCGAACAAAGCCGGATTTACCAAATCCTCCTGCGTGTCGAAAAAACACGCTGAAGGCTTACCGACCCATCGTTCCGAAGTTGACAATCTGAATGGAAACATCATAGTCAAATGCCGCTTCGGAAAAGGTCTTATCCCAATGATTCTTCACTTTCTTCCAATAGTCGGGATATTGAATGCGGACTCTGTCAGAAAAGAATACAGGGTCCGTTTCATATTGATTCTGAAGCTTATCAATGACTTCTTTTATATCGCTTTTCAGTTTTTTTTCGAAAATCTTTTCGAGCCCGTTTAAATAATGCTGATTGAATGAATCCTCGCCGGCATATTGATCCTCCGACAAGATGCCTTTTGTTTTCACCGCTGCGTGAAATGACAGCTTCCCGTTTTTCAGCCGGGGGGTGATGGAGGATGTTGATTTTTTGATCTCGAAGGTAATCGGGTGCCCTCCTTTATCCAAAGCGGGCAGCACGCCGCCCTGTATCGTTCCCGTCAGCCAATTCAGGCTCTGTACTTCGTATGATGACAGGAATCCCGCCAGTCTGTTTTGTTTTTTGTTTTTGATGATGGCCGCTCCGTCATACACCGTTTTTCCTTTTTGATTGCTGACGGCCTGCATGAGAAAGCTGAGTTTATTATGGCAGTAAATCGAAGCTCTCCCGATTCTGAGCGGCCTTAAAATTTTTCCATTGTAGCTGCCGTTGTTTGTGAGGTCGATGAGCTTTTCCGCGGCCATGGGCTGCTGCTGATTCGGCGTCGGCTCCGTCAGAATATCGGACGCTTTTCCTCTTGCCGCGAAAAGATAGCTGCTCCGCCTTAATTCATCATCACGGATAAAATGATTCATCATCTGCAGTATATTTTGGTCGGCCAGCAATTTGTCACTGAATATCAGCACTTTTAAATGATCGCTGTAAACGGGCGGATCTTTTAAGGAGACTTCACTGACGGCTTCAAGAATGGTATCCCCCCGCGTCGTCACATTGACAAACACGGGCCGGCCGGAAGCCTGGCTGTTTTCACTTTGGGGCAGCAGGTTTTGATAGGTAAGTTTATATCGGCGGTCACTCGTCTCGTCTATGGCCACTCCCCGGGCGAACGATAGTTTTTCGACTTCCTTCGCGTCCCAGCATCCTGAAAGCATGATCAGTATGAAAAGCGCCGCCGCCCATTTTATGAAATGTGTCATGACGTCTGTTTCCTCCCCGCTATTTTCTTCATCCAGCTGACAAACCAAATGAGAAAAGGAATCATAATGACGGCAAAAAACGCATATCCGAGAATATTAGCGAATGCAAACACACTGTTGATATCATCGGGGTACATTGAAAGGCCGAATGTCACCGCCAATAATCCCCCGAGCAGCCAGCCATTGTTTTTATTTTTCAGCCTGAAAATGGTGTTGAATCCGAGATGCGCTCCTTTAAAAGAACCGAGCATACAGGTGAACTGCTGGCATGTCCACGTAATTAAAAGAAAGATATCAAACCTTTCGATGAAAATACCGCGGATTTCCAAGGCGTGAATCAGGGAAATTGTCGGGTACGTCACCGTTTTGGCTTCAGCAACCGACATACAGCCGATCACGATAAGCAGCGTAAAGCTGTAAAATAAGCTCGCGCCTGCGATGCCGAAGACAGCCGCCTTTTTCGCCTGCTTCGGGTTTTTCATAAACGGCACCAGAAAAAGAATCACTTCAAGCCCCGAAAAATACAGAAGGGTTCGCGGAAACAGCTCAAAAAAGCTTTTGTAGCCCCCATCAAAGACCGGGCGGACGAAATCCAGCTTAAACAGTCTCAGGCTGAATATAAGCAGTGTAAGCAGAATGACGATCGAAACCGGAAAGAGATAAGCATAGAGCTTTGAAATGGGATAGACCCCGCCGGTCACATGGTAAATGCCGACCGCCAGAAAAATGAATATGACGACACCCATCGGCGTATTTTTCAATAAAAAGTAATTGATGACTTCACCGAGAAACCGGGCTTGAAAACAGACGGTGACGACAAAATAACAGCTGATGAATAAATTTAAAAGAGAACCGATAGCGCGGCCCATGATGCTTTGATTCAGCTCATAGATGGTTTCCCCGCTGTTCTTCTGCAAAAACGGCATAAAGAGCAGGACGATGCCGATAAACACGACACTCTGCAACAGAATAATGATCCATCCGCTCGGACTGTCCGCTGTTGCGGCCGAGCGCGGCAATGTTAACACGCCCGCTCCGATCATTGTTCCGCTTACCATGAGAAGGGTCTGCATAAAAGACAGCTTGTCTTCCGGTTTTATCATGGGGATCACCTTTGTCTGATTTTATCTTTTGTCTCTTTTCGTGTCGGCCGTTTTTTCAAAAGCGGTGTCGGCAGCCTGACAATCGTATCCTTTAAGTCCTGGCCCGGCTGCGCCATGATCGGAATAATATAATCCTGGCCGAAGCTTTTCAGGCGCATCAGATGGCCGACGACGAGCAGATAACACATGATCAGTCCGTATAAACCTAAAATCGCCGATAAAATCATCGAAAAAATGCGGATGAGCCTCAGCGGGAAATTGAACACATAGGAGGGCGTCGTAAAAGAGGCCAATGCCGTAACGGATACGACAATCACCATCATCGCGCTGACGATATTCGCCTGTACGGCGGCCTGGCCGATCACCACTCCCCCGATCAGGCCGATCGTCTGGCCGATCGGCTTCGGCAGTCTGAGTCCGGCTTCTCTGATCATTTCAATCGTAAAAATCATAATAAACGCTTCAACAAAAGGGGGAAACGGAACATTCAATCTGCTCCCGGCAATCGTCACCGCCATTCTCGTCGGCAAAAGCCCGGTATGAAACGTAACGAGCGCGATGTAAAGGCCGGGTAAATAAATCGTGATTAAAATGCACGAATACCGAAGCAGCCTGAGAAAGGTAACCGGAACCCACCGCTGATTATAATCGTCAGGGGAGTGGATAAATTCATCAATGGTAGCGGGCATCAAAAGGGTAAATGGCGTTCCGTCTACAAGAACGGAGACCCTTCCCTCCAAAAGAGCGCCCATAACCCGGTCAGGCCGTTCAGTCGTCAAAATGGTCGGGAAAATGGAATACGTGTTATCTTCAATGAGCTGTTCGATCGATCCTGATTCCGGAATATCATCAATGGTGATGGACTCCAGTCTTTTCATCACTTCTTTTACGACATCATCAGGCGCGATATCCCGAATGTAGGCAACGGCGATCCGTTTTTTTGTCCGTTCGCCGAGTGTCAGTTCCTTGATCTGGAGGTTGGGATCACCGGACTGCTCACGCAAAAGCGCCGTGTTCGTCCGAAGCTTTTCTACAAAGCCTATCCTCGGCCCCCGTTCAAGTACTTCTGATGCCGGTTCTTCGACATCCCGCATTTTAAATGTTTCCGTATCAAAGGAAAGGGCCTCCTTCCATCCCTCCGCCAGCAAAACCGATTTGCCGGAAAGAATGTCTGCCTCAACATCCTTAAGTGAAGAAAGCCGGGTGTGGTGATATCCGAAAGAAATGGATGCCGGCGTTGTTTCAGCCGGTTCCTCTTGATGCCGGGCGGCCGCCTGCACGGGCGAAATAATATATTCTGCAAGCAATTGATTTTCAGTCAGTCCGTCTATATACACTAGACAGGCGTCACATTTGCCGTTTCCGTACGTAAATGAATAAAATATCATGTCATCGCTTTGGCCGAACCGTTTTTTCAGCGCTTGAAGGTTTTGTCCGAGTTCAGCATTTATCGTCACAATGTTTCCCCCCTTTCATCAGTTATTTTAATTTGCGACAAACAAGGGATTTTATTCTGGAATAGGAAATGACTGAGCATTCCGCCCCATCCGAATGGTATAATGAGCAGGTCAGCCATTTATACATATTGTTTTTAACTGCGGCTCTCTCCGTGTTTTAAAATAGGTACAGGGGGAATGGGATATGAGCCGCTTTTTAATGGGAGGGGAACGAACATGACGCAAGAGCCGATTTTTTTACAGCCTGTATGTAAAGAAAAAATATGGGGCGGCACGTTATTACGCGAACGATTCGGATACAGTATACCTTCAGAAACAACCGGTGAATGCTGGGCGATATCAGCCCACCCGCATGGGATGAGCACGGTCAAAAGCGGTCCGTATCAAGGGAAAACCCTGATCGAACTGTGGAATCAGCATAGAGAATTATTCGGCGGAACGGAAGGGGACCGCTTTCCGCTGCTGACGAAAATACTGGACGTCAAACATCACCTGTCCGTCAAAGTCCACCCTGACGATTATGATGCCGAGGAGCATGGACTGGGCGAAACGGGGAAGTCTGAGTGCTGGTATATTATCGATTGTAAAGAAAATGCGGAGATTATATACGGTCATACGGCCCGTTCGAAAGCAGAGCTTGTCACCATGATTAACAGCGGTGATTGGGAAGGCCTGCTGCGCCGCGTGAAGATCAAACCCGGCGATTTTTATTATGTGCCGAGCGGAACCATCCATGCCATTTGCGCCGGGGCGCTCGTGCTGGAAATACAGCAGAATTCAGATGCCGTTTACCGGATATATGATTACGGGCGCACAGATCAAAACGGCGAGGCGCGTGAGCTGCATATCCGCGATGCCGTCAACGCCGCCACCGTTCCTCATGTGGACGGATTTTTAGATGAATCAACTGAAACGAGAAAAGGCATCACCATCAAAACCTTTGTGCAGGGAGAATATTTTTCTGTTTACAAATGGGATATCAGCGGGACGGCGGAAATGACCCAGGACGCTCCGTTTATGCTGTGCAGCGTCATAGAAGGAAGCGGCTCCATCACTTGTGAAGGCAAGACCGCAACACTTGAAAAAGGCGCGCATTTCATATTGCCGGATCAGATGCCTGACTTTACGATAACCGGAGAATGCACAATCATCGTCTCTCATATATAAATCACCGAAACTTAATCCCAGCGATGGGATTAAGTTTTTTTATTTGGATAATTGGATGATTTCTCTCTGTAAAAATGAAGAAAGCCGGCCGATAAATAAACTAGTTTGATAGAAACCAATTGAATCAGAAAGAGGAGAAGGAATGAAAAAGAGATTCGTTGCACCTATGTTATTGTCCGCCGTTTTCCTTGTCTTTAGCACCGTTACACAGCACGCCCAGGCTTCATACAGCGACTATTCCGTTTATGAGCTGGAAACGAAGCAGCAATTCGCTTCTGAGAATGAGGCGCTTCAAGCGGCAGCGAAATTGAAAAAGGATACGGGGTGGCAGGCTGACGCAAAGAAAGCCGGTAATGCGCCGCTTGCTTATCAAATCTCCGTTTCAGGCTTACACGATGAAACGGACGCGAAAACCGTGCTGAAAGATTTTACGAAGCAGACGGGTGTGGCCGGCACTTACAGCGCAAGCGGAAGCAAACAGCCGTACGTGACCGTCACATCAGGAGTTCTATCAGACGGGCAGCAGACGAAAAACCTTCTTGCCAAATTGACGAAAGAAACAGGCGTGACCGGCGCCGTCAAAGAGTCGGGAACGAAGCAGCCGTACATGCAGGTCGTGACCTCTGAGATCGCAGCCGAAGCAGACGCGAAAACGCTCACTCAAGATTTGACGAAGCAGACGGGCGTGAAGGCATCATACCGCCCGATCAAGCGGGAAACAGCCCAGTTTCAGATCCAATCAGGAACAATTACCGGCGATCAAAAAGCTGCTCAAATCCAAACTGATTTTCAAAAGGAAACAGGATTACAATCGTCGCTGAAGGTGATAACAAAAGGAAGCCCGAATATCACCGTGACAGCTTCCGGCATTCCGGATGCTAATAAAGCGGCAGGCTTAGCGAAACAGCTGCAGCAGAAAACGGGCATCAAAGGGAATGTTCAAACGTATGCCCAAAGCAAAACAGCTGCCGTGTACAACGTGCGGTCAGGATATTTTAACGGAGTAAGCGCCGTGCAAAATGCCGTCAGCCAAATCAAGAAGAATACAGGCGTCAGCGGCAGCTATCAAAAAGCCGGCACGAAAAATAATTATACGGTAGCGATGAGCGGACTGACGGCTCAGCAGCTGCAAAGCGTTCAATCCTTCTTTAAAAAGAAAAAATGGCATTGCGACACAACGCCTGTCAAAAAGACAGCGTCAGCGTCCGTTTACCGGATTACAGCAGGACAGCTTACCGCCGCACAGGCAGATCAAGCGGAGGCGTTTTTCCGCCAGCAGCATGTAAAGACGGCAAGAACCGCGGCAGGGAAAACAGCAGAAAACCAATATCAGCTGCTTTCTCAGCAGACGGCAGACCAATCGAAGATCAAAAAAGGATTGAATCTTCTGGCCGGATATAAATTGAGTGCCGTTTCCAAAACAGCAGCCAAGCAAACGGGAACAACATACCAAGTCGCAACTGAATCACTGCTTGATACGGCAAAGATCAATCGAACGCTGGATTTCTTCAAAGGGAGAAAAGTATCCGCTTCTTCACAGAAAACAGGTGAAACAGCGTATACACAATTCAGGATTGAAACGGCCCCGCTGCTTAAGAAGGAAGACATTGACCGCGTGACTGCCTTTTTCAAACAAAACAAAGCGGCCGGCACTGTAAAGGAGACGGGGAAAACCGCCTATTCACAGTACGTCATCAAAACCGAAAAGTTCACCGGTAAAACCGTTTTAAATAAAAGCATGAGCTATTTCAGCGCCAAACAATTGCAGGCCGGCTATACGAGTGAAAGCCATCCGGTTTATGAGCTCCATCTCCGCGATCAATTCACGGGCGCGCAGTCTGCGGACGCCGCCTCCCAAAAGCTGAAAAAGCTGTACGGATGGACGATGACTATTTTGAAAATAAAAAACGGACCGCAAATTATGAATACCAATTACAACATCTCGCTTGCAGATATGGTCAAAAAACAAATGACAGTCAGCCCGCAGACTGATGCCTCGGCTTACGCGTCGCTTACTTACATCAATACGGCTTCCGGGACGGTCACAGCCGACGTCCTGAACGTCCGATCAACTCCGGAAGTCAGCTCAGGCAATATTATCGGGCAATTGAAAAAAGGCGATAAAGTCAGCATCACCGGCCAGACAAACGGCTGGGCCAAACTCAGCATGGGCTGGAGAAACGCCAGCAGTGATGAAGTCGAGCAATACGTCAATCCCGATCACTTCGCACAAGACAGCAAGTATTATTTTCAATTTCTGAAGCTCTCTCAGACAGCGGGATTGAACGCATCTGAATTGAATCAAAAAGTGCTGGTCAATAAAGGAATTCTGACAGGCAAAGGCCAGGCCTTTATTTCAGCCGCCGGAAAATACAGCATCAATGAAGTGTATTTGATTTCGCATGCTTTGCTTGAAACGGGCAATGGCACGTCAGAGCTTGCAAACGGCATTACGTATAATGGAAAAAAGGTGTATAACATGTACGGCATCGGGGCTTATGACAGCAACCCGAATTATTACGGCGCACAATACGCATACAATCAAGGCTGGTTTACTCCGGAAGCCGCGATTATCGGCGGAGCCCAATTTATCGGTGCGTCATATATTCACAACTCCGCATACGAACAGGATACCCTGTATAAAATGAGATGGTCTCCAGCCGCGTCCCATCAGTATGCCACAGACATCGGCTGGGCGTATAAGCAGGTAAACCGCATGTACAGCTTATACTCACTGCTGGACAACTACACGCTTTACTATGATGTTCCTGTGTATATGAAAGTATAAAAAAAAGGCTGAAGCTGTTGCTTCAGCCTTTCTTCATGCAAAAAAACACCCGCCTCGGATTCAGGCAGGTGCTTCAGCGCAATTTTTCATTTTTGTTTCCGCAAATTTCAATAACGCTTCACTCGAATTCCCATTTGAATACATATTCCATTTGTCCGAGAACCGCTTCATTTCTTCTGCATGAAAGGGCTTTTTCGTCATTTCCTCGAGAAGGGCTTTGCTGTCATGACAAGCTCTTCCGGGAATGACCGAAGCATAATTGTCGATCAAACCGCGTTTTTGATCGTATTCCTCCAGATCATAGGTGAAAAAGAAAATCGGTTTATTTAAGAGCGCGAATTCAAAGGGCACAGAAGAGTAGTCCGTAATTAAAATATCAGCCGCTTTCAAGAGATCATGAAGACGCATGTCAGATACGTTCTTGATCGATTCGCTTTCAAACGAAGCTGAAATATGATGCAAAACGGCAGGGTGAAGCTTTACAAGCAGCAGATACTCTCCGTTTAATTCGTTTGTGAGCTGCTCTTCGGTGAATGGGAGCCGAAAGGATTGCATATCATAATCCCTGAATGTCGGTGCGTACAGAATGATTTTTTTCGGCCATTTACGCTCCGGTTCCGGCTTGTTTTCTTCATAATAGACGTCAGTCAGGGGAACTCCCGTTTTTAACAGCTGGGCATCCCGTATACCGAACGACTTTTTAAAAACGTCCGCCATCTCATCTGAACCGACGGTGACAAAGTCAAACGAACGGTACACTTTTTTAAAGCGGCTGATATCTGATGCCGGCCGGCTTTGGTTCGTCACGTCCTCAAGGCCGAACTTTTTCAAAGAGCCGTTCGCATGCCATACTTGAATGCATGTCGTTTGCGGCCGGCGGTTTAAGACGCTTGTCAGGAGAAAATAGTTATCTGTTATGACCACTTTGCTCTTAAAAAGGATGAAAACGGCCTTCACAAGATGCAGAGGGTTTTTTTCGTCCAGATAAAAAGAGCCGAGACCTTCCAGCTCTTTTTTCAGACTGACGGCATGTCTCGTATACAGAACCGTCACTTCATAAGAAAGCGATTCAGCGTGCGCCTTGTAAGAATGGATGAGAGCCTGCGCATTTTCTTCAAAAGATACCAGCAGGGTCAGATGATTCTTTGGCTTTACAGGCTTGAACAAAACGCCGAGAACCGACAGATATATAGAATAGAAAGCGGCGAATAAAGATCGCAAGTTCATAGATTACCAATCTCTTTTGCTGTTTTATTTGTTTAAAGCTGTTTCGTTTGATCTTCAGCCTGCTTGGAGTACAGGCTCTTATTTGATTTATTGTTTCTCAAAACGGTAAAAGCATACTTCGGAATGTTCAGCATCCTTTTCCATCTCCACGGATTCGTCACCAGTCTGTACAGCCATTCCAGATTTGTTTTGATCATCCATTCAGGGGCGCGTTTTACCGTTCCGCTGAACACATCAAAGCTTCCGCCCAAACCGATTGAAACAGCCTGAGGGAAAAGATGTTTGTATTCATAAATAAATTGCTCCTGATGCGGATATCCTAAGGCGACAAACACGAGATCGGGTTTCGCCCGGGAAATCTGTTTGGCGACGAAGCGTTTATCGGCTTCATAGCCGTTGCTGGCTCCGACAACCTCGATATTCGGATACTCTTTACTGATCCGATTCAAAACGGCGTCAAGCACGTCTTGCTTAGCTCCGTATAAAAATATTTTTTTAGACTGCCGGTTTGCGAGACCGAGCAGCGACAGAAACACATCGAATCCCGCAATTCTTGATTTCAGCGGGTGCTGCGTCAAACGTGACATTAACACGACGCCGATACCATCCGGCAGGACGAAATCCGCGGAAGAAATGACTTGATGATAACCTTTGTCTTTCGCCGCAGCGTATCCGATCTCTGGATTGACCGTCGCAATGACGGCTCCTTGCTTTTGTGCGATATAATAAGTGTCTAAATATGAAATAAACTCCTGTAAATTTCCATTAACATAAGAAAGGTTGTGCACCATTTCAGTCTGCATCTGCCGTCCTCCTTTTTGTACGGGATTTTCTTTCACTTTTTCGTGACTTAAGCTAAGCTTTATTTTAACATAATACCTTCAGATAAACTTAACAATAGTTTTACAAAAATATAAATAAGATAACAATTTCTTTAATCATACGTGCAAAAACCCTGCTAAACTCCTATTGTAATAACATTTGTCAATAAGTGGAATTCAACTTCGTTTTACATTAGCTTAACCTTTTCAGGGCTATGTGATATAATGAGGTTCCATGAGTACGAAATTGGCACTTTAGTGATTAAGGATACAGCTGCACAGCATTTCAGGGCAGTTGCTTGTTATACGTATGATGATAGAAAGGAGCTTTTGTTTCATGAAGAAGGTCATTACTTACGGAACGTTTGATTTACTGCATTGGGGTCATATTAAACTGCTCGAGCGCGCGAAGCAGCTTGGAGATTATCTTGTCGTTGCCATCTCAACAGATGAGTTCAACCTTCAAAAACAAAAAAAGGCCTACCACAGCTATGAACACAGAAAGTTAATTCTTGAAACGATCCGTTATGTCGACGAAGTTATTCCGGAAAACAGCTGGGATCAAAAAGTCCGGGACGTAGCGGAGCACAACATCGACGTGTTCGTAATGGGAGACGATTGGGAAGGCAAGTTCGACTTCCTTAAAGATCAATGCGAAGTCATCTATCTCCCTAGAACCGAAGGCATTTCCACTACTCAGATTAAAAAAGAAATTGCCGGGGTGTAATTGAAACATTCGGATATGCAGATGATAAAGAAGTACTCCCTCCGGATAGGGAGTACTTCTTGTAATATAAGGTTATTTTCGCTATATTTGTTATGCGCTTTTTTAAAAAAGCTAGACAATAAGAGGAGAATTTAAAATGAATCTTAGTAACTTTTTTAAATTGAATAAAAAAGAGTCCAAGCCGTCCATAGAAGAACGTGAATATACCATTTTAAACAAAGAAGCATTGGCGGATGAAAAGAAGGTAGCGGTAGTCGTTCCCGTTTATAATGCAGAAGAATATGTGCGGAAAACAGTTGATTCAGTAATCCTTCAAAATATCGGCTTTCAGCATATTTCTTTAATTCTGGTCGATGATTGTTCAACTGATGATTCCAGAAACATTCTGACTGAATACGCCGAGCTGTATGAGAATATTACGGTCGTATTTCTGAAAGACAATACGGGAACCCCCGCTTATCCGAGAAACTTGGGAATTGAGCTTGCAAATGCAAAGTACATTACCTTTTTAGATGCGGATGATTGGTTTGCGCCGAACGGAGTTAAAATTTTATTCGACATGCTTGAAAGAGATCATGTGAATTATGCGGTCGGAAAAACGATCGAAATGCAGGTGAACGGGCAAAAAACAATCGGGAAACATGAGTCCTCACTGAACAGAGCGAAAGTATCGCCTTTTTCAATCCGGCATATTTTCTATCATCTCGGCCCGCGGGCAAGAATGATGAGCTTACAATTTCTAAAAGATAATGATATCAGATATCCGGAAATGAAATTTGCTGAAGATAAGCAATTTTTTATGGATGTTCTTTTGTCGTGCGGAGATATTTCAACGTCAACAGAACCGGTTTATTATTTGAACAGAATGGACAATAATGAGTCGCTGACAAAAAAGACGAATATTATGGAAAAAACCGATACGAACATAGCCGTAATGAAGTATATTCTGAACAAAAAATTAGATACTGAGAAAGAAAAGATGGCGATGAACCGTCTGATTGAATTCGATTCCATTACGCGGCTTTTCGATCGGATGCACTTCCTGAAAAGCGAAAATAAAGAAGCTTACTACAATAAATTCAATGAAATTCTGAATGTATTAAAGAAGACGAAGTACGATATTTCCGAGACGTTTTTTCATCCGATCCATAAAACAGCCTACCGCCTGCTGATTCAAAAACGGTATGATGAAGTCGAAAAGCTGTTCCGATGGTCTAAAAAAGAGCCCAATAAAAACATCGTGACCCGGGACGGACTGGCTTATTTAGAAAGCCCGCTGACGGATGAAGAAAATAAACTGGTCGAACTGCGCATGCACGGGGAAACGGAAAGCGCGGTGTTCGCCGATGATAAATTCACCATTACGTTCCGCTTGTTCGGACAGGACAGAAATAATGCCCAATATATTCAGTTTCAGCACAGAGAAAAAATGAAAGAATACCACCAGTTTCCGGTACAGTCACTGGGAGACGGGCGGTACGTCCTTGAACTCCCGTTACGTGACATTGAAAAAGTCGGACTTGGCGGTTATATTATGTATGTCATTTATAACGATTATGAACGGGTCATGTTAAACAGAGAAGACGATGAAAAGGTAACTGCAGAAGCGAACGGACTGCACTATCAATTCTACCGGACAGTGAAGGAGAACCTATCGCTGAAAGTATCAAAATGATGATTGTGATTGGATATGTTTAATTGAAACAGAGGAGTAGACTTATTTTATGGGTATAGAAAATCCTGTCAGATACAAGTTAAAACATCTTAATATAAAGGAAGATACATTCAGTATTACGATATCCTGTGAAAATGCCGCTTTAGAGGAAGAGCCTTCTCTTCAGATTATAAATCGTAAGACAAAAGCGGAACTTTCCGTCCCTCTGAAACGGTTGCCCGGAGAAAGCGGGGAGTACCATGCTGTCATGGGCACGGAGCTGCTTTCTGAACATACGGACGGCAAAGGATGTCTTGATTTCTATGTCTCCTTTATCAATGATGACAGTGATATCAATAAAAAACGGTTAAAATCCAGCCTTGAACCTATTGAACTGTCTTCTTATAAAGATGAGGCTCATCATATGTTCTTTTTCCCTTACACGACCAAGAAAGGGAATTTCTCCTTAAAGCTGCTGCAGAGAAAGTTCGTCACACGAATTGATGAAATGGAGCTTGAATCTGACGGCAGCTTACATCTGAAAGGTTTTGCATTCCGGCTGAATGCAGCAGAAACCTTAAAGATAAAAGAAAAAAACCTGATTCTGAAAATGAAAAAAGGTAAAGAAGAGGAGCCTCTCATTCTGAAGTATCCGCTTCATGACGTGCCGAGACACGACCTTGATGAATATGTTCAGGATACAACGGCACTTGACACGATAGGCTTTGATACAAAAATTGATTTGAATGCCATTTATAAAGAATTGAATCAGCAGCTTATCTTTCAATTCCATATTCAATTCATTTTTGAAGATGCCGGGACGGGTGAAGAGGTTATCACCAACAGCAAGCCGTTAAAGGCACTGAAATCTGAACAAGTAAACCCTAACCAATTCACGATTCTGAAAACGGAAAAAGGACCTGCCAGATTTCATGTTTTCACGAAAAAGAAAACAAAAAATCTCCATCTGAGAATGAATGATTACAGTTTCAGCACCCGCGTCGAGTATTTTGTAAAAGGAAAGCTGAAACGGGGCGCATCCTTTGTACGCAAAAGAAAGAATAAGCTGAAAAAGTTTATTGAGAAAAGAATACAAAACACTTATAAAGCAGGATTCAGGCTTGCAGGGAAAATGCCCGTCAAACAGAAATTTGTCATGTTTGAAAGCTTTGCCGGAAAACAGTACAGCTGTAATCCGCGGGCAATTTACGAATACATGAGCAAAGAAATGCCTGAATACCGTCTGTGCTGGAGTGTAAATCCCGCTTATACACAGACATTTAAAGATAAAGGAATTCCTTATATCGAACGTTTTACGTTTAAATGGCTGTTTGCCATGGCAAGAGCCGAGTACTGGATTGTCAACAGCCGTATGCCGCTGTGGATCCCGAAACCCGAGCATACGACATATGTCCAGACATGGCATGGAACGCCTTTAAAGCGTCTTGCCGTTGATATGGATGAAGTGCATATGCCGGGAACAAACACTGAAAAATATAAGCGCAATTTTACGACAGAGGCTTCAAAATGGGATTATCTGATTTCACCGAACGCATATTCAACAGAAATTTTCGCTCGGGCGTTTCAGTTTAATAAAACCATGATTGAATCTGGATATCCGCGGAATGACTTCCTTCAGACGGATAACAGCCCTTCTGTCATCAGAGCGCTGAAAGAAAAAATGAACCTTCCGCAAGATAAAAAAGTGATCATCTACGCACCGACATGGCGGGATGACCAATTTTATAAGAAGGGAAAATACAAGTTTGACCTTGATTTAGACCTTCACCAATTGAGAGAAGCGATCGGCGACCGTTACGTCATTATTTTACGGATGCATTATCTGGTTGCGGAAAACTTTGATCTCGGACCGTATGAAGGATTTGCGTATGATTTCTCCAGCTACGAAGATATCCGTGAGCTGTATATGGTCTCTGATTTACTTATAACGGACTATTCATCTGTCTTTTTTGACTATGCAAATCTGAAAAGACCGATGCTGTTTTATGTGCCTGATATCGAAACGTATCGGGATAAACTCAGAGGGTTTTACTTTGACTTTGAAAAAGAAGCGCCCGGCCCGCTGGTCAAAGAAACGGGTGACGTTATCAAGTGGGTGAATGAAACGGAATCAGACAATTATAAGCTTCCGGATTCGTTCGGGCCTTTTTATGAGAAGTTCTGTTATTTAGAGACCGGGGAATCGTCTGAAAAAGCCGTAAAAGTGATTTTCGGGGACAAGTAAATAAGTGCAAAAAAGCATAATTTAACCACGTTAATTATGCTTTTTTGCTTAAAAGACGGCATGTTGCGCTCACCGGCCGCAGGCTTGTTATGAAGTGAAAAATACATCGTAATCTGTTACAATTATGAGCGGTGCTTTTGTAAGTCAAAGCTATTACCAAAACTTACGACTAAGGAAGATTAGAATGAATGCATTGGTAAAAATTCTGAAAGAGCAATTCAACTCTTTTCCGCTGATTATGCGGCTTGCAGTGTACGAAACGAAATCAAAGTATCAAGTGAACTATTTGGGTATATTGTGGCAGTTTCTCAACCCTATGATTCAAATGCTGGCTTATTGGTTCGTATTTGGTCTCGGGATTCGCGGCGGACATGATATGGTGCTTGGAAATGGAGACAGCGTACCGTTCATCGTCTGGATGCTGGCCGGCTTAATTCCTTGGTTCTTTATCAGTCCGACGATATTGGATGCATCTAACAGCGTTTTTAAACGGATAAATTTAGTATCGAAAATGAACTTTCCGATCAGTTCACTGCCTTCTGTAGTGATAGCATCGAATTTATTCAGTTACTTTGTGATGATGGCGATTTATATTATTGTGCTGCTGAGCAACGGGCTGTTTCCGACGCTTCACTGGCTGCAATATATTTATTACTTGTTTTGCATGATCAGTTTTATGTTTGCTTTCGGCCTGTTTAATTCGACCATCAGCGTATTAATCAGGGACTATCAGTTTTTGCTTCAGGCCGTCACAAGGCTTCTCTTTTTTCTTCTGCCGATTTTCTGGGACATTGCCGAGAAATTTGGAAACAGACCTGAAGTTTTGACCATCTTGAAGTTAAACCCTCTTTTCTATATTATCGAGGGCTTTAGAGACAGCTTTATGGAAGGGCAGTGGTTTTTCCACGATATGAAATATACGCTGTATTTCTGGTTCGTCACACTGCTGTTGTTAACAGTCGGTTCACTTCTTCATATGAAATTCAGAGATAAGTTTGTTGACTTTCTTTAATATAGTAAGGAGATTATACGATGAAACTAAAAGTTTCGTTCAGAAATGTTTCAAAACAGTATTTTCTATATAAAAAACAGTCTGACAAAATTAAAGGGCTGTTTTTCCCAAACAGAAATCAAAAAGGTTTTTTCGCTGTCCGAAATGTTTCTTTTGACGTCTATGAAGGAGAAACGATCGGATTCGTAGGAATCAACGGTTCGGGAAAATCAACGATGTCTAATCTGCTTGCAAAAATCATTCCGCCGACAAGCGGTGAGATTGATATGAACGGGCAGCCGTCTTTAATCGCCATTTCTGCCGGATTAAACAATCAATTAAGCGGTAAGGACAACATTCGTTTGAAATGCTTGATGATGGGTCTCAGCAATCGGCAGATAGACGAGCTTTATGAAAAAATCGTTGAATTCGCGGATATTGGCGACTTTATAGATCAGCCTGTTAAAAGCTATTCAAGCGGTATGAAATCCCGTCTCGGTTTTGCCATATCGGCGCATATGGACCCTGACATCCTTATTATCGATGAGGCGCTCTCAGTAGGGGACCAGACTTTCTATCAAAAATGTGTGGACCGCATTACGGAATTTAAAGAACGCGGCAAAACGATCTTTTTCGTCAGTCATTCCATCGGACAGATTGAGAAAATGTGTGATCGGGTGGCTTGGATGCATTACGGCGAAATGCGTATGTTTGATGAAACAAAAGCGGTTGTGAAAGAATATAAAGCTTTTGTGGATTGGTTCAACAAGCTTTCAAAGAAAGAAAAAAAGAAATATCAAAATGAGCAGATTGAAGGCAGAACGCGGGCTGCCGAGGAACAGCAAATCACTCAGGCGCAGCAAAAGAAAGCGAAGCCCAAATTCATTGCCAATACGATTCAGATTACGCTGCTTGCATTGCTGGCTGCAGGAGCGGCTGCTTCGATGTTTTCAGACAAGCCTCTGCGTGCGATCGCATCTTTCGGCGACGTCAAACAGAGCGATGCCGGCCTTTATGAGTCTGTGAATAAACCTGCTTTGGTAAAAGCTGAAAAAGCGGATCTTTACGCCGGAAAAGATATAAAAGGGAAAATCTCGGCAAGTGTAAATTTCGGTACGAAGGTGCAGATAGAAGCCGAGAATAACCAAGCGGCCAAAGTGAGATTAAACGATAAAGAGTACTTTATGAAAAAGACTGATTTGCATAAAGTGAACGCTTTAAGAACGACGGATGTTCAGCTCAGTGATTTAAGCAGCAGTTTATCAAGCGAAACGACAGAAGAGTTTCTCTCATATATCAATAAGAGCCTTGACGACGTGCGGAGTAAATTGAAAAATCCAGCTGACGGGCAAACGGATGACGGACGGAAAGTATTAAAAGTATCCGATGCGAAAACGGATTTTGTGATTGACAATGATACAGTCTCCGAAGTGATTTTTCATTTATCGCGTCCCGCAGACATCTCAGCTTTAAGTGAAAAAGGCGGCAGCAAAATCAATCAGAACTTGTTCATGCTTAAAAACCAGAAATATACTTTCTCTGTGAACAACGCTGATCAAACACTGACCGTAACATCTAAAAAGTAAAGATCACATAAAAAAAGCTGCCGGATTCGGCAGCTTTTTCTATTCGTCAGCTTCTTCTTTTTCAAGAAGATCCTTCATAAACGGAATTAATTTATGGCGGATATCTTTGTCCTGTAAGGCAAATTCAAGCGTCGTTTCGATGAACCCCAGTTTTTCTCCGACATCGTAACGTTTTCCTTCGAAATCATAAGCGAAGACACGCTGAATGTCATTGAGCTTTTGGATGGCGTCCGTTAGTTGAATTTCTCCTCCTGCACCGACTTCCTGCTGTTCCAAATACATGAAAATTTCAGGAGTGAAAACGTATCTTCCTAAAATCGCCAAGTTGGAAGGAGCTGTGCCCGCTTCAGGCTTTTCTACGAAATTTCTGACTTGGTAACGGCGTCCTTCATTTGTTAACGGGTCAATTATTCCGTATCGGTGTGTATCACTTTCAGGAACTTGCTGAACCCCGATAATGGAAGACAATGTTTTTTCATATTCGTCCATCAGCTGGCGAAGTCCCGGTTTTTCGGCCTGGACAATATCATCGCCGAGAAGAACGGCGAAAGGTTCATCGCCGATGAAGTTGCGTGCGCACCAAACGGCATGACCGAGTCCTTTTGGCTCTTTTTGGCGGATATAGTGGATATCCGCAATGTTTGATGATTTTTTCACTTTTTGCAGCAGTTCGATTTTACCCTTCTCTTCCAAATTGCGCTCCAGTTCAGGCGCATTGTCGAAATGGTCTTCAATTGCTCTTTTTCCTTTTCCGGTTACGATAATAATGTCTTCGATGCCGGATTCGACAGCTTCTTCGATAATATACTGAATTGTCGGCTTATCAACGATTGGAAGCATTTCTTTAGGCATTGCTTTTGTGGCAGGCAAAAAACGTGTGCCTAAACCTGCTGCCGGGATAATGGCTTTGCGTACTTTCTTCACTGAATAACACCATCCTTGTTTCTGCTGAATCTTTTTTTCAGAACTATAACCTAGTCTTTTTCCACTTTACCACAATTGATTAAAATTCACACCTTTTAATCCGCTTCCAAAGAGTCTTGTAAAGGATTTTGCTTTGTTTGCCGTTAAGCTTTACAATATCTAAGAAACGGCATAAATATGTTAACATGAAGGGAATATCCGACATATAAAACGAGGTGCAGACAAACCGTTGAAAAAACTAAAAGTAATGACCGTATTCGGTACAAGACCTGAAGCAATTAAAATGGCTCCGCTCGTGTTAGAGCTTGAAAAATATCCGGAAATTGATTCACTGGTGACTGTAACCGCACAGCACAGACAGATGCTGGATCAAGTGCTTGAAGCATTCAGCATTAAGCCTGATTATGATTTGAACATTATGAAAGAGCGTCAGACGCTTTCTGAAATTACATCTCATGCCTTGCTGAAACTGGACAAGCTGTTCCAAGAAGTAAAACCAGATATCGTTTTGGTCCACGGAGATACGACGACAACTTTCGCGGGAAGCCTTGCCGCCTTTTATCATCAAATCGCGGTCGGCCATGTGGAGGCCGGTCTGCGTACGCAAAATAAATACTCTCCTTTTCCTGAGGAAATCAACCGGCAGATGACGGGCGTGATCGCTGATGTGAATTTTGCGCCGACAAGCCAGGCTGAACAGAATCTGCTTGCGGAAAATAAAAAGCCGGATTCTATATTTGTCACGGGAAATACGGCGATAGACGCGCTTCAAACGACAGTGCGGGAAGATTATTTTCATCCGATTTTTGAGAAACTGGACGGAAGCAGGATGATCCTCCTGACAGCGCACAGACGTGAGAACTTAGGAAGGCCGATGGAACAGATGTTTAAGGCTGTCAGAAGAGTCATTGAAGAGTTTGAGGACGTACAAGTCGTTTATCCCGTCCATTTGAATCCTGCAGTACGTGAGGCCGCAGAAGCCCATTTCGCTGATTCGGACAGAGTGCATTTAATAGAGCCGCTGGAGGTTGTGGATTTTCATAATTTCGCTGCGAAAGCCCATTTCATTATGACCGACTCAGGCGGAGTGCAGGAGGAAGCGCCTTCCCTCGGTAAGCCGGTCTTGGTGCTCCGGGATACAACTGAACGCCCCGAGGGAGTGAAAGCAGGAACATTAAAGCTTGCGGGCACCGATGAGGAAACCGTGTATCAGCTGACAAAACGGCTTTTAACCGATCAGGCCGAATATGAACGGATGTCAAAGGCGTCCAACCCCTATGGTGACGGATCTGCGTCAAAACGGATCGCGGAGGAACTGCTTTATCGGTACGGCTATAGAAAAAAACGTCCGCAGCCTTTTACAGAATAAAAAACTCTGCATCGCATGCAGAGTTTTTTATTATTTCAGGCTTTCTTTTAATTCTTTTTTGACTGAAGCGAGGCTTGCTTCATCTAATTTGTAATAATAGATATTGTTGATTCTCGTTCCCGTTCCCTTCAGTTCATGCTGAATAACTTTGCCGCGGGCGTTTTTATAGTCAGTCATAACCGTCCACATATCATCGAATGACATGTTTGTTTTCATATTGTTTTCAATGACCTTAAACATATCTCCGAATTTTGTGACAGACGAGATGTTTGCCCCTTTAGATATAATCCCTTCAATCACTTGGCGCTGGCGCTGCTGCCTGCCGAAATCCCCCCGGGGATCTTCTTTTCTCATACGCGTGTAGGCGAGTGCTTCTTCACCGTTCAGGCTGATGTTCCCCGTTCCGAACGAGTGCCCGTCGTAGTTGAAGGCAAACGTGCTGTTCACCGTAATCCCGCCGAGTGTATCCACCGTATCTTTGAAGCTTTCCATGTTTACTTTCACAAAATAATCTACCGGCACGTCAAGCAGGTCCTCGACGGTATCCGCGGCCATCTGCGTCCCGCCGAAAGCATAGGAGTGGTTGATTTTATCCATCGTACCTTTGCCGGAGATTTTCGTATACGTATCACGCGGAATGCTGACCATTTCTGTTGTATTCGTTTTAGGGTTGACGGTCATATAAATCATCGTATCCGCGCGCCCCTTATCATTTTTCCGTTCATCGACGCCCATGATTAAAACAGAAATCGGGTCCTTCTTTCCGAGATCTATATCTGTGTCACGTTTGTCCGATTTTTTTAAGTCTTCCTGAATGCTTGCCACCGTTGAAGCTGCTTTGTGCCACAAGTAGTAGACGTAGCCTCCTGATGATAAAACTAACAGTCCGATGATCGTTACGATTGTCAGAAGAACTTTTTTCTTCTTTCTTTTTCGTTCAGCCCTCATTTGTCATCACCTTTTCTATTAACTTTCACGATGCAATTTACTAATCTTTATAAACCCAGTCATATTTTTACTTCTAACCGTGTAATAGACGAAATTCTTAAAAAAAAGGTTACAAAAAGACCTTAAAATTACCTTAAAAAAAAGTTAGTATAAGACGATACATAAAGATGAGGTGAAAAAAATGAAAAAAACTGTTGCAGCTTCGTTCTTAATACTGCTTTTTTCAGTTGTGTTAGCAGCATGCGGAACGGCGGATCAATCAAAGAAGGGAAGCGGTTCTTCGGAAACGCAGGCTCAAAAAGAAACGGCATATTATGTCGGTATGGCGGATACGCACACAATTGAAGTAAAAGTCGATGATCAGCCTGTCAGCTTTGAATTTTCTGACGACTTCTCTGATGTTCTGAATAAATTCAGCGAAAATGACAAAGTCAGCATTACTTATTTCACAAATGATAAAGGCCAAAAAGAGATCAAGGAAATCGAGAAAGCAAAATAATACATCATGATCAGCAAAAGGCGGGATAAAAATTGAAGAAAACAATATGGGCTGTCTGTTTTTCTGTGATATTCAGCCTGGCTTTATTACCGGAAAGCACTTTTGCGGCCAGTTCTGATATCTCAGTAAAACTGACGAATTATATTGGTAATAAATCGACTCTGAATATCGAACCCTCCGGAACTTATAAACTGACGGGAAGCGGTGTGTCCTCCGTTGTCAGATTGGGAGGCGCATCCAAATATGATACGGCAAACGCCGCGACATCAAAGTATTGGAAAAATCCGTCCAACGTAGTCGTCGTTAATACGGATGCTTATTTTGCGGACACGCTTTCCGTCATTCCTTTAGCGAATAAACTGAAAGCGCCTGTTCTGCTGACTGAATCGAAAAAACTCAGCAGCAGCACGGAAGCGCAAATCAAAAAATACAACCCGGATAATATTTTAATCATCGGCGGGGCGAACAGTATTTCGTCAGCTGCGGAAAAAACATTGAAAAAATACGGCCGCACGAAACGGATCAGCGGAAAAAACAGATATGATCTGTCCAAAAATATCGCGGCCGAAATGGGCAGCTATGACCAGGCAATCGTAGTAACCGGAGATGTTTATACGGATGCGCTGGCAATCGCACCTTATGCCGCGCAAAACGGCTATCCGATTCTCCTGACGAAAAAAGACTCCCTCCCGAGCTACAATCTGCCTAAAAAAGTGATCATCATGGGAGGCACTTCAAGCGTCAGCAAAGATGTGGAGAATCAAATTAAAAAGAAAGCTTCAGTGACAAAAAGAATCACCGGTTCAAACAGATATCAAATATCAGCAAATGCAGTCACTTCGCTGGGCATGGATGCAAGCAAAGCAGTTGCTGCCAACGGGACAAAATTAGCGGACATCGTTGTCGGCTCGAATATTGCCGCCGCAAATCATATGCCGCTTGTATACATCAAAAAAAGTGAAACGCCGGCCGACGAAGCCAGCCTTTTTAAAGTAAAAGGCACCTATTCTTATACATTAATAGGCAGCACGAATTCAATTGCAGATTCAGTTAAGGATGCTTACGCAAAAGAGTTTTATCTTGTAAACGGGAAAACGTACCGCATTGAAACATCCGGCGGCAAACTAGGCGTTGCCGGTATTAACAGCGGAAAAACGTCTTTCAAGGCGGTTCCTGAAAAATATTCAACATCGAACACAATCAGCATTGACGGAAAACCGTATTTGGGGAATATGAGTTTTTCTGCGGAATCCGGCAAATATGTAAGACCTGTAAATGAAAACATTCCTTTTGAGGATTATTTGAAAGGTGTCCTGCCGAATGAAATGCCGGGAAGCTGGCCGACAGAAGCGCTGAAGGCTCAGGCTGTTGCCGCCCGCACCTACTCTATCAGCAAGACGGGACAAACAGTTGCGGATTCAACGGCTTTTCAGGTATACGGGGGATACAGCTGGTCTCCAAACGCCACCGCAGCCGTTGACGGAACAAAGGGGAAAGTGCTCACTTATTCCGGCAGATTGATAGATGCCACCTACTCGTCAAGCAATGGCGGCTACACTGAAGCCGGCGATGAAGTATGGGGCTCAAAAGTGCCGTATTTAGTAGCCAAAAAGGATACAAAAGATCCGGAAATCAGCTGGTCTTTAACATTGCAGAAACAGCAGCTGCCAGCCGGTCTGGATATGAAAAACCCCGCATCCTGGTGGTCCAAAACAAACGAAGCAAATGCTGCGCAGCTCAACGGAATAAAAAATTGGCTGATGAAAAATAAAGAAACCAATGCAAATTCCATAAAAATTGCAAGCATCTCTGATCTCTCGCTCACTGGAAAAACAAAAGGGCAGCGGGCAGAAGACGCCGCGGTGAAGGTGACATACCATGTGAATGACAAGTCGAAAGGCTATGTCATGAACAAGACTGCATCCTTTGAGGTGAAGGCGTCAGAGCTCAGAACGATGATCGGAGCTTCATCTTTTAAAAGTACATACGCCAGTGCGTCCGCTGATTCTGCGAAAATCACGATATCAGGAAAGGGATACGGACACGGCGTGGGAATGAGTCAATACGGAGCGAGAGAAAGAGCGGAGGCCGGAGAGCCGTATACTTCTATTCTTGCGTTCTATTATCCTAATACAGCACTTACAAACTACTAAACTTCTGTGGAGGAGATCGGATTGAAATTCATCATAAAATGTCTCCCTGTCTTCATTCTCGGGGTCATTCTTTTTGTCCCATCCGCTTTGGCTGACAACACGGTCAAAAGGATCGGCGGAAGCACCCGGTATGATACGGCTGTACAGGCGGCAAAACAATCATGGAGCGAAGCAAAAACGGTTATTATCACCGGCGGGACTTCATATGCCGATGCAATTGCCGCTGCGCCGCTTTCATATCAAAAAAATGCGCCGCTGCTGTTTACCAATAAAGATCAGCTGTCTGCCGGCACAAAAAAGGGATTAATTGATTTAAAAACGAAAAATGTGATTATCGTAGGCGGTACACCTGCCGTTTCGAAAAATACCGCAAATCAAATTGCTAAATTAGGCATCAGTGTCAAACGATTATCAGGGAGCACGAGATATGCCACAGCCGCAAAAGTGGCGGGTGAAATGACAAGATCTTCTACAGCCTTGGTGGTAAACGGGTTTGTTGATGCAGATGGGATGGCTGCGATTTCTTATGCATCCGCGAAAAAATATCCGATTTTATTCACCAATGATTCAACACTGAATGGATCCACGTCAAATGCGATCAAAAGCCTGGGGATTAAAAATACGATTGTCATCGGCGGCACCGGCAGCATCAGCAGCTCACTTTACAATAAGCTGCCGAATCCTTCAAGAGTCAGCGGCAAAAACCGCTATAACCTGTCTGTGAATCTTGCGAAAAAGACAGGCCTCAGCACAGGCTATACGTTTGTTACCAATGGTTTTAAAGAGCCGGATACCATCGTCGCAGGCGTTTTAAGTGCCAAACAGGGAAGAGTTCACCTTATGACGAATGGGGACAGCCTGTCAAAGGACGTCCGGACGTATATCGGAAGTAAACGCATCACCAGCTTCACCGTCATAGGGAGTGCATCATCTTTAAGCAACAATGCGGCATCGCAGCTTAAAAATCCAGTTGTCGGCAAAACGGTCTTTATTGATCCGGGACACGGCTACCAGGATTCAGGAGCAACGGGCAATGGCCTGCTTGAAAAAAATGTGAACCTTGATATCGCAACACGCCTAAACAATCAATTATACGGTGCGGGTGCGCTTACTGTAATGTCGAGGACAGGAGACACCTTTGATTCGCTTGAGGAGAGAGTGAGCAAAGGGGCGAAGGCGAATGCCGATATTTTCATCAGCGTTCATGCAAACGCGAATGATAACAGCAGTGCAAACGGTACGGAGACATATTATGATCCAACCTACCAATCCGCAAACAGTCTGAGGCTTGCCCAAAATATTCAGCCGAGAATGGTTTCTGCTCTCGGCACGCGTGACCGCAGTGTGAAAACTGCCGGATTTTACGTGATTAAGTATTCTAAAATGCCGAGTGTCTTGTTAGAAACCGGTTTTGTCACAAGCCCGATTGATGCCAATATTTTAAAACAATCAACGAAAAAGGACAGACTCGCGGCGGGGATCACCCAAGGCGTTTCCTCCTATTTCAGATAGTATTTTCCATTTAAAACAGACCGATTCATACCGGTCTGTTTTTTTATTTTTCATTATGGTTTGACTCAAATATGGATATGAATAGATTTACAATAAAAAAACAATAATCGAAACATTCTAATAAACATTAACGTTTCCTTTACTTCCAATTAACATCCATCTGCTAAACTCACGGCATAGGTCATCAAACATCCCAACAAATCGTGAGGTGTGTGTCAGTGGGAGCAGAGAAAAGCATGAATGTAAATAATAACTATGCAGTGCGGCAGGGGACTTCCGCTGCCGTAACGGAAAGAACGGCCCGTTATTTGGCTTTTAAGCGATTCATGGATATTGTGTTTGCGCTTGCGGGGCTTTTGGCGGCGCTTCCGATAATAGGCCTGTTCTCCATACTGATTCGTTTGGAGTCGCCCGGCCCGGCTTTTTATAAGCAGGAGCGGGTAGGCAAAGACGGGAAGCCGTTTTATTTGTATAAGCTCCGCTCTATGAAAATAGATGCTGAAAAATCGGGTGCGGTCTGGGCGCTGAAAAAGGATCCCCGCGTGACAAAGGTCGGCGCTTTTATCAGAAGGACCCGTATTGATGAGCTGCCGCAGCTGGTAAATGTGCTTCGGGGAGAAATGAGCCTGATCGGCCCGCGCCCCGAACGGCCCGTGTTTACGGAACAGTTTCAGGCAGAAATCCCGGGATTTACGGAGCGGCTGGCTGTTAAGCCGGGATTAAGCGGCTGGGCGCAGGTCAATGGGGGATATGACATGACACCGAGGGAAAAGCTGATGTTTGACTTATACTATATCCGCAACCTGACCTTTTCATTGGAACTGAAGATTATGCTCAAAACGTGCAAAGTAATCTGGACCGGTGACGGGGCACGATAAAAATTCTGGTCAGCAGACAAAAAGTAGGGAAAACGATGCCTAGTATTACAAATCAAATCTTGAGCGGCGCTAAATGGACAAGTATTTCGACAGCGTGTATTACGGTCATTCAAATCGTTCAATTCGCCCTGCTCGGGCGGGTCATGTCACTGGCTGAATTCGGCCTTGTCGGCATGATCACAACGGTAGCGGTGTTTGCCCAAATTGCGCTTGATATGGGGTTTGGCGCCGCGCTCATTCAAAAAGATCATGTCACTGAAAAACAGATGTCTTCCTTGTACTGGCTGAATATCATAACGGGGCTTGCACTGTTTGCGCTGCTGTTTTTCAGCAGCCCGCTCATTGCTGATTTTTATCAGCGGGAGGAGCTTGACTATTTAGTCCGCGTGCTGGCCGTCATGTTTTTAATCGCACCGATCGGTCAGCAATATCAGTATATGCTGCAAAAAGCGCTGGCATTTAACACGTTAAGCAAAATTGAAATCTTTTCAAATGTGCTGTCCTTCGTTTACTTGGCGGCTGCGGTTTTTTATACGGACCCGATTCTCGCATATGTGATTTCCCAGGTGCTGCTGCAATCGTCGAAAGGGATTCTGTACTGGATGGCCTGCAGAAAAACATGGCGTCCGTCGTTCGTTTTTGATCTGAAGGGAATGAAAGGCTTCTTTTCTTTCGGAGCCTTTCAGCTGTCTTCCCGGCTTGTGAACCGGCTCGGGGCGAATATTGATATGATTCTGATCGGCAGTTTTATCGGCGCTGAGGCCCTTGGCATTTATAATCTGGCCTATCAGATAGTCACGCTTCCGGTATTAAAAATTAATCCGATCATTACAAGAGTCGCGTTTCCCGTCTTTGCGAAAAACAAGCATGAAAACAGCGCCATCAGAGAAGGCTTTCTCAATATGACCAAAATGCTCGCGCTGATATCTTTTCCGCTTTTGCTCGGTTTGGTTTCAGTGTCGGATGCATTCGTGGCTTCGGTATTCGGAGAAAAATGGCTGGCGGCTGTCCCGGTCTTAAATGTTCTCGCCATTGTCGGGATTTTAAGGGTCCTGATGAACCCGAACGGATCTGTCCTGCTGGCAAAAGGGCGGGCCGATCTGGCGTTTTATTGGGACGCCGGGGTGATGCTGCTGTATGGTGCATCATTGTACGCCGCCGTGCTGTCCGGAAATCTCTTGAAGGTAGCCTGGACATACGCATTCATCAGCATCTTGAATTTCCTGATCGGCCGCTGGCTGTTGGCATATGTCATTAAGCTGCGGCTGTCGGCTTACTTCAAAGCCGTGGCCAAACCGTTTCTGCTTACGGCGGCGATGGGTGTCATCGCCTTTACAGCCAGCCTCGGAATGGAGCGGATCAGCCTTGATGTAAAGCTGCGTCTGGCGATCTCAGTAGCCTGCGGCGCATTGTGTTATTTATTTCTTTTAATCAAAGCTTATCCGCATATGAAAAGTAAATTAAGAAAAGGGCGTTTGCTATGAAGGTATTGTGGATGACAAGTGTCTATCCGAGCAGTGAAAAGCCGGGGGAAGGCGTTTTTCATGAAACACAGGCGCAAGAACTGAGAAAGCTTGGCGCGGAGATGACCGTCATCTGTCCGCGGCCGAAACTCGCCGCGCCATTCCGGCTGCTGAAAAAGACATATCGGCAAAAGGATATAAGGCCTGCGCATGAATGGCGGAAAGGCGTGTCCGTACACCGGCCGTTTTATCAGGCGGTCCCCGGGCAGCTGAAATGGGCGCAGCCGCATAAAAGAATGGCGGCATCGGTTCTTTCTGCGATCAAAAAGAACGGTCTGAAGCCTGATCTGATTCACGCGCATTTCGCCATGCCGTCAGGCGGAGCGGCCGCCATTGTGTCAAAGGCCCTGGGAATTCCGTATGTCCTGACCTTGCATGGCAGTGATGTCAATGTCTATCCGCATTACAGCAAAAGCGCTCATCGCGCATTCACATTTGCGGTGCGGGAGGCTGCCGATATTTATGCCGTCAGCGGCAGTCTGCGGGAACAAATGAAGAAGCTGAGCGCAGCGGATTGCAGCGTGCTTCCGATCGGCATCACGCTTGACGCCTTCCAAAAAAGAAACGAGACGAAAGAAGCTATCAGAAAACGGCTCGGCCTTCCTCCGGATAAAAAGCTGATCGTGTTCATCGGCAGGCTTGTCAAAGAGAAAGGCGTTTTCGACTTATCAAAAGCCGTTCAGTCATTGGATGAAAGATTTGAAGCCGTCTTTGTCGGTGACGGACCCGCCGCAGCCTCATTGCGGGAAGCCGCTCACATCGTCACGGGGCAAGTGCCGAACGACAAGATACAGGACTATCTGCTGGCGTCGGATATCATGGCCCTGCCGTCCTACAGTGAAGGCATGCCGACTGTGGTCATTGAGGCGCTTGCTCTGAAGGTGCCGGTGATCTGCACTGATGTCGGAGGAGCGGCTTCTTTATTCGGTAAACACCGGGGGCTGCTGATCAGACCGGGTTCACCCGAAACGCTGGCGGAATCCATCCTGCAATATGAAAAAGGAGAGGCGTGGACAACGCAAACAGCCGAAGAACTTTATCAAACCGTCCGCACGTATTTTGACGCAAGCCAAAACGCAAAAGCGCTGAAAGAGAAATACCGGACCGTCATGAACCGGGCCGGGCAAGAGGAGAACCTTTCGAAAGAGGGATGAAGCTGTGAAAAAAATCGCTGTATTAGGAACAGGGTATGTAGGTCTCGTATCTGGAACTTGTTTTGCGGAAATCGGCCATCATGTGACTTGCTGTGATATCAATGAAGCGAAAATCAGAAGCCTGCAAAACGGAGTTATCCCGATATATGAACCGGGGCTTGAGGAATTAGCTGAAAAAAACGTCAGTGCCGGGCGTTTGTCCTTTACGGCAGAGATTGGGCCGGCTGTGAAAGCCGCTGATATCATCTATATTGCCGTCGGTACACCGATGTCAAAGACGGGTGAAGCCGATTTGACCTATATCAAGGCCGCGGCGCAAACAATCGGGGAACAGCTGAACGGATACAAAATCATTGTCAGCAAAAGCACCGTTCCGGTCGGGACGGGAAGGCTCGTTTACCAAATCATCAGCGAAGCGTCGAAGGGGAAATATCCGTTTGATGTCGCGTCAAATCCTGAATTTCTCCGCGAAGGCTCGGCGGTGCGGGATACGATGCAGATGGAGCGGGCGGTCATCGGCGCCACAAGCGAACATGCCGCTTCGGTTATTGAAGAGCTTCACAAGCCGTTCCGTACGAAGATCGTGAAGACCAATCTTGAAAGCGCGGAAATGATTAAGTATGCCGCAAATGCTTTTTTAGCCGCCAAAATATCTTTTATTAACGATATCGCAAATATTTGCGAACGTGTCGGCGCGGACATTTCTCACGTGTCAGAAGGCGTCGGCCTTGACAGCCGGATCGGGAATAAATTTCTCCAGGCGGGCATCGGGTTCGGCGGGTCCTGCTTTCCGAAAGATACAACGGCTTTATTGCATATCGCAAACAGCGCCGGATATCCGTTTCAAATGATGGAAGCCGTCATAGAAACCAATCAGAAGCAGCGGGTTCTAATAACGGAAAAATTAAACCGCGCCATCGGTTCGGTAAAAGGGAAAACCGTGGCCGTACTGGGGCTGGCCTTTAAACCGCACACAAATGACGTCCGCTCCGCCCCGGCTCTTGATATCATTCCGCGTCTTAAAGAGCAGGGCGCTCACGTAAAAGCGTATGATCCGATCGCGATTCCCGAAGCGTCTGCGGCATTAGGAAACAGCGGAATTGACTATTACACAAAGCTGTACAGCGCCATCAAAAATGCGGATGCATGCCTGATTACAACCGATTGGCCGGAAGTCAAAGAAATGGATCTTCAGAGGGCGAAGCAGCTGCTCAAACAGCCGGTCATCATTGACGGCAGAAATATGTTCCCGCTGGAATATATGCGGGTTTCAGGATTCACTTATCATTCCGTCGGACGTCCGGCGGTTCATGCCGATCGGCAAATAAAAGAACTGGCAAGATAGAAAAAGATTTGTCTTCAGGCTCTCGGCAGCCCGGCTCGGCTGCCGGTTTTGGAAAGGGGTTTGCCATGTGATTATCAAACGTTCAGCGGCACATGTTCTTGTGCTGCTTGCCGCTGTCATTACAGGAGGATTTATCATGGTGGAGGCGGTCAGGACGGATGCCGGCTTCGGAAAAATCACCGTGCTGCTGCTTGCCGCCATGATCGGGATTGCCGGTCTTGCTTTGCTATCCGCCTTTACCGCAAACGGTCAGATGTTTATGGGGCTCATTTATGTCTTGATCGCGTGTACATTTTTAAATCAGGCCTTCTTTGCGATCCATCTCGGATTTTTCAGCTTATTTATATACCGGCTGTTATTAATCGGGGCGGGTGCTCTTCACATCGCCGGCATCCTGACAAACCGTCATCATATTGACAGATGGAATCGGGTGAATGTAAAAGGCATCCTGATGTTCTTCGCCTTATGGTTTACATACGGTCTCATATCGTTATTGTGGGCAAAATCCGTGACGTACGGGATCAAATATTTAGCATTAATGGCGATGGGCATGTTTCTGATTTATCTCATCGTCATGTTTATTCAGCGCTTTGATCAGCTGATGGTTTTTTACGGCATATGGCTTGTGATGACCATTTTTGTGATGGCGATCGGCTTTTACAACCATTTTACTCACCATCAACTGCCGAGCTCTACGCTTTATAACGGGCCGCAATACAAACAGCATTATCCGACGTCCGTTTTTTTTAATCAAAATGATTTTGCGACGTTTTTGTGCATCAGTTTCTTTCTGTACGCGGCGGCGGTGAAAAATGTGAAAAACGGCTATGTAAAAGCCGTCAGCCTGCTCTTTGCGATCAGCGCTTTGTATTTAATCATGTTGACCGGTTCGCGCGCGAGCCTGCTGGGCATATGCGCGGGGGCGGCTGTATACGTCTTCATCCTGCTGCCTTCCCTGCTGAAAAAACTCGCACTGTACGCAGCGGGAGCGGGTGCTGCGCTGTTTGCGGTTTTATTTGCGGGCCGTATCACAAATGCCGTCTTGAATCTGTTTTCAGCTCCGCAGGCGATGCCGGGACAGCACCCGCTTCCATCGAACCTTGCGCGGGCGAATCTTTTAAAGAACGCCTTTTACTACGTGATTGATTCCTGGGGGTTCGGAGTGGGTGCCGGAAACGTCTCGTACTATTTAAAAGCCGAGCCCGTTTATGATACGGGCGGCGTAGTTGAGGTGCACAACTGGCTCGTCGAGATTATGGCGAACTTCGGCGTGCTTGCGATGCTCGGCTATTTGACAGTCTATTTGTACCTTTTTTGGACACTTTATAAATGCCATGAAAGAAAATCGGTAAATCAGTCAAGACTGATCACAGAAGGACTCATCACGGCAATGGCCGGTTTTTTGGTAAGCAGCATCAGCCCAAGCTCCGTATCAAATTTATTTTTCCACTGGGTATTTCTCTCACTCGTGATTGCGGCGGTCAATATTCTGAGGCGTTTACAAAAGGAGCCTGCCGTTACGGCGTACTATGAAAAACAGGGAGATGCGAGATGAAGGATATGTTGACAAGAATAATCCGGCGTATCAAAAAGAATATCATTTGGATCATTGCGCTGCCCGTAGTGCTGGGGGCGGCGGGTTATCTATTGCCGTCAAAAATCACCGGAAGCAGCAGTTTCACATCGGAAGCCGCGATTGCCGCCGGAAACTATGATCATCCGCTTTATAACAACACAAAAGAAATTCCGCTCCTTTTGACGAGCGATGCTTTTTTAAAACAGGCTCTGCCTGACAAAACAGACGAAGAAAGGACGGCCGTGAAAAGTAAACTGACTGTCGAAACACAATCAGATTCATTGATCACGGTCAGCTACAGCGGCCAAAACAAGCAGGAGACCGAATCGGTGTTTCAGGACGTCATGAATACTTTTCTGAAGAATGATCAGGAGCTGTTTGAGAAACGGGCAAAAGTGGTCCGGCAAAGCATTGATGCACTTGAAGGAGAAACCGTCAGCGCGGATGCCAAAGTGGATAAGGAACGATTTTTATACGAATTGAAAAATACACAGCTGAACCTGAAATCAGCCGCCGTCATCAATTCAGAGCCGGTGAGTGAAACGGCGGGACAAGGCATGCCGCCGAAAAAGAAAGCGGTTCTGGGTGTTTTGATCGGCATTGCAGTTGCATTTATGTTCATTGTCATTCCTGAGTTTTTTAGAGAGTCCTTTTAAAAATCTGCGATGGAGATGTGACCATGACAAACTGGAAACCTTTCGTATCTGTCATTACACCGTCTTATAATGCAAGTGAATATATCGAAGACACGATTCAATCCGTTTTACATCAAAGCCATCCGCATTGGGAAATGATCATTGCGGATGATTGTTCAACGGACGGAACGAGAGATATTTTACGGCAATATGAACAAAAGGATGAGCGGATCCGCGTCGTTTATTTAGAAGAGAACAAGGGAGCCGCGGCTGCCAGAAATACAGCCCTCGAGCATGCCGAGGGGCGTTATGTCGCATTTTTGGACAGCGATGACAGATGGAAGAAGGAAAAGCTTCAGAAACAGCTGACGTTTATGTCAGAGCGGTCCTGCGCCTTTTCATTCACGGGCTACAGCGTCATGGAGCAGGACGGAACACCGACGGATAAAACGATTCAAGCGCCTGAAAGCCTGTCATATGATGAAGCTTTAAAAAACACGATTATCGGATGTTTAACGGTCATGATTGACAGAGAGCAGACGGGGCAGATTCAAATGCCTGATATCAGAACGCGGCAGGATTTGGCGACTTGGCTTTCCCTGCTGAAAAGGGGATTTACAGCTTACGGTTTGAATGAGTGTCTTTCAGAATACAGACTTGTGCAGAATTCGATTTCAAGCAACAAGTGGAAAGCCGCCAAAAAAACATGGTTTGTCTATAGAGAAATAGAGCGCCTGCACTTTATCAAGGCTTCATGGTGTTTTATGCAATATGCGAAAAACGCGGTCATGAAAAGGCTGTAGGCGTCAGAGGGGCTGGGTGATGAAGGTGGAACCGATTGTTCACGTAATCGTCGGAGCGGCGGAATGGGGTCATGACCGGCTGAGATACAGACGGCACCGGCTGGCTGAATTTCTCGCACGGCAAAAAGAAACGAAAAGCGTCATTTGGGTATGTCCGTCTCCGCGCGCAAATGACGGACAGATGACCGAAATTTCTGAGGGAATCCGGCAGTTCGCGGTAAAGGATCTCTTCAGGCAAAAAGCATTCCGATTCGGCAGGTATACAGATATGTGTTACAGGCATAAGCTTTCACCGTTGCTGGCCGTGCTGAAGGAAGAAGGAGAAGGGGCCCGCTGCTGCTTATGGTACACCTTCCCCGGTTTTCCGCTTCTATCAGATCTTTACCCTTGGGATGAAGTGATTTACGATTGCAGCGATCTGTGGGCCGCTCCGATCAGCGGCCGTGCCGGTGTGCTGTCAAATGTAAGAAGAAACATCATTAAACAGGCGGAAATGAGAATCATTCAGCGGGCGGATTCCATTACCTGCACATCTGACTTTCTGCACCAGGAGGTCGGAAAAAAGCTGGAGAATCCGCGCCAGAAAGTGTTCACCATTGAAAACGGAGTGGAATATGACCTGTTTTCACGGGAAAATCAACAGCCGGATGCAGACATTTTACGGGGAAGAAACGGAAATGTTCTCGGTTTTATCGGCGGAATCAAACCGAAGCTTGATTTCGCGCTTTTGGCGGAAACGGCAGATTTACGGCCGGACTGGACGATTTTATTGGTAGGCCCGAACACGGCTCAGGATGACCCGGATTTCAAGTCGCTTCTGGAGCGCCCGAATGTTATCTGGACGGGACCCGCCGCGCCGAATGAAGTGCCGTCCTATATGCAGCTCGTCGACATCGGCATTATGCCTTATAAAAATTCGCCTTATAATGACGCGGTATTTCCGCTCAAGCTTTTTGAATTTTTAGCCGCCGGGAAACCGGTTGTCGGGTGCAACCTTACTTCTACGGCAAAAATCAAAAGGCCTTTCGTTTATGAATACGTTGAAGGCAGCGACCCTGCAGATTTCATCGCGGCCTGCGACGCCCTGCTGGCATCGGAACGGAGCGGATCATATGAGGCGTTGCGCCGTGAATTGGCCCGGAGACGGGATTGGAACGTTTTATTCGGCCGAATGCTCGAATGCACGGGTATATTGAAAAATGCGCAATCCCATTAAAAGGGAAAGCGCATTTTTTGATTTGCGTGTTTCTTTTTGATGATGCTTGTTATAATAACTAGTAAGAATTATAATGGAAGGAACGGTTCAATATCAGAAAAGACTTCATATAATTCCAAAGGAGACTTCTTTATGCTTGACGAACGCATGTTTCGCATAGTTGTTGCGTTTTTTGTCTCTCTGCTAACGGTTTTAATCCTAACTCCTATCGTGAAAAAAATTGCGATCAAAATAGGTGCAGTTGACCAGCCCAGCAACCGAAAAGTACATGATAAAATAATGCCCCGTATGGGCGGATTGGCTATCTTTATCGGCGTAGCGGCAGGGGTGCTCGCGGCCGGCATATATAATGAAACGAAGATGACCGCTATCACGGTGGGCGCGTTTATTATTGTTATTTTAGGAATCCTTGATGATAAATACCAATTAAGCGCAAAGGTAAAGTTTTTCGTCCAGTTAGCCGTGGCCATTATGATTGTGAGCACGGGACTGAAAATGGACTTTTTCTCCGTGCCGTTTTTAACGGAACGTTTAGAATTGGGATGGATCGCTTACCCGCTGACTGTGTTATGGATCGTCGGTATCACGAACGCGATGAACCTGATAGACGGTTTGGACGGACTCGCTGCGGGCCTGTCAGTCATCGGACTGTCCACCATCGCAGTAATGGCGTTATCCGGAGGCAAAATCCTGATTCTGTCACTTTCTCTCGTAGTAATAGGAAGCACACTCGGATTTTTATTTTATAATTTTCACCCGGCAAAAATATTTATGGGAGATACCGGATCGCTCTTTCTCGGATACGTCATCTCAGTACTCTCATTATTGGGTCTTTATAAAAGCGTTACTTTATTCAGTATCATCATTCCGATCATTATTTTGGGCGTGCCGATTTTTGATACGACATTCGCTGTCATCAGGCGGATTTTAAACAAACAGCCGATCTCGGCGCCTGATAAGTCACATATACACCACCGGCTGATGGCCTTCGGGCTTTCACACCGTACGGCTGTCATCATCATTTATTTAATCGGCTTTATTTTCAGCATCAGTGCAATCCTGCTGAAAAGCGCGACCATATGGCTTTCGCTGTTTATTATTTTTATATTGATTGTATTTATGCAAATCATAGCAGAGGTCACAGGGTTAGTAAATGAACAATTTAAACCATTTACCAAGTTTTACAAGAGATTGGTAAAGAAAAATTAAAAAGAGCAGATCATGCGAATGGTCTGCTTTTTTATGGATTCTTCTATTCTCTTATTATATAGAAAAACCCGATCCTTCTCAAAGGATCGGGTTTGCTGTTACTAGCCTTAATAGCCTGTTGTGCCGTTTGAATTTGTGCTCTCGGACTGTGTGCTGTCCGTTCCGTTTGCACCTTGAGTACCGCTGGTTGAATCAGTTGTGCCGCCGGTTCCCGTGCTGCCGGAAGTCGAATCAGTCGTGCCGTCATCTGTTCCTGTGCCGCCGGAAGTTGAACCGGTCGTACTGTCCGTTCCGGTGCTGTCAGAAGCAGAATCGGCAGCGGTGCCGCTTCCGGACGGGTAATCTAAATGTTTCTGCAAGGTTTGCCGTACTTTTTCGAGGTTGGCCGGGTCCGGTTGGAAATAATACGTTCCGCCCGTAGATGCGGTTCCGCCGCCGCCTAAATATAAATCTGATCCTGTAATGGACAGTGTATCAATCTTTTTGCTGGTAAAGCCGCTGTAAATCTGCTGAAGAGCGAGCCCTTCAGTGATTCGGATATTCGTTTGTACGTTATTGCTCGCTGTTTCAGCGATTTTATCGATTTTAGCAATATTTCCAGCCTTCGACATTTGGTCGATCAGTGCATTGAGGATTTGCTTTTGACGGTCATTCCGGCCGAAGTCTCCGCGCTTATCCTGCTTTCTCATCCGCGCGTAAGCCAGAGCCTGCTCACCGTTCAAATGCATGTTTCCTTTCTTGAAGTAAATCCGTTTCTTTTTACTGACGTCACTCATCTCGTCGAAGTCAAACGGCACTTTTACATTCACTCCGCCGACTTCATCAATAACATCCTTAAATCCGTTAAAATCCACAGTGACATACTTATCAATCGGAATGTCTAATAAGTCCTCTACGGTCGCCACGGTTTCATCCGCTCCGCCCTTAGCAAAAGCCGCATTGATTTTTGATTTTTTACCGGTTGTGTCGCCGGCAAGCGTCACCCGCGTATCACGCGGAATACTCAGCATTTTCATTGTTTTATTTCTCGGATCAAGGGTAACGACAATAAGAGAATCTGATCGTCCGCCTTTTCCGCTAGTGGCATAATTTTCGATCCCCATAAACAAAATGGAGAACGGTTTTTTCTTCATATCTATGACTTCATCCCGAAGTTTTGATTTATCTCCGCGGGAAAGGGCATCATATGCATTATCTGCCGCATTGATCGTTTTGTATACTTTATACCCGCCGAACCCGGCAGCGACTAACAAAACGAGCGTAAGCAGCAGCAAAATCCGCTTGAAAATAATCTTTCGTTTGCTTTTCTTTTTCTTTCGAACACGCACTCTTACACGTTCAGCCATTACATTAGTCTCCTTTAGGGCTGACGTCTGTTTCTAAATACGTCAGTTCTCCCTCTGTATTCTTACTCTTGCCGTTCGTCAGTTCTGTCATCCATTTTATAAACTCGTCTTTGTCTTTTTCTTCAACGTACGTTTCAAATTCGACGTGATCTGCATAATGGATATCCTTCAGTAAAAAAACTGACTCCCTCAATTCATTCTCTATCTTGCCGAGCCACGTATAATCCGCCGATGTATGCATAATCCGCATCAGCTTCCGCTCCGTAACCCCTATATGATTTAACCCCTCAGACACTGACTTCCCGTATGCACGAATCAATCCGCCTGCTCCGAGCTTTATTCCGCCGAAATACCGGGTAACCACCGCGCAGGTATCTTTCAGGCCGCGTTTTTTCAGCACTTCCAGCATGGGTACGCCTGCTGTGCCGCTTGGTTCTCCGTCATCATTCGCCTTTTGTATATGATCCGTTTCTCCGATCAGATAAGCTGAGCAGTTATGAGTCGCATTCCAGTGCTGTTTTTTTATCTTTTGTATAAATTCCTGCGCTTCCTCTTCAGAAGCGGCACGGCTCAGGTGGCAGATAAAACGTGATTTTTCAATCACAATCTCGTGTTCACCCGTTTCTTTAACAGTTAAATAGCTGTGCAGCATGATTGCTGGACCCTCCTGACAAGCATTAAAAGACTTGTTTCTACAAATTCGAACAGACTTTAGAATTTTTGCGCATATTTTGGTATCATGAAAGAGTAAGATACTATATAAAAATGTTTTTTTCTAGAATATACGCATTCTTTCATTATAATTCGACATAAATTGCAGTTCAATTACATTTATAATAAAAATACATAACAACACCGTTACGGAGGGAGACTGATGAATAAATCGAAGATGGACTCCAAAGTTTTGGATTCTATACTCATGAAAATGCTGAAAACCGTGGACGGGAGCAAAGACGAGGTTTTTCAAATCGGAGAGCAGTCGCGCCAGCAATATGAGCAGCTGGTCGAAGAACTTAAACAGATCAAACAGCAGGTCTACGAAGTGATTGAGCTGGGCGACAAACTTGAAGTTCATACTCGGCACGCAAGAAACCGTTTGTCTGAAGTAAGCAGGAATTTCCATAAGTTCAGCGAAGAAGAAATTCGCAACGCCTATGAAAAGGCGCACAAACTTCAAGTGGAGCTGACGATGATTCAGCAGCGTGAAAAACAGCTGCGGGAGCGCAGGGATGATCTGGAACGCCGGCTTTTAGGGCTTCAGGAAATCATTGAACGGTCAGAATCATTGGTCAGCCAAATAACCGTCGTTCTGAATTACCTGAATCAAGACCTTCGCCAAGTAGGGCTTCTGCTTGCCGATGCGCAGGCTAAACAAGATTTCGGTTTAAGAATTATCGAAGCCCAAGAGGAAGAAAGAAAAAGAGTTTCCAGAGAAATTCATGACGGTCCCGCGCAAATGCTGGCAAATGTCATGATGAGATCGGAATTGATAGAACGGATCTTCCGCGACCGCGGCACGGAGGACGGCTTTCAGGAAATCAGAAATCTTCGGCAGAATGTGCGGAATGCCCTTTACGAAGTCAGAAGGATTATATATGATTTAAGACCGATGGCATTGGACGATCTCGGGCTGATTCCGACGCTGAGAAAATATCTTTATACAACTGAAGAATACAACGGAAAGGTGAAAATACATTTTCAGTGTATCGGAGACACGGAGAACAAAAGGCTTGCCCCGCAATTTGAAGTGGCGCTTTTCCGTCTCGCTCAGGAAGCCGTCACAAATGCTCTCAAACATTCAGAATCAGAGGAAATTACGGTAAAAGTGGAAGTAACCGCTGATTTTGTCGTTCTTATCATTAAGGACAACGGAAAAGGCTTTGATATTAAGGAAGCTAAACAAAAGAAAAACAAGTCATTCGGCTTGCTGGGAATGAAAGAAAGAGTAGATCTGCTTGAAGGAACGATAACGATAGACTCTAAAATAGGTCTTGGGACATTTATCATGATTAAGGTTCCGTTATCTCTCGGCCTATAATTTGTTAAATAGAGCCAAAAGACATATTGACCGAACAGCGGCGTATATAGAACAATAGGATAAGGAGGCGTAGCGTGTGACTAAAGTAAATATTGTTATTATCGACGACCATCAACTATTCCGTGAGGGTGTAAAAAGAATATTGGATTTTGAACCTACCTTTGAAGTGGTAGCAGAAGGTGACGATGGAGATGAAGCGGCTCGTATCGTCGAGCATTATCATCCCGATGTCGTCATAATGGACATCAATATGCCGAATGTAAATGGAGTAGAGGCTACTAAACAGCTTGTTGAGCTGTACCCTGAATCTAAGGTGATTATCCTCTCCATCCATGATGATGAAAACTATGTGACCCATGCTTTAAAAACAGGCGCAAGAGGCTATCTCCTGAAAGAGATGGACGCGGATACTTTAATTGAGGCAGTGAAAGTGGTAGCCGAAGGCGGTTCGTACCTTCACCCGAAAGTAACCCACAATCTTGTCAACGAATTCCGACGTCTTGCGACAAGCGGAGTTTCCGCTCATCCTCAGCATGAGGTTTATCCGGAAATTCGGAGACCATTACATATATTAACGAGACGGGAATGTGAAGTGCTGCAAATGCTTGCAGACGGAAAAAGCAACCGCGGAATCGGTGAATCATTGTTTATCAGTGAGAAAACAGTGAAAAACCACGTGAGTAATATTTTGCAGAAAATGAACGTTAACGACCGGACACAAGCTGTTGTCGTAGCCATTAAAAACGGCTGGGTAGAGATGCGTTAGTCATGTATGAGAAGACTTGCCATAATAGGCAAGTCTTTTTTTACAGCTTCATATCTATTAAAATACTTATTAAGTACTTAATAAGGCAGGTAAAGTGATGAATATTGCAGTTGTAACAGACAGTACAGCATATATTCCGAAAGAGATGAGAGATGAACATCATATTCATATGATTCCTCTTCAAGTGGTTTTCGGTGAAAAAACATTCCGCGAAGAAACAGAGCTCGACTGGAGAAGCTTTTATAAAGAAGTGAAAAATCATGATGAGCTGCCGACTACGTCACAGCCTTCTTTCGGTGAATTGATTGCATTGTACGAAGAACTGGGCAAAACATATGATGCGGTCATAAGCATACACTTGTCCAGCGGAATCAGCGGAACTTATAACAGCGCCGCTTCGGCAAACGCTATGGTTGATAATATCGAAGTTTATCCGTTTGATTCAGAGATCAGCTGTTTGGCACAAGGTTTTTATGCATTAAAAGCTGCACAGCTTATTAAAGACGGTGTTGACTCTCCGGAAGAGATTTTAAAAGAGCTGGAAGAAATGAAGAAAACAGTCCGTGCATACTTTATGGTTGATGATTTATCACATCTGCAGAGGGGCGGGCGCCTAAGCAGTGCTCAGGCTTTTATCGGCGGTCTGTTAAAGGTAAAGCCTATTCTTCATTTTGACAATAAGCTAATTGTTCCTTTTGAGAAGATTCGGACACGCAAAAAAGCGATTTCTAGAATTTTCGAGCTGTTTGGCGAGGATGCAAGTAAAGGAATCCCGATGCGGGCAGCTGTCATTCATGCAAACAGGGAGGAAGAAGCCGCGGATATTATTCAAGAATTAAGCGGTAAATACCCTCATGTCGAATTCTATAACAGCTATTTCGGTGCCGTGATCGGAACGCATTTGGGCGAAGGCGCCATCGGAATCGGCTGGTGCTTTAAAAACTAAGTGGAAATCTCCGTTTTCAAGGGCGGAGATTTTTTTGTTTTTTAATTTTCGGGATTCGACAAAAAAATTCCCGGCAGGCATACTTTGAGCAGAAAGGAGGCAGAGAAATGTCCGAAGATGCTTCAGAATTTTCAGAGGTGCGGGATTTCTTTTACGGCAGGCATTTGTTGAGATCTGAGATACCGTTTTCAGATCAGCGTATCAATTCTTTTATAGAAAAAGAACATATAACGGCCGAGCCGTCTGTTATCCGCAGGAAAAACCGTTACGCCTGCCGCCGATGCGGCCAGTCTGACCAAGCCTGCTTTGCCGCATTCTGGGCGCCTTCTGCCAAAAGACATATTACCTATTGCCGTGCCTGTGTCGTAATGGGAAGGGCTGATGAACTGACGTCATTATATTCTTGGAATCAAACCTCAGAAAGCAGCTGGGAGCCTGTAAAGCTTGCTTGGGAAGGAACACTGACAGACGGACAGAAGCAGGCGGCCGGCGCGCTTATAAAAGCGATAAAAGAGAAACAAGAACTGTTAGTGTGGGCGGTTTGCGGATCAGGGAAAACAGAGATGCTGTTTCCGGGTATAGAGTTTGCACTGAATCACGGATTGCGGGTCTGTGTCGCGACTCCCCGTACAGATGTCGTGCTTGAACTTCTGCCGAGACTGAAAAAAGCATTTGAGAATGTTGAAGTTTCAGCTCTGTACGGCGGCAGTGAAGACAAAGGCAGTTTGACCCCGCTAATGATCTCAACCGCTCACCAGCTGATGCGATATCGGGACATTTTTGATGTCATGATAATAGATGAAGTGGATGCATTTCCTTTTTCAGCCGATGAGACATTAAGATTCGCGGTTGATAAAGCCAGGAAGAACAACAGCGCCCTTGTTTATGTAACGGCAACTCCTTCAGACGCATTAAAAAAGAAGGCTGAAGCCGGTTTGCTGAAAAGCGTCCGCATACCGGCCAGATATCATCGAAAACCTCTCCCGGAGCCGCGTTTTTTATGGTGCGGCAATTGGAAGAAGAAGCTTGAGAAAGGAAAACTGCCGCACTCAGTAACGGATTGGGTCCGGCAAAAACTTCAATCACGGCTGCCGGTTTTCTTATTCGTTCCGTCTGTACACGTATTGAAAAAGACAACGGATTATTTTCAGAAATTAAATATCCGCGCAGAAGGCGTACATGCGGAAGACACATTCAGAAAGGATAAAGTGAAACGGTTCAGAGACGGCCGGCTTGATCTGCTGGTAACAACTACGATTTTAGAAAGAGGAGTTACCGTACCTAAAGTTCAGACATGTGTCCTCGGCGCGGAAGCACCTATCTTTACTGAGAGCGCACTCGTGCAGATCGCAGGCAGAACGGGAAGGCACTATAAACATTTCAGCGGTGATGTCGTCATGTTTCATTTCGGAATGACAAACGGAATGAAAAAAGCAAAAAAACATATAGAACATATGAACAAATTGGCACAAAAAAGTAAATTGTTGGACTAGTTAATTTCAGAAAACGTGATACAGTATACTCATACTTTCCTATGAGGAGCTGTCAACATGCTTGTCAATTCTAAAGAAATCATATTAAGGGAACTTCTCGACCGCCATATGCCTCAGCTTCATATGAAATGCACATGCCGCGTATGCAAAAATGATGTACTGGCTCTTTCGTTAAATCGGGCTGAACCGGCATATGTTACTGATAAAAAGAAAGTTGCTTATGCAAAAGCAGAGATGGTTGATAAACAGAAAAATACGGCGCTGCTTGTCATTCTGGCTGAATCAGCCTCGATTGTTTCAGTTAAACCAAGCGAGTTCTGTGAAAATCGGGAAGGAGCGTAATATCTCTGAATTGTTTATTGTGTGATTCACCAATTTCAAGTTCACTGACCTGGAGATCTCTATTTTCCCTTGCGCCGGAACAAGAGGTATGCAGCGCATGCAGCAATCAATTCGAAAAAATTGAAGGTCCCGTATGCTGTTTGTGCGGAAGGTCTCAGGAGTCAAATGAAAAATGCGCTGATTGCATGTCGCGGGAATCAAAAACGGAAAAGCGCTTTTTACTGCGGCAGAACCGTTCGGTATATTTGTATAATGATGCGATGAAGGATGCATTGACCCGGTTTAAATTCCGGGGTGATGCGAAAATCATTCAAGCATTTGAACGTGATTTTGCTGCCGGCTTTAAAGCGGCGTACCCGTCAAATACACATACCCTCGTCCCTATTCCGCTGAGCGGCGAACGGCTGGCGGAACGCGGATTCAATCAATCCGAGCTGCTGGCCTCTCTGCTCGGAATGCCCGTCATTTACCCCCTCATCCGACTGAACAATGAAAAACAATCCAAAAAAAGCAAAACAGAAAGGCTCTCCGCAGAAAAAAAGTTTTCAGCTGCTGAAAACTCCGCCGAAGGTATGAACGTCATTTTAATAGACGATATTTATACGACGGGCGCCACACTGCATCAAGCTGCCGAAGCTCTGCTGACAGAAGGCAAAGCGTTATCGGTCTCCTCTTTTACTTTAATCAGGAGCTAAATCATTCATTTTTTCTGCCGATATAATTGATAGAAATATAAGGCAGATAAATGAAGGAATAGGAGTTAAAACGATGGGTGAATTGGCAAATTGTCCAAAATGCAATGCTTTATTTTTTAAAACGAACCTGCAGACCGTATGCCAGGCATGTATTAAAGAAGAAGAAAAAGCATTTGAAACCGTCTATAAATTTTTAAGAAAGCAGATCAACAGACAGTCGACGATGCAGCAGATTACTGAGGAAACAGGTGTGGAAGAAGAGCTGATCCTCAAGTTTATCAAACAAAAAAGGATTCAAATCAGCCATCTTCCGAATTTGGCATACCCTTGCGAAAGATGCGGAAATCCGATCAGGACGGGGAAATTCTGCAAGTCCTGTCAGACTGATATCGAGTCGCAATTAGATCATATGAACCAAAAAACAGCTGCTGAATTCAAAGAGAAAAATAGTACTAAAGACACATACTATGCCTATAATACCAAAAACACCTGATTCCCTAAACTAACTGATAACGCAGTCGATAAAAGAATTAGACTGCGAACAGAAAGCGAGAGGAATCCAATGAAAATCAATCAGTACGGAACACAATCCGTTAATCCATACCAAAAAAATTACGAAAAGCAAGCCGTACAAAAAGAGGCTGCAAAGCCGAAAGACAAAGTGGAAATTTCTTCTCATGCAAAAGAGCTTCAAAATGCGTCAGATGCGGTCACTAAAACACGTCAGGAAAAAATCGCTCAGCTAAAAGCGGATATAGAGAGCGGAACATATAAAATAGATTCAAACAGCATCGCTGAAAAAATAATGAATTTCTATAAAAAGCAATAAAAAGGAGAAAGCCAATGTCAGCAAAGCCAATTATCGATCAACTGAAGCGACTTTGCGCACTGCATGAACATCTGCTCACGCTGTCTGAGGAGAAAACGGAAGCGCTGAAAGCAGGTAAAACAAAAGAGCTTTCCAACATATTGACCAAAGAGCAAAAGTATATTCAGGCAATCGGGCAGACTGAGGAAGAGCGAATCAAGTTAACTTCCCAGTTTCTCAGCCGCGGTGAAGATAACACAATTGCTGCATGTATCTCAAGAACTTCAGGCAGTGAAAAACAGGAGCTTGAAGGATTATTTCACTCTTTATCTGCGCTTCTTAACCGTCTGAAAGAAGTGAATGAGATGAATAAGCAGCTCACGATTCAGGCTTTGCAATTCATCTCAGGGGCATTCGATATGATCATGCCGGATGAAAAAGAGAATATGAATTATAAAGAGCCGCAAGCGGCGCGCCAGCCTGTCAGCCGTTTGACATTATTCGATTCAAAAGCTTAGAACGGAGGATTTTCAATGCCATCGACATTTATGGGGCTCGAAACAGCAAGACGTGCACTGAGTGCGCAGCAGACTGCATTGAGCACAGTTTCAAATAACGTTGCAAATGCAAATACAGAAGGATATACAAGGCAGCGCGTCACATTACAATCGACGAGTCCTTACCCCGCTGTATCAAAAAACAGTGAGCTGACGGCCGGCCAAATCGGAACCGGGGTCAAAGCCGGTTCAGTGGAGCGTGTAAGAGACAGTTTTTTAGACTATCAGTACAGAACTGAAAATACAAAATTAGGCTACTATACAGCCCGTTCCAATTCATTGTCGCAAATGGAAGGCGTCATGAAAGAGCTTGATGATAACGGATTAAACGGATCACTCAGTTCGTTTTGGAATGCCCTTCAGGACCTGGCGACGAACCCGGAAAATACGGGAGCGCGCTCAGTCTTGCAGGAGCAGGGGAAATCTCTTGTCGAGAGTTTTAACTATATATCAAGCTCTTTGACTAACATTCAGGGGGATATTAAAAAGAACCTGGATAACACAGCGGATCAGGCCAATTCAATTTTAAATCAGCTGAATGACCTTAATACTCAAATAGCGGCAGTTGAGCCGAGCGGTATGCTTCCTAATGATTTATATGACCAAAGAGACAGATTGATTGACCAGCTATCTTCTATGGCAAATATAAAAGTTTCATATAATAAGTCGGGCGGACATGCCTTGGCGACTGCTGAAGGCACGGTCAACGTGGAATTGCTGAACGGAAACAACAATTCTCTCGGAACACTGCTTGATGGTAATACAAAAACCGTTTCAGAAATGAAAATCAACTACGACCAGGACAGCGGTCTTGTGTCAAGCGTATCCGTCGGCAGCAATGCGGTTAATGCGGATGCATTTACCGGCAAAGGCTCACTTTTAGGTCTTATTGAGTCATACGGCTATATGTCAAATGGAGAAGAAAAGGGCCTTTATCCTGAAATGATGACTGCTCTTGATAATATGGCGCTCTCCTTTGCTGACGCGTTTAATGCGGTTCACGAAAAAGGAAAGACCTATACAGGCGAACAGGGCGCAGCATTTTTTGATTTCAGCGGTGATGAAGCGGTGCCGGTAAAAGGGGCGGCAGCGAAAATAAAAGTCAGTGACAAAGTCCTTGCGTCTACAGACAATATCGCAGCGTCGTTAAACGGAGAAAAAAGCGACGGCACAAACGCGACAAACCTGGCAGCCGTGCAGAACAGCAAGCTGACAATTAACGGTGAAACCACTACAATTAATGACTTTTATGAATCCCTTATCGGCAAGCTGGGCGTTAATTCACAAAAAGCGGCCAATCTTATGAACAACTCTGAAAGCAACACCCTTTCGGCCGATCAGCGGAGACAATCAGTCAGCGCAGTGTCATTAGATGAAGAAATGACAAATATGATTCAGTTTCAGCACGCTTATAATGCCGCTGCGCGAATCATAACGATGCAGGATCAAATATTCGATAAAATTATTAACGGTATGGGCACCGGAGGAAGATAAGGAGATAAGTAAATGAGAGTAACTCAAGGGATGATCGCAAAAAATTCTCTTCGATTTATCGGCTCAAGTTATGACAAGCTCGATCGGCTTCAGCAGCAAGTGTCTACGGGGAAAAAAATCACCAAAGCTTCTGATGATCCGGTCGTCGCAATGAAGGGAATGCAGTACCGTACTCAGCTTGCGCAGGTCAACCAGTATCAGCGGAATGTTTCGCAAGGTTTCACATGGCTGGAAAACTCGGAATCCAGCGTAAACTCGGAAACGGATATTATGGGGAAAATCCGGGACTTGATGATTAAGGCAAAAAGTGATTCGAACGGTGAAACGGAATTAAAAGCCATCGGTACAGAAATCGGCCAGCTGAAAAAGCAGCTCGTTTCTGTCGCGAATACTCAGGTGAACGGGCGTTACCTGTTTAACGGAACAAATTCAGATGTCCCGCCGATCACTGAAAATGCCGACGGCACGTATACGTACAACTATGAAAATTACACGAGTGCTTCGGATGTTAACATCAACATTTCGAACGGGGCAGTGCTGAAAGTGAATTCTGACCCGAATTCAGCTTTCGGGGGCGTCGCTCAAAATGGAGATAATGTATTTGAATTTCTCAACTCATTAGAAGCTTCTTTAAGCAAAGGTACGCTCTCTGAAGCAGATTCAAATCAAATTCTGTCAGACATCGACGGTTTTACTGACAAAATGAATGCTGAAAAATCCAATATCGGCGCCCGAACAAACCGTTTGGAACTCATTAAGACAAGGTTGGAATCTCAAGCTGCTACCGCTGAAAAAGTATTGTCAGATAATGAAGATGTAGAAATGGAAGATGTGATTGTTGATTATTTATCTCAGCAGACGGTTCATAAAGCTGCGCTGTCAGTAAATGCGAATATCATTCAGCCGTCACTGATCGACTTCCTGAAATAATAGATGAAACGTCTTCTATATATAAAAAAAGCGACTCACAACAGGGAGATCGCTTTTTTTACTAGAACACTCTAAAGAGGAGGGGTCTCTATGCAGATGCCGAGATTGATTATTGACAGTGTGCCTGCTAAAATCGGTATAACCTTTCAGAAGGAAGAAATCGAGATGGAACAGCCGCCCGCTGACCTGGAAATCGAGCAGCCGCCGGCAGAGCTGAACATTGAAAGCACGCCGGCCAAACTGACGATTGATCAGACGAGGGCGTGGGAGAACTTAAATCTGAAATCATTTGAAAAGCTGAACGCTGAAGCCGCCCAGAAAGGTGCGGAAGCATGCAGTGAGTTTATTGCGAAAACAGTCAGAGAAGGGAAGGAAATGGCGGCTATCGAAAAGAAAACCGGCAATGTGATGGCCCGTCAGGCAGCGGATGTCAGTCCGCCCGATCCATTCGGCGAATTCAGCGACTTTCTGCCTGCGCAGTTTCTCGTTGATATTGACTGCATTCCTTCAAAGCTTACGGTTGATATTGAAGCCCGCAAACCTTCAATTGAAGCCACCGCCCATAAACCGGTATGGAATTACACACCGGGGAGAGTTCAGATTGATATGAGGCAAGACCCTAAAGTGACGATTTCGGTTGACGACGGTAATACAGAATAAAAGATGAAAGTGGTAAAGGATTGTGAAGCATGATTATTAAAACAAAATATCACGGAGAAATCAGAATAGACGAAGGGCAGATTATCTCATTTGAAAACGGGCTACCGGGATTTAATGACGAGACTCAATTTGTTGTTCTTCCTTTGTCGGAAGATTCACCGTTTTTGGCGCTGCAGTCTGTCAAACAGGAGCATATTGCCTTTATTGTCGCCAGTCCGTTTATTTTCTTTAAAGGATACGAATTTGACATTGACCAATCGACGCTGGAGCTTTTGCACATTGAAGATATAGAGGACGTCGAAGTGATGGCGATTTTAACGCTGGAAGAGCCTTTTGAAAACACGACCGCCAATTTAAAAGCGCCGATTATCGTCAATAAAAAGGAAATGAAGGCGAAACAAATCATTTTACATGATGCTTCCTATGAAACAAAACATTTGATAGGAGGAGGATCATGCTAGTTCTCTCGAGAAAAGTGAATGAGTCCATTCAGATCGGGCCGGATATTGAAATCAAGGTGATTGCCATCGAAGGAGAGCAAGTGAAACTGGGAATTGAAGCGCCGCAGCACGTGGATATTCATCGGAAGGAAATATACTTGTCCATCCTGGAAGAGAATAACAGAGCTGTATCTTTTAATACTGATTTATTACTTAATTTATCCTCACAAAAAAAGTGAGGATTTTTTTATTTTCAATATAAACAATAGAAGCGGCCGTCCGATATATATAGTGTAGCCAATGAGAGGAAAAATTTCCTTCAAAAATGATGCTGCGCAAATGCACAAGGACGTGCGAAAAACAATTCAGGGAGGAAATACAAAATGAGAATCAACCACAATATCGCGGCTCTTAACACTAGCCGTCAGCTGAATGCAGGTTCAAGTTCTGCTGCAAAAAACATGGAAAAATTATCTTCAGGTCTTCGCATCAACCGCGCTGGTGATGACGCAGCGGGTCTTGCGATCTCTGAAAAAATGCGTTCTCAAATCCGCGGTTTAGACATGGCGTCTAAAAACGCTCAAGACGGAATCTCTCTTATCCAAACGGCTGAGGGTGCATTGAACGAAACTCACAGCATTCTTCAGCGTATGAGCGAGCTTGCAACTCAAGCGGCGAACGACACGAACACTACTTCTGACCGTGACGAGCTTCAAAAAGAGATGGACCAATTATCATCTGAAGTAACAAGAATCTCTACTGATACTGAGTTTAACACAAAGAAATTGCTTGATGGCACGGCTGACAAACTGACTTTCCAAATCGGTGCTAACGAAGGCCAAACAATGAGCCTTTCAATCAACAACATGAACGCTGATTCTTTAAAAGTTATTGGCCAAGTTGGCGAAAAGACAGCACTTGATGGAAACTCTGAACTCGAAGTAAGAAACGATCAAGGTGAAGCCGTGAAAATTTCATTCACTGCGGCTGGAACTTCTGATGTAGATAAAACAACTGCGTCTTATGATGAGACTAGCAAAACTGTAACTGTAACATTAGCGCAAAAAGCTGATGGTACTATTACTGCTTCACAAGAAGACGTTCTAAATTCTTTAAATAAAACAGGGGCTGTTAAAGCTACTGCTATTGATGGCGCAGACTTAACTAAAAAAGCTACTGCGGGAGCTGACACTACAACTTCTACTACAGTAACTAAAGACGCTACAAAAGGTATCGACATCTCATCTTCAGCTAAAGCTGCGTCTTCAGCTCTTACAACAATCAAAACAGCTATCGACACAGTATCTAGCGAGCGCGCTAAACTTGGTGCGGTTCAAAACCGTTTAGAGCACACAATCAACAACCTTGGTACTTCTTCTGAGAACCTGACTTCTGCTGAATCACGTATCCGTGACGTAGACATGGCTTCTGAGATGATGGAGTACACGAAAAACAACATCCTTACTCAGGCTTCTCAAGCAATGCTTGCGCAAGCTAACCAACAGCCTCAGCAAGTTCTTCAATTGCTTAAAGGTTAATGACGGAAAGATCCTGGTTCTCCAGGGTCTTTTTTTATTTCTGCAGCTTTTCCCCCTCATCATGCCAAAGAACCCTATTGACAAAATGAAACATTATATTTTGCAGTTAAATTATTGAAAACCTTTTAATCTGACCGATATAAGAATAAGATCATACATTTATGGAGCTGTGATATGATAAACAGTCGGAAACTCACTGTTGTCATAGAGCCGTCTACGACTAAACGCCGAAAAGGAGAGGGTACATATGGTCACAAGAATCACAGGCCTTAATTCCGGTCTTGATGTAGATTCTCTGGTGAAAAAAATGATGGATGCCGAAAAGCAGCCGCTTAATAAATTAAACCAGCAAAAGCAGACGCTTGAATGGAAGCGCGATGCTTATCGGGAAATGAATACCCAGATTGCCGACATGTATTCCACTACATTTAATAATATGCTGATGTCCACAAACTGGAATAAAAAAACAGTAACAAGTTCGGATTCCAGTGTCAGCGCGGCGGCTGTCAGTGCTGAGCAAAATATTTCAACGAGCATGTCTGTTCAGCAGCTGGCCACGCCGACGACATATAAATCTTCAGGCGCAATTCATTTCACCTCAGGCCAGAGCCAGACATTGAAATTCAATGTCACAAATCCGGGTGAAACGAAGCCGACAGAGGTAAACGTCACGATCGCTGCAACTGATACGATTGATGATGTGGTCACCAAACTGAACAGCTCAGGCCTCGGGGTGACGGCTTTAAAAGAGAAGATTTCCAACGGCACGGATTATGTGGATACGATTGCGTTCACTTCCAATAAAACGGGAGAAGGGTTTGCCCTTGCCGCAGGTGATGACGCAACTAAAAGCTTCCTGAAAGATCAGCTCGGTTTTGCCGTTGATGATACAACGAATGAACTTACGGCCAATGCCGAAGGGAAAAACGCGAAGTTTACGTTCAACGGGCTTGAAATGACCAAAACGTCAAATAACTTTACGATCAACGGCATCAAATATACGCTGAACAGCGTGACGGAAAGCAATAAAACGGTTACGATCAACAGCACGACTGATACGGACGGGATTTTTAATAACATTAAAGATTTTGTTGATAAGTACAACACGTTAATTAAAAGCGTAAACGCGAAGGTGACGGAATCAAAATACCGTGATTATACGCCGCTAACCGATGAACAAAGAGAAGCGATGACTGATAAGCAGGTTGAGCAGTGGGAGGCAAAAGCCAAAAGCGGTTTATTACGGAGCGACAGCACCCTGCAGAACGGTTTGGCGGAGATGCGGCTGGATCTGTACTCGACGGTTACGATTGACGGAAAAAAATATCAGCTCACGGATTTCGGAATCGAAACGTCTGATAACTACACCGATCAAGGAAAGCTTGTCATTAAAGATGAAGCAAAACTGAAACAGAAAATTACCGAGAATCCGTCTCTCGTGGCTAAGCTGTTTAATGCGGACAGCCCTGATACAGCGAAAACCAAAAACCCGGAAGAGCAGGGGATTGCCCGGAGATTAAAAGACACATTAAACAAAATGCAGACTCAAATTTCGAAACAAGCGGGCACGGAAAGCTCAGTATCAACGAGCTTTGCTATCGGAAAAAGCCTGGACGAAGTAGATAAAAATATTTCCGATATGAAAACAAAGCTGGATGACATCGAGACGAGATATTATAAAAAGTTCAGCGCATTGGATACGGCATTGGAGAAATTGAACAGCCAATCTTCATATCTCACGTCAATGTTAGGATCTTCAACATCATAATCTTGGAGGTTTCATAAAAATGGCAATAAATAATCCTTTTGCTGCTTATCAGCAGACATCCGTCTTTACAGCCGCTCCGGAAGAGCTGACCCTTATGCTTTATAACGGCTGCCTGCGATTCATTAAGCTGGCCAGGCAGGCAATGAAGCAAAACAACCCTGAAGCCAAAAATGAAAATATCGTAAAGGCGCAAAACATCATCCAAGAGCTCAGCATCACGTTAAACCGGGAGATTGAGATTTCTGAACAAATGTCATCAATCTATGATTACATCCGCCGCCGCCTGATTGAAGCGAACGTGCAGAATAATGAAGGATTGTTAGATGAAGCGGAAAAGCTTGTTACTGAATTTCGCGATACGTGGAAACAAGCCATGCAGAGCGAACGGAAAAACAGCCATGGCGCGGGCGGCCTTGCCTGATGAACAGCAATGTCCTTTCTTTGTATAACGAAACGAAGAACATGCACGCCGCACTGAAGGATGCCCCGGAAAGCGACGGCCTCATCAGCAGCTTTACGGCATTTACGGAGAAAAGGGAGGAGATGCTTGCGGGCATAAAGCCGCCTTTTTCCGAAGAAGAAAAAACGCTGCTTCAGCAGGTGGCTGCGATGGACCGCTTGATTACCGGAGAAGTGAAACGGCTCCAGGATGGCATCCGAAATGAAATAAAAACTCTCAAGAAAAAACGGGTGTACCATAATACGTATTTTAATCCGTATCATCAAACGACAAGTGACGGCCGTTATTACGACAAACGCAAATAGGTGAGTGTTTTGAGAAGTTTGAACGATTACCATTTGGTGTCAGCATACTACCAGCTTCTTTTTACCATTGATGAGGGGCTTTGCTACCTATTGGATACACAGGATGATTTTTTTAAGACGGAGGGCGAACGGATTTACAACGATTTGATTCAGGCTTTTTTTCATCTCGATTCCTCTCATGCGCTTCTCTTGTCTATCGTTGAGTGCCAATGCGTGGAGACGGCGATTCGGTCATTTGACGAGATTTTTCAGGATTTCAGCATGTTAAATGATTATGATTTCCCGTCCGCTCCATTTCAGGAGTTTTTAAAAACCATCTTTCTGCCGCATTATAAGGTGTGGATGGAGCAGACGCACGACTGCATCAAACCGTATGTTCTTCACTAGACCTGCTGCAAGCGGCAGGTCTTTTGCCTGCGTCTTCTGCATATACTGATAATCCTGCCGGAAGCAGCGGATATAAGCCGACACTATTCGTCATCGTTCACCGAATTTACACATTATTTTAACGTTTCAGCAGGGATCAGAAGGGGAAAAAGAGAAATAGTTACATATCCTTAGATAAAGGGAGGCGTTCTTTGATGAACTACAATATCAGAGGAGAAAACATTGAGGTTACACCTGCGTTAAAGGATCATGTGGAAAGAAAAATCGGCAAGCTGGAACGATATTTCGAGCAGAGCGTCAATGCCGATGTGAACGTCAACTTAAAATTCTATAATGATAAGGAATCCAAAGTTGAAGTCACCATTCCGATGACTGATCTGTCGCTTCGTTCTGAAGTGCATAACGAGGATATGTACAATGCAATTGATCTCGCAACAAACAAGCTGGAACGTCAAATCCGAAAGCATAAAACAAAAGTCAACCGAAAATTCCGCGAGCAGGGTCTTCCGAAACATTACTTCGAGAACGGAAGCTCAGCTGAAACAAACGTAGCGGTTCAGGACGAAATTGAAGATGACAGCCCGGAAATTGTCCGTCAGAAACGTTTTAATTTAAAACCGATGGATAATGAAGAAGCGATTCTCCAAATGAATATGCTCGGACATAATTTCTTCGTATTCACCAACGCGGAAACGAATCTGACAAATGTCGTTTACCGCCGGAATGACGGCAAATACGGATTAATTGAACCGACTGAATAAACCATCCAGCCTTCCGTGAACGCGCGGAAGGTTTTTCTCTTTCTTTATCTGCAAATTCTTTGGAAATGGCAAAAGGTATGTTATGATAATGAGAGGTATACATGGACAGAAAATTATCATTTATTCCATGCGAAATCTGCATGTGAACATAGAGGAGCGTTATAGATGCTTGGGATTTTAAATAAAATGTTTGATCCGACCAAACGTGCGCTGAACAAATACGAAAAAATAGCGAATGACATTGATGCTGTAAAAGGAGATTATGAAAATCTCTCTGACGATGCGCTTAAACAAAAAACGGCAGAATTTAAAGAGCGGCTTGAAAAAGGAGAAACGACGGATGACCTTCTTGTCGAAGCGTTTGCCGTCGTTCGTGAAGCTTCACGCCGCGTAACCGGCATGTTTCCGTTTAAAGTGCAGCTGATGGGGGGCCTTGCCCTTCATGAGGGGAACATCGCCGAAATGAAAACAGGGGAAGGGAAAACGCTGACGTCCACCCTTCCGGTATATTTAAACGCGTTGACGGGAAAAGGCGTTCACGTCGTAACGGTCAACGAATATCTGGCAAGCCGTGATGCCCAGCAAATGGGAGAAATTTTCGAGTTTCTCGGGCTTACAGTCGGCCTGAACCTGAATTCGTTGTCAAAAGACGAAAAACGCGAAGCCTACGCGGCCGATATCACATATTCAACGAATAATGAACTCGGCTTTGATTATTTGCGTGACAACATGGTGCTTTATAAAGAACAAATGGTGCAGCGCCCGCTTCATTTTGCTGTTATTGATGAAGTCGATTCCATTTTAGTCGATGAAGCGAGAACGCCATTGATTATTTCCGGACAAGCTCAGAAGTCCACAAAACTGTACGTGCAGGCAAATGCGTTTGTCCGCACACTCAAGCAAGATCAGGATTATACGTATGACGTCAAAACGAAGGGCGTTCAGCTGACGGAAGAAGGAATGACGAAGGCTGAAAAAACGTTCGGCATCGACAACCTGTTTGATGTCAAAAACGTGGCGTTGAACCACCATATCAACCAGGCTTTAAAAGCCCATGCGGCGATGCAGAAAGACGTGGATTATGTTGTTGAGGACGGCCAGGTCGTCATCGTCGATTCCTTTACCGGCCGTCTGATGAAAGGACGCCGCTACAGCGAAGGCCTTCACCAGGCGATTGAAGCGAAAGAAGGCCTGGAGATTCAAAATGAAAGCATGACTCTGGCAACAATTACGTTCCAAAACTATTTCCGTATGTATGAAAAGCTTGCCGGCATGACCGGTACCGCAAAAACGGAAGAGGAAGAATTCCGCAATATTTATAACATGCAGGTTGTGTCCATTCCGACCAACCAGCCGGTCATCCGTGAAGACCGTCCGGATTTGATCTACCGCTCAATGGAAGGGAAATTCAAGGCGGTGGCGGAGGATGTCGCCCAGCGCTACATGACCGGACAGCCTGTTCTTGTCGGTACGGTTGCCGTTGAAACATCTGAATTGATTTCTAAACTTCTGAAGAATAAAGGAATTCCGCATCAGGTGCTGAACGCGAAAAACCATGAGCGTGAAGCTCAGATCATTGAAGAAGCGGGACAAAAAGGCGCTGTCACAATTGCAACCAACATGGCAGGACGCGGAACCGACATTAAACTCGGTGAAGGCGTAAAAGAGCTTGGCGGCCTTGCAGTCGTCGGTACGGAACGCCACGAATCCCGCCGGATTGACAACCAGCTCCGCGGACGTTCAGGGCGCCAGGGAGACCCGGGTATCACACAATTTTATCTTTCAATGGAAGATGAATTGATGCGCCGTTTCGGAGCTGAACGGACGATGGCGATGCTTGACCGGTTCGGTATGGATGACTCCACGCCGATTCAGAGCAAAATGGTGTCACGCGCCGTGGAATCGTCTCAAAAACGTGTCGAAGGAAACAACTTCGATTCACGTAAACAGCTTCTCCAATATGACGACGTGCTCCGTCAGCAGCGCGAAGTCATTTACAAGCAGCGTTTTGAAGTCATTGACTCTGAAAACCTGCGTGACATTGTGGAAGGCATGATCAAGTCTTCACTGGAGCGTGCAATTGCCGCTTATACGCCGAAAGAGGAGCTTCCGGAAGAATGGAATCTTGACGGCCTCGTGGAGCTCGTGAATACAACGTATCTTGATGAAGGCGCGCTTGAAAAGAGCGATATCTTCGGAAAAGAACCGGATGAAATGCATGAGATGATCATGGACCGCATCATGACAAAATATAATGAAAAAGAAGAGAATTTCGGCACAGAGCAGATGCGTGAATTCGAAAAAGTCATCGTATTGCGTGCCGTCGATTCAAAATGGATGGATCATATTGATGCGATGGATCAGCTGCGTCAAGGGATTCACCTTCGCGCCTATGCGCAGACAAATCCGCTGCGTGAATACCAAATGGAAGGTTTCGCTATGTTTGAGCACATGATTGAGTCCATTGAGGACGAGGTTGCGAAATTCGTCATGAAGGCCGAGATTGAAAGCAATCTGGAACGCGAAGAAGTTGTTCAGGGCCAAACAACGGCTCACCAGCCGCAGGACGGCGATGAGGCCAAACAAGCGAAAAAAGCGCCGGTACGCAAAGTCGTAGATATCGGACGCAACGCACCTTGCCATTGCGGAAGCGGAAAAAAATATAAAAATTGCTGCGGCCGGACAGAATAGTCACGACTGTATGCATCGAACATGACCGGGTCTGCGTCTTATGGCGCCCCGGATCTTTTAATGAGGTGAATGGAATGGAATTATCAGAAATCAGGGCAGAGCTCGAAAATATGGCTTCTCGTTTAGCGGACTTCAGGGGGTCTCTTTGACCTCGAATCAAAGGAAGCCCGCATTGCAGAATTAGATGAAAAGATGGCGGAACCGGAATTCTGGAATGACCAGCAGAAGGCCCAAACCGTCATCAACGAAGCGAACGGTCTGAAAGACTACGTGAACTCCTACCATCAGCTGAGCGAGTCTCATGAAGAGCTCCAAATGACACATGATCTTTTAAAAGAAGAACCCGATACGGATCTTCAGCAGGAGCTTGAGAAAGAGCTGAAGTCATTAACGAAGGAATTGAATGAATTTGAGCTTCAGCTGCTGCTCAGTGAACCATATGACAAAAATAACGCGATTTTAGAACTTCACCCGGGTGCAGGCGGTACAGAATCCCAAGACTGGGGTTCCATGCTGCTCAGAATGTATACTCGCTGGGCGGAAAGACGCGGATTCAAAGTTGAAACGCTTGATTATCTGCCAGGTGATGAAGCCGGAATTAAGTCGGTCACACTGCTCATTAAGGGCCACAATGCATACGGCTATTTAAAAGCGGAAAAAGGCGTACACCGACTCGTGCGGATTTCTCCGTTTGATTCATCTGGCCGCCGCCACACGTCATTCGTGTCATGTGAAGTCATGCCTGAATTCAATGAGGAAATTGACATTGAAATCCGGACTGAAGACATTAAAGTTGATACGTACCGGGCAAGCGGTGCCGGCGGACAGCACGTCAACACGACTGATTCGGCCGTTCGGATTACCCACCTGCCGACAAATGTAGTCGTTACATGCCAGACGGAACGTTCACAAATCAAAAACCGCGACAGAGCGATGAAAATGCTCAAAGCGAAGCTGTACCAGCGCAGAATTGAAGAACAGCAGGCGGAGCTTGACGAAATCCGCGGCGAACAGAAAGAAATCGGCTGGGGCAGCCAAATCCGCTCTTACGTATTCCATCCGTACTCCATGGTGAAAGACCACCGGACCAATACGGAAATGGGGAACGTACAGGCGGTTATGGACGGAGATATTGATATCTTCATTGATGCCTACTTACGCTCTAAACTGTCTTAATCCGGGAACACACCTGCCTTTGGCATGGTGTGTTTTTTTATCCGTTCTCTTTTTCCATTTTTCACAATAGCGCTTTAGCAAATTAATACGGTATTTGGCTGTTATTTACTTCTAAGCCGGGAAGACTTAAAATGCTATCGAGAGAAAATCGGAGAACGGAGGATTTTTGCATGGATGTGAATCACAATAAGCCGCTCCGTCTGATCAAAGATTACATATATATCGTGATCGGCGCGGCGATTACAGGGGTCGTGTTTAACGTATTTTTGCTGCCGAACCGTATAGCGGCGGGCGGAGTAAGCGGAATCAGCACCATTTTGGAGACATTTGGTTTTGAGCCGGCTTACGTGCAGTGGATCATTAACATCCCTTTGTTTATCGCCGGCGTAATCATTCTCGGCGGGAAATTCGGAATGAAGACACTTGTCGGTTCCATCGTTCTGCCGCTTGCCGTCTTTTTAACGAGAGACCTGCCTGCCGCGACGACCCATGAACTGCTGGCGGCGATTTTCGGAGGCGTCGGGATCGGCACGGGGATCGGTATCGTGTATCTCGGCAAAGGCTCCACGGGGGGAACGGCACTGGCGGCGCAGATTATCCACAAATACACGGGGCTTTCACTGGGAACGTGCCTTGCCATCATGGACGGATTAATTGTGCTGAGCGCGATGCTCGTTTTCGGAGTGGAACAGGGACTGTATGCGATGCTTGGGGTATTTATTTCAAGCAAAACGATTGATGTCGTGCAGGTCGGGTTCAACCGCTCCAAAATGGCTTTAATCATTACGCAGCATGAAGAAGCCGTCAGGTCGGCTGTGTTTACGGAAATTGACAGGGGTGTGACGAAGATTTCCGCAGTCGGCGGGTATACGGAACATGACCGGCCGATCTTAATGTGTGTCGTCGGCCAGACCGAATTCACAAAACTGAAACAAATCGTCAAACAAATTGATGAGTCAGCCTTTGTCATTGTCGCAGACGCAAGCGAGGTGCTCGGCGAGGGTTTCAAACGCGCATAAACAGGGTTATAATAGCGAAGGGGTGCATCTTACATATGAAATCAAAATGGGCGCTATTGGCGCTGGTTCTGACCATGTCCGTCCTGCTGGCGGCATGCGGCGGAGCCAATGAATCGAAAAAAGAAAGCTCTGACAGCTCAGGCGGATCGAAAGCATCTGCGTCAGCGGGCGAAGAGCTTTATCAGCAAAGCTGTATCGGCTGTCACGGTAAAGATTTAGAAGGCGGCGGAGGTCCGAATTTACAGGAAGTCGGCGGGAAATATGATGAAGCCAAAATTGAAAGCATCATTAAAAACGGACGGGGCAATATGCCGAGCCATCTTGTAAATGATGAGGAAGCCGCGAAGATCGCAAAATGGCTGTCACAGAAAAAATAACAGAAAAACCTTGCCTGTTATAGGGGCAAGGTTTTTTCACGGCCTGGGAATGAAAAGAAACTGTAATAGTAATATGTCTAAATTTGACGTATAATGAAGTGTACTGAGGAAAAGGAACTTTCAGATTTTTCATCTGTTTCCTGGTAAGCCGGCCATAAACCGCAGTATTTTTGCGAACTCTATGGCTGCAAGACATAAATAAAAGATTAGGTGATTTCATGATAGAGATGAAAGAAGTATATAAATCCTATCCGAACGGTGTAAAAGCGATTAACGGGCTGTCAGTCATGATTCATCCCGGAGAATTTGTATATGTCGTAGGACCGAGCGGAGCCGGTAAATCTACTTTTATTAAAATGATTTACAGAGAAGAAAAACCGACAAAAGGGCAAATATTGATTAATCATAAAGATCTCGCGGCTGTGAAAGAAAAAGAGATTCCTTTCGTGCGGCGTAAAATAGGTGTTGTTTTCCAGGATTTTAAACTTCTTCCGAAATTGACGGTATTTGAAAACGTAGCGTTTGCGCTTGAGGTTATCGGAGAGCAGCAGTCAGTCATTAAAAAACGCGTGCTCGAAGTGCTCGACCTTGTGCAGCTGAAGCATAAAGCGCGGCAGTTTCCCGACCAGCTTTCCGGAGGAGAACAGCAGCGTGTTTCCATCGCAAGATCCATCGTCAACAATCCTGACGTCGTTATAGCTGACGAACCGACGGGCAACCTTGATCCGGTAACATCATGGGAAGTCATGAAGACGCTGGAAGAGATTAACAACCGCGGAACGACCGTCGTGATGGCGACACACAATAAAGAAATAGTAAACACCATGAAGAAACGGGTCATCGCGATCGAAGACGGAATTATTGTGCGTGATGAGTCAAGAGGGGAGTATGGTTCTTATGATTAAAATTCTCGGGCGCCATTTGCGTGAGAGTTTTAAATCTCTCGGAAGAAACACATGGATGACTTTTGCATCCATCAGCGCCGTTACCGTTACATTGATTTTGGTCGGCGTGTTTTTAGTCATTATGCTGAATTTAAACAACATGGCTAAAAATGCTGAAAAAGAAGTGGAAATTAAAGTATTAATTGATCTGACGTCAAATAAGAAAACGCAGGATACGCTGCAGAATGAGATTAAAGACATCTCGGGAATCCAAAGCGTAGAATTTTCATCTAAAGATAAAGAGCTTGATCAATTGGTCAAAAGCTTCGGCGACAGCGGCAAGGCCATGAAAATGCAAGATCAGGAAAACCCGCTGAACAACGCGTTTATCGTCAAAACGACAGATCCGCATGATACGCCGAAAGTCGCGAAAAAAATTGAGAAGCTGGATCATGTGTATAAAGTGACATACGGGAAAGAAGAAGTCAGCCGTCTGTTCAAGATCGTCGGAGTGTCACGCAACATCGGGATCGCGTTAATCATCGGCCTTCTGTTCACGGCGATGTTCTTAATTTCAAATACAATTAAAATCACGATTTTCGCCAGAAGAAAAGAGATTGAAATCATGAAGCTTGTCGGCGCGACAAACTGGTTTATCCGCTGGCCGTTTTTCCTTGAAGGGCTGCTGCTTGGGGTATTCGGTTCTGTCATACCGATCGCTCTCGTGCTGAGCACGTACCAGTCAATGGTCGCTTGGGTGGCTCCGAAAGTTCAGGGCTCATTTGTTTCACTCCTGCCGTACAGTCCGTTTGTGTTCCAAGTATCACTTGTGCTCATTCTGATCGGCGCGGTTATCGGAGTATGGGGAAGCTTGACTTCCATCCGGAAATTCCTTCGTGTATAAATGCAAAAGCCAGTCTTTGTGAGACTGGCTTTTTTTGATGGTTCTGTTATTGAATGACGGGCAGGGCCGGTGATCCCGGCTTTAGTGTAAAGTCATAAGACGATTCGTCACGGTACATCGGATCGGCATATATGGAATTCGAATCGTTTGCCGTTCCTTTTTTGTAAGCTGCGAATGAATCATATTCTTTGTTCTTCCAATTCCAAATGCCGTCTTTTCCCGCTTCTTTGTGATAGACGTTATGATTAACGGTATTGCCTTCGTTTTTCGTATAATCATTTGCGATAAAAATCCGTGAACCGCTTGCCGTCAAGATGTTCTTTTCGATGGTGTTCCCTTTTGTATCGTACTGGAGCAGCAGCTGGCCGCCGTCAAGGTCCTTTGTGTCATTTCGGTACATGATATTGTGAGCGATCACGGAATTGATTGTGCCGCCTCGTTTTGTGTCATATCCCCCGATTGAAATACCCGTGTAAGCATTGTTGTACACTTTGTTATCCGTAATCCGTATATCTTGTGCGTACTTTCCTTTATGCTCGGAAGTGGCTTCAATGCCGAGGTCATTGTTGTAAACGGTGTTTTTCTTAATGTCCACATGTTCTGCGCCGTCAACGTATATACCGCCAGCAGAGTATTCATTGCCGTAGGCGGGGTTTCCGTAAGAAGAGTTATGGCTCACCGTATTGTTTTCAATGACGCCGTTTCGCGCATAGTCGTTTTGCTTGGAAGTTCCTTCATAGCCGATCACGTCAATCCCGATATTGTTGTTGTTCCGGATGGTATTGCCGGCGATCTTAAATCCGTCAACATTCCCGTTCAGCACAACCGCTTCGCTTGCGCCGAGCGTCAGTTTTTCAACCGTGTTATTTGTGATGCTGACATCCTTCATGGCGCCCGAGCCGTAAAACGCGATGCCGTGTGCATTTCCCTCATCAGCCGTTGTTTTAATATTCCGGATATGGTTGCCGTCAATGGCGATATGACTGCTTGATCCGGTGACGTAGATGCCCATGGCTGTCGCATCTTCTGATGAGACGGATAGGTTTTCAAGCGTAATGCCGTGAATGGTAATGTACTGTTTATTGCGGATTTGAATTAACGGTGTTTCAGAATCGCTTTTAGGCGCAGATTTGCCGCTGATGGCGACATGCTCATTCTGATAGTTCTGAAATGTAATCGGCTTTTTCGCCGTCCCGCTGTGCTTTACTTCAAATGTTTCGTCGTACGTTCCTCCCCGAATCAATACGGTTGTTCCGGCCTCAGCCTTTTCCGCCGCATGCTTCAATGTGCGGAACGGCTTTTCTTTCGTTCCGTCATTTTGATCGTTTCCCGCGGGAGAAACATACAGAGCGTCAGCCTGTGATTTTTCATTGGCCTCTGTTTTATGCCAGACAAAGGCGGTAATGCCTGCGGCCAGCACCGCCGCGGATAAAATCGACAATTTTATGTTCATATCGCATTCTCCTGTATATTTAATGAATTGCATACAAAATATTATACGTTACCCATTTATATGAAACAATCTATCGGTTCCGTTTTTTTGTTGCCGTTACATGAATTCTTTTCGGTTTACACATACTATCTCCAGGTTTTCGTAAAAGGACTAAGAGGAGGTAAACGATGAAGCAGAAAATGATCGCAGCGATAGCGGCCGTCAGCATCATGTGCGGCGGAGCCCATATTGCCGGGGCGGCACAGCCGAAATCATCAGAAGCAGAAAGAAGCCAGGCAATGGAAAAAATCGAAAAAGCATATGAGCTGATCTCGAACGAATACGTGGAAAATGTGGATAAAGAAAAGCTTCTTGAAGGAGCGATTCAGGGGATGCTGTCTACATTAAACGACCCTTATTCCGTTTATATGGACAAGCAGACCGCCAAGCAGTTTTCCGATTCTCTGGATTCATCTTTTGAAGGGATCGGCGCTGAAGTCGGTATGGAAGAGAATAAAATCATTATCGTATCACCGTTTAAGCAATCTCCGGCTGAAAAGGCAGGCCTCAAGCCGAATGATGAAATCATCAGTATAAACGGCGAGTCAATGAACGGGAAAGATTTAAATGAAGCCGTGCTGAAAATCAGAGGGAAAAAAGGATCGAAAGTTTCTATTAAAATACATCGTCCGGGCACTGAAAAACAGCTGTCATTCCGGATTAAAAGAGCGGAAATCCCGCTGGAAACCGTATTTGCTTCCCGTAAGGAATCAGGCGGGCATCATGTCGGCTACATCGCTATATCGACATTTTCCGAGCATACTGCTCAGGACTTCGCCGCGGCGCTGAAAAAGCTTGAGAAACAAGGGATTGACGGACTCGTTCTTGACGTAAGAGGGAATCCCGGCGGCTACCTTCAAAGCGTCGAACAGATTTTAAAGCATTTCGTCACAAAAGACATGCCGTATATCCAAATCGCGGAACGCAACGGAGATAAAAAACAATATTTCTCAACTTTAAAACATAAAAAGCCGTATCCCGTTAATGTCATTACGGATAAAGGGAGCGCTTCCGCTTCCGAAATTCTTGCGGGCGCGCTGAAAGAAGCGGGGCATTATGACGTTGTCGGTGATACCTCCTTCGGTAAAGGAACGGTACAGCAGGCCGTGCCGATGGGAGACGGCAGCAACATTAAATTGACACTTTACAAATGGCTGACGCCGAAAGGCAATTGGATTCACAAAAAAGGCATTACTCCGACAATCGCCGTAAGCCAGCCGGATTATTTTGCGGCGGGACCGCTTCAGCTGAAACAGCCGCTTCAGCCTGATATGAACAGCGCGGATGTCAAACATGCACAAATCCTGCTGAAAGGTTTGGGTTTCGACCCGGGCAGGGCGGACGGCTATTTCAGCGGCACAATGAAAAAAGCCGTCATGGCGTTCCAAGATCGGTACAAACTTGATAAAACAGCTGTCATTGACAAACAAACAGCGGAAAAAATGAATCAGCTGATGAATGAGAAGAAATCTGACGAAAAAAATGATATACAGCTGCAAATGGCGTTAAAATCATTATTTGTTAAATAAATGAAAAGGAGGTTTTTTTAAAGCCTCCTGTTTCTTTTGTCATGTTTCACAAATGAACCAAAAGACATATAATTATGACGATTTTGACAAGATATTAAAAAAATTTTCACATTTAAACATTTATAAAGGACAAACATTACCCGATATTTATAGGGAAGAGAGACTTTATGCCGAGTTAATATGTATTCAAAATGAAACTTTTGAAAGTTGCCTCAGTCAGTTTTAGTTCTTACAATAAAAGAAGGTTCTAATAGAGAACAGTTTTTTAGTTTGGCAGCTGCATTTCAGTATTGAAAGCAGAAGTGTTTGCGGCGCTTCAGCACGGCAGCTGTAATCACCCGTGCTTATCTGGATAAAAAAATGGGGGTTCACAATTGAAGAGGGCAAGTATTGTGCGTGAAAAAAAATATTATGAATTAGTGGAACAACTAAAAGACCGAACAAAAGACGTTACATTTTCATCAACAAAAGCACTAAGTCTTCTTATGCTGTTCAGCAGATACCTGGTCAATTACACAAATGTTGAATGTGTTCACGATATCAATGAGGAGTGTGCAAAGCATTATTTCACCTACTTAATGAAAAACCATAAACGTTTAGGAATCAATCTGACGGATATTAAACGGTCCATGCTTTTGATCAGCGGTGTAATCGAGGTGGAAGTCGACCACTATCTGAAAGATTTCTCTCTCTCAAATGTGACGTTGTGGATGACGGAAGAGAGATAGACGTTTGAGATATTCAAGCCAATGATTATTTGGTAGAATAGAATTAAAATGTTTGGCTTGAGGCGGTGAAAGCAATGTCTGTTCAATGGGGAATTGAACTTCTGAAAAGTATCGGTCTGTTTTTTTTGCACCCGATGTTTTGGTTTTTTATCATCATAAGTCTCGCCTGCGGATATTTGCGGATTAAACGTGAACGCCATACGTTTCATACAAAAATCGCAGATATGTATGACGAGCTTATCTTTACATACATAAAAGGGCTTATACCGGGTATTCTTCTCTCCATATTATTTTTTGGACTGGGAATTTCGATTCCATTCGGTCTTCTCGGCATAATTGCGGCTGTGACGGCTTTGGCATCGCTGACGTTCCGTATGAACTGGCTGTCATCAGCTTATATTGTCAGCGCCGGCATGTTGATTGCGTTTATCCTTCAGTATACCCACACAGTGCCGTTTGCGGATCGGTTTCCGCAGGCATTCGGCGTGAATTGGGCATCAGCGGCCGTGTTTATGGGCCTTTTGATCATCACGGAGGGAGCGGCTGCTTACCGTTCAGCGCACCTGAAAACATCTCCGGCGCTTGTCGTCAGCAGCAGAGGTCTGCCCATCGGCCGTCAATTGGCGAATCGCGCATGGCTGCTTCCGCTTTTCTTATTGGTGCCGGGCAGCGGGCTTGAGTCACACCTTTCTTGGTGGCCTGTCTTTACCGTGCCGGGCGGCTCTTTCCATTTGATCTGGATTCCTTATATCGCCGGCTTCGGACAGCGTGTGCAGGGATCCCTTCCGGAAGTCAGCATACGGATAACGGCGAAACGTGTCATGATTCTCGGGATTATCGTCACCGCATTCGGGGCAGCGGCCCTTTGGTGGAGTCCGCTTGCCGGTGCTGCCGCTTGTATTGCGGTGCTCGGACGCCTGTTCTTATCATTGAGACAGCGGCTGAACGATAACGCGGCTCCGTTTTATTTCTCTAAGCGGGATCAGGGCTTAATGGTGCTCGGCATCATTCCGAATACGCCCGCAGAAGATCTTGAGCTGAAGATCGGTGAGATTATAACGAAAGTAAACGGCATTCCCGTGAAGCATGTATCGGATTTTTACGAAGCACTTCAAAAAAACCGCGCATTTGTAAAAATGGAGATCATCGGCCTGAATGGTGAGCTCCGGTTTGATCAGCGCGCGTCCTATGAAGGCGAACATCATGAATTAGGTATTTTATTCGTTCAGGATGAACATGAACAAGAAGAAATGACAGCATTATAATGTGATTTTTCATAATTATTCGGAATAGTTTCAAGAACTCCTAAACTAGATTTCAAAATAAAACAGCTAAGAAAATTATATTTTCTTAGCTGTTTTATTTTGAAATAATACAAAAATAAATGAAGGAGAGGTATGGCTTATTGGAAAGGTTATTGCTAACTCCAAAACCTTTAGAAGATGAATCTTTAGCAGGATATATATTAAGAATAACTGATTATAATGGTTATGAAAATTCTAGTTGGATATATACTATGGCTCAGATAAAAAAAGAAAATTGTTAGAGGTGATGCGGGTAAGATAAGTTTAGAGTTACTGAGCAACATTACTGGTATTACTGAAAGAGAATTATGGAGTATGACTTTTAATGATAAAATTATGGATACCACTAATCTTGGATTTATAAGGACGGGCTTTAAGTTAGGTATTAATTTATATGCTGATAAAATTTGCCCAGCTTGTTTTAATGAGAATTTTTATCAGAAGAAAATTTGGAACTATACAGTTAATGTTATTTGTCCCATACATAATTTGTATTTGGTTAATGAATGCCCAAGATGTAACAGTAAGATATCTCCGATAAGAAAAACATTAAAAAAATGTAACTGTGGATTTGAACTGAAATTGTTAGATCATGTAAAGATAGAAGAGGATTGTATTAGTTTTGTTCATTTTTTTTATAATTTATGTTATGAAATTAAAACCTTTGATACTCAAATAGATGCGATATGGAACCTTAAATTTGTAGAATTACTTAATTTAATGATTACAATTTGGTTAAGGATAGGAGGGTATAATAAAGAGAAGAGGCCAATTGTTGATTTTTCAATGCAAAATGAAGTAGAAAAAAAGATTATTCTTCAGATTTATGAGATATTTACAAATTGGCCACATAAATTTTATGCTTTCTTAGATAAAATTTATATTAGAGGAGAAGGATTAAGTAAGGCATTTGGTAGGTTTTATAAGGAGTTAATAAAAAAGTATGAATGTGACTCTTTTGAATTTTTGTGCTATGAATTCAAGAACTTTATAAATGATAATTGGCATAAACCAGTAGAACTTGGAAAAAAAGATTTATATAATAATGAGTTTGTGTCTGGAGAACAGGCAATGAAGGTTTTAAAAATTGATCGAAGAGTGTTAAATCATTTAATAAGCAAGGGCATATTGGAATCTAAAACTTCTAAAAGAGGTTATGTCCATACTTCAATTAAAACGGCTACATTGTCTAAGTATCTGATAAGAAAGAAAGATTATCTATTTACAACTCAAGTAATAGAATTATTAGGGACTGAACTGCCAATTTTAGAAATATTAGATGAGCAAGGATATATTAGAAGAATACACGATTTGGAAGGGTTAAGGAAAAGAAAAATATATTCTGCAATAAGTATAAAAGAGTTTCTATTAAAGATGGAAATATATTTACAAGAGACAGATCAGATTACGGACGATTTAATAGTATTTAATCAAGCTTTAAGAAACATCAAGTTTAGCAAAGTTGAGCTGAATTATTTTTTTAGGGCTATATTTGAGGGGACGGTACGGCCTAAGAGAAGAGTGAAGGATAGAGGTTTAAGAACATTGCTATTTTTAAAAAGTGATATTGAAATGGTTATAGAAAATTATCGTAAGGATAATCCTAAAAAAATTATATTATCAATTAAAGATGCAGCCAAAACGAAAGCTGCCTTAAATATGTTGTCCGAGAAGCTCCATGTAGCATTAAAGAATGAAGGCATTGAAGTCCTTTCCGTCCATCCAGGGTGGGTAAGGACGGATATGGGAGGAATGATAGCCCCGACACATCCAAAAGAAACAGCAGAAGATATTTATAATCTCATTAATCGACAAGTTCGTATCGATAGTGAATTTGTTTTCGTTGACTATCAAGGGAAACCGATGAGCATTTGATGTGGCACCGTCTGGATGATCAAGAAAATGACTGCTGTATGATATAAGATATAAGTTGTAATTTAAGATTTATACACAAGCGTGCAGAGGCTGTTTGCCTTTCTGCACGCTATTAAATTGGAAAATGTAAAAAAATGAATATTGAGAACAGATTGCATCCTGAAATGCTACATGACATGATAAGAAGGACATAACTTTTTCCTCAAAAAATCGTGTCTTGACAACGGGGGCATTATTGAGTGTTTTTTTAAGTGATTCTGATTATTACTATCCAACCCGAAGGCTAAGGGCGGTGGGTTTAAACCACGCCCTTTGAACTGGAAAAATTTTAAGAATTTTGTTGATATAATCCTTAAATATAATATAATAGAATTATAGAAGCCAATATACATAAATAATTCTCAACATAAATTTTAATATTAAAGAGGCAAGATCAAGACGTTGCATCAATTGTAACAAAGATAATATCGCAGCATAAAAACAATAACTTTTTAAGAGGTGAAATATGAAACCCTATACAAAATCAGTATTAGAGGATGGAGTTAATATAACACTAGATCAATTACTTGGAATTTATGCTAACGAGAAATCAAGGGGAGTTTACTTTACTCAATCCGATGGCTCTGAATTGTTTGAGTCTTATGAAAGTCTTTATTTTAATGCCAAATCCATCTTAGGGGCACTACAAAAGCAGGGATTTCAGAAGGGCTCTTATATTATCTTTCAGACAAACAATAATTTATTCTTTATAAGGTTGTTTTGGGGTTGTATTTTAGGAGGCATGATCCCCGTTCCTCTGTCTGTACCGCTAATTGCATCGCCTGACACTGAAGCTTTCAAGAAGTTAGTGAAAGTAAGTGAGCAGTTGCCGAATGCGTGGATAATTACTGATGAAAGAAATTTAAATACGTTTAGAGAAAGTTATGAAGCCAATAATTTGAAATACTTAGAGTATGAAACCTTAGCATGTAATATGGAAGAGGGGCAATGCGTTACAGTAGATTGTCAGGACTTAGCGTATATACAATATTCGTCTGGCAGCACAGGTAACCCTAAAGGAGTAAAATTAACACATGAAAATCTAGTTTATAATTTGGCACAGATAGTAGATCGTTTGAAACTAGACACAAATGATGTCATGGCTAGTTGGTTACCATTGACACATGATATGGGCTTGATCGGTTATCATTTAACTCCGATATTTGCGGGTATATCTCATTCCCTTCTAAATTCGGGTACATTTTTAAAGAAATCTTGGCTATATCTTCAAAAATGTGCGCAATTAAAAGCAACGGTGCTTGTAAGTCCGAATTTTGGATTAGACTGGATGATAAAGACTGTAAAGGATTCACATTTAGAAAATATTGATTTATCTAGTGTGCGAAACATAATGTGTGGTGCAGAACCAATATCAATGGATACCATTAGACGATTTTATGAAAAATTCTCGTCTTCTGGCTTGCGTGAAAATACGATCCATCAAGTCTATGGTATGGCAGAAGCTAGTCTGGCTGTTACTATTCCTGAAGAAGGACATAATAGAAGTGTATGTATTAACCGTCATAAAGCTCGTATTGGTCAAGAAGTGGAGTATATAGAAACGAAGGAGCCAAATGCAGCAGAGTTTGCCATAGTAGGAGAACCATTATATGAATTAGAAATATTGATTGTAGATGATGAAGACCACATCTTAGGGGAAAATTACATAGGCAATATAGTGATCAAGGGGAAAAATGTATTTGAGGGATATATGAATCATGATAGTTCCCCTTTTAATGAACAGGGCTTCTTCTGTACAGGAGATTTAGGACTTTTACGCAATGGAGAACTCATTGTAATGGGCAGAAAGAAGGATATTCTGTTTGTAAATGGTCAGAATTATTATGCTAGCGATATAGAAAATATGTTAACATTGGCGATCCCAGAGTTGTCTCAAGTCGTTGTGTGTGGTGTTCGCAATCCGTCATCGATCAGGGATGAAATTATAGTATTTGTACATAATCGAAAAGATGCCAAGGCATTTTTGCCACTTGCCCATCAAGTGCAGGATATGGTATTAGAACGGGTTGGAATAGCTGCAGATTATGTAATTCCAATAAAAACGATACCGAAAACAACAAGTGGAAAGGTGCAACGTTTTCTTTTAATAGAGCGATTTGAGAATCATGAGTTTGATGATGTTATCGCAATAGCTCCATATTATTATGAGAGTAGCAAGGAATCTGCAAAGAAGCCAGCATGGAACAAAGCGGAGATTGAAAATCAAATCGTTGAAATTGCAAAAGAAGTATTCTCTATCCCTTCTTTGAAAGTAGACGATACGATTTCTCGGATGGGAGTTAGTTCGTTAACGTTGATTCGTTTCCAGGATGAAATCAATCAACGATTTCAAGTTGAAATCCCCATTGTAAGCCTTTTCAAAATGTCTACTCTAGAACAAATAATTATGATTGTAGGGGAACAACTACAGGTAGAGGATGTCCAAACATCTGAATTAACAGGGAATAAAGACATGTGGTATGAGCCATTTCCGGTAACAGAAATACAAGGAGCCTATTTAGTTGGAAGACAAAATATTATGGAAATGGGCAACATCTCCACACATGCCTATTATGAGTTTGAAACAGAATTAGATATTAAACGCTTAAACGATGCATTGAATCGAGTTTTAGAGCGTCAGCTTATGCTGCGTACTATTTTTGATGATACAGGAATGCAAAAAGTTCGGCGTTCTAATTCTTCTTATGATATTTGTATTGAAGATTTACAAGACTTGTCTTTAGAGGATCAACAAAAACGTATATTGGAAAAAAGAAATCACAGGTCACATTTTGTTTTTCAACAAGATCATTGGCCATTATTTGAGTTGTCTGCATTTATTCTTGGCGAGAAGAAAAATTATCTCTTCCTGGATATTGACTTATTAATTGCTGATGGAGGCAGTTTATTAATTTTAATACAAGAGATAATGGATTATTATGAGAAACCGAATATGGAGATTAAACCTTTAACATTCCAATTCTCAGATTATGTAAGGGCATTGGAGAGCTTTCGTGAATCTTCCGCCTATCAAAAAGCTCAAGACTATTGGCAAGCCAAAATAGAGGATTTTCCCTATGCACCTCAGCTACCATTAGTTTGTGAGCCAGAATTCATAGAGAAACCAATATTTCAGCGAATGGAGAAAAGTCTGACAACTGATCAATGGAATATTGTGAAGGGCCTGGCAACTCAGTACGGTGTAACACCATCTGTATTCTTATGTACAATTTATGCGGAAGTTTTGTGCAAATGGAGCAATCAATCCAGAATGGCACTTAATTTAACATTATTTAATCGACAGTCCTTTCATCCAGACGTAATGAAGTTGATTGGAGATTTTACATCAGTTTTATTGTTAGATATTGATTTATCTGTTCATCGTGCTTTTTGGGAGAAAGCATCTATGGTTCAAGATATATTATTTGAAGCAGTAGACCATCGTTTTTATAGTGGTGTTGATGTTATACGAAATATTGCAAGTAAGAGAGAAATGACTAGTAAAGCGATTATGCCAATTGTATTTACTAGTATGTTATTCGATAAATCGGAATTTGCAGATACGTTGACGAAATTAGGGAAAATTAAATACGGAATAAGCCAGACCCCTCAAGTATTTTTAGATTTCCAAGTCACGGAAAGAGACGGACAATTAATTATGACTTGGGATTATGCAAAAGATTTGTTTGATGAAGACATGATCAGTGCCATGTTTGAAACGTATCAACTTCGATTGCAGCAAGTTATAGACAATAATCTTTCATCTATGCCGCTGCCTGTAACACAGTCTGAACTACTGCTTGATTACAATGATACACAAGGAGATTATGAAGGGGATTTACTGCAAAGATTAATAGACCAGCAATGCCAGAAGACTCCAGATGCTATTGCAGTCAAATTAGGACAGGATACATTGACCTATGGCGAGTTGGCGAGAAAATCCAATCAGGTCGCTCGTTATTTAGCAGAACAAAACTATGCGCTCAATTCTTATATTGGAGTTTGGGCAGAGAGACGAATTGAGACCATTGTAAATATGGTAGCTATTTTAAAAGCCGGCCATGCTTATATTCCTGTTAATCCGGAACATCCTGAGGAAAGAATAAAATATATCGTGGAACATAGTGATATCAAGCTCATGATTCATCCGGATTTATATGAAACAGAGAACCTTTCCACCTATAACGATGGCGCCTTAGAACTGTTAGAAGGCTGCCAGCAGGATAGAGCCTATGCTATCTATACGTCAGGAAGTACTGGACATCCTAAGGGTGTTGTGATCACCCATGAAGCAGTAGTGAATACATTATTAGATATTAATAAGAAATTCAAAGTAGGCAGCGAAGATAAAATCATAGCCCTATCATCGATGAGCTTTGATTTATCCGTCTATGATATTTTTGGAGCACTCATTAGTGGAGCCCAGTTAGTATTAATTCCAGATCTTTTAGATATGAGTAGCATTCATCAGATCATGATCGAAGAAGAAATCACGATATGGAATTCGGTTCCGGCCATTATGGATATGTATCTGGAAAGCACAAAACAAGACACAGTGCGGAGATCTGCAGCAGAGCGCTTACGTATGGTGATGCTAAGTGGAGACTGGATTTCTCTTGGTTTGCCGGAGAAAATCAAAACAAGAATGCCAAAAGCACAAGTGATCGGGTTAGGTGGAGCAACGGAAGGCTCTATATGGTCCATCTATTTCCCAATCACAGAAGTGAAGCCAGAGTGGAAAAGTATCCCTTACGGCTATCCGCTGAAAAATCAACAAATTTACGTACTGGATGAATGTGGGGAAGAATGCCCAGTAGGCGTACCAGGAGAACTGCATATTGGTGGAAAAGGAGTCGCCGCAGGTTATCTCAATGAAGAAGAGAAGACGAAGGCCGCCTTTATCAACCATAGATTGGGTTATCTGTACAAAACAGGTGATTATGGTGTCATGCGTCCGGAAGGATATGTAGACTTCCTGGGAAGAAAAGATAGTCAAGTTAAGATACGTGGACATCGTGTCGAACTAGGAGAAATAGAACACTGTATCAATCATTTGCCACATATTCACCAGTCCGTCGTCGCTGATTACAGTGATTCACATGGAGAGAAGCAATTGTGTGGGTATATTGTTGCAGATGAGACCGTAGAATTGGCAGAAATAAAAAGAGAGTTAGCCAAACATCTGCCTGATTATATGATCCCGGCACAATTCATACAGGTAGATGAGATTCCACTATCTGCAAATGGTAAAGTAGATCGTAAATTATTGCCGAACCCGGAACAGTTTATTGAAGAAACAAAGATGATAAGGGGTTATGAGGCACCAAAGACCCAGACGGAGAAATTGGTAGTAGAGGCATTTGAACATGTACTTGGTATGGAAAGAGTAAGTGTAAATGACAATTTCTTTGATTTGGGTGGAGATTCGATTAAGGCTATCCATATTCTAAACAAGATAAGAGAAGCTGGATACGATAGCTCCATGCGAAATCTTTTGATGGAGAGAACACCAAAGCTAATAGCCATGAATTTATCCACAAAAAAAGAAATTATGCCTGCGGAGCAAGGAGAAATAACTGGTGAAATTTCACTGACACCAATTCAAAACTACTTCTTCGCACAAAATATGATAGATCCTGAACATTTTAATGTATGCCAAGTGTTTAAGGTTCGTGAAAAACTAAATGATCTGGCACTACAAAAAGCTTTATCTGCGTTAGTGCAGCATCATGATATGTTGAGAGCTACGTACAAAGATAAGAAACAGGTTATAGGGAAAGTAGAAGATAAGAAATGGTACGGATTTACAAAAATAGCATGTGAATCTGAAGAGATTCAGGAAAAAATTAAGACAACGAAAGTAAAGATGGATTTGGCGGAAGGACCATTATTGCAGGCTGTTTTATTTAGTACGCCGGAGCAAGATTATATGATGTTGCTAGCTCATCATATGATAATGGATGTGATTTCCTGGCGAATTTTAACTGAGGATTTGGAGAAGGGCTACTCTCAAGCTTTGAATCAGAAAGAGATAACATTACCAGCTAAAACCGTTTCCTTTAAAGTATGGAGCGAAGGATTAGCTCGTTACAGCCAGAGTGAAAAGTTAAAGAGAAGGGTAGCTTACTGGTCAGAGTTAGAAAATAAATTGGTTGATGGCAAGTTAAAAGAAGATAGCACTGATGATAAATTCGAACCAAAGACAGCCGTGGTATGTCTTAATTCCACGATCACAGAAAAGTTATTAAAAGAAAGTGCACATGCTTATAATACAGAGATTAATGACTTACTTGTAACAGCACTGGGACGTGCGGTAAACAAAGTAACAGGTCAGAGAACGCTTGCTATACAGATGGAAGGACATGGTCGTGAAGAAACAGTAGGCTCTTTTGATTTAGGTAGGACAATAGGATGGTTCACTAGTATATATCCCGTAGTTTTAGAAGAGTTAGGCACTAATATTGCTCAGGATATTCGAAATACGAAAGAGAACCTACGACGTGTGCCAGCACATGGAATTGATTATGGCCTCATAAAGTATGCAGACATGGTTAATTCAGAAGAAATGGATGTGGAAGTGGCACCAGATATATCATTTAATTATCTTGGAGAACTAGGAACAAAGAAAGAATCTGGCGATCCATATTTTGAGTTTTCACAACTGGGTTATGGACAGGATACGGATCCTCGCAATCAATTTGGACCATCCATTAACGTCATAGGTCATGTGCAAAATGGTAGTTTATCTATGACAGTAACCTGCAACAGCAGTCGTTATTTAGCTGAGAAAATTGAGCAAATAGGAAAAGCATATGAAGAAGAACTGATAGCGGTCGCAGAACATTGCTCCCATGCACAGAAGAGTGAGTCAACGGCAAGTGATTTTGGTGAGAGGGTATGGAAAGATAGCGAATTTTGTTATGTACAGGAAGCTGCCAAAAACCGCGGCGAAGAAGTTCAACGTATCTATCCTTTGGCTCCTGTGCAAGACGGAATGCTCTATGAGAAGCTTTTGGATGAATCCTCTACGAAGTATGTTGTTCAGCAGACGTTGCGATTGACGGAAGTAGATGTAGAGAAGATGCACAAAGCTTTTGAATCTCTAGCAACACAGCATGATATTTTACGTACAAAGATCTGTTATCGGGGAGTAAGTGTGCCAAGACAAGTTGTATTGAAAGAAAGAAATCTGGAATTTAATTATATGGAAGTAGATAATGAATCCGATTATCTTGATTTAAAGGAACAAGATGTAAAACGTGGATTTGATTTAGAAGAAGATACACTAGTTCGTATGAATCTGATAAAAATAAACAATAGTGGATATCGGTTGATCATGACGAACCATCATATTATTTTAGATGGTTGGTGTTTGCCAATTTTGCGTAGAGATTTGTTTAATACGTATATGGCAACAGACGAAGAGTGTTTAAAAATACCTAATAAGACTGCTTCTAATAAAATGGGCAGCTATGAAAAATTTGTAGATTATATAAATGAAAAAGATAAAGAGCCGAGCCTTAAATATTGGGAAGACCTTCTTCAAGGATATGAGACAAGGGCTGATATTCTACCTATGGGTCGTCCAGAAGAAACAGAAGAAGAGAGTCAGAGTCAAGAGTTTAAGTTAAGCTTGGAGGTAACCGAACAAGCAGAAGCGGTATGTGCCAAGTACGATGTAACATTGAACACGCTAGTAGAAGCTTGTTGGGGCGTTTTATTGGAAAAATACAACTCAACCAATGATGTCGTTTTTGGAAAGGTTGTATCTGGTAGAAATGCAGAGATTGAAGGTATTGAAGAAATCGTTGGTTTATTTATCAATACAATACCTGTACGTATATCGACAACAAACGAAGACACATTTGCCGATTTGTTGAAATCATTACAGGACCAAGCAATTGCTGCAAATGATCACGATTTTCTTCCTTTAGCAGAAATACAGAATCGTACTTTATTAGGAAGGAATCTAATTGGAACCTTATTCTTCTTTGAAGGCTATCAAGGAACAAGTATCAATATTGATGGTAAATTAAATGTGGAATCTGAATATTACCGCGAACAAATCGGGTATGACTTGGGAATGACAGCATTTAAGAGTGATCGTCTTCATTTTAGAATTCTATTCAGTACAAAGCTATATAACAAGGAAGAAATAAACATTATCGGTTCCCATTTGCAAAGACTTATGGAACAAGCAATTACAGCACCACACACGAAATTAACCGAATTAGGCATGACAAATGAAGCGGAAGAAATGAAAGAATTAGTACAGTTTAACGCAACGGATCGTGACTATCCAAGAGACAAGACCATTGTCCAATTATTTGAGGAACAAGTAGCAAGAACACCCCATAATACAGCAGTGGTATGCGGGAATGAGCAATTGAGTTACGCTGAATTAAATGCTCGTGCCAATCAGCTTTCATTAAAGTTACGACGGGAATACCATGTCCAGCCTGATGATTTTGTTGCGATTATAGCAGAAAGAAGTATTGAGATGGTGGTCGGATTATATGCCATCCTGAAGTCGGGTGCAGCATATGTACCAATTGACCCGTTTTATCCAGAAGAACGCATCGAGTATATATTGGAAGATAGCCAGCCGAAAGCGGTTTTAATTGGTCATGGAAAGTATAATATTTCCCCTGAAAAGGTTGTCGACTTATATAGTGCAAGCAATTATGAAGAAGGTGCAGAGAATCCTGAACATGTAAATACTCCTCATGATCTTATTTATCTGGTTTATACATCGGGTACAACAGGAAAACCAAAAGGAGTTATGGTAGAGCATCGGAATATAGTCAATCAGCAGATGTGGACACAAAGAGAATATCCATTACACGAGGGAGAATCTCTTTTAATGAAGACCACTTGTGCCTTTGATGTTTTTGCCTGGGAAGTATTTTGGTGGATGTTAGCGGGTGGTAAACTTGTTATTTTGCAACAAGGAGAAGAAAGTCAAAGTGATAAGATCATCAAGGTAATTCAGGATTATCAAGTCAATGCAATCCAGTTCGTTCCTTCAATGTTCAATATGTTCTTAGAAGAATTAGATATGAGCAAAGAGAGAATAAATACGCTACGTTATATCATTAATATTGGTGAGAAACTGAATGCAGAAAGTGTGAGACATTATAATCAATTAAGGGAAAAAGGACAAGTAAGAGCAGAACTACTGAATCTCTATGGTCCAGCAGAAACTACAGTTAATTCCAGTGGATATCATTGTCCAACAGACTTAAATGTAGATAAAGTATGGATTGGTAAGCCTATTAGTAATACACAAATTTATATATTATCAAATGAAAAAATAGCCGGAATAGGTGTACCAGGGGAATTATGTATTGCAGGAGAAAGTGTGTCGCGTGGATACTTAAATCGTGAAGAATTGACAGCACAGAAATTTATTAAAAATCCTTTTGGTTCAGGAATGATGTATAAAACAGGTGATCTGGCACGGTGGATACCGGATGGAAATATTGAGTACCTTGGCCGTATAGATGATCAGGTTAAGATAAGAGGTTTCAGAATCGAACCAGGAGAAATTGAAAGTACTTTGATGGAACTCGAAGGAGTTAGTGGAGCAGCCGTTGTAGTACGACAAGACAAGCAAGGAGAAAAATATCTGTGTGCTTATGTAGTCGTTCATACAGAAGTAGAAAAATTAGACGAAGATACAATCAAGAGTGAATTACGTAAGAAGTTACCAGACTATATGGTTCCTTTATATATTATTCGAATTGACCAAATTCCATTAAGTCATAATGGAAAGCTGGACAAAGCGGCACTACCAAAACCAGAATACAAGTCTAAGGAATATGCAGCACCAACAAATAGAGAAGAGAAGTTAGTAGTTGAAGCATTTGAGAAAATCCTAGGAGTAACAGAAATTAGTGTCCATGATAGCTTTTTTGACTTGGGTGGTCATTCACTGAAAGTTACATTATTGTGTAATGAATTAGAAAAGACAATCGGTATAAAACTGAAGCTTAGTGAAATATTTGCTTTATCTACACCCAAACGTATTGCAGAAAGAATTGGAAGTTTACAATATGATAGTTTTTCGGGAATACCGAAAATAGCTAAAGCAGAGTTCTATCCTATGAGTTCTGTTCAAAAGCGACTTTATCTTCTCAATGAGATAGTAGGTCCTAGTATTTCCTATAACATTTCGAATGTCATAAAATATGAAAACACTCTGGATAAAGAGCAGCTACAGGGAGCGTTAGATAAACTCTTAGAGAGAGAAGAAGTATTGAGAACCAGCTTCCATCTTATTAATGGAGAGCCAGTTCAAGTGATTCAACCAGATGCGAGAGTAGTATTAGAATACAAAGAAGCAGATACACTAGATATTCAAGATGAATATGATCGTTTTGTTTGCCCATTTGATTTATCCAAAGCACCTTTGATGCGGGTTAAGTTACTACAGACGCCACAAGCTTCATACTTGATGCTGGATATTCATCATATTGTTTCTGATGGAGAAAGTCTGCCTATTATGATGAACTGGATAAGCGAGTTATATGAAGGAAATACTTTATCAATGCCAAGGGTTCATTATAAAGATTTCTCTGCTTGGCAAATGACTCAGGATATTACGAAGCAGGCGGCATATTGGAAGAACGAGTTCTCAGGCGAAATTCCAATACTAAATTTGAATACAGATTTCCAACGTCCTAAGAAAAAGAGCTTCAATGGAGCCGACGTAAAAACTAAGATTGAAGAACCAGTTTTTATGGAAATAAAAGAATTAGCGAAGAAGCATGGTGCTACGGAATTCATGATTATGTTATCAACCTTTATGCTTCTATTGAGCAAGTACAGTCAACAGGAAGAAATTATAGTCGGAACTCCTGTATCAGGCAGAACCCACGTTGATACACAAGACATGCTGGGGATGTTTGTAAACTCCTTGGCTATCAAAGGAAATGTGAAACAAGAGGAGAGTTTTGAACAAGTATTGCTAGGAGTAAAAGAAAAATGTCTTCTTGCGTACGATAATCAGGACTTTCAATATGAAGACTTGGTTGAGGCAGTAGATGTAAAGAGAGATTTATCAAGAAATCCATTATTTGATGTAATGTTTATGATGCCAGAGAGTGAAATTATGTCTGGTTCAAAGAGCATTATGAGTGGAACATGGGTACCAATGGAAGGAAAAGTAGCTAAGTTTGATCTGAATTTAATGGTAATACACACATCAGAGGGTTATGTGGTCAATTTAGAGTATTCTACAGATTTATTTAAACAGGAAACGATAAAGCAAATGTTGGATGATTATGTTTCATTGCTTTCAGAAGTTGTCAAGAATCCAGAAGATCGTTTGCAAAAGCTACTTAAGAAAGAGGATGTTAAGAAAGAGGAGAAAGATTCGACCCAAGCAGAGCTTGATAATCATGCCGATCTTTTGGCACGGCAAGTTTCAGATTTGATGAAAGCATTGCATCAAAGAGATCAAGCCTACTGGAAGAAGAAAGTAGGTGATTTCCCGGATGCACCACAGTTACCGCTTCTTTCTAATGGGAGTGCTGTAAACAACGCAACAGTAAAACGTTTAGAAACGAAAATTTCTGCAAAAGACTGGGCGATTGTGAGAAACAAAGCTTTGGATAACAGAATTGCACCATCTGCGTTATTGTGCACAATATATGCGGAAGTTCTATTTAAATGGAGCAATCAATCCAATATGGCACTTAGCTTAAATCTGTTTAGTAATCAGCCTTTTCATCAAGATGGAATGTCGCTGATGGGGGATTTTGTATCAAAATTGTTGTTGGATATCGATTTATCATCTCACAGACCATTTTGGGAAAGAACTACTGAGATTCAGAATCGGTTATTTGAAGCGTTAAACCACAGATTTTACAGTGGGGTTGATTTCCTGCGTGATCTGGCTGAACATCGTGGTCAAGAAGCTCAAGCTATAATGCCAATTATATTTACAAGCATGCTTCGTGGCGAAGTGGATTCTTTCAATGCCAATATAGGCAGTAGGGGAGAATTGAAATACGGAATAAATCAGGCCCCTGAAGTATTTTTGGACTTCCAAGTTGCGGAAAGCGACGGACAATTAATGATGACTTGGGATTATGTGGAGGATTTGCTTGATGAAGATATGATCCGTGCCATGTTTGAAACGTATCAACTTCGATTGCAGCAAGTTATAGACAATAATCTTTCATCTATGCCGCTGCCTGTAACACAGTCTGAACTACTGCTTGATTACAATGATACACAAGGAGATTATGAAGGGGATTTACTGCAAAGATTAATAGACCAGCAATGCCAGAAGACTCCAGATGCTATTGCAGTCAAATTAGGACAAGATACATTGACCTATGGCGAGTTGGCGAGAAAATCCAATCAGGTCGCTCGCTATTTAGCAGAACAAAACTATGCGCACAATTCTTATATTGGCGTTTGGACAGAGAGACGAATCGAGACCATTGTAAATACGGTGGCTATTTTAAAAGCCGGCCATGCTTATATTCCTGTGAACCCGGAACATCCTGAGGAAAGAATAAAATATATCGTGGAGCATAGTGATATCAAGCTCATGATTCATCCGGATTTATATGAAAAAGAGAACCTTTCCACCTATAACGATGGTGCCTTGGAATCGCTAGAAGGCTGCCAGCAGGATAGAGCCTATGCTATCTATACGTCAGGAAGTACTGGACAGCCTAAGGGTGTTGTGATCACCCATGAGGCAGTAGTGAATACACTATTAGATATTAATGAGAGATTCAAAGTAGGCAGCGAAGATAAAATCATTGCCCTATCATCGATGAGCTTTGATTTATCTGTCTATGATATTTTTGGAGCACTCATTAGTGGAGCCAAGTTAGTATTAATTCCCGATCTCTTAGATGTGGCCAGCATTCATCAGATCATGATCGAAGAAGAAATCACGATATGGAACTCGGTTCCGGCCATTATGGATATGTATCTGGAGAATACAAAACAAGATACAGTGCAGAGATCTGCAGCAGAACGCTTACGTATGGTGATGCTAAGTGGAGACTGGATTTCTCTTGGTTTGCCGGAGAAAATCAAAACAAGAATGCCAAAAGCACAAGTGATCGGGTTAGGTGGAGCAACAGAAGGCACTATATGGTCCATCTATTTCCCAATCACAGAAGTGAAGCCGCAGTGGAAAAGTATCCCTTATGGCTATCCGCTGAAAAATCAACAAATTTATGTACTGGATGAATGGGGAGAGGAATGCCCGATAGGCGTTCCAGGAGAACTGCATATTGGTGGAAAAGGAGTCGCCGCAGGTTATCTCAATGAAGAAGAGAAGACGAAGGCCGCCTTTATCAACCATAGATTAGGTTATCTGTACAAAACAGGTGATTATGGTGTCATGCGTCCGGAAGGATATGTAGACTTCCTGGGAAGAAAAGATAGTCAAGTTAAGATACGTGGACATCGTGTCGAACTGGGAGAAATAGAACACTGTATCAATCATTTGCCCAATATTCACCAGTCCGTAGTCGCTGATTATAGTGATTCCCATGGAGAGAAGCAGCTGTGTGGGTATATTGTTGCCGATGAGACAGTAGAATTAGCAGAAATAAAAAGAGAGTTAGCCAAATATCTGCCTGATTATATGGTCCCGGCACAATTCATACAGGTAGATGAGATTCCACTATCTGCAAATGGTAAGGTAGACCGTAAATTATTGCCGAACCCGGAAAAGAATATTGAAGAAAGTCAGATGATCAGGGGTTATGAGGCACCAAGGACCCAGACGGAGAAATTGGTAGTAGAGGCATTTGAATATGTACTTGGTGTGGATAGAGTAAGTGTAAACGACAATTTCTTTGATTTGGGTGGATACTCGCTTAATGTAATCCGGCTGTGTAATGAATTAGAGAAGAGTGCAGGGGTAAGGTTACCACTTAGAGAAATTTTTGATTTAGTTACACCAAAAAATATTGCAGAACAAATTAAAAACTCAAAGGTTGTAAATACGTTTGAAGAAATACCAGAAATAGCAGAAGCAGAAAGCTATTCTATAAGTTCAGCTCAAAAGAGACTTTATCTTTTAGACCAACTAACAGGTCCTGGTACAACTTATAATATTCCTTTAGTAATCAAGCTTAAAGTTAAACCAGACAATAAGCGACTTCAGAGAGCATTGGATCAATTAGTAGAGCAAGAGGAAATTTTGAGGACAAGCTTCCATATAGTGAATGGTGAGCCAATTCAAAAAATTTCCTCAGATGCAAGAATTGTGCTGGAGTACAGTGAAGTTAATACAGCAGATTCACAGTATATCCAGGATGAATATAATACTTTCGTCCAACCATTTGACCTGTCAAAATCACCACTAATGCGTGCAAAAATACTGGATACTCCAAATGATTCATACTTATTTTTGGATATTCACCATATTTTATGTGACGCAGAAAGCATGCCGATTATGCTCTACAAAATACAAGAGTTATATGAAGGAAGAGAATTGTTAACACCACGAGTACAGTATAAAGACTTTTGTGTTTGGCAAAATGCTAGAGATATAACAGAACAGGCAGCGTACTGGAAGAAAGAATTTTCTGGTGATATACCAGTCCTAGATTTAATCATGGATTATCCACGCCCTCATAAACAAAGTTTTAGAGGTTCTAATTTCCGAACACAGGTAGAAGAAAACACGAGTATTCAAGTAAAAGAGTTAGCGAAGAAGTATGGTGCAACTGAGTTTATGGTTTTGTTATCCATCTTTTTCTCTATGTTAGGAAAATACAGTCGACAGGAAGAAATTATAGTAGGAACTCCAATATCGGGACGAAACCATACGGATACCCGAAATATGTTGGGCATGTTTGTAAACACTCTGGCAATCAAAGGGAATGTCTGCTCCGATGATTCATTTGAGGATGTATTATTAGGTATAAAAGAGAAATGTTTACAGGCATACGATAACAAGGATTATCAGTTCGAGGATTTAGTTGAAGCAGTGGGAGTAAAGAGAGATTACTCAAGAAACCCAGTATTCGATGTGATGTTTGTATTGCAGGACGATGAGAGAGAGAGTTATTCGGATCGAATTCAATTTGGAACGAGGGAATCCGTTGAAGGAAGTATTTCTAAATTTGATCTTACCTTAACCATGATAAGTGATTCAGAAGGCTATAAGATTGATTTTGAATATTCTACAGACTTATTCAAACCAGAAACGATCGAGTACATGGCAAAACACTTCTTAACACTAATTGAAGGAGTTTTAATGTCTCCGGAAAAGAAGCTGCAGGATATTGCCATGGTAGATATGAACGAAGAAGCAAAAATATTGGATGAGTTCAATATGACGGATGCAGAATACCCTGATAATAAGACGATTGTGCAGTTACTTGAAGATCAGGCTGCGAGAATACCTAATAGTATAGCAATTACATTTAATGGACAACAGCTGACCTATGCACAATTAAATGAACGGGCGAATGCTCTGGCAAGAAAGCTTCGTGAGGACTATAACATTCAACCCAATGACTTTGTGGTGATCTCAACAGAGAAGTGTTTGGAGATGGTGGTGGGTATATACGCTATTTTAAAGGCTGGAGCAGCTTACGTACCGGTTGATCCATCTTATCCAGAGGAAAGAATTAATTATATCATTAATGACTGTAAACCAAAGGTCGTATTATGCGGTACAAAAGAACCTGAAGCTGACATTCCTATCATGAATCTTCATGATGAGGCAAATTATCAAATGGAATGCAGTAACCTTGTCCATGTAAATCAATCAAGTGATTTGATGTATGTAATTTATACCTCTGGTACGACTGGCAGGCCTAAGGGTGTTATGGTTCAGCATGTAAATGTAGTGCGATTACTTAAGAATGACAAGTTTAAGCTTGATTTCTATGAAAATGATATTTGGGTTCAATTCCATTCTTATTGTTTTGATGTTTCGGTTTGGGAAATATTCGGAAGTCTATTGAATGGAGCAAAGCTTGTAATTCCTTCTGAAGATACGGTAAAAGATGGATATGCTTTTGGAGAGCTTTTGCAAAAAGAAGCGGTAACAATCTTATGCCAGGTACCTTCGCCATTTTATGCGTTGATCGATGCAACGACAGGACAAACAATAAATAGTTTACGATATGTTATTTTTGCAGGAGAGGCACTTTATCCAGCACATTTGAAGAAATGGCATGAGAACAATAGGCATTGTCGTCTGGTTAATATGTACGGGCCTACAGAGACCACGGTATACGCTACTTATCGCGATATTGATGCTGAAGCCATCGAGAGAGGAATTAGCGACATAGGAAAGCCACTTCCAACATTGAAGATTTATATGTTAAATGGAAATGAACTTTGTGGAATTGGAGTTCCAGGTGAGTTATGTATAACAGGTGAGGGTGTATCTCAAGGATATTTAAATCGACAAGACCTGACAGACGAGAAGTTTGTACACAACCCATTTGGATCCGGAAAGATGTATCGGACAGGTGATTTGGCACGTTGGTTACCTAACGGAAACATTGAATATATTGGACGGATGGATGACCAAGCAAAAATTAGAGGATATCGTATTGAACCAAGAGAAGTAGAAAGCCGTTTATTGGAGCTTGAAGGTATAAGTGAAGCTATAGTAGTAGTACGAGAAGACAAAAAGCAGGAGAAATACTTGTGCGCCTATATAATAGCTGAGACAGAAATAGAAGAAAAGAACGTAAAGTTTGAGTTAAACAAAGTATTACCAGATTACATGGTGCCTGCACATATTATTTCGGTTGATGCGATTCCGCTGACAAGTAATGGGAAACTTGACAAAGCCTCATTACCACAGCCGCAGTATAAGTCAAAGGAATATATTGCACCACGAAATGAATATGAAACTCTGATCGTGCAGGCATTTGAGAACATTCTAGATATTGAAAAAGTCAGTGTAACTGATAGCTTCTTTGATCTAGGGGGATCGTCACTGAAAGCAGTGCTCTTGTGCAATGAATTGGAGAAGGCCATAGGAGTAAGATTGTCAATTAGAGATGTTTTTACTTTTGGTACGCCCGAGCAGATAGCGGGAAATATCGAGTCGATTGAGAGCGAGATGTTTGTGGCAATAGAACAAGCTTCAGCAGCTGAATACTACCCTACAAGTTCAGCTCAGAAACGACTCTATCTTCTGGACGAGATGACCGGACCTAATATTAACTACAACGTATCGGACGTTTATGCTTATGAAGAACCGCTAGATAAAGAAAGATTACAGAAGGCTTTGGATAAGCTGTTAAAGCAAGAAGAAATCTTGCGAACTAGTTTCCATGTTGTGGACGGTGAGCCTATTCAAACGATTTCTCCAGACGCAAGGGTTTTAATAGACTACAGCGAAGTGGACGAAATAGATGTACAAACAGAATACGATAAATTTATACAACCGTTTAATTTATCCGAAGCACCGTTGATGCGTGTGAAATTAATGAAGACAACAACGGCCTCCTATCTATTTGTTGATATTCATCACATTATATGTGATGGAGAAAGCCTGCCAGTTATACTGCATCAGGTGAACGAATTTTATGAAAATGATGAAATTGATCATGAATAAGAGGAGAACTTATGAATAAAAATTCTAACCGAATCCAGTATAAAGATTTCAGCGTATGGCAGAATTTTTATGATATCTCAAAACAGGAAGAATATTGGAGGAGGGAATTCGCTGGTGAAATTGCCAGGGTGGATTTGAAGACGGATTTCCTCCGTCCTCAAATCCAGTCTTTCAGGGGAGCCAATGTTGTAGCAAAGGTAAAAGAGCCATTAAGCTCAGGGGTTAAAAATCTAGCCCTAAAGCATGGTGCTACTGAATTTATGGTTACCCTATCTGTGTTCATTTTATTATTAGCCAAATATAGTCGCCAAAAGGATATTATTGTAGGAACTACCGTGTCAGGCCGAGTTCATGCAGATACTAAGGGTATGTTGGGGATGTTTGTCAATACTCTGGTGATCAAGGGAGAAGTTAGTCCGGATGAGACCTTTGAGCATTTGATATTAGCTGTGAAGGAGAAGTGTCTGCAGGCTTATGATAACCAAGAATACCAATTTGAAGATTTAGTTGAAGCCGTAGAGAAGAAAAGAGATCTCTCAAGAAATCCGATATTTGATTTTATGTTCGGATTAAAAGAAAAGAAAAAACCGACGGAAATGCAAGGCCTATTGGGCGGAAAAAGTGCATTTATTAAAAGAAATGTTTCAAAGTTTGACTTATCCGTTCTGGTTGAATGTGTGTCAGAAGGGTATGAAATTGATTTTGAGTATTGCATAGATTTATTCAAACAAGAAACGATTGAATATATGGCAAGGCATTATGTAACGCTGCTTGAGGAAGCCATAACACATCCAGGCAAAAAGCTTAAAGATCTGCATATGCTTGATCTCAGAGAACAAGAGAAGGTCTTGGTTGATTTCAATGCAACGAATGTAGAATACTCTCGAGAACAAACAGCTGTCAGCTTATTTGAGAATCAGGTAGAGAAAACAGCAGGAAATATTGCACTTAAATTTGATGATAATAAGATGACATATGCCGAGCTGAATGAGAGAGCAAATCAGTTGGCGCGTACTCTTCGGGATTTAGGAGTAGTTCCAAACGATTTGGTGGCTCTAGTTACAGAGCGTAGCATGGAAATGATTGTAGGAATATTAGCAATCATCAAGGCAGGGGGAGCTTATGTACCCATCAATCCGGAATATCCAGATAATAGAATTCACTATATGCTGGAGGACAGTAGTCCAAAGATTGTATTGACGTATAAGAATAAGCTGCCAGGGAAGGTAGGGATTCCGGTATTAGATTTAGAAGATGAGAATAATTATGCTAATGAAACGGACAATCTTTTGCATGTTAACAGGTCTAATGATTTAGTGTATTGTATCTACACTTCTGGTACAACTGGAAACCCTAAAGGAGTTTTAATTGAACATCGAAATGTGGTCAATATGTGGGTCACATATAAGGAAACATTTGCACTGAACGACAAGGATACGGTGCTGCAATTTGCAAATGTATCTTTTGACCAAGCGGTGGGAGATATCTTCCCTGCACTATGCAATGGTGCGGCATTATGCATTGTACCAAAACATTTAACCTATGATATGGAGCAACTACAAAAATATATCGATCGAAATAATGTTACAACAGCTTCATTGACACCTAAGTTAATAGACGGGTTGTGTGTTGACGCATTACCGACGCTTCGTTTGCTGGAGTCAGGTGGAGAGGCAGGTCGTCTAGAAACTTTAAAAGAATGGGCGAAAAAGGTAGAAGTGCTAAACACATATGGTCCTACAGAATCTACTGTAAATGCAACTAGTTTTAGAGTGAATACAGACTCTACTTCCATTACCATTGGACGTCCGATTGCAAATACAAAGGTATATCTTCTAAATGAAATGGAGCTATGCGGTATTGGAATACCTGGCGAGTTGTGCATTGCAGGAGATGGTTTAGCAAGAGGTTATTTGAATCAGCCAGAATTGACAGATAAGAAGTTTATTCAAAATCCCTTCGGTGAGGGAAAACTGTACCGTACAGGAGATTTAGCACGTTGGAAGCCAGATGGAAATATAGAGTATTTAGGCCGTATAGATGAACAAGTGAAAGTCCGTGGTTACAGGATAGAGTTAGGTGAAATTGAAAGTGTATTAAGAAAGCAGAGTAATATTGCAGATGCTGTCGTTATTGTAAAAGAAGTTGGAAATGATGATATTCTCTGTGCATATCTCATTGCAGAAAAGGGGCAGGAACTAAGTATACCCCAAATTAAAGAAGCGGTAAGAGAAGAAGTAACAGAGTATATGATTCCTGCCTTTATGATCCAGATCGATGAATTTCCACTAACCAAAAATGGGAAGCTGGATAAAACTAGGCTGCCAGAGCCAGATATGTTAGAAAGCTCGAAATACGTACCACCAAGTAATAAGACGGAGCAAGCAATCGTAGATGTATTTGAGGAAATTCTAGGAATATCTCCAGTCGGCATAGAGGATAGTTTCTTTGAACTGGGAGGACATTCGTTAAAAGCGACGGCAGCCATTAATGCCATCGAGAAGAAGACAGGGATTCGTTTGCCAGTCAAAGATATATTTAGTTCACCAACTCCTGTCATGTTGTCGAGAAAGATTGAGGCCGCGGGAGAAGGCGAATATAGTCCAATACCACAAGCAGAACAGAGAGAAGCTTATCCAGCATCCTCTACACAGAAACGATTGTTTATTCTGGATCAGATGGAAGGCAACAGTACTGCATATAACATGGCGTCAGCGCTAGAAGTAACGGGTAACCTTGATTTAGAAAAAATACAACAAGCCATAGATCGTCTGATTAAGCGTCATGAGTCGCTGCGAACAAGTTTTGTCATGACAGAAGAAGGAGCATATCAAGTCATTGCAGACGAGGTATTCTACCAAGTGGAATATGAAGAGACCGACAGCTACAGTGACGCTGACATGGAACAATTTGTACGCCCGTTTGACATCGGAACAGCACCGCTCATGCGTTTTAAAGTAGTCAAAGAAAGAAATCAGAACAACTATATTTTACTATTTGATATGCACCATATTATTTCCGATCATCAGACGCTAAATCTATTAATCGAAGATTTCTCACGATTGTATAACGGTGAAGAATTACAACCACTTGAAATCCAATACAAGGATTATAGTGAATGGATGCGTGGCAGAAACCTGGAGAGTCAGAGGGACTATTGGAAAGAAGTATTTAAAGAAGAGGCACCGGTTTTGGACTTGGTGACGGACTATCCCCGTCCCAAAATCCAAAGCTACAAAGGAGCCCAAGTGTCGGTTCAGCTTAGCCAAGAGCAGAAAGCTGGCATTCAAAATATAAATAAACAACATGGAACGACAGATTACATGACCTTACTGGCTGTATTTATGATAGAACTGCATAAATACAGCAGGCAACAAGATATCGTGGTAGGAACACCCATCTCAGGCAGGGTGCATCCGGATACCGAGACGATCGCAGGCATGTTTGTCAATACGCTGGCAATGAGAGGGTATCCAAGGGCTGAAAAAACATTCTTAGAATTTTTAAGCGAGATCAAAGAGCTGGCATTGAATGCGTATGAGAATCAAGAATACCCATTTGAAGAATTGGTAGAGGAAGTAGAAGTACGCCGTGATCTGTCACGCAATCCGCTGTTTGACGTTATGTTTACCATGCAGAATAACGAGGAAATCCATCTGGCGATGGGCGAAGCCCAGGTAAACATGCTGGGCATTCCTTTCATTGATGCCAAATTTGATTTGGATTTACAAGCTACAGCGTATGAAGAGGGGTACGCTTTAGATCTGGTATATTGCAGTGATTTATTTACCAAGACTTCAGCACAGGTCATCCTGGAGCATTTTAAGGTGTTGCTGGACAGGGTGATTGCTAACCCTGAAATGAAATTGTCTGAACTCCACATGGTCAGTGAGGTAGAGCAACAAAGAATACTAACGGTTTTCAATAATACCCATACGGAGTATGCACAGCATCATACGGCAGTGGAACGATTCGAGAAACATACGGAACAGACACCTGAGAAGACGGTAATCGAATACGAAACGGGCGTACTTCGTTATGGAGAAGTCAACCGCAAGGCCAATGCATTGGCATGGGAACTGATTTCGTTAGGTGTTAAGCCCAATGATCGAGTGGCTATCATGACTTCCCTGGAAGCGGAAACGATCATTGGCATTTTAGGCGTGCTAAAGAGTGGAGCCGCCTATGTTCCGATTGATCCATCGACTCCGAGGGAACGAATAGAGCATATCCTGAACGATGCAGCCCCCAAGGTCATATTAACAAGAGAGAAGACTCTGGAAACGGCAGTCCCATTCATCTCGATGAATCTTGAAGATCTGGGTGAGAAGGAGACAAATCCAGCGTGTGCCGTTGAAAAAGACGACATCGCCTATGTGATTTACACATCAGGAACGACAGGAAAGCCCAAAGGCGTGGCGGTGACACGAGGCAATCTGGATCATTACTTGTCGTATGCAGATCAAGAATACCAGAAGGAAGCTTGTACGACGGTATTAATTACAAGCTTAAGTTTCGACCTTTCCGTAACGTCCTTGTTCTTACCGCTGATTAGTGGTGGATCTCTTCTATTAAAGGGAGGAGACGCGGAGGAAAGGCTGCGTGCAGCATTCAAAGATAACAGGGTAACCTTCCTTAAACTTACCCCTTCCCATCTAAAAATGCTGGAAACCTATGCAGACGGCGTAGATGTCCCAAATTTAGAAGCGCTAATTGTCGGTGGAGAGGAGTTCACCACAGATACGGCGTGGAAAACGCAGAAGCTATTAGGAGACAGGGTCAAGATTCATAACGAATATGGCCCTACAGAGACTACCGTAGGATGCTGTGACTATATCTATTCCAGCGAAAAAGATAAGGGTTTAAGTGTAGGAATCGGACATCCCATTGCCAATATGCAGCTCTATATACTGAATGAGATGGAGTTATGTAGTGTAGGCGTTCCTGGTGAGCTATGCATCGCAGGAGACGGAGTAGCCAAAGGCTATCTAAACCAGCCTGAATTAACAGCGGAGAAGTTTATCGACAATCCATATGGCGAAGGGAAGTTATACCGCTCTGGAGATTTGGCGAGATGGCTGCCTAACGGAGAGATGGAATACCTGGGAAGAATAGATGAACAGGTTAAAATCCGAGGATATCGGATCGAGTTGTCCGAGATCGAGAGCGTTCTAAGGAATCAGCCGGGTATATCTGATGTAGCCGTTGTTGCATTGGAAGTAGGCGGTGACAAGAGTATATGTGCCTACCTGATCCCGACAAATCAAGAGCAGCAACTGGATATGTCTGAAATCAAAAATGATTTGAGAGACAAACTGCCTGAGTATATGTTACCTGGCTTTATGATGCAGATTGATGCCTTGCCACTGACTCCAAATGGGAAGCTGGATGCAAAAGCACTGCCAGAACCAAATGCATTAGCAGGACAGGAATATATGCCACCAAGAACTAAAAAAGAGCAAGCAGTAGTCGAGGGGTACGAAGAGATTCTGGGCGTGTCACCCATCAGCATTGAAGACAGCTTCTTTGAACTGGGAGGAGACTCAATCAAAGCAATTAGGGTGGTTTCAAAGTTGCGGCAACAAGGCTATGAACTTTCTGTTGCTGATTTAATGAATCAACAGACAACAAGGCTGATTTGTGAAAATATGAAGGTGAGCAAAGGAAGTCAAGTATATGAACAAGGAGAAGTCAATGGGGAAATTCCATTAATTCCGATACAACGTGATTTTTTCAGCAAGAATCATGCGGTTTCAGGTCATTTCAATCAAGCGTTAATGTTAAAAAGTAAGGAAAGGTTTTATATACCTTACTTGAAAGAGGCAATTGCTGAGGTTGTTAAACATCATGATGTGTTGAGGAATGTGTACCACGGACAGCGTCAAATCACCTTACCGATAGAAAAAAGCAAGTTGTACGACTGGTACGAGGATGATTATACCAACACAGAAGATGTAGCGAAAGAGATAAAGTGTGCAAGTGACAAAATACAAGCAAGCATAGATCTTGCGGAAGGCCCTCTGGTGAAAATAGGGTTGTTCCATACAGATAGTAGTGATCATTTACTGATCTGTGTACACCATTTGGTAATAGATGGTGTGTCATGGAGGATTATACTGGCAGATTTGTTTACCGGATATCGGCAGATGCAGGAAACGGGGAAAATCACATTGCCAAAGAAAACTGCTTCGTTCAAAGACTGGGCAGAGGCTTTGACGCAATATGCTGAGAGTGAAGCACTCTTGGATGAGGCTGAATATTGGGGGAATATAGCAAAAAAATCGGAGAACACCGAGGCACTGAGCATTGGAACAGCGAGCGGTCGATACAAAACCGAAGTAGTGGAAATTAATTCTGAAACGACGTGGAAGTTGCTGTTTGAAGCAGGGAAGACATACGGAACAGAAATAAATGACTTACTATTGGCATCACTGGCAGTTGCTATAAATCGATGGAAAAACACAAAACAGATAACCATAGAAATGGAAGGGCACGGTAGAGAGGCAATAGATAAAGAGATAGCCATAGACCGCACGGTTGGATGGTTTACGAGTGTATATTATGTGGTCTTGAAGACAGGGGCAACGGTAGAAGAAACAATCATTGAGACAAAGGAAGCCTTACGTCAGGTTCCAAACCACGGACTTGGATATGGGGTATTGAAATATCTGAGTAACAAGGAAATACTTGGCATACGTGCAGAGATAATGTTCAATTATCTCGGAGCACTGGATAACGAACTTGATAGCTATGAAGGTATATCAATGTCGGAAATGCCATTAGGCCGAAATATATCTGAAAAAAATTTAGAAGAAACAGGACTGTCTCTGAATGGAGCTATTTTGAATGGACGATTAAGATTTGATTTGACATATGATATGGGACTGTATGCAGAAGAAGATGTTCAGGCATTTGTGTCGGCTTATGAAAGAGCGATTAAGGATGTTGTTGAGACGAGTTTATCAAAACAAGGTGTGGTAAAAACACCATCGGATTATGGAATACCCGATATGTCATATGGGGAATTGAAAGAACTTGCGGTGGCTGGTGAAATTGAAAAAATATACGGAATGACGCCACTACAGGAAGGAATTCTATTTCATAAATTGGTTGATAAAAGTGCCACAAGCTATGTGCTGCAGACAGTACTTAATATCCAGGAAAATCTTAATATGGAAAGTATACGGTTCAGTCTTGATATTCTAGCAAGAAAATATGAGGTATTGCGGACGAAAATATTGACAGATAGGGCTGAAAGGCCTTTGCAGGTAGTCGTACGGGATCGGCCCATAGAACTCCGTGAAGTCAATGTTTATAGTCTGGAAGAAAAAGAAGTGTTAAAGAAGGCGGATATCGCACGCGGGTTTGATTTAACAGAAGATAGCTTACTGCGGCTTACAGTTTTGCGTATGGGGGAAAACCAATGTACACTTTTGTGGACAAAACATCACATCATTATGGATGGATGGTGTACGTCACTACTGTTTCGGGACTTTATCAAGTATTACGAGCTGATAAACGGTGGTGCTAGCAGGGTACAGATGGAAAAGCTGTTGGAAGCAGAAAAGGAGAAAATTTTACCATACAGCGAGTATATCAGATGGTTTGAGAGACAAAACAAAAAAGAAGCTTGTATGTATTGGAACAGGTTGCTGGAAGATTACAACTCCGTGATAACAGTCCCACCATTGAGAATCGAGAATAATCAAGAAGCAGAATCTCGACTTGAGGAATTGGCGGTGTCGGGAGAAACAACAAAGGCGATAGAGAAAATGGCTAGTCAACTAAATGTAACGGTAAGTACTGTGGTTGAGGCGGCATGGGGGCTGTTGTTACAGAAATATAATGGAAGCAGAGACGTTGTTTTTGGTAAGGTTGTCTCGGGAAGGAACGCCAATCTACTAGGGATTGATCAAGCGGTAGGGCTGTTTATTAATACAATTCCTTCCCGTATAACGAGTAAGGATGGGCAAACAGTGAGCGAACTACTCAAGGGGATGCAGGCACAGGCAATCGAGAGCATGAAATACGAGTACAGTTCACTGACAGAAATACAGAGCGGTGGTAGGATTGGAAACAGTTTGATACAAACGCTGTTTGTATTCGAGAATTATTATGTTGACGAATCAGCATATGACGGAATATCTGGATTTAATATAGAACTGGAGAGTGAAAGGGAGGAGGTCAATTATGATATATCCATGACTGCGTTTACACAGGGAACTTTACAACTTGCTGTAATGTATAATTCGGGGAAATATGCACTAGACGAGGTAAGATGCCTTCTTGATCGGATGTCGACTTTGCTTAGAATAATGGCAGCTAACCCTGAGATGAAATTGTCTGAACTACACATGGTCAGTGAGGTAGAACAACAACGAATACTAACGGTTTTCAATGATACCCATACGGAGTATGCACAGAATAATACGGTAGTAGAACGATTCGAGAAACATGCGGAACAGACACCCGAGAAGACGGTAATCGAATACGAAACGGGAGTACTTCGTTATGGAGAAGTCAACCGAAAGGCCAATGCATTGGCATGGGAACTGATTTCGTTAGGTGTCCAGCCCAATGATAGAGTGGCCATCATGGCTTCACTGGAAGCGGAAACGATCATTGGCATTTTAGGCGTGCTAAAGAGTGGAGCTTCCTATGTCCCGATTGATCCAGCGACTCCGAAGGAACGAATAGAGCATATCCTGAACGATGCAGCACCCAAGGTCATATTAATAAGAGAGACGACTCTGGAAACGGAAATCCCATTCATCTCTATGAATCTGGAAGACCTGGGCGAGAATGCGGAAAACCCAGCGTGTGCCGTTGAAAAAGACGACATCGCCTATGTGATTTACACATCAGGAACGACAGGAAAGCCCAAAGGCGTGGCGGTGACACGAGGCAATTTGGATCATTACTTGTCGTATGCAGATAAAGAGTACCAGAAAGAAGCTTGTACGACGGTACTGATTACAAGCTTAAGTTTCGACCTCTCCGTAACTTCCTTGTTCTTACCGCTGATTAGTGGTGGATCTCTTCTATTAAAGGGAGGAGACACGGAGGAAAGGTTACGTGCAGCATTCAAAGATAACAGGGTAACTTTCCTTAAACTTACTCCGTCCCATTTAAAAATGCTGGAAACTTATGCAGACGGCGTAGATGTACCGAATTTAGAAACGCTGATTGTCGGTGGAGAAGAGTTAACCACAGATACGGCATGGAAAACGCAGAAGCTATTAGGAGACAGCGTCAAGATTCATAATGAATATGGCCCTACGGAGACTACCGTAGGATGCTGTGACTATATCTATTCCAGCGAAAAAGATAAGGGTTTAAGTGTAGGAATCGGGCGTCCCATTGCCAATATGCAGCTCTATATACTGAATGAGATGGAGTTATGTGGTATTGGCATTCCTGGTGAGCTATGCATCGCCGGAGACGGAGTAGCCAAGGGATATCTAAACCAGCCTGAATTAACAGCGCAGAAGTTTATCGACAATCCATATGGCGAAGGGAAGTTATACCGCTCAGGAGATTTGGCGAGATGGCTGCCTAACGGGGAGATCGAATACCTGGGAAGAATAGATGAACAGGTTAAAATCCGAGGATACCGGATCGAGTTGTCCGAGATCGAGAGCGTTCTAAGGAATCAGCCGGGTATATCAAATGCGGCAGTCATTGCGTTGGAAGCGACAGGTGGCAAGAGCTTATGCGCATACCTAGTAGCGACAGACGGAACTCAGCAACTGGACATTTCTAAAATCTGGGATGGGCTGAGAAAAGAACTGCCGGAGTATATGATACCGGCGTTCATGATGCAGATTGAGACAATGCCACTGAACCAGAACGGGAAGCTGGACAGGAGAGCATTGCCTGAGCCGGATGTGTTGGCGGGACGTGAATATATGCCACCAAGAACTAAAAAAGAGCAAGCAGTAGTCGAGGTATATGAAGAAATTTTGGGTGTGTCACCAATCAGCATTGAAGACAGTTTCTTTGAGCTGGGAGGAGACTCAATCAAAGCAATCAGGGTGGTTTCGAAGTTGCGGCAACAAGGCTATGAACTTTCTGTCGCTGATTTAATGAATCAACAGACAGCAAGGCTGGTCTGCGAAAATATTAAGGAAGTAGCAAGAACTTCAGCGGATGTAACATGTACCGATAATAATTGGTTTGAGGATAACCGTGACAGTGATTGGAGGATCGCCATCCAGAAGGAATTGAATCATTATGGAAAAAATTATCTTAAAGCACGTTGTTTTTCAACTTGCAAATTACTAGCTGGTCAGGAAGTGTTTTTACGTCAAGATACTGAGGCTATCACTAACATAATAAGCATAGAAAGCAGTGCGAGAAGTGCTTATTTGGCAATAAAGAGCATAATTTCCATGCATGGTGCATTAAGAACAAAGCTCAATCAGAACATGCGTTATTTAGAAGAATACGAATTTACCGATGATTGGGAAATTCCAATTATAAAAGGTAGTTTAGGGTTATTATCTGTTGAAAATCTCCAAAAAATTGTTAATGAATTAGATTTTTTAGCAGATGGCAAGCTATTATCTAGATTCTTGATTTGTGAAATAGATGAGAATAATTGCTTGGTACTTAGTGCAATTCATCATCTTGTATGGGACGGATTTTCGCAAGATTTGTTACAGACAAAGATTTATGAAGCTTTAACGAACAGATTTAACACGCAAAAAGAGTATTCTTATATAAATTATTGCAAAATAATTCAAAATCAAGTTAAGAGTTTAGAAATCTCTGGGGAGCAAGAGATGGAGATTGAAAGATATCTTGAAGTTGCTAAGAAGGCATCTAGGTTGAACTCTCGAAGAGATCCTAAAATAGTTACAAAAATTGATATAAAACTAAATGATTTACAAATCCAAAAGTTTAACGAATATCCTAATGAAACAGCAATGGAATTCTTATCAGGGCTTATGTACAGTGATTTATTTGAAAAATTACCTAGAATACCATTTGCCATTATGGAACATAACAGAAACGATCTAAATAAGGAAATGTTGGGATTATCTTTAAATTTGGATTATTTGTTATTTGATATTAATACCAAAACGCAAGCGCAAGTTCTATTAGCATTAGGTAAAAATAGTGTTGATAAACGTGCAATCACAGAGAAGCTGTTGCTCATATCGCAAAAGTATGGTGTTGATACCATGATAAATCTAGTTCCAATTATTAACTATCAAGGAATACTTCATAAATATGCAAGTAAAGATGTCATATTATCAGAGGAGATTTCTTTAGAAACAATGGTTGTAGATGGTGAAGACCTCGGAGTTGGAATGCACTTCTACACTCATAACGATATTCTGAGTGCACGTGTTTCAGGCATTACAATTGAAGAAGAGCTCATTAATGATGTCATGAAGAATATTTAATGTTGGATCTTCCCCGTAAAGCCACCTGCTATGCAGGTGGAGGGGGCATAAAAGGACATATGATACCGGATCATGTGCATATGCTCGTGGCGGTCCCACCCAAAATATCTGAAATATGCACATGGTCCAGCAATAAACAATTGGAGTGTAAATTAGACATGCTCTAAATGAAATTAATAAGAAGAGGGCTTATAGTATGAACGAAAATATTTCAAAAAGCATATACAAAAAGAATATAGGCTTATTTATTTTGTCCTGCTTACTTGGTATCGTGACATCTATTCTGTTTATTGCACTGGCGTTTATACTACAAAAGTTTATTGATTATTCTATTAATAAAGATATTGACAATATCATTAAGGTGACTACTGTTTCAGTTATTTTATTGCCTTTAGGTGCAGTGGGAATGTATGTGGGGTATGCTGTTAAAAATTTATATACAAAAAGGGCAACGTTAAACCTGAAAAATACCCTTGTTGAAAATATTTTGCGGTTAGATATGAGAAGTTTCAACAAGGAGAGTAATGGAACCTACATATCACGATTGTCAAATGATATAACGATAATTCAAAACGATTATATAAAAGGGACCGTGGAAATATTTGTTCAGCTAGCTATGCTTGTAGGTGGAGTGCTTGCGATGTTTATCATTAATTCATTCCTTGCATTGAGTATATTACTCACTTGTATCATTCCACTTGCAGTTTCGAGTATATTTAATAATCGTATGCAAAAAGCACAAGGTGAAGTGGCTGAGCAAAATAAAAATTATGTATCTTTCATTAAAGATATATTGTCTGGAAATCAGGTTGTTAAGAGCTTTAACATCGAAAAGGAGATTTTTGAAAGGGCAAAGGCAAAGGCGAACAAGCAGGAAAAAGCAAAAATGGTATACGAAAATCTGTTGTCACTCATTATGTCACTTACTGATATTTCAACTTTTCTTGTTGCTGTAGTCATATTTATTGTGGGTACTCAGCAGCTAATGAAAGGAGAAATTACAGTAGGAGAGATTATGGCTTTTATTCAATTGTTAAATTGCGTAACAGTTCCCATTAATAGACTCATAACCGGTTTTACCAAAAGGCAGGCCAGTCGGGCTTTATTAATGAATTTCAATAAAATTGGAGAGGCAAAAACGGATCAAACTCAAAGAATTGATATCCCTAAATTCAGTAATAAAATTTCTCTAAATGGGCTTTCGTTAAGCGTAGATGGGAAAAAAATTTTAGATGATATTAATTTTGAATTTGAATATGGAAAGTCTTATGCCATTGTAGGAACAAGTGGGAGTGGAAAGACAACCTTATTAAAGATGTTGACTGGGTTTTATGATGGGTATGAAGGAAATATCAGGTATGACGGGGTTGATCTTGAGAAAATAAGTGATCAGTCCATTTTCCAAAATGTTAGTTTTATTCATCAGGACTGTTTTATCTTTGATGATACGATTGAACAAAATATTAAATTGTTTCGTGAATGTGACACAGATGAGTTTGAGCAAGTCATAAAGAAGAGTATGTTACAGAAATTGATTCATGACAGAGGCGGCTTTGATGTATTATGTGGAGAAAATGGAATCCATTTTTCAGGTGGGGAAAAACAGAGAATTTCTATAGCAAGAGCACTCCTGAGAAAATCACCTATATTACTTATGGACGAGGCGACTTCAGCGTTGGACAATCAAACAGCTAGTGACCTTGAGTGTATGTTAAGTGAAATGCAGGGCATTACGAGAATTTCCATTACTCATAGGCTGGATGAATCAATTCTTAGTGGATATGATGAAATTGTCTTATTGAATAATGGGAAAATTGAAGAACACGGCACGTATCATAAATTAATGGAAGCCAAACAAAGATTTTATGCATTGAGTATGTTGAGTAGACATAATAATGATCTTTTAATAGAGAAAGGTATAACTAGTCTTGTATTTTAAATCTCAATGGTTGTATGAAATAAGTTTTTGGACAGTTTTGATGCTTGTATAAGATGAAAGGGGTGTCGTACGGATGGAGCAAATCGCAGTTGTTGGGTGTGGCGGAATGATCGGTGAAGTCATCTGTAAGAACTTATGTAAAGACTTTATTGTTAAGGGCGGACAGCGGCGTGAACCTACAGCATTAATGAACCTTAATAATTTTAACTACCAATTCCTGGATGTTTCTGACTGGGAGAACTTGATTGCGTTCTGTACTGATTGTACGGTTGTCATTAATTGTGCAGGGCCTGAATTTGTAATTAAAGATAGAGTTGCTCAGGCAGCCATGAAAGTAGGAGCAAAATATGTTGATGCTTCCAATGCTTTATTATTGAATCAGGAGCAAAAGCTAGAGCTTAAAGCTAACGGTGTAAATTACATAGGAGCTGGTTTTTGTCCTGGAATTACAGGTCTGCTATTAAAACGAGTGATAAATCATTTATTAGACGAAACTAAGCATGTGAATTGTTATATTGGTGGTGCGGAACATTATACGAAAACTTCTATCTCAGATATATTAATGAGTGGCCATAGTGTAATTGGAAAAACAGACTCTTATTGGAGTGATCATTGTGTTAAAACGGAAAATATAAATATGATGCAGAAAGAATTTGTACCTGAAGTGGATGTTCCTGTCTATAAGAAACCGTATTTAAGTCAAGAGATCATTGATATTCTGGAAGTTAGTTCGGTACAAGAACTTCACTGGTACAATATAGCGGCAAATGATTATATTTTCCGTTTGGCAATGCAATTTTATCAAATGCAACTTGAGTCTTCGGTTGAAGAAGCAATGAAAAAACTAGACATTAGCTTAGAGGAGCAACCTAAAGAGGAATGGATAGCTTTAGTCATTGATGCTACAGGAGTGAAAGATGGAAAGAATGTTAGGTGCAGATTGAATTTACAAATGGAAACGAGTTCAGAGTTAACGGGTACAGTGGCTGCCGAAATCGCCCGACAAGCTGTTTCGAGTAATAGACCTAATGGTACCTACTGGGCTTATGAAGTGCTTCCTATAGATTTTATGAATCAATATGTTTTTTCTAATAAGCATGATTTTTATGAGGAAAAGTATGTTGAAATAAAGAAATGATATGACTAGGTTACATGGCGTACATCTGATATTTATTGGATAGGAGGAGTACATTATTAAAAAGCTTTTACTTAAGAGATTGCCGTTGATCTCACTTGGAGTTATAGCTTATATACTGACAAAATACGCGCAGAACCATCAGGATTGGGCGGAGAAATACAGTAGGTCTGTATATCCGTTATTGTCAAAAACAGTAGGACTTGTACCTTCTTGGGTCACATTTTCTGTTAGTGAATGGCTCGTAGTGTTGGTTGTGTTACTATTTCTATTTTATATCGTTTATTATGTGCGCAAGGTCATCATGAGTAAAGGTGCACGTAGGATGGTAGTTTATCGTGGTGCTCTAGGAATCGTTACGATCTGTAGCGTGATATATTTTTGTTATACTATTTTGGGTGGAATAAACTATTACAGATATTCTTTTTTGTCTTATACCGAATATAAAGAAGAGAACTACAGCAAGGAGGAACTGGTCAAATTGAGTAAGTCACTTGCCGTTGAAATGGAATTGGCAAGGGAAAAGTTAGCGGATACTGATCTTTTGGCTCATGTACCAGAGGTTTTTGATTATTATGCACAACACGCAGTGTTCTCGATGCAAATGTTATCAAAGAAATATCCTGTTTTGGAGCATTCATATTCAACACCAAAACCAGTGGTGATGTCAAAACTAATGTCGCATGCAGGGATACATGGTATTTTTGTCCCTTTTACTTATGAATCCAATATCAATGTTAATGTGCCAGTTTTTTTGGTGCCTGCTACTATGGCGCATGAATTGGCACATCAGAGTGGTTTCATGCATGAGGATGAGGCTAATTTTATAGCTTATCTGGCATGTAAGCAGCAGGATGATCCAATGATACTATACAGTGGTTTATTTCTGGCATTTGATTATTCTATATCTGAGCTAAAGAAAGTGGATCCAGATCAGGCGTCTGATATAATGTCCAGTCTGTCCAAAGCGGTGCGGCATGATATAGAACAAAATGAGCAGTACCGGGATAAGTATGAGGGTGTTATTTCAAGTATTTCAAGAAATGTAAATGACGTATATCTGAAGGCAAATAATCAGACAGACGGTTTGAATAGCTATAGTGATATGGTGAATTTGTTGCTGGCAGAGCAGCGAGAGATAGAGAAGTACAATTAAATGTATCTTGAATACTTATAGGTTTATATAGTAATGATAGTGGGCTCAAGTTGAACATAGGAGTGAGTGAAATAAATAAAATAAAAGTATTTCCTATTCCATATGCTGGAGCGTCGGTAAATGCATATTATGAATGGAAAAAACTACTGCCGGATAGATATGAATTGTGTATATGTGAATTGGCTGGAAGAGGAACTCGATTCACAGAGCCTTGTTACCAGTCTGTTGGTGAAGCAAGTGAAGATATCGCCAAAAGAATAAGTGAACAATTAGAATATGACGATGAATATGTTATATTTGGACACAGCATGGGAGCCTTATTGACTTATGAGATATATTATAAACTTAAGCAAATGGGAACTAAGGAACCAAGGCATCTGTTTTTTTCTGGGCGAGATGCTCCACATATTTTTGAAAAGAGGGAAGACATTGAAAATATGACTAATGAAACTTTCTTGACAAAGGTGGAACAATATGGGGGAATACCAGAGGAGTTTTATACAAAAGAGATTATGGATATGTTTCTTCCGATTTTGCGAGCAGATTTTATAATTTTGGACAATTATAAGTTTCAGTCCAAAGCAGAAAAAATAAGTTGTGGAGTAAGCGTTTTTTATGCGGATAGCGATTTTTCGACTCATATCAATGAAATGCATAAATGGAGTGAAGTTGTTGAAGGAAACGTGAAATTTCATAAGTTTAAAGGAGAACATTTTTTTTTGAATCGGTATCCTAATGATATTGTAAATACTATTGTTAAAGATACAGAGACTCAAAATATTTACCAGGCCACCCACCTGGATCGCCTGGAAATACGGGGGTAATCTCCCCCATTAATTCTATTTTGAATTAATTCAAATGAGAGAAACGTTAAAGTCTCAAGTAGTGGTGTAAAAAAGAACTGTGCCTTTTGACAAGGGAAGCCACAAGTATGATTCTACGCCGCTAACAACACGGCGGCCGGGCTTTTTTTACGGCCGGATTACGGCGCAAGCGGCCGAACTTGATCTGAGCTCTTAGCGATTTACATTTCCCTTTTCTCTTTTAAATAAAAAGATTCTCATAGAGCAAACGGCATTGCGATACTCTATGCACCGGGGGAGTGCGGTGACACTTCGAGAGAGAAAAATAAGAAGGAAAACGAAAAAAGGTTCCGGAAAGCGGATGCTCACGGAACCTTTTTTTGTTTACGCCGAATGGCTTTTTTTCGTATCAACGGTTTCGCCGGACTTAATTCCAAGCGATACGAACAAGCCGATCACAGATACGCCGATCAATATCATAAACAGAATGTGAAATCCGGAGATTAAACCGATCAGTGCTGAAGAAATAATGCTTCCGAAATAACGGAAGGTGGAAAAAATCCCGGATGCGATACCGGACATGCCCGGTTCTACCGTCGCCAGAGAAGACACCTGCATGCTCGTCAGCCCCGCACCGGACGCGATGCCCCCTACAATAAGCGATGCCATAAGGAACGGGACGGAATGGGAATAAACCAAAAGCAGAAATAAAAGATTGGCTCCGGCCATCAGCCCGAACGACAGAAAAATCATTCTTCGCGCGCCCCATTTGTGATGCAGCTGAGCTCCGCCCCAGTTGCTGGCGGACATAAAAATGGAAAAGACTGAAAGAGCCATACCGCTGTGCGACGTATTCATGCTGAAGTGGCCGGTCATAAAGAGCGGCATCATCAATAACACGGCATACATCATTAAATTGCTTAACAGAACGGACAGATTGGCGCTTGTAAAGGTTGTGTTTTTAAACAGGTCAAAATCAATAATCGGATGTTTCGTACGCAGCTCCCGCCTGAAAAATAACGGAACAAATAAAAGAATGAGCAGCGCGTACACCCAATAGCCCAAGGAGCTTTCATTTTTCGTCAGAAGAATAATAGATACAATGCTCCCGGCAAGCAGAACGGACCCGATGATATCAAGCGGCGCGTCAGAGGTTTCTTCTTTATATTTAGGAAACATGATAAATGCCGTCCCGAGTGCGATCGCCAGAAACGGAATGTTGACCCAAAAAATAGAATGCCAGCTGAAACTCTCGATTAAAAGTGACCCGATAAACGGACCGAGAGCTGCGCCCAGCCCGGCACCGAGGCCGAAAAAACCAAATACTTTCGGAAGCCGTTTTTCGGACACGACATGGCGGATGATGGCGATGCTGTTTGGTGTAAGCAAAGCGCCGCCGGCAGCCTGAAGCGCCCGGAAGAAAATCAATAAGAAAAGACTTGGCGAGAGGGCGCACCCCAATGAAGCGATCAGAAAAAGGCCGACACCCCATAAATACATTTTTTTGTTTCCGTACATATCACCGAGCTTGCCGGCAATAGGCTGTGTCACGGCCATCACAATTAAATACACCGTCACGACCCATGTGATGCTGGCAATTGATTCGCTGAATGAGCGGGAAATGGATGAAAGAGCGACTGCGATCATCGTCGAATTGATAGGAACGAGTATGGCTCCCAGCAAAAGCGAAACGATCAGCGCCCATTCTTTCTTTGAACTCATCCTTCATCCTCCTAGGAGCCGGACATTACCGGCTGATAATTCCTTTAATAAAAATCTCAGTGCTGTGTTTCAGCATCGTTTCTTCAGAAAGAGTGATGACTCTTTTCCCCAGCTGCAGCCGGTGCATAAAATAACCGAAAATCATCGTCATAAAGACGTCTGCATTAGCTTCTTCGCTGCCGGGGCTTATACTATTCTTCTTTGTCAGTTCCTTAAAGTAAACGATTAAATCCTTTTTCACGGATTGCGGATATACGACAATATCCTGCAGGACGTCTTCGAATAATTCCGGTTCGCGCAGGCAGATGCGGAACACCTCTTTTTTTTGTTCCAATCGCTGCAAAAGGGTCGTGGCGAAATGAAGAAGATCCTCATACAGATTGCCTTCCGCCTTGGTGATCACGCTTTCCGGAACCGGCGTGTGCTGCTCAATCATGGCTTTCATTAGTCCTTGTTTGTTTTTAAAATTACGAAAAATCGTTGCTTCGCTTACATTCGCTTTTTCTGCGATTTCTTTTGTTGTCGCGGCGCGGTATCCTTTTTGAATGATAAGATTCATCGCAGCGTCAAGAATTCTCTTGTTCGTCGTTCTCAACTTGTTTCACCTCGCGTAAATACTGGCAGGACAAGTATACACCCGCCCTGCCCGTCAATAAAGAGGGAAACCTAGCATGAAGCGCGTTTGACTATCGTAATCTGTCCGTTTGTGCCGTCTACCGAGACGATATCTCCGTCATTGAGCCTGTCAGTCGCGACACGTGTGCCGAGAACAGCGGGAAGCCCGTATTCTCTTGCGATGATCGCCGCATGTGAGAGGATGCCGCCCGTATCCGTAATGACGGCCTTTGCATCCTGAAACAGACTGGTCCAAAGCGGTGTCGTCATTTTGCAGACAAGCACATCTCCTGATGAAAAACGGGAAAAATCACTTGCGTCTCGAATGACTTTCACCGGGCCGCTTGCGATTCCGCTTGACGCTGCAAGTCCGTAAATATGATGTTCAGTGTTTTTTTCATCTTCTGTGATGGAGCCTGTAACCTGCTCAGCGGCTTTCAGCTGTTCGGGCGTCGGTGTGCCGAGATAAGCGGGCGCTTCAAGCAGCTGATATTGCTGGAAAAGCTGTTTACGTTCAGCGGTTTTTTCCTTCATCGGAACAGGCGTCACCAGCGCTTTCTCGACTTCATCGCTGTATAAGTACCACATATCCTCCCGGTCATCGATCACGCCTTGTTTTTGCAGCAACTCGCCGATTTTCAAGAGACAAAGGCGCGCTTTGGCGTCCAGCATCGCATCGATATAAAAATGGTGATCATCTATGATGACAGATGCAGATAACGCCCACTGATAATAACGGTCAAACGTCTCTCGGAAGCCGTCATCTTCAATTCTATTCATGAAGGCGGCGTAAAGCTGTTTGCGTTTTTCTATCGTTTTATGAAACTCACTGTCAAAATCGTAGCCGTTCCGGACATAGTTTTGAATGTTAGCCAATGCGAAATAAGGATTTTCCGCCCACGTTTCTTCGATCAGATCATGGCTTTTTACTGATCTCCAGCCATATTCTTGTAAAAATTCGCCGACTTGTTCGAGAAAGCGTTTTCCTTCATCTGATTGCAGAAGCGTCTGATGAAGCTCGTCGGCCTGGGAAGCCGTAAAGACACGCAACAGTTCAGGGTTATCTTTTACTTGTCCGGAAAGCAGCCAAAGCTGTCTGTCGGTTTCCAGTGATTTATTCATGACGCCGGCCAGCATTTCATACAGAAGGGAGGCGTTGTCTTTCTCAACCTGTCCGTACAGGGACTCCAGTGTCATATTTAACGCAATCTGCGGAAAGACAATGCTGAAATGTTCTTCATATCCTTTTAAATAGAATTCTTTCAGGTTTCGGAACGCCTCAAGGGCAGTCTCCGGTGTATGATTTTTATGCGCCAGTCCGTCCAGCTTTTGATAAAAAGGCAGAAAGGTTTCATGAATAATATCATACATGCGGTCAGCCAAAACGGGAAAAAGCGCTTCTAACTGTTCTGCGGGCAGGTTATCGTCCGTCTTATGCTGTCTGGAAAAAACATGGCCCTGGTGGAGCTTGACACGCTCAATCTCGATGCCCATCACAGGGAATGTCTTCGTGCCTTCTTTGAGGCCGTATTCTAAAGCAGGCACAATGAGAGAGGCGAATAACGGGCTGATTGGGCCTTCAATATTAGACTCCATATTGATCCAAAAATCTTTCTGGTCCCGAGGCGTCATGATAAATTCCCGTTCTTCATCTGCCGCTTTCTGATCCTGCGCGATCGTTGTAATCGGTCTGGCCTGAAGCAGATACAGCTTATTTTCGGCAAATCCGAATTCGAGATCCACAGGATAACCGTACAGTTCTTCCGTCTTTATCGTCAGCATGGCAAGTTCTTTGATGCTCTCGTCATCGAGGCAGAAGCGGTTTCTCATGTCAGCGGACGTTTCTTTTTCGGTCACGCCTTCCTTTTGGGAAACGATATACATTTCTTTTAAGCCGATTTCTTTGTCAATCCGGAATGTGTCTTTATTGACGATAAATGTGTCGGGTGTCACGCTTCCGGACACGATTGCTTCTCCGAGACCGTAGCTCGCGCTGATCATCAGTTCTCCGTCATCATGTGTGACGGGGTTTCGGCTGAAAATGACCCCTGACACCTCAGAATTGATCAGTCCTTGGACGACAACACCCATTAGCGGTTCTGCAGTGTCATTGTTCATTTTCTCTTTATAACCGCTGACCCGCGCCGAAAAGAAGGAAGCCCAGCATTCTTTCACTTTTCCGAGAAACTCTTCTTCTGTTTTGATATTTAAATAGGTTTCGTACTGGCCCGCGAAAGAAGCGCCTTCAAGATCTTCGGACGCAGACGAGGAACGTACGGCAACAGAGGCGTATGATTCTCTCAATTCATAAAAAGAGGCAATCAGCTCATCGCGGAGCTCTTTTGAAAACGTGCCGTTTAAAATGGCGCGCTCCATCTCTTCCTCATCTGCCTGAAGCCGGTTATCTTCCATAAAACGCGTCAGGGCATTTGTCTGAATGACAAAACCATCGGGAACGGGCAGGCCGTTTTTCGTCAGTTTAATCAGGTTCATTCCTTTTGCGCCTGCTGAGCGGCTCGATTCTTCCGCTTTTTGAAATCGTACTGAATACATGCGGTATAACCCCCTTTTTCTTCATCCAAGAAAATGATAGTAAACACTATCATTACATTGTAAAGAGAGAGGAAGAAACTGTCAAAGACACAAAGACCTAATCCTTCTCCTCCTTTCGGCTGAAGAAAGGCAATTTGGTTCATTTCATTAATGGTTCAATAGATTTACATTCACATTTTTTCTGACAGATGATTGAAGACTGCTGAAAAAGGGTATTGTGATAGCAGGGGAACGATTGTCCGATTCTTCATTTTTTACTATAATCAGATGAGATGAAGAATTCCCGAGGAGGGTTTTTGTGATTACAAAAGCCGTTTTTGCATTATGTTTCCCTTTTATGCTGGTCGTCCTTTTTACGCGGGTCACTTTTAACCATTATGTGGCGATCGCTCTCACAGCCGCACTGCTTTTCGCATCCTATTTAAAAGGTTACACCGAAACGTATTTTATCGTTGGATTGGATGTCGTATCACTGGTAGCCGGCGGGCTGTACATGGCCAAAAAAGAAGCAGACAAAAAGAAAGACAATGCCTGACATGGTGAATATGAAATGGAAGCCTGCTTTTACGCCATAAAAGCAGGTTTTTTATACAAAAATTGACTTGGTAAAAATAAACCATCGAACTTTAGTTCGTATTTTTAGTGATTTTGCCCGTCATTGTGTTACTATATCAATAGGAAGATTTCGTAAAGAAACGGAGGCTTTTTTGTGAAAGATCGTTTTGAGTTAGTCTCGAAATATCAGCCCCAGGGAGATCAGCCGCAAGCGATTGAGAAGCTTGTCAAAGGCATACAGGAAGGCAGAAAACACCAGACTCTCCTGGGTGCGACAGGGACGGGCAAAACCTTTACCGTGTCCAATCTGATTAAAGAAGTCAATAAGCCGACACTGGTCATTGCCCATAACAAAACCCTTGCCGGACAGCTGTACAGCGAGTTTAAGGAGTTTTTTCCGAACAACGCTGTCGAATATTTTGTCAGCTACTACGATTACTATCAGCCGGAGGCGTATGTGCCTCAAACGGATACATTTATAGAGAAAGACGCAAGCATTAACGATGAAATTGATAAACTGCGGCACTCCGCGACATCCTCTCTGTTTGAACGGAGAGATGTCATTATCATTGCGAGTGTGTCATGCATATACGGTCTCGGTTCGCCTGAAGAATACCGGGAGATGGTCGTGTCGCTCAGACCGGAAATGGAGATTGAGCGGAACGAGCTGCTGAGAAAGCTTGTGGATATCCAGTATGCCCGCAATGATATCGACTTTAAGCGGGGGACATTCCGCGTGCGCGGCGACGTTGTGGAAATTTTCCCGGCTTCCCGTGACGAACATTGTATCAGAGTGGAATTTTTCGGAGACGAAATTGAGCGGATCAGAGAAGTTGACGCTTTGACCGGAGAGATTCTCGGCGACCGCGATCATGTCGCGATTTTCCCGGCTTCCCACTTCGTCACCCGGGCGGAAAAGATGGAAAAAGCGATTCTGAACATTGAACAGGAGCTTGAGGAGCGCTTGAAAGTCATGCGCGAAAACGGCAAGCTCCTTGAAGCGCAGCGGCTTGAGCAGCGGACGAGATATGATCTTGAAATGATGCGGGAAATGGGTTTCTGTTCGGGCATTGAGAACTATTCAAGACACTTGACGCTCCGTCCTCCGGGCTCTACGCCGTATACGCTGCTTGATTATTTTCCGGACGATTTTATGATCGTCGTTGATGAATCACACGTGACGATTCCGCAGGTGCGCGGCATGTTCAACGGTGACCAGGCAAGAAAACAGGTGCTTGTCGATCATGGGTTCCGCCTGCCGTCAGCGCTTGACAACCGTCCGCTCCGATTCGAGGAATTTGAGAAACATATGCACAATATCGTGTACGTGTCGGCTACTCCGGGACCGTATGAGATTGAGCATACGCCGGAAATGATCGAACAGATCATCAGGCCGACGGGACTGCTCGACCCTCTCATTGACGTCCGGCCGATCGAAGGACAGATTGATGATCTAATCGGCGAGATTCAGGCGAGGATAGAACGGAATGAGCGCGTGCTCGTAACGACTTTAACGAAAAAAATGTCAGAGGATCTGACCGATTATCTGAAAGAAATCGGCATCAAGGTCAATTATCTGCATTCCGAGATTAAGACGCTTGAACGGATTGAAATCATCCGTGACCTCCGGCTCGGAAAATATGATGTGCTGGTCGGCATCAACCTGCTGAGGGAAGGTCTTGATATTCCGGAAGTGTCGCTTGTCGCCATTCTGGATGCGGATAAAGAAGGCTTCCTCCGTTCTGAGCGTTCGCTGATTCAGACGATCGGAAGGGCGGCGAGAAACGCAGAAGGCCGGGTCATCATGTATGCCGATAAAATCACGCATTCGATGGAAATCGCGATGAATGAAACGAAGCGCCGCCGGGAACAGCAGGAGCGTTTTAACGAAATCCACGGCATTACGCCGCAAACGATCAATAAGGAAATTCGCGATGTGATCCGCGCGACGCAGGCCGCTGAGGATAAAGAAGAATACAAAACAAAAGCCGCGCCTAAGCTGACGAAGCTGACGAAGAAAGAACGCCAGAAAGTCGTTGAGCAAATGGAGCATGAAATGAAAGAAGCGGCCAGAGCGCTTGATTTCGAGCGGGCGGCAGAGCTTCGTGATTTACTGTTAGAGCTAAAAGCGGAAGGATGATGAACACATGGCAATTGACCGGATCGAGGTGAAAGGGGCAAGGGCGCACAATTTAAAAAACATTGATGTAACGATTCCGCGGGATCAGCTCGTCGTCGTGACGGGCCTGTCCGGATCGGGAAAATCATCCCTTGCTTTTGACACCATTTACGCGGAAGGACAGAGACGGTATGTTGAATCGCTTTCTGCCTATGCACGCCAATTTTTAGGGCAGATGGATAAGCCGGACGTTGATGCGATCGAAGGGCTTTCTCCGGCCATCAGCATTGACCAGAAAACGACAAGCCGCAATCCGCGGTCAACCGTCGGAACGGTAACGGAGATTTATGATTATCTCCGGCTCTTATACGCGAGAGTCGGTAAGCCGCACTGTCCGGAGCACGGCATCGAAATTACGTCGCAAACGATTGAACAGATGGTTGACCGGATTCTTGAATATCCTGAGCGGACGAAGCTTCAAGTGCTTGCGCCGATGGTCTCAGGCAGAAAAGGCGCCCATGTTAAGGTCCTTGACCAAATCAGAAAGCAAGGGTATGTAAGGGTGCGGATTGACGGAGAAATGGCCGAGCTTTCCGACGATATTGAACTTGAAAAAAACAAAAAGCATTCCATTGAAGTAGTCATTGACCGGATTGTCGTCAAGGAAGGCGTTGCCGCCCGGCTTTCCGACTCACTGGAAACCGCCCTCCGCTTAGGAGAAGGCCGTGTCATGATAGATGTCATCGGCCAGGAAGAGCTGATGTTCAGCGAGCATCACGCCTGCCCGATTTGCGGTTTTTCCATCGGAGAGCTTGAGCCCCGGCTGTTTTCGTTTAACAGCCCGTTCGGCGCTTGTCCGACTTGCGACGGTCTCGGTTTGAAGCTGGAAGTGGACCCGGAGCTCGTCATTCCAAATCCCGAGCTCTCATTAAAAGAACACGCCATCGCACCGTGGACGCCGATCAGTTCCCAATATTATCCGCAGCTGCTTCAGGCGGTCTGCCGCCATTACGGCATTGATATGGAGACTCCGGTCAAAGACCTGCCGAAGCATCAGCTTGATAAAGTGCTGTACGGCAGCGGCAATGAACGGATCTACTTTAAATACGAGAATGATTTCGGACAAGTGCGGGAGAATGAAATTGAATTTGAAGGCGTGCTGCGCAATATTGAGAGACGGTATAAAGAGACAAGCTCCGATTATATCCGTGAACAGATGGAGCAATATATGTCACAGAAGCCGTGCCCGACCTGCAAAGGCTACCGGCTGAAGAAAGAAGCGCTGGCCGTTTTGGTCAACGGACGCCACATCGGAACCATTACCGAACTTTCCGTCGGCGATGCGCTGGAATTTTTCAAAAAACTGACGCTGTCTGAGAAAGATATGCAGATTGCAGATTTAATTTTAAGAGAAATTGTAGAACGGCTCAGTTTCTTAGATAAAGTCGGTCTTGATTATCTGACGCTGAGCCGGGCGGCGGGTACGCTGTCAGGCGGCGAAGCCCAGCGTATCAGGCTTGCGACGCAGATCGGCTCCCGTTTGTCAGGCGTCCTGTACATTCTTGATGAGCCGTCCATCGGTCTTCACCAGCGTGACAATGACCGTCTGATCAGCGCGCTGAAAAACATGAGAGATCTCGGCAACACACTGATTGTCGTCGAGCATGATGAAGATACGATGATGGCTGCCGATTATCTGATAGATATCGGACCGGGCGCCGGCATTCACGGCGGCCGTGTCATATCGGCGGGCACGCCTGAAGAAGTGATGAATGATGCGGATTCTCTGACCGGACGTTATTTGTCAGGGGCTCAATTCATCCCGATGCCTCCTGAGAGAAGAAAACCTGACGGCCGATACATTGAAATCAAAGGCGCTACGGAAAACAACCTGAAAAAAGCGAATGCCAAATTCCCGCTCGGCACTTTTACGGCCGTGACAGGGGTATCCGGTTCCGGAAAAAGCACGCTTGTGAATGAAATTCTGCATAAGGCGCTTGCGCAAAAGCTTCATAAAGCCAAAGCGAAACCGGGAAGCCATAAAGAGATCAAAGGCCTCGACCATCTTGATAAGGTGATCGATATCGACCAGGCGCCGATCGGCCGGACGCCGAGATCAAATCCGGCAACTTACACGGGTGTGTTTGATGACATCCGCGATGTGTTCGCGCAGACAAATGAAGCAAAGGTGCGCGGCTACAAAAAAGGCCGATTCAGCTTTAATGTGAAAGGCGGGCGCTGTGAAGCCTGCCGCGGCGACGGCATCATCAAAATTGAGATGCATTTCCTTCCTGACGTGTACGTCCCGTGCGAAGTGTGTCACGGCAAACGTTACAACCGGGAAACGCTTGAGGTCACATACAAAGGAAAAAGCATTTCTGATGTTCTGGATATGACGGTGGAAGATGCTCTGTCTTTCTTTGAAAATATCCCGAAAATCAAACGCAAGCTTCAAACGCTTGCCGATGTCGGACTCGGGTATGTGACGCTCGGCCAGCCTGCGACGACGCTCTCAGGCGGAGAAGCGCAGCGCGTCAAGCTCGCTTCCGAACTGCATAAGCGCTCCACCGGCCGGACACTGTATATTCTGGACGAACCGACGACAGGCCTCCACGTTGATGATATCGCAAGGCTTTTAGTTGTGCTTCAAAGACTCGTCGATAACGGAGATACCGTTTTGGTTATTGAACACAATCTCGATATCATTAAAACGGCGGACTACATCGTCGATCTCGGACCTGAAGGCGGCGCGGGCGGCGGCACGATCGTAGCCTCCGGGAAGCCTGAAGAAATTGTCGAAGTGAAAGAATCATATACGGGCCGCTATCTGAAACCGGTAATGGAACGTGATAAAAAACGGATGAAAGCATTGCTGGCCGAAAAAGAAACGGCAGCCACTTAACAGATACAAGAACAGCCCAAAACCGATCGGTTTTGGGCTGTTGTACTACAGGCTTTTCTTCTGTTGGGGAAGCTGTCTGCTTAAATGCATTAAATCCTGCAGAATATGAGTGCTGCTGCTGTCCAGCAGCACTTTTATATATTGAATATCATGAGAAATGGGAAGAGGCGCCGCTTTGATCTGTTCCAGTTCAGCCAGCATTTCGCTGTTCATTCTTTTCTGTTCGCGAATCAATTTTCGCAGACTTTCTTCCGTTACTTGGTCGTTTCCGGGATCTTTCTCCATTTGGTATGTCCTCCTTGCATACGGTCAGGCTTTGTTACATATTGTAATCGGTTAGGGGAAAAGATTCTATAGTGAAATCTCTGAAATGAAAAATTACGTATAACGAAGCATGTCCTTTAGCATGAAAATGAAACCCGCCCATTCGTCATACGTATGTATAATGAAGGGCCTTTTACATTACCTCACAGGGAGTGTTTTTATTGAATCGAAACCAAGCAATCATCGCATCCATCTGTTATTTCAGCGTGTTTTTCGCGCCTCTTATTCTTCCGATTGTGGCTTACTTCGTCGTCGATGAAAAAGAGACGAAGCGGCATGCCATGCGCGCTCTGATTTCTCACATCATTCCGTTTGCGGGATTGCTGATTGTGATCGCCGGTGTTGTCGGAGGAGCAATTACGGCTCAGGGGGAGAGTATGGTTCCGGTTTTTGTTATGATAGCAGGAGCAGCTGTTTACTTTCTGATCCTCATCGGAATGGTCATTTGGAATATCGTGCAGGGAATAAAGGTATTACGCCAGGTGTAAGAAAAGTCGGGGGAGGAGTTTTATATGAAACAGGAGAAAGAACGGATTTTAAAGCTTGTGGAAGAAGGCAGGCTGACGGCGCAGGAAGCTTTGACGCTCATTGAAAAACTGGATCATGAATATAAAGAAAAAGAAGAGCAGATCACCGCATTATCAACGGAGGTCCAGGAACCTGCGGAAGATTTCAAAAGCGGGACAAAAGAAAGCCAAAAGCCGTCGATCGGTGCTAAGCTGTTCGATTGGATTGATTCGGCTGTCAAAAAAGTGAAGGAAGCGGATCTGGATCTGAATTTCGGCCACGCACACGACGTGCAGCATATTTTTCAATTTAAAGACAGTGAATTCTCAGCCATTGATATGCAGATTGCAAACGGCAGCGTCAATATCGTACCGTGGGCGGATGAAGATGTCAGAGCGGAGTGCCAGGCGAAAGTGTACCGGGCGGACAGTCAGGAGGCGGCGCGCACCGCATTTCTCCAGCATATTGAGTGCGAAATGAAGGGCAATAAGTTTTTTGTCCGCACGGAAAAGAAAACGATGAAAACCAATGTCATGCTTTATGTTCCTCAGAAAGAGTACGATAAGATAAGGGTGAAACTGTTTAACGGACCGATCAGAGGGGAACATTTACATGTAAAAGAATTCTCGGCGAAAACGACAAACGGCGTCCTGTCATTCTCTCATCTGACGGCTGAGAAAGCGTCGGCGGAAACGGCTAACGGACAAATCAAGCTGGCCGGCCATCAATGCGGCGCGATCGAAGCGGAAACAATTAACGGCTTGATTGATTTGCGCGGATCGAGTGAATCTATTGACGTCCAAAGCTTTAACGGCAATATCATCCTTACCGTGACAGCGCCGCACTGCCGCTCCATCTACACAAAAACGACGACCGGAAATGTGGAGATCGCCCTGCCTGATGACTCGGCGGTGAAAGCGGAGCTCAAAAGCAATCTCGGTTCTCTCAGCCACGAGCTGATTGATGCGGAGATTTTAAAGGAAAAGAATGATACCATTCAAAAAGAACTGATGCTGGAATCAAATCAAGGCCATGATCAGCATCTTTCGATTTTCTCAGAATCGTTAACAGGAGCCATTAAGCTCAAGCATACTCAGAGGTGATTGGATGAAAAGACTTTACCGTTCAGAAAAAAACCGTAAAATCGCCGGTGTCGTCGGCGGTTTGGCGGAGTACATCAACATGGATGCGTCGCTTTTGCGCATCATAACCGTTGTATTAGCGCTTGTCACGAGCGGAATCGTGCCAATTGTATATATTATCTGGTGTTTTGTTGTACCTTTAGAAGGAGATTTGAAATAAATGATCAAATGGGCAGTCAGCATTTTAGTAAATGCTTTATTATTAATCGTTATCGCGGGATATTTTGATTCCGTCCATATCAGCAGTATCGGAGCGGCTGTCATCGCCAGTGTGATTCTTTCTGTGTTAAATGTGCTGATCAAACCGATCATCGTCATATTGACATTGCCTGTCACGGTTGTGACCCTCGGCCTTTTTCTGTTTGTCATCAACGCCATTACGTTAATGATGACCGCTGCCTTAATGGGAGACAGCTTTCAGATTGACGGGTTCGGCACCGCCATTTGGGCATCCGTCGTGCTTTCCGTTTTCCACTTGCTGATTCAAAAAGGCATATTGGAGCCGCTTAGAAAAGGATAAAAAAAGAGCTGTCCCCGAGAGGGCAGCTTTTTTATGTGCGGTTACATAAGCGGAGGCCTCCTGACGCAACATAATGCATAGGGAGGTAATGAGATGAAACTTGTGATGACGCTCTTTTTTCTGATTGGTTTGCTTTGTGTGAGTCCTTCTGCGGGTGCGGCGCGCAAAGAATCGGAAATCCCGGTGAATCAGCAGGAATTCGGACAGCCGCCTCATTACATACCGCTTCTGGAGAATCCTCCCCAAATCGAAGTAAAGGCGGAAATGAAAAGAAACCTGTTCATACAGGCTCATGTACAGAATGCCGATTATCAAGCGTTTTCGGCGTTTCTTTTTTATAAACAAAGCAATGAGCTGGGATATAAGATGGTGCCGATGGAGCCAGCTCCAGGCGCAATCCGGCTGTTTACGGCCCAGGTTTCAAAACGGGATATCTGGAATGGAGAATTGGAATATTACCTCGTTTTCACCAACGGCAGACAGCGGGCGGAATCGGAGAAAAAGCGGCTGAAGCTGGACGGCTATCAAGCCGATTTGAATCATATTCCCGAGCTGATGATTACGGAGCTTGCCGTTGATACGAAAAATGAAGACGGCGCTGATGCCTATGAATTTATCGAGGTGTATAACACGACGGACAGACCCATTCACTTTAAGGATTATCATATCCGCTACCGCTACCCGAAGGAAGGGCCGGATTCAGATGTGATATGGAGGCCGAAAGAAGATATTGTCATTCCGTCAGGCGGCGCTTATGTGTTTTGGCTGAGACGCGCCGCATCAGAACTGACGGCAGATGATTTCAACCGCTATTACGGAACCCACCTGAAGGAGGGAAAACATCTCGCCGTCATCGAAGGGACGGACGGAATGTCCAACGGCCGCCCGCGGACGGTGGTGCTGTCAGCAAACACCGGAAAAACCATCGCCTCAGCGCATTACAGAAAACATGCATTCCGCCGGCTGACTTCTTTGCTGTACAAATATCCGCTGAACGGAACGGGAGAATTGCTGAAGATCTCCACAAGCGAACATAAGCCGTCACCGGGCTCCGTTTTTCAGGCGCAGATCCCTCAGCAGAAAAGAGTGATCAAACCGGACAAGGAAAAACCGGTCATTGAAGACCTTACAGACAAAAAGCCGGTCCGGCCGGCAGAAAGCATTGAATTAAAAGCGGACATCCGGGACAAAAACCTTGTCAAAACAGCCGCGTTTTATTACAGAACCAATGAGAACAAACCATTCAAACGAATTCTGGCTGAAAAAGACCGCAACGACAGCTTATACCGTCACATTATTTATTCCCCGGAACTGCTCGGCCAGGGTCAGCTGGAGTATTATATCGCAGCCGGTGACGGGGAAAATGAAGCAAAAACACCCGTCAAGATGATTGACATTGAACAGACGAGTAAATCACACGGACTCAGAATGAACATTGAACCGGAGGATACGATATCGGGCACCTATCTGCTCAAAGCCACATCTGACGCCGGCGCGGATAAGATCAAACTGTGGATTGACGGCAAGCGGCAGGAGACCCGGCCGGCGCTGGAAAAAGAGGTCTATTTCGCCTTCGATGCCCGGAAAACCAATCTTTATTTCAAAAACACCGTCATGATGGAAAACGAGGTGCTGCACATTTTTGACGATCCGGCTCATCGCTACAGAACGTACTCGGTTCTGCTTCCGGAACGTCTGCTGCAAAAAGGGGGCAAAACGCAGAAAGTATCCATCCGCGCGGGCTCAAAGGTTTCTCCGTATGACACGGGGGAGAATCGGGACGATTTTATCGTGAAAAATGCCCGCCTGGTGCTTTCAGACGGAACGTTGATCAAAGACGGGAAGCGGGATCCTGATGAGCAGCTGTTTATCGGTGACGGCAAGCGGGCGAATCAGAGCATGACCTTCTCATTCAGCCTGCCGGATCATTTATTTACGTCGCGGCTTTTGCCATGGGATACGGCAAGGCTTTCTGAAGGCTATCACCAGATTTTTGTAAGCGACGGTGAGGAGCAGCTCAGTCAGTCTGTGCGGGTGGACAATACAGGGCCGAAAATTGTTCCGGGGATCAAAGAAGGCGCGACATTGAAAGGTAACTTTGAGCTGAAAGCGGACATCCGTGATAAATGGAGCAAGGTGGAAGAAGTCAAAGCGTTTTTGGACGGAGAAAGCATCACGCTCCCGCATCATACGTCATCAGCCGATCTTAAGCCCGGAAAGCATACGCTTACCATCACTGCGGCAGACCTTGCCGGAAATGAAACAACGTCCGTCCGCACCTTCCATATCAAACGGGAGGAGCCGGATCAGCCGGAGCTTGCCGATCAAAACATAAGCGCCCATAAAGCGAAGCTGTCCGTTCGGGTAAAAGATCCGACGAAGGATGAGATGAATGTATCATTTTACCGGGGATTCCGTTACACCGCGCGGAATCCGGGCAGCGTGAGAGTGTATAAACACGCCTCATTAACAGAACCGCCGCAAGGCATAAAAGAAAATGAAATGCCGTTTACACTGCCGGAAATGAACCGTATCTCGGCAAATGACGGAAAAACAGTCTCGTCAGAAAGCAAGGAACGTTTCCCTTATCACCGATTTGAAGTAACCGTTGACCCGTCTATTGACGAAACGGACCTGGCCGAAGCGGTCTGGAAAGGAAGCTCTCTGCCCGGCCGAAAGGTAACCATGTATATTTGGAATTACCGGACAAGCCGCTGGCAGGAGGCGGACAGCGTCCTTGCCAAAAATAAAAAGCCGTTTACGTTAAAAGCCGCCGTGTCCGCAGCGGATGCGGTGAAAAACTCAAAAATGAATGTCATCGTTCAGGATCAAATCCCGGCAAAAGGCAATTACTCATTTGTCTGGATGTCCGATACACAGTATTACGCACAAGGGCACCCGAACATTTTTGACAAAATGACGGAGTGGATCAAAGAAAATAAGGAAAAGCACAATATCAAATATGTCTTTCATACCGGCGATATCGTCGATGATTCAATGGTGATGAAACAGTGGAAAAATGCCGATCACTCCATGCGGACACTTGATAAGGCGGGGATTCCGTACGGAGTGCTTGCCGGCAATCATGACGTCGGCCATAAAGACGGCACATACCGAACCTTCGGGGATTTCTTCGGAAGCCGCCGTTTTGAAAAGAACATGCATTACGGCGGGTCATACAAAAATAACCGCGGGCATTACGATCTGCTGTCGGCAAGCGGGAACGATTTTATTATGATTTATATGGGCTGGGGCATTGGGGATCAAGAGATTGACTGGATCAATCAAGTGCTTAAGCAATATCCGGACCGAACCGCCATATTATGTTTTCATGAGTATTTGCTTGTGAGCGGAAACCGAAGCCCGATCGGGGAGACGATCTATCAAAAAGTCGTTAAGCCGAATCGCAATGTGGCGATGGTATTGAGCGGCCATTATCATAATGCTGTGAAAAAAACCGATGCCCTTGACGATGACGGCGACGGAAAACCGGACCGCCTCGTTCATCAAATTCTGACTGACTATCAGGATGGTCCTGAAGGGGGACAAGGCTATATGCGCATCATGCAATTCGATCAGGCCGCCAATCAGGTTCACATGTTCTCCTACTCGCCGTATACGGATGACATCAATTACTATGACACCGATCTGTTCGCTGATAAAGACGAATTTTCAGCTGAAATGGATTTACAGCCGAAAATGAAAAAGGTAGCGACCGATTATTTTGAATGCAACGTTTATACGAACGAACTGCTCGGTCATCAAAAACACGTAAAAAGCGGAAAAACCGCAGAGTGGGTCTGGGACGGCCTGCAGCCGGAATCGGTTTATTACTGGTACACCGTCGTCAAAGATCCGTACAACGGCAAAACAATATCACCGATCTGGATGTTCAAAACGGGAAATACGCCGTATGCTCCAGCTCCGGATCAGCTTGATTTCAGGCATGTCTCCAACCCATAACAGTGAAATACCGCCTGCTGATCGCTCAGAACGGAATCTGACGGTCAGCAGGATTTTTTCTGTGCGGAAATGGCGGCGCCCTGCTGTGATAAGTGCTTTTGACTTTTTTATGTCCCTTTTCTATACTAAAATCGATTGGTTTTCTTAAATGCAGGAGGAAACATAATGAACAGTAAAACCGGGACAAAAGAAAGAATTATTCAAACCTCTGCATATCTTTTTCAGATTCAGGGATACCATGCGACAGGTTTGAATCAAATTATAAAAGAGAGCGGAGCACCCAGAGGGTCTGTGTATCATCACTTTCCAAACGGAAAAGAAGAACTCGCCATTGCGGCAATCAGACATACGGGACGATGCGTTGAAAAGCAAATACAGAATAGTATGTCTGAATTCGGGGACCCTGTAGAAGCCATTCAGCACTTTATTCATGTAACGGCTGAACAGTTTAATGATCCTCAGAATATTGAGGGCGTGCCGGTTGGATTGCTGGCGGGTGAGACCGCTCTGATCAATGAAACGTTAAGATGCACATGTGTTGAGGTGTTCAAGAAGTGGACGGATGTGTTTGCGGCAAAATTTCTTGAGCATGGGTTTGAACAAGAGGAAGCAGAGAAGCTTGGGATGACAATCAACTCGATGATTGAAGGCGCAATCATGTTTTCACTGGCTCATAAAAACAAAGAACCGCTGCTGCTGATTTCAAAGCAGGTTCCGTATATTGTCCAAAACAGAGGGTAGCATTTTAGTACTCTTTTCTTTATAAAAATAGATACCAGAACCCCCAGCCTCTCCATTTTGACAGAGTCATAGAGAATTGATTTGAAAATGGCAGATCAAAAAAACATCTCCAACCCGTAACGGTTGGAGATGTTTCATTTCACCCTGTCCATATAATGCACAAATGTGTAGCGGTCGCCTCTGTAGGCGGATTTGACATGCTCAAAGGCAGTGCCGTCCTGCAGATAAGTGGTCCGCTTGATATAGAGGACGGGCGCGCCGGGCTGGATCCCGAGCAGTTCGGCTTCTTCCTCGGAAGCTGTTCCCGGTTCAAGCTCTTGTTTGGCGCGTGAAATCGGCATCTGATTGTACGCTTCAATATGCTCATACATGGATGATTGAAAATGGGAGGCATCCAATTTCCCCGCCTTGTCAAACGGGATGTACGATGCCTCAATCGCCATCGGGATATCATTCGCCAGCCGGACGCGGATAATTTTATGAAGCGTTGCCGGACAGCCGCATCCCAGGATAGAAGATAATTCTTCCGTCGCCTGAATCAGCTGGTATTCGGCAAGTCTGCTCCCAGGCTTCATGCCCCGGCTTCTCATATCTTCGGTGAAGCTTGTCAGCCCTTGAAGCGGCTGCTCCATCTTCAGTTTGCTGACGAACGTTCCCCGGCCTTTCTGTCTGTATAAAAATCCTTCATTCACCAAGTTGGAAAGCGCTTGGCGCACCGTCATGCGGCTGATGCCGAATTGTTCGGCGTATTCCCGTTCCGACGGAAGCAGCGCATCCGCTTTCAGCTCGCCGTTTTTGATTTGGGTTTTCAATTGTTCCATAATCTGAAAGTAAATCGGAATCGGAGATTGTTTATCAATCTGCATAGGTCAAATCCTTTCAATCGCCGCCCGCAGCCTCTTCATCAATCAAGACCGTCACATCCGGGTGTTCGTGCAGGGCGGAGGCGGGGAATGCTTCAGTGACGCGCCCGTCCAGAAGCTGCTTCACCGCTTGGGCCTTGCTTTTTCCGGATGCCATGATCAAAATCCGTTTGCCGGACAAGATCGTCCTGATCCCCATTGTCACGGCTTTTTCAGGAACTTGGTCGATTGACGGAAAGTACCGCGCATTCGCCCGTCTTGTCTCTTCATTCAGCTCAACGACATGGGTTCGGGATTCAAATGGCGTACCGGGCTCATTAAAGCCGATATGGCCGTTGTGTCCGATGCCTAAAAGCTGAATATCCGCTCCGCCGAGTGTTTGAATCAATCGGTCATAGCGTTCGCATTCAGCATCAAGATCGTCTGCCCGTCCGTCAGGGAGAAAGCGGCGGTCCTTTCGGCTGTCGATATGTGCAAAAAAATGTGTATTCATATAATAATGATAGCTGTTTTTGTCCTCGGGAGAAAGCCCGGCGTATTCATCAAGGTTGATCGTCGTGACATCCCGGAATGACAGGCCCTCGGAGCGGTGCATCCGCACAAGCTCTTTGTATACGCCTTCAGGGGTGCCGCCCGTCGCAAGCCCGAGAACGGCATCCGGCTTTTGTTTAACTGTTTCAGCAATTATCTCTGCGGCTTTTTCACTTAATTCTTCATAATGTCTGCATGTGATGACGTTCATGTCCAATCAGCTCCTCCTGAGATATATGCGGTGTTTCCTCGGCAAATCGTTGCCAGCACGCCGCACTGTCCGTCCGTCAAAACAACGTCGGCGTCTTTTCCTTCCGCAAGGCTTCCTTTACGGTCAAAAATGCCGAGCCGGCGGGCTGCATTTGCCGCTGTCATATTAGCTATATCCAGCCATGAGCAGTTCGTAAACCTGCGCATGAGCGCCGCGCCTTCATTCATTTTTAAAATGGAACCGGCCAGCGTCCCGTCAGAAAGAAGCGCTTTGTCTCCGCAAACGGTGACTCTTTGTCCGCCGAATTCGTATTCTCCGTCCTTAAGCCCTTTTGCCCGCATGGAGTCTGTAATCATGATCAGGTTTTGGCTTCCTTTCGCCAAATAGGCAAGCTTTACAGCCAAAGGATGAGAATGAATGCCGTCAGTGATCAGCTCCGCCGTGATGCGCCCGCAAGCGAGAGCCGTACCGATGCCCCCCGGCTCACGGTGGTGAAAGGAGCTCATGGCGTTGAAAAGGTGTGTCATATGCAGCGCTCCGGCATCCGCCGCTTTTTCTAAAAGATCGGCTCCCGCGTCTGTATGTCCCATTGACGGGATGATGTTCCGGTCTTTTAAATAACGGATCAGGCTGAAATCAGGATCTTCTTCCGGCGCAAGCGTCACGATTTTGATCAGCCCTCCGGAGAGGCGCTCCCATTTCTGAAAGAGCCCGGCATCGGCCGGCGTAATCCATTGTTTCGGCTGTGCTCCTGCTTTTTTCGGAGAGACAAACGGTCCTTCTAAATGAATGCCGATCAACTCAGCGCCTTTATGAGCCTGCGGTGAGGAGTCCGTCCATTCCTTGGCGTTTTTGAGCGCTTTTTCAATGTTTTCGTGCTGCTGTGTGATCGTGGTCGCTAGAAAAGCGGTTGTTCCTTCTTCGGGCAGCCGGGCGGACATTGTATCAAGAGCCGCGAGATCGGCATCCATCGTATCCGCGCCGTAACCGCCGTGAATATGGATATCTATCATTCCGGGAAGCGCATACGAACCCGCGGGCGCCTTCCATTCCTTCTCATACGTTTCTTGCGGTCTTGTTTGACCCGCGTAAGAAATGATGCCGTCTTTTATGCCGAGAAATCCGTTTCGGATGATTTCTTCTTCTGTTACGATGTCCGCACCGCTGATTAACAAGCTTTCAGCCACTTTAAAACACGCCTTTCTGGTTAGTTGTTAGTTTTATTTTACTCTTTTTCAGACTAGTTATCTAGACCAGTTATGCCGGAATTGTATAAATCTGTTTTGGTTCAGACGGTAAAGTGATAAAATATAACTGTTCAAAGCTCGGAACATCCCAGAACAGGAGGAACATATCTTGGCAAAGGTTCGGACCAAAGACGTAATGGAGCAGTTCCATTTAGAATTGATCAGCGGAGAAGAAGGGATTAACCGCCCGATTACGATGAGTGATTTATCACGGCCCGGTATTGAAATCGCCGGTTATTTTACATATTACCCGAGAGAACGGGTGCAGCTTTTAGGAAAAACGGAGCTGTCATTTTTCGATCAGCTTCCTGAGGAGGATAAAAAACAGCGGATGGAATCGCTGTGCACCGATGTGACGCCGGCTATCATCCTTTCCAGAGATATGCCGATCCCGCCGGAGCTTGTAGAAGCATCCGAGAAAAACGGCGTGCCGGTGCTAAGATCCCCTCTGAAAACAACCAGGCTGTCAAGCCGGCTGACGAATTTTCTTGAGAGCCGTCTCGCGCCGACAACCGCCATTCACGGCGTGCTTGTGGATATATACGGCGTCGGTGTGCTCATAACGGGAAAAAGCGGCGTCGGTAAAAGTGAAACGGCCCTGGAGCTCGTCAAACGCGGCCATCGTCTTGTCGCGGATGACTGCGTCGAAATCCGGCAGGAGGATCAGGATACGCTCGTCGGGAATGCGCCTGATCTGATTGAGCATCTGCTTGAAATCAGGGGTCTCGGCATTATAAATGTCATGACGCTGTTCGGAGCGGGCGCCGTCAGAAGCAATAAGAGAATTACAATCGTCATGGACCTTGAGCTTTGGGAGCAAGGGAAGCAATACGACCGTCTCGGACTTGAAGAAGAAAAAATGAAAATCATTGATACGGAAATTACAAAACTGACCATTCCAGTCCGCCCTGGGCGAAATCTCGCCGTTATTATCGAAGTTGCGGCGATGAACTTCAGATTGAAGCGGATGGGTTTAAATGCCGCCGAGCAATTTACGAATAAGCTGGCGGATGTCATTGAAGACGGCGAACAAGACGAATAGGAGTTGGCAATAATATGAACGAAGCAGGAACACCGATCAATCCGATTGCCTTGCAGCTCGGACCTTTATCCGTGCACTGGTACGGGATCATTATCGGCGCGGGTGCGTTATTAGGGCTTTGGATGGCCATGAGGGAGAGTGAAAAGCGGGGGCTGAAAAAGGACATTTTTATTGATCTTGTTCTTTTCGCCATCCCGATCGCAATCATTTGCGCACGGGCATACTATGTGCTTTTCGAGTGGAGCTATTACTCGGAACACCCCGGGGAAATCATTAAAACCTGGAAAGGCGGCATCGCGATTCACGGCGGATTAATCGGCGCGATCGCAACGGGCGTTGTTTTTTCAAAAGTAAGAGGGATCTCATTCTGGAAGCTGGCGGATATTGCCGCGCCGAGTATTCTGCTCGGTCAGGCCATCGGGCGCTGGGGAAACTTTATCAACCAGGAGGCTCACGGCGAAGCGGTCAGCCGTTCATTTTTGGAAAGTCTTCACCTTCCGGATTTCATCATTAATCAGATGTACATAGACGGACATTATTATCACCCGACGTTTCTATATGAATCGCTGTGGAGCTTTGCGGGTGTCGTGATTCTGCTTCTGCTCCGCCGCGTGAATCTGCGCAGGGGCAATCTGTTTTTGACGTATATCATCTGGTATTCGATCGGCAGATACTTTATTGAAGGAATGCGCACGGACAGCCTGATGCTCACGAGCCAGCTTCGAATCGCGCAGGTCATTTCCATTGTGCTGATTGTTCTTGCGATTATTTTAATGGTTTTCAGACGAGTTAAAGGGTATGCCGATAAGCGGTATGCGGATACGGACTGACGTCTGAAATCGGAAAGGACATAAGATGACTGATAAACGTTTAACCGCCATTTTATTCGATCTCGATGGCACGCTGATTGACACGAATGAACTGATTATCGCTTCTTATCTTCATACGCTTGATCATTATTGCCCGGGGCAGTATAAACGGGAAGATGTGCTTCCGTTTATCGGCCCGCCTCTGTACGAAACGTTTTCAGGCATTGATGCCGAAAAGTGCGATGACATGATCAGCATGTACAGGGCATTCAATCATGAGAAGCACGATGAGCTCGTCACGGAGTACGAAACGGTTTATGAAACGCTCGATGAATTGAAAAAAGCGGGCTATCAGCTCGGTATTGTCACCACAAAGCTGAGGGATACAGTCAATATGGGATTGAAGCTGACAGGCATCGGGCGGTTTTTCGATACTGTCGTCACGCTTGATGATGTAAAGCATCCGAAGCCTGATCCCGAACCTGTGCGGCTTGCGCTCAGCCGGCTTGGGTGCGATGCGTCGGAGGCCATGATGGTCGGTGACAATTATCACGATGTCATGGCGGGCAAAAACGCCGGCACGAAAACAGCCGGCGTGGCGTGGACGATTAAAGGCGCACAGGCGCTTTCCGCGTATGAACCCGATTATATGCTTGAGAAAATGAGTGATTTATTGCACATCACCGGAGTGAAGTGATCCGTGAGAAAAACAGACCGCCATCCGGTTGCAGGTGCAAATTCATTGTGGCATGTATATCAGACGGTTCCCTTTCTGAAGGTGATGAAAAACTTCATCATCATCCAGATCGCAAGGTATACGCCGTTTCTAAGCGTGAAGAACTGGCTGTACCGAACCTTTTTGAAAATGAATGTCGGAAAACAAACCTCTTTCGCGCTGATGGTGATGCCGGATATTATGTTTCCTGAAAAAATCACTGTCGGAGAAAACAGCATCATCGGCTACAATACGACGATTTTGGCTCATGAATATTTAATACATGAGTACCGGACCGGTGATGTCACAATCGGTGACGAGGTAATGATCGGGGCAAACACAACGATTCTGCCCGGCGTCACCATCGGGAGCGGAGCCGTTGTATCAGCCGGCACGCTGGTGCATAAAGATGTCCCGGCCGGGGCGTTTGTCGGAGGAAATCCGATGAAGCTGATCTATACGCACGAAGAAATGAAAAAACGAATGGAAAACCCCGCTGATTAACGTCAGCGGGGTTTTTTTATGACTTGATTACAATGGCCTGGCTGCCCATCTGCTTCCAGGCTTTTTCGAATTCAGTCCGGTCCGTTTTTCTGTTTTTATAGCCGTAAGGGTCATTGACGTATACATAATCGTGATCATAACCGGTGACGGCTACGCTGTGCATGCTGTACGTGATGTCGACCTTTCCGTTCGGCGTATTCCAAGTCTGCATATGACCAACCGGTTTAAAGGAAGTGGTGATAATCACCCAGACCGGCCGTCCCTTTTCAAGCTGGCGGTACACAGCAGAAATGTCTTTTCCCGTCAGGTCGTATACTTTGTTTCCCGCATACTCTTTGGCCAGTTTAACAATCGGCTCATGATAAACGCCTAAACCCGGGCCGTTTTCCATGTCTCCGGCAAATCCTTCATTCGGATCTCCTTTCAGCCCGCTGCTGTATGTGAGCGGAACTTTATTGATTCGATCCGCCAATGTATTTTTTGATACATGATATCCGGCATTGTTCAAAATCATAGCAAGGCTTGTCACCTCACAGCCATTGTACAGTCTGGGTGAATCCATCTGTCTGTACAGAACGACATTCAGCGGTGACGCGCTCCCTTTTAACGGTGTTTTCTCATCAGGCTCGTCGGACTGCTGATTGAAAAGATTCAAATGAATATCGTTTGTATAGATGTTATATCCCAGATAGACAAGGACGGCTGTCAGAATCAGCACACATAATGTTCCAAGCGTCTTCATTATCAATTCTTCTCCCTTGTTTCTGTTGAAGCTATTCTATGTATTATAGCACTTCTGCTCAATATGATTAGATGGTTCTGTTATGTTTACAGATTTGTTCATGATTTAGTCATCAATATGGGAAAGAATAGGCGGACATTGGGCATTGCAATCCATTCTTTTATCTGCTAACATATTATCATATTAGCGAACTAAAGGATTCGGAATTTTCCTTCAGACAAAGCGGAGGTGCAAAAGGGAATGTTTATGTTTGAGAAACCGCATGGCATGAGAGATACGCTTCCCGGTTTATACGAAGCAAAGAAGAAAGTCCGTTCCACACTGACGGATTTAATTGATAAATGGGGTTATCAGTTTATGGAGACTCCGACCCTAGAATTCTATGAAACAGTGGGTGTCCAGTCAGCTATTGAAGAACAGCAGCTGTTTAAGCTTCTCGATCAGGACGGAAAAACGCTTGTGCTTCGGCCTGACATGACCGGACCGATTGCCCGGGTGGCGGCGTCTAAGCTGCACAAAAATAATCATCCGCTCAGAGCGGGATATGCGGCAAGCGTCTACCGCGCTCAAGAACGGGAAGGCGGACGTCCGGCTGAATTCGAACAGGTCGGCGCGGAGCTGATCGGCGACGGATCAACAAGCGCGGACGCTGAGGTGATTGCACTCGCGGCCGGCGCTTTGAAAAACGCGGGATTGCACCGATTTAAAATCGCGATCGGCCATGCAGGACTCGCAGATGAGCTGTTTGTCGAGGTGCTGGGCAATGCCGAGCGGGCGGATGTTCTGCGGCGCTTTCTCTTTGAAAAGAATTATGTGGGGTACAGAGAACATGTCAAATCGCTTCCGCTTTCTTCAATAGACAAAAGCCGGCTGCTCGGACTTTTGGAATTGCGGGGCGGAAAAGAGATCTGCGCCAAAGCGGAGGAGATCATCGGCATCTCCGGGCAAAGCGTGATTCAGGAGCTGGAAGACCTATGGGACATTCTTGAAGATTACGGGTGTGCCGAGCATATCCGCCTTGATCTGAACATGGTCAGCCATATGAGTTATTACACGGGAATTTTATTCGAAGTGTATACGGCAAATGTCGGGTTTGTCATCGGAAGCGGCGGCCGCTATAACAATCTTCTCGGCCATTTCGGCAGCCCTGCTCCCGCCACGGGCTTCGGACTCCGTATCGACAGGCTGATTGAAGCGCTCGGCATCCAGGAAGAAACAAGCGAGGCGGACGCCGTTATTTTCAGCAAGGAGCAGCGGGCGCAGGCCATTTTATTCGCGGAGGAAGAAAGAGCAAGAGGCAGAAAGGTCGTCCTGCAGGATTTGGCAGGCATTGAAAATATCGATCATATGACAAAATCATTCACAAACGTCACATACTTTATCGGTGCCAGAAAGGAAGAGCAAAATGGGTAAGGTACTCACAATGGCAATGCCAAAAGGGCGGATATTCGAAGAAGCGGCCGGATTGCTGCGGCAGGCCGGATACAGGCTGCCCGAGGAGTTTGAGGAATCAAGAAAGCTGATCATCGACGTTCCTGAAGAAAATCTCCGCTTTATTTTAGCGAAGCCGATGGACGTCACGACTTATGTCGAACATGGCGTCGCTGATGCCGGTATTGCCGGAAAGGATGTCATGCTTGAAGAAGAGCGTGACGTGTATGAGGTGCTCGATCTGAATATCAGCAAATGTCATCTCGCCGTTGCGGGGCTTCCGGGAGCGGATTGGAACGGTGTCGCCCCGAGGATTGCGACGAAATATCCGAATGTTGCGTCAAGTTATTTCAGAGAGCAGGGCGAGCAGGTGGAAATCATTAAGCTGAACGGCTCCATTGAGCTGGCGCCTTTAATCGGGCTTGCTGACAGAATCGTGGATATCGTATCAACAGGGCGGACATTAAAGGAAAACGGACTGGTTGAATCAGAACACATTTGTGACATCACATCGCGTTTTATCGTCAATCCGGTCAGCTACCGCATGAAGGATGACGTCATCGACGAAATGGCTGCCAGGCTGGCAAGGGTTGTGGAAGGAGAAACGGCAAAATGAAAATAACCGTAATAAAAAAAAGCGAGCGTTTTTCACTGAAGCGTTCCATTGACAGCGGAACCGAAGAGCAGCGGAAAACCGTTAGGGCGATTATTGAAGACGTCAGAAAAAACGGCGACAAAGCCGTTTTGGCCTATACAAAAACATTTGACGGCATCAGTCTGGACCGGTTGGCGGTGAGCGCAGAAGAAATCGCAGAGGCGTACCGTCTGCTTGATGATCAGCTGCTAGAAGTGATCAAGCAGGCAATTGCCAATATTAAAGAATATCACGAGCGCCAGCTGCAATCCTCTTGGTTTTACCATCGTAAAGACGGCACAATGCTCGGGCAGAAAATAACGGCGCTTGATTCCGCGGGCGTATATGTGCCGGGCGGGACGGCCGCTTATCCGTCGTCCGTTTTGATGAATGTCATCCCCGCTCTCGCTGCGGGAGTGGGGCGGATCGTTCTCGTCAGTCCGCCGGGAAAAGACGGCCGCCTTTCGCCGGGCGTTCTGGCGGCGGCGTCTGAGCTCGGCATAAAGGAAATTTACAAAGCGGGAGGCGCGCAGGCGATTGCCGCGCTCGCTTACGGTACCGAAACGATACAGCCTGTTGATAAGATTACAGGTCCCGGCAATATTTTTGTGGCGCTGGCGAAGCGCGAAGTCTTCGGTGATGTGGATATTGACATGATAGCCGGGCCAAGCGAAATCGCAGTCCTGGCAGACGATACGGCGGCGCCCGAAGAAGTTGCCGCTGACCTGCTTTCACAGGCCGAACACGATATGCTCAGCTCAAGCGTGCTTGTCACCGACTCACGGAAGCTTGCAGAAGCAGTATCAGATGAAGTGGATAAACAGCTTCAGACGCTGCCGCGTAAAGAAATCGCCGAAGCGTCGATCAGGGATCACGGCCATATTTACATCGCGGAAACGATGGAGGATGCGGTGGACACAGTGAACGCGCTGGCGCCTGAGCATTTAGAAATCATGACGCATTCGCCGGAGGCTTTGCTTGGAAGCATCAGGCACGCGGGAGCGATTTTCTTAGGGCGATACAGCGCTGAACCGGTCGGCGATTATTTTGCGGGACCGAATCACGTTCTGCCGACAAACGGGACGGCGCGGTTTTCAAGCCCGCTGAATGTCACGGATTTTCAAAAGAAATCGAGCATCATCTCATACAGCCGGAAGGCATTTGAAACCCACGCGGACAGCATTGCCGCCTTTGCGAGACTGGAAGGGCTTGAAGCGCACGCGAGATCGATTGAAGCGAGAAACGGAGGAAATGACCGATGAGAAAAGCGGAACGCGCCAGAAAAACAAATGAGACGGATATTAAGCTGGCTTTCGAAATAGACGGAGAAGGAAAAGCCGATATCAGCACGGATGTGCCGTTTATGACTCATATGCTTGATTTGTTTACAAAGCACGGACAATTCGATTTAACCGTTGACGCAAAAGGCGATACGGAGATAGATGATCACCACACGACTGAAGATATCGGCATCTGCTTAGGGCAGGCTTTTTTGGAGGCGCTCGGTGATAAAAAAGGAATCAAACGGTACGGATCAGCGCTTGTGCCGATGGACGAAGCGCTCGCCCAAGTCGCCGTAGACCTGAGCAACCGGCCGCACCTTGAGATGCGCGGTGCATTTCCGCAAGCGAAAGTCGGAACGTTTGATACCGAGCTGGTACATGAATTCTTATGGAAACTGGCGCTCGAAGCGAGAATGAATCTGCACGTCATCGTTCATTACGGCACGAATACGCATCATATGATAGAAGCCGTGTTTAAGGCGCTTGGCAGAGCGCTGGACGAAGCGTCATCCATTGACCCGCGCGTCAAAGGTGTGCCGTCTACGAAAGGGATGCTGTAAATGATCGGTGTAATTGATTACGGAATGGGCAATTTATTCAGCGTGTCGAAGGCGCTGGAACGCGTCGGCGTCCCGTATGTCGTTTCAGACCGGCCGGAAGAGCTCGAAAAAGCGGATGCTTTTATTCTCCCCGGTGTCGGATCATTCAGTGACGCCATGGACAATTTACGCAGCACGAAGCTTGATCAATTCATTGGCCGCATGGTTGATGAGGGGAAGCTGCTTTTCGGCATCTGCCTCGGCATGCAGCTCATTTTCGAAGAAAGCAGTGAAAACGGCTCTGCAAAAGGACTTGGTTTATTAGCCGGAAAAGCAGTGAGACTCAAAGACAGGGATGCCGAAGGAAATAAGCTGAAGGTGCCGCATATGGGCTGGAACCGGCTGACGGTTCACCAAACATCTCCTTTGCTTTCGGAAGCGGGAGAAGGCTTTGTTTACTTTGTCCATTCCTATTATATAGACGGGATGGAAGAGGGCGATCTGCTGGCAAGCGCTGAGTACGGCGTTCGTGTTCCTGCGGTCGTCGGGAAACGCAATGTCTTCGGAGCGCAGTTTCACCCGGAAAAAAGCGGCGAGGCCGGAATGGCGATCTTAACGCAATTTACAAAAATGGCAGCGGAACAGAAGGTGAAGAAATGAATGCTTTTACATTATATCCGGCAATCGATATGAGAAACGGCAAATGCGTCCGCCTCATTCAAGGTGATTACGGCAAGGAAACGATCTACGGAGACTCACCTTTAGACATGGCGGCGCAATTTGCACAAGAAGGTGCCGAATGGATTCATCTCGTGGATCTTGACGGTGCGAAAGAGGGCAGGAAAGTAAACGACAGGCATGTTCTGGACATCGTCCGGCAGCTTGATGTCAAGGTTGAGATCGGCGGGGGGATTCGTTCTGAAGCTGATGTATACGGCTACTTATCACAAGGCGCTGATCGCGTCATTCTCGGCAGCTCGGCCGTTTCCGATCCGGCATTTGTGAAAAGCATGCTGAAACAATACGGCGGAAAAATTGCCATCGGTCTCGATGCGAGAAACGGGTATGTCTCGACGGAAGGGTGGCTGGAAACTTCTTCGGTAAGAGCGTCCGATCTGGGTCGTGAATTGGCGGAGGAAGGGGCGGAAACCTTCATTTTCACGGATATTGCGACTGACGGCATGCTGTCAGGCCCGAACATCGAAAGCACCGTTCAGCTCGCAAAAGCAACGGGGAAAAACGTCATCGCCTCAGGCGGTGTCAGCTCAGTCGCCGACCTCAAAGCGCTGGCCCGCTGCAAAGACACCGGTGTATCGGGAGCGATTATCGGAAAAGCGCTGTATACAAAACAATTTTCATTGGCTGAAGCGCTCAGCGGGGTGAAGGACGCATGATCACGAAACGAATCATTCCGTGTCTCGATGTGAAAGAAGGACGCGTCGTCAAAGGCATTCAATTTCTCGGGCTGAAAGATGCGGGCGATCCTGTCGAACTGGCCGAAGCCTATGACAGGGAGGGCGCTGACGAGCTTGTTTTTCTCGACATTTCCGCCTCTCATGAAGGCCGGAAGACGATGACTGACGTCGTGGAGCAGGTTGCGGCAAAACTGGCGATTCCGTTTACGGTCGGCGGCGGAATCAATCAATTAAGCGATATGAAACGAATGCTTCGCGCAGGCGCTGATAAAGTATCCGTTAATACAGCGGCCGTCCTCCGTCCCGAGCTGATTACGGAAGGAGCGGATTTTTTCGGCTCGCAATGCATCGTAGCGGCGATCGATGCAAAGTATGACGAAGATTCGGATTGCTATAAAGTGTACACACACGGCGGCAGAAAGAAAACCGAGTGGGAAGTCACGGCTTGGGCAAAAGAAGCCGTCAAACGGGGAGCGGGTGAAATCTTGCTGACAAGCATGGACGCTGACGGTGAGAAAACAGGCTTTAACCATACGCTTACAAAACTTGTCTCACGTGCCGTCCCGGTGCCCGTCATTGCGTCAGGGGGAGCCGGCAGCGCGCGCCATATGCTTGAAGCCTTCACGATCGGTGAAGCGGACGCCGCGCTTGCAGCTTCCATTTTCCATTACAAAGAGACATCTATAAAAGAAGTGAAAGATTATATGAAGAAACACGGGGTGAATGTGAGATGAAACGGGCAGATGAACTGCGGTTTGACGAGGCCGGACTGATTCCCGCCATCGTGCAGGATGCGGCAAGCAAAGAAGTACTGACACTGGCTTATATGAATCGTGAATCCTACGAAAAAACGATAGAAACGAAAGAAACCTGGTTTTACAGCCGTTCACGCGGGGAGCTGTGGCATAAAGGAGCGACGTCGGGGAATACCCAAAAGGTGAAAGCCATCCGCTATGATTGCGATCAAGATGCCCTTGTCGTGCTTGCGGAGCCATCAGGACCCGCATGCCATAAGGGAAGCTACAGCTGCTTTTCTCCGGAAAAAGCGGACGCGCAGGATCGTTTCGGCATCTTAAATGAACTGGAAAGCGTAATCGCCAAACGGCAGGCGGAGATGCCTGAGGGAGCCTACACAACGTATCTGTTTCGGGAAGGCGTCGATAAAATTCTCAAAAAAGTCGGTGAAGAAGCCGCAGAGGTGATCATCGCCGCGAAAAACCGCGACCATGAAGAATTAAAATGGGAAGCGGCAGATTTGCTGTATCATTTGCTCGTTCTTCTGCGTGAACAGTCGCTTCCTTTGGACGACGTGCTTGACGTTCTTGCGAAACGCCATTCAGCATCTGAGTAAAACACACCTCACGGAGAGCTCCGTGAGGTTTTTAAATATGCCCGAACTTAAACATTCAATAAAATATTCCTTATTTCGCAACCGGAGGCAGATGAATTTGATAATATTGACTAATAGAGTTTATTTTGGTTTTTATCAAAAATGTACGTTTTGTTCATATTCCGTTCATGCACATCCGTTATAGTATAAACAGTGATATAGGAGGAAAACATATGCCGAATAAACAACCAAAACCTAAAGGGAAATTCAGCTCATTCTTTTCATTAGTCAAAAAAACAAAACCATCCTACGGAATGCTGGCCTTCGCGCTGTCTCTCAGTATTGTGACAACGCTCGTCAGCCTGCTGATTCCGCTGTTGACAAAGCAGCTCGTCGACGGCTTTTCCATGTCGTCGCTGTCAGGCGTGCAAATCGGAATCATCGCAGCCGTGTTTATCGTACAGGCTGCATTAAGCGCCTACGCCACCTATGCCCTGAACTACAGCGGCCAGAAAATCATCTCGGGGCTGCGTGATTTGTTGTGGCAGAAGTTAATTAAACTGCCTGTCTCTTATTTTGACAAAAACGCCACGGGAGAAACGATCAGCCGTGTTACCAATGACACAATGGTGGTAAAAGAGCTGATCACAAACAATATCAGCGGATTTATTACCGGAATCATTTCCGTTATCGGGTCACTGACGATCTTATTTTTCATGAACTGGAAGCTCACATTGCTCGTGCTGATCGTCGTGCCGCTGGCTGCGGTGATTTTAGTGCCGATCGGCCGGAAAATGTTTAAAATTTCTCGGGAAACACAGGATGAGACGGCGAGATTCACCGGATTATTAAACCACATCCTCCCGGAAATCAGACTTGTGAAAGCCTCAAACGCCGAAGAAGCGGAATACGGCCGCGGAAAAGCAGGCATCATGGCGCTCTTTAAACTCGGGCTGCGTGAAGCGAAGGTGCAGTCGCTCGTAGGCCCGCTTATTACACTTGTATTAATGGCGGCGCTGGTCGCTGTCATCGGGTACGGCGGAATGCAGGTGTCATCCGGTGAACTGACAGCCGGCGCGCTCGTTGCCTTTATTCTGTATTTGTTCCAGATCATTATGCCGATGGGCCAAATCACTTCATTTTTTACACAGCTTCAAAAATCCGTCGGCGCAACGGAACGGATGATTCACATTCTTGCAGAAAAAGAAGAAGATATCCAAACCGGAAAGATCATTGAAAACGCAGATCAGCCGATTAAGCTTGAACAAGTCTCATTCGGCTACAAAACAGATCAAACCATCTTAAAAGACATTACGGCAACAATTGAGGCCGGCAAAGTCACCGCGATTGTCGGACCGAGCGGCGGCGGGAAAACAACGTTATTTAAGCTGCTGGAACGATTCTACAATCCGACGGCCGGCAGCATCCTGCTCGGAAACGAACCGATTGATGCGTATTCCCTTGAATCATGGCGGGAGCATATCGGCTACGTGTCGCAAGAAAGCCCGTTAATGTCAGGAACCATCCGCGATAATATCTGCTATGGATTAAAACGCGAGGTGACTGACGATGAATTAAGACGAGCAGCCGACATGGCCTACGCCCTGCAATTTATTGAAGACTTACCGAAGAAATTTGAAACCGAGGTCGGTGAACGGGGGATTATGCTTTCAGGCGGACAGCGCCAGCGCATTGCCATTGCCAGAGCACTTCTCCGCAATCCGAGTATTCTGATGCTTGATGAAGCGACATCCAGTCTGGACAGCCAATCTGAAAAATGGGTGCAGCAGGCGCTCGAAGTCTTAATGGAAGGGCGCACCACGATTGTGATTGCCCACCGTTTATCCACGGTTGTGGATGCAGATCAGCTTCTCTTTGTCGAACAGGGGGAAATCACCGGACGGGGCACACACCATGAATTAATGGCATCCCATTCGCTGTACCGCGATTTTGCGGAACAGCAGCTGAAGCTGAATGCCGATTTAGAAAACAAAGCTGTGTAAAGGAAGACTTTGGGAATAGAAAGCAGCTGAAAAAGCTGCTTTTTATTTTGCAGCCGGAGTCCTATTCATTGGAATCGGGGGTTAAATCATGAAAAAACGCACAACGATTTTTTATTGTCACGCTGCCGTGCTGCTCGTAATCATGACTGCCGGGTGTACGGGCGGTAACGACAAAGAGCCGGGCCGTTCTTCAAGTCCGGCGGCCGGGGAAGCAGCATAAACAAGGCTGAAACAGCATCAGCGGCAGAAAAAAACGAAGCCGTAAACAAAGATTCACATCACATCTCTGCGGACAAAGCGAACCAGACAGCATCGCGGCAGATTATTCTCCTCTGCAAATTGAATATGCCCGCGTCTGGCTGCAGCTTGGGGAAAATCAGCAGATAGATGAATTGAACGTTCGCCGCATTCCGGCCGGAGCACTCGTCAATCCTGACGATCATACGAGCGCCCGCTATCCGAAAGATGTTACTCAGTTAGCCGGTTCCCGTTTAGTTGATGGGTCGGTCACTTACAGCAGCAACGGCGACGGCACCATTCAGGTATACAATGTTCCTTTGCGCTGGGAGTCTTCGAAAAATGCGTAATGAAAGAAGTGACGGAGGAGATGATCCGCCATACAAAAAAAGTGTATGTCGATACAGGAGACAATGAAAAGATCAGACGGCTTATAAAAATCATGTCGATTCATTAAAAGATGATGAGTGAAAAAATCAGAAGGAGGGATTTTTATGGCTGTCATATTGGTTGCGGATGATGACCGTCATATCCGTGAGCTTGTCCGCCTTATGATGGAGCAGAGCGGCTTTGACGTCGCAGAAGCTGAAGACGGAGAAGCGGCGGTGCGGCTGATAGAATCAACACCTGTTGATCTTGTCATACTGGATGTGATGATGCCGAAAATGGACGGGTTTGAAGTCAGTGAAGCCGTCCGCAGCTTTACGGACATTCCGATTTTGATGCTGACGGCAAAAGGCGAAACACTGGACAAAGTGCAAGGTTTTACTTCCGGAGCGGACGATTATCTCGTCAAACCGTTTGAGCCGCTTGAGCTTGAAGCGAGGGTCAAAGCATTGCTGAAACGGTACCGGATCACCGCTGAAAAACTGCTGACCGTCGGAACGGTCACATTAGATAAGCAATCCCGCACCGTAACGCGCGGCGGCGGGGCGGGAATGACACTGCCCCGGCGCGAATTTGAGCTTTTATTCAAGCTCGCCAGTTACCCGAATAAGACGTTTTCCAGAGAACATTTAATAGAAGATATTTGGGGCTTTGATTATGAAGGTGATGAGCGGACGGTTGACGTGCATATTAAAAGGCTGAGAGAACGGTTTCCGGAAAAAGACTATCCCTTTGCCATTCATACGGTGCGGGGGCTCGGCTATCGGTTTGTGGTGACAGGATGAAACGGATCTTCAGAACGGCTGGAAAAATCATCATCCTTCTCACTGTCACCGCATTCTTATGGCTGGCGGCCCACCTGATCGTTCAGGGATTCGGTCTCATATGGCCGATTTTGCTTGTGCCCTACGTCCAGCAGATTCTCACGCTTTGGCTTGTTTTCGGCCTGCTGTTTGTCACGATGTTTATTTTTTCAAAGTCAGCACGTGAAAGACATCATGCGATCTGGGATTCGCTGACCGCCACGATCAAGCAAATGTCGAGCGGCAACTTCACCGCGGCCGCCTCCAGAAAAATGGAGAAGATTGAACGGGACCACCCCGTGACGAAATTGGCTGATGAACTGTCGACACTTGCCGCGGAACTAAGCGAAATGGAAAAACTGAAACAAGAATTTATTTCGAACGTTTCCCATGAAATCCAAACCCCGCTTACTTCATTAAAGGGGTACGCGCACCTCCTGAAAAAACCTGATTTATCATATGAGGAGCGGGGGCGCTACTTACACATCATCGAGACAGAAACAGAACGATTATCAAAAATCAGTGAAAATCTGCTGAAGCTCACTGCACTCGAACGCCAAACCGAACCGATTCAAAAAAAACCGTTCCGCATTGACAAACAGCTGCGGCGCACCATATTGACCTGTGAGCCTGAGTGGTCCGCCAAACAGATTGAATTTCTCATTGATTTACAGGAGTCGTATGTGTACGGAGATGAGGCGCTGCTCAGCCAAGTATGGATGAATCTGATTCACAATGCCGTGAAGTTTACCGGTGAGGGAGGCCGTATATCCGTTAAAATTGTTGATTTGCCGGAGGCGGCGGCTGTCGAAATCGCCGACGACGGAATCGGAATGGAGCCTGAGCAGGCGGAGCGCGTATTTGAACGGTTTTATAAAGCGGACAAGGCGAGAAACGCAGGGGGCAGCGGCCTCGGCCTGTCCATCGCCAAAAAAATCGCCGAGCTGCACGGCGGTTCGATAGAGGTAGAAAGCAAGCGGGGCGAAGGAACCCTTTTCCGCGTCACCCTTCCTGCCGATCCGCATGAAAAAAACAGCTAAAATCTGGTCGAACCAGCCAGTAAAAAACGAAGCTGATTCTGTCTTTTGAACTATTGAGGCGAAACCGTTTTATGGTATACTACTGACGGTAATACGTATAAAACGGAGGATATTTGTGGGAAAACACACTTCTGAACATAAAAAGCACGCACAAATTGTCCAGCTGCTTCAGGATGGACAATATTTTTTTCATAAAGGCTTAAAAGCATATAAAGAGCGGAATTTAAAACGGGCCAGCAAACTGATTCAGAGGGCCGTTCACCTCGAGCCGAATGATTCCGAAATGCTGTCCCGGCTGGCCGTCATTTATTCTGAAATGGGCCACTACCAGCAGTCAAATGAGCTGTTCGACTTTATTATGGTGAACCTGAAAGAAGAAATGCCCGAGTGTCATTACTTTAAAGCGAACAATTTCGCGCATTTGGGGCTCTTTCAGGAAGCATACAAAGAAGCCGCGGCTTATTCAGATGCCGAACCGGACGGAGAATTCAGCGAAGAGATAGAAAATCTGATGGAGCTTTTGGATTTCGGTGAAGCGGGTGAAAACGAATCGCTCTATGACCAGGATGAATTGCTGATCAGGCAGGACCGGGCAAAAACGCTTCTTGAGAGCGGCCAGCTTCATGAAGCGGTTGTCATGCTTGAAGAGATTACAGCCGATTATCCCGAGCTTTGGTCCGCATACAACAACCTTGCGCTCGCTTACTTTTACTCAGGCAATGTCACAAAAGCGAAACAGACGGTATTCGAAGTGCTTGAGAAAAATGAAGGCAATCTCCATGCCTTGTGCAACTACCTGGTATTCTGCTATTACGAGAGAGAAGATGAAAAAGTCGGGGAATTGAGCGAAAGGCTCTCCAATGTGTATCCGATTTTATTCGAACAGCGCTACAAGCTGGGGGCGACGCTGGCGCTTGTCGGCAGACATGATCTCGGCTATAAATGGCTCCGGTCACTCTACAAAAGCGGGTTTGAAGGCGACGACACGTTTTATTACTGGCTGGCCGCCTCAGCCTACGGGACAGGCCGCACAGCATTTGCCGAAACCATTTGGAGAAAGGCCGAAACCGAATTTCCCGAATCAGACCGGTCCGCGCCTTGGGCGGAACGGCAGGAACCGCTGCCTGCTGCACTTGAACAGCGGCTCGCCGCCTATTATATCAGCAGCGCTGAAGGAGAGCGGAACCAGCTTGAAAAAGTTCTGACGGCAAAACGCGCTGCTTCACCGTTTGAACAAGACTTTGTCAGACTGCTGCTTTCCGGTGAAGAAGGCGCTTCAGGCGTTTCTCATGATGCCTTGTTCACGTATCGGACGGTCAAACTGCTGGAGAAAGCGGAAGCCGGCAGTTTAAAGACTGACGTCATGAGCTGCTGGGTTTTTCACGTCATTCAGCACATCCGCGCCGCCGCTGCCGTACAGAATGAGCGGGCATGGGCCGCAGCCATCGCATACGTATGGAAAGAAGCGAACGGCGAAAAAACGACGAAAAAAGATACGGCCGCCGTTTACGGTGTATCTCCGGCAACACTGTCAAAATACATCAGACAAATAGATGATATATTGGAATAAAACCGATTCTTTCTATATAAAGAGTCGGTTCTTTTTTTATCAGAAAGGGGCAAAACAGAACTTTACTGCCGAAAAAAGAGATTTTTATACGTCTTTTTTTTGCTTTTTGAACCGAAATCAGGCCGCCAGCACCGTTTATTTTGCAAAATATGAGATTTGCAATCACATTGAAATATAACTGTAATAAAAATTGTCGAAACATGATGGTATAATGATTCTCGTACATAAGAGATTAGTTTATTTTACATGTGCTGTATAATCTATACCAATTTAAAAGATTAAAAGATTCATACATAAAAATCATCAGCCTCACGGGTTTGTGAGGAAGCGTAACTTTGATGTTCATAATAGAATTCCAAATGAGAACAGGTTTAAAGTAAAAGGGAGGAAAGAAAAAGTGAAAAAGAGTTTATTAACACTTGGTTTGGCTTCCGTCATCGGGACAAGCAGTTTTTTGATCCCATTTACAAAAACTGCATCGGCGGAAACATTAGACAGCAAAAAAGCAAAAATCGAAAGCAAGCAATCTGAGGTGGCTTCAAGCCTTGATGCAAAAGAAAAGGAATTGTCTAAACTTCAGGACAAGCAGGCTAAGATTGAAAAAGAACTGAAAGACATTAACGCAAAAGCGTTGGATACAAGTAATAAAATTGAAGATAAAAAAGCTGAAAACGAAAAAACGAAAAAGCGGATCGCTGATTTAAAAAAAGAAATCAAAGAAACAGAAGCGCGTATTGAAAAACGCAATGAAATCCTGAAAAAACGCGTTCGTTCTTTACAGGAAAACGGCGGTTCTCAAGGATACATAGATGTTCTTTTAGGGGCGACAAGCTTCGGGGACTTCATTTCACGTGCGACTGCGGTATCTTCTATCGTTGATGCGGATAAAGACCTGATCAAACAGCAGGAGCAGGATAAAGCGAAACTCGAAGATGCGGAAGCTGAGCTTAACGTGAAGCTGAAAAAAGTCCAGGATGACCTTGCGAAGCTAGAGTCTATGCAAAAAGACCTGAACAAACAGCTTGATCAGAAAGACAAGCTTTTCGACGAAGCGAAAAACGGTCAGAAAAAAGCGGCTGCCGCTATCTCTGATCTGAAAAAAGAAGCGTCACAGCTTGCAAACGCAAAAGCGGACACTGAAAAAGAACAGAAGCGCATTAAAGCTGAGCAGGCTGCAGCGGCTGCCCTGATCAAAAAGCAGGAAGAAGCGCAAAAAGCCTCTGAAGACCAAAACCAAACAGATGACAGCCAGCCGGCAGCGGTTAAAACTGTGAAAAAAGCGGCTGTTTCAACATCATCTGATTCATCTGACAGCTCAAGCAAATCGGGCACTTCAGGCGGCTCATCTCATAACAGCGGCGGTTCAGATGATTCTGACGGCGGATCTGTTATCTCAAATTCAGGCGGTATTGAAGGTGCGATCAGCGTAGGATCAAGCCTTGTGGGTCAATCTCCGTACAAATTCGGCGGCGGACGCACACAGTCTGATATTAATAACCGTATCTTTGACTGCTCTTCATTTGTACGCTGGGCTTATGCTAACGCAGGCGTTAACCTCGGACCTGTAAGCGGCACAAGCACAGATACGCTAATCGGAAGAGGTAAAGCTGTCAGCGCGTCTGATATGAAACGCGGAGACTTAGTATTCTTCGATACGTATAAAACAAACGGCCACGTCGGCATCTACTTGGGTAACGGAACGTTCCTGAACGATAATACATCTCACGGTGTATCCATCGATTCTATGAGCAACCCTTACTGGAAAAAAGTATTCAACGGCAATGTAAGACGTGTCGTGCAATAATGAATAAGACAAGGGCCTTCCATCCCGGAAGGCTCTTTCTTTATTTGTATACCCGCTCAGGAGATGCCTAATCACGTTTTCTCAGAAAAATGAGCAAAAAAATAGCGAATTGCCCTCAGATTTAATAGGATATGGGTAAGGAATACGATTGATGGGGATTCTTATTCATATAGGGTGCGCCCCATTTCGAAAAGGAGTGAATCATGGTGTCAGAAGAAAAAATTTATGATGTGATCATTATCGGCGCGGGTCCGGCGGGGATGACCGCTGCCGTTTACACATCACGAGCGAACTTATCCACATTAATGATCGAAAGAGGAATTCCGGGCGGCCAGATGGCTAACACAGAGGATGTTGAAAACTATCCGGGTTTTGAAAGCATTCTCGGCCCTGAACTTTCTAATAAAATGTTTGGACATGCGAAAAAATTCGGTGCGGAATATGCGTACGGCGATATTAAAGAAATCGTCGACGGCAAAGAATATAAAACGGTCAAAGCCGGTTCAAAAGAATATAAAGCACGCGCTATCGTCATTTCTGCCGGAGCGGAATACAAAAAGATCGGCGTTCCCGGGGAAAAAGAACTTGGCGGCCGCGGCGTATCGTACTGTGCGGTATGTGACGGCGCATTCTTCAAAAATAAAGAGCTTGTCGTAGTCGGCGGCGGAGACTCGGCTGTGGAAGAAGGCGTCTATCTGACACGCTTCGCTTCAAAAGTCACCATCGTTCACAGACGTGATAAATTGCGTGCGCAAAGCATTCTTCAGGCGCGTGCCTTTGACAATGACAAAATTGATTTTGAATGGAATAAAACCGTAAAAGAAATCCACGAGGAAAACGGAAAAGTCGGCAGACTGACACTTGTGGATACTGTGACGGGAGAAGAGGAAGAATTCAAAGCTGACGGCGTCTTTATTTATATCGGCATGCTTCCGCTTTCTAAACCGTTCGAAAACTTGGGCATCACAAATGAAGAAGGCTACATTGAAACAAATGATCAAATGGAAACGAAAGTTCCCGGCATTTTCGCTGCGGGAGACATCCGTGAAAAATCACTCCGCCAGATCGTTACGGCGACAGGTGACGGAAGTATTGCGGCCCAAAGCGTTCAGCATTATGTGGAAGAGCTTCAGGAAACGCTCAAAACCGTTAAATAATCGCTGTAATGTTCAGTTTTTGAATCGTTACTGGCTTTTAATTCCGCTGTAACACGGGTGAAATACTGATGTTTTAAGATGAATGTAGTAATTGACCCCCTTTTTATATGAATACACCTTGGCACGGATTCCAGTATCCGTGCCCTTTTTTTGTAAATTTTTGTTTTCTGTCAAATAAAAGAAAAGGATGTCGGTGTCTCTGCATTGTGAGAGACATGCCGAAACGGTATAATGAAGAGACGATGATTTGTTGAGAAGGTTAGGTGACGTACTTGTGCAAAGAGTGACAAATTGTGTGTTGCAGACAGATGATCAGGTTCTCCTTCTCCAAAAGCCGAGACGGGGCTGGTGGGTCGCACCCGGCGGGAAGATGGAGAGCGGTGAATCAGTCAGAGATTCCGTCATCAGAGAGTACAGAGAAGAGACGGGAATTTATATATTAAATCCGCAGTTAAAAGGCGTGTTTACCTTTATTATTAAGGAACAGGAACAAATCGTGTCAGAGTGGATGATGTTTACTTTTGTCGCCGATTCCTACACGGGGCGGAATGTCGCTGAATCTGAGGAAGGCATTTTGAAGTGGCATGACGTAAAAGATATCCACAGCCTTCCGATGGCGCCCGGAGACGGACATATCCTTGATTTTATGATCAAGGGCCAAGGGCTTTTGCACGGCACCTTTACGTATACGCCGGACTTCGAGCTGCTCAGCTATCGTTTAGATCCGCAGCTTATCAAATAAAAGAAAGACCTCAGGGGGGAGAAAGATGAGTGTGAATGAAAATCATGATATTCAGCTCGTCATCATAACGGGAATGTCTGGAGCGGGGAAAACCGTCGCCATTCAAAGCTTTGAGGATCTCGGCTATTTTTGCGTCGACAATCTGCCGCCTTCCTTGCTGCCGAAATTTTTGGAACTGATGAAAGAATCAAGTTCAAAAATGAGCAAGGTCGCACTTGTCATGGATCTGCGGGGACGTGAATTTTTTGACAGGCTGATTGAGGCGCTGGATGAAATGGCGGAAAATCCGTGGATTACACCGCGCATTCTCTTTTTAGATGCGAAGGATTCCATCCTTGTGACGAGATACAAAGAAACGAGACGTTCTCATCCGCTGGCCGCTACCGGGCTTCCTCTCGAAGGAATCGCACTGGAGCGCCAGCTGCTTGAAGAATTGAAAGGGCGCTCTCAGCTGATCTATGACACGTCGGATATGAAACCGCGTGATCTGCGTGAAAAAATCGTGGCGCATTTCGCCACGAACCAAGGTGAGACCTTTACAGTGAACGTGATGTCATTCGGTTTCAAATACGGCCTTCCGATAGATGCCGATCTCGTGTTTGATGTAAGGTTTCTGCCGAATCCGTTCTACATTGAAAGCATGAGGCCGCTTACGGGGAAAGATGAGGAAGTCTCATCTTATGTGATGAAGTGGAATGAAACACAAAAGTTTATCGAAAAGCTTGTTGATCTGCTCGGCTTTATGCTTCCGTCTTATAAGCGGGAAGGAAAAAGCCAGCTTGTCATCGCGATCGGCTGTACGGGCGGCCAGCACCGCTCTGTTACACTCGCTGAGTATCTGGCTGATTACTTTAAAAAGGATTTCTATACTCATGTTACTCACCGGGACATTGAAAAGAGAAGCCGGAAATGAATAAGAAGCCGAAAATCGCAATCTTCGGAGGCGGAACGGGTTTGTCCGTGCTGCTTCGCGGATTAAAGCATAAGCCCGTTGATATTACGGCGATTGTGACCGTTGCCGATGACGGCGGAAGTTCAGGCCGTCTGCGGGATGAACTTCAAATTCCGCCGCCGGGTGACATCCGTAACGTACTGGCTGCTTTGTCAGATGTTGAGCCGCTCGTTGAAAACCTGTTTCAGCACCGTTTCAACAAAGGAAGCGACTTAACCGGACATTCGCTCGGCAATTTAATTTTGGCAGCGATGACAAATATAACCGGTGATTTCTTTCACGCTGTCACCGAAATGAGCAAAGTGCTGAATGTCCGCGGCAGAGTATTGCCGGCTGCCAACACCAGCGTCGTTCTTCATGCCGAAATGGAGGACGGGCAGGTCGTCTCCGGAGAATCGACCATTCCTTCTTACGGCCAGCGCATTAAACGGGTGTTTCTGACGCCTGAAAAAATTGATCCGCTGCCGGAGACGATTGACGTGATCCGCCAGGCCGACTTAATCATTATCGGCCCGGGAAGCCTGTATACAAGCATTCTCCCGAACCTGCTCGTGCCGAAAATCGGAGAGGAAGTCGTCAAGGCTGCGGCCAAAAAAGTATATATCTGCAATGTCATGACGCAGCCCGGTGAAACGCTTCAATACAGCGCAGCCGACCATGTCAAGGCGCTGAACGATCATATGGAGCAGCCGTTTATCGATACGATTTTAATCAATAATGAAGATATCCCTGACGAAATCAAAAGCAAATATGCGAAAGAGCTGGCCCGGCCCGTTGAATTTAACGTTGAAAAGCTGAAAGCCATGGGGCTTGAAGTGATCAGAGACCAGATTATCACGTATAAAAATGGCGTAATCCGTCACGATACACATAAAGTGGCTTCTCTTCTCGTCGATTTATTAAGGGACTAGAGGTCTTTTGAAATGAGGTGGCTAATATGTCATTTGCATCGGAAACCAAAAAAGAACTGACGAATCTGGAAGTGAAGGACTGCTGCGCCAAGGCGGAGCTGTCCGCGCTGATTCGGATGAACGGTTCATTGTCATTTTCAAACCGCCATCTCGTGCTTGACGTTCAAACCGAAAATGCGGCGATTGCGCGCCGCATTTATACATTGCTGAAGAAACAATATGATGTATCGGTCGAACTGTTAGTCAGAAAAAAAATGCGGCTGAAAAAAAACAATGTTTATATTGTACGCTTTTCTGAAAATGCAAAGCTGATTTTAGAGGAATTGAAAATCCTCGGAGAGAACTTTGTATTTGAACGGAATATTTCTGAGGAACTGGTGGCGAAACGGTGCTGCAAACGTTCTTATATGAGAGGGGCGTTTTTGGCGGGGGGATCTGTGAATAATCCTGAAACATCGTCATACCACTTGGAAATCTTCTCGCTTTATAAGGAACATAACGATTCATTATGCGCGCTGCTGAATGAGTTCCATCTGAACAGCAAAACGCTTGAACGGAAAAAAGGCTATATTACGTATTTAAAAGAGGCGGAAAAAATCACTGAATTTCTGAATGTCATCGGCGCCCACAATTCACTGCTGCGCTTTGAAGATGTGCGGATTGTCAGAGATATGAGAAATTCGGTGAACCGCCTCGTTAATTGTGAAACAGCAAACTTAAATAAAACCATCGGGGCTTCGCTCAGACAAGTGGAAAATATTAAATACATTGATGAACGGATCGGTCTTGAAGCGCTGCCGGAAAAGCTTCGCGAAATTGCGCAGCTGCGGATTGATTATCAGGAAGTCACGCTGAAAGAACTTGGGGAAATGGTTGCAAGCGGGAAAATCAGCAAATCCGGCATCAATCACAGGCTGAGAAAGCTCGATGAAATTGCAGAACAGCTGCGTACAGGACAAAGCATCACTTTGAAATAACCGTAACGAAAAGGGGAGATCTTATGGTTCAGGAGAAAGTGGAAGTGCGTTTAAAGACGGGATTGCAGGCGCGTCCCGCTGCATTGTTTGTACAGGAGGCAAATCGCTTTGCATCAGATGTGTTTCTTGAGAAAAACGGCAAGAAAGTGAACGCCAAAAGCATTATGGGATTAATGAGTCTGGCGGTCAGCACGGGGACGGAAGTCACTCTGATCGCTGAAGGCGACGATGAAAAGGAAGCGCTGGAAAAGTTGTCCGCTTATGTGCAGGAGGAAGTGTAAACACTTTGTAAGGGGGACGGGACGATGAATGAGTTTCTGAAAGATTGTTATCAAACGATAGGCTGGGAAAAGGATTCCCTCGATTTCAGCAACCTGCCGGAGTTTTTAAAGGCGCTCGCGTATCGGTTTCCGTTTGAAAATCGCGCTGTTTTGTCCAAAAAAGAATATGACCTCACGAAAGAAGGACTGTGGCGGCACATGGTGAAGGAACCTCATGGAGGCCTTTGTTATGACTTGAACGGACTGCTTTATTTCATCCTGAAAGATGCCGAATTTGATGTCAAATTGATCCGCGGAACGGTCTGGAAAAACGGCTGGGCGCTGCCCGGCACACATGCGGCCGTCCTTCTTTCCGCCGGGGGGAATGAGTACATCGCTGATGCAGGCTTCGGCCTCAATCTCGCCATGCAGCCTGTGCCGATGTCGGGAGATGAGACGGTATCAGCGGCCGGCGCGTTCCGCGTGAGGATAGAAGAGACGGAATTCGGGACATACGTGCTTGAAATGAACAAAGGGGACGGCTGGCAGACAGGTTACGCATTTTCGCTTGAAGAAATCGGTGAAAAGGACCTCAAGTCTATGAAACAAACAATCTTTGAACATGAACGCTCTCCTTTCAACAAACGCCTGCTTGCTTCTAAGCGGACACCGGAAGGGCACATGGTTCTGTCTGAACGCAATATAACAATAAAAAAACACGATGGCACGGCGGAAAACAGCAGAATAGACCGATCAGAGTTTGAAGAAAAATTCACTGCTCATTTTATATGAAGCTCGCAGGTTCTCTGCAAAAAAACGGCCTCCCGCAGGGAAGCCGTTTTTTGTATGTGTTTATCTCATTTTCGTAAAGGTTTTATAATGATCTGTCGTCTTATAAATCAGCCAGTCGCTTGAGTAAAGAATCCGGTCTGAATTTCTGAAGCCTGATGTATAGTTAATATCCGCTTCACGCCACGTCCGCCCGCTTTTGGCCGGGAGTTTGCCTTCCCTGTTTGAGAAGATGTCTCCGCCGATGCTTTTCCCCGGAGCGACGTCTGCAAGGTTCCCTTTTGATGCTACCCAGCCGAGGGCCTGTGCCTCTGATTTTGTAATGTAATTATCAGGAAGTTTATGATATGTCTGAAGATAATCTGCAACCCCGTCAAATGTGTTGATAACCTGTGCTTCTGTGTGTGCCTTGTGAGACGGTGTTTCCGTCTTGGCATTCGTTGAAAACAGTATCCCGGCCGCCGAGAAAAGCACCAGTAAACATACGGAAATCCATGATAAACGTTTTTTCAAAGCAATACCTCCCATTTTTCATCATGTGAAGCTGATTCCTTTTCATTGTATCAGCATCGAGAGAAAGGAATAGAAAGAATTTAAAAATAGTACTTTTGATCTATCGAAAAATAAACCCCGGCTGAACCAACCGGGATTTTTCCTCTCATTGAAATTCTTTCGTGAGGTTTTTCGGTGTTTTTCCGTATACGGCGTCAATCATGTTTTGGGCGGCTTGCTTGAACATATTCAAACGGATTTTAGCCGTTGCTGACCCGATATGCGGAAGCAATGTGACGTTTTCCAGCTGGAGGAGCGGATTGTCTTCGCCGATCGGCTCTTTTTCAAATACATCTAAACCCGCGCCTTTTATCCAGCCCTCCTGCAATGCGCGAATGAGCGCTTTTTCATCAACCGTCTTTCCCCGGGAAATATTGACGAAAAATGCCGTATCTTTCATCATTTTAAATTCCCGTTCTCCTATCATATGATACGTTTCGTCAGTAAGCGGCGTAATTAAAAGCACAAAGTCTGACGTTTTCAGCAGTGTATCTAAGTCGGCATATGTAACGCCGAGCGCTTTCTCAGCATCCGGTTTTCTGCTGCGGTTATAGTACAGCACGTCCATATCGAAGCCGAATTTTGCCCGTTTGGCTGCTTGTTCACCGATTCTGCCCATGCCGATAATGCCTAATGTCTGATGGTGGACATCCATACCGAAAAGGGATTCTTCCTCAACGGTTCCCCATTTGCCGGCGCGGACGAACCGATCCAATTCGGCAACCCGTCTGGCGGAAGACAGGATTAATGAAAAAGCCAGATCAGCGACCGTGTCATCCAAGGTGTACGGCGTATGTGTGCCGACGACCCCGCGTCTTTTCATTTCTTCTATATTAAAATTATCGTAGCCGACTGAATTGTTGCTGACGACTTTCAGTTTCGGCGCGTGATCCAGCAAATCACTGTCAATCGCCGTTCCGGATGTCAGCAGCCCTTCAGCATCCTTCATTTTCTCGTACAATTCTTCTTTTGAAATGGTATCTTCTTTCCAGATGTCATAGCGGCAATGCTCGCCTATCATTTGTTCGACTTCCGGCGGTATCGGTTTTGCGATGAATACATATGGTTTCAACGGGGCTTCTCCTCCTTTGTCTTTCATCTCTATTTTATTATATAAGAGAAGCGGTAAAGTGAGAAATATTCAAACGCGTTCGGTGAATTTCTGGTTCTTTTGAACCCAAAATGAAAAGAAGAAGAGATATACATGTGTGATTTCTCCAATCCGTAACAGAATCCGCCTATATTTCTGAAGGCAAAAAGCGCGGGACCGCTGTTTTCAAAAGCTTTATAGGTTTGTATAAAGATAAATTTTATTATTTTTGAAAGATATAAATGAATATAATCTGAATTTACAGTTAAATTATCGTGTCTTTTTTTGAAAGCGCTTTTGAGGGCTTTTTCTGTGCTATAATTCCTTACTGTAAGCTGGGTAAGAAGGCTTGCAATACAATCGGATGGGAGATGATTAGAAAAATGGTTTCTTTATCAAGCATTTTGGAGCACAACCAGCAGTTTGTCCAAGAAAGGAAATATGAACCTTACCAAACGACAAAATTCCCGAAAAAAAAGCTTGTCATCGTATCCTGTATGGATACAAGGCTGACGGAGCTTCTGCCGCAGGCGATGGGACTCAGAAACGGCGATGCCAAAATCATAAAAAACGCGGGAGCCATTGTTTCTCACCCATTTGGAAGTGTCATGCGGAGTATTTTGGTTGCCGTTTATGAACTGCAGGCTGAGGAAGTCTGCATCGTAGGTCACCGCGAGTGCGGGATGTCGGGATTGAATGCGGCCTCCATATTAAATAAAGCAAAAGAGCGCGGCGTGGAGGAGAAATGCCTCAGCCTTTTGCAGCATGCGGGAGTCGATTTGGAGACATGGCTGTCCGGTTTTCACAGCGTCGAGGAAAGCGTGGCTCACAGCGTGAATATGGTCAGGCACCATCCGCTCCTGCCTGAAGAGGTGCCGGTGCACGGGCTGGTGATTGATCCGGGGACGGGGACGCTGGATGTTGTTGTTGACGGCTATGAAACAGTCAAAGGGGGATGCAGCTGACCATGCAATTTTCCGGCAGATATCATGGATACAATTTGCAGAAATTTCAGAAAGACTTAGTCGCAGGAATTGTCGTCGGAATTGTAGCCATTCCTCTGGGCATGGCCTTTGCCATCGCCTCCGGGGTCGGTCCGGAATACGGGCTTTATACCGTTATTGTAGCCGGAATTCTGATTTCGCTGTTGGGCGGCTCTAAATATCAGATCGGAGGGCCTACGGGGGCGTTTGTTCCCATTTTATTTGCCATTGTGATGCAGTATGGTTTTGAGAATTTACTTGTCGCCGGTTTCATGGCAGGCGTGATGCTCGTCTTGTTCGGCGTATTTAAGCTCGGGAAGATTATGAAATTCGTGCCGAAGCCGGTGATCGTCGGATTTACGGCCGGAATCGCGGTGCTGATTTTCTCAGAGCAGATCGCCCATTTTCTCGGTCTGCGCGATATTCAAAAGCATGAAAGCTTTATCCTTAACATTGCGGAGATCGGCAAAAAGATCGGAACCTTTAATTTGTACAGCATTTTGATCGCGGGAATTGCTTTGGCCATTTTGCTGTTATCAGCCAGGCTGATGCCGAAGATTCCGGGCGCGCTTGTGGCGCTGCTTGTATCTACAGCCGCGGCGGTCGTGTTTTTTCCTGACAAGATGGCGACAATCGGTTCTGCTTACGGAGAGATTCCGCGGCAGCTACCGGCTTTTCAGCTACCGGATTTCTCAATTGATAACATGATCATGATGTTTCCGTCAGCTCTGATCATTGCGCTTCTCGGCGGGCTTGAATCCATATTATCGGCAATGGTCGCGGATAATATGAAGGGATCACGGCATGACAGCAATAGGGAGCTTGTCGGGCAGGGCATCGCCAATATGGCCGCGCCGCTTTTCGGCGGCATACCGGCAACGGGAGCGATTGCGCGGACCGCAACAAATATTAAAAACGGCGCAGTTTCTCCGATTTCCGGTGTTGTCCACGGAGTCACCGTCCTCCTCGTCCTGCTCGTCTTCGCCCCGCTTGCCGTTCACGTACCGCTGGCAAGCATGGCACCGGTATTGATGGTTGTGGCTTGGAACATGAGTGAACGGAGGGAAGTCGCCAATATGATGCGGCTGAAAAACACTGATTCATTCGTACTGGCGGCAACCTTTTTACTGACGGTTCTGTTTGATTTAATCATCGGCGTGTCTGCCGGTCTCGTGCTCGCCTTTGTTTTCTTTATCAGAAAAATGAGCGAATCGACAAGCGTCAAAACACCGCATGCCGCCGTCAAATCGGTTAAAAACGATTCGTCCGTCAGCACATATTCCATTGAAGGGCCGCTGTTTTTCGGTTCGATTGATTCATTGGAATCATCATTGCTGGAGAGGCTTCAGGAAAAGCCGAAAACGCTTATCCTGCTGATGAATAATGTGCATTACATGGATACTTCCGCAGAAGCGGTGCTGGGGAATGTCATGAACCGGATCAAACGCCATAACGGCAGATTGATGATCGTCGGATTGCAGTCTCAGCCGAGGGAGCTGATCCGAAAGACGGGGCTGTTTCATAAAATCGGAAAACAGCACTTCTTTGAGCATCAGGACGAGATAACGGGGTAAATTCAGGTGCGGCCTGTCCATGAAAAAGCGGACAGGCCGTGTTTTTATTCGGTTTCAAAACGTTTAATCAGTTTTTCCTGATGGGCTCTCATCGCATCTTCTAAAGTGATTCCGTACTTATCGGCGAGGATGGCGAGGTTTCCGAGGACGTCACCCATTTCTTCCATCAGCTCCTGCCTGCGTTCTGCCTGGGTCGCGTCCTTTTCATCCGGCCGGTCCCTGCCGATTTCATATGCTCTTACCGCCCGGGCGAGCTCACCCGCTTCTTCCATTAAAAAGCCGATTCTGATAAATGGTCCGTACGCCGTCCATCCCCGTTTTTCGTAAAAGTCTTTCAGCCATTGTTCTGTTTCAGCGATCTGCATGTGAAACACTCCTTATGTCCTGTATGATTCTTATTGATATTATCATATAGAGATGGGACAATATATAGTGTATTTTGATTTATTGATGTACATATATAGATGCGGAGATGAAAAAATGAAAACGATTTGTGTATTTGCGGGATCAAATCCGGGGGTAAATGAAGAATACAAACGCAAAGCGGCCGAACTCGGTGAATATATGGCGGAGCAGGGAATCGCCCTTGTTTACGGCGGTTCACGGGTCGGTCTGATGGGAACCGTTGCCGACGCGTTAATGGCAGGCGGCGGAAAAGCTGTCGGCGTCATGCCGAGCGGACTGTTCAGCGGAGAGATTGTTCACCAAAATCTGACGGAGCTGATTGAAGTCAGCGGCATGCATGAACGGAAAGCGAAAATGAGTGAACTTGCCGACGGGTACATTGCCATGCCCGGGGGCTTCGGAACTTATGAAGAGTTATTTGAAGTGCTGTGCTGGGCGCAAATCGGCATTCATCAAAAACCAATCGGACTTTACAATGTGAACGGGTATTTTGAGCCGATGATGAAGATGGTCAAGTACAGCATTCAGGAAGGATTTTCGAATGAGTCTCATTTGAAGCTGATCCACAGCTCCTCCCGCCCGGATGAGCTGATTGAGCAGATGAATCGGTATACATACCCGATTTTAGATAAGAAATGGCGGGAATTGTAAGGAAGATCCTATAAGCAGCCGTCAGTATCAAGATGAATCAGCTCCCATTGTCCGGAGCTGTTTTTTCTCAGCTGTTTGGCTAACACGTCTGTACCATTCGTGAGCTGAAAATAGACAAAACGGTAATGACCGCCGTCTGTTCCGTCAAAATCAATTGTTTTGACATAACCATTCTGCCGGATGGGCCATCTTTTTTTAATTAGCTTGCACCAGCTGCCAAATTTGATATCAAGGCTGGTTTCTGCATTGTGCTGCCACAAATGGTAAGCGGCACACAAAAAATCTTCACCATACCAAGTTATTCGTCCGATCTGAAACCGGCCATTGTGTTTTTCCAACTGGACAATACCGTGATAATAAGCGAAAAACGTGACGTTTTGATTTGAACCTTGAATGGTTTCGATCTCAACGAAATAGCGCAAGTTTTCAAGCTGATTCAATTTGATCAGGTGGGTCTGACCGATACCTTCAAATGAGGCAAGAAAAGATTTGTAGGAATGTTTCTTACGGCAGGCCGGAGAGAAAAAGGCATAGGCAAGCGGAAAAGGAATGCGGGCCTGGCCGACTGTACCGCACCCCCCGGCTTTTTCGTCCGTAAGATTTTCGGCTTCACGTAAAATACTAAAATAATGTAAGATCGTTTTTTCCGGAGCCAAAGTGAGGGATTGGGGCAGATGAATGTTTTTCCAAGGCCTATCAATATAAGGATTAAAAAAGGAACTTTCAATTGCTGTGTTCAGGACAGGCAGACAAGAGGGTCTGAAATATGTTTCGGCATCAACTGCTCTGTAGGAAGATGGTTCGGCGGTTGCATCTAAACCATTCTGATCGGAAAGTTCTCCGCCCATAAAATACCTTTTCTTTCTGGGGAAAAACCGTTTTCTCCATCTCATGCGTATCACGCCCTTTCTTAAAGATAAGACATATGTATGAGAATAAGGTGAGAAAGAGACTGCGGTTGGGATTGAAAGAAGAACATCCATTTCCTCTGAGGAGATGGATGTTTTGCACTTTGAGGTGTATGCGTTTACAACTTTTGCTGCGCGAATGTGTCTTCTGATATGAAATCATCCTGCTGCATCTTTTGTTTTTTTGACCCGATTCCAAAAATACCGACTGTCAGTGCACAAAGGAGCCAGCAGCCTGTAAAGAACAAGAAAACACTTAAAAATCCGTAGCCTGAATACAGGAAACTGACGACAAAGGGACCGGCTACATTCGCAAGACGTCCCACGCCATAAGTGAGGCCATTTCCAGACGCCCTGGCTTCAACCGGATATAATTCCGGCGTATAGGCATATGCGATCGAACTGAACGTACGCTCAAACATATGCATGAGAAATCCGCATATGACAATGACCATCGGCAAAGGATTGATGCCGTAAATGAATCCAAGCGCCATAATAATGAACGATAAAACAGAAATGGCCCACTTTCGATCCACACGGTCAGAGATTTGCGACGCGATGAGAGCGCCGAGCGGGGCACCGATCGTTCCCAGAGTGACGTATACGATAGACTCATCCATTGATACGCCTTCTTTCACCAAAAGGGTGGGAACCCACGTGCCAAAGCCTTGAATGGCAATCGTGGAAGCTGCCCACATCGTCATTAAAACAACAGTTCTTCCTGCTAAAGGCTTTTGAAATAACGTCCGATATGGAACGGATTTTACAGCGGTTTTTCTGCTTTTTAGAGCCGGAGCCGGTTCAGGCAGTTCACCCTTTTCTTTTTCTATTTTTGCTTCAAGCTCAAGCAGAATACGGTGTGCCTGTTCGCTTTTTCCTTTCGTATCCAGCCATTTCGGTGATTCTTCCAGTTTTCTGGCGATCAGCGGAAAAAAAATACCGACCGCGCCGAATAGAAAGATAAACCGCCAGCCGTAAGAGGCGGACGGCACAACCAATTTAGCCACCCAGCCGGCTGCAGGAATTCCGCATATGCCTATCGTAATACAGATTGCCTGGTATTTCCCCTTGGCTGCTGATGGGAAAAATTCGCTGATATACGTACTGGCCACAATCGTCGTGGCGCCGATACCCAAACTCGTAAGAAATCTAAAAACACCGAGTATTTCTGGATTCCAAGACAGAGAAGAGAGGAGGGAGAAGAAAGAGAAAAAGGTGACAACCAGAATTAAACCTTTTTTCCTTCCGAAACGGTCTGAAAACCATCCTCCGGCAGAGGCGCCGATAAACATTCCGAAATAGGAGACAGACGTAATAAAAGCGATGGTATGAGTGGATATGTTCCATTCCTTTAAAAGTGAAGGCGCCGCATATGAAAACGTATTTAAATCAATAAAATCAAAAAAGTAAGCGAATGAAAGGATAACGAGCACCGCTTGATGAGCCCTTGAAAAAGGCAGTCTGTTCAGTCGATTAGACACGTTTACATTGATCATCTCGTATTCCTCCGTTTATCTTTGACTTGTCTGGGGGCTTGTATTAACCAATGTGATTCAGCGTATTCATGTTGTAACTTTGTTTAGTAAACACATAGCCTTCAGAGATTTTTCTTGCTGTGCGTACTACTTTAATCGTTGTTCCGTCTGGATCAGCATCTGCTTCGGTTTTTAAAATGCCGCTTGGATGCCCTAATCGGATCGTTTTTCCGGAGAATGAAAATTCAGATAATATCGTATCCTGCAATAACATGCCGGCGGTCGTGCATACCGCCCCTGTAATGGCTAAAGCTTGATGCGGTTTTTGCATGGACATCATACGAATGACAAGGTCCATTTCATGAGCGTGTCTCTTTATCCCTTTTGTATCAATATAATCCGCTGGGGATGAGATTAAAGTCAGTTTTGGTACGGCCGGTGATTTTGCCGAAGCCTCATGTCTCGGAGCGAATCTGCATTTTTCGGCTGCAATTGATCGGATTATTTCGAGCTTTTCCAATATATCCGGAGTATATTCGTCCGGAAGTTCTATGCCGGTAAGCCCCGCGTCCTCTGCTTTTACAAAGACAAGCGGATTGGCGTAATCAATAATCGATACGGAGATATTCCCATACGGTGTATCGAGAACATCAATAGGCTGACCGGTCGGAAACAGTTTTCCAGTCACCGCCCCTTCAGCCTGGTGAAATGAAAGATAAATAGGAGAAGCTGTACCTGGAACCCCCGGAATCGAGCAGTCTCCCTGATAATGAAATGTTCCGTTTTTGACTTCAACTTCTGCTGCGATCACTTTTTGAGTGTTTGTATTTAAAATTCTGACTGTTGTCACCGGCTCTTCAGCCTGAACGAGCCCCTTCTCAATAGCATAAGGGCCTACGGCAGAAGAGATATTTCCGCAATTGCCTTTGAAGTCGGTAAATTTATCAGTCAGACTAACTTGCGCAAATGTATACTCAACATCTGCGTCCTTTCTGGCAGATTTCTTAATAATGGCTGCCTTGCTTGTGAGAGAATGGCCGCCGCCGAGGCCGTCAATTTGTCTCTCGTCAGGACTTCCCATGATGTCTAAAAGAAAATCGCTCCATAGGTTTGTATCGTCTGGCATGTCTTTTTGAAGAATAAAAACGCCTTTGCTGGTGCCGCCTCTCATGACGGTTACAGGAACTTTTTCCATGCTGTCTCATCCTTACATCATTTTGTGTGGATAAAAAGGTACCGGTCCCTTTGGAAAATATCGTATGATAAATAAGGATTATAAGTAAAACATATAATTTTTATAAAGTTGAATAAAAAACTTTTATAATAGGAGAAAATTTTATAGCAGAAAAATATTTTGGGGGATTTTATATGGATGAAAAAGATTGGGCTGTACTCATAACATTATTCGAGGAAAAAAATATGACGAAGGCGGCGGAGCGGTTATATATGACACAGCCGGCATTAAGTTATCGGCTCAAAAACCTGGAATCGCAATTCGGAGTGCGCCTCTTTTATAAAAGAAAAAAAGGGATGGAATTCACTTCAGAAGGTGAATATCTGGTTGAATATTCGAAAGAGATGCTGCAGGAATTCAGAAAAATGAAGGATGATATGCTCAATATGAGCCATGAAGTCAGCGGGGTTCTCAGATTAGGAGTCTCAAGCAATTTTGCTCAGTACAAGCTCCCGGCGATTCTAAAACGGTTTTCTGATCAGTATCCGTCTGTTCAATTCCACGTCAATACGGGATGGAGTGCGAAGGTGATGGATCTGCTTCATCATTCGGGGGTACACCTTGGGATTATGAGGGGAAATTATGATTGGCAAGGGGAAAAACAACTGTTAAATGAAGAGAGGCTGTACCTTATTTCAAAAACTGAAATCAACAGTGAGGACCTGCCCAAATTGCCGATGATTTATTATCAAACTGATGCTTCTTTGAAAAGTCTGATTCAAAAATGGTGGAATAATCAATTTACTGAACCGCCTTTCATTGCAATGGAGGTAGACAGACAGGAAACCTGTAAAGAGATGGTGAAAAACGGCCTCGGTTATTCTGTTGTGCCGGAAATCTGTCTTCAGCCTTCTGATGAATTATACACATTAGCGCTGTCCTATAAAAATAACGAGCCTGTGATACGTGATACGTGGCTTATGTATGATTCTTCAGCGTTAGAATTGTCTGTCGTCAAAGCATTCATTACTTTTTTGAATGAAGATAGAACATAAAAAAACCTGCAAGAGTTTGAAACTCTCTTGCAGGCAGGATCTTACTTCTGGTCTTCCGTATTGCGTGTCAGCACTTTATCGATTAAGCCGTATTCTAAAGCTTCATCAGCTGATTTGAAGTTGTCGCGGTCTGTATCGCGCTCGATCACTTCAAGCGGCTGGCCGGTACGTTCAGCAAGCACTTTGTTTAATTTGTCGCGAAGCAAGAGAATGCGTTTTGCCGCGATTTCAATTTCTGTCGCCTGTCCTTGCGCTCCGCCAAGCGGCTGGTGAATCATGACTTCACTGTTAGGAAGCGCGTAACGTTTGCCTTTTTCACCGGCTGCAAGTAAAAATGCTCCCATAGAAGCGGCCATCCCGATGCAGATTGTAGATACTTTCGGTTTAATGAACTGCATTGTATCGTAGATTGCCATACCGGCAGTGATTGATCCGCCAGGGCTGTTAATGTAAATGGAAATATCTTTTTCAGGGTCTTCCGCTTCAAGGAATAAAAGCTGTGACACGATGGAGTTCGCAACGTTGTCATCAATCGCAGATCCAAGCATGATAATACGGTCCTTCAAAAGACGGGAGTAAATGTCATAAGCTCTTTCTCCGCGGTTCGTTTGTTCAATGACTGTAGGTATTAAATTCATAATGCTCCTCCTTCACCTTTTAGGTAAGTATGTATTTACATGATACATTTTTGGTCAATAAAGGTCAAACAAAACGCTGACCAAAATGCCAACCTTTTCTTCTAACACCATTTTTCCCAGAAAACAAAAAGTTCAAACAGCAAAGTAAAAATGGGTATTAACAACGCCGGCGCTTGAGAAAATGATATGGCTTGAGCAGCCGAAATAGAACGCTGGCGTGCCGTACGGCTGATTAAGTTGTCTGACCTTCCAGAAACCTCACCGGCAAATACGTTTCCAGCGGCAAGTCATCAAATTCGCCTTCAATTTCTTTTACTAAAATCTCGATGGCTGTTTTGGAAATCAATTCGATCGGCTGCTGGATGGTTGTCAATTCCGGAAGAATCGATTGAACGGTTTCGGTGCCGTCATAACCGATCACTTTTAATTGAGTCGGGATGTCTTTTCCCCGTTTTTTGGCCTCGGTCATGACTGCTGCCGCCATCAGATCATCACTGGCAAAAATTCCGTCGGTGTCGGGCTGTTCATCGAATAACGCTGAAATGATGTCGTGGTCATGTTGATAAAAGGGTACTTCATATGTAATGGGCTGCCTTCCGTGTTTACGCATGACATCTTCGTATGCTTTTCTTCTGAGGTTTGCCGGTGTTTCGAGTTCAAGCGGGCCGTTGATATGGACGATGTGCCGGCACCCTTTTTCGATCAGCAGTTCCGCCGCTTTTTTTCCGCCGTCATAGTTGTCTGAGCCGACGACGGGAATTGAATCCGATAAGAAATGATCAATGGCGACAATCGGCAGATTTTGCTTATGATAATTGAGAATTCCCCGATTGTAAGTCACGGCGATCACGCCGTCCACTTGGTTTCTTATCAGCATCTCCACATATTTTTCTTCTTTATCCTTTCGATGTAAACTGTTGCAAAGCAGCAGTTTGTAGCCCATGGACGTACAAATACTTTCAATATGAAAAGCGAGTTCGCCGAAAAACGGGTTGCCGGAGTTCGGGATGATAAGCCCTATTAAATTGGTTCTTTTACGGAATAAAGAGCGGGCGAGATCGTTTGGAAAGTAATTGATTTCTTCCATCGCCTTGTACACTTTTTCTTTTGTTTTTTCGCTGATATAGCCGCGGTTATTTAATACCCGCGAAACGGTTGTAGAGGAAACTCCCGCTATTTTTGCAACATCGTGAATGTTAGGCTTCATTCCCTTGCCCTCCTGCTTTACTGAAATGGCTTACAATTCTCGTCACGCACTTATTTTAGAGAATCGGGCTGACATGCGCAAGGAAATTCCATATTTCTGCTAGGGGTGCGTTTTGTTTGATTTGAATAATCAGAAAATTGTATGTCAACCGATTGACATATGAAACCGGTTGACATAAAATTCTTTATGAAAGCGCTTTACAAAGAGGGTGAATGGAAGTGACGGCGGCTGTTCGCGTGATGCAGAAAAAGTGAAGTACTGGACAGCGCTAAAAAAGAAAGCGCTTACTTTATATATAGAGAGAATGGCGTGGCTCAGCGGTTCGGGAATGTGGATGAAAAGGTCCTATTAAAGGAGCGGTGAAAATGAAAAACGCAAAAAGTCTGTATTGGAAACTGAGTGCTTATTTTTTCTTTTTCTTTTTTACTTGGTCTTCCAGCTATTCTTTATTTGCGATTTGGCTGGGGCAGGAAATGAATTTAAACGGGTCAGCGACAGGCATTATTTTTTCTGTAAACGCCGTATTTGCCTTGTGCATGCAGCCTCTTTACGGTTTTATTTCTGACAGATTGGGGCTGAAGAAAAAGATCTTATTTATGATCAGCTTTCTTCTCTTATTTACAGGTCCGTTTTATATTTTCATCTATGGACCGCTTTTACAGTACAATGTCTTTCTTGGCGCCATTGTCGGAGGCCTGTATTTGGGAGCCGGCTTTTTGGCGGGGATAGGCGCGATTGAAACGTACATTGAAAAGGTCAGCCGAAAATATCATTTCGAGTATGGAAAATCAAGAATGTGGGGCTCACTGGGCTGGGCGGCGGCTGCATTTTTTGCAGGGCAGCTTTTCAATATCAACCCCAATATCAACTTCTGGATCGCGTCTGTTTCCGCCGTCATTTTAACGGCCATTATCATGTCTGTAAAAATCGAAATGACCGACCACGAGAAAAACAGAGCGGATTCGGTCCGGTTAAAAGATGTGGGGCGGCTCTTTTTATTAAAGGATTTTTGGTTTTTTATGATGTACATTATCGGCGTGACCTGCATTTACGGCGTATATGATCAGCAGTTCCCGATCTATTATGCGTCTTTGTTTCCTTCAGTGGCGATAGGCAACCAAGTATTCGGCTATCTTAATTCAGTCCAGGTATTTTTGGAAGCCGGCATGATGTTTCTTGCGCCTTTTATCGTCAATAAGTTCGGAGCGAAAAAGAGTTTGATTTTAGCGGGGTTTTTAATGGCTTTCCGCATCGTCGGGTCCGGAATTGCAGTTGAGCCTGTAGGGATTTCATCAATGAAACTCATCCATGCACTGGAACTGCCGATTATGCTGATCGCCGTTTTTAAATATTTGGCGGCCAATTTCGATACGCGTCTGTCGTCCGTCCTTTATCTCGTCGGTTTTCAATTTGCATCTCAGGCAGGCGCGTCGATTCTGTCGCCGCTGGCGGGAGGATTATATGACAGTGCGGGGTTCCGGCAAACCTATCTCATCATGGGAATGGTCGTCTTTGTTTTTACCGTCATCTCCATATTTACTTTATTGGGCCCGAAACAAAACAGCAGGCGTGTCCAGCATCTGCAAAAAATCGGATAGAGAGGATGTTACAAATGGATAGAATTCAGCAGGCGGAAGAAGCTTTGAAGGAAGCCGAGGGCAAAGTGAAACAAAGATATCGATTGGGGTACCATATTATGCCCCGGGCGAATTGGATCAATGATCCGAACGGGCTTATTCAGTTTAAAGGAGAATACCACGTCTTTTTTCAGCATCATCCGTATGATGAGCATTGGGGGCCGATGCATTGGGGACATGTAAAGAGTAAAGATCTCATTCATTGGGAGCACCTGCCGGTTGCCTTGGCTCCGGGTGATGCATTTGATCAAAGCGGCTGTTTTTCGGGAAGCGCGGCCGATGATAACGGACGCCTTACTTTAATCTATACAGGTCATAATATGATTGATCAAGAGAAAGACCTTTTCTATCAAACTCAAAATATTGCGGTCAGCCAAGATGGGGTTGTGTTTGAAAAGCTTCAGGAAAACCCGGTTATTGCGGCACCGCCGGAAGACAGCGCCCGTCATTTCCGCGATCCGAAAGTATGGAAGCATCGCGATGATTGGTATATGGTCATCGGCAACTCCACAAAAGAAAACGTCGGACGGGTCGTTTTATACCGTTCATCTGATTTGCGTGATTGGGAATACGCAGGTGTTCTCGCCCAAAGCGACGGTCATCTCGGCTATATGTGGGAATGTCCGGATTTCTTTGAATTAGGCGGCAAACATGTCCTGCTGATTTCGCCACAGGGTATTGAAGCGAACGGCGATTCATATAACAATTTACATCAAACCGGTTATTTAATCGGTGACTATAATGATGAAACAAATACATTTACACATGGCGCTTTTACAGAGCTGGATTACGGCCATGACTTTTACGCCGTGCAAACATTACTGGATGATAAGGGACGCAGAATTGCTATCGGCTGGATGGATATGTGGGAATCTGAGATGCCGACAAAAGCGGACGGATGGTGTGGTGCATTGACGCTGCCGCGAGAACTGACATTGCGTGATGATCATAAACTTTTGATGAATCCCGCGGAAGAAACCAAACAGCTGCGAACAAAGGAATACCGGGAATGTGCCGGCCGGCAGATATCAGGGAGTTACTTGGCAAAGACGTCCGAAGATCTGCTTGAAGCCCGAGTCGTGTTTGATATCAACGATTGCGATGCCGAATCGGCAGGTTTTAAGATTCGCGGCCTTGGTGAAGAAGAACTTGTGCTTAAGTACAATCTAACGGATAAAAAATTGACACTTAATTGCACCAAAATGGGAAAAGCGAAAGACGGTGTGAGAAGAGTGCGGCTGGATGCAAGCGGCAAGCTGGCGCTGCGGATATTTATTGACAGATCTTCGATTGAAGTATTCGCCAATCATGGAGAAGCAACAATGACAAGCCGTATCTATCCGAAAGAGGGCAGATTGGGGCTTGAGCTGTTTTCTGAGAAAGGCGCTGTAAAGGTTGAGGAATTCACCTATTGGACGTTAAAAGACATTTGGAAAAAAAGCTGAAACGTGCTTTTTCTGAAGTGGCTGGAAAAGTACTGAGCAGCTGAAATGACTGATCGCATCAGGCGTGTGAACCTTTTGAAAACCAAGCCGTTATGCGGGGCGGGATTATGCTGCATGGGGACGCTGCATAATCCTGTTACTATACATACATCACTGCAGCATAAGCGCCGTAAAGTTTACTATTATTGAAAAAGTGTTGCTTTCTGCGCGTGTCTTTATTATAATATAAAGGTATCTGATTGAAAAAACGTGCGCTCGTAGCTCAGTTGGATAGAGCGGTGGTTTCCGGTACCACGTCTGTCGGGGGTTCGAATCCCTCCGAGCGCGTCATAAGCATTAGATAGCTTTAAATTAATAAAGCCTAAAGAAGTCGAAAACCCTTGCTGCGCAAGGGTTTTTCTTTGTTTCGATGGACTTATTGGGAACCCGATAAAGCGTTAAAAAACGTTATTATTTCATTTTGTTTTACGCAATCTTTGCACATGGCTTTGAGTCGTATCAATACTAGCAAGTCCTAATCGTTTTGATACATCATAAATGGATTTTATCTTGTTTGGTGAAAAACTAAAAATATCAATCCAACTATAAAGCCGATCGTTGAAAAGATTGTATGATAATGATTGTTACCAATGTCTTAAAATGAAAGCGTCGTTGATTAATAGAAAAAAGCTCCTTCTTATTTTAGAGAGGCTTAACTAATATATTAATAGAACTTTAAAATGTAAAACGGGGTTTCAATTTAATTGGTAAATATGATAACATTTAACATGTAATAAAATTGGCAGAAAGGAATGATTAAAGGAATGAGGAAGTTGAAGAGTAGTGCGATTATCATTTTGTCGTCGGTCGCTCTTTTGGTCACTGTCCTGTTAAGCACTCCTGCCAACACCGTAGAAGCAAAATCAATCATGAAGAATTTAACTTCGGAAGAGAAGATCAGCGAAGCATTAAAACAAGTTACTGAGGCTGATTACGAAAAAGCAGAGAAATTTGTTCAAAGTGCATTAAAACTCAACGATGATTTTACATACACCATAGATGTTGAAAAAGCTAAACAAATTGGCTATTCAAGCGAAGAATTATTTAATATGTCGATGTTTTATGAAAGTATTCCGAGCAAACAAGTAAAATGGTTAGAGGAAAACAAAGGTGAAAAAGTTGAAATCAACGGGGATGCCTCAGCGACATTTGTACCAGCTATCCCTTGGGTAGTTTATATTGCTTTGCAAGAGTTGCTTGCCCTTTTGACAGCAATCGGGCTTGCTGGATTAGCTCAACAGTTTTTGAAAGAAGTCTATAATGCCGGAATGAATAAAGCATGCAGAAAATTTGCCAAGAAAAACAAATATATTAAAAGTTTCTGTAAGGCAAACGGTTATCCAACTGAATAAGAAAAAGCCTCCTGCAAGGGGGGCTTTTATATTATCTCAGCATAAGCCATAATGCCGTAACGACAGCAACCATAAAGTAATCTCCGTCAGTAAGCTTAGTACCGTTTTTAATTAAGACGTTCGCAACCCAATTGGCTTTTGTTCCTTCTGAGGCATTGAGAGCGACCTTCTTACCAACATTGTAATAAACCACTTTAAATAAATAATACACTAATGTACAGAACAAAAAGAGCAATATGAACTTTCCTATGAACAATAACACGCTTCAATCACTCCTTTCTTACAATACCCATTATTTTACCAAATAAGGATTGTGTTTAAAAGAGGATATAGCCTATCCGAAAAAAATCCTGCTCGTTTAGTGTCCCGGTGGCTTTTCCTGCAGCGTGGGAGTTTATCCTTTTTCCAAGCGTGCCGTTTCTAGCAGCTTAAACATCGCCAAGAATACGAGCGATCTTATACAATAAACCCCGTGTTTTGTTAATGTTCATGATAAGCTTCTTTTATTCTCCCGCTCACACTTCCCGCCGGATACTCATTCCGACTGGCGGATCACATTTTAGATTCAACATGTTCTTTTGCAAAAGGATTATCAAAAAACCTTATATATCAACGTTCATAGAGGTATATGATACATTCTCCGAGCGTTTCAGTTAAGACGATAGGAAAAACCTCGCAAATAATAAATCTGCGAGGCTTTTTATTTTACCTTGTTTTGAAACTGTTAATGAATGTGTCTCTGTTATTTTCGGTGCCGGCAATCAGCCGCGCACTTTCACTGATCCGCTGTGCGAGAGCTTTTTGCGCCTTGCCTTCGAAGCTGTTCAAACTTCATATAATTCATCTTTCAATGTGTCCATTTCGAATGTCGGTTTCAGCGTTTGGCGCACTGTTTCCAGTTTTGTTCCCGCTGCCTGCGTCATGACGGTTTTCAGCATCTGCCGCTGCAGCCTTTTCTTCATCGGGTCATCCTTGTGTTCTAAAAGTTCGTCTAATGTCGGCATTATGTATCCACCTCTATCATCTTAACCAGTTTGCGAGCATCTGGTCTTTTTCCTGAAATTTGTCCGCTATTTTATGTAAGAATCCGCCGATCTCTTCAAGGTCTGTGATCGCCGCCTGCAAAGAATCAATAAACGCCTGCTCAGCCTGAGTGTCGTAAAAAATCGGGCCTTTGTCGTAGGATTGCGCAATATCTTCAATTGTATTGGTCACGTCCTGTGCTTGAAGCTGATCAAACAAGCCGTGTCCGACTTGGCCGTAAAATTCGGTTTTCAGCTCGGCAATTTTTTCATCGTGCTCCTGATAGGCGTTCTGCGCTTCTTTTTTCATCGTCCGCAAATCCTCAGTCATGGCCTGCACCTTTTCAGCCAGCTTCTTTGCATTTTTCGGCGTTACTTTTATCGTGTCTCCGCTTCCGATCGCACCGGCCGGCAGAAGAGCGCCGAGGTTTTTATCGAAGACTAACTCATCTCCGTTCGGATTTGTGATGTTTCCGTTTCGGTCAAATATGAAATTCGCTTCGTTTAAGCCGTGTGTATCCGGATTTCTCAGAATGACGGTAGTAAAGAAATAAGCGAGATTCTTGCTGATCTGCTCGTTTAAGTTCCCATCAAGCCGCTGCTTTCGGCTGAACTGTGAGAGTGAGGGGTTTTTCGTATAAATCGTTGTCCCGTTGTGGCGGTCATATTCGTTCCAATAACCCGCCCCGACCATGTCGTCCGGATTGATAATTGACCGGATGTAAGGATCGTATATGCCGCTGTTGATGTCTTTCTGTGTTTCTTCATCGTGCAGTTTCACGACGGAAGGACTGTTAAACGCAACGGCATAAATATCATTATTCACCGCGCTGTATTCGGCCTCAGCGCCGCCGAGTGAATGGCCGGTTGTTGAAATAATCGTTGACGTTCCGGCATACTTTTTCTTTACGCTCCGTACCAGCTGATCGGCTTGATCGATTTGTGATGTTTTCGTTATCAGCTTATACTTTCCGGTTGTGAGCATGGCGTCTTGAGAGGGCGTTCCATTGTATTTTCCGAGTGTTTTCGAGGTATCCTCCGCGTCTTTTTTTACAATATAATACACTTCTTTTTGCGGATCATTTCCGAAAACAATATTCCCGCCGTCCGCTTTTGCGCCGTCATTGATCGGGTCTTTTCCGATATCGGTTCCGGCAAAGGCGACGACCACGTTTTCGGGGTTTTTTGATTTCACCCATTTGCCGTTGTGTGTTTTTTCTCCTTTTGATAGTACAACTGCGTCCAATCCAGTATCTTCGTCAGTTTTTATTTTCTCAACATACCAAGGGATATTTCTATCAGCTATAATAGGTTGATTGTTTTTTAGACTTTCTTTCAGTTTATTATAATTATATGCGTACCGACTAAGTAAATAATAAGTTTCATCCGATACTTCAGGTACTTTTATGTTCTTGGCCATACAAAACTCCTCACATATAATGTAAAATGAATTATTGAAAGGGTGATTCTATGAAAAAATACATTTTTATCCTTATAATTATTATTATAGCAGTTGGGGGTTTTATAATGAAGAATATTAATGATAAAAATGAACAGGCAGAAGAGGTAAAGATTGCTCAAGAACGAATGGAGAAATTTATCAAAGCGAATTATGAAGGAATACATAACGTTACATTTAAAGATAAATATGAAACAGATCCAATGGGCGGGATAGAGGTATTTGGTTATTACAACGATGATACATCAAATAAATTTGACGGTATTTATGATAAGGCAAATGACAAGATTATGGGACACACTATAGATGCTGTGAGAAAGAAAGAATGCAGAGATAAAGATTGCGATTATTAATAAAGACGCTCGTCTGGTATGAGCATACACTAAACAAAAAAGACAAGGGTTCGGCATGTGCCGCCCTTGTCTTTTTTGTTGAACACCTCTTTTTTCGGGTAAACTTTATCAGAGACAGCTCATTATTTGACAGTCCATTTTAACAGCGTTACAATTAAACGTGTAAATAGTTACATGTTTGAATAAACATAATATCTCGGGAGGTGATACGTTCTTGAATGAACCTTCTTTAAAAAAGTCATCAATGATTCAGTGAACCGCATCATTGATCCCGAGCATGTTTATTTTCGCACTGTGCCTATGTTTGAAACAAGCAGTGAGGCATATCAGTTTCTGCAGGACCGGCTGTTTATCGGGGCTGCGATCAATTTGCCGGATGACATTCGGTTGGATATTTATGAAGTTCAATAATGATATGGAGAGTGAGTCGACATGGAAAACTTTATCGGAAGCCATATGATTTACACGTATGAAAACGGCTGGGAGTATGAAATTTATATTAAAAATGATCATACGATCGACTATCGGATTCATAGTGGTATGGTAGGCGGACGCTGGGTGCGCGACCAAGAAGTGAATATCGTAAAGCTGACAGAAGGCGTATATAAAGTGTCATGGACTGAACCGACAGGCACAGACGTTTCATTAAACTTTATGCCGAATGAAAAACGGATGCACGGGATTATTTTCTTCCCGAAATGGGTGCATGAGCATCCCGAAATCACGGTATGCTACCAAAATGATTACATTGATGTGATGAAAGAGTCACGTGAGAAATATGAGACGTATCCTAAATATGTCGTTCCCGAGTTTGCGGATATTACGTATCTCAACAATGCGGGAATCAATAACGAATCATTGATTTCAGAAGCGCCGTACGAAGGAATGACAGATGATATTCGCGCAGGAAAATTAAAATAATAGAAAAAACCCGGCTCAGCTGCCGGGTTTTTTGTATATGAAATCAGGAAATCCTGCGGTTTTTACGACAGGGTCTTCGTCATGATAAAGTCGACTTGTTCGTCATCCCCCATATAAAAAGAGTGTTCTCCCGTTTGGACAAACCCCATTTTTTTATAAAAGGCGATTGCGTTTTCGTTTTTTTCCCATACGCCAAGCCAGATTTTCTTTTTGTTGTGCTCGGCAGCGATTTTCACAGCTTCATTCAGCAGATATTTGCCAAGTCCGTGTTTCTGGTGGTTTTTTCTTATATAAATTCTCTCAATTTCCAGAGAATCATCACCCATTTTTTCTGATTGAGCTTCATCCATGTTGATTTTTACATATCCCGCAAGGTCATCATCATAATAGACAAAATAGAATTGTGAAGACCGATTGGCTAATTCCGTTTTCAGCTGTTCGGAGCGGAATGCATTTTCCAAATAAGCCTTCATATTTTCAAGTGAATTTTGATCTGTAAATGTATCATTGAATGTTTCAATGCTTATCTCACGGAGTGCTGTTATATCGTCGAGGCTGCATTTTTTTAATTTGATGCTCATGTTCATACAGCTCCTTTCTTATTTATGAAATATTGTAATTGCAATAAAAATACCGTATATTAAACATAACGTGATTTTATTGTAATTGCAACATAAAACACAAAAATGAGGCCGGTAAAATGAAATATGTTTTTTATGTTTTGGGAATCATCATATTAACTTTTGGTATTTCTGTCACGATTCAATCTGATCTTGGAACGTCGCCTTTCGATGCGCTAATCGTGGGGCTGTCTGTACATGCCGGGCTGACTGTGGGAAGCTGGGAAATCATCATAGCTTTCCTGGTAATATGCTGCAATTCAATGTTAAAAAGACAAAGACCGGAATTTTCAGGGATGATTACGGCGTTTATAACGGGAATCGGGATTGATATGTGGCTATTTTTCCTGCATCGTTTTATAGTGCCTGAACCATGGTACGAAAAAGCGGGTTGTTTTGCCATCGGTTTGGTTGTGATCGGGATTGGAACGGCGGCTTATCTGCACACAAATTTCGCACCGATCCCGGTTGACCGGTTAACGTTGATTATCCGCGAATTAACAGGAAGAAGCATCTTTTTTTCAAGAACGGTCATTTACTTCCTGTTTTTCATATTGGCATTGATCTTAAAAGGTCCGGTCGGCATCGGGACGTTATTTACCGTTTGTTTAGGAGGGCTCATCCTTCATTTCTTTATGCCGATTACCGGAAGATGGATAGACGGTATCTTAACAGTATCTCAAAAGCAGAAAGAAACGAAAAAACGGTAGAATTGGTTGTATGAACTTGTAAAAAGGGGGGATATTCATGAGCGGTCAAGGAATGTCGATGAGTTTATCATTCAGATCGCCCCTGTTCTGCTCGGCCGGGGAATTCCGTTATTCAAACCCGGAGACCGGGAGACCGGGCTGAAGCTGACGGATGTCCGGCGCTATAAACAATTTGCGGAATTGCATTATGAAGTGAGATAAATAAAATAGATGAAAGAAACCCAGTAAGGCTACCGGGTTTCTTTTTCATGTTTGTTTTTATGTTTTGAAATTGTGTGGGCCGGCCCGTATGAAAATCCTGCAGCCATGATGACAGCCCCTATCCATCTCACGGCATAGAAATCAGTGTCGCGCAGGAAGACAACTGAAACTAAGATCATCAGCGCCCCGATGATAACGGCAGCTGTGCCGATAATACTTGATTTCTCCATATAAAAACTCCTTTATGAATGGTTAGATGACCAGTTATAAAAGAATATAACATATAAGGGTTAATATGGAAAATGGTATTCTGCGAAGTCGAATGACTGAGGTCTGAACTGGGATGAAAACGAAACCCCAAGGGAACCTGATCCCTTGGGGTTTTTTTATGCTTGAAACAGGATGCGGCGTTTGGCAGAATCGGGATCACTTTCCGTCGAGACGGCTGTGTTGAAAATGAGCGTCTCACGCGAGCCTGTTTCATACTGAGGCCAATGGAGCTGAGCGGTGTCCGGGTTTCCTTTTTTCGCAAAGGCCAGCCATGCGGATTGCATCAGCCTGGAGAGCTCTTTTGCATCTTCACCGAGCGGTTTCTGCAGCGTCTTTTTCAAAGAATCAAAGTTTCCGAACACAAACGGCAATTCCAGAGCGTGAACCGCTTTATGAAACGGCGGTGTTTCGCCATGCCAGTCAAAGCGGTACATCCAGACCGGTGCGAATCGCGACTGTCCTTGTGCGAAAGCGACAGCCGGCCGCCAGAATATCAGATCCGTCATCATATCAATTTGTCCCGTTAAGGAATGAGGATATAAGGATGCCGCTTGCAAATAGCCCTCTTCTCCAAGGTGATGGCGCAAATAATCGGCGTGCTCCCGCTCGGAATGAACAGGTGAATCAGGGGTGAAAAATAAATATCCTTCATCCCGATTGGTGCCGATAAGTATCGGTATGCCTTCTGCCGCACCGCCGTGAATCGCTTTTTCAGGTTCCTCCGGCAATGTGGCCGGATCTATGGCCGGCTGATAAAAAAGATGAAAAATATTCTGTCCCTTTATACTGTTCACTTTTCCGGCAGCTGTGAGAATGTCATCTGTCGGGAGGGTATGCAGTTTGCTCATGTCATCTGTCTGAATACCGGCCTCGCTGATAAAAGTCTCGGCAATGTCTTTTGCCATATCAGCAGTCATCGTCTGAGAGGCCCCGCTTTCTAAAATGGCTTTATGAAACAGGCCTTTTGCGCCAGGCATTGCCATAAGAGAGGCGATGCTCATGCCGCCTGCCGATTCACCAAATACCGTGACGTTATCAGGGTCCCCTCCAAAAGCGGAAATATTGTCCTTCACCCAGCGCAGCGCGGCGATCTGATCGAGCAGGCCGATATTGCCGGGATATGCGTCATGAATAGATGACAAATGTAAAAAACCGAACGGCCCGAGCCTGTAATTAAGTGTCACCACAATGACATCTCCTTCAGCGGCAAGAGCAGACCCGTCGTAAATCGGTTCGCTTCCGGCGCCTAAAAAAAATGCGCCGCCGTGAATCCATACCATGACAGGCCGTTTCACACCCTCTGATTCTGGGGCGAACACATTCAGGTAAAGGCAATCTTCAGATTGAGGCGGAACATCTCCGGAAAACGACATGGACAGCAAATCAGCCGGCTGCGGACAAACCGGTCCGAACGCGTCGGCATGTTTTACGCCGTCCCAAGGTGCGGGCGGCTCCGGCGCTTTAAATCTCAGCTCTTCGACGGGCGGCTTGGCGTAAGGGATGCCCTTCCATGTGCGGACACCGCGGCCGGCAGTTCCTTTTAATGCGCCGCAGCGGGTTTGAACGGTAAGTACAGTCATGATTTCATCCCCTTTTTTCTTTTCATTATATACAGAGATGAAGATATGAAGCGAATGAAATCCCTTTCACCTGCATATGATCAGTAACGCTTTCGTTCTAAAAATGACCTGACTTCCTGAACGGACAAGCCGAGTTCTTTTGCTTCCTGCATCAGCGCTTTCCATTCCTCAATGTTAGATTCAGTCAGTTTTCTGTTGCGGTAGGGTGCGGGCTCCGGCCGTTTTTCAGTCAGTTTGTTCGTAAAGGTGAACAGTTCTTCTTTCGGCATGCCTGACTGCACGGCCTGCACGAGATGAATGCGCCACTCATCTTCCGTGCCTCCCATATGATGCAGCATCGTTTCGGCATCAAAAAGCTCCGTCAGATCGACTTGAAGGGTGGCGGACACTTTTTTAAGAAATTGGATGGACGGATTTGAGTGAACCCCCCGTTCTATCTTGCTTAAATAAGATTTAGAGACTCCCGCTTCGACTGCTAGCTGATTAATAGAGTAGCCTTTTCTTCTGCGGTATAAACGTATTATTCTTCCAATCATTGTGCTGAATTCTCCCCTGCATACTGACATTTTTTCGTTCATTATAAGAAATTTTCCGTTCTTTATAAAATTTAAAATTGAAAGGTAAGTGCAGTAAATAAGAGGAAAATCACGATAATGTTCTTTAAAAAGAACCAAATGGCTTAATTTAAAATTTTCAAATTTCGAGCTTTTCTTTTATAATCCAATCATTAACAGAAGGGGGCGTTTAAGCCTGATGCAATAAGGATGAGGCTGTATATTACATGAATGAGAATATGAGTTTTAAAGAATTATTTGACATTATTAAGCACAGATTTTTACTGATTTTTATCATGACAGCAGCGGTGACGCTGATAACAGGATACATCCAATTCCGGGTGATTTCGCCCGTTTATCAGGCGTCGACACAAGTGCTCATTCATGAAACAAGCGGTGAAAAAAATTCAAATCTCAGCGACGTTCAGCTGAATCTTCATTACAGCACCACGTTTCAAACGATAATGAAAAGCCCGGTTGTGCTTGAGAAAGTGAAACAGACGCTGCATCTTTCTGAGACGGCATCCGCTTTAAAAGCGAAGATCACGACAAGCAGCGAAACCGATTCAGAAATCATCACCGCAGCGGTGCAGGATGAGAATCCGAAAAAGGCCGCCGCTATAGCGAACACGCTGATGAAGACATTTAAAAAAGAAGTCCGCGACAGGATGAATATAAAAGGCGTCGTCGTTTTGTCTGAGGCGAAAGCATCGGAAAGCCCGATGGTCAAGCCTTCGCGCATCCGGAATATCATGATGGCATTCGGTGCGGCTCTTATGGCCGGTGTGACGCTTGCGTTTTTTCTCCACTTTCTTGATGAAACCGTTAAGAGCGAGCGGCAGCTCAGCGAAAAAACTGACTTGCCCGTTTTAGGGGTTGTGTATGATATCAAAAATCAGCAGACACGGTCTGATGAAAAACATTTCGGGGAGTGAGGCGTTTGGGATTCAGAAAAAAGAAGTCAAGACGGGGATTGGCTCAAATATCTGTTTTACATCACAAATCATTGGTGGCTGAACAATACCGCACCATTCGGACAAATATTGAGTTTTCCTCTGTCCAGACCCATCTGCGCTCCATTCTCGTCACTTCTTCCGTTCCGGGAGAAGGAAAATCATTCAGCGCCGCCAATCTTGCCGCGGTATTTGCGCAGCAGGAGAAAAAGGTGCTGCTCGTCGATGCGGATTTACGAAAACCGACGATACACGAGACTTATCAGCTTGAAAATGTACAAGGCCTTACGAATGTGTTAGTCGGAAACGCTTCCCTTGATGAAACTGTGCAAAAAACGCTGATTGACAACCTCTATGTTCTAACGAGCGGGCCGACGCCGCCGAATCCGGCAGAGCTTTTGTCATCAAAGGCGATGGGAGAGCTGATTCAGGAGATGTACAGCCGGTACAGTCTTGTTATTTTCGACTCACCTCCGCTTTTGGCGGTGGCTGACGGACAGATTTTAGCGAACCAGACGGATGGAAGCGTTCTCGTCGTTTTGAGCGGAAAAACGAAAATGGATACCGTCCAAAAGGCGAAAGACGCACTCCAGCAGTCAAAGGCGAAGCTTCTGGGCGCGCTGCTGAATAAAAAGAAGATCAAAAAAACAGAGCACTACTCGTATTGAGCGGTGCAGGTGATGTCTCCTTACCTTTATCAACGGAGGCACTCGGCTCTGCTGTGGGCAGCGGTTTCTGCTGCCTTAGATGCTGGTCGTCGGTGGCGGGGTGTGAGGACGGGTTAAATGCCCAATTTATCTTAAGATGATGCATTGTTATCGGCTTAGCTGTTATGCCAGTTTTTTTACGAAAACCGTATCAGCTAAACCGATAAATGAGGAGGGGAAAGATTGACTTACCGGAGAAGACTTTCAATGATTTTTGCATTGGATACGTATCTCGTTTTACTTTCCGTTGTTATAGGATATCAATTTTTTGAGGATTCTTATCACTTTTATGACTCCGGAGCGTTATTGCTGACCGCCGTGAGCATGCTGATCAGCCACCATGTATGCGCTTTTATGTTTCATCAGTATAAGCAGGTATGGACGTATACGGGAATAGGCGAGCTGCTTGATCTGCTGAAGGGGATCACTCTGTCCGCAGCCGTAACAGCCGCCGTCCAATACGGGGTGTTCCACACGATTTTGTTCCGGCTTTTAGCCGTCAGCTGGATGATTCAGCTATTGTTTATCGGAGGAAGCCGGATGATTTCGCGCGTGCTGAAAGAAACGATCGGCAGGAAGCAAAATGACTCTTCCCGGGCGCTGATCATTGGCGCGGGCGCAGGGGGAACACTGCTCGCCCGTCAGCTTACGCAGAAAAATGATCTCGGCATCATGCCGGTGGCTTTTATTGATGATGATCAGACGAAGCATAAGCTGAAAATTATGGGCCTGCCCGTCATCGGCGGAAAAGAAAGCATTATGCCGGCGGTGCAGAGGCTGAGAATTCACCATATCATCATCGCCATTCCGTCTCTTTGCCCCCATGAGCTCCAGACGCTGTACAAAGAATGTGTGCAGACGGGCGCCCATATTAAAATCATGCCGCAATTTGATGAGATCCTGCTCGGAACGCAGGCTGCCGGACACATCAGGGATGTAAAAGCCGAAGATCTCCTCGGCAGAAAACCGGTCACCCTTGATACGAGCAAAATTTCTGACAGCATAAAGGGGAAAACGATTCTGGTCACGGGCGCCGGCGGCTCTATCGGTTCTGAAATCTGCCGCCAGATCAGCGCGTTTCTTCCGCATGAAATCGTCCTTCTCGGCCACGGGGAGAACAGCATTTATTCGGTGCATAACGAACTGTCCGCACGCTTCGGCAAAGAGGTGCTTTTTCACGCGGAGATTGCCGATATTCAGGACAGAGATAAAATCTTTACGTTGATGAAGAAATATGAGCCGCACGTCGTCTATCATGCGGCCGCTCATAAACATGTGCCGTTAATGGAACATAATCCGGAAGAAGCCGTCAAAAACAATATTATCGGCACGAAAAATGTCGCCGAAGCCGCCGATATGTGCGGAACGGAAACATTCGTGCTGATTTCTTCTGACAAAGCGGTCAATCCGGCCAATGTCATGGGCGCGACGAAGCGGTTTGCGGAAATGGTCATCATGAACCTCGGAAAGGTCAGCCGCACCAAATTCGCCGCCGTCCGTTTCGGAAATGTGCTCGGAAGCCGCGGCAGCGTCATTCCGATTTTCAAAAAGCAGATTGAAAAAGGCGGACCCGTCACCGTCACGCATCCGGCGATGACAAGATATTTTATGACGATTCCCGAAGCGTCAAGACTCGTCATTCAGGCGGGGGCGCTTGCAAAAGGGCGGCAGATTTTCGTTCTGGATATGGGAGAGCCTGTCAAAATCGTCGACTTGGCAAAAAACCTGATTCATTTATCAGGCTATACGACAGAACAGATTCCCATTGAATTCTCCGGCATCCGCCCGGGAGAAAAGATGTATGAAGAACTGCTGAATCATAATGAAGTACATACGGAACAGATTTTTCCGAAAATCCATATCGGGAAAGCGATCGACGGGGATTGGGCCGTGCTCATCCGTTTTATGGAGGAATTCAGCCGTCTGCCTGAAGATGAGCTGAGAAAACGGCTGTTTGAGGCGATTGAATCAGTACATGAAGAAGCTGCCGCAGGCGTGTGATGGGAGGACAGAAAGATGACGAAAAAAGTATTATTTTGCGCCACTGTCGATTATCATTTTAAAGCCTTTCACCTTCCGTATTTTCAATGGTTTCAGGATATGGGCTGGGAGGTGCACGTCGCGGCAGGCGGTCATATGAACCTTCCGTTCGTTGATAAAAAGTTTTCCATTCCGATCCGGCGCTCCCCGTTTCATCCCGAAAATCTTTCTGTTTACAGGCGGCTGAAGCAGCTCATTCAAGACAACGGCTATGACATGATTCACTGTCATACGCCGGTCGGCGGCGTACTCACCCGCCTTGCTGCGAGACAAGCGCGCCAAAAAGGGACAAAGGTGCTGTACACCGCGCACGGCTTTCACTTCTGCGACGGAGCGCCTCTGAAAAACTGGCTTCTTTATTACCCGATCGAAAAATTTCTCTCTTCTTATACGGATTGTCTCATTACCATTAATGAAGAAGATTTCGAACGGGCCAAGCAAATGAAAAAAACGGATTGCGATGCGAAAAAAATACACGGCATCGGTGTTAATACAGACAGGTTCCGCCCTGTGAGCCGGGGAGAAAGTGAACGGCTGAGAGAAAAACACGGCTTCAGCGCCGGGGAATTTATCCTCGTATATCCCGCCGAATTAAACGGCAACAAAAATCAGGGTATCCTCATTGAGTCTGCGGCCTTGCTGAAGCGCAGCATCCCGGAGCTGAAACTCGTATTTGCCGGAGAAGGCGCGATGGAAGAGCCGTACAGAAAAAAGGCTGAATCACTCGGGGTATCCGACATTGTGCGATTTTACGGTTTTTGCCGCGACATTCATGAGCTGATTCAGCTTGCCGATCTGTCTGTCGCCTCAAGTCTCCGCGAAGGGCTCGGTATGAATCTGCTTGAAGGGATGGCTGCCGAAAAGCCCGTCGTTGCCGCGGACAACAGGGGGCACCGCGAGATCATTGAAGACGGTGTGAATGGTTTTCTCGTGCCGGCCGGAGACAGCGCGGCGTTTGCCGATCGGATTGAAAAGCTGTACCGCTCCCCCGGCCTGCGAAAAGCAATGGGGCAAAAAGGGCGCAGGACGGCGGAATGTTTTTCAGAAACACGCACGGTAAAGGAAATGGCGCATATTTACGCCGGTTATATGGACAAAAAGGAGAAAAGCGTATGAATGCAGGAGCACAACCGAAAATTTCCGTTATCATGGGGATTTATAATTGCGAACAGACTTTAGCGGAGAGTATTGAATCCATCCTGAGCCAATCTTATAAGAATTGGGAACTGATTATGTGTGATGACGCGTCAACTGACGGAACGTATCAGATTGCGCGCCGCTACGCGGACCATTACAGCGACCGGATCACGCTGATTCAAAATAAGACAAACAAGCGGCTTGCCGCTTCGCTGAACCGCTGTCTGACATACGCAACGGGGGATTATATCGCCAGACAGGACGGTGATGACATCTCCAACCCGAGAAGACTGGAAAAACAGGCCGCTTTCTTAAACAAGCACGCCCACTATCAAGTCGTCGGCACGGGGATGCTCGTATTTGACGAATTCGGCGTAAGGGGCGCCCGGCTTTTGCCGCCCGTGCCGAAACCGGGAATTATGGCGAAAGGCACACCGTTCTGCCACGGCACCATTATGATGCGGGCCGAAGCGTACAAAGCGCTCGGCGGCTACCGGTCAGTCAGGCGGACGCGGCGGATGGAGGATATCGATTTGTGGCTGCGCTTTTTTGAAGCGGGTTTCCGAGGGTACAACCTTCAGGAAACGCTGTATAAAGTCAGAGAGGACAGCGATGCGTTCAAACGGAGATCGTTTACGTATTCCATTGATAACGCGGTGCTCGTTTTTCAGGCGTGCAGACGGCTGAAGCTGCCGCTATCCCATTACGTGTATATCGCCAAACCGCTCATCCGCGCCATAACGCCGCCCGCGGTCATGAACCGTTATCATAAAAACAGGGACGTCCGCCAAAAAGAAGGGCTTGCCGAACATGACTGACAAGCCGGCGCGGGTGCTGCACATCTTCAGCGGGATGAATAGAGGCGGCGCAGAAACGATGATGATGAATTTGTACCGGAAGATGGACAGAACGAAGGTGCAGTTTGACTTTTTAACCCATAGGAACGATCCGTGCGCTTATGATGAGGAAATTCTTGCTCTCGGCGGACGGCTTTTTTATGTGCCGAGCATCGGCAGCACAAACCCGATTACTTTTGTGAAACAGGTCAAACGGGTGATTCAGGAAAAAGGACCGTTTGCCGCCGTGCATGCCCATACCGATTTTCAGTCGGGATTTATCGCATTGGCCGCTCGTTTAGCAGGCGTCCCCGTGCGGATCTGTCATTCGCACAGTACATCGTGGCGGGGGCGGTCGTCCAGGCTTGGCAAGGTGCAGATGTTTGTGTTCAGGCGGCTGATTACGGCAAATGCCACCGCGCTGTGCGCCTGCGGAGAAGAGGCGGGCCGTTTCTTATTCGGAAAACAAAAAGACGTGCGGCTTTTGCCGAACGGCATTGATCTTGACTTATTTGCCGGCGGACGCGCGGACATAGAATCTGAAAAAAGGAAGCGGGGCATTGCCGCCGGCCGATTGGTGATCGGTCATATCGGCCGCTTTACAGAGGAGAAAAACCACGAATTTCTGCTCCGGCTGGCCGCTGATATGAAAGAGCGGGGCATCGGTTTGCAGCTGATTCTCGCCGGAGACGGTCCGCTTCGCACCGATATGGAAAAGCTGGCGGAGAAGCTGGGGCTCAATGATGCTGTGCGTTTTATCGGTGTGGAAGATCGCGTTCATGATCTGCTGAAAACGCTGGATGTATTTGTCATGCCGTCTCTTTATGAGGGGCTGCCCGTCACGCTCGTTGAAGCGCAGGCCTCCGGGGTGCCGTGCGTCATATCAGACGGCATTACAGAAGAAGCCGATGCCGGGCTCGGGCTGGTCAAAAGGCTCAGCCTCAAAGAACCGCTTGAACAATGGGCATCCGCGATTTTGCGGGCAGCTGAGGCGCCAAAGCCTGGCAGGGCGCGCATTAAAGACACCTTCGGACGGCTGGGATATGACGCGGGAGAGAATGCGGGGGCTGTGATGAAGCTTTACAATATGAACTGTGAAAAGGAACAGTAAGAATGATTGTATATGTAGTCAATATGGGAATTGTTTATATTTGGTCATGGTTCGCGAAAATGTGCGGCGGGCGTGATCAATCGCTTTCAACCGGATACCGGCCGAATCAGCTCGTCATGCTCGTTCCGCTGCTATCGCTTGTATTGGTTTCCGGTTTGCGTTACAGAGTCGGGACGGATTTTCAGACGTACGCGCTGATGTACAAGCTGGCGGGAAATTACGGGAGCATATGGGAGATCTTCGGGTTCGGAGCGAAAAAAGCAGCCGTTGATCCGGGATTTACCGCTCTTATCTGGCTCATGAATTTTATCACGAAAGATCCGCAAATTATGTATTTCACCGTGGCTGTCGTGACCTGCAGCTTTATTTTAAAGGGACTCGTTGAGTTCGGACGTCCGTTTGAACTGAGTGTGTTTTTGTTTTTGGGCACGTATCATTATTACGCTTCCTTTAACGGAATCAGGCAGTATATGGTGGCGGCCGTATTGTTTTGGGCCGTCCGCTATGTGATAAATGGAAGCTGGAAGCGTTATATGTCCATCGTGCTGTTGTGTTCGCTCTTTCATTCCTCGGCCTTAATCATGATTCCGGTTTATTTCATTGTCAGAAGAAGAGCCTGGTCGCCCGCGATTTTCGGGCTGTCGGCCTTGTTTCTTCTCATGACGTTTCTGTATCAGAAGTTCATTTCGCTGTTTGTCGTCGTGCTGGAAAACAGTTCGTACGGCCATTATGAGAAATGGCTGATGACCAACACGAACGGGATGAACGTCGTAAAAATCGCGGTGCTGCTTCTGCCGCTGTTTTTGGCTTTTTGCTACCGGGAGCGGCTGCGGAAGCTCTGGCCTGACATTGATGTCATCGTGAATTTCTGTCTGCTGGGTCTGCTTTTCGGTCTGCTGGCGACAAAGGATGTTATTTTTGCCCGGTTTAATATATATTTCGGCCTTTACCAAATGATCCTGATCCCTTATTTTGTGAGGATTTTTGATGAAAAATCGAATGCGCTGATCTATATCGCCATTATTGTCTGTTATTTTCTTTACAGCTATTTGCTTATGCCGGTCGATTCGTCTGTGCTGCCGTACAGAACGATTTTTTCCCGGTAATGAATACTGGAGGTTTATATGGAAACACCCGCGGTCAGTTTATTAATTGCTGTGTATAATACGGAATCTTATTTAGAAAGATGCTTAGATTCATTGCTCAATCAGTCGCTCGCCAATATCGAAATCATCGCCGTCAATGACGGGTCAACGGATCAAAGCCCGGACATTCTTGAAACCTATCAGAAGCGGGATGAGAGAATCCGGGTCATTCATCAGCAAAACCGAGGACTCGGCGCGGTCCGCAACAAGGGGATTGAGGCGGCGCGCGGCGAGTTTATCGCTTTTATTGATGCGGACGACTGGGTTGAACCCGACTATTGCCTGCGCATGTATGAAAAAGCGAAGGCATCTCAGGCTGATCTCGTGATTTGCGAATATGCGGCCGAATTTGCGGATACAGGGAAAACCGCCGTTTCAACGATCGCTTCAGCCTACGATGGCCGCCCGAAACAGCTGTACCTGAAAGATTTATTTGAAGGAAGAGTCAGCGGATTTTCATGGAACAAGCTGTACAAAAGGGCCATGATCGAACAGCATCGGCTGCGCTTTCCGCTTCGGGATGAGCTTGAGCACGTGGAGGATCAGTACTTCAGCCTTCGGGCGCATGTATTCGCCGGGGCGGTTTCGTACGTGGATCAGCCGCTCTATCATTATCGGATTCACTTGACTTCCATTGTGCAAAGCTATCAGAAAAAGCTGTTTGACTCAGGTCTCGTTCTCTATCGGCTGAACGAGGCTTTTTTGCGTGAAAACGGCTGCTTACAGGAATACCGGCAGGAGCTTGATTATTTTATCGTCCAGCATGGAACGGTCTGCCTGCTGAATGAATGGAAGCGGAACAACGGCGGCCGGTTCTCCGAAAAATGGCGGAATATCAGCCGGATATGCGCTGATCCCGTGTTTCGGCTGAGTCTTTCCAAAACCGGAACGGAGCCGTTTGACGCCAAACGCTCATGCCTTCTGCTTTTGGCGAGGCTGAAGCTGATTCCGTTCGTATCGCTGGCATCAGCCGCGTATCAGCGGGCAATCGAGTACAAAATGAAAATCAGAGGGTGAAGACATGTCGATACAATCTTTAAAAATCAATCTCGCGGAATGGCTTTTGCTAAAGGTCAAATACCCGTCCCAATTTCATTTCGGAACGGCAGCGGACAGGGCGGAGCATACAGCGGCAAGAAAAAAGATCATTCTGACGCTGCTTCCGTCCCACGATAATCTCGGTGATCATGCCATCGCCTACGCAAGCAAAACGTTTCTTGAACGGGAATATCCCGATTTTGACCTGATTGAGGTCGATATGAAGGATATTTACAGGTCCGCAAAAGCGCTGATCAAAAAGCGCCATCCCGATGATATGGTATTCATCATCGGCGGCGGGAACATGGGGGATTTGTACCGGTATGAGGAATGGACGCGCCGTTTTATTATAAAAACATTCCGGCAGTATCGGATCGTTCAGCTTCCGGCGACGGCTCACTTTTCTGATTCAAAAAAGGGGCGGAAGGAACTGAAACGCGCCCAAAAAGTGTACAATGCGCATCCCGATCTTCTGCTGATGGCGAGAGATGAGACGACGTATCAATGGATGAAGCGGCATTTTCCCGGAAAAACTGTGCTCAAACAGCCTGATATGGTCTTATATTTGGATAAAAGCGAGCGGCGCATCCCGCGGGAAGGGATCTACCTTTGTTTACGGGAGGATAAGGAGAGTGCGCTGACAGCTGAGGAAAGAACGATGGTAAAAGAAGCTTTGAAAAAAGAGTACGGAGAGCTGCATAGCTTTACCACGACGGTCGGCCGGAGGGTCAGCCGCCATACACGCGAAGGGGAGCTGGAGGCGCTGTGGGATACGCTGAAAGGCGCGGAGGCGGTTGTCACTGACAGGCTTCACGGGATGATTTTTTGCGCGCTGACGAAAACGCCTTGTGTCGTCATTCGTTCGTTTGATCATAAAGTGATGGAAGGCTTTCAATGGCTGAAACATATACCGAACATGACACTGCTTGAACGTCCGGAGCCTGAAGCCGTGACGGCCGCTGTAAACGGGCTGCTGAGCGGCAAGCATGAGGCAGGCGATTCTTTGCGCAGTGTTTATTTTGCCGGACTGCGCTCGAAAATCAGCGGTGATGCCCAATGAACGCGCCGCTTGTGAGCGTGATCGTCCCGATGTATAAGACAGAGCCATTTATTAAAGAATGCGCGGTATCTTTAACAAAACAGACGCTGAGAGACATCGAAATCATTTTCGTCAATGACGGCTCACCGGATCAGTCCGGCCGGATTGCCGAACAATTCGCCGCAGAAGATGCGAGAATCCGGGTGATTCATAAAGAAAACGGCGGTCTCAGCTCGGCCCGCAATGCCGGAATAAAAGCCGCCCGCGGCCGTTATATCGGTTTTGCGGACGGCGATGACTATGCGGCGGAAACGATGTTCGAGCGGCTTTATGAAGAAGCGGAGAAGAACCGGCTTGATATCGCCGGCTGCGGTTATTACAAAGAAACGCCGTCTAAAGAAAGAGCGTATATGCCGCCGTCCCTTCCGCCGGGCCGCGTCTTCACGGCGGCTGAGATGACTGCATTGCTGACCCGCGCGCACGAACATCGATTTATTTGGTATGTGTGGCGCTATATATACCGGAGAGAAGCGCTGCAAGGGCTGTTGTTCCATGAAGATATCCGGTTTGCCGAAGATTCTCCGTTTAACTTGGCAGCGTTCCGGCAAGCCTCGCGTGTCAAAGTAATAGATGAAGGGCTGTACGTGTACCGGGAAAACCCGCAAAGCCTTACAGAAACACCGTTTAAGCCTCACTTAGATGACGAACTTCAGAAGCAATATGAAGCGAAAATGGCTTTTTATGAGGCGAACGGGCTGACGGACGCCTGCCGGGACGATATCGATACGTATTTGTGCAAGCATCAGATCCCGATGCTGATCGCCAACGCATGCGCCGCCCCGCAGCCGTCACATCAGATTACGGCGCACATCGGCAGAATTTTGACGTATGACATGGTAAAAACGGCGGTGCGCAGCACGCCGTGCCGGCATAAACAGCTGCTGGCGGGGGAGCGTGTGGTGCTCGGTCTGTGCAAAATGCGCCTTCCGCTTCTTCTGCATGCATTTTTCGAACGGAAATCGAAAGAGAAAGGCAGTGCGGAAGGAGCATGAAATTTGCCATTAATTTCGGCGCCAATGTGACGGCGTTTTTACTATCGGTGTTTTTATCAGTGTGGATGACGCCCTTTATTGTGAAAACATTAGGTGTGGAGGCTTTTGGATTTGTCCATCTGACACAGAATATCATTAACTATTTCTCAATTATTACCGTTGCGCTGAGCTCTGTCGTTGTGAGGTTTTTCACCGTCGCCGCCCACAGGGGCAACAGGGATGAGGCCAATGCGTATGTAAGCAATTATTTAGCCGCGTCTGCCGTGATATCTCTCTTGCTCGCTGTGCCGCTCGCCGGGACGGCTTTTTTTATTGACAAGATCATGAATGTGCCGGCCGGGCTGTTAACGGATGTGAGGCTCTCTATCGTCATCGGCAGTGTGCTGTTTATGCTGACGTTTTTGACGGCGGGATTCGCGACGGGGCCGTTTTTTGCCAACAAGCTTTATATCACAAGTTCTATTCAGGCCGTGCAAATGCTGGTCAGGGTGCTGTGTGTGCTCGCTCTGTTTACGTGCCTGCCGCCGAAGATCTGGCAGATCCAGCTTTCGGCTTTAGCGGGAGCCGTCTGTGCTGCGGTGCTGACGTTTTTCTTTTTTAAGAAATTGATTCCGTGGTTTTCTTTCAGCCGTAAAACCTTGTCATTACAGACGGGCAAAGTGCTGTTTTCGGCCGGTGCCTGGAGCTCTGTCAACCAGATCGGCGTGCTGCTGTTTCTGCAGATTGACCTCATGACGGCCAACCTCGTGCTGGGGCCGTCTGAAGCGGGTGTCTATGCCGCGATTATTCAATTTCCGCTCCTGCTCAGAAGTCTTGCCGGGACGCTTGCTTCGCTGTTTGCGCCGGTTTTGACTTCCTGCTATTCAAAAGGCGATATGGAAGGCCTCCTGTCTTACGCCAATAAGGCCGTGCGGCTGAACGGGCTTCTGCTCGCGCTTCCCGCGGCATTATTGGGAGGGCTTGCGGAACCGTTTCTGGCGATTTGGCTGGGCCCGTCATTTGTGCAGACGGCGCCGCTTTTATACATTCACGCCGGGTACTTGGCGGTCAGTCTCTCTGTCATGCCGCTTTTTTACGTATGGACGGCTTTTAATAAACAAAAAACGCCCGCCGTCGTTACTTTATGCTTAGGCGGACTGAATGTCATATTGGCCGTGGTTCTCAGCGGACCGGCTCATCTCGGCCTGTACGGCATCACCATTGCCGGTGCAGTCTCCCTCATTTTGAAAAATGCCGTCTTCACGCCGCTGTATGTTTCGCATATTACCGGCTTTCAGAAAACCGCGTTTTATAAAGGCATGTTCGGTCCGTTGGCGGCGGCCGCATTTGCCTGGGCTGTCTGCCGGGGTATCCGGCTGTTTTCACCGCTTGACAGCTGGGCCGGTCTGATCGCCGCGGGGCTTGCCGTATGCATGAGCTATGCCGCATTCGCTTTTTTCTTCATTTGTACGAAAGAAGAAAGGCGGCTTGCTTTACAGAAATGCCGAAAAGTGAAAGGAGCTGTTCAGATTTGAAGGCGAAACATGTATTTGATATAGCGGCCGCGATGTTGTTATTGTGCGGCACAAGCGTCATTCTTCTCTTCGCCATGGCAGCCGTCAGATGCGCCATCGGGTCTCCCGTATTGTTCAAACAGACGAGACCGGGGCATAACGGGCGTCCGTTTACGTTGTATAAACTCAGGACGATGACGGATGCGCGTGATGAAAACGGTGTGCTGCTTCCGGATCATCTCCGTCTGACCAAAACGGGGAAGCTGATCAGAAAACTGAGCATCGACGAGCTTCCCCAGCTTTTTAATGTGATTAAAGGCGATATCAGTCTTGTCGGCCCCCGCCCTTTGCTGATGGATTATCTGCCGCTTTACACGGCGGAGCAGGCGCGGCGGCACGAGGTGAAACCGGGAATTACGGGCTGGGCGCAGATTAACGGGAGAAACGCGATTTCCTGGGAAGAGAAATTCAAGCTTGACGTGTGGTATGTCGACAACCGCTCATTTCTTCTCGACTTAAAGATTCTGCTTTTAACGGTGAAAAAAGTTCTCGTGTCTGAAGGCATACACCAAGACGGCCAAGTGACGGCAAAGCGCTTCACAGGCAGCGGAGATATGTCATCGTGAAAAAGATCGTGCTGATCGGAAACGGCGGACACGGAAAAGTGGTGAAGGAAATCGTGCAGGCCCGTTCCGATATGGAGCTTGCGGGCGTATTGGACGACGGATTCAGCGGTTTTGCCGTTCAGAACGGTTTATATACGGGCCGGACGAAAGACGTGCACATGCTTCTGCAACTCGTCCCTGAAGCCGTGTTCACGATATGCATCGGACATAACGGTGTCAGAAAGCAGCTTGCTGAAACGCTTGGGATTGAACAAGACGATTATGCCGCACTCATTCACCCAAGGGCAATCGTCAGTGAAACGGCTTCCGTCGGACACGGAACGGTTGTGATGGCGGGCGCCGTCATCCAGGCGGGCGCTGACATCGGCGCCCATTGCATCATTAATACGGGTGCGGTTGCCGATCATGACAATGCAATCGGAGATTACGTCCATCTTTCACCGCGCGCGGCGCTTGCCGGCGGAGTGAAAGTCGGGGAAGGAGCGCACGTCGGAATCGGTGCGTCCGTCATACCGCAGATGGACATCGGCCCTTGGTCCGTGATCGGTGCGGGGGCTGCCGTCATCAGCCGGATTCCCGGCCATGTGACGGCGGTCGGTGTTCCGGCCCGCGTCATCTCCTCTATTCATAATGAAAAAGGATGATTTCATGCATACAAACAAACGAATTTATTTGTCTCCGCCGCATATGAGCGGAAAAGAACAGGAATACATCGCGGAAGCCTTCCGTTCCAATTGGATTGCGCCGCTCGGTCCGCTCGTCAATTCGTTTGAAGCGCGGCTGGCGGAATATGCGGGAGTGAAAAGCGCGGCGGCCGTAAGCTCGGGAACGGCGGCCATCCATCTTGCACTGCGGCTTGCGGGTGTGAAAAAAGGAGACGCTGTATTTTGCCCCTCCTTTACATTTGTCGCCACGGCGAATCCGATTGTGTACGAGCAGGCAGAGCCCGTTTTTATTGATTCGGAATGGGAGACGTGGAACATGTCGCCCGACGCGCTTGAGCGGGCGCTCCGGGATGCAAAACGGCGCGGGAGGCTCCCGAAAGCGGTGATCGCCGTCAATCTTTACGGCCAAAGCGCAAAAATGGATGAACTCATGAGTCTTTGCGATGCATATGGCGTCTGTCTGATTGAAGATGCTGCCGAGTCTTTAGGATCAACATATAAAGGCAGGCAGAGCGGCACATTCGGCCGTTTCGGCATTTATTCCTTTAACGGAAACAAAATCATTACAACATCGGGAGGCGGCATGCTCGTGTCTGACGATGAAGCCGCGATTGAAAAAGCGAGGTTTCTTGCGTCACAGGCGAGAGATGCCGCCGTTCATTACCAGCACAGCGAGCTCGGTTATAACTACAGACTCAGCAACATTCTCGCAGGTGTGGGTATATCACAGCTGGAAGTGCTCGAAGATCGTGTCCGGGCGAGGAGAGACATTTTTCACAGGTATCGGGAAGCGCTGGAAACGTATCCGGGAATCCGCATGATGCCGGAGCTTGAAGGAACGGTTTCAAACCGCTGGCTGACGGCTCTGACGCTTGATAACGGCGTGACGCCGGAAGAAGCCGTCGCTTGTCTTGCAAAACACAATATTGAGGCCCGTCCGTTGTGGAAACCGTTGCATACGCAGCCGCTTTTCTCGTCTTCTGTCTTTTATCCTCACAGTGAAGATGAGCGGGTCTCTGAGAATCTTTTCAGCCGGGGGATTTGTCTGCCGTCCGGATCTGACTTGTCTATTGATAAGCAGCAGCGTGTCATTGACGCACTTGCGCACCTGTTTGAAACGAAAGGGGAGAAAACATGGACAGCCGCCATGTCATGAGCCGATTAAAAGAGACGCTGGCAGGTCTGCTCAGCGTCATACCGCCCAAGTCTGACATCATGTATGCCGACTATCCCCTCTACGGAAATGTAGGGGATTTATTAATTATGAAAGGGACAGAGGCGTTTTTTAAAGCGCACGGCATCCGCGTGAAACAGCGCTGGAATCCGGATAATTTTCCATTCGGGCGCCGGGCGGGCAAAGAAACGATCATCGTCTGCCAGGGAGGCGGGAATTTCGGGGATCTCTATCCGTACTATCAGACGTTCAGAGAAAGAATCGTCAAAGCCTTTCCGGAAAACAGGATCGTCATTCTGCCGCAAACCATCTATTATCAGGATAAAACACGGCTGCGAAAGACAGCGGCGCTTTTTGCGGAGCACAAGGATCTGCACCTGTTTACGAGAGATCATGTGTCATACGAAACCGCGAAACGCTTTTTTTCGGCAAATCATATCGGGCTTATGCCGGATATGGCCCATCAGCTGTATCCAATCCGGACGGCAGCGGCTCCGTCACGCGGCAAGCTTCATTTTATCCGCACAGACGGGGAAATCAATCCGAATCTGCAAACCGATTCTTCCGTTGAAAGCTGCGACTGGCAGCATGTGCTGTCAGCAAGTGACCGCCGTGGGATCGCTTTTTTCCAAACGCTGAATGTTTTGAATAAAAAAGCGGGAAACCCGCTGCCGATTGCGCGGTTTTGGAAAAGCTACTCCAATTTCTTAACGAAAAAAGCGGTCCTGTTTTTCAGCAGGTACGAATCGGTGGAAACGTCAAGGCTTCACGGCCACATTCTGTCCTTGCTTCTCGGGAAACCAAATACCGTCATTGATAATTCATACGGGAAAAACGCCAACTATTATCACACTTGGATGCACGAAGCGCCGGACGTCCGTCTGATCGGGGAAACCGCCGGCACGAAGGAAAACCTTCCGCTTTGAATGAGCGGAAGGTTTATTTTGTTTCTCCACGTTTTACTTTGTTATATGCCTCATCCAAATGCTGAATTCTTTTGAGCACAACCGAGTTCTTTGTCAGCTGATCCTGGACAAGGGTTGAGACGACGGAGCGGTAATAGCTGTTCATCGCATGAATTCGGTCTTCATTCGGATTCATTTCAATATGCTGTGTAAAGTTTTCAATAAAATACGGAACAGAAAAAAGTTCTGACATCTATAAAGCAACTCCTTTTAATAAGTATATACGGTATGAAACCAATCATGTACAATGAAAAAAGGGGAGTGAGCATGATGGATATGAAACTTCAGCAAACACAAATGTTAAAGCCTCAATTAACGCAAGAGCTTAAACAGGCCATCGCATTACTCGGATACAATTCCGCGGAACTGGCCGGATATATTGATGAGCTCTCACTGGAAAACCCTCTGATTGAACGAAAGGAAACAGACACGCCGCCACTATCTTACCATAAAACAAGTAAAAACAGGATGAAAGAACGGGACGGAAGCCAGCAGATCAGACTTACGCGCAAAACGCTGCAGGATTCGCTCAAACAGCAGGCCTTGGACATGAAGCTGTCCGATGATGAGAAGAAAATTTTTAATTATCTGATATATTCTTTGGATTCAAACGGATATTTAAATGAGGACATACAAGCTGCCGCCGACCATGTATCCGCATCATTGGAGGAGACGGAAGCGGTTCTCGCAAAGCTTCAATCGCTTGAGCCCGCGGGAATCGGCGCTAGGTCTTTGCAGGAATGCATCCTTCTTCAGCTCCGCCGTCTGCCTGAGCGGAACGAACAGGCGGAATGGATTGCCGGTGCCTATTTTGAGCTATTTGCAAGAAAGAACTGGAAAGCGCTTACAATAAAGACGGGCATTCCGCTGAAAGACATTCAGGACATCTTTGACATGATCAGCGCGCTTGATCCGAGGCCGGGGCTCCGTTATGCGCATGAGGAGCCGGGTTTTTACGTGGAACCGGATATTTTCATCACGGTGAAAAACGGCACCATTCAAGCGCGGCTCAACAACCGTTCGTTCCCTGACATCCAGCTTCATGCCCATTACCAGCCGCTATTGTCAGCCGCCGGATGCCGTGATACGAAAAATTATCTGTCGGCGAAATATCAGGAATGGCGCTGGCTGAACCGGGCGTTATCGCAAAGAAAACAAACCATCACGAGAATCATCGGCGTCCTGACTGAACGGCAGGCATCCTTTTTTCTCACAGGAAAAAGTGGAATGCAGCCGCTGACCTTAAGAGAGGTGGCGGAAACGCTGGAGCTCCACGAATCAACGATCAGCCGGGCCATCAAAGGGAAGTACGTTCAGACGCCGTACGGACTGTATGAAATGAAAACATTTTTCTCGGCGAAAGCTGAATCATCGGGAGACGGCGGCGCCTCCAATTATGCCGTAAAAGCCCATCTGGAAGCATTGGTCCGTAAAGAAGATAAAAAGAAACCTTTTTCAGACCAAAAGCTTGCCGATCTGCTGCACGAACAACATGACATCCGAATCTCCAGACGCACCGTCGCCAAATACCGTGACCAATTAAATATCCCGCCGTCATCTGCGCGAAAACGGTACAGCTGAAACCTCCCCGAGCCATACCCGGGGAGGTTCTCCGTGTTACGGGATCATCCATGAAAACAGATGATGCTGTAAAAATGTCATGAGACAGACGAGCAAAAGCAAAAACAGACTGTGCTTAATCGTAAAGCGGAAAAGGTCTGATTCCTTGCCCGCCAGACCGACAGCGGCACAGGCAACCGCAATGGATTGCGGAGAAATCATTTTTCCGGTGACACCGCCTGATGAATTGGCGGCGACGGAGAGAACCGGTTCCATCCCGACAGAGAGCGCCGTCACCTTTTGCAATCCGCCGAATAACAGATTGGCCGACGTATCAGAGCCGGTAATAAACACGCCGAGCCAGCCGAGCACCGGTGAAAAAAAGGTAAACATCGCGCCCGTCATGGCAAGCGCAAGACCGAGTGTCGTGCTCATGCCGGAAGCATTCGTCACATAAGCAAAGCCGACAACAGAAACGATGGTGACGATCGGAAGCGTCAATTCCTTCACCGTTTCTATAAACGCCCCGCCCCATGCCTTCCACGACATGCCGAGTGCGAACTTGGAGATGACGGCGGCAATCAGAATCGCCGTGCCCGCTGAACCGAGAAGCTCAAGCTTGTACACCGCTTCAATCGGCGTGCCGTCCGCCTGAAGAATTTGCTGATTTACAAATGGGACGGGAGGCGTGAAAGTCAATGCTCGCCCGGCTGCATTCAGCCAGGAAAGCCAAATGGACGTTCCTTCATAATGGCCGGTCAGGGCGGCCTTCACGCCGGGAATCCCCCAAACGGATATCATGGCTGTCAGAAGAAGAAAAGGAGACCACGCTTTAAATATTTGAGCGCCTCCGTACACGGCCGGCACCCCGTCGATGGACGCTGCTGATTCCCGTTCTGCCGCGAAACGAAAGGCCGTTTTCGGTTTCCAAAACTTTAAAAACACAGCGAGCGCGGCCATGGAAACCAGCGCTGACAGCACATCCGGCAGTTCAGGCCCTAAAAAGTTCGAGCTTGCGTACTGCACGGCCGCAAAGGAGACGCCGGAAACAAGAATGGCCGGCCATACTTCAAAAGCCTTTTTAAACCCGCTCATCAAAATGATTAAATAAAGCGGTATAAACACGGATAAAAACGGCAGCTGCCGGCCGACCATTTGGGAAATGTCCATAGCCGGTATCCCGGTCGGACCTTCGACGGCGGTAATCGGAATGCCGATCGCCCCAAAGGCAACAGGCGCCGTATTGGCAATCAGGCAAATCCCCGCCGCATAAAGCGGCTGAAAACCAAGTCCGACAAGCAAAGCGGCCGAGATCGCGACGGGAGCGCCGAAACCGGCGGCGCCTTCTAAAAACGCCCCGAAAGAAAAGGCGATGAGCAGCGCCTGCAAACGCCGGTCATCTGTAATGGACAGCACTGAACTCCGGATAATCTCAAATTGTCCCGTTTTCACGGTGATTTTATACAAAAAGACCGATGTGACGATAATCCAGCCGATCGGAAGCAGACCGTACACCGCTCCCTGCGAAGCCGACAGCACCGCTTTTTCCGCCGGCATGCCGTACACAAATACAGCGATTAAAAGCGAAACGGCTAATGTCAAAAGCCCCGCTATGTACCCCTTCATCCGTTTCACCGCAAGCGCCCAAAAAAAGAAGATCATCGGCACGAGCGCGCAAGCTGCCGATAAAAGCAAATTTCCCCCTAATGGAGCGTACCCCTGTGTCCATTGCATCCCTAAAAAACCCCTCCTTATGTCATGCAAGCGATTACTTTTATGATAAGGTCATCTGATGACCGGGTTAATTAGCATTATATTTTGAAAGTTTTGAAAATACAATCCTTTTCTTGAACAAATTGTCTGAACCTGTCGGCGGTGCGAAAAAAGAAGTATAATAGACGATAAACATCAAGATTCACAAGTGACGGGGTGATCGCGTTGAAATATAAACAAATTAAAACGAAAAAAATCTACGAAGAAGTCGCTGATGCATTGCTGGAGAAGATAAAAGCAGGCGAGCTTAAGCCGGGTGAAAAGCTTGATTCCGTTCAGGCGCTTTCCGAGAGCTTTCAGGTCAGCCGCTCGGCGGTCAGAGAAGCGCTGTCAGCTTTAAAAGCGATGGGGCTCGTCGACATGAAGCAGGGAGAAGGCACATACATAAGAGAATTTGAGCCGTCCCATATTTCCCAGCCGCTTTCTTCCGCTCTCTTAATGAAAAAAGAGGATGTCAAACAGCTGCTCGAAGTCAGAAAGCTGCTTGAACTCGGCGTCGCCGCCATGGCCGCTGAAAAACGCACTGAAGAGGATTTGCAAAAAATCCGCCAGGCCCTCATGGAGATGAAAGACATCGACGGAGACGAAGAATTGGGTGAAAAAGCAGATTTCTCCTTTCACATGGCGCTGGCGGAAGCATCACAAAACGGCCTGCTCAAGCATCTTATGAATCATGTCTCTGCGCTTCTTTTGGAAACGATGAGAGAAACGAGAAGAATCTGGCTGTTTTCTAAACGAACGAGCGTGCAGCGATTGTATGAAGAGCATGAACGCATATACAGCGCCGTCGCCGCCGGAGACGCGGATGAAGCGGAAGCTGCGATGACCGCGCACCTGACGAATGTGGAAGAAGTGCTGGGGGCTTATTTTGAAGAAAATGTATAGAAGCTGACTTGTGAAAGGGGATATGATCACATGCAGGCCGAATCTTTTTTTCCTGACCATGTAAAGAAAGCTTTGACAAACGATCCTCCCGGGGAGTGGATGCCGGCTGTTCCAAAAGCGTGCATCCCTCTGCATTCCGGCTATCCCGATCCCGCGCTCGTTCCTGCTAAGGAGCTGAAAGAAGCCGCATCCCGCCTTCTGGATGAGGAGCGCGATCTGCCGCTGCATTATATGGGAAGCCCGAGGCCGGCCGTTTTAAAAAAGCAGATTCAAGAACGGTTATCCTTCCGCGGCATTCGCTGCCGTGACGATGAGCTGCTCGTGACCTCCGGCGCCTGTCAGGCGATAGATCTGGCAGCCCGGGTTTTCCTCGATGAACAAACCGCCGTTGCCGCAGAAGCTCCGGCTTACATGGAAGCGCTTGAGATTTTTAAAAATTACACACCGCATATCATGAGCATTCCGACAGATCAAGAGGGCCTGCAAACAGAAACATTAGCGTTCATGCTTGAGGAAAGAAAACGAAAAGGGCTTCTGCTTCCCCGTCTTCTCTACACGATACCCGCTTTTCAGAATCCTGCGGGAACCGTGATGTCAGCGAAGCGGAGAACCCGCCTGCTTCAGCTTGCGGAAACGTATGATTTTCTCATCTTGGAGGATGACGCATACGGCGAGCTCGGATTCACGGATATCCCGCCGTCATTGAAAGCCATGGATCAGAACGGCCGGGTGCTGTACGCCGGTTCATTTTCAAAAGTCATCGCCCCGGGTCTGAGAATCGGCTGGATTGCAGGGGACGCTGCATTCATCAAGGCATTGTCTTGGTTTAAAAAAGACTTGGATCATCCATTTTCTCAAGCGGTGACCGCCGTCTATTTGGAACAAACAAATGTTGAAGAACGGCTCGCCGCCTTGCGTAAAGCATACCGGAGCAAACGTGACGTTTTGATCGCCGCATTAAAGCAATATCTGCCGGAGTCCGCATCCTGGCACGTGCCGGACGGCGGTTATTTTGTCTGGGTGAAAGTGCCGGGGGCGGATACGTCCACACTTCTGGAGCGGGCTCTTTCTCACGGTGTTTCCTATGTACCCGGTAAATATTTTTTTCAGAATCAGGAAGACGGCGCAGAATATCTTCGCCTGTCGTTCAGTTACGCAGGGAAAGCCGCGCTAATAGAGGGGGTCCAACGGCTGGGATGCCTGCTGAAAAATAAGGTGTAAAGAAGCTTGCGGGCTTCTCTTTTTTTGCTCTTAGCGCATCGGACAAAAGGATTTTTCAGAAAAACCTTCCAATCCATATTCAGAATAGTGTAGGATATTTATAGAGCTTTCCAAAAACAGGTCATCAGATGACCGGATCACATATTGAGGATGAAAGAGGGGTTCATCATGAAAGTCTCATTATTTGTCACGTGCCTTGTGGATATGTTCCAGACCAATGTCGGAAAGGCGACGGTTGAGGTGCTGGAACGGCTCGGGTGTGAGGTGGATTTTCCCGAGGGTCAGATTTGCTGCGGGCAGCCCGCATACAACAGCGGGTATGTGACGGACGCAAAAAAAGCGATGAAGCAGATGATTGCCGCGTTTGAGGAAGCGGAGTACGTCGTCAGTCCGTCAGGTTCCTGTACGACGATGTTCCGTGAATATCCGCATCTGTTTAAGGACGATGCGAAGTGGGCGGAAAAAGCGCAGCAGCTTGCGGATAAAACGTATGAGTTAACAGATTTTATCGTCAATGTTCTCGGGGTAGAGGATGTCGGGGCAGTACTGCACAAAAAAGCGACATTACATACATCGTGCCACATGACAAGGCTGCTCGGCGTGTCGGAGGAGCCGATGAAGCTTTTGCGCCATGTAAAGGGGCTTGATTTTACTTCGCTTCCCGGAAAACATCAATGCTGCGGATTCGGAGGAACGTTTTCAGTGAAAATGGCGCAAATCTCTGAGCAAATGGTGGATGAAAAGGTCGCCTGCGTGGAAGAAACAGAGGCCGAGGTGCTGATCGGGGCGGATTGCGGCTGTCTGATGAATATCGGCGGGCGTCTTGATCGTAAGGATAAAAACGTCAGAGTCATGCACATCGCCGAAGTGCTGAACAGCAGATAACACGAGAAACCACAAGGGGGTAAAATCATGGCGATGAAAATCGGTACCGCGGCTTTTAAAGAGCGGGTATCAGAAGGAATAGATAATGAGTTTATGAGAGGAGCCGTCTCCGGAGCGCAGGAACGGCTCAGGACGAGAAGGCTTCAGGCGGCAGAGGAATTGGGAAACTGGGAGGATTGGCGTTCCCACGCGGAGGAAATCAGGCAGCATGTGCTGGACAATCTTGATTTCTATTTAGAACAGCTGGCCGAAAACGTCGCCAAAAGAGGGGGACACGTATTTTTCGCCGAAACGGCGGAAGAAGCGTCCTCCTATATCCGCGATGTCATCCGGCAGAAAAACGCCAAAAAAATCGTAAAATCCAAATCCATGGTGACAGAAGAAATCAATATGAACGAAGTGCTTGAAGAAGAGGGCTGTGAAGTCACAGAAACGGATCTCGGCGAATATATTCTCCAGATTGACGATCACGATCCGCCGTCACATATCGTTGCTCCCGCTCTTCACAAAAACAAAGAGCAGATTCGTGACGTGTTTAAAGAGAGACTCGAATACAAACAGACCGAAAAACCGGAAGAGCTCGTCATGCATGCGCGCAGCGTCCTCCGGAAAAAATTTCTTGAAGCGGATGTCGGCATCACGGGCTGCAACTTTGCAATCGCAGATACGGGATCGGTCAGTCTCGTGACAAATGAAGGAAACGGCCGCCTTGTGTCCGCGCTGCCGAAGACGCAGATCACCGTGATGGGAATGGAGCGGATCGTTCCTTCATTTTCTGAGTTTGAAGTGCTTGTCAGCATGCTGACGAGAAGTGCGGTCGGCCAGCGGCTTACAAGTTACATTACGGCGCTGACGGGCCCCCGGCAGGAGGGAGAAGCAGACGGGCCGGAGGAATTCCACCTCGTGGTCGTGGACAACGGTCGTTCCCGCATACTCGGCACGGAATTTCAATCGGTGCTGCAATGTATCCGCTGCGCCGCCTGCATCAATGTCTGTCCCGTATACCGGCATGTCGGCGGACACTCGTACGGTTCCATCTATTCGGGTCCGATCGGCGCCGTCTTATCGCCCCTTCTCGGCGGATACGATGAGTATAAGGAGCTCCCGTACGCATCTTCCTTATGCGCGGCCTGTACGGAAGCGTGTCCTGTTAAAATTCCGCTGCACGAGCTGCTGCTCAAGCATCGGCAGAACATCGTGGAAAAAGAGGGCAAAGCGCCGTTTGGCGAAAAGCTGGCCATGAAAGCCTTCGGGATCGGCTCGTCATCCCCGTCCCTTTATAAAATGGGATCAAAATGGGCGCCTGCAGCCATGACGCCGTTTACGGAAGATGACAAAATATCAAAAGGGCCGGGGCCGTTAAAGGGATGGACCGCAGTCCGGGACTTCCCGGCGCCGCATAAATCGAGATTCAGAGATTGGTTTTTTGACCGGGAAAAACAAAAGGGGGAAGAATGATGATGAAAGGGACGGTTAAACATCAGGAATCCTTTTTAAACCGGATCGCCGAACGTCTGGGCAGAGAGCGCAGAAAAGCAGGCGTGTCCCTGCCTGAATGGAAGTACCAGCCTCAATATGAAACGCATGCGGGCTGTACGGAAGATGATCTTGTCACGATGCTGAAAGACCACTGCGTCAACATTCATACCGAGCTGATCGAAACGGATGCCGCCGGGCTGTACGCCGCTTTGCGCACGCAGGTGGACCGTTTTGAAGGAGGGCCTGTCATCATTCCGAAAGACAGCCGGTTTGAAACGTACGGCCTGCAGACTCTTATGTCGGAAGAGTGGCCGGATGAAGGCATTCCGGTTTGGGAATGGGATGCGGAGCAAGGAGCGAAAAATATTGAAAAAGCGGAACAAGCGAATGTAGGCATTACATTCAGCGAGATCACGCTCGCTGAATCAGCCACCGTCGTTTTGTATGCCTCAGAGCATGCCGGCCGATCAGTCAGCCTGCTTCCGAAAACCTATATCGCAATCATCCCGAAATCTTCCATTGTGCCGAGAATGACGCAGGCCAGCGATATACTGAAACAGCAGATCAGAGACGGCGTCACCGTTCCTTCCAGCATCAACTATATTACCGGACCGAGCAACTCGGCCGATATCGAAATGGACTTGGTTGTCGGCGTCCACGGACCCGTGAAAGCCGCTTATATCCTTGTTAATGACCGATAAAAAACAACCCCCGGCCAAAACCGGGGGTTGTTTTTATATAAACGCGTTAATGATCATAATAAAACAAATCGCACTGACAGAAATAATCGTTTCCATCGCCGTCCATGTCAGGAACGTTTCTTTCACGGTCATTCCGAAATACTCTTTAATGAGCCAGAAACCGGAGTCGTTGACGTGAGAAAGAATCAAAGAGCCCGCTCCCGTTGCCAAAACAAGAAGCTCGCTGCTGACCCCCGGCATGACAGATGCAATCGGTGCAACAATACCGGCCGCCGTCATCATGGCGACAGTCGCTGAACCTGTCGCGACACGGATGACCGCCGCGATCGTCCAGCTTAAAAGAACGGGAGAGAAGCTCGAATGCTTCGCCATGTCTGCGATATACGTGCCGACGCCTGAATCAATCAGAACGTTGTTAAAAGCGCCGCCGGCTCCGATCACGAGCAGAATGGAGGCGATCGGTCCCAGACAGTCATTACTGAATTTTAAAATGCTTTCTCTGTTAAAGCCCTGATAAAATCCAAGACTGAAAAAGGAGTAAACCGTGGCGATCAAAAGCGCCGTGACAGGGTCGCCGATAAATTTAAAAGTGTCATAGAGCGCGCTTTTTTCCGGAAGCGCAATTTCGGCAAGCGTTGCCATAAGCATCAGAATCACCGGTACTAATATCGTAAACAATGTATTTGCGAATCCCGGAAGCTTGCGTTTTTCATTCCGTTCAATAAATTGTTTTTTTAACAGTTCGGGGACGGGTTTGTGAATGCGCTTACCGATCCATTTTCCGTAAAGCGGCCCTGCGATGATAGCAGTCGGAATGCCGACGATTAAAGAATACACAATCGTTTTTCCGACATTGGCGTGATAAATGCCGACAGCCGCCATCGCCGCCGGGTGGGGCGGAACCAATCCGTGCACGACGGAAAGTCCCGCAAGGAGCGGAATTCCGATCGTCACTAATGAAACACCGGTTTCAATCGCAATCGTAAACAGAAGCGGCACGAGCAGGACGAAACCGACCTGGAAAAAGACCGGGATGCCGACGATAAAAGCGACGGCCACCATCGCCCAATGCACTTTCTTTTTGCCGAAACGGCCGATCAGGGTGTGGGCGATCCGCTCCGCACCGCCTGATTCAGCCATCATTTTTCCGAGCATCGTGCCGAGGGCCAGCACGATCGCAAGCAGAGACAGCGTATTGCCGAGCCCGGTTTTCATCGAAGTGATAATGTCCGGCAGCTTCATGCCAGCTGCAAAACCGACAAGAATGGATGTAATCAAAAGACTGATAAAAGGATTTAACTTAGCGACCGTAATCAATAAGAGTAAAACGATAATAGCGGCAATGACTATAAACAGTAACATGACCTTTTCACCCTTTCAAAGAAGAATTATCGGCTTTGTTTGAGCTGAAATTCACTGATGACGTCAAATTCATCTTTGAGCTTGTCATACAGCCGCTCGTATAAGTAAAACAGCTCAATATATGTTTCGCTGTTTTTGACATTCGGTTCATGACGGTGAGAAATTCTGATCCAGTCCTGAACATCCTCAATCTGTTCCATTTCGCCAATGCTGTGTAAAGCGAGGACGGCAGCTCCGAGCGCCGATGCCTCATAACTTTCCGGAACGAGGACTTCCCGTCCCATCGTATCGGACAAAATCTGCCTCCACAGCGGCGATCTCGCAAACCCTCCGGATGCCCGCACATCTTTTGCGGGGCCCGCCAAATCTCTCAGTGCGACACCGATCGAAAAGACGCTCATGATGACGCCTTCCAGCACTGCTCTGATAAAATGCTCCCGTTTATGGCGGAGGCTGATGCCGAAAAACGTTCCGCGGGCATTCGGATTCCAAAACGGCGCGCGCTCTCCTGATAAAAATGGCAGAAACAGCAGACCATCAGAGCCTGCGGGCACTTTATCCGCGATATCAATCATTAAATCGTACGGATCAATGCCAAGCCGCTTCGCCGTTTCGACCTCAGGAGAAGCGAACTCATCACGAAGCCAGCGCAGCATAATGCCTCCGTTATTCGTCGGTCCTCCGATGACCCAATGCTTGTCAGTCAGCGCATAACAGAACGTCCGCGCTTTTTCATCCGTCACCGGCTTATCCGTCACCGAACGTACGGCTCCGCTTGTTCCGATCGTAACGGCTACCTCGCCTTTGCCGATCGCGCCTACTCCCAGATTGGCGAGCACGCCGTCATTTGCGCCGATGATAAACGGAGTATCCGCATGAATGCCCATCCGTGCCGCGATTTCCGGTGCAAGGCCGCATAGCTGGTGAGTGGTCGGCACGAGGTCCGACAGCTGATCTTCCCGGATTCCGGCAATCCGGAGCGCTTCTTCATCCCATGAAAGCGTCTCTAAACGGAACAGCCCCGTTGCCGAAGCAATCGAATAATCAACGACATAAGTTCCGAAAAACTCGTGCAAAATATATTCCTTAATACTGATGAATCTGGCGGCTTTCGCGAAAGTCTCCTTATCCTGTTCTCTCATCCACACAATTTTGGAAAGGGGAGACATCGGGTGAATCGGTGTGCCCGTTCTTTTATAAATATCGAAACCGTTCATTTCTTTTAAAATCCGTTTTGATTGCTCGGCGCTGCGGTTGTCCGCCCAAATGATGCTTTTGGTCAGCAGGCCGCCGTTTTGATCGACAGCAATCAATGAGTGCATGGCGGTGCTGATACCGATTGCCAGCAGGTTGTCCGGGCTCAGTCCGGCCTTTGTGACGGCGCCTCTGATGCTCGCGATAACAGCTTCCAAAATGTGCTCGGGATCCTGCTCGGCCCATGCCGGCTTCTGTTGTATTAAATCATAGTGAACCGAATGTTTGGATAGCACTTTGCCTCTTGGTCCGAACAGAACGGCTTTCGTGCTGGTCGTGCCGATATCCAGACCGATAACAGCTTGGGTTTCCTTCATAATATATCCCGCCTACTCTAATTGAATAATAAGATAGATTGATAATGTATGCCCTTACAAAGTCAATTATAGGAATAATTTTTTTATAAATCAACGATAGAGAAGAAAATTTTTTTCACAAAATTGCCTCAATTCCCGCTGTATCGGCTTTTCTCTTTGAAAAATAAATATTCAGAAAACGGTTACAAACGTTTGTGCGCGATCATTTTTCTGATTTGCTGCAAGTTGGCGAGCGTTTTCTCCTGCCGCAGACGTGCCGTTGCGAAATAAAGTGTATCAATGACCGTCAGCTGGGCGAGTCTTGCGGACATCGCTTCCGTTCGAAAGGCAGTCTCCCTTGTTGATGTATACAGCACAACGTCAGAAATCTGGGTGAGCGGCGACTTTTGGTAGCTTGTAATGCCGATCGTGCCCGCGCCGAGCGATTTGGCCGTTTTCACCGCGTCGAGCACATCTTTGTTGCTCCCCGAGTGAGAAATCCCGATGACTGCGCTTCCGGGACCGAGAAGACCCGCTGACATCGCCTGGAAGTGAGAGTCCGTGTGAGCGATGCAGTTTATGCCCGTGCGCATAAACTTATGATACGCATCTGTGGCGATCAGCCCGGAGCCGCCGTTTCCGTAAAATTCGATTCTGTCTGCGCCGTGAATCATCTCTGCCGCTTTTTCAACATCGGCCGGATCTAACAACTGAAACGTATCGGTCAGGCCGGAAATATTTGCGCGGAAAACTTTTTGGATGATGACTTCGGTATCGTCATCAGGGCTCATTTCTTCATGAATGTGCTGCACAGGCTCCTGAACGATTTCCTGAGCAAGCGCGATTTTCAAATCCTGATAGCCGGAAAAACCGAGCCGCTTGCACAGCCTGAAAATCGTCGCTTCAGAGCTTTTCGTTTTTTCCGCCAGCTGAATGATAGAGAGATGAACCACGTCTTTCGGTTCCTTCACGATATGGTCTGCAATCGCTCTCAATTTCGGCGACAAGCCTTTGCTGGCTGCCTGAATCTTCCCGATACTGCTTGAATTGACAGGGGTCATGCTATAACCTCCCTATTCGAATGTAAACGCATACTTTTATGATAAAGCAAGTTTCAATATAAGGAAAACAGAATTTTAAAATTGTTTTTTCGATTTGGCGTATAAAAAAAAGAGAAAGGCCGCCGATGATAGAAAGTGAGGAGGCATCTGGATGAAAAAAGCATGGATTCTCGTCATATCCTTCGGCATTGCGCTTGCGCTGTTTTTATACGCAAACACTAAGGTGAAAGCGGAAAGCGCGGCACCCGGAAAGCAAAGCCTTGTTTCCGGATTTCAGCTGAGATTTTCGAATGACCGGGAAGGACAATAGACGGCAAAAATTAGTATTGACTTTAAAATTAGAAGACTGTATATTATGTTACTATATTCAGAAAATAAAAACTCAAGAGATTCATTTAACATAAAACACTGTGAACGGGAGCAGTAAAAGAATCCAGTCAGAAGAAGAGAGCCGCGGGGTGGTGCAACGCGGACTGATTGTTCTTTGAACTCGCCCGGAAGTGGCAGGGCGGAACGGAATTGTCGGAATATTCCCTATGTCCTAACGGCTGACCTTCGTTAAAAGGTTTTTAAGCTGGATTCCGGATATTCGGGATCAACAAGAGTGGTACCGCGGCTGCCTGAGGCACGCCGTCTCTTTTCTAAAAAGAGGCGGCGTGCTTTTTTATGTGATGAACACTTTTTGCGAGAGGGCGTGTGATAGATGGAAAAGGACAAGCAAACATTAAAACGGACGATGTCGTCCAGACACATTATGATGATGGCGCTTGGAGGCGCAATCGGGGCCGGGCTCTTTAAAGGCAGCAGCACGGCGATTGATGAAGCCGGGCCTTCCGTGCTGCTGGCCTACCTCCTCGGCGGAATCATTCTGCTGTTTATTATGCAGGGGCTGGCCGAAATGGCCGTCAGAAACAAACATGCAAGGACGTTCCGTGATTTGGTTCAGCAGTCTCTCGGATCGTACGCTGCATACTTTTTAGACTGGATCTATTGGAAAATGTGGGTGCTCAATATTGCCGCGGAGGCGGTCGTAGCCGCCATTTTCATTCAATATTGGCTGCCGGAATGTCCGATATGGATACTCGCTTTGATCATTTCTATCGTGGTAACGGTCGTAAACATGCTTTCTGTGAAGCTGTTTGCCGAGACAGAGTACTGGCTCGCGCTCATTAAAATTACAGTGATTGTCATCTTTATTTTATGCGGAATTCTGCTTTTATTTTTCTCATTCGGCAATCACACGGCGCCGGGGCTGTCTCATTTAACGGATCACGGAGGGTTTTTCCCGCATGGAGCGGGGGGCGTCATCACGGCGATGCTCGTCGTGATCTACTCATACGGCGGAACGGAAATCATCGGCGTCACGCTGGCGGAGACAAAAAATCCCGAAAAGGTGATCCCGAAAGCTGTCCGAAGCACGTTAACGCGGATTGTCGCTTTTTACTTGCTGCCGTTTTTCATCATCGTCAGCCTGATTCCTTGGAATCAAGTCAACAGCGTTCCTGAAAGCCCGTTTGTCATAGTATTTAAGATGATCGGAATTCCGGGTGCCGACCATATTATGAATGCCGTCATTCTTCTTGCGATTATCTCGTCCATGAACTCGGGATTGTATGGGTCATCCCGCGTCTTATTTACGCAGGCTTCTGACGGCCGGGTGCCGAAAATCTTTTCAAAACTATCGAAGAAAAAGGTTCCCGTCTATGCGATTCTGACTTGTACGTCATTTTTATATGTAGGCGTCCTGATTTCTTTATTTGCAGGAAGCCAGACGTTTAATTATTTGATGGGTTCACTCGGCTATACCGTGCTGTTCATCTGGCTGATTATCGGATTCGCCCATTTGAAATCAAGAAAACATTCAACAGAACAGCCGGCTTATTACGTCAAATGGTTCCCGTACACGACATGGTTCGCGGTGCTTGCGCTTTTGGCCATCCTGATCGGCGTAATTGCGACGACATCCATTGTCATCACATGCATCACCGCGGCCATCTACCTGCTTATTACGGTTGCGTATCTCGTGAAAGGGAGACGTCAATAAATAAAAAACTCTTGCCCCGCGGCAAGAGTTTTTTTAATGAGCGGCCTTTTTTTCTGCGGCCAAAGCAGGTGTTTTCAGTCTCTTCGGTGTTATATTCACCAAACAAATGCTTGTGACGATCAGAAGCAGTCCGGCTAAAAGGCTGACGGTCAGCGGCTCATGCAGAAATATCGAGCTGACGACAATGGATATGAGCGGGATCAGGAAGGTGTAAGAGGCAACCTTGCTTGCTTCCCCTGAACCAACAAGCGTAAAAAAGGCGAGCCAGCCGAGCGCGATGACAAATACCGAAATGAACAGAAGGCTCAGAATAAACGGAGCTTTCCATTGAATCGCTGAAAAGCTTTCTGAAAAACTGCCGGAGCTGACAAGCAGCACGCCGCCGATCAGAAGCTGAAGAGCGACCATCCAGATCGAGTCCGCGCGTCCGCCCGTTCTTTTAACATATACCGTGCCGAGCGCCCAGCTGACTGCGGAGCCTAAGGCCAAAAGAATGCCGGCGACGGAAATATGACCTCCGAAACCGGCTGCACTGATGACGGCGACACCGGCAAAGCCCAGAATAAGCCCGGCGATTTTCAAAGGATACATCGATTCGCCGAGCCACAGCCAAGAAAAAACACCCATTAAAACCGGCTGGAAAAACACGATGGCTGAAAATAAGCCGGCAGGCAGGTAATTCAAGCCGACCGTTTGCAGACCGTAAAATAAAGTAATATTTAAAATAGCAGAGATAAGATAGATCGGCCACGTTTCTTTAAAACGCAGCTTTTTAAAACGGGGCAGCGCCACCATTAATAATAGAAGTCCGCCGATCAGCGTGCGGATTCCGGCAAACAGAAGTGGCGGCGAATAGGCGAGCGCGGCCTTTGTCAGCGGCCAGTTAATCCCCCATACCGTAACTAAAAACGCCAGCATGAGAGCTGTCTGTATTTTCGAAAGCTGTTTCACGTCGTTCACTCCTTGTAGAACAATTCCATCATATGATACGGTAATCAGCAAGATAAATAAAATGAATCTTTTTTATAAGAAGCATAAGTAAAACGTTATGACGATTACACAACTGCGGGTTTTTGTTCAAATCGCTGAAACGGGAAGTTTTACGAAAGCGGGGCAGGCGTTGAATATGACGCAGCCCGCCGTCAGCCATGCCATCTCGGCGCTTGAGTCAGAGCTCGGCATTAAGCTGATCATCCGCGAGCGCCGCAACGGCTTAAGGCTCACGGACACGGGCGCAAAAATTCTCGTCCATATCAGAGAGGTGCTCAAAGGCATAGAAAAAGCCGAGCAGCTGGCGGCCGCGGAAAGAGGGCTTGAACAGGGAACGATTCACGTCGGGACATTTCCGGCCGCTTCCGCTTATTTCATTCCAAAGCTGATCAGCATGTTTAAAAAGCGGTATCCGAAGCTTGAATTGGTGCTTCATGAAGGAACGGTCAACGAAGTAAAGGAATGGCTCCGCTCCCGGGTAATAGACGTAGGTATTACTCTTTTTCCTACGGAAGACATGGAATATCTGCCGCTGAAAAAAGATAAAATGGCCGTCGTGCTTAGAAATGATCATCCGCTTTGCAGCTGTGAGGCAATCTCTCTGAAAGACCTTGACTGCCAGCCGATGATTATCTGTGACGGAGGATACGAATCACCGCTTATTGATATGTTTAGGGAGGCAGGATCTGTGCTGACTGCCGCATTCACTGTTTACAACGTCAATACGTCCATCAGCATGATTAAAGAAGGGCTGGGAATCGCGATATTGTCACAAATGTCTATGTCGGGAATATCGCTGCCGGACAATGTCGTGACGAGAGAATTGAATCAGGCGGTGTACCGCGATGTTCTGCTTGCCGTTCCTTCCATAAAGGAAGCTTCATTGGCGGCAAAACTTTTTATTCAAATCGCGCAGGAACTCACAAAGAATGAATAAAAGACCCTAATCATCTTAGGGTCCTGAATCTTATCGGTTAATTTTAAAAGAGTTTGTCGTATTGACAAGTTTTGAACCGCTGAACGTGGCTTTGACACGATAATAACCTGTCTTGCATCCTTTTAAAGAGAATGACTTAGTCACCCTTACTGAGAAAGAGAAGGTTGTTTTTTTGCAAGTCGTCCATTTCTTTCCGGACTTTCGCTGTAAGTATAGGTTTCCTTTAAAGGTTCGATTTGACGGATACGCTGTACTGAGAGTAAAATCGACAGTTTTCGCTTTTTTCGTGTAGTAGGAGGCATCGGTAGATCCGCTTACATTTAAATGCTGCTGAGTGCCGTCATAAAAGTCTGCAGCGTATGCCTTATCGGTGTTTCCTGTAAAAAAGATTGCTGCCAGTAAAGCTGTTGTGAGTGCCATTAAGAGTTTTTTACGCATATAGAATGACTTCCTTCCTATTCAATATCATACATATCTTAACATTATTGGATCTGTTCTTTCAACGATAGATTTTCACTTTTATAGGATGAAAAGCTTATCATATCTGAATGTAATAGATTCATTCATACAGAGTTCATCAGTGATAACCGCTGATTGATTGTTCGAAGATCATCGAATCAAATTGTTTAACTCACGTGAAAAGCTGTGGTAAGGTGGTGGTAGAGACCTTGTTTAAGATCTGCTTACACTAAACCATAAAGGAGAAAACGATGGCTGAACATACATTGAAAGATACTGCGTTTTCCGTATTGAATTTATCGCCGGTCGTACAGGGGGGAACGGTTGCTGAATCGTTCCGCAACAGCATGGATTTAGCGCGCCGCGCCGAGGAGTGGGGCTATAACCGCTACTGGCTGGCGGAGCATCATAATATAGAAGGAGTTGCCAGCTCGGCAACGTCAGTGCTGATCGGCCACATCGCCGGCGGCACGAAAAAAATCCGCGTCGGTTCAGGCGGCATTATGCTGCCGAATCATTCGTCACTTATAATCGCGGAGCAATTCGGAACCCTTGAAACGTTATATCCAGGGCGGATTGACCTCGGACTCGGACGTGCGCCGGGAACCGACCAATTAACGGCAAGAGCCTTAAGAAGAAACATAAACAGCGGGGAGGATTTCCCGGAGCAGCTTGAAGAATTGAGAAATTACTTCAAACCGACAGGCAATGTGCGCAATCAAGTCCGCGCCATTCCGGGCGAAGGGCTGGACGTGCCGATCTGGCTTCTGGGCTCAAGCGGCTTCAGCGCACGCCTTGCCGGAGAGCTCGGGCTTCCGTTCGCCTTTGCGGCTCACTTCTCACCGAAAAACACCGTGCCGGCTCTTGAGTTATACCGAAGCTCCTTCCGTCCGTCAGACGTACTGGATAAACCGTACGCGATGGTCGGCGTCACCGTCATTGCCGCAGACACGGATGAAAAGGCGGAGCATCTGGCGACATCGCATTATCAAAGATTTTTAGACCTCGTCCGCGGCACGCCGAACCAGCTGAAGCCCCCTGTTGAAGACATGGATCAAATCTGGTCGCCGTATGAAAAAGCGATGGTCAATGAACAGCTCAGTTCAACGATCGTCGGCGGACCGGACCGGGTAAAGGAAAAGCTGGAAAGCTTCATCCGGACAACACAGGCGGATGAAATCATGGTCAATTCAGAAAGCTTTGAGCATGCCGACAGAATGCGGTCGTTTGAAATCATCGCCGAATTAAAAAACAGCTGATCAAAAAAAGCAATGTGCGCAGCACATTGCTTTTTTCATTCGCCGATCCGCCTGACGGAATTCCGGATGACGAGTTCCGGTTCATACACGACGTCATCTTGCTTCGGTTTTTTATGTTCTAAGCAGTCGATGACGTATTTTGCCGCCGCTTTCCCCATAATGGATTTCGGGTGCTTGACAGAGGTGAGCTTCACCTCGGAAATCTGGGCGAAATGTGAATCATCATAGCCCATGACTGACACGTCATCAGGCACCTTTAAGCCGAATTCTCTGAGAAGATTAATCGTCTTCAGCGCAATTTCATCATTATAACAAAGAATGGCCGTCGGGTATGACCCGCTGTTTTGCTCAAGGGTATCCTTAATCTTTTGGAGAAGCACGGTTTCTTTTTCCTCAGTCGTGTAAGTCACGATCATGTCCGGAGACGGGAAGATTCCGCGCTCCCGATGCGCCTGCAGATAGCCGTTCATCCGTTTGACGCCCTGCGTGTCATCCGCTTTAAAAATTCCCATAATGTGCGTGTGCCCGAGGGACATGACGTATTCGCAAGCCATCATGCCGCCTTTGACATCATTGACGGAGAAGCTCGGTGCGGCCAGCTCCGCATAAGAAGCGTTAATCATGGCAAACGGAATGCCGTTTTTCTCCAGATTGAGATAATAGCCGATGTTGGGCGTCTGCAGCGCGCTTTTCGTAGGCTCGACAATCAGCCCGTCTATATTTTTAGACAGCAGGTTTTCAAGGCCCCGTCGTTCACTTTCTGTATTGTTGTTGGTGCTCGTCAGCAGCATGGAATAGCCTTGTTCGCTTAAATAAGATTCGATTCCCCTGATGATGCTCGGGAAAATATAGTCTGATATGTACGTTGTAATGACGCCGATCGTTTTGTTTGAATGCATGGCTGATTTCGCCGTGCGTGAAGCGACAAAGGTGCCTCCGCCCTGAACGCTGTACAGCAGTCCCTGCGAGACCAAATCCCCGATCGCTTTTCTGATGGTATGGCGGCTGACGCCGAACTGCTGCATCAGCTCATTTTCCGTAGGCAGTTTTTGGTCAGGCTGTATTTTTCCTTGATTCAGCCATGAACAAATTTCTTCTTTTACTTGAGCATATTTCGGTAGCATATCAATTCCTCCAAAATGTATACGGACAAATTCCAGTATAACATAGTAAGCCCTTTCATCAAGTTGTAAAAACAATTGACAGATTCTGAAAAACTGCTTATTCTTTATTTGTACGTACTAATTTTCCTTATTTTTAGATAAAATTCTTTATAAGTACGTACAAATGTAACAGTGCTCTGTTTTGTAAGCGTTTTTATTCTATTATTCGCGGGAGGGTAAAATTCATGAAGAATCACCCGGCACCATTTGGCTCAAATGTACCTGTCACTCGAGAGCATTCGAAGTGGTTTGTCATTCTTATCTCATGCGCGGCCGGACTGGGAGGGCTTTTGTACGGTTATGACACGGCGGTGATTTCCGGCGCTATCGGTTTTCTGAAAGACTTGTACCGTTTAAGTCCTTTTATGGAAGGGCTCGTGATTTCAAGCATTATGATCGGCGGTGTTTTCGGCGTCGGGATTTCAGGATTTTTGAGTGACCGTTTCGGACGGAGAAAGGTTCTGATGGCAGCGGCCCTTTTGTTTGCGGTGTCAGCGGTTGTCTCTGCGCTTTCTCAAAGTGTGTCTTCCTTAATTATCGCCAGAATCATCGGCGGTCTGGGAATCGGAATGGGCTCCTCGCTTTCTGTCACCTATATTACCGAAGCCGCTCCGCCGGCCATACGCGGCAGTCTTTCCTCACTATATCAGCTGTTTACGATATTAGGGATCTCCGGCACTTATTTTATTAACCTCGCCGTCCAGCAGTCCGGCTCATATGAATGGGGGGTGCACACCGGCTGGCGGTGGATGCTCGCTTACGGCATGATTCCGTCCGTCATCTTTTTTATCGTGCTGCTTATCGTGCCGGAAAGTCCGCGCTGGCTTGCAAAAGCGGGGCGCAGGAATGAAGCTCTCGCCGTGCTGACGCGCATTAACGGCGAGCAGACCGCGAAAGAAGAAATCAAACAAATCGAAACGTCTTTACAATTAGAAAAAATGGGATCATTGTCTCAGCTGTTTAAACCGGGGCTGAGAAAAGCGCTTGTGATCGGAATTCTGCTGGCTTTGTTCAATCAGGTCATCGGCATGAACGCGATTACGTATTACGGGCCGGAAATCTTCAAAATGATGGGCTTCGGGCAGAATGCGGGGTTTGTCACGACATGCATCGTCGGTGTCGTCGAAGTGATTTTCACCATTATTGCGGTTCTTTTAGTCGATAAAGTCGGCCGGAAAAAGCTGATGGGGGTCGGATCAGCCTTTATGGCGCTGTTTATGATCTTAATCGGAGCATCTTTTTATTTTCAGCTGGCAAGCGGGCCGGCTTTAGTCGTCATTATATTGGGATTCGTCGCCGCTTTCTGCGTTTCAGTCGGGCCGATTACGTGGATCATGATTTCAGAAATCTTTCCGAACCACCTCCGCGCACGCGCCGCCGGTATCGCGACGATATTCCTGTGGGGGGCGAACTGGGCGATCGGCCAGTTCGTGCCGATGATGATCAGCGGGCTGGGTCTCGCGTACACTTTCTGGATATTTGCCGTCATTAATATTCTCTGTTTCTTGTTTGTCGTGACGATCTGCCCTGAGACGAAAAATAAATCATTAGAGGAAATAGAAAAACTCTGGATAAAATGAAAGCGTTTTACGACAAAAGTCCGCTCCGGCGGGCTTTTGTCTGTCACCTTCAGTCTGTTTCTGTATATAATGACTGTATCAAGGAGATACTGGTAAATCCTGCGAAGAATGTCGAGGAATTGACCTTTAACAGTTGAATTAACAAAGTCATCCTGTTAAAATAATTAAAGAAAGCAGACATAATTTTTTTTGGCTATGATGGGACGTTTTTTGTCATAGCGGGACATTTTCTGTCCAGTATGAATAGGAAGGAACGTTTGAGTCATGAACCAGTTAATACAAGCTCAAAAAAAATTATTGCCTGATCTTTTGCTTGTCATGCAGAAAAGATTTGAAATCTTGCAGTATATCAGGCTTACCGAACCGATCGGCCGCAGAAGTCTCGCAGCCAGTCTCGGATTGACCGAGCGCGTTCTCAGAAGCGAGGTTCAGTTTTTGAAAGAACAGAATCTCATTGATATTAAAACAAACGGCATGACAATGACGGAAGAAGGCTATTCACTGCTTTCGATTCTGGAAGATACGATGAAGGATGTTTTAGGATTGACGCTTTTGGAAAAGACATTAAAAGAGCGGCTTAATCTGAAAGACGCCATTATCGTCTCCGGAGACAGCGACCAATCTCCTTGGGTCAAAAAAGAATTAGGGAGAGCGGCCGTTGCGTGTATGAAAAAGAGATTTTCAGGCAAAAATATCGTCGCTGTAACCGGCGGTACGACAATTGAAGCCGTCGCCGATATGATGACGCCGGATTCTAAAAACCGCGAGCTTTTGTTTGTGCCTGCAAGAGGCGGTTTAGGCGAAGACGTGAAAAACCAGGCGAACACCATATGCGCGCATATGGCGGAAAAGGCTTCAGGCACTTACCGGCTTTTGTTCGTTCCCGGACAGCTGTCACAAGGCGCCTATTCATCTATTATTGAAGAACCTTCCGTAAAAGAGGTGCTTCAGACGATTAAATCAGCGAGTATGCTCATTCACGGAATCGGCGAAGCTAGAACAATGGCGGAGCGAAGAAACACACCTTTGGAAGATTTGAAGAAAATAGATGACAATCATGCGGTGACAGAGGCATTCGGCTACTACTTTAATGCGGACGGAGAAGTCGTTCACAAGGTGCATTCAGTCGGAATGCAGCTCGATGACCTCGATGCCATTCCCGATATTATCGCGGTAGCGGGCGGATCATCAAAAGCAGAAGCAATCGAAGCATATTTTAAAAAGCAGCGAAACACGGTTCTCGTCACGGACGAAGGAGCCGCAAAGAAGTTATTAAGGGATAACAGTCCCTCAATATAAATATCTCTCACTTATTAAAAGGAGGAAATAATCATGGCAGTAAAAGTCGGTATTAACGGTTTTGGTCGTATTGGACGTAACGTATTCCGCGCAGCATTAAACAATCCTGAAGTTGAGGTAGTGGCGGTTAACGATTTAACAGACGCTAACATGCTTGCTCATCTTTTACAATATGATTCCGTACACGGAAAATTAGACGCAGAAGTTAAAGTTGACGGCAGCAACCTTGTTGTTAACGGCAAAACAATCGAAGTTTCTGCTGAGCGCGATCCTGCGAAACTCAGCTGGGGCAAACAAGGCGTTGAAATCGTAGTTGAATCTACTGGTTTCTTCACAAAACGCGCAGACGCTGCGAAACATTTAGAAGCCGGCGCGAAAAAAGTCATCATCTCTGCACCTGCTAACGAAGAAGATATCACAATCGTTATGGGTGTTAACGAAGATAAATACGATGCAGCTAACCACGATGTTATCTCTAACGCATCTTGCACAACAAACTGCCTTGCGCCGTTTGCAAAAGTACTTAACGACAAATTCGGCATCAAACGCGGTATGATGACAACTGTTCACTCTTACACAAATGATCAGCAAATCCTTGATCTTCCGCACAAAGACTACCGTCGTGCGCGTGCAGCAGCTGAAAACATCATCCCAACATCAACTGGTGCTGCTAAAGCAGTTTCTCTAGTTCTTCCTGAACTGAAAGGCAAACTGAACGGCGGAGCAATGCGTGTGCCGACTCCAAACGTTTCTCTTGTTGACTTAGTTGCTGAACTTAACAAAGACGTAACAGTTGAAGACGTAAACGCAGCTCTTAAAGAAGCGGCTGAAGGCGATCTTAAAGGAATCCTTGGCTACAGCGAAGAGCCATTAGTATCCGGAGACTACAACGGCAATGCTAACTCTTCTACAATCGATGCTCTTTCTACAATGGTTATGGAAGGCAGCATGGTAAAAGTAATCTCTTGGTACGATAACGAAAGCGGCTACTCTAACCGCGTTGTTGACCTTGCAGCTTACATCGCAAAACAAGGTCTTTAATTCATAGCTCCCGGAAAGGGCCGGACTTGGTTCTTTCGGACAGAAACGCTATAATGAAAGCGGACAAGGGAAGGGGACGGACTCCCTTTCCCTTTTTCCATGAGAACCGGCTTTCAGAAAGCGCCTGATTGCTGCAGAACGTCCGCGTTTTGCAGTTTCAGCGGCACTTTCGTTTTCCTAGCCGCCTGCCCTGGCTCAGAAGACGATCTGCCCCGTGCCCGGAAGCTGCAATCTGCCCCGCGGCGGAAGCATCATAAGGCGGTTTCACGTTTCACGTTTTTCGTGCTATGCAAACCATTTTGAAGGAGGATCTCCTAAGGCATGAATAAAAAAACAGTAAAAGACATCGACGTAAAAGGCAAAGTCGTATTCTGCCGCGTTGACTTTAACGTTCCAATGAAAGACGGGGAAGTAACAGACGATACTCGTATCCGCGCTGCGCTTCCGACAATCAAACACCTTGCAGACCAAGGCGCGAAAGTCCTTCTTGCGAGCCACTTAGGCCGCCCGAAAGGCGAAGTGGTTGAGGAGCTTCGTTTAACTCCTGTCGCTGCACGCTTAGGCGAACTGCTTGGCAAAGAAGTGAAAAAAGCAGATGAAGCTTACGGTGATGCTGTAAAAGCACAAATTTCTGATATGAAGGACGGAGACGTTCTTGTATTGGAAAACGTACGTTTCTACCCTGGCGAAGAGAAAAATGATCCTGAGCTTGCTAAAGCATTTGCTGAGCTTGCGGATGTATATGTCAATGACGCATTCGGTGCTGCCCACCGTGCTCACGCATCTACAGCCGGAATTGCCGAGCATCTCCCGGCGGTTGCAGGATTCCTGATGGAAAAAGAGCTTGATGTACTTGGAAAAGCGGTGTCTAACCCTGACCGCCCGTTCACGGCAATCATCGGCGGAGCGAAAGTAAAAGACAAAATCGGCGTCATCGAAAGTCTGCTTGATAAAGTGGACAACTTGATCATCGGCGGAGGTCTTGCTTACACATTCGTTAAAGCGCTTGGCTATGAAGTCGGTAAATCTCTTCTTGAAGAAGATAAAGTCGAGCTTGCAAAATCATTCATGGACCGCGCGAAAGAAAAAGGCGTTAAATTCTATATGCCGGAAGACGTTCTCGTTGCTGATGATTTCTCTAACGATGCAAACGTTCAAATCGTGCCGATCTCTGAGATTCCAAGTGATTTAGAAGCCATCGACATTGGTACGAAAACACGCGAAACGTATGCTGACGTTATCAAAAACAGCAAACTTGTCGTGTGGAACGGACCGATGGGCGTATTCGAAATCGACTTGTTCGCTCAAGGCACAAAAGCGGTTGCAGAAGCATTGGCAGAGGCTAATGATACATACTCTGTCATCGGCGGAGGAGACTCTGCGGCAGCCGTTGAAAAATTCGGCCTTGCTGAAAAAATGAGCCACATCTCAACAGGCGGCGGCGCATCCCTTGAATTCATGGAAGGCAAAGAGCTTCCAGGGGTAGCTGCACTGAACGATAAATAAAACTGCTATAAGGAAGTGGAACAGATGAGAAAACCAATTATAGCCGGTAACTGGAAAATGAACAAAACACTCGGCGAGGCTGTCAGCTTCGTTGAAGAAGTGAAATCTTCCATTCCAGCAGCAGACAAAGCGGAAGCCGTTGTTTGCGCACCAGCACTTTTCTTAGAAAAGCTGACTTCTGCTGTTAAAGGAACTGACTTAAAAGTCGGCGCCCAAAACATGCATTTTGAAGAAAACGGTGCGTTCACAGGCGAAATCAGCCCGGTCGCTCTGAAAGACCTTGGCGTGGATTACTGCGTCATCGGCCACTCTGAGCGCCGTGAAATGTTCGCTGAAACAGATGAAACTGTTAACAAAAAAGCGCATGCCGCTTTCAAACACGGCATTGTGCCGATCATTTGCGTAGGTGAAACGCTTGAAGAGCGCGAAGCCGGAAAAACTAATGATCTTGTTGCCGATCAAGTGAAAAAAGGTCTTGCGGGTCTTTCTGAAGAGCAAGTTGCTGCTTCCGTTATTGCGTACGAGCCAATCTGGGCAATCGGAACAGGCAAATCTTCTACAGCGAAAGACGCTAACGACGTCTGCGCGCATATCCGTAAAGTCGTTGCTGAAAGCTTCAGCCAGGAAACTGCTGACAAGCTCCGCATTCAATACGGCGGCAGCGTAAAACCTGCAAATATTAAAGAATATATGGCAGAGTCCGATATTGACGGTGCTTTGGTCGGCGGCGCAAGCCTTGAACCGCAGTCATTCGTTCAATTATTGGAGGAAGGTCAATATGAGTAAAAAACCAGCTGCACTCATCATTCTTGATGGGTTCGGATTACGCAATGAAACAGTCGGAAACGCAGTCGCACAAGCGAAAAAACCGAATTTCGACCGTTATTGGAACCAATACCCTCATCAGACGCTGACGGCATCAGGCGAAGCAGTCGGACTGCCTGAAGGACAGATGGGGAACTCTGAAGTCGGACATTTGAATATCGGCGCAGGACGTATTGTGTACCAAAGCTTAACACGCGTGAACGTTGCCATCCGCGAAGGCGAATTCGAACGCAATCAAACGTTCCTTGACGCCATCAAAAACGCGAAAGACAACGGCAAAGCGCTGCACCTGTTCGGTCTTCTTTCTGACGGGGGCGTACACAGTCACATCAATCATTTATTCGCGCTGCTCAAGCTTGCGAAAAGTGAAGGGCTGACGAAGGTGTATATCCACGGTTTCCTCGACGGCCGCGATGTAGGTCCGCAAACGGCGAAAACTTACATTCAGCAGCTGAATGAGCAGATCGAAGAAATCGGCGTCGGCGAAATCGCCAGCATTTCCGGACGCTACTACTCCATGGACCGCGACAAACGCTGGGATCGTGTAGAAAAAGCGTACCGCGCAATGGCTTACGGTGAAGGCCCGTCTTACCGCAGCGCGATGGATGTCGTCGACGATTCTTATGCGAACGGCATTCATGATGAATTCGTCATTCCGTCCGTCATCACAAAAGAAAACGGTGAACCCGTTGCGAAAATTCATGACGGCGATTCTGTGATTTTCTATAATTTCAGACCTGACCGCGCCATCCAGATTTCGAACACGTTTACCAACAAAGATTTCCGCGATTTCGACCGCGGTGAACATCATCCGAAAAACCTGTATTTCGTCTGCCTGACTCACTTCAGTGAATCTGTTGACGGATATGTGGCTTTTAAACCGGTAAACCTTGACAATACGGTTGGTGAAGTATTAGCACAGCATGGGTTAAAACAGCTTCGCATTGCAGAAACTGAAAAGTATCCGCACGTTACGTTCTTTATGAGCGGCGGCCGCGAAGAAGAATTCCCGGGCGAAGAGCGCATCCTTATTAACTCGCCGAAGGTTGCGACATATGACCTGAAGCCTGAAATGAGTGCGTATGAAGTGAAGGATGCTCTTGTAAAAGAAATCGCGGCTGACAAGCATGACGCGATCATCCTGAACTTTGCAAACCCTGACATGGTCGGCCACTCCGGAATGGTCGAACCGACGATTAAAGCAATTGAAGCAGTGGACGAGTGCTTAGGCGAAGTGGTTGACGCCATCATCGCCAAAGGCGGACATGCCATCATTACCGCTGATCACGGTAATGCAGACATTCTGATTACAGAATCAGGCGAACCGCACACTGCCCATACGACAAACCCAGTCCCTGTCATTGTGACGAAAGAAGGCGTGACGCTGCGCGAAGGCGGAATCCTAGGCGACCTCGCACCAACGTTATTAGACCTTCTCGGTGTTGAAAAACCGAAAGAAATGACCGGAACATCTTTAATTCAAAAATAAGCGTAAATCAAAAGGAGAGACAAAACTCATGCCATACATTGTTGATGTTTATGCACGCGAAGTCCTTGACTCCCGCGGCAACCCGACAGTTGAAGTTGAAGTATATACAGAAACAGGAGCTTTCGGCCGCGCATTAGTGCCAAGCGGAGCTTCTACAGGCGAATACGAAGCGGTTGAGCTTCGTGACGGCGACAAAGACCGTTACCTTGGAAAAGGCGTGTTAACTGCTGTTAACAACGTAAACGAAATCATTTCACCAGAGCTTCTCGGCTTTGATGTAACAGAACAAAACGCAATCGATCAGCTTTTAATCGAGCTTGACGGAACTGAAAACAAAGGCAAACTCGGTGCGAACGCAATCCTTGGCGTATCTATGGCTTGTGCGCGCGCAGCTGCTGATTTCTTACAGATCCCTCTTTATCAGTACCTTGGAGGCTTCAACTCAAAAACGCTTCCTGTGCCGATGATGAACATCGTAAACGGCGGAGAGCATGCTGACAACAACGTAGACATTCAAGAATTCATGATTATGCCTGTAGGCGCGCCTAACTTCCGTGAAGCGCTTCGCATGGGCGCTCAAATCTTCCACAGCCTGAAATCAGTTCTTTCTGCTAAAGGCATGAACACAGCTGTAGGTGACGAAGGCGGATTCGCTCCGAACCTTGGTTCTAACGAAGAAGCGCTTCAAACAATCGTTGAAGCAATCGAAAAAGCCGGCTTCAAACCTGGCGAAGAAGTGAAACTTGCTATGGATGCTGCATCTTCTGAGTTCTACAACAAAGAAGACGGCAAATACCATCTGTCTGGCGAAGGCGTTGTGAAAACATCTGCTGAAATGGTTGACTGGTATGAAGAAATGGTTTCTAAATACCCAATCATCTCTATCGAAGACGGACTTGACGAAAACGACTGGGAAGGCCACAAACTTCTTACAGAGCGTCTTGGCAAAAAAGTTCAGCTTGTCGGTGACGACCTTTTCGTTACAAACACGAAAAAGCTTGCTGAAGGTATTAAAAACGGCGTAGGCAACTCTATCCTGATCAAAGTAAACCAAATCGGTACATTGACTGAAACATTCGATGCGATCGAAATGGCGAAACGCGCAGGCTACACTGCTGTTATCTCTCACCGTTCAGGTGAAACTGAAGACAGCACAATCGCTGACATCGCTGTGGCAACAAACGCAGGACAAATCAAAACAGGTGCTCCGTCCCGTACGGACCGTGTTGCGAAATACAACCAGCTTCTTCGCATCGAAGATCAGTTGGCTGAAACTGCTCAATACCACGGTATCAACTCTTTCTATAACTTGAATAAGTAATCGAAGACCGCCGGGAGATATTCTCCCGGCGTTTTTTTATGCTTCCGGGCTTTTCCCTCCTTTTTCATCATCTTCATTTGGTCAATTATATTCATTTTCCTCCTTTTTAAAGGAATCAGTGTTCATGAATCGAAAGGGAAGAGGTGTTACTAAGAGGAGGGATTAAGATGAAATTTTCATTCATGTCAGCCGCGGTGGCAGCGAGCGTCATATGGGGCGCAGCTGCCGGGCCGCTGTCCGAAATTCACGCACATTCAACAATGACGGAGCCGGTTTTTGATGCCGATGAGGCATTGGACACCATGCGTGATCTGAGTGAAACCATCGGACCGCGGGAAACAGGAACTGCTAAAGAAAAAGAAGCGGCTGAATACATATCGAATCGCCTGAAGGCTCAGGGCGCCGCTGTCAAAGTACAGACATTTCAATTGAAAAAGTACTTTTCAGGTTCAGTCACAGCAGGAGATCATGAATTCCCGCTCCGCTCCGCTGATCAATCCGCTGTTAAAAAAGAGCTCAGAATAGAAGGCGGAATTTTTGACGGCGGCTTCGGATTGCGAAATGACGTAACAGGAGCCAAGGGAAAGATCGCAGTGATACGTGAAGGAAAGATTCCTGTTTCTGAAAAAGTAAAGCATGCCGAACAAGCGGGAGCCAAGGCAGTCATCATTTATAACCAGAAAACAAAACCGCTCGCTGTCCGCCCGCACAGCGGGAAAGAAACATCGATACCGGCAGCGGGTATGAAAAAAGAAGACGGTGAAGCATTGCTGCAAGAAAAGCAGGCAGTCATCCAGTTTAAAGACTATAAAAACCGCACCTCACAAAACATCATAGGTACGCGTAAAGCGGCACAGGCCAATCCTTCTTCTGCTGATATTATTTATGTCACAGCGCATTATGACAGCGTAAATGGGGCGCCCGGAGCGGACGATAACGCCTCAGGCACATCTGCTGTTCTGGAAATAAACAAGCAGTTTACACACATCCCGAAAGACAAAGAAATCCGCTTTATCCTGTTCGGTGCAGAAGAATTATGGTCTGCGGGTTCATCTTATTACGTCAGTACACTCACGAACAATGAAAGAAAGCACAGCCAAGCCAACTTTAATGCCGATATGATTGCGACGGACTGGAAAGAAACCAGTCAAATGTGTATCACCACTCCCGACGGCCGGGAAAACCCGAGTGTCCGCTATGCTGAAAAAGCTGCTGAAAAATCCCGGCTGGTCAAGCCAAGCCTGATTCAGCTCGGTTACTCAGACCATGTCTCTTTTTATGAAGCGGGGATTCCGTCGGCTAACTGGATTTGGCTCAGCCCCGATACAAATGAGCCCGGGCCTTGGTATCACACCGAGAAGGATGATATGAAGCACGTCAGCAAAGAACGATTAGAAAAAGCGGGAGCGCTCGTTTCCGCTGCTGTAACTGAGGCAGTGAAAGAATAAAAAAACAGGCTTCGGCCTGTTTTTTTTATTGTTTTCAGTATATTCATTCAATTGGGGGAGATTTTCTTACTTGTTACCAAATAAGTACCATTTAACAGGATTTTATTTTATAAATAAAAGAAAAATAAATAGATAATACCCAATTCACAAAAGGATATAAAACTCATTTATCAAATTTTTACTTTTGTTATAATTGCGATATCGATCGATATTTGTTTTAAATTGTAAAAAACAATACTCTTTCTAATCTATTAGGGGGCGAAAAATGAATACTGTCACAAAGGAAGCCAGCAACCTCGATCAAAAACGGCTGTTACATCTGATTGAAACAAAGCAGGCGATAGTAGGCGTGTTAGGCATGGGATATGTGGGATTCCCTCTTGCGCTGGAATGTGTCGATAAAGGGTACAGCGTTATCGGATTCGACAAAAACAGTGAAAAGATTTCCTTGTTAGCCGCAGGAAGCAGCCATATTCAAGATATAGAGGACGATAGACTGAACGCTGCTTTACAAACAAAACGATTTCAAGTCAGTGCCGACATGTCGCTCATCCAAAAATGCGACATCATTGTGATATGTGTGCCGACACCCCTGGACAAAAAAGATAAGATCCCCGATTTAACCTACATCGACAGTGCAGTTGACAGCATGATTGCTTATGGAAGGCAGCATCAGCTTTTAATTTTAGAAAGCACTACTTATCCTGGAACGACGAAAAAAAAGATTGCCGACAGAATGGCATCAAGCCGCGGCATGAAAATAGGAAAAGACTTTTTTACGGCTTATTCACCGGAAAGAATCGATCCGGGCAACAGTCAATATGAAGTATCAGATATTCCTAAAGTAGTCGGCGGGATTACACAGACTTGCACAGAACTCGCCTCAGCATTTTACAGCACCATCGTTACCAGCATTCACCCGGTCACCTCACCTGAAGTAGCTGAAACAGCTAAACTCCTAGAGAATACCTATCGTTATGTCAATATAGCTCTTATTAATGAAATGGCGCTTAACTGCCGTGAACTCGACATTGATATATGGGAAGTCATCTGCGCGGCGGACACGAAGCCGTTCGGTTTTCAAAAATTTATCCCGGGCCCCGGGGTCGGAGGCCATTGTATCCCGATTGATCCTTTTTACTTCAAATGGATTGCGAATGAAAAAGGGCTGCAGACCAAATTAATTGACCTGGCGGACGAAATCAATTCCCGCATGCCGATTTCTGTCTCTGATTATGCCGTGAAACTGGCGGGCAAAGACAAATGCAGCATGTTAATAATAGGCGCCGCCTACAAAAAAAATACAAATGATCCCCGGGAATCTTCGGTGTTTACGATCATGGAAGAATTGATGCGTAAGGGATGCACGATTGATTATCACGATCCGTTTATCAGCGAGATCCGTTTGAATGACGGCAGCCGCAAACAATCTGTCCCTTTCACAAAAGAACAAATCAATCAATACGACGTCATCATCATTCACACAGACCACGATGTGATTGACTACAGTATTTTGAGGGATGCCTCACCGATTATCTTTGACACAAGAAATGTATGCAGGGAAAAATCAGCTGACAATTGCAGGGTTGTCACTTTATAGGAGGGAACGGTCATTAGTAATCGATTTATCTCTTTTCACAGACCTGATATGACAAACGAAGAAATCGCAAGCGTCACCGAAACCATTCAATCGGGCTGGATTTCGAAAGGCCCGAAGGTAATCGATTTTGAAAAAAAGCTGGGAGAATATATTGGAGCCGAACACGTCATCAGCTGTAATTCAGGCACTGCTGCCTTACATATGGCTTTATTGGCGCTCGGGGTGGGAGAAGGCGATGAAGTCATCGTGCCGAGTTTCACATTCTGTTCCAGTGTCAATGTTATCCTGCATGCCGGAGCCGTTCCTGTGTTTGCGGATATATGCGAGGAAAGTCTATGTGCAGATCCTGAGGATATCAGGAAGAAAATAACGCCGCGTACAAAAGCGGTTATTGCAGTTCACTTTGCAGGCTACCCGGCTGATCTGAAAAACTTGCAGTCCATTTGTAAAGAACACGGATTGTACCTGATTGAAGATGCCGCTCATGCGCTCGGAACAAAATATAACGGCAGCATGATCGGCACTCACGGCGATGCCGTGTGCTTCAGCTTTTACGCCACCAAAAATATAACGACCGGTGAAGGCGGAGCCCTCGTCATGAAAGACGAACAGGCCGCGGAAAGAGCGAGACTGTACGGCTGGCACGGGATCACAAAAAACGCCTGGAACCGTTACGGTGAAAAAGGCAGCTGGAGATACGACGTTTTATTGCCGGGATTTAAATACAATATGACGGATATTCAGGCTGCTCTCGGTCTGGTTCAATTGAAACGCGCAAATGACATTCAAGAGAAACGGGAGCAGATCGCTCAATTTTATGTGCGTGAACTGTCCGGCCAACCCGACAAAGCGGGGCTTCCGCTTTCTGACATTCCAACCGGCACAACGCACTCATGGCATTTATTTATTTTGCGGATTCGAGAAAACGGCGGCATGGACAGAGATTTGTTTATTGAGAAAATGAAAGAAAAACAGATCGGGCTGAGCGTGCACTTTATTCCCGTGCATATGCATCCTTACTATCAAAAACATTTTCCTGCTGAGCTGCCGGTAACTGAACGTGTTTTCCGGGAGATCGTATCACTGCCTATTTACAGCCAGTTATCGGAAGAGGATTGCAGTTATATTGTAAAGTCTGTAAAAGAAGTTTTGACTATCAGCCAGGAGGTTGGATCATGAAGCATATTGCGATTATCGGAGGAGCCGGTTTTATCGGAAGCGAGCTGGCGGCATTATTACAGTCTAAAGGGTACCAAACCATTATTGCAGACCAAAAGAAGCCGGATTTTGACACTGAATTCCGCCAAACGGATATCCTTGACCGGACGTCTCTTAGCGAATCACTGCGGGGAGCGGATGCGGTTGTCCATTTGGCGGCAATGGTCGGAGTGGACAGCTGCCGAAGCAATGAAGAAGACGTCATACGGGTCAATTTTGAAGGAACGAAAAACGTCACCGAGGTATGCCGGGAATTGGGAATCGGCACTCTGCTTTTCTCATCGAGCTCAGAAGTGTTCGGCGATTCACCTGATTTTCCATATACCGAGACAAGCCGAAAACTTCCGAAATCGGCTTACGGAAAAGCCAAACTGCGATCAGAGGAATATTTGAGAGAACAGGCCTCCGATGAACTTCATATCCGGGTCGTCCGGTACTTTAATGTATACGGGCCGAAACAGCGCGAAGATTTTGTCATCAACAAGTTTTTCAGTCTGGCCGAGAAGGGCTCTGAACTTCCTCTTTACGGAGACGGCGGACAAATACGATGCTTCAGCTATATCAGTGATATCGTCACCGGGACTTACCTCGCGCTCGTTCATGAAGGAGCCGTCTTTGAAGACTTCAATATCGGCAACGACCAGCCGATCACGATAAAAGAATTGGCTGAGAAAGTCAATGTGCTCTCAGGCAGAGAGAAGGATAACTATCAGTTTAAAAAGCTCGGTGAAGACGGCGTGAGAGGAAAAGACATTGAAATTTTTAAACGGGCGCCGTCAATCGAGAAGGCGAAACGTTTACTCGGTTACGATCCGAAAGTAAGTCTGAATGAAGGCCTGGAGATCATAAAAGATGAAAGACAAAAGCACAAGCTTTCACTTTCCTAAAAACCCGGAAGTGGTCAAATATCCCGTTTATCCCGGACAGCTTTCCTTCAGGAACCGTCTGCGCGCGGTGAAGCACTTGCTTACTGCCGGACAAAGCGGACTGACTGAAAAACTGGAAAAACGGTATGGAAAAGGGGTGGTGCTGACCTCCAGCGGCAGTGCGGCATTGGTGCTCGCCTTAACATATTCGGGAGCCGGGCCGGGAAAAGAAGTGATTTTCTCATCCTTCAGCTGTCCGAATGTGATTGATGCCGTGCTCCAATCCGGTGCGACACCTGTTTTTGCACAGTTGGAGGAGCATCTTTCCTTATCGTTTGAGGATGTCAAAAAAAAAGCGACGCGGCAGACATGTGCGATTATCCTCACGCATGTATACGGCCGGAGAGAAAATACCGCCATTATTGACTGGGCGAAGGAACACGGTATTTTTGTCATTGATGATGCCGCTCAAGCCATGTTTACAAAACAAGCGGATACCTATGCCGGCGGTTTGGGCGATTTCGGTGTTCTAAGCTTTGGTCCGTCAAAACCGCTTGCGAGTATCGGAGGCGGCGCGTTAATCGCGCCGGAAGAATTACTGCGGCAGAACGCAGCTCCCCCGATGGAACGGCGCGGCCAGGTGGCAGATGACTATCGATCCTATATCAGAAATCAAAGAATACAAGCTGTAATGAAGCTGAAACGGCATCATCCCCTTTCATATATTTATAGGAAAGCGGGCATCATGCCTTCCATGAAAGCCACAAAGCTCGAAACGCTGCCGGATAAACCGGCTGTTATACCAGTGCTGCGCATGCATCCGGCCAGGGAAGCCATTATTGACGATCAGTTCTCACGGATTGATCAGCTTGTAACAGCTTCGCTCCGTAACTTACAAGCGGCGGAAGCAATCTTTACGAAGGCGGAAGAGACATACGGCATAAAGATGATCCAGCCTCATGAAGGGGAACACCTGAATTATTTAACGATTGTATTTCCCCGGGATGAAGAGCGGTACGAGTGTTCCGTTTATTTAGCCGAGAGAGGAATTCAAACATGCTGGAACTATTTTCCCCTCGGACGCATTCCCATTTATGAAACATATGCGGAGGATGGAGAGGAAGATCCGCTTTGGAAAAGGGTTCTTTCTCTGCCGTTTAAAATGCCTCTTCAAAAGGAGCAAATCAGATATATAGCCGAATCCGTTTTATCATATGCTGAGCAAAAGAATAAGACTGAATAGTGGTGATATCGATGGAAAAAACAGCAGTATGCACGAGCCGCGAGGCATGGGATCGGGCCGCTGACATGTATCAGGCGGGACTGTTTCAAAGCTATGATTGGGGAACTCTTATGGAAGAGCTCCCAGGCACATCATTTCATCCTGTCAGACTGACAACGGACGGAGGACAAGTGATCTATCTGCCGCTTTTTGAACAGAATGGCGTATTATCCGGCAATATGATCGGATACGGCGGCGTTATTTCAGATCGTCCCATCTCATTTGAATGGCTTCAAAATGAAATTCATGCCATCTTCGGCCAAAACATATCCCGTATGCTGCTGCCATACGGTCAGACTTCTTTTACAGAAGAAATCGGAGATACGTGGACGGAGAAGACGACGCGGATCCTTTCGCTTCCGGACACGTTTGACGAACTTTGGACGGGCATTTCCGGAAAAGCCAGGACGGCAGTCAGGTATGCTGAAAAAGAGAACGTTGTTACCTGTCAGATCGGGCAGGATGAATTGGGAGCATTTTATGAACTTTATAAAGAGCATACGGCGGCAATCGGCGCGGCTTATGTGCTGAGTCAAAGCTTTTTTCAAAAGCTGCTTGACAATTTTTCAGACCGGATGTTTTGGATCGGAGCATACCAGGAGCAAACGCTGATCAGCAGCAGTATTTTTCTCTTTGACCGCTCCCATTTCTATTATTGGCAGAATGTTAACAGCCCTGCGGGGAAAAAAGCGCAGGCCTCTTACTTATTGATGCGTGACGCCCTGCAATTCGCCATTTGCCGCAAACTTCAATGGGCTGATTTTGGCTATTCACACAGTAAAGAAATTGCGAGACCTAAACGATATTGGGGAGCTGAAGAAAAACAATGCCGACTTTTTACGAAACCGGAGTGAAAACAATAAGCGGCCATCAATCCAGTTATCTGCCGTGGTACGGTTTTTTCGAAAAAATGTATAAGTCGGATCTGTTTGCCATTCATGACACGGCTCAATTTGAGAAAAAAGGATTTCTCAACCGCAACAGAATCAAAACGCCGCAAGGCCCCAGATGGCTGACGGTGCCTTTGCAGATGAAACAATATAAAGACATAGAGCTTCGGCATATGAAAATCGATCAGACACAGGATTGGCGGAAAAAACATTGGATGGCAATAAAAATGAACTATGCGAAAGCCCCGTATTTTGAGAGATATCAGTCTTTTTTTCAAGATGTCTATCAGCGGGAGTGGGAATATCTCCATGATTTGAATATGCACATTATTGATTTTTTCCGAAAAGAGCTCCGTATTGAAACGCCGATCTGTTATGTTTCTGAGCTTGAATGCCGAAAAGAGAAAAAAAGCGATTTTGTTTTAGCGCTTTGTCAGGAGCTGGGGGCGGACCGTTATTATTCAGGCAGTCAAGGTTCCGACTATTTAATAGAAAGCGATTTTGAAAGAGACGGAATTGTCATTGAGTATCAGCAGATCAGGCATTTTGACTATCCTCAATTATTCGGGGAGCATATTCCTCATCTTTCCATGCTTGATATGCTGATGAACTGCGGGGCAGAAACAGCCGAAGTGTTAGTCAAAGGAGGTCAATATGATGAAAGTAATGGTATTTGCAGCGCATCCCGACGATGAAATTATCGGCGTCGGCGGCACACTCGCCAAACATGTCCGCCAAGGTGACAGCGTATCGGCGGTCATTATGGCAGAAGGCAAATCATCAAGAAAAACCGATTATGAGAAGCCTGAAGAGTCCGTTATGCAGCATTCTAATCAAGAAACAGAACAGGCGCTCAGCACTCTCGGCATCCATGATTTTGTCAGGCTGAACCTTCCTGATAACAGAATGGATTCAATGGATTTGCTGGATGTCGTGAAGGAAGCGGAGAAACAAATCAGCCGTTTTCAGCCAGACATTGTGTATACCCAGTACGGCGGGGATATTAACATTGACCACTCCGTCGTATTCAGAGCGGTCATGACGGCAACCCGTCCGCTTCCCGGCCATACGGTAAAAAGGGTTTTTGCCTATGAAACATTGTCTTCGACGGAATGGAATTACTGTCAGAAGGATCAGTTCCATGCCAACTTCTTCGTTAATATTGAAGATGAGCTTGAAACGAAATTGAAATCGATGGCATGTTACGGTTCCGAGCTCAGGGACTTCCCTCATCCCCGCTCTTTGCAGGCGATCGAACATAATGCCCATGTGTGGGGGGCAAAAGCGGGTTTTGCGGCTGCGGAAGCGTTTATGCTTGTGAGAGGAACATGGTGACTGTCTTATGATTGCACAAATTCCGTTTTTCGGACTTGATCCGAAGCAGATTGATGAAAAATGGGTGGAAGCGGGATACGGTCTGGAAGCGAATATTTTTGACGGCCGCTCCTTTAGTGAAGCGGATTATCTTAAAACATTCAATCAGACGCTGCAATATGCAAAACAGCTTGATCCTTCATTATTGACGCTGCATTTCCCGACAGATCATGCCGATTATGTGCATGAAGATCACATCAAAAAACAGCTTTATCACTTTGCGGAGCTCGCTGTGAAATACGGCGCCAAAGGCATAACCGTTCATGCGAATCAATTTATGACGGTTGAGGAATTTCAAGTCTATGACCTGGAAGGAAACCGTAAAAAAATCATTGAATTTTTCGCGGAGTTTGATGAGCAGCTGAAAGGGACGGACATTTGGATCGGCGTGGAAAACCTTCCGATCATCGGGAATCTGGGAGAGGATTTTGATCCGATTTTCATTTATCCTGAAGATTTTACAGAACTGGTTCAGCTGGATCTGAAGCATGTCGGCATTACGTGGGATCTGTGCCATTGGGCGATTACCTATCAGACTCACTTGTCTTCTGCGCTTATGTTCAGAAATGACCAGCTGAGATACCCGGATTTCTTTCAGTTTCTCTCGATAAAAGAGAGCATTAAACATTATCACTTCAGCTCGTTTCGCCAGCTTGCGTTCCCTCATAGCGGAGTCCGCTGTTTTGAGGGCCGGCATCCGCGTGAAGGGACAATCGCAGAAGAGCTGCTCAGGCGGGCTGCCGATACATTGCAGGAACTTTATCGGAATCAAGATACCGGCATTGTATTTGAGGTGATGGAAAAGGATTATACTGAAAGACGGGAATCATGGAGAACGCTGGAATGGTTCGGCGGTGTTTCTGATGAACAGGATCAAAAAAGAGCCTGAAATGACGTACCGAACACCGAACTATGCAAAGCTTTGGTGTGCACAGGTGTTTTCCTCCGCAGCTGACGGGGTCTGGCTCATTGCACTGCCGCTGTTAGTGTTAGAATTGACCGGCAGTAAAATTCTTGTCGGCGTTATTTCTTTTATCGAACTCGTTCCGTTAACATTTGGCGTGCTGGCGGGACCGCTGATTGATCGATTCCGAAAAAAGCCGATCTTGTATGTGTGCAATACGGGCCGGGCCGTCATTATGATCCTCTTGGCTGTGCTCAGCGCGAACGATTTATTAACCGTGTGGATAGCCGGAGTGTGCGCCTTTTGTTTATCTCTGCAATCCATGCTGTTTGCGCCCGCGAAAGTCGCGATCATTCCGCTCCTCGTCCGCAAACAGCATCTTGATCAGGCGACATCTCTGATCAATACGAGTGATTTGATCGGCCTCATTGTCGGAAAGTTGATCAGCGGTATCATGATTGCGGCGATTCCCTTCGGATTACTGTTTGCCATAAACGGAACTGCTTTTTTTATCTCCGCGGTATTGATCGCATTTATCCGTATTTCAGAACAGCCCGGTGAAAAAAGCAACGGGGCTGAAGATATGAAGGCCGGCTGGAGAATGCTGAAAGGAAATGCGGCGTGGATGACATCAGTCGGGTATTTTTTCGCCGTGAACCTCGTCATTGCCGGTTTGATTTCAGTAATGGGGCCGATTCTTGCTGTCGAACGTTTTCAGCAGAACTATTCTGTATGGTTTGCCGTTATGTATTCCATGTTTCAGGCGGGGATGCTTTTGGGTAATCTGGCCGTATTTTTTAAATGGAATACAAAACGTCTCAACAGGCTGTACCCGCGGACGTTAACGGCAGCGGGACTGCTCATTATGGTGCTGTTTCTTCCGCTTCACGGGTTTGAGTGCATCATCTTCTTGGTGCTTGGCATCATCATCTCGTATATTGATGTGCAAACGGTGCTGTATTTTCAGAAGACGGTTCCGGCCGCATATTTCGGAAGAGTCTTTGCACTGATTTTTTCAATTGTAAAAATGGGTGAACCGCTGTCGGCGGCTGTTTACACAGGGCTTTTGCTGTTGATGAATGCGGACTATGTTTTTGCGGCGGTCGGACTGACCCTTACGATCGTTTTTGCTATTTTTTCAGTCAGACAGGGGAGTCAAAGAAATACAGAGAAACAAGCGGATCACTCCGTCTGAACCCTATATGAAGGGGCGCCGATTATCAGCCGGCGCCCCTTTTTATCATAAATCCAAATAAAGCCTTATCATATCCCGGCATTGAATGCCGTTTTCAAAAATATCTTCATCATAATGTCTGACAAAAAAATCATGGTCGACAGCCTGAATGCGGAATCCGCATTTTTGATAGAGTGACAGCTGATGAATGCTGGAGTTTCCGGTGCCGATTTCAATCGTGTCAGCTCCTGATTGTTTTGCTTTTTCAATGGCATCCCGCACCAGCTGCTTTCCAAACCCTCTGTTCTGCAAAGATTCTTTTACCGCGATGTTTACGATTTCTATGGTTTTCGGCCTTGTTTGCAATAAGACGTAAACCCCTGCAAGCTCGTCTGACGTCCAAGCCGTATAGCATTCGCCTCTGGCAAGATAATCATCGACAATTTCCCTTGACGGATCGGCCAGCAGCAATAATTCATACAGCGCTTCATCCCGCTCTGCCGCTTTTCGGATGCTCAGTTTTTGCATGTCCGTTTCTCCTCCTTCATTGTGATCAGCAGCTATTTTTTCAAAATAACTCCAAAATCATTCTACTTTATTATAAAATATGAAACATAGGAAAAGTTATACAAGTTTTGCAGATTGAATAGGAGGAAAGTCATGTTTTTTTGTAAATATTGCGGCCGACAGAATAATGAAGAGGCGCATTTCTGTAAAGAATGCGGAAAGCCGATCGGGAAAGGAAGCCGGCTGGAGCGGCAGGCGGCTGAATCCGCATCACAGCCGAGAAAGCCGATCCCTAAAAAAACGCTCTTCTTATGGGGAAGCATCGCCGCAGCGCTGATCTTATTGATTGCCGCATATAAAACCGGAGCCTGGCTGACATCTGAAAAAAGGCTCACGGATCAATTCGAACAGGCGGTTCATGACGGGGATACGAAAAAGCTCGCAGCCCTTCTCACCCCTTCAGACAAAAAATTGAAGCTGAATGAGACGAATGTCAAACCGCTCCTTGCATACGCAAAGAAACACGGTGAACTGCTGGAATCGCTTCGCGGCCATTCATCTGAAAAAGATGCGGTATACGTCAAAAAAGAGGGAAAAACCCTTCTCTTGTTCGACCATTATGAACTGAAAGTCGATCCGGTTTATTTCCGCATCACCAGCAATTATAAAGGCGCCGATCTTTATATCAACAGCGAGAAAACCGGTACGGTCAAAAAAGCCGATGAAGCCCAAACATTCGGTCCGTATGCACCCGGTGTCTATACGGCGGAAGCCAAGCTTCAAAATGACACGGTTGACGTTGTCAAAAAGCAAGAAGCGGAGGCAGCCGGAAGCCGGAATGTTGAGTTTGACCTGCCGTTAGACGCCGAGGATGTGACGTTCACTCCGGCAGACAGCTTCAAAAACGCGAAAGGCGATCTGCTGATAAACGGCAAGTCCGTCCATAAAGACCCTTTTAAGTCCGTTACATACGGCCCGCTCTTAACTGACGGCTCCATGACAGCCGCCGTGGAGGCTGATTTTCCTTGGGGGGAAACAAAAACTGCCGATGTTCCGATCAATGGCACTGATATGGAATTAACGCTAATTCCCGATCAAGATACACAAAAAACAATCATGGACACGATTGTCAAAACAACGAAGCAGTATACGAAAGCCATGGCAGACGGTGATACTGATCAAATGACCGAGGCTGGTTCAGCGTGGAAGGAGCAGACGAAAGAAGTGGTTTCCGGCATGAAGAGTTCCGGCACTTTTTTGAAGGATCAGTATAAAGAGACAAGCTTTGATCTGGACTCATTTGCGATTTCACAAGAGAACGGCCGCTGGCAAGTAACTGTTACAGGTAAAGAGCTTCATGAGTCTGCTTATTTCGACGGGAATACGAAGCCATATATGGAAGAGGCTGAACCGAGCTTTCATTATGTACTGTCATATGATACAAAGCATAAAAAATGGGTTTTTGAAAAAGCTGATCCAGCCTCAGATTCTTCTGGGGCAAATGTGAAAAAAATAAAAAACGACCAGCCGAAAACCTACACATCCGCATGGGCGTCATCCAAAGGAAAGGCAGCTTCAGGCAGTCTCACGAATGAACAAGTCACATCGTTTATGGCTGATTACCTGACAAACCAATCAAGCGCTGTCAGCCTGAACAATTTCGCCATCATGGCGGGCAATTTGGAAGAGGGAAGCCCTTTGTATGCTGATCAGCAAAAACTGGTTAAAAAACTATACGGCGAGGGAACGACAGAAGTATTTAATGAAGTGAATGTCAAAAGCTTTTCGCAGAACGGCTCCCACCTGACGATTCATACGTATGAGGAGTTTTATATTACGAAAGCCGGCGGCAGTCCGAAGCTCAGAACATACAATTGGACGTACGGCGGCGTTGTGAAAGACGGAAGAATTTATTTAACATCCATTCAATAAAAAAATCCCCGCGCCAACCAGGCGGCGGGGGTTTTCGTTTTTAAAAGAAAAAATAATTCATGAGTTCTTTTGTGTAATGCTTGATTGTGAATTGAAACGTGACGCAAATGATGAAATAGATGACGATAACAGCATAAGTGATATCCGCTTTAGCCGTGAGCTGGTGCTGGTAGCTCGCCAGCATGAGCGGAGGCACGGCAAACGCCGCTCCTAAAAGACCGACAGCCAGGATGGTAAAGCAAACGGTTGTGTGCATCAGCATAAAAATGAGTGCAAGAAGCAAAATAGCCGTAAACGGAATCAAAAACGCCCCGAATCTGGACAGCGAATCTTTAAATGACACCTGCGCGCCGCCGGCCTTCAACGCGATAAAAATCAAGAGATAAAGGCAGAATACACATATGGCAAAGGTAAGCGCCGGTTTGATCACAACCGCGGTAAAACTGACGTCACGAAAGCCGTCTGATAAGAGAATATACATCATAATCGGCGTCACCAGACAGAAAAGCACCATGTTGATTATGCTGCTGACAAGCTGTTCACCGCCTGTCGTTTTGCATGTCTGATACGGTTTCTTTAAAACATTAAGCACGAATAAGGCAAATTGCTTTGAAGCCTGTTTAGCAGCAGCGCCGGCCTGCATTTGGCCTGAACCGGTCTGGTTGGGCTGGGGCGCACCGCACTTTTCACAAAACTTTCCGCCATCTGTATGATGGCCGCATTGAGGACAATACATTCTAAAACTCCTTTTACATGTAATATAGGGATTTTGTTCAATATTTACATTATAAAAGAAAATAGGACGGATGTAACGGAGATTTCTAAAGATATACAATTCACTTTCTCTATTATTTGATAATAGAGAAAAAGTACCCATTATGGTAGAATTTTTAACGAGAGTATTGATTCAGGGTGATAGAGGAAATTAACAGATGCTAAAAAAATTAAAAATGCTTTATCGGCTGTTGAAATTCGGAAAAGGCTTATGGAGATAGCAAACGGAAAAAACCGTCCTGTAAGGGCGGTTTTTTTCTGTTTCCGGATCGGCAGGCTGAGGTTACAAGAAGCAGGCACCGGGGTAAAAATCATGCATAAGAAACAGCGGAAAACAAAACATAAATCATAACGGCAAGTCATAAGGAGGTACGCATGTTTTCATTTATCATTCATGTCTTCATTTCCCTGTTTGCAGTGTCCAACCCCATCGGAAACGTGCCGATTTTTCTTTCACTGACAGAGGGCTGCCCGGAGAAAGAACGGACAGCGATCGCACGCAAGGCGTCCGTGCTGTCGTTTATCATCTTGGCGGCATTTTTAATCTTCGGCCATCTGATCTTTAAACTGTTTGACATTAATATTCATGCCTTGCGTATCGCGGGCGGCATTTTTATTTTCGGCATCGCTTATAATCTTCTGAACGCGAAACAATCACATGTGCAGTCCCTTCATCATGAAGAGAAAGGGGAAAGCAAGGAGAAAGCGGATATTTCCGTGACGCCTCTGTCGATTCCGATTATCGCTGGTCCCGGAACGATTGCGACGGTAATGAGCCTGTCGGCCGGCCACGGCGGCATCTTCCATTACATCAGCGTGCTGATCGGTATTGCGGCCGTCATCGCGATGACTTTCATCTTCTTTCACTATTCTTCTTTCATCAGCAACAAGCTCGGAAAAACCGAAATGAACGTGATTACCCGGCTGATGGGTTTGATTTTGGCGGTAGTGGCGATCGGCATGATCGGCGCCGGTCTGAAAGGCATGTTCCCGATATTGGTTTCCTGACTTAAAAAAAGCAGCGCCCGGTTATCTGCGGGCGCTGCTTTTTTCTATTTTCGGCACATGCTGAAACACTTCTTCACTCTCAAAAAATTCTATCAAACGGCTCAGCCAGTCATAATAATGGAGCCAGTCCGTCAGTTCGTCTAAAAGCTGACGGGCTTTTTCTTCAATTTCGGGACTGAGGTTTTCCGATTCCAGAAGCTCAGTCAGCTCACGGTTCAGCTTCTTATACAGCATTTTATTTTTGCTGACCGCCTTTGTCCAATTTGCCGTAAACAGGGAGATGAACGTCTGGTAATAATCACGCTCCACGTCGTAAAGGTCTTTCCGAACGCCTTTTTCAAACACTTTTTCAGCCAGATTGGCATCGGTCATCTCGCGGACCACCTGGCTCATCCTCGTTTTGCTCATGCCGGTCGCCTCTGACAGCTCATTTAACGTCATCGGCTTTCGGTTCATATAAATAATACCGAGCACACGCCCCAGTGTGGCCGGCATTCCGAATGTATGCATATTCTCGGCGATTCTCTCAATGAGATGCTCTTCAGCTTGACCGATGATATCAAGAGCGTTTTTTTCCACGGCTGATCATCCCTTCACTGGCTTTCATGCTGACAATATATCATATTTTTTACAGTTGTTGAAAAAGATGATGCGGCAGGATATGCGAGCTATCCGGAGCGATTGTAAGAACGTCCCTGTTGTCAGCGGAATAACATCAAATAATACGTATATTATATGTAATTTCAACACATTGTAAACTTTTTATTTTATAAATTTCATCTTATAATAAAGATTATACTTTTCAGAAAAATAACGGAATCCTTCGGAGGTGCACGGATTGCTGAGATTAGAAAATGTATCAAAAATCTATAAAGGCGGAAAAAAAGCCGTCAACGGCATTGATTTAAATATCGAAAAAGGCGAGTTTATTTGTTTTATCGGGCCGAGCGGCTGCGGAAAAACAACGACGATGAAAATGATTAACAGACTGATTGAGCCGTCATCAGGAAAGATTTTTATCGATGGCGAAAATATCATGGAGCAGGACCCCGTGGAGCTGAGACGGAAAATCGGCTACGTCATTCAGCAGATCGGACTTTTCCCCCACATGACCATTCAGCAGAACATTTCCCTCGTGCCGAAACTGCTGAAATGGCCGGAACAAAAGCGGAAGGAACGGGCGCGGGAGCTTTTGAAGCTCGTCGATATGGGCCCGGAATATTTAGACCGCTATCCCCACGAGCTGAGCGGCGGACAGCAGCAGAGAATCGGCGTGCTGCGCGCCCTGGCAGCGGAACCTCCCCTTATTCTCATGGATGAACCGTTCGGAGCGCTTGATCCGATTACACGTGATTCGCTTCAGGAAGAATTCAAAAAACTGCAAAGAACACTGAATAAAACGATTGTGTTTGTAACCCACGACATGGATGAAGCCATTAAGCTGGCTGACCGGATCGTCATTTTAAAAGCGGGAGAGATCGTTCAGGCCGGCACTCCTGATGATATCCTCCGAAATCCGGCTAATGAGTTTGTCGAAGAATTTATCGGCAAAGAACGGTTATTGCAATCAAGACCGGACATTGAACGCGTCGAGCAAATGATGAACAAAAAGCCTGTCACCGTTACGGCGGACAAAACGCTTTCGCAGGCGATACAGGTGATGCGGGAGCACCGGGTCGATTCCCTGCTTGTGGTTGATGACCTGAATGTGCTGCAAGGATATGTAGATGTCGAAATCATTGATCAGAACCGGAAAAAAGCAAGCCTCGTCGGCGATGTGCTCCGCTCTGATCTGTATACGGTCGAACAGGGGACGCTGCTCCGCGATACCGTACGCAAAATTTTAAAGCGCGGAATGAAATATGTACCCGTCGTTGATGAACAAAGGCATTTGGTCGGGATTGTCACGAGAGCGAGCCTTGTCGACATCGTTTACGATTCAATCTGGGGCGAGGAAGACCAGCTGGTGACAGGCTGACAAGGGGAGGAACGCTTACAATGAATGAAATGATCAAGTTTTTGCAGACGAACGGCGGAGAGCTGTTATATAAAACGTGGGAGCATTTATATATTTCAATCATCGCCGTCATATTAGGCATTCTCGTCGCCGTTCCGCTCGGAGTGGCGCTGACGAGAATGAAAAAGGGCGCAGGCGCTGTCATCGGCGCCGTCAACATTGTGCAGACCTTGCCGAGCCTCGCGATACTGGCATTCTTTATCCCGCTGTTAGGGGTGGGAAAGCTGCCGGCGATCGTCGCGCTGTTTTTCTATTCGGTGCTGCCGATTCTCCGGAACACGTACACCGGCATTCAAGGCGTAAACAAAAATCTGCTGGAATCGGGGAAAGGCATCGGGATGACGGTTTGGGAGCAGATCAGGCTTGTGGAACTGCCGCTTGCGGTTCCTGTGATCATGGCGGGCATCCGCACATCCACCATTTATCTGATCGGCTGGGCGACGCTTGCTTCTTTTATCGGGGGCGGCGGGCTCGGAGACTATATTTTTATCGGCCTGAACCTCTATCAGCCTGAATATATTATCGGCGGCGCTGTGCCTGTCACCATTTTAGCCATTATCATCGATTATCTGCTGGCGGCGACGGAACGGAAGGTGACGCCGAAAGGGCTGAAAGGACTGAAGGAAGTATCATAAGGAGTTGGCTGTTTTGAAAAGAGACCTAAAGAGATGGATGTGCGCGCTGGCGCTGTCGGCTGCTCTGCTTTTAGGCGGCTGTTCCCTTCCCGGGCTGAGCGGGGCTTCCGATGATACGATTAAAATCGGGGCGCAAAGCATGACGGAATCAGAAATTATCGCCAATATGCTCGCACAGATGATTGAGCACAATACAGATTTGAATACGGCATTAATTAAAAACCTCGGATCAAACTATGTCCAGCAGCAGGCGATGCTCGGCGGTGAAATCGATATCGCCGCGACGCGTTACTCAGGAACTGACTTAACGAGCACCCTCGGCATGGAAGCGGAAAAAGATCCGAAAAAAGCATTATCCATCGTGCAGAAAGAATTTGAGAAACGCTTCCATTACAAATGGTTTGATTCTTACGGGTTTGAAAACACATACGCTTTTACCGTCACGAAAGAGCTTGCGGAAAAAGACCATTTAGACAAAGTATCAGATATTAAGAAGTATGCGGATCAATTTAAGCTCGGTGTAGATAATGCGTGGCTGAAACGAAAAGGCGACGGCTATAAGGGCTTCACCGATACGTACGGCTTTGAATTCGGCACAACCTATCCGATGCAGATCGGACTTGTATACGATGCCGTGAAAAACGGGAAAATGGATGCCGTCCTCGCTTATTCAACGGACGGACGGATTAAAGCATACGATCTGAAAATTTTAAAAGACGACAAGCAGTTTTTCCCGCCGTATGACTGTTCGCCGGTCATCCCCGACAGCGTGCTGAAACAGCATCCGGAACTGAAAGGCATTGTGAATAAACTGATCGGCAAAATTGATACGCAAACGATGCAGGAATTGAATTACGAGGTGGACGGCAAGCTGAAAGAACCGTCCGTCGTCGCTAAGGAATTTTTGGAGAAACATCATTATTTTGAATAAGAAATGAGGTGGGGCAAATGGAAGTGCTGCAGCAGCTCGGCACTTATTATTCTCAAAACGGCGCCTATGTGCTTCAGGAGTTTTACCGCCATTTTCTCATGTCGGTATACGGCGTTTTATTTGCGGCGATCGTTGGGATTCCGCTCGGCATCTTCATTGCCAGATACAGAACATTAAGCGGCTGGGTATTCGCGGTGACAAACGTGATTCAGACCGTGCCGGCGCTTGCGATGCTCGCGGTGCTGATGCTTGTCATGGGGCTCGGCGCCAATACGGTGATTTTGTCGCTGTTTTTATATTCGCTTCTTCCGATCATCCGGAATACGTACACGGGAATCGCCAGCATTGAACACGCTTATCTTGAATCGGGAAAAGCGATGGGCATGACCAAATTTCAAGTGCTCCGCATGGTGGAATTGCCGCTTGCGCTCTCCGTCATCATGGCGGGGCTGCGGACGGCGCTCGTCATCGCGATCGGCATTACGGCAATCGGTACGTTTGTCGGCGCTGGCGGACTCGGTGACATTATTGTCAGAGGCTCAAACGCCACGAACGGAACCGCGATTATTTTAGCCGGCGCCATCCCGACAGCGCTGATGGCCGTTATCGCAGATCTTGTGATGGCGTGGCTGGAGCGGGCGCTGAGTCCGGGGAGAAAGAAAAAACGATCCAAAGCGCCGAATGCGGCATGAAAAAAACGCCTTGCGGGTCAGGGCGTTTTTTCTTATGGCTTCGGAACATGCTTGAAAATTTCTTCGCTTTCGAAAAACTCGATCAGGCGGCTGATCCAATTGTAGTAATCAAGCCAATCCTTTAATTCTTTCAGCAGTTCATTGATTTTTTCCTCAGCTTCCTCCGGCACGCCGTTTTCAAGAACGGCCGTCAGTTCGCGGTTCAGCTTTTTATGCATCATCTTATTTTTGCTGACGACCTTGCTCCATGTGGCCGTAAACAGCGTAATAAAGGTTTGGTAATAATCCTGCTCGACGTCGTATAAATCTTTGCGGACGCCTTTTTCAAACACTTTTTCCGCCAGATTGACGTCAAGCATTTCACGGACGGCCTGGCTCATTCTCGTTTTGCTCATGCCGGTCGCTTCTGATAATTCAGTTAAGGTCATCGGCTTGCGGTTCATATAAATAATGCCTAAAATGCGTCCCACCGTCGCGGGCATCCCGAATGTATGCATATTTTCAGCGATTCGTTCTATTAAATGATCTTCGGCTTGTTCGATTATGTGTAACGGATCTTTCTCCAACAGTTTCAATCCTTTCAGTCAGCAATTCCGATGTCAATATACCATATTTTTAAACCGGCGGAAATGCTCTTCCGAGAGAATTTGGCAGTAATTCGGAGCAATAAGAAGAACTTTGCCGGTCAATACGGGTAAATCAGTGCATACACAACCTTTATATATAATATGGACAAATTGTAAACTTTTTTATTTATAAAGTTTAATTTATAATGGGAAACATTCAATTGTCTGAAAAGTTAAATACAAATTTAACGAATTGAATAAACTTAATAATGGAGGTGTGAGTGTTTGCTGACATTAGAAAATGTCTCGAAAACGTATAAAGGCGGAAAAAAAGCCGTCAACAGCATCAACCTGAATATCGCTAAGGGCGAATTTATTTGTTTTATCGGACCGAGCGGCTGCGGGAAAACGACGACGATGAAAATGATCAACCGCTTAATTGAACCGACGGAAGGCAGAATCCTGATAGAGGGCCGAAACATTATGGAACAAGACCCGGTGGAACTCAGAAGAAGCATCGGCTATGTCATTCAGCAGATCGGGCTGTTTCCGCATATGACCATTCAGCAGAACATTACCCTCGTTCCGAAACTTTTAAAACATCCTGCAAAAGAACGGAAGGAACGGGCGCGGGAGCTTTTAAAGCTCGTTGATATGGGGCCTGAATATTTAGACCGTTACCCTCATGAACTGAGCGGAGGACAGCAGCAGCGAATAGGTGTATTACGGGCACTTGCCGCAGAGCCGCCGCTTATCTTAATGGATGAACCGTTCGGGGCGCTTGACCCGATTACGAGGGATTCCCTTCAGGAAGAATTTAAAAAACTGCAAAAAACCTTACATAAAACCATCGTATTTGTTACCCATGATATGGACGAAGCCATCAAACTTGCGGACAGAATCGTCATTCTGAAAGCGGGAGAAATCGTCCAAGCCGGAACGCCTGATGACATTCTCAGATTTCCGGCGAATGAATTTGTCGAGGAGTTTATCGGCAAAGAACGGCTGATTCAATCATCCAGCCCTGATATTGAACGGGTGGAGCAGATCATGAATTCCGCCCCGGTGACGGTAACACCTGAGAAAACGCTGTCAGCCGCCATTCAGCTGATGCGCGCCGAGCGGGTGGATTCGCTGCTCGTCATCGATGAGAAGAATATTCTCCAAGGTTATGTCGATGTGGAAATGATTGACCGCAAACGAAGACAGGCGGCAACCGTCGCGGAAGTGCTTGAGCGCGATCTATACACGGTCAGAAGCGGCACCCTGCTTCGCGACGCCGTCCATAAAATTTTAAAAAGAGGCATGAAATTTGTGCCCGTCATTGATGAAGCCGGCCGTTTAACGGGAATCGTGACAAGGGCAAGCCTCGTTGACATCGTCTATGACTCCATTTGGGGAGAAGAGAAAGAGCTCGCGGTGATGTCATGAGGAGGCTTCAATTAATATGAATCAGACCATGCAATTTTTACAGACAAACGGTGCGGAACTGCTTTATAAAACATGGGAGCACTTGTACATCTCATTAATCGCCGTCATGGCGGGCATTCTCGCCGCCGTTCCGCTCGGCGTCCTGCTGACTAGGATGAAAAGAGGCGCCGGCACAGTCATCGGCATCGTCAATATCATTCAAACCTTGCCGAGCCTTGCCATTCTCGCATTTTTTATTCCGCTTTTAGGCGTGGGAAAGATCCCGGCCATTGCGGCGCTGTTTTTCTATTCCGTGCTGCCGATTCTCAGAAACACGTATACGGGCATCCTCGGCGTCAACCGGCATCTTCTTGAATCGGGAAAAGGGATCGGCATGACCGCATGGGAGCAGATCAGGCTTGTAGAGCTCCCGCTTGCCGCCCCGGTCATCATGGCGGGCATCCGGACGTCCGCGATTTATTTGATCGGCTGGGCGACGCTTGCCTCCTTTATCGGCGGAGGCGGACTGGGGGATTACATTTTTATCGGCTTGAACCTTTATCAGCCGGAGTATATTATCGCCGGCGCCGTTCCGGTCACGATGTTAGCGGCGGCCGTCGACTGCATGCTCGGGATGACAGAACGGAAAGTCACGCCTGACGGGCTGAAAGACATAAAAAACGCTTCATAAGGAGGAGGTCTCTCGTGGGGAATAGATGCAAAAAACGGCTGCTCGCATTCGCCTGTATCGGCATGCTGCTCCTTGGCGGCTGTTCGCTTCCGGGATTGAGCGCCGCGTCGGAGGATACCATCAAAATCGGCGCGCAAAGCATGACCGAATCAGAAATCATCGCGAGCATGCTCGGACAGATGATTGAACATCACAGCGATTTGAAAACAACCGTTATTAAAAATCTCGGCTCCAATGCCGTACAGCAGCAGTCCTTGATAAACGGTGATATTGATATCGCCGCGACGCGCTATACGGGAGACGCGCTGACGGGCACGCTTCGCATGGAGCCGGAAAAAGACCCGGATAAAGCTTTGCGGCTCGTTCAGCGTGAATTTCAGAACAGATATGACATGAAATGGTTTGATTCCTACGGCTTTGATAATACATACGTCTTTACCGTCTCCGGACAGCTTGCCCGCAAATACCATTTAGAAACGGTATCTGATGTCAAAAAAGAGGCGTCTCATCTGAAATTCGGCGTTGATAACTATTGGATGAAGCTGAGAGGCAACGGATATCAGGATTTTATGAACACATACGGAATGTCATTTGAAGGCACGTATCCGATGCAGATCGGCCTCGTTTACGACGCGCTGAAAAGCAGGAAGATGGATATCGCGCTCGCTTATTCCACCGACGGAAGAATCATTGCTTATGGACTGAAAACACTGAAGGATGATAAGCGGTTCTTTCCTCCGTACGATTGTTCACCCGTCGTTCCGAAACGTGTATTAAACGAGCATCCCGAGCTGGAAGGCGTAATCAATCAAATGATCGGCGCGATTGATACAAAGATGATGCAGAAAATGAATTACGAAGTTGACGGCCAATTAAAAGAGCCGTCCGTCGTGGCAAAGGAATTTTTAGAAAAGCATCATTACTTTGAATAACGGAAAGGAGATATGCGGATGGACACGCTGAAAGAGCTGTTTACGTATTACGCTCAAAACGGCAGCTATGTTCTGTATGAGTGCTGGCGGCATTTTCTCATGTCGGCGTACGGCGTCGTTTTCGCCGCCGTTTTCGCCATTCCGGCCGGCATTGTGACAGCGAGGCACGGGCGTCTCTCCGGCTGGGTGTTTGCTGTGGCGAACGTGATTCAAACCGTTCCGGCGCTGGCGATGCTCGCCGTCCTGATGCTTGCCATGGGACTTGGCGCCAATACGGTCATCACGGCTTTGTTTCTGTATTCACTGCTGCCGATTCTCAGGAATACGCACACGGGCATTATCAATATTGAGCACGCTTATCTTGAGTCGGGAAAAGCGATGGGCATGACGAAATATCAAGTGCTTCGCATGGTGGAGCTGCCGCTTGCGCTTTCCGTCATTATGGCGGGTCTCCGAACGGCGCTCGTCATTGCGATCGGCATCACGGCAATCGGCACTTTCGTCGGCGCAGGCGGCCTCGGGGATATGATCGTCAGAGGCTCGAACGCGACAAACGGAACCGCCATTATTCTTTCGGGCGCCATTCCGACCGCGCTGATGGCGGTAGCCGCAGACCTGCTGATGGCGTGGCTGGAACGAGCCCTCAGCCCTGTGAAAAAACAAAAAAGAAAGCTGATCGTACGCTCAGCCTCATGAAAAAAAGCATTCTTCCGCGTGAAGGATGCTTTTTTGATTTCTTGATTAAATTTTGATAACTGCGCTGTAAAGTCTTACATATCAAATAACAAAGCAGAGGGGTAATCATATGAGCAACATCTTAGAAACGAGACAGCTGCAAAAATCATTCGGCAGACAACAGGCAGTGGCTGATGTGTCTCTATCGGTTAAGCGCAACAGTATTTACGGCCTGCTCGGTCCGAACGGCGCCGGAAAATCAACGACTCTTAAAATATTGACCGGCATCTTGCAGCAAACATCCGGCGAGGTTCTGTTCGACGGGCATCCATGGAAGCGCGAAGATTTGAAAAAGATCAGTTCCCTGATTGAAGCGCCGCCGCTTTACAGCAACTTGACAGCCGCTGAAAATCTGAAAGTCCGCTGCGTGATGCTCGGGCTTCCTGATTCAAGAATTGCGGAGGTGCTGGAAATCACGGGATTAACGGGAACCGGAAAAAAGCGCGCCGGCCAATTTTCCATGGGAATGAAACAGCGTCTCGGCATTGCGTTGGCATTAGTCAACCGTCCGTCGCTCTTAATTCTTGACGAGCCGACAAACGGATTGGACCCGATGGGGATTCAGGATTTGCGGGAATTTATCCGCTCCCTGCCCGGACAGGGAATGACGGTGATTTTATCAAGCCACCTGTTATCAGAAGTCGAGCAGATCGCAGACCATATCGGAATCATCAGTGACGGTGTTTTGGGATATCAGGGAGAAATCAGCCGGGAAGACGATCTGGAGCAGCTGTTTCTGGAGGTAGTCAAATCAACACGGGAGAAAGCGGGGACAGGAAAATGATTCAGTACATGCAGGCGGAACACCTTACATCTAAAAGAACATTTATCAGAAAGCTGATCATTCTGATTCCGCTTTTGAACACGGCTTTTTCTTTTCTGCTGAATACAGCCTATTTTATGACGGGCACGTTCAATTGGTGGGCGGTTATTTTCATGCCGCTCATGATTGCTCTAATGTGCGGTTTATCTGTTAAAAAAGAGAAAAAATCTGCGATTGACCGCGCGGTGTACTCATTGCCGGCAGACTTAAAAAGCATATGGCTCTCAAAAATAAGCTTGATCGCGCTGTATTCACTTCTGTCGCAAATCGTCTTTTTCATCATCATATTTTTACTAGGCCTTGTGTTTCCGGGAATTGCTGCGCTGCAGCTGAAAGGCGTTGAAGCGGGCTCCCTTTTATGGCTGACGACGCTTTGGGAAATCCCATTGTGCTTATGGATTGCCAGACAGTTCGGATTTACGGCAGTCATTCTCGCGAATATGATCGCCGCTTTTGTTTTGGGTATTGTGCCGGCGTCCGGTTCATTGTGGTGGCTGAGTCCGTGGAGCTGGTCAGTCCGGGTGATGTCACCGATTCTCGGGATCCATCCGAACGGAATTCAGCTTCCCGCAGACAGCGGCTTATTGAACGGAAATGTGATCTTTCCGGCTATTATTCTTTCTATCCTTTCTTTTATCGCAATAAGTTTGATTTCCGCCGTGCCTTTTGCAAAAGGGGGAAACCGGTCATGACCATGCTTTTGAGATATATGTGGGCCGATGTATTAAAAATGAAGCGCACGCCGCTCATATGGATGCATGCGGCAGCGCCGGTTTTATGCGCGGGATTTTTCCTGTTGTATATGTATGGAAGGGTTCAGGAGCCTTATGTGCTGTACAACGTCTTTTTCAGCGCGATTGCCGTTTTCTACCCTTTAATCATCAGTATTGTCTGCGGCATGTCTGCCTCCGTCGAGGAACAGGGTCATTTTCAGATGATGCTGGCGGTTCCGCATTCGAAAATAATCAGTTTTGCGGGCAAGCTGCTTCTATTGCTGCTGTTGAATGTGTTATCGATAGGTCTTGCCATCTGTCTTTATTTGGCGGGGATGAAATGTATTCTTCACATTAATGACCTTCCGTACTTTCTCTTTTTAAAGGGAGGGGCGTGGCTGATTGCCGGCAGTATTCCGCTTTATATGATGTCTTTTTTTGTCGGCATACAGTACGGCATGGGACCGTCCGGGCTTTTAGGGGGAGCGGGTTTATTAATGGCGGCGCTGATGAATACAGGATTGGGCGATGTCATCTGGCGTTTTTTCCCGTGGGCATGGAGCGTGCGGCTGTCGGGCCTTGCAGGACTGCTGCATTTTGATAAAGTCAAAAAAGAGTTTCTCCCTTATGTGAGATACGATATGAGAATCGGAGAAATAATGTTATATTTTTCTATAGTGATATTATGTCTGGCCGGCCTCCATTGGTGCAGAAGATGGGAAGGGCGGCGTTCATATGAATAAAGGCAAGGAGCGATTCGGCCGGTGGCAAACATTTTAGCGGTAGATGATGAAAAAGATATTCTCGTTCTGATCAGAAACATTTTACAGCGTGATCAGCATACAGTAACGATTCTGGAAAAAGCGGAAGATCAGTCATTGGATTTTTTTCAAGGCTATGATTTGATTCTTCTTGATGTCATGATGCCCGGAACCGACGGGATTGAACTCTGCCGGAGGATTCGGCCGCTGGTGGACAGCCCGATCCTGTTTTTAACGGCAAAATCTGACGAAGAATCCATTGTGAAAGGCCTCATGACAGGCGCTGATGATTACATCACAAAGCCGTTCGGCGTACAGGAATTGATGGCAAGGGTAAACGCGCATGTCAGAAGGGAACAGCGGGAAAAGCGTCAGACAAAACGTCTGATATCAGGCTTCATGTTTGATTTTGATAATAAAGAAGTATGGTTTGATGACCGGAAACTGCCTCTTACGAAAAACGAATATAAAATCGTAGAATTTCTGGCACAGCATAAAAACAGAACATTCTCACGGGAGCAGATTTACGAGGAAGTGTACGGCTTGGACGGCGATGCGCTCTATTCAACCATTACGGAGTTTATCAGAACCATCCGGAAAAAATGTAAAGAACACGGGGCTGATCCGATCAAAACGGTGTGGGGTGTCGGATACAAATGGGAATAGCAAAAGGAAAATCCAGCATCCGCAAAGAGCTTGTCAAATTTACCATCACGCTGTGTCTGAGCACGATGGGGGTGGCGGCATTATGCGTCGCCTTAAATGCCATTGCGCTGAATGCCGGAGCGATCCTGCCGGCAAATTACAGCGAGCATGAGGCGGAACAGATCAAGCCCCGCCTGAAATCGGCGGAAAAGATAACAGAAGACATGATCCCCGACGGTATGACATACGCCGTTTTTGATAAAAAAACAAAGCGGATGACGAAAGGAACGATGACGGAAAAAGACGCGGTAAGCGCCAGAAAAAAGATCCAGCACCAGCCGTATTTTAATTATGCTCAAAAAGGATTCATGGTAGTTGATCGGAAAAATGAATATGGCGTTCTCCAATATTCACTCAGGTCGGAATTTCAGTCGCCGCTGCTAAGGCGCTATCTGCCCAATTATGAATGGACGGGCCTTGCGGTTCTGATCACTTTGCTTCTTTTAACCGTGTTTATCGTGACGACGCGATTCGCCAATCAGCTGAGACGGCATTTCAGCACACTCAGCTCCATTACGGCAAGCATTCAAAAACAGAATTTAAATATCAATCCCAAAAGGCCGCGCATCAAGGAATTTGACGATGTCATTGACTCTCTGCTGAAAATGAAAGACGCGCTTCAGGCATCTCTGGCGGCGCAATGGGAGGCTGAGCGGATAAAGAAGGAACAGATCGGCGCGCTTGCGCATGATATTAAAATTCCGGCAACGATCATTAAAGGAAATGCCGAGCTGCTTCAGTTAACAGAACCTGATGAGGAACAGACGGAATACACGCAGTATATCCTTGATGCCGGAAACAAAATCGAGCAATATGTCGGGCAGCTGATTCAGCTTTCTAAAGCGGAGGAGGCAGTTGCCGTTCATCTGGAATATACCGATCTCAAAGAGTGGGCTCAGAACATATATCGTGACGCGGCGGCGCTTGCGGGGCCGAAACAGATTGATCTCGTCCTCAGTGAGCGGGGCATTGACCGAAAAGAAGCGCCGATTGATCAAGAACTGCTCCGCAGGGCGGTCATGAATATCGCGGCGAATGCGGTCGACTATACGCCGGAAAGAGGAGAAATCCGTGTGGACGTCCTATGCACCGATACCGCACTCAGTATTGCCGTATCCGACAGCGGAAGCGGGTTCTCGCAGGAAGCGCTGAAAAGGGCGACACAGCTTTTTTACACGGAGGATAAAAGCAGACATTCGGCGGGGCATCACGGCATGGGGCTTACATTCGCCCATCATGTCGTACATCTTCACCACGGCGAATTAATACTTGAAAATCAAGAGTCTGGAGGAGCCCGTGCGGAAATCCGAATTCCGCTGGAAGGCATCAGACAAAAACAAGCCCTGCACGCATGAGGGCTTGTTTTCCTGTTTAAGAAAGGCAAAATGAAAAACGGCTGTCCGTTTGAGAGATCAGCCGCTTATGCGGAAAAGCGTTTATCAGGAAGGATCAATCCATGTTGAAGACCACTTGGAAATTTCCTCTAAAATAGGGGCTAATGCGCAGCCTTTTTTCGTTAAAGAATACTCAATACGGACAGGCGTTTCGGGGATAACATCCCGTTTGATGACACCTTCTGTTTCAAGTTCTTTCAGACGTTCTGACAAGACTCTTCCGCTTAAATTCGGAAGCGCCGCTTCAATTTCGCTAAATCGCTGCTGTCCGTTCAATAACTGAAAGACGATTAGAGCCACCCAGCGTTTACTTAGGATGTCGACCGCTTTTTCGAATCTGGGGCACATTTCTGATTGGTTCATGCTTTTTCACCTCGTCTTCTGCTATTATACCGCAAAATCGGAGGGAACGTACGTCTGGCGCTTGTTAAGTTGAGGGAGGATCAAAAAGAGGATGAGGAATCCGGGGAGCGCTTTTTCGCTTCAGCCGCGATAAAATCAAAGTATTTGCTGACGCTTTCAATATCTTCCTTTGTGAAGTGCTGCCACTTTTTGCTGTCAAACAGCGGCAGATGCTCCGCGCCTCTGTCAACGGCGGTCTGATAGATGGCGCGGATGGATTGATAGCTTTCGGATGTTTCGCGGATTTCCTCCTGAAACGCCTTGATGTGTCCGGCCCGCGCCATTAACTCTTCGTACGGAATTTTTAATGTGTCCGCTAATTTCTTGATGGTCGCCGGTTTAGGAATGCCCCGGTGCCCGTTTTCAATTCTGGAAATGGTCGCCGAGCTGACGCCGGAATAGACGGCAAGCTGATTGACGGTAAGCTTCCGGGCGCGGCGCAACTCTCTTAATTGCTTTCCGAATGTGTTCAATAAGATCGCCTCACATGTGCAAAGTCATGAGTCTTCATTTTTTCTTTTTTTGGCTTCCGCTGACAAGAACGCAAAGTATTTATCAAGCAGAACCAAGTCTTCTTTCGACAGGTGCCGCCAGTTCTCCCGCTCCAAAAGTGATAAATCATCCAGCTCATACGTTTCGGCTTTTTCCAGCAAGGTGCAGCCTGTGTCGTATGGGGCTCTCGTTTCCTGAACGGTCTCTATGTATCCCGCCGTCTGCATCAGTTCCTCATACGGGATTTTTAACGCATCTGCGAGCTTTTTAATGGTGGCAGGTTTCGGCACCCCGCGTTTGCCGTTTTCAATCCGCGAGATTCCCGCGGCGCTGACGCCTGAATACGTTGCCAGCTGGTTCACTGTCAGATGCCGTTTTTCCCGCAATGTCCGTAATTGTTTCCCGAAGCTTTCCACAGTCTCTCCCCCTCCCGCGGTCTATTTATATTCTAGTATGTTTATTGACTAAAGGGAATAGTCAGGCTGGAAAAGTATTGACAAAAGTTAACAAAAGCCGTATCTTATGTATAAGAAAGAAAGTATTTGACAGAACGGAAGGTGAAGAAAGTGGTCGAAAAGATACAGATCAGAAGAGATTATGTGCTGCAGTATATGGTCAATAATGACTACTCGTTAAACCAGCTCGCCCTGGAGATCGGAATATCTCCCGCCACACTGAGCCGTGTACTGAATGGAGAGCGGAGGCCGGGCCAGCTGGTCATCGGAAAGATGCTCTATTACTTTGACATGAAGTTTGAAGATCTTTTTTACTACGATTTTGTTGACAAAAGTCAACAGTGATGAAAGATTCAAATTGCATTTCCGTTTTTCTGACATGATGTGCACCGATACGGCGTGACATGCCTTTGCTTTTCATGTAAAATAGAAGCAATGTAGGCCAGTCAGTCTGGAGGTGTATGGGATGCACACTTTATTGATTACCTTATTGGTTATCGTCAGTATTGCACTTATTATTGTCGTATTGCTTCAATCCAGCAAAAGCGCCGGTTTATCGGGTGCGATTTCAGGCGGGGCGGAGCAGCTTTTCGGAAAACAGAAAGCAAGGGGCCTTGATCTGATTCTTCACCGCACAACCGTTGTGCTGGCAGTCTTGTTTTTCGTGTTGACGATTTCGCTGGCGTATATCGTATAAGGCAATGTTTGTATAAGGTCTGATTTAATATCAGGCCTTTTTCTTGTTGAGAGACGGCGTTTGTTTCTCGCAAAACTGTGGAAAACTAAATTGAATGTGCAAAAAAGGGGTTATGAGCATGAAAATTGTGACACCAAAACCATTTACATTTAAAGGCGGAGACAAGGCGGTGCTTCTGCTGCACGGGTTTACGGGAAATACGGCAGACGTCAGAATGCTCGGCCGCTACTTGAATGAGCGCGGCTACACTTGTCACGCGCCTCAATATAAAGGGCACGGCGTTCCGCCGGAAGAGCTGGTACATACGGGGCCTGAAGATTGGTGGAAAGACGTCATGGACGGTTATGAATATTTACAATCTGAAGGCTATGAAAACATTGCGGCCTGCGGACTGTCGCTTGGCGGGGTTTTTTCATTGAAATTGGGTTACACTGTACCCATAAAGGGAATTGTTCCTATGTGTGCGCCGATGCACATTAAAAGTGAAGAGGTTATGTACGAAGGGGTTCTCTCCTACGCGCGCAATTATAAAAAATTCGAAGGAAAACAGCCGGAGCAGATTGAAAAGGAAATGAAGGAGTTTGAAAAAACGCCGATGAATACGCTCAAATCGCTTCAGGAGCTGATTGCCGATGTGCGCAAAAACGTCGACATGATCTATTCCCCGACATTTGTGGTTCAGGCACGGCATGACCATATGATTAACACAGACAGTGCAGACATCATTTACAACGAGGTGGAAACGGACGACAAACAGCTGAAATGGTATGAAGAGTCAGGACATGTCATTACGCTGGACAAAGAACGGGACCTCGTTCATCAGGATGTGTACGAATTTTTAGAGAAACTCGATTGGTAACAAACAGGAGGTCGGATAATGGAAAAAGAAGCGTTTATGGACCGTCTTCTCGCGTTTATGAAGGAAGAGGCGTACAAGCCCCTTACCGTTCAGGAACTCGAGGAGATGCTGAACATCACGGAAGCCGAAGAATTTAAAGAGCTGGTAAAAGCGCTGGTGGCGCTCGAGGAGAATGGAAAGATCGTCCGAACCAGAAGCAACCGCTACGGGCTTCCGGAAAAAATGAATTTAGTAAAAGGAAAAATTTCCGCGCATGCAAAGGGATTCGCGTTTCTCTTGCCGGAGGATACCTCTTTAAGTGATGTGTTTATTCCGCCGAATGAGCTGAATACAGCTATGAACGGCGATATCGTCATGGTGCGGCTCAATTCCCAGTCAAGCGGATCGAGACAGGAAGGCACGGTCATCCGCATCCTGGAAAGAAGCATCGACCGCGTCGTGGGCACATACACAGAAACGAAAAGCTTCGGCTTTGTCATCCCGGATGATAAGAAAATCACGAGTGATATTTTTATTCCGAAACATGCCAATAACGGCGCTGCGGAAGGCCATAAAGTCGTCGTCAAACTGACAAGCTACCCTGAAGGCAGAATGAACGCCGAAGGAGAAATCGTTGAAATACTCGGCCATAAAAATGATCCGGGCATCGATATTTTATCAATCATCCATAAGCACGGCCTGCCGGGAGATTTTCCGGCTGAAGCGATGGAGCAGGCAACAAGCACGCCGGATACCATCGATGAAAAAGACATCAAAGACCGCCGTGATCTCCGCGATCAGGTCATCGTCACCATTGACGGGGCGGATGCGAAGGATCTGGATGACGCCGTCACTGTAACAAAGCTTGATAACGGCAGCTACAAGCTCGGCGTCCATATTGCCGATGTCAGCCATTACGTCACGGAGAATTCCCCGATTGACAAAGAAGCGCTGGAAAGAGGGACAAGCGTGTACTTGGTTGACCGGGTCATTCCGATGATCCCGCACAGACTGTCTAATGGAATCTGTTCTTTAAATCCGAAGGTCGACCGCCTGACGCTTTCCTGCGAAATGACAATCAACCAGCAGGGACAGGTGACAGAGCACGAGATCTTCCAAAGCGTCATTAAAACGACGGAAAGAATGACCTATTCAGATGTCAACCGGATTCTCACAGAAGACGACGCCGAGCTGAAAGAAAGGTATGAGCCGCTCGTCCCGATGTTCAAAGACATGGAACGTCTGGCGGAAATTCTCCGGGCGAAACGGATGGATCGCGGCGCCGTGGATTTTGATTTTAAAGAGGCGAAGGTGCTCGTCGATGAGGAAGGCGCCGTAAAAGACGTCGTCATCAGAGAGCGCTCAGTAGCGGAAAAGCTGATTGAAGAATTCATGCTTGTGGCAAACGAAACGGTGGCCGAGCACTTCCATTGGATGAACGTGCCGTTTATTTACCGGATTCACGAAGAGCCGAACGCCGAAAAACTGCAAAAGTTCCTGGAGTTCGTCACGACATTCGGTTATATCGTCAAAGGGAAAGCCGGAGACATTCATCCGCGCGCGCTGCAAAGCATTCTTGACGAAGTGCGGGACCGTCCGGAAGAAACGGTGATTTCAACCGTCATGCTCCGTTCCATGAAGCAGGCGAAATACGATCCGCACAGCTTGGGCCATTTCGGGCTGGCGACTGAATTTTATACGCACTTCACATCGCCGATCCGCCGTTATCCTGACTTAATCGTTCACAGGCTGATCAGAACGTATTTGATCAACGGACAATCGGACGAAGCGACTCAGGAAAAGTGGGCCGAACGCCTTCCGGAAATCGCTGACCATACGTCAACGATGGAACGGCGCGCCGTTGATGCAGAGCGGGAAACGGACGATCTGAAAAAAGCGGAATATATGCTTGATAAAATCGGCGAGGAATTTGACGGCATGATCAGTTCCGTCACGAACTTCGGAATGTTCGTCGAGCTGCCGAATACGATTGAAGGGCTTGTGCACGTCAGCTTTATGACGGATGATTATTACCGTTTTGACGAGCAGCATTTCGCCATGATCGGCGAACGCACGGGCAACGTTTACCGGATCGGAGACGAAATCACGGTCAAAGTCGTCGACGTTAATAAAGACGAGAGAAACATCGACTTTGAAATTGTCGGTATGAAAGGCACCCGCCGTCCGAGAGAAACAACAGGCGACCGCAGAAAACGAGGCAGACCCGCACGGAAACGTGTGTTAAACAGCAATACCCCGGCTTCACCGCCGAAATCGGAGGAAAAAGGGGAATGGTTTACAAAACCGAAGAAGAAAAAGAAAAAACGCGGTTTCCAAAACGCGCCGAAACAAAAACGCAAAAAGAAGAAGTAAATGCGAAAAGCAAATGGGGCAAAATGCTCTGTTTGCTTTCTTTCGCAAGCCGCATTTTCATTGTCGCGGAACGCTCCATTTGCTAAAATAAAGCGTATCGCACACATGAACGGTTTTTGCGGAGAGAGGAGGATAAGGCATGCCAAAAGGATCAGGCAAAGTATTATCACAAAACAAAAAAGCAAACCATGATTACTTTATAGAAGAAACCTATGAAACAGGCATCGTGCTGCAGGGGACGGAGATTAAGTCCATCCGCGCCGGCCGCGTAAACATGAAGGATTCCTTTGCGAAAATCGAGCGCGGCGAAGTGTTCCTCCACAATATGCACATCAGCCCGTACGAGCAGGGAAACCGCTATAACCACGACCCGCTCCGGACGAGAAAGCTTTTGATGCACAGGAAAGAAATCAATAAGCTGATCGGCCTGACGAAAGAAAAAGGCTATTCCCTCGTGCCGCTGAAGCTGTATTTGAAAAACGGCTTTGCCAAAGTGTTAATCGGCCTCGGAAAAGGGAAGAAAACATACGATAAACGCGAAGATTTAAAACAAAAAGACGCCAAAAGAGAAATCGAAAGAGCGTTCAGAGACAGACAAAAAGGCTTCTGATGCCTGAGCCTTGATGTGATGACTGCCCTATGCTATACTGTTCACACATCAGATTCACAGGCTGTTTATTGAAGATATTTCCAATTGAATTTGTCTGTGATCATGATATAATAACAGTACAGCCAGTTGAGCAAGAGCTTGATAAATCTCCCGTATACCCTTAACAAGGGGACGTTACGGATTCGACAGGGATGGATCGAGCTTGAGCTGCGAGCCGAGAGGCGATCTCGTTAACACGCACCTAAATATAACTGGCAAAACTAAAAGTTTTAACCAAAACTTAGCACTAGCTGCCTAATAAACGCAGCGAGCTCTTCCTGACATTGCCTATGTGTCCGTGAAGAGCACATCCAAGTAGGCTACGCTTACGTTCCCGTCTGAGAACGTAAGAAGAGACTGACAGACTAGCTCTCGGAAGGCCCGCCCGCAGGCACGAAGACGAGTGAAACACGAAATATGCAGGCTACGCTCGTAGACGCTTAAGTAATCGATGTTTCTGGACGTGGGTTCGACTCCCACCGTCTCCATACATAACATAAGAACCGCAGTGCCGTCACATGACCGCACTGCGGTTTTTTCGTGCCGAAATAAAGGAGTGAATGTGAATGGAAATCGTCATCATAGACGGAAAAGATATTACAAGCACAGAAGCTTTACACCGAATCTTAAAAGATCAATTAGATTTCCCGGACTTTTATGGTGAAAATCTGAATGCCTTATGGGATTGTCTGACAGGTTGGATAGAACTTCCGCTGACTTTGGTGTGGAAGAATTTTGACATCAGTCAGAAGGCATTGGGTTCGGATGCTGATGATGTCTTGGAGCTGCTTCAAGAGGCTCAAGAAGAGTTAGGGAATCGGTTTTTCATTCAAATCGAGCAGCCGTCAGCCGGGTCAAACGACAGGCACTAAAAAGTGCGTACTTCCCCTCATCCATTTTTCTATCCGATAATAGGGACGGAAGGTTTCAGGCTTTCGATTTCTGTCCATATATAAGAAGAGACTTGCGATAGGGAGGAATGGACGATGGATTTGCAGTTGAAAGGGAAGACGGCGCTTGTGACGGGATCTACGTCAGGCATCGGGAAGGCGATTGCGGCTTCGCTGATTGCAGAAGGCGCGGCGGTGATCATTAACGGTCGCCGTGAAGAAAAGGTGAACGAAACGATCCGGGAATTAGAGAAACAGACGCCGGATGCCCGTCTCTATCCGGCCGCATTTGATTTAGGCACGGCGGAAGGATGCGGCGCGATTTTTCAGCAGTACCCTGATGTGGATATTCTTGTGAACAATTTAGGAATCTTTGAACCTGCGGAATACTTTGATATTTCTGACGAGGAGTGGCTCCGGTTTTTCGAGGTGAATATCATGAGCGGCGTGCGGCTGACACGCCGGTATGCAAAGCGGATGATTGAACGGAAGGAAGGGCGGGTGATTTTTATCGCGAGTGAAGCGGCCGTCATGCCTTCTCAGGAAATGGCCCATTACAGCGCCACGAAAACGACGCAGCTGTCGCTGTCACGCAGTCTGGCCGAGCTCACGGAAGGGACGAATGTGACGGTGAATACGGTCATGCCGGGCTCCACGAAAACAGAGGGCGTCGAAACGATGCTGGAGTCGCTTTATCCCGGTGAAAACCTGACAGCGGCTGAAGCGGAGAGACGATTTATGAAGGAAAATCGTCCGACGTCGATCATTCAGCGATTGATCCGTCCGGAAGAGATCGCCCACTTTGTCGCCTTTTTAAGCAGCCCGCTGTCGTCAGCCATTAACGGATCTGCTTTGCGGATCGACGGCGGCTTAGTGCGGAGCATTATATAAGATGAATATACAAAAACCCCCGCAAAGTGGCGGGGGTTTTTTAATGCGGATTACGCTGAAACCGGCTGATGATCCTGCTGATTAAATCTTTTGTGGCGGAGTCAAAATGCTCTTCTTTTTGGTTTGTCAACAGCCCGACCGGCGGTGAAATTGTTAAGTTATTGATCGGAATGACCTTCGTGCCCTCGATCGGCTCTGAGTGCGCCGTCGCCGTAAAGATCGAGACGCCGATATTTTCCCTGACATAGTATTGGTGAGCCATGCTGCTGGTCAGCTCCATTTTTCGATAGCGGCTGCCGATGGCCCGATGCAAGTGCTGTTCAATTTGAATCCGGATCGGGCAGTTGGCGGGCGTGAAAATCAGGCATTCATTTTCTAAGTCTTCGAGATTGATACTTGTTTTGGCTGCAAGGGGATGTGTGTCGGACACGATGACATTGAGCGATTCATGGAAAAACGGATCGAAGTAATTTTCCAGAATAAGCTCCGGCTCGCCGCATACCGCAAAATCAATGGCGCCCTCCAGCAGCTTGCGGCTGCATGTATTGGCATCATCCACGCTGACATTGACCGACATGTCAGGATAATCATCTAAAAACTCCCGCAGCACGGCAGGAAAGATCAGGCTTGCCGTCGGTTCGGATATGCCGATCTGAATAAGGGCGGCCTGCCCCTGTCTGATGTCGGCCAGAGTATGGTCAAGCACCTCATACTGTGCGAGAAGCTGCCCGGCCCGCTCATGAAACAGCCGTCCCGCTCTTGTCAGTTTCAGCTTCTTTCCCCGTTCAAAAAGCTGCGCGCCTACATCCTGCTCCAGCTGTTTAATCCGCATTGAAATCGTCGGCTGTGAATAGTTCAGAATTTCGGCGGCCTTATAAAAGCTGCCTGACTGTACGATGGTATGAAACGTTTTAATGGTGCGTAATTCCAACGAAATCCCCTCCCGGCTGTTCATTAATTTTCTTGAACTTTTCCTTTATTTTTTTTGATTAGTCAAATAAATCAGTTTGCTTTATAGTATAAACAATTAAAGCTTAGTAAACAAATTGGAATTATATATATTCGGGGAGAGTGAACGGAATGAGTGAAGACATATTTCGATTGGCTGAAAAAAAGGATGCGCCCGAGTTTTTAGAACTGCTGTACAGCGCGTTTCAGCCGATCCGCAATTTGGAGATTGACTGGCCGTCGGCGCGGGCCGACATTGACATGGTAACAGAAAATATTGAAAATCATTCAGCCGTCGTGCTGGAACGGGACGGACAGCTTCTTTCAACCATTACGATCCGTTTTCCGTGGGAGAGTGACACGCCTCCGTCAAAATATCCGTTTGTCTGGTGGTTCGCGACGCTTCCTGAGCTGAAGGGGCAGGGCATCGGCAGCAAACTTTTGACTTATGTGGAGGAACACGTGCTGCGGGATACGCTGAAGGCCCCGGCCATCACGCTCGGCACCTCGGCGCGCAAGCATCCCTGGCTATTGGATATGTACAGACGGAGGGGCTATGAAGTGTATTTTGAGCAGGAGAAAGACGGAGACATCGGGGTCATGATGAGAAAGGTGCTCATACCGGAGCGGTTTGACGCGTCGCTGTTAGGCACACCGAGCTGGGCGCAATGATAAAAAAACGGATCAGAGCCGGCTGTCTGCTTCTGCTGCTCGGCGTGCTGGCCGGGTGCGGGCAAGGAGAAAGCACAAAAGCGGGGAGCAGCGTCCAGACCGTCATTGTCGGCACGGGAACTGATTTTCCGAACATTGCTTTTATGGATGAAAAAGGCGAGCTGACCGGCTATGACATTGAAGTGATGAAAGCCATTGATAAACAGCTGCCGCAATACAAATTTGTCTTTAAGACGATGGATTTTTCGAATCTGCTTACAAGTCTCGGAAACCGGAAAATTGACGTGATTGCGCACAATATGGCGAAAAACAAGGAACGGGAGAAACGCTTTTTGTATCACAAAATCCCGTATAACTACTCGCCGATGTACATCACGGTGAAGGCGGATAATGACGCGATACACACGCTCCGGGATTTAAAAGGGAAAACCGTCATCGTCGGCGCGACATCAAACGCGGCGGATTATATGACGGCATACAACAAAACCCACGGCAGCCCGATACATTTGAAATACGCCGGGCAGGGCAGCAATGATACAGCGAACCAAATTGAGACAGGACGCGCTGACGCCACCGTATCTACGCCGTTTGCCGTCGATTTTCAAAATAAGACGCACGCGTTCAAACAAAAGACGGTCGGTGATGTGCTGCTGGATACAGAAGTGTATTTTATGTTCAATAAAAACAGCCAAACCTTGGCGGACGATACGGATCGGGCGATTCAAAAGCTGGAGAAGGACGGCACATTGAAAAGGCTGAGTGAAAAATGGCTCGGCGCGGATTATTCAAAATCAAGTTTCACGAAATAATTGAAGCAGAAAACGAGGCGATCACATGAAAATAAGACTGGCGGTCATGTCATTAACAATTGCCGCAATGGCGGCGTTATCAGCCTGCGGCGCGGGCGGGGAGGCGGCATCAGGCAATCAGAAAAACGTGAAGAACATCACGGTCGGCACGGGAACTCAATTTCCGAATATTTGTTTTATTGATGATAAAGGAAAATTGACGGGCTATGATGTTGAGCTGGTGAAAGAGCTTGACAGGCGCCTGCCGGACTATCGTTTCACTTTTAAAACGATGGATTTCTCCAATTTGCTTGTCAGTCTCGGCCAGCATAAAGTCGATATCGTGGCTCATCAAATGGAGAAAAGCGCCGAACGGGAGAAAAAATTTCTGTTCAGTCAAGTCGCGTATAACAACTTCCCGCTGAAAATCACGGTGCTCCAAGAGAACGGGAACATTCACGGCATTGAGGATTTGAAAGGGAAGCGTGTCATTACGAGTCCGACGTCAAACGGCGCGCTTGTGCTGAAGAAATGGAATGAAAAACACGGCAGTCCGTTTGAAATCGCCTATGCTGGCCAAGGCTCCAACGATGCGGCCAATCAGCTGAAATCCGGCCGCGCCGATGCGACGATTTCCACGCCGTTTGCCGTCGATTTCCAAAACAAAACGAGCGCGGTCAAAGAAAAAACGGTCGGCGGGGTGCTGTCAAATGCCAAAGTGTTCTTTATGTTTAACAAAAATGAGCAAACGCTGAGTGATGACATTGATAAAGCGCTCAAGGAAATCATTGATGACGGCACGCTCAAAAAGCTGAGTGAAAAGTGGCTCGGCGCGGATTATTCAAAGGAGCAATATTAAGTGAAAAAGAGAGGGATCGGCAATGGAAAAAGCGTTTGATATCAGTATGATCGCATCCTTTGTGCCGACATTGCTCGGGTATTTGCCCGTCACGCTGTATATATTGGCGGTGTCTTTGCTGTTCGGCTTTCTATTGGGGCTGCTTTTGGCGCTGCCCCGGATCTATCGCATTCCCGTGCTGAATCAGATCGCGAAGCTGTATATCTCTTTTTTTAGAGGAACGCCCATTATGGTGCAGCTGTTTATCGTATTTTACGGCATTCCGGCGCTCACGGCGCTCGCCGGAATTGACACTTCCAAAATGGACCCTTTGTATGCGGCCATCGCCACGTACGCGCTGAGCAGCGCGGCAAGAGCGGCGGAAATCATCAGGGGAGGTGTGAACAGTGTCGACCGCGGACAGGCGGAGGCGGCGTTCAGCATCGGGCTGAACGGGGGGCAGACATTCCGGCGCATCATTCTGCCGCAGGCGCTCGTGCAGGCTTTTCCCAACATCGGGAATATGGTGATCGGTTTTTTAAAAGATACGTCACTCGCTTTTTCAATCGGGGTGATGGATATGTCGGGCAGAGGGCAGACATTGATTACATCGAGCAATCATTCTCTTGAAGTGTATATCTCGCTTTCTGTTCTGTATTACGCGGCCGCCCTTTTATTTGAATGTGTCTTCAGATGGTGTGAAAAACGAATCAAGAAAGATGAGACGCGCCTTGTGACGGTTTTTGACATGAGCGCACACAGCTGAAAAGGAGGGGGAACATTGGAGCTGGACATTCCGTTTATCGGCACTGCGATAAAACAAATGATGAAAACCGTTCCGCTTACACTAGCAATGACGATCATTCCGATTATTGTCGGATTTTTCATAGCTCTCGGCAATATCACGGTGCGTATATTCCGCATCAAATGGCTGCTTGCCTGCTCAGCGTTTTACGTGTCTTTTTTCCGAAGCACCCCGGCGATTCTCCATATTATGCTGATTTATTTAGGCGTTCCGCTGATTGCCGATCATTTCAGCCGCGCCTTTCATCTCGGCTGGTCGGCCAATCAGATTCCGGTCGCCGTGTTTGTCATCATGGCACTGTCATTAACGGCAGGCGCCTATATGACGGAAATTCTCCGATCAGGGATCATAGCCGTCGATACGGGGCAGGCGGAGGCGGCTTATTCAATCGGCCTGACGCGGGGCCAGATGATTCGGCGCGTGATTCTGCCGCAGGCGTTCATGATATCACTGCCGAACTTCACCAACATAGGCATCGGTTTTTTGCATACCACTTCCATCGCGGCAATCGTTGCAGTGCCTGAAATTACAGGAACAGCGACGATTGCGGCATCCGATAACTATGCATTTTTGGAAGCATTTATCGGGGCGGCCGTCATTTATTGGGGATTAACGCTGATTCTCGAGGCCGTAAACACTTTGGCGGAAAAAAGAGCGGCCAGATATCAAGGAGGCGCAGTATGATCGAAATCCGAAACATTCAGAAACATTTTGGCAGTCATCACGTGCTAAAAGGGATCAATTTAAGTGTCCGGAAAGGGGAAGTCGTGACCATCATCGGTCCGAGCGGTTCGGGGAAAACAACATTTCTGCGCTGCCTTAATTTACTTGAGCGGCCGGATGAGGGCGCCATTTCCGTACATGGTGAAGTCATTAACTGCAAAAAGCCGGCCAAAAAAGACATTCTCAGACTGAGGAAACAGACGGCGATGGTTTTTCAGCAATATCATTTGTTTTCGCATAAAACGGCGATTCAAAATGTCATGGAAGGCCTGACGGTCGCAAGGAAAATGAAAAAAACAGATGCGTACGCCATTGCGGAGCGGGAACTGGCCAAGGTGGGGCTTCAGGATAAATTGCACGCCTATCCGAATCAGCTGTCGGGAGGCCAAAAGCAGCGGGTCGGAATTGCCAGGGCGCTTGCCATTCATCCTGATGTGATGCTGTTTGATGAACCGACCGCAGCCCTCGACCCGGAGCTTGTCGGCGAGGTGCTTGAGGTGATGCTTAACATTGTGCGGACCGGCGCCACCATGATCATTGTTACTCATGAAATGGAATTCGCCAGAAGAGTGTCCGACCAAATTGTGTTTATGGATGAAGGAGCAATCGTGGAACAAGGAACGCCTGAAGAGGTCTTTTACAAGACGAAAAAAGAAAGAACGAAGAAGTTCCTCCGCCGCGTTCTTCCTGATTACGGTTATGACATAAAAGAACACCTAAAGGAGCCTGTCGTATGATTCGTTTAAGCATTTTAGACCAAAGTGTCACCGCGGAAAACCAAACCGCAGAAGAAGCTTTGCGGCAAACGGTGAGATTGGCTCAAGAGGCCGAACAATACGGATATGACCGTTTCTGGGCGGCGGAGCATCATAACAATGAAGAGATAGCGGGATCAGCACCGGAAATTGTCCTGGGGTATCTGGCCGCCAGTACGAAAAAAATCCGCCTCGCATCCGGCGGGGTGATGCTGCAGCATTACAGCCCTTATAAAGTGGCGGAGCAGTTCCGGGTTTTGTCCGCCCTTGCCCCCGGCCGTGTAGCGCTCGGTGTCGGCAAAGCGCCCGGCGGATTTCAGCTGTCAACCGATGCGCTGCAGCGCGAGCTTATTCAGCCCGCCCGTTTATTTGAAGAAAAGCTTGAAGAGCTGACTCATTTCATCCGCAATGATTTTCCGGACTCGCACCGCTACGCGTCATTGCGGCCGGCGCCGCATACTGAGTATGCGCCTGACCTCTTTTTGCTCGGCGGCAGTACAGAAAGCGCGATATCCGCGGCCAAACTCGGCATTTCCTTCGTTTTCGCCTATTTCATAAACGGTGAAGACGCTGCGTTAGAAAAAGCGCGCCAAGCCTTTGACGAACATCTGCCGAAAGGGGCAAAAGCCGAATTCCACCTTGCGCCGATGGTATTTACCGCGCATACAAAAGCGGAAGCGGAAAAACACGTCGTATCGCATGAATCGGTCAAAATCATTCTCGAAGACGGCAAAAAGGTGAATGTCGCTTCCCGAAAACAAGCGGATGCGTTTCTTGAACAAGTCACGCAGCCATATAAGCTGATCACACAAAAGACGGGTGTGATTGCCGGGACAAAAGAAGAGACCGCTTCCGAGCTGCGACGATTATCCGTTCAATACAGCATTACCGATTTTGTGATTTTGTCGCCTATCAAAAACGCTGAGGAAAAACGATTGTCTTACCGGCTGTTAAGCGAAGCGGTGCAGCCGGCCGCACAATTACAGGAGGGATGAACATGAGTCATGAAGCAAATGTAGTGGTTTGGAGCAAAAAGGGCTGTGCGTATTGCGATGAAGTGAAAGGATACTTGCGGGAAAAGGCCATTGCCTACGAAACAATTGATGTGACGGAGCGGGATGAATTGCGTGACGTGCTTCACACTAAGTACGGCATCCGCCATGTCCCCGTTGTTGAAATCGGCAGCGGTGACAGGCGGGTGTATCAGGCCGTTACTCAAGTCGGCATTGAATACGTAGAACGGGCGCTTGCCGATTACGAGGGAAAAAAGGGGGAGAGAAAATGAGCCGGACGGATCTTATTCAATTCGGAGCCATAATTCACGGTGTCGGCGGTACAACGGATGGGTGGCGTCATCCCGACGTCGATCCGTCAGCAAGCACGAATGCGGCGTTTTACAGGCAAAAAGCGCAGACCGCTGAAAGAGGGCTGTTCAGCTTTGCTTTTATTGCGGACGGCTTGTTCATTTCTGAAAAGTCCATCCCGCATTTCTTAAATCGGTTTGAGCCGATCACTATTTTATCGGCGCTTGCCGCCTCTACAACCCATCTTGGTTTAATCGGCACATTTTCCACCTCGTTCACTGAGCCGTTTACCATCGCAAGACAGCTGATGTCTCTTGACCATATCAGCGGCGGCCGGGCGGGCTGGAATCTCGTCACTTCTCCGCAGGCGGGGGCTGCGCGCAATCACAGCAAGGAAAGCCTTCCCGACCACAGCCGGCGCTACGCCATCGCCCAAGAACATGTGGACGTGGTGCGCGGTCTGTGGAATTCCTGGGAAGAAGATGCCTTCGTCCGCAACAAAGAAACCGGGCAGTTTTTTGATCCTGACAAACTGCATCGCCTGTATCACAAAGGCGAGTATTTTCAAGTGGAGGGCCCGCTGAATATCGGCCGGTCCAAACAGGGAGAGCCGGTCGTCTTCCAAGCGGGGTCTTCAGAAACCGGCCGGTCGTTTGCCGCGCGAAATGCCGATGCAGTCTTTACGCATTCCAATTCACTTGAGGAAACGAAAGCTTTTTATGATGATGTGAAGAAGCGGGCGGCGGATTACGGCCGGGACGCTTCCAAACTGCGGATCTTTCCGGGAATCAGTCCGATTATAGCCGGCTCACAAGAAGAAGCGGAAGCGAAATACCAAGAATTCGCCGAGCTGATTCCGATAGAGAACGCCGTTAAATATGTGGCCAGATTTTTTGACGATTATGATCTGAGCCGGTTTCCATTGGATGAGCCGTTTCCTGATTTGGGCGACGTCGGGAAAAACGCGTTTCAAAGCACGACAGACCGTATCAAAAGAGAGGCGAAAGCCCGGAATCTTACGCTGCGTCAAGTGGCGCGCGAAGCCGCGTTTCCGCGAACCAACTTTATCGGGACACCAGAACGTGTGGCATCATTAATTGAAACATGGTTTCAGCGGGAAGCGGCGGACGGGTTTATCATTCACTCTGACATCCCGGGCATGCTTGAAGCCTTTGTGGATCATGTCATACCGATCCTTCAGGAAAAGGGGCTGTACCGAAAAAGCTATCCGGCGGATACACTGCGGGGGAATCTCGGATTGGATATTCCGGTCTGCAAACCAAATCCGATTTTGAGCAGAAACTAAATGTTTCTGCTTTTTCTGGTGCTTACAACCCCCGTCATTAAAGCATTTCAAAAAAAATATACTGATTTCGAGATATTATTGTTGCTAAAAGATTTTTTTGTAACTATAATTATTACAGAACTGATCAGTATAAAAAAACATTCATATTTCATAATAAATATGTGTGTAATTTGAAAACGAAAGGGCTGTTTACAATGGCAAAAGTACTTTATATCACTGCTCATCCTCATGATGAAAAGACATCTTACAGCATGGCGACAGGAAAAGCGTTTATCGATTCTTATAAAGAATCAAACCCGAATGATGAGGTTGTACATATCGACCTTTACAAAGAAAACATTCCTCATATCGACGCGGATGTATTCAGCGGCTGGGGAAAACTTCAATCCGGCACAGGTTTTGAAGAGCTTTCTGAAAATGAAAAAGCGAAAGTCGGCCGTCTGAACGAGCTGAGCGATCAATTCGCATCAGCTGACAAATACGTATTCGTTACACCGCTTTGGAACTTCTCATTCCCGCCTGTTATGAAAGCGTACCTTGATTCTGTAGCTGTAGCCGGAAAATCATTCAAATATACAGAACAAGGCCCGATCGGTCTGTTGACAGACAAAAAAGCGCTCCACATTCAGGCGCGCGGAGGCTATTACTCTGAAGGCCCGGCGGCTGACATGGAAATGGGCCACCGTTACATCGGCATCATGATGAACTTCTTCGGCGTTCCTTCTTTCGACGGATTAATCGTTGAAGGCCATAATGCTGAACCGAATAAAGCACAGCAAATTAAAGAAGATGCGATTGCCCGCGCGAAAGAAGCCGGAAAATCATTCTAATCTAAAAAAACCTCCCAGCTGATACGGCTGGGAGGTTTTTCATTAAAATGCAATCGTCCGTTTTTGTTCGCTGCTTTTCATCACCGCTTCAATGACACGGATGACATCGACGCCTTCTTCCGCCGTAACGGGAAGCGGTTTTCCGTTTAAGATGCTGTCTGCCAGCAGTTTGTAGTACGTAAGGTAAGAGCCGTTCTCAGAGGGGATTGTTTCTGTATGTCTTTTCTCATCCGCTGCGGTTGTCAGCTCACCGAAGCTGTCAGGGTCATCGGCGCCCCAGTTCTCGTCAATCGGTTTTTGGCCGGCTGAAAGCGCAGCTTCCTGTCCGTCCTTTCCGTATTTGATAAAGCTTGCATTCCGTCCGTGAATCTGATAGCGCGGGCCGCTTGCCGCATTCATGGAGCCGGATTGAAGAATAACCTGAAGCTTGCCGTAATGGAGGGCGGCCAGAAACCAATCGGCCGTTTCACTGTTGTCCCGCTGTTTCATCACATGTGCGGTGACGGATTCCGGCATTCCGAAAAGCAGGAGTGTCTGGTCAATAATATGTGAACCGAGATCATACAGCGTTCCCGTGGCGGGTCCGTTTTTTTCGCGCCATCTTTCTTGTACAACCGGGTTGTATAGATCGTAGTTGACTTGATATGTATGAATGTCTTGAAGCGCCCCGTCCCGAATCAGCTTTTGAATCGTTAAAAAATCATTGTCCCAGCGCCGGTTGTGATACACGCTCAGCAAGACGCCTTTATGTTCAGCCGTTCTTCTCAGCTCCTCCGCTTCTGCTGAAGTCGCCGTCATCGGTTTTTCCACGACGGTGTGTTTCCCCGCAAGAAGACATTTCATCGCTGATTCATAATGCATTCCGCTCGGTGTCGTAACGATGACGAGATCAATGTCAGGGTCACCGGTGATGTCTTCAATCGTGCGCACGGCTTCAGCCCCCGGCAGATCACGTTTGACCTCATCTGTTCTGGAGGTCATGACTTTTTTGATCTGATACTCATCAAGGACGTCCAAAAGCGGCGCATGAAAGACTTTCCCGGACAGACCATATCCCAATAGGCCAACCTGTATCGTTTTCAATGAACTTCCCCCTCTTGATATGTGATAACAATATATACCCCGCGGGTGTACTGGTAAAACTTGTGTGTTGAAAATTTTTTACACCGGTTTTTCAAGTCTGTATAATGAAGATAACGAAGAAAAAAACGAGGTGGAAAATGGACAAACATACCGAACATCAATCGTTAAATCATAAAAGCGCCAAGGAAAAAGACCAGATTCTGAACCGGCTGAAACGGATTGAAGGCCAAGTCAGGGGCATTCAGAACATGGTGGAAAACGAACGATATTGCGTGGATATTCTCGTGCAGATTTCAGCCGTGCAGGCAGCCATGCAGAAAGTCGCGTTTCATCTGCTGGAAGATCACGCCCATCACTGCGTAGCCGGCGCCATTGAAAGCGGAAACGGGGAGCAGGCGATTGCCGAGCTGCTGGATGTCGTGAAAAAAATCGCGAAATCATGAAATAAAATGTTTTGAAATACCCTACAGGGGTATGGTAACATGAAGAAGAAAAAACAAGACGTGGAGGGAATCATCATGGAACAAAAAACACTGCAAGTCGAAGGCATGTCCTGTCAGCACTGCGTCAAAGCAGTAGAGACCGGAGTAGGAGAACTGAACGGAGTGACGGCGGTTCAGGTGAATTTGGAAGCCGGACAGGTGGATGTGACGTTTGATGAGAACAAAGTCTCCGTATCAGATATAAAAGACGCGATTGAAGATCAAGGGTATGACGTCGTATAAGATTTATCGCGCTTCGGGAACGGGCGCGGTTTTCTTTTATGAAAATGATACCCCCTGGGGGTTTGTGAGAAGAGGTGAGGGCATTGAGTGAACCGAAAGAGATGACCATTCAAGTGGCAGGCATGACATGTGCCGCCTGCGCTTCAAGAATTGAAAAAGGACTGAAACGGATGGACGGCGTCAATGACGCTTCCGTCAATCTTGCGCTTGAGACCTCAAATATTTCCTATCAGCCTGACAAAATCGAAGCTGGCGCCATAAAGGATAAAATTGAAAAACTCGGCTATCACGTCGTGACGGAAAAAACCGATTTTCGGATTGAAGGCATGACGTGCGCCGCCTGCGCCAATCGGATTGAAAAGCGCCTGAACAAAATAGAGGGCGTTGTGGGCGCGCCGGTGAATTTCGCCCTTGAAACGGTCTCCGTTGAATACAACCCCAAAGAGGTGACACCGAAAGAACTGAAAGAGACCGTGGCAAAACTCGGCTACCGATTAGAAGATAAGGAAGCGGACGGCCAAGACGGCGGATTATCTCAAAAGGAAAAAGAACAGCGTAAACAGCTGATCAGGCTGATATTTTCTGCCGTTCTCTCCTTTCCGCTTCTATGGTCGATGGTCAGCCATTTTTCTTTTACTTCTTTTATCTGGATGCCGGATATCCTGATGAATCCGTGGCTGCAATTTGCGCTTGCCACCCCGGTGCAGCTCGTCATCGGCTGGCCTTTTTATACGGGAGCGTACAAGGCGCTGAGAAATAAAAGCGCCAATATGGATGTTCTCGTTGCGCTCGGAACGACGGCCGCTTACGCGTACAGCCTGTACATGACGATTGCGTCTCTCGGACGAAACGGCCATGCCGAGGGGCTTTATTATGAAACGAGCGCCATTTTGCTGACTTTGATTTTGCTTGGAAAGCTTTTAGAGATGAAAGCAAAAGGCCGCTCATCAGAAGCGATTAAAAAGTTAATGAAGCTTCAGGCGAAGACGGCGGCGGTCGAGCGGGAAGGGAAGGTACAGGTGATTCCGATTGACGAGGTCCGGACGGGGGACATCGTATATGTGAAACCGGGAGAACGCGTTCCTGTCGATGGCGAAGTGATTGAAGGCCATTCCGCGATTGATGAATCGATGATTACGGGAGAAAGCATGCCAGCAGATAAGTCTCCGGGAAGCACCGTCACCGGGGCTACGATCAATGCAAACGGCTTTCTCAAAATCAAAGCGGTGAATGTCGGGAAAGATACCGCGCTTGCACACATTATTAAAATCGTGGAAGAAGCCCAAGGATCAAAAGCGCCCATTCAGCGGCTCGCGGATCACATTTCAGGCATTTTCGTTCCGATTGTGCTGGGGCTGGCCGTGGTGACTTTTCTCATTTGGTATGTATGGGCGTCTCCGGGACAGTTTTCTGAAGCGATCGGCAAATTCATCGCCGTGCTCGTCATTGCCTGTCCGTGCGCCCTCGGGCTCGCCACTCCGACGAGCATTATGGCGGGCTCCGGCCGCGCAGCTGAATTCGGCATTCTCTTTAAAGGCGGAGAGCACTTAGAAAAGACCCAGCGTCTGACGACAATCGTACTGGATAAAACCGGAACGGTGACAAACGGCAGACCGGTGCTGACAGACGCCGTACCGGCAGCGGGAATGAACGAAGAGGAGCTCCTGCGGCTTGCGGCTGCCGCTGAAGCGGGATCGGAGCACCCGCTTGGAGAAGCCATCGTTTCAGGAGCCGAAAAACGAGGGATTTCCATTCCGAAACTAACCCGTTTCCAAGCCCGGATCGGTTCCGGAATCTATGCAGAGGCTGACGGGAAAACGATTCTTGCCGGATCAAGACGGCTGATGGAATCGGAACACATTGAACATGAAGCATTGCTTCCGCACATGACCCGCTTGGAGGCGGAAGGAAAAACGGTGATGCTTATTGCGGCAGACGGCAAAGCGGCGGGGCTTATCGCAGTCGCCGATACGATCAAAGAAACATCTCCGGCTGCGGTGAAACGCCTGAAGGATATGGGCCTTGACGTCATCATGATGACCGGTGACAACCAAAAGACGGCGGAAGCCATTGCTAAAGCCGCAGGCATCAACAGCGTGATTGCCGAAGTGCTTCCCGAACAAAAGGCAGCGGAGATTTCCCGGCTGCAAAAAGAAGGCCGGCGCGTGGCGATGGTCGGCGACGGCATCAATGACGCTCCGGCGCTGGCTGTGGCCGATATCGGGATGGCTATCGGCACCGGCACCGATATCGCAATGGAAGCAGCCGACATTACGCTGATTCGCGGAGACCTGAACGGCATTGCCGACGCCATCGGCATGAGCAGGCTGACTATGAGAAACATCAAGCAGAATTTAGGATGGGCATTGGGCTACAACACCATAGGCATTCCGATTGCGGCAGCCGGCTTTCTGGCTCCGTGGGTGGCAGGCGCCGCCATGGCGTTCAGCTCGGTATCGGTCGTCCTTAATGCTTTGCGTTTACAGAAGGTGAAAAAAGACAAAATCGGCTGATGCCGGTTTTGTCTTTTTTATTGACACTTTATTCAAAACTTGCATATAATATAGAAAACAACTATATGAACATATGCTCATATATATAATTTCGTTTAGCTGCATTGATATTATGGGAATCCTATTACGGAAAGTAGGGTGAGTCGAAAATGAAAGCGGCAAAAGGTGAATTTGTGTTAGACGGACTTGATTGCAGCAACTGTGCAAAAAAAATAGAAAACGGTGTAAAAGCCATTGACGGCATCGACGGCTGTGCTGTCAATTTTGCGGCAAGCACCATTACAGTTTCGGCCGGGGGCAAAGATGAGCAATGGATGAAAGATGAAGTTGCAAAAAAAGTAAAGTCCATTGATCCTCATGTGACCGTCCGTTCGAAGCATGAAGACAAACCCGGCGAGGATGAATACCGCAAAAAGCTGCAGCTGATGTTAGTGAGATTGGCGGCGGGCGCCGTTTTGGCCGTCATCGCTTACTTCGCGCACACAGGCGCCGTCCTTGAGTTTCTGCTCTTTTTTGCTTCATATTTGATCATCGGCGGCGATATCGTAGCCAGAGCGGGAAAAAATATTGTCCGCGGCCAGGTATTTGATGAGCATTTTCTGATGGCGCTTGCGACAATCGGCGCATTTATAATTCATCAGTATCCGGAAGGCGTCGCGGTCATGCTGTTCTATCAAATCGGTGAATTGTTTCAGGGAGCTGCCGTCAGCCGATCCAGAAAATCGATCAGCGCGTTATTGGACATCCGTCCTGAGTACGCCAATGTGAAAACGGAAAACGGCATGACTGCCGTTCCGCCGCAGGACGTCAAAGTCGGACAGGTCATCGTTGTGAATCCAGGAGAACGGATTCCGCTGGACGGAAAGGTGCTGAGCGGCTCATCGATGGTTGATACATCCGCTTTAACGGGCGAATCCGTGCCGAGAAAAGCGGAGCCGGGGCAAGATGTGATGGCCGGATTTATGAACCAGAACGGCGTGCTTCATATTGAAACCTCTAAAGGATATGAAGACTCTGCTGTATCAAAAATATTGGATCTGGTCGAAAATGCGGCCGGACGCAAAGCGAAAACGGAAAACTTTATTACGAAGTTTGCCAAGTACTATACACCGGCCGTTGTCATTGTTGCGGTGCTTCTCGCCTTTTTACCGCCGCTTCTCGTGCCTTCAGCCGCGCTATCCGACTGGGTGTACCGGGCGCTGATTTTCCTTGTGATTTCTTGTCCGTGCGCACTCGTCGTCTCCATTCCGCTCGGGTTTTTCGGCGGTATCGGAGCCGCGTCTAAAGCAGGGGTGCTCGTGAAAGGCAGCAACTATTTAGAAGCGCTCAATCAGGTGGCATACGCCGTGTTTGATAAAACGGGAACCTTAACGAAAGGCAATTTCGCCGTTACTGATATCAAACCGGCGCCAGGATTTACACAAGACAGCCTGCTTCATGCGGCTGCGCTTGCCGAAGTCCATTCCAATCATCCGATTGCTTCATCCATCCGTGAGGCTTACAATCAACCGCTCGCGGCTGAGGAGATTGAAGAATATGAAGAAATACCCGGACACGGCATTCGGGTGAAAACCGGCGGATCAACGATTTTGGCCGGAAATCAAAAACTGATGGCAAAAGAACAAATCGCTTTCGGCACAGCTGAAAACAACGGAACCGTCGTTTACGTTGCCGTTGATCAGCAGTATGCGGGGGCGATCGTGATCGCCGACGAAATCAAAGAGGACGCCAAACAGGCCATTGCCCGTTTAAAAGCGCTCGGCGTCAAACGGACAGTGATGCTGACGGGTGATTCAAAGCAGACCGGTGAAGCGGTCGGCCGCGAGCTCGGTATTGATGACGTGTATACAGAACTGCTGCCGGGTGACAAAGTAGACCGAGTCGAAGAACTCGAAGCGGCGCTTGCACCGAATGAAAAACTGATGTTTGTCGGTGACGGGATTAACGATACGCCTGTGCTTGCCAGAGCTGACATCGGAGCTGCCATGGGGGCTCTCGGTTCTGATGCTGCCGTCGAAGCGGCCGATGTCGTCCTGATGACAGACCAGCCGTCAAAAGCAGCCGAAGCCATCCGGATTGCACGCCGCACACGCCGGATCGTCTGGCAGAACATTGGATTTGCTTTAGGTGTGAAAATTATTTTTCTCCTGCTTGGCGCATTCGGATTCGCCACCATGTGGGAAGCGGTTTTTTCAGATGTAGGTGTTACGCTGATCGCCGTTGCCAACGCGATGCGCGTCATGAGAGTGAAAGCGGAATAATTGTCAAAGATAATTCGTTTTTCAGGGTTTTCTTAAACAAGGTTGTCTTGGTAAAATAGAGAAGCGGGCCATCCGGCATCCGCTTCTTTTTTATTTTAAAAACAATGAGGTGTCTGAGTGAAAAAGAAACAATCGTCTGCGAAATTTGCGGTGATTCTGACGTTAATCGTTGTCGTTTTATTTGCGGTCATCGTAATTATTAACAACCAAACGGAAAAAGCGGGCGAAACAGCCGCCGAACAGCCTTCCATTAAAGGACAGCCCGTGCTCGGCAAAGACAGCGCGCCTGTTACGGTAGTTGAATTCGGAGATTACAAATGTCCGTCATGCAAAGTATTTAACAGCGATATCTTTCCGAAAATCAAAAAAGATTTTATCGATAAAGGCGACGTGAAATTTTCATTTGTGAACGTCATGTTCCACGGAACCGGCTCGCGTCTGGCGGCACTTGCCTCAGAAGAGGTGTGGAAGGAAGACCCGGCATCATTCTGGGCTTTCCATGAAAAGCTGTTTGAAGAGCAGCCGTCAAGCGAACAGGAATGGGTCACGCCTGCATTGCTTGAAAAGACGGTCAAAAGCACCGCGAAAAAGGTTGATCCTGCCAAGCTGAAGGAAAACCTTGATAAAGAAACCTTCGGAAAAGAGCTGAAAGCTGACACTGACCTGAATGATAAATTAAATATCACGGCGACACCGACGATTTACGTAAATGACAAAGTGATTAAAGACTTCGCTAATTATGAGGAGATTTCAAAAACGATTAAGAAAGAGCTGAAAAATGAAAAATAGAATCGTATTTTTATATGCTTCTTGGGTGATAGCTCTTGTTGCCATGCTCGGCAGCCTATATTTCAGCGAGATCAGAAAATTCATACCGTGCGAGCTGTGCTGGTATCAAAGAATTCTCATGTACCCGCTTGTCCTGATTTTAGGAATCGCCACCTTTCAGGGTGACACGCGCGTGAAAAAATATGTGCTGCCGATGGCCGTCATCGGCGCGTTTATATCGATCATGCATTACCTTGAGCAGAAGGTGCCCGGTTTCAGCGGCATCAAGCCATGCGTCTACGGCGTGCCTTGCTCATCTGAATATATTAACTGGTTCGGTTTTATTACCATTCCATTCTTAGCATTGACGGCATTTATTCTCATTATTGTCTGCATGTGTTTTGTCAAAGCGGAACGCACGGCAAAATAAAGAGCCTGCTCCATGGGAGCGGCTCTTTTTCTATTATCTGTACCAAGCTTTGTTAGTCTCAATCTGTCTGTTATGGGAACTGTCCCAAATATCCACGGAATAGGCATAATCATAATTCATGACGCAGCGGATGCCGCTGCCTTGGGCGTCATGCTGAAGTCCGAAATTATGGGAAAACTCGTGCTGGGCCGCTTTCGCCGTGTTGGCCGTTCCTTGATCAAGGTTCACGCTAAAAGCCGGGCCGCTCGGTTTGCCGTTATATACATACGCGATACCGCCGGCGTCAAAACTCGATTTTGCGGTAAAACCGACGACAAAATGATAATTTTGATTTCTGAAGCTGCTTTGGAGATTTGATAAAATCTGAGAACTGTTTGAGCCGGAGGAATTCCAGGCTTGCACGGCCTGTACGACAAAATCAATGTTATGATCACGGTTGAAGGCGACATCAGCCTGCTCCACGATCTGAACGATTCGCGTTTGCCAGTCGCTGTATTTGGCGCGGTATTCAGCGTCCGCCACCGCCAGCACTCTGACCTTCTGAGAGCCTGTGCTGGCTTTAGTTGAGGCTTTATCCTGATTGACATTGGCGTCGAATCGTTTCGTGCCGACCTGCTTACCGTTTTCATCCAGAATTTTTGTATCAACCGTCTGTTCAATCTGAACCGGACCTTTCAGATCTTTAAAATGATCGGCTTTAGGAAGCGGGTCCGTATACACCGTTTTGGCCGGCTCCGCATGAGTGTGCGAATGCGTATGGTTTTCGGCTGACGGCAGGCCGGGAATTAATCCGGCGGCCAATAAAACTGGAAAAACAAGTGAACTGATTTTCATTTTATAACCCCCCTTTTTTGTTAAGAGAAGGTATTCAATGAAACTTCCAATAAACCTCCTAATATAGTATAAAATAGGAAAATATTCTCGCCTCCAGCCATGCTGAATGCAGTTGTCCCGATTTTGGAATCAGAATCTTTCAAAAATAAGGTTGATTTTAAGAGAAAGCGATTATAAAATCTAATGGTCGTCAGAAAATTTAACAAATAAAAAGGAGCATATGGAATGGCCTGGGAGCTGCTTAGTGTAATCGGCATCATTGCGTTTGCGGTCAGCGGAGCGATTGTTGCGATGGAAGAGGAGTATGATATTTTAGGCGTGTATATCTTGGGGATTGTAACGGCGTTCGGCGGCGGAGCCATCCGAAACCTGCTGATCGGTGTTCCGGTCTCCGCCTTGTGGGAGCAAGGCGCGTTTTTTCAAATCGCTCTCGCATCAGTTACGATTGTCTTTTTGTTTCCGAAGCTGCTGTTAAGACATTGGAGTAAATGGGGCAACTTATCCGATGCCATCGGGCTTTCGGCGTTTGCCATCCAAGGCGCTTTATATGCCGTGAAAATGGGCCATCCGCTCAGCGCGGTGGTTGCGGCCGCGGTGCTGACAGGAAGCGGGGGCGGTATCATACGGGATCTGCTCGCGGGCAGGAAGCCCCTTGTGCTCAAGTCGGAAATTTATGCAGTCTGGGCCGCACTCGGAGGATTAATCGTGGGCCTCGGCTGGGCCGGGAATGCCGCAGGTTTGTATGTGCTGTTCCTAGTGCTTGTGGCATGCCGCATCTGCAGTTATGTTTTCAGGTGGCGCCTGCCGATTCGTTCCTATCATATAGATCAGTAAAAAACCGATTTCTTTTATGAAATCGGTTTTTTTGCATAACGGATAAAAAAGACGCCCGATATGATAAGAAAAAGGGTATTTGACTATAATGCTGAATAATATGTTTGTGTAAAGAAAGCCGGATTTGTCAGCTTGATGTCGGAGGTGCCGCTGATGGCAAAACGTGATGAAGAATGGAAAGAAGAGCAGGAAAGAATCAATTTTGTCATGAAGGAACTGGATCAGAAACAAACGCGTCTTGAAGCATCATCGGGCGGATTGAAGCAGGATATTGTCGGCCTGAGAAAGTCGTTTTGGGATGATGTCACGGTTAATTTGGATGATGCCCATGAAGCGGCGGAAACATTTTCAAGCATTAAACAGCAGGCTGAAATGCTTTCAGAACGTGAACGGACGCATCGGCTTCAATACCGGCAGCTTCAAAAAATCCAAAAGCTGAAAGCCTCTCCTTACTTCGGCCGTGTCGATTTTACGGAAAAAGGGGAGTCCTCTGCCGAGCAGATTTATATCGGGCTGACTTCTTTAATGGATGAAAACAATGAGCATTTTCTCATTTACGATTGGCGTGCGCCCATTTCATCTCTTTACTATCAATATTCCCCGGGAAAAGCCCGCTATGAAGTTCCGGAAGAAACGATAGAAGGAGACATCACACTGAAGCGGCAGTTTATCATTAAAAACGGGACGCTTAAAGCGATGTTTAACACGGATATGACGATTGGTGACGAAATGCTGCAAGAGGTGCTGAGCGGCCATTCCGGCCAGCATATGAAAAACATCGTGTCAACTATCCAAAAAGAACAGAATGAAATCATTCGTGATGAAAAAAGCAAATATCTCATCGTTCAGGGAGCCGCCGGAAGCGGGAAAACATCCGCAGCGCTTCAGCGGGCCGCTTACTTGCTGTACCGCGGGCGCGGTGTGCTTGACGCCCGTCAGATCGTGCTGTTTTCTCCGAACATTTTGTTCAACAGTTACGTTTCCGCCGTATTGCCGGAACTGGGAGAAGAAAATATGGAGCAAGCCACGTTTCAGGAATATATCGCCCGCCGGCTCGGACGAAAGTTTGAATGTGAAAGCCCGTACGGACAGCTCGAATATTGCCTGACCGAGCAGAATCAGGACGCCCTTTCCGTAAGGCTCGAAGCCATTGCTTACAAAGCGTCGCCAGCTTTTCAGGCCATGATTGACCGTTATGCCGGGTCGCTTTCGGTCTCCGGCCTGATATGTAAACAGATCAGCTTCCGGGGAGACATCCTGATTTCAAAAGAGCGGATTGAAGGCTATTTTTATTCGCTTGATAAGCAGCTGCCGATTCCGAACAGAGCGGAGCTGACGGCGGAATGGCTTCTTACGGAAATCAGCGCACTCGAAAAAAAGGAGCGTAAGAAGGAATGGGTGCTGCAGGAGAGTGAGCTGCTTGATAAAGAAGATTATGCTGAGGTTTATCAAAAACTTAAGAAGCAAGCGGCGGATGATGAACCTGTATTTGACGACCACCAGCGTGAACAGTCCCTGCTTGGCGCCATTATTGTCCGCAAAGCTTTTAAACCGATAAAGCAGGCCGTCAGACAGCTCGGCTTTCTCGATATAAAACGGATGTACCTCCGGCTGTTTTCAGACTGGGGAGCTGATGAAAAGCCCGATCATTGGCAGAGCATCGGCGCTTTAACCCGCAGCGCATTTGCAGAACGGTCGCTCCCGTATGAAGATGCCGCTCCGTATCTGTATTTGCAGGACCTGATAGAAGGAAAAAGAATAAACACACAAATGAAGCATGTCTTCATTGATGAAGCGCAGGATTATTCCTCTTTTCAGCTCACGTATATTCAAAGCATCTTCCCGGCTGCAAAAATGACGGTGCTCGGTGATGTCAGCCAGTCGATTTATGCACACACCATTACCGGTCCTTCTTCACTCGCCGGCTGCTTCCGCAATGGCGCAGAAAAGGATGTCAGCCTGAAGAGGACTTACAGATCGACGCGGCAGATTGTTGAATTTACGAAAGCGCTGCTGGCTGACGGTGATGACATTGAGCCTTTTAACCGGAACGGGGAAAAACCGCGGGTTCTGCGGACGGATACTGAAAAAGAGCGCCGCGAGCAATTGACTCAAACAATACAGGAGCTCAGGAAAAAAGGCCGGGAGACGATCGCCGTCATCTGCAAAACGGCCGCTGAAGCGGAAAAAGTGTTTCAGACAGTCAGCGCCGGGAGCGGTGTCCGTTTGATCAATAAAGAAAACCAGCCTTTTCAAAAAGGGGTATGCGTCATTCCCGTGTATTTGGCAAAAGGCATTGAGTTTGACGCCGTCATTGTTGCTGACGCTTCTGCTGCCCAGTATAAAAGCGGGCATGACCGCAAGCTGTTATATACGGCCTGCACGCGGGCGATGCATCATCTGACCGTGCTGTCTCCGGGAGAACTCTCTCCTTTTATAAACGAAGTGCCCGCCGGCTTATTCGTGTAAGCCCTTTGCCCAAGTGCAAAGGGCTTTTAATCATTAGTAATCTTAATCATTATCATCATGATTATATATTTTACTTACACACAAACTTTCGGTAAAGTTTCAATTAGAATATTATTTTGACAATTCCTATAGAAATAACGTACGTTACGTTTAATTCCTTGTGAGGTGGATATCGTTGCAACTTCAGGTCATGAACAGTCCGTTTAATCAGGAGCAGGCAGAGCTCCTTAACCGCCTTCTGCCGACCTTGACAGAATCACAGAAAATCTGGCTGAGCGGTTATTTGGCTGCGGCCCGGTCCGAGTCCGGTGAAGCAGCCGCACCCGCTCCCCAGGCTGCGGCAGAAAGCCCGGCAGTCTCGAAAGAAGTGACCGTATTATACGGATCGCAAACGGGAAATGCGGAAGGTCTTGCGAAACAGACGGTAAAGACGCTTGAGGAACGGGGATTCCAAGTCACCGTCGCGTCGATGAACGATTTTAAGCCGAATAATCTGAAAAAAATAAACAATTTGCTGATCGTGGTGAGCACGCACGGAGAAGGCGATCCGCCGGATAACGCGCTGGCTTTTCATGAATTTCTTCATGGCAGACGCGCGCCGAAGCTTGAAGCGCTCCGTTTTTCCGTTTTGGCGCTCGGGGACAGCTCGTATGAATTTTTCTGCCAGACCGGCAAAGAGTTTGACGAGCGTCTTAAAGAGCTCGGCGGCACGCAGCTTGCGCCCCGGGTTGATTGCGATCTTGATTATGATGAACCGTTTTCCCAATGGCTTGATGCGGTTATCGGCGGCCTGAACGAAGGAGCGGGAAACCAAACAGCCGAAGCGCCTGCCGAGACGCCGGCTCTCAGTGAATCCGTTTATTCCAGAACGAACCCGTTTCGGGCGGAGGTTCTTGAGAACATCAATCTGAACGGGCGCGGTTCGAATAAAGAAACACGCCATCTGGAGCTTTCGCTCGAAGGATCCGGCCTCGCGTATCAGCCCGGAGACAGCCTCGGCATCTATCCGGAAAATGATCCGGCGCTTGTGGATGAGCTGATCAATGAGCTGAAATGGGACGCAAAACAGGAAGTGGCGGTGAATAAGCAAGGAGAGACCCGTCCGCTGAAAGACGCGCTTACTTCTCATTTTGAAATTACAGTGTTAACAAAACCGCTCTTGCAAAAGGCCGCACAGTTTACGACTGACAAAAAGCTGAGTGAACTTCTGGCCGAAGGAAATGAAGATCAGGTGAAAGCATACATCAACGGCCGTGACCTGCTTGATCTCGTCCGGGATTTCGGTCCGTGGGAAGCGTCCGCGGAAGACTTTCTTTCCATCCTGCGTAAAATGCCGGCCCGGCTCTATTCGATCGCAAGCAGTTTAGAAGCGAATCCGGAAGAAGTGCATCTGACCATCGGAGCGGTCAGATATGACGCGCACGGCAGAGAACGAAAAGGCGTCTGCAGCATTCTGTGTGCGGAAAGACTCCAGCCGGGAGATACGCTTCCGATTTACATTCAGCACAACCAGAACTTCAAGCTGCCGGAAAACCCGGATACACCGATCATCATGGTCGGACCGGGGACAGGCATCGCGCCGTTCCGTTCCTTTATGCAGGAGCGTGAAGAAACCGGAGCTGAGGGGAAAACATGGCTGTTTTTCGGAGATCAGCACTTTGTCACTGATTTTCTGTATCAGACGGAATGGCAAAAATGGCTGCAAAACGGTGTACTCACAAAAATGGACGTCGCTTTTTCCCGGGATTCGGAGGAAAAAGTATATGTGCAGCACCGTATGAAAGAACAAAGCAAAGAGCTGTATGAATGGCTGCAGCAGGGAGCCGCCGTATACATCTGCGGTGATGAACAGCATATGGCGCATGACGTGCACCAGGCGCTTCTCGATATCATTCAGGAAGAAGGCGGCATGAGCCGTGAAAAAGCGGAAAGCTTCCTGGCAGACATGCAGCAGAAAAAACGCTATCAGCGTGACGTATATTGACTTTGGTTTGAAAGGAGCTTATTCAGCATGGTGAACAACATTTTAAAAGCGCCGGAAGGCCCTCCAAGTGATGTTGAGGAAATTAAAGAAAAAAGTGATTATTTGCGCGGCACATTGAAAGAAGTCATGCTTGACCGGATTTCAGCCGGCATCCCGGACGATGACAACCGGCTGATGAAGCATCACGGCAGCTACCTGCAGGATGACCGCGATCTCCGCAATGAACGTCAGAAACAAAAGCTTGAACCGGCTTATCAATTCATGCTGCGCGTCCGGATGCCAGGCGGCGTGTCAACTCCGGAACAATGGCTTGTCATGGATGAACTGGCGCAAAAATACGGAAACAATACATTAAAGCTGACAACGCGCGAAACGTTCCAAATGCACGGAATTTTAAAATGGAACATGAAAAAAACGATTCAAAAAATCAATGCGGCGCTGCTTGATACCATTGCGGCCTGCGGAGATGTCAACCGAAACGTCATGTGCGCTTCAAATCCGTATCAGTCTGAAATCCATGCGGAAGTGTACGAATGGTCGAAAAAACTGAGTGACGACCTTCTTCCGCGCACGAGAGCCTATCATGAAATATGGCTTGATGAGGAACGGGTGGCGGGCACTCCTGATACGGAAACGGAACCGATGTACGGGCCGCTGTATTTGCCGCGGAAATTCAAAATCGGAATCGCCGTGCCTCCGTCCAATGATATCGATGTCTTTTCTCAAGATCTCGGCTTCATTGCCATTGTAGAAGAAGGCAGACTTATCGGATTCAACGTGGCAATCGGCGGCGGTATGGGAATGACGCACGGTGATACGGCCACTTATCCGCAGCTTTCAAAAGTCATCGGCTTCTGCAAACCGGAGCAGCTGTATGATGTAGCGGAAAAAACCATTACGATTCAGCGTGATTACGGAAATCGTTCCGTCAGAAAGAATGCCAGATTTAAATATACTGTTGACCGTCTCGGTCTGGAAAATGTAAAAGCCGAGCTGGAAAACCGCCTCGGCTGGCAGCTGGATGAGGCGAAACCTTATCATTTTGACCATAACGGCGACCGTTACGGATGGGTGAAAGGCGTAAAAGGAAAATGGCACTTTACGATGTTCATCGAAGGCGGCCGCGTCACGGACTATGAGGATTATAAGCTGATGACGGGATTACGTGAAATCGCCAAAGTCCATACGGGAGATTTCCGTCTCACCTCTAATCAAAACCTGATTATCGGCAATGTGACGAGCGAGAAAAAGAAACAAATCAGCGCATTAATCGAACAATACGGTCTGACAGACGGCAGGCAGCATTCCGCCCTGCGCCGCAGTTCAATGGCTTGCGTCGCGCTTCCGACATGCGGGCTTGCGATGGCCGAAGCGGAGCGGTATCTGCCGAAGCTGATTGATAAAATTGAAGCCATTGTTGACGAAAACGGTCTGCGGGATGAAGAAATCACCATCCGTATGACTGGCTGCCCGAATGGCTGCGCCCGCCATGCGCTCGGCGAAATCGGATTTATCGGAAAAGCGCCGGGAAAATATAATATGTATTTAGGAGCTGCATTTGACGGCAGCCGTTTAAGCAAAATGTACCGGGAAAATATCGGTGAAGAGGAGATTCTCAGTGAGCTCCGCACCATTCTGCCGCGTTATGCGAAAGAGCGCGAGGAAGGCGAACACTTTGGAGATTTCGTCATCCGTGCGGGCATTATTAAAGCGACAACAGACGGAACGAATTTTCACGAATAAGATGAGCTGCTAAAACAATTTACTAAACAGTAAGAACGCAGCCGTGCGAAAAGCTTGTTTTCATAGAAAACAGGCTTTTTCTTTTTTCGGAAAAAAGTAGCCGAAGGTAAAAAAAGTTCCCCGTGAGCACGTTATGAGAAATTTTAAATAAAAACGGGTAAAATAAAAGAAGAATGGTTGTGTGCGGAAAATATACCGGGCCAGCCCGGTAATTGGCTCCGGCCTTTGACAGGGGCCATGAGAACAGGCAATGATGATTCAATGCAGCAGATGAAGGAGGTCATGCTTTGGACATATTTTTAGTCGTACTCGTACTTTTAACCATCATTGCGGTCTCAAATATTATAAATCGGTTTGTCCCCTTTATCCCGGTGCCTTTGATTCAGGTGGCGCTCGGTATCATTGCGGCGTCATTTCCGCAGGGGCTTCATTTTGAACTGAATACCGAATTGTTTTTTGTTTTGTTTATCGCTCCGCTGCTTTTTAACGATGGAAAACGGACGCCGCGTGCGGAACTTTGGAATTTAAGAGCGCCGATTCTGCTTCTCGCACTCGGGCTCGTGTTTGCCACGGTCATTGTCGGCGGTTACACCATTCATTGGATGATTCCGAGCATTCCGCTGGCCGCCGCGTTCGGGCTGGCGGCGATCCTGTCACCGACTGACGTTGTTGCGGTCAGTGCGCTGTCAGGGCGTGTGAAGATGCCAAAAGGCATTCTGCGTCTCCTTGAAGGAGAAGGGCTGATGAATGACGCATCCGGCCTGGTCGCTTTTAAATTTGCGATTGCGGCTGCCGTGACGGGCGCATTTTCGCTGGCGCAGGCCGCGTTCAGCTTTGTTTTGATTTCAGCCGGCGGTTTACTCAGCGGTGTCGTCATTTCTTTTTTGATTATCCGTTTCCGGCTGTTTTTGCGCCGCCTCGGCATGCAGGATGTCACGATGCATATGCTGATTCAAATTCTGACGCCGTTTGTCATTTATCTGGCGGCTGAAGAAATCGGCGTTTCCGGCATTTTAGCGGTTGTGGCCGGCGGCATCACGCATGCGGTGGAGCAGGATCGTCTTGAATCAACGATGGTCAAACTGCAAATCGTCTCTTCAAGTACGTGGAATATTATTTTGTTCATTCTTAACGGTCTTGTTTTCGTCATATTAGGAACGCAAATACCGGATGTGGTTTCTGTTATTTTTAATGATACCGCGTTTAACAATATGATGGTTATCGGGTACATTATCGTCATTACGCTGACGTTAATGATTCTCAGATTTTTGTGGGTGCTGTTTTTTTGGAACGGCAAGTGGTTTTTTAACAAGGATCAGAGCATTTATAAGCCCGGCCTGCGCTCCACACTGCTGATTTCAGTTTCAGGCGTCAGGGGAGCGGTCACGCTTGCGGGTTCCTTTTCCATTCCGTACGTGCTCTCCGACGGCTCGCCGTTTCCTGAACGGAATTTGATTCTCTTTTTAGCCGCAGGCGTTATTTTGTGCACATTGGTGCTGGCGACAATCGTACTGCCGATTCTGACTGATAAGCCGGAAGACAATGCGAAAGAGAAGAAAGTCAAATTGCTGACAGCGAGACGGAAGCTGATAAAGGCTGCTTTATCGGCCATCAAAGAAAATATGAATGAGACCAACAAAACGGCTTCTTTTGCGGTCATTGCCGAATACAATGAGAAAATGAAAAATCTCAGGTTTCAGCAGTTCACCGTAAAAAACCGCACGAAAAAAGATGAGCGGAAAGTCCGCGCCCAAGGGATACAGGCTGAACAGGAAGAACTGCTCCGGCTGATTGAGCGGGGCGACATCCCGGAAGAAACGGCTGACAGCCTTCAGGAACGGTTTGATGAACTGGAAGTGCTGTATACGAATCCGTTTAAAGTCGGCTTATCTAAGAAAAAGCTGAAACGCCTGATGTACTGGATCTTTTTCGGTGAACAAAAAAAGCCGGAAATGTCGATTTTAAATGAAGAAGGCCTCATTCGCGCCACAAGGGTTAAAACGGCAAAAGCGGCGATTGAAAGCCTGAAAAAACACATGACCGAAGAAAATAAAGATGTGACGCTTGCCGTCATTTCCTTTTACAATCACCTGATTTTCAGGCTGGGGCACTCGTATCACGAACAGAATCCGAGCCGCCGTTTTGAAAATCAAAAACTTGAGATCAAACTGCGGGCCGTGCAGGCCATCCGCAACGAAATCCAAACATTATTCGAAGAGCGGGAAATCTCCCGCGACATGTCACATGAGCTTCGCCAATACATCAATGATGTGGAAGCGGCGATGCTTGACGGAGATGAATAAATGAAAAAAGTCCGGCATCTGTGTGCCGGACTTTTTTACATTACGGACGATGGAATTCGACGTGATCGCCGTCGCGGTCAAACCAGCCTCTGAAGGCCCAGTTGATCCAGCCGCCATCACCTTTATTGGTGAAGCTTCCGTCTTCAAACACCCAAATGCCGTACGTGATGCCGTCATAAACGGCGGAACCGTAAAACTGAACACCGTTAAAATGATCTTCATATTCCTGGCTTAAATTAAACACCATGACATTATATTTTTGTCCTGAAGCGTAGAATGAAGATTCCATTAAGTTTTTGACGAAGCCGTCTCGGTTTTGCGCCGACTTAATCGCGTCAGCAATCGAATTGCCGATGCCGAGCAGGTCAACATCAATGTTTAAACCGACATCTTTTGCGGAGACATCTGATGATTGCTGTGCCATGTTTTGAGGGACCGGGGTTTCTTTTGCGGATACAAAGGACAGAGGAGTCAGAGACAAAGCGGCGCCAAGGGCAACGGACATTGGGATACGTATACGTTTCATCGTATTTCCTCCTTCGATTGTTTGGTGGCTACATTAGCGATTTACCCGGTCAGTTACCGGGCTAACCGGATTTTTTGAAAAATAGGAAAATAATAACACTAGTGGTACCGGAGTACTAAAGATGGTTTCTGTTATAACGATGAGCGTATAATTGGTTTCTTACGGCGGAAATGTGAGATAATAATAACCGTTTACATAATGACTAGAAAGGATGGTTCAACGTGGCAAAAAGCTTAAAAGATACTGTAAAGCTTCATAATGGCGTTGAAATGCCGTGGTTCGGCCTTGGCGTATTTAAGGTGGAAAACGGAAGCGTAGCGGCGGACTCTGTCGAAGCGGCAATCAGAAATGGCTACCGCAGCATTGATACGGCGGCAATTTATAAAAATGAAGAGGGCGTCGGCGAAGGCATCAGAGCGGCGGGCGTTGCCAGAGAAGAGCTGTTCATCACGTCAAAAGTGTGGAATGAAGATCAAGGATACGAAACGACACTTGACGCGTTTGAGAAAAGCCTTGAGCGCCTCGGCCTCGATTACCTCGACCTATACCTGATTCATTGGCCGGGCAAGGATAAATATAAAGACACATGGCGCGCTCTTGAAAAGCTGTACAAAGACGGCAAAATCCGCGCGATCGGCGTCAGCAACTTCCAAGTGCATCACTTAGAAGAACTGCTGAAAGATGCTGAGATCAAGCCGATGGTCAACCAGATAGAATTCCACCCGCGCCTGACTCAAAAAGAAGTAAGAGATTTCTGCAAAGCGCAGGGTATTCAAGTGGAAGCATGGTCTCCATTGATGCAGGGACAGCTCTTGGATAACGAAGTGCTGTCACAAATTGCGGAAAAACATAACAAATCGGTCGCTCAAGTGATTTTGCGCTGGGATCTTCAAAACGAAGTCGTTACCATTCCGAAATCCATTAAAGAGCACCGCATCATAGAAAATGCCGATATTTTTGATTTCGAACTGTCACAGGAAGAAATGGAAAAGATCAGCGCATTGAACAAAGATGAGCGTGTCGGCCCGAACCCGGACGAGCTTCTGTTCTAAGAAAAAAACAGCCCTTTACGGGGCTGTTTTTCTTTACATAAATGTCTGTGTCTGCCGTTTTACGCTGAATCTGTATGCGGCTATTAATAAAAGGGCGGCGGCGAAGGCTCCCAAAATGATGATGTTCAGCGTCAGGCTTTGGAGCGTGCGGCCGTGCTGCAATTGATCCACCGTATCAAGCACCCAGCGCTGAGGCAGAAATTCGGCGATTGTCTGCACTGTTTTCGGCATAATATTGCCCGGAAAAAAGCAGCCGGCGAGCAAGCTTGTCGGTACAACGATCAAATTCAAAAGCGCCGATGCCGAAGCGCTGCTGTTGGAAAAACCGACGGCAATAAAGGCGATCCCGATTGCGCTTAATGCAAACAGCATCATCAGGACGAACAGCTGCCACAGCGGGAATGACGGATGAATATGAAAAGCGGCGCCCATAAAGAGAACGGCGAATAGAATTTGGACGGCCATGATAATGATATTCATTGCCGCGTTTGCCAATACATACTGCTTTGACGTGATCGGCGTTGACAGAAGTCTGTAATACGTTCTGTTTTCTCTCTCTTTAATCATCAGTTCCGTCAGGTTGCCGGCGGAATAGAGCATAATGATAATGAGATACCCGATGACTGAGTAGGTCATTTCTTTATGGTTTGAAGTATCTTGTAAAACAGCGGACTCCGTTTGAATCGGAGAATGCTTGAAATCGGCGTACATCGCCTGAAAGGCTTTCTCATCTCCGCCGGAAGATTTGCCGATTGAGGCGGCGCTGTTTATATAATTGTACAGATAAGAGCTGACATATCCGGTGACCTGGGCGCCTTTCAACGAGGTCATGCCAATGTGAGCCGGTTTTCCGTCTTTTACGCTTTTAGAAAAGCCTTTTTCAAACGTAACCAGCGCTTCCATTTTTCCCGATGCGATCTTGGATGAGGCGGACGCAGCCGTTTCCTCCGAAATTTTCACATGATCCAGTCCTTTTAAAAACGTGACCGTATCCTGTGCCACTTCTCCGCCGTCTTGATTGAGAATGCCGATATTGAGCGTTTCGGCTCCGCCGTTGGCATTGGACATGAAGGAGAGAAAGACGCCGATCAGCGGAGCCCCGATATAAAGAATGAGCTGTTTTTTGCTTTTTGTGATTCCTTTGAGCGTGTGTATAAACAGCCACCAGAAGTTTTTCATTTTACAGTCCCTCCCGTCTTTGAAACGTAACCGCGGCAATCAGCAAAAAGAGCGCCGCTAATGCTGTGTTTAAACCAATTGCGGGCCAGGCGGCCGATACGTCATTTGCGTATATGATGTTGTTAATCGCCTTATTGATCCAGGATAAGGGCGACAGGGCGGAAATTCCTCCGCCTTCATATTTATAATAGGCGCCGCCGATAATGGCCATCACCTGAACGATGATGACGGTGATTAATCTGGCGCTTTCAGGTTTTTTGGTGAAATAGCTCAGGCTGAGCCCGAAGCTGACGGCCAAAAGAATTTCAGAGGCGAGAATCAAAAGCACCAGTCCCATGTGGCTGCCCCAATCGGCTTTTAAAATAAATTTGCTGAAGGCGACAACGGCAAGGATTGTCAGAACGTTCACAGCCATAATGCCGAGCATCTTTCCGAGAAAGATATCGCTTTTTCGGAGCGGAGCGGCAATCAGGCGATCGGCTGTGTGCCGTATTCTTTCCCCGCGGAACAAGGTGCTTGCAAAAATCGAGGCGTACAGCCCGATCATCGTCGTCATGGACACCGCGTAAAAATCTTTCGCTTTCGGTTCCTTCGCTTTGTTTAAAGACGTCTGCTTCATATAATCGCTTTTTATTTGTCCTGCGGCCGGTGCCTTATGCGCCTTGTATGCGGCGGCACCTGCTTTGTATTGGTTGGTAAAAGCGGTCAGCATGCCTTGGACGATCGTGCCGTTCATGCCGCTCCGGTTATTTGTATAAACTTGAAAACCGCTGTTTTTGACAGTGACGAAAGCATCCGCCTGATTTTCACGAACGTCGTTTTTGCCTTTTGCCGCCGTATCCGCTTTGTGAAAATAGACATGCTCTTTTTTTGATGCTTTCATAAACTCAGTAAAATGATGAGAAAGCGGTCCGTTTGACTGGTCTGTATATTCGACCTTGATGTGTCCGACCGTCACCTCTGAATCAAAGGCGTTTGATAATGCCGCAGAGAGAATCATCATAAAGACGATCGGAAAAGCAAGCATGAAAATAAAGGTCCGTCTGTCACGGAAACTGATTTTGATTTCTTTCCCGGCGATGTGCAGAATATTCATTTGCAATCCTCCTTTCAGTTGAGTCAGTCGCGCAGGCTTCTGCCTGTCAGAGTGAGAAATACCGTTTCTAAGTCAGGGGCCTGTTCCTGTAAAGAGCGGATTTCAATTCCTTTGTCCATGAAGTACCGGATCAGGCGGTTTAAATTGTTGACCCCTGTGTCAGAGCTGATTTTCACGCTGTTTTCTTCGAGTGCGGCGGCTCTGACGCCGGGAAGATCCTGAATATCGCCGAGGCTGATACCGTTTCCGGATGACAGCTCAATCACGACGTCCTTTGTGTCGGTAATGATGGAAGTCAGCTGTTCCTTTGTGCCTTCTGCGATGACTTTCCCGTGGTCAATGATGGCGATGCGTGTGCATATTTCTTCAACTTCCTCCATGTAGTGGCTCGTGTAGATGATCGTGCAGCCCATTTCATTCAGCTTTTTCACTGATTGCAGAATATAATTTCTTGATTGCGGGTCAATGCCGACCGTCGGTTCATCCATGATGATCAATTTCGGACGGTGGGCAAGGGCGCAGGCGATATTGAGCCGGCGTTTCATTCCGCCGGAAAAATGCTTCGGCAGATATTTATGTTTATCGCTCAAGCCGACGAATGTCAGGGCTTCCTCGACCCGTTCTTTCAAAACCGTGCCTCTCAGACCGTACAGCCCGGCGAAGAACTTCACATTTTCATAGGCGTTTAATTCTTCGTAAATGGCGAGATCCTGCGGGACGATGCCGATATTCATTTTCACGGCTTTGCTGTGTTTGAAAATATCTTTTCCGAGAAACAGAATGTCTCCGTCAGAAGGTTTTAAAAGGCCTGAGATCATGTTGATGGCCGTGCTTTTTCCGGCTCCGTTTGCGCCGAGAAACCCGAAAATCTCACCTTCTTTTACAGCAAGCGACATTTGGTCAACGGCGGCATAATCGCCGAATTTCTTACTCAGCTGTTTGAGCTCCAAAATGTTCATGTTTCCACCTCTATGTCTTATGATGCTCTAATTATAAAAAAAAGAATGAACGGCCGTTAGTGCAGCTGTTCATTCCTTTGACATGAGAATCCTCATATTTTTCACATGAAAACATTCACTTATTCAATAGGCAGTAATGTCGTGACGGAAAAACCGGCCGTGCCGTCAAAAATAACGGTTCCGTGCAGGGCGGCGGCCCGTTCTTCCATACCGAGCATGCCGAGGCCTTTTTTAAAGCGGACAGCGCCGTTTCCGTTATCTTTCACTTCCGCTTTCACGGCTTTATTCAGCACTTGAATATCAATGGAGATCTGCGCGGCATCGGCGTATTTCATCGCATTGGTCAAAGCTTCGGTTACGTTTTCCTGAATGACTTTCCAATGCATCTGCGTCAGCCTGTCCAAATCGCCTTGATGCGTAAACGGAACCGGCATGCCGTTTTTAGCTGAAAATTCATCAATAAATGTTCTTAATCTGTGAATGCCCATTTGTTCAGCGGGCGGTTTCATATTTTTCAGCGTAATGCGGATATCCTCTATGCCCTCTTTGGAAATCGTAATGGCGTTTTGAAGCAGTTCAGCCGCTTTGTCCGGACGGGAGCTGAGCATCCGCTTCGCTGCTTCCATCTGAATGAGCGCGCCGGTCATGGAGTGGCCGATTTTGTCATGGATGGCTTGGGACAATCTGTTTCTTTCCTCAAGTTTGCCGGTGTACTCCGATTGTTTGATATATTCTGTGCTGCTGTGCAGCTGTTTCGTCAGCTTTTCAATGCTTGACCGCATGCTGTCTGACTGCTCCTCATATGTCTTCAGCCGATCATTTGACCGGGCGGCTAAAACGAAAATCGCCAGACAGAACAAGGTCATGACGGTATACGTCGGAAGATCGCCGTACGGGATAAATAAAAACGGCAAAAACACGAGCAGGCAGAACACATAGCGGTGAACCGGATATTCGGCAAGAACGGCAAAAATGGCGGGCGGCAAAAGAAACAGAAACGCCGGATGGCCTCCGGCGGAAAGCAAGGCGGTCAATGCCAGCGTCATGAGGGTGATCCCGCGCCTCCAAGCGGTCGGCCTGATCATGCAGACCGCAATGCCCAGACACAGATAAAGCAGCAGAAACAAGACGGCGTACGGCATGTAAAGGCGGTCGGCCGATACGAACAAAAAGGCCGTATACAAAATGACGATCAGTCTGCTCATCAGCATCCAAAAATCCATACCGTTCAACGCTCGTTATCCACCTTCCCGGTGATATAATAAATCGCGATCTGCGTTCTGTGCTCAAGACCCGTTTTCCCTAAAATAGATGAAATATAATTGGCCGTCGTCCCTTCAGAAATGAAAAGCTGTTTTGAAATTTCTCTGTTCGACAGTCCTTTCGCAATAAGCGACATGATGCTGAGCTCTCTTTCAGTAAACTGGCTTTCATCAATCTGATGCGCGGCTTCCGCCGGCCGGGAAAGGCTGTCTTTTATTTTATCCAGCACGGTGTCCTGAAGGATGCTGTGCCCGTTGAAGACGCTCTTGATCGCATCGCGGATCCGTTCCGGCTCAGTGTTTTTTAATAAATATCCTTTTGCGCCATTTTTAATCGCTTCTAAAATATACTCGTCGTCGTCAAATGTCGTCAGGATCATCGGCTTCGTATCCGTTTCCTCCGCGATCCGTTTTGCGGCTTCTACGCCGTTCATCACCGGCATGCGGACGTCCAATAAGGCGATATCGACGGGATTGTGTTTACAATACTCTGCCGCCTCTAATCCGTTTTCCAGCGTTGCCGATACTGTAAATTCCTCATATGTATGCAAAATGATTTTCATTCCTTCTCTGATGAAAGAATTATCATCCGCGATAATGACATTAATTTTCATAGCCGCACCCTTTGTGTTTTTGTTTCATTATATACCATCCGATTTTAAATCAAAAAGCCTCCCGGCGAAATGTGGTCGGAAGGCGGATCGGTCAAGCCGGTTTTTTCAGTTGGATGAAAAACAGCATCAGAAAGGAAATCATCATAATACAGATCACCCACACCCAGGCGAGTGTTTCATTGCCGGAATCCATGGCGACGTAAATCGCTGTCGGCAGCGTTTGGGTGACGCCCGGGATATTCCCCGCAAACATTAAAGTCGCCCCGAATTCACCGAGCGCCCTTGCGATACTGAGAATGCTTCCGGTCAAAAGGGACGGAAAGGCAAGCGGGACGGAAATGCGGGTGAATACCTGCCATCTGCCGGCTCCGTCTACTTTCGCCGCTCCTTCGATGTCAGAATCAACCGCGGCGAAACCCGTTTTGGCAGACTGATACATAAGCGGGAATGCGACAATGGCCGAAGCGATCACCGCGGCCCACCACGTGAAAATGACGGGCTGGTGAAAAATCCGCTCAATCGCCCGGCCGATAAAGCTGTGTTTCCCGAAAATGATAATGAGGATAAAGCCGACAACGGTAGGCGGAAGAACGAGCGGGAGCATAAACAGCGTCTCCACAGCCGTTTTTCCGGGAAATCGCGCTTTCGCCATCCAGGCGCCTGCAAGCGTTCCGAGAAGGATGACGGCGATGCCCGAAGCCAAAGCCACCTCAAAAGACAATACGACTGGGGTGAAAAATTCCGAAGCCGTAATGTTACTTGGCAGTAAATCCATATTTCTTAAACACTTTCATCGCTGCATCTGACTGCAGATACTGATAAAACGCTTCTGCTTCTTTACGGTGCTTTGTATCTTTGACGATGCCTAGCGGATACACGATCGGATCGTGTGTTTTCGCCGGTGCTTCATCGGTAATCTTCACCTTTTTCGAAATCAGGGCGTCTGTTTTATAGACAATCCCGGCATCGACATTTCCGGTTTCAACATAGGAAAGCACCTGGCGGACGTCTTTTGCATAGACGACCTTATCTTTTACCTTGTCCCACAGGGATAATTTAGTCAATGACTGTTTGGCGTATTGTCCGGCCGGAACGGATTCAGGCGTGCCGAGCGCGATTTTTTCCGTGCTGTCTTTTTTCAGGTCATTCAGATGTGTAAGGTGTGCGCTGTTTTTCTCAGGCACGATCATGACCAGATCGTTTTTCAAAAGGTCCGTGCTGTCCTTTTTGTCGATATCGCCGTCATGAACAAGCTTTTCGAATTTATCTTCAGCTGCCGAGAAGAATAAATCAGCTCCCGCGCCTTGGGAAATTTGTTTTTGCAGTGTGCCTGATGATCCGAAGTTGTCTTGAATGGCCACGTTTGAATGTGATTTTTCGTAGTTGGTTTGGATTTCTTCAAGCGCGTCTTGAGCGCTCGCCGCCGCGGAAACGGTCAGCGTTACTTTTTCGTTTTGTCCGCCTTTGGCCGATTGTCCGGATGAGCAGCCTGCAGTTGCGAGGAAAACGCCCATAACCGCAGTTGTGAATAGTGTCGCTTTCTTTTTCAACATTGTGCACCCCTTATAACTGAATATCATTAGATCAAACTAATTATAACGTAATTGTACGGGAGGGTGCGGTTTTTTTTCAATATCTGAACCGTTATAATAAAAACGGAGCGTGATAATATGACAGAAGCCACTTCCTATACAATAGAAGAAGTTGCGGGCCTTTTGAAGGTCTCAAAACTGACAGTATATGATTTGATAAAAAAAGGACTCATTTCGGCGTACAGGGTCGGAAGACAGATGAGGGTCGATGAAGAAGACTTAAAACAATATAAAGCAAACATGAGGATGTCTAAAGAGCCATCAGCAGTCAAGGCGGCTGACCCGCCCCGCAGGCCGGAGCCGGAAAAAAGGCAGTCTGTTATCATCAGCGGCCAGGATGTGTCGATGGATCTCCTCAGCAAACAGCTGGAACAAAAAATACAGGCGTCCCCGCTCCGCAAGTACAGCGGCAGCTTAAACAGCCTGATCGAGATGTACCGGGGAGCCTGCGACATCGTCAGTCTGCATCTGTATGATGGGGAGACGGGGGAGTATAACATCCCGTATGTGAAGCGCATTCTTTCAGGAGAGCCGTTTGCGCTCTTTCATGTCGTGCTTCGGCAAGCCGGATTATACGTGAAAAAGGGCAATCCGCTGAACATTCAGGGCTTTCAGGATTTGAGCAGAAAGGATGTCCGTATCGTCAATCGCGAAAAAGGATCAGGCGCGAGGGTGCTGCTGGACGAACAGCTCAGATCATTCGGCATCACGCCGTCTGAGGTTGCCGGCTACCATGACATTGTCACGGATCATTTGTCAGCGGCTTCACAAGTATCAGGCGGAAAAGCGGATGCGGGAATCGGTTCGCAGCATGCGGCGCATATAGCCGGCACGGATTTTATCCCGGTAATCAGTGAGCAGTACGATGTGGTCGTTTTAAAACAAAACCGGGAGCTTGTTCAAAGCGTGCAGGACATTCTCAATTCCGGGGAATTCAAGTCTCAGCTTTCTCAATTATCCGGATATGATACGAAAATGACCGGTCGGCTCATATATGAAACGTAAAAAACCCCTCCAATGACGGAGGGATTTTTTATTGTTTGTAAAACCGCAGCAGGTCGCCGTTTAATATTTTATCGGAGAGCATCAGTTCTTGTTCCGCTTTTTCTTTCTCATCGCTGCACGCGCCTATGTCAGAAAGCGGTTCGCCCGTTTTGCGGCTGTAACACGTATTTTTCGTATAAATATGATCACCCGTGATAAAGCTGCCGTTTCTCAGCACAGCAAACGGAGTCCGCTCTTTGGAAAACAGGTCATTGCCGAACTGAATGCTGCCTTTCGTTTCAATGCCGAGCAGATGAAGCAGCGTCGGTCTTACATCAACCTGTCCCGCGGCGGAAGCGATCGTTTCCGGCTCACGGTCGGTCACCCCGGGAATATGAATGATAAACGGCACGCGCTGGAGCTGAACCGTATCAAACGGCGTGATTTCTTCTTTTCCCAAGAATTCGGCAAGTCCTTTATTGTGGGCTTCGGATATGCCGTAATGATCTCCCATCAGGACGATCATCGCGTTATCATAAAGCCCTTCTTTTTTCAGCTTGTTGAAAAAGTGTTTTAGCGCCTCATCTTCATAGCGGACCGTCGTCACATAACGGTTTAACAAATCACTGCTTGTGTCCGGTTCCTCAATGAGCTGATCCTGTTTATCAATTTCAAAAGGAAAATGGTTGGTCAAAGTCAGCAGGCTTGCGTAAAACGGCTGCGGAAGCTTCTTTAATTTTTCCGCTGACTGTTCGAGAAATTCCTTGTCCTTCAGGCCCCAGCCCGTTGAATTTTCCGGTGTCACCTTAAATTCATCCGCGTCGAAAAAACGATCGATGCCGAATGCCCCGTACATCTCATCCCGGTTCCAAAAGGCTTTATGATTGGCATGCAGAACGGCCGAATAGTACTGATGGTCTTTTAACGTATGGTACAGCGTATTGAACCGGTGGCCGCTTTTGGTGAAAAAAACGGCGCCGCTTGAAGACGGATACAGCGAATTCGCAGTAATGAATTCTGAATCTGAGGTTTTTCCCTGTTCGGTCTGCTGATAAAAATGAGTGAAGTCATAGCTTTTTTTCCGCAGCTTATTCATAAACGGGGTAATCTCTCGCCCGTTGACCCGTTCATCCATCACAAAACGCTGTGTTGATTCAAGCGTGACAAAAATCACATTACGCCCTTTAGCAAGCCCGAACTTTGTATCGGACGGGCGGCTGTAGTCGGCTTGGGTGTAGTTCGCGACCGCCGCAAGACTGTCTTCGTCGGCAAACGCTTTAGCCCCTGCATTCAGCGTTTGCGAAATGGTGTCATACAAATGAAAGTGGAACAGGCCGATTCCTTTTACGAGCGCTTCACGATCAAAAGGATGCCTGAACAGCTTCGGCTGCTCGGCCTCAGACAGCGCAAGGTTGCACAGCATGAGCCCGGCTGATGCCCACGCATACGCTTTAACGGTCCGGGCTCCCGCTTTTCCCTTACCGGCTTTATGCCTTCCAGATAGGTAAAACAGAACCGCAATATCCGCGAATAAAGCAATATACAGCGGGTGAAACAGCTCTTGGACGCTGCTTCCCATATCGCCTATATTGCTCGCCTGAAACAAAACCGGTATGGTGATAAAATCAATATAAAACCCGTAAAACACCGTATTGGCGATTAAAATCCCCGTCAGCATCACATTCGCCGAAAGCAGAAAGATCCGCTGCTTTTTTTCTGTCAGCAGCAGGCCGATGCCGAACAGCGGCACAATAAAGCTCAGCGGATTAATGAGAAGCAGACATTCCTCAAGAACCGAATTGTTCTGCAGATCAAAACCGAGCTTGTAAACGGCGTATGTTTTTATCCACATGAACAGGATAGACAGGCATAAAAACCGATGATTGCTGAAAAAGGATTTTTTCATATGTATGACTCCTCACCCTAAAAGCGAAAAGACGCTTTTTGTTTAAGAGATGCGGCCGTGAACCAATTCGTATAAATAATAGCAGGATACAATCGTTAACCCGGCCAGCACAAGCTGCTCCGAAAAGCTCCCCGTCCTCATATAAAGGGGAAGACGGAAGCGGATGGCAGACGGAAACAGCAGTTTAATGCCGTTGACGGTCCATGCGTCAAGCACAAGGTGGCTTGCCATTCCGATCATCAGTCCGGCGGAGATGCTCGGATTCGGGATATAGGCTGCCGTGATGAAAAACATAATAAGCATAAACAGCAGACTGTGTGTAAATGTTCTGTGGCCGAACACCGTGCTTACGATTTTGGACAGAACGGGCAGCGTTCTGCCGATTTTGCTTTTCGTATGGCAAATATCGGGAATCAGCGCCCCGAGGGCACCCGCTGAGGTCATAAGGACCGGATCATACCCGTAATAATACGCAATTGCGGAACAAGAAGCGATGCCTCCCATGATGTGTGTTTTTCCTGTCATTTTTCGCTTCTCCTTTTTATTTTTGCCAAAATCCCCTGAATTACAAATATATCAAGAGAATGCATGTTTGATCAACAAACTTTACCTGTTCCGCCAAAAGGAAGGAGAACGGATTCCGCATATTCTGCCGCGGAAAAAGACACATTATAGGTGTACCTATATTTGATAAAGAGGTGATACAGATGGCTTTCTTTAACAAAGAAAAAGGCAAAAACAGCGATAAAAACAAAAACGTCATTCAAGGTGCGCTTGATGACGCCAGTGCAGCTTTGAAAGACGATCCGCTTCAAGAAGCTGTTCAAAAGAAAAAAAACAACCGCTGACTATATAAAACGGGTAGGGCGAATGCTCTATCCGTTTTCCGTCTAATTTTTCCCTTTGACAGATCTTTTTATCTCTGATAACCTCTGAGTAGAATTGAATGATAAAAATCCTCACTCTTTCTCGGTGAGGTAGAGGTTGCGCTTGATGATGAGTCGCACATGCCAGGCTGATAAGGGGCCGCAAAACATGTGTTAAAGGCATCAGCGCCGAAGTGTAAAGAAAGCCGATCCTTCTTTATGCTGGGACTGTATCTGAATAAGTGCAGGACTGCCGCGTGCTTTTTCGCGGAGGGCTATCCGGAGATCAAGGGTGTGTGTTTCTTTAAGCATGGACTTTTGTTCAGGCTTTTTTTGTGTGTAAATATGGTCTCGGGGTCTGGTCCGTACGAATGAACAACCAGGAGGTACAGGAATGGAACAGACGAAAAAATGGGGTTTTTGGTTATTAACGGCATTTGTCGTAGGAAATATGGTAGGCTCGGGCATCTTTTCCCTTCCGAGCACGCTCGCAAAAATCGCGAGCCCGTTCGGCGCTACATCGGCATGGCTTTTAACGGGAGCCGGTGTGTTAATGATCGCGCTTGTCTTCGGTCACTTATCCATCCGCAAGCCTGAGCTGACGGCGGGGCCGCAAAGCTATGCGAGAGCGCTGTTCAGTGATCGGAAAAAAGGGAACGCAGCCGGTTTCACGATGGTGTGGGGCTACTGGGTGGCGAGCTGGATCAGCAACGTGGCGATCATCACCAGCCTTGCCGGATATTTAACTTCTTTTTTCCCGATTTTAACGGATAAGCGTGAAATGTTTTCAATCGGCGGTCAGGCGGTTACACTTGGCCAGCTGCTGACATTTGCCGTATGTACGGTTTTATTATGGGGCACTCACACGATTCTCGTCTCCAGCATGAACGGTGCGAGTAAATTAAATTTCGTTACGACGTTTTCAAAGGTATTAGGATTTATCTTCTTTATCATTGCAGGTTTGTTTGTATTTCAAACGTCGTTTTTTGATCATTTTTATTTTCCGGTTCAGACAGGTCCTCACACGGTTGAGGGAATCGGCGGTCAGGTCCACAATGCGGCGATTTCAACATTATGGGCGTTCGTCGGAATTGAATCGGCAGTCATCTTATCCGGGCGCGCCCGTTCGCAGCGCGACGTGAAACGCGCCACCATTACCGGCTTATTGATCGCGCTCAGCATCTATATTATCGTGACATTGATTACGATGGGCGTGCTTCCGCATGGTAAGCTTGTCGGCTCGGAAAAACCGTTTGTTGACGTATTATACGCGATTGTCGGCAATGCGGGAAGCATCATCATGGCGATTTTGGCGATCCTCTGTCTGTTCGGGACGATGCTCGGCTGGATTCTTCTCGGCTCTGAAGTTCCGTATCAAGCCGCGAAATCAGGAGACTTTCCCGCCGCTTTTGCAAAAACAAATAAACAGGGAAGCCCGGTTGTGTCGTTAATCGTCACGAATGTGATGTCACAGATCTTTATCTTTTCGGTTATTTCCCGGACAATCAGTGACGCGTTTACGTTTTTAACAACGGCGGCGACACTCGCTTATCTGATTCCGTATCTCGTATCTGCGTTTTACAGCCTGAAGCTCGTGCTGACGGGTGAAACGTATGACGAAATCAAGGGTTCAAGAGTGAAGGACGGTTTCATCGCCATCCTTGCCTGCATTTATTCTTTTTACGTCATTATTACCGGAACGGCCGATTTAACGACCTTTATTCTCGGTATCGGGCTGTTCTTCGTCGGTCTGCTGTTATATCCTTTCGTTTCAAAGAAATTTGCAAACAACAGACAATCCGTATAAAAAAAAGACATCTCACGTCTGTGGGATGTCTTTTTTGGTGTCAGCGGATTACTTTTTGACGGCGTGTATATAATGAATGGTCTCGAATGCGGTTAAATGGTCAGTGCGTCCGCTGAAAAAACGGTCATTGATAACCGCTGGAGATAAATGTTCATAAATAAGCAGGCCTGATGATTCTAACATTTTTTCAATTTCTTTATAGCTGAAACACGACAGCATCGGTTCTCCGCCTGCCGCAGCCATTTTCACCATGTTCTCCACTCTGTTTGACAGTCCTTTTTCTTCAAAGAGCGATTCATCCGCATAATCAAACACGATAGAGCTGCCGGGCGGGACTTCGGCAAATAATTGTGTAAGCAGGCGGGCGAGATGCTTTTTCGTAAGATAATATGAAACACCGAGCAGGCTGAAAAAGGTTTTTTGGCGGGAAAAACCTTCCTGATTCAGACGGCTGAAAGAAAGCGGAGCCGTAAAGTCCATCGGCGCAAAATGAAGACGGCTCGGAATATCGCGCTCAAGACGTTTTAATCTGTTTAATTTGTCTTCCTGTGAAGCGCGGAGATCCGCTTCAAAGATGTCTAAGCCGTTTGTCACCTCGGGATGTCTGAAACAGAAAGTATCCAGCCCCGCTCCGAGGTTGACATACTGTTTAACCCCGAGCTTCACTTCATTCAGGAGCACTTCTTCACAATACGCCGCACGTGCTAACGGTGTAGGAGACAGCTGGACTTGAGTCACCCATTTTAAGATGTCATCCGGTTTGCCTTGAAGCCTCCGGGCCATGTCTTTGCTGAAAAATGATATACCTTGAATCAAATGATCGCTGATGTCCGACAGCTCTTTTTCAGATAAAAGATCTTGTGCCAAGAAATCATCAAATATCACCGGTGTGTCGTATTTACTGTGGTACGCCCTTACGAAAGCGGACAGCAGGGAAGTCATACTCGCTTTATTTTCTCTCATATTAAAGATCCTCCGTTATTTACGTCAATCTCCGGCCGGGAGAATCTTATTATACATGTTAATCCAAAAGTGTAAATTATAGCATAAATGAATTTTTTTGTCAAGTTTTTGGCGTCATAAAAAGCCGCTGTGACAGCGGCTCCCGGGTTACTTTGTTAAGCTTTTTGTGATGTAGTCGAGCTGGCCTTCGAGTGAAATCGGGTCTGAGAAATAGAAGCCGATCGGATCAATGTGATAGACATGGTTTTGCTTGACGGCATCGAGATTCTTCCAGATTGAACTGTCAAGCACGCCTTTGTCGTCACCGCCGGCCTGCCACGGCCCCATAAAGATATAGTCTCCCGCGAAGTCAGGCAGTTTTTCAAGTGAAATGCTGGCGTAGCCCGGCCCTTGATTAATGGCTTTTTCCTTCGTCAGTTTTGTGGCTTTCAGCCCGAGTTTGTCATAAATGATGCTTCCGCCGCGGCCGAAGTCTTTACCGAATACATAGATGTCTTTTCCGTTTGTCTGCATGATGGAGATGGTTTTTGAGCCGACCGCTTTTTGAACTTTTGTTTTAGCGGCAGCGGTTTTCTTATCCCATTCAGCCAGCCATTTGTCTGCTTTATCTTCAGTGCCCGTCATTTTCGCAAACTCTTTGAATTGATCAATGTTGCTGAGCTTGTCATATTTAATGGCGATGGTCGGCGCGATTTTTTCCAGTTTTTCAATATCGGCGCCTTGTGTCGTCCAGACAACGATTAAATCAGGCTTTAAGTCAATGATTTTCTCAACGGATGTGCCGTCGCCGATGTTTGTCACACCGTTTGTTTTCCCTTTGTAATACGGGTTTTTAAATACGTTTTGCGGCGCGCCGACAACATTGATGCCGAGCTGTTTGAAGTCGCCGTAGTAGCCGTCAGCCATGACGACGACACGTTTCGGGTTCTTCGGAATTTTAATATTGCCGTTTTCGGCTTTATAAGTGACGGTTTCTCCTTTTTCAGAAGAGCCTTTCGTGTCTGAAGAATTTCCGCATGCGGCCAAAGCGGCGATGAGCAGCACGGCAATCAGCGCAGCGCCGATTTTCTTGTATATATGGAACATCTGACATTCCTTCTTTCATAAAAAAAATAGTGATAAAGAGAATCATTATCAGTGTGATTATATCACTGCTTTTATAGAGAAGCACGCTCTTTTTAAAGAAAAACTTTCTATTGTCATATGAAATTAGGTCTATTAATAGAGAAGATAATAGTGCTATACTGAAACAAGTCATTGATAATCATTATCATTACCATTCTTGTTTTGAGAAAGGAAGAACGAGTGTTGGGTCTATTAAAAAAGAAGCAGACAATGACGGCTCAGGGGGCATCAGGGAGCGAAATCCAGTGGACGGCGCGTTCATTCCGGGCGGCTGTGCTGCTGTGTGCCGGTATTGCGGTTTTATTGATCGGCGCGGCCTTGTCTGTTTCCATCGGAGCTGCCGATATTCATCTGCGGACGGTGTGGGATGCTCTCTTTCACTTTCAGCCGCAAAATACATCTCATCAAATCATACGCGATCTGAGGCTGCCGAGAACTGCTGCCGCCGCGCTCGTCGGGGCTTTTTTAGCTGTGTCCGGGGCGATTATGCAGGGGCTGACGCGAAACCCGCTTGCTGAGCCTTCCATTATGGGCGTGACGTCGGGGTCGGGATTTGCGATCGCTTTGGCATTTGCTTTTTTTCCGGGGCTCTCTGCCGCGGGGCTTGTTTTGTGGTCCTTTATGGGAGCGGGAATCGGGGCGCTCATTGTGTTTGGCATCGGCCTGTTTTCAAAAGGCGGGCTGACACCGGTGAAGCTCGCGCTGGCCGGTACGGCGGTCGGCTATTTCTTAACGGGGCTTTCAAGCGCGATTGCGATCCGTTTTGATGTCGCTCAGGATGTGAAGTTCTGGTATGCCGGAGGAGTCGCATCCGTGAAATGGGAGGGCGTCCAGCTGCTTTTGACAGTCGGCGTCATCGGACTTTTGCTCGCATTTCTGATTGCGCGCTCAGTGACGGTGCTGAGCTTGGGTGAGGAGCTTGCTAAAGGGCTAGGGCAGTACACGGCGCTTGTGAAAGTCATCGGAATGGTTGTCGTTGTCCTCTTGACGGGGGCTTCAGTATCAGTCGCCGGAGCCATTTCTTTTATCGGCTTGGTGATTCCGCACATCACCCGTTTTTTAGTCGGTGTAGATTACAGATGGATTATTCCTTGTTCGGCGGTATTCGGCGCCGTTTTGTTAGTCTTCAGTGACATTGCGGCAAGACTCGTCAATGCGCCGTTTGAAACACCGGTCGGCGCTTTAACGGCCCTTATCGGGGTTCCCTTTTTCTTTTATTTGGCGCGCAGGGAAAGGAGAGGGCTGTAATGAATGTGAAATCGAAAAAACCGCTGGCGGTTATAGCCATTACGTTTTTGCTCATATGCATCGTCTTTTTTATCAGCTTAAATATGGGTGTGATCCGGATTGCGCCTTTCGATGCGTTACGTGTCTTTTTCGGACAGGGGGATGCCCGGGATCAGCTCGTTTTATTTGAATTCAGACTGCCGCGCATGGTGCTGTCATTGCTGGTCGGGGCCGGAATCGCCGTTTCAGGCGCTATTTTTCAAAGCGTGTCTCAAAATGACTTGGCGGAGCCGGGCATTCTCGGTATTAACGCCGGGGCGTCTTTGGCGGTCGTGCTATTTATCTTCTTTTTCCAAGGGTCTGCTGCTGATTTAAGCATGTTCAGTACATGGCTGCTTCCGGTGAGCGCTTTGGCGGGGGCTTTTCTGGCTGTGCTGCTCATCTATGTGCTCGCTTGGAAAAAAGGTGTTTCGCCTGTCCGGCTCATTTTGGTCGGGATCGGCGTTAATGCGGGGTTTAATGCGCTTCTCCTGATTTTTCAGCTGAAGATGGACCCGCGGGACTTCATGCAGGCGCTTGTATGGATTTCCGGTTCGATTTGGAATGCCAATTGGAAAATGGTGCTGTCCATTTTGCCGTGGCTGCTGGTTCTTTTGCCGTTCAGCCTCTATAAAGCGAGATATTTAAACGTGCTCCAGCTCGGTGACCAGCTGGCGGCGGGACTCGGCACCCGGGTCGAAAAGGAGCGGCGCATTCTGCTGTTTTCAGCCGCCGCCTTGGCCGCGTCATGTGTTGCGGCAGCCGGCGGAATCGCTTTTCTCGGATTGATTGCCCCGCATTTGGCCAGAAGGCTTACCGGGCCGCGCCATCAAACGCTTATTCCGATTTCGGCTTTAATCGGCGCATTTTTATTTCTGCTCGCTGATACGCTGGCGAGAAATGTGCTTGCGCCGTCCGAGGTTCCGGTCGGCTTGGTGATTTCCGTGCTCGGAGCGCCGTATTTTGTATATTTGCTGATGAAAACGAAATAGAGGAAGGAGACTGCCGCGATGAACTCATTATCGGCGGAACAGCTTACTGTCGGTTATGGAGACCGTCTGATAGCGAAAGAATTGGACATCGCCATACCGAAAGGAAAAATCACAACGCTGATCGGCCCAAACGGATGCGGAAAATCGACGGTTCTTAAGACGATGTCAAGAATCATGAAACCGAAATCCGGCGCCGTCTATTTAAACGGACAGGCGATCATGCAAAAATCCACGAAGGACATCGCCAAGGAAATGGCCATCCTTCCGCAGACGCCTGAAGCGCCGAGCGGGCTGACGGTATACGAACTTGTTTCTTACGGCAGGTTTCCGCATCAGTCCGGAATGGGCCGCTTGAGTGATAAAGACCGTGATATGATCAAATGGGCGCTTGAAGAGACGGGGATGGCCGAATTTTACGATCGGCCGATCGAAGCGCTTTCCGGCGGGCAGCGGCAGCGTGTGTGGATCGCCATGGCGCTCGCTCAGGAAACGGAGCTGCTGCTTCTTGATGAACCGACCACTTATTTAGATCTCGCCCATCAGCTTGAAATTCTGCAGCTGCTGGACAAATTAAACAAAGAGCAGGGGCGCACGATTTTAATGGTCATTCATGATCTGAACCATGCCGCCCGTTTTTCCCATTATATGATTGCGCTGAAAAAAGGGCGCGTCATCAAGGAAGGGACGGCGGAGGAAGTCATGACGCCCGGCATATTGAAAGACGTGTTTCAGATTGACGCACAGATCGTTAAAGATCCGCGCACGAACAAACCCGTCTGCTTGACATACGATTTAATCCGGCATGAAAATGCCACGGTATGACGGTAAAAACGCAGAACCATTTGGGACTGCGTTTTTTTATTGCGCCCGGGGCGGCTTTTGCCCGGAGATGCATTTATCCAAAACGAAAAAAACCCCCGCCACAATCAGCTCCTCGGTCGTTGACAGCCAAATCTTTTCAATCAGTTTATCCGTCGTATACGCGGTCATCCAGAGGAACAGCAGCTGAACGGTGCTGGCTAGAAGAAGAAAAGGCAGCCTGCCCGTCCCAAAAAAAGTAAAGCTATGTATCATCAGCCGCTCAAGCGGTTCAAAACATAAACCGAGAAGAATAAAAAGCACGGAAAAAAGCAGGACGTACGCCATTGATCCGTAGCTCGTCCCGGCTAATGAAAAAACGGTCATCATCACGATGAAATACCCGAATAATACGGCGGCCGCTGCCAGGGCATACCTGAGCACCTGGAGAAAAAACAATTTCGTCCCGTTTTGATTGATCATCTGCTCAGCTCCTTTTTACACAGAGGAGACTTGCAGAGACGGACTCTGCAAGTCGGTGTGTGTCTTCAGCATTTCTTTTTGACGACAGGGTGTTTCTCTTTCGAAAGAATATCCGTAAAGTCTTTGCCCAGATCCAGATGCTGCTGGACGAATTTCTCAGGAAGCATGGCGAGCCATTGGTTCAGAGACACGTCGGCGTAGTGGTCATCCTTGAAGATTTCCAAGAAGACGAGCGGCTCATCCCCCAGATTCTCTACATAATGGCCCATGGCGAACGGAACGTAGCCGACATCTCCGGCCTGATAGTTGAAAGTTCTCGCATGGCCGTCCGAAGCAAACACCGTCATTCGTCCTTTACCGGAAATATAATACTGCCATTCATGTGTGTTCGGATGCCAATGCAGCTCTCTCATTGCGCCCGGTTCGACCACGACAAGCGCTGAAGCGATCGTTTTGGACACTTTGAAATTTGTGGAATCCGCAATATATACTTTGCCGCCGTCCGTTTCAGCAGTCGGACCTTCATCCAGCAGACGGTAGGTGAACGGGTAAGGCACCTCGCCGTTCGGTCCTTCCACAATGTCATCTTTCAGCTTCCCGGGAACAGGTTCTTCAAAGATATATTTTTCTTTCCCTGGCAGTCCGGCAAGGTCTTTTTCTGAAACCCCGAAGTTGCTGGCGATGACATCAAGCGGCGTATGGGCAAGCCAGTCAGTTACTTGGAATGTGCTGTTTTCTGAGAATGAACCGTCATCAAAGACTAAAAGGAATTCACAGCCTTCTTTCAGCGCCTGAATGGAGTGCGGCAGGCCTGACGGGAAATACCACAGATCTCCTTCTTTCACGTCATCAATAAAACTGCGTCCCTGTTCATCAACAATTGTGACCCGCGCTTTGCCCGTCAGCATATATGCCCATTCCGCTTCTTTATGCCAATGCAGCTCACGGATGGCGCCCGGTTTTAAACGCATGTTGACAGATGCGAGATTTTTAGAAATCGGCAGCTCGCGGACGGTTACCTCACGCGCGTATCCGCCCTTTTCCAGCCGGTTATGCACATCTGAGAAAGAGAATTTCATATTATCCACCGTGCCGTGATCCGTTTCCGGCGGCGTCAGCATATCCGGGTTTTGGCGGTCTCTTTCAAGGTTGCGCGGTATCGTGACGGTCGCTCCTTTGTCTCCTCTGATCGGCTGCGGGATATTGCAGTTGTTTTCTTTTGACATGTAAATCGTCTCCTCTCAAGCTTTGGTTTTCAGAAAGAGAATGTGAAAGGCCTTTCGTTTTCCCTTCTGCTTTGTTAAGTGATGCATCCTGATGAAAAGTCAACTTCGTGTGAAAATTAATTTTTCATTTTCTGGTCTTTCAGCTCTGCCATCAGCTCGATCAGGGCGTCAAACTTCTTCTCAAACCGGGTGAGAAGGTACATGGCAATCAGAGCCGGAAAGCCGAGATTGCCGATCTGTCTGACAACTTCTTCTATAAAAACCTGATCCATCACCAGCCACCTCCTGACTTGACCTGCAGTCATGTATATAAGTGAAAGAACGTGCGGCTCTTGTAAACCTGATATCCGCGCGGAGGGTCTTTTTTTGTTTCGGAAAAACCGGGACATAAGAAGTGTGGAACCTTAGTCGGAAAGGAGTAGTTTACTTTTTTTTGCTTTCTTTCATTTAATTTAAATAGGAGGCGGTTTTATGGACTATCAAGTTCTTTTACGGTCAAAATGCAAGGAAATCATGAAACATCCGATCGTCAAACATTTCTTGAGTGACCCTAAGCATTACGAGAAATTTAAAAATGTGCTCGAACATTCAGACGAGAAGGATGCAAAATCACTGGACGAACATTTTAAGCAGTTTTATAAGGAAATCCGGATCATCAAATATATGAATTCTATGATCCGGATTTTCTCCATCGACTTTGACAAGCGCATCCGCAAAAACCAGAAGCGCTATCCGCTTACGGTGGATCAGCCGGAAGGAGGTGAAGCGCTTCCCTATGAAATGGGAAAAGACGCGTATGAAGAGTTTCTGCGGCAGCAGGGGGATTTGAGCCAGCATGTCCAAAACCGGGATTTATACGAAGCGCTCCAGACGTTAACCGATAAACAAAAAAGCGTGCTGACGAATATTTACCTTCACGGAGCGACAATGAAGGAGATTGCCGAGTCTCTGGGGGAATCAAGACAGAACATTTCCAATATTCATAAAAAGGGTCTCGACAATCTCAGAAAGCAGCTGGACAAGCAGAAAAAAGGGGGAAAATAAGCAGTGAACGGGCCATTTGACTTCAACAAGGGGAAAACAGATATCGACGAAATGGAACTCTTGATTTCGCGTTTTTCGCCAATGATAAAAAAAAAACTGAGCAATACGTCTTACCAGGAAAGAGAAGATCTGGAACAGGAATTGAAGATTAAAATCGTAGAGAAAGCGGACATGCTGTTATGCCAGGAAGTGCCGGGATTTTGGGAATTTATTCTTCATCTTATAAATGAAAGCTCCTGACAAAGCGGCGGGATGATTGGGATTCCGCTCTGACACCGCGAGAAAAACGAGAGGAGATGTCCGGTCTCGTTTTTCTTTTCTGTTTCCCCGCAAGACCTCCGCACTAAAAAAGTACCAAATCTTATCCATATAATGATATGATGAAAAAAACAAAGAGAAAGGAACGTCCAAGGTGGAAAATGCGTCAATTTTAATTGTAGACGATGAGAAGGCGATCGTTGATATGGTCAAGCGCGTTCTCGTCAAAGAAGGCTATCACAACATTAAGACGGCAGGCAGCGCAGAGGAAGCGATTGAGTTTGTTAAACATGAGACAGCGGATCTGCTCGTGCTGGATGTGATGATGGAAGGCATGTCCGGTTTTGAGGCATGCGCCGAAATCCGGAACTATACCGACGCTCCGATCTTTTTTCTGACTGCCCGGTCGTCTGATGCGGATAAGCTGTCAGGATTTGCATTGGGAGCTGACGATTATATAACAAAGCCGTTTAATCCGCTGGAATTGGCGGCGCGGATCAGGGCGACATTGAAGAGAACCTATAAGCGCGAAGAGAAAACGTACTCATACAGCCATTTTTCCTATTCGCCGCAAAACGCCGAGCTGATTGTCGGGGGCGAGCCCGTCAGCTGCTCCGCACAGCTTCTGCAATTGCTTCAATATTTCTGTGAACATCCTGATGTGGTGCTCTCGAAAGATCAGATCTATGAAAAAGTGTGGGGCTATCCGTCTTACGGCGACAACAACACCGTCATGGTTCACATCCGCAAGCTCAGAGAAAAGATTGAAAAAGACCCCAGCAATCCGTCCTATATTGTCACGGTGCGCGGCCTCGGTTATCGGTTTATTCCCGATCAAGGAGAAAAAGGAACCCGCTCATGAGAATGCGCGGAAAATTTCTGCTTCACTTTTTCGGTCAGCTGCTGCTGGTCATCCTGCTGATGTCCGTTTTGGCCGTCGCTTCTTTCTTCTATTTGGATTGGCGTTTCAGCGAAGCGGAAGCCAATGCAGGACTTACTAAAGCGACGGCAGACTCGTTTGAAGCGTGGCTTGATAAAAATGAAGACGGCACATGGGATGTCGATGAATTTTTAAAGATGTCGGTCAGAAAGCAGAAGGGCTGGCTGCAGATTATTAATGACAAAGAAAAAACAGACTACGCGTACAGAGTGCCGAAAGACGTCCCGAGCCATTACAGCAGAAAAGATCTCTTATCCATTTATCAGTATCGGAATTTTGACAACTATAAGCTGAACTACTGGACGGTCACGATTAATGATGAGACCTATCTGATTCTGTTCGGCTGGAAATCTGCCAGTGAGCAGCTTCTCACTTACATCGAGTCTCAGGAGCCATCCCTCGCTTCTCTTTCTCAATATAAAAAAAGCACGGTTGATTATATTAAACGGGAAAAAGGGGCGGTCTACCTTCTCGAAGACAGCGGCAGACTGCTCGGGGATATCAACAGCACCAAAAAAGAGCGGAACACCGTCAATGAGCTTGAATTGCTGAAATACAATTCCAAACCGTGGAATTACAAGCGGGAAATTTCTTTTAAAAGACTCGATAAAACGAAATGGATGGTCGCGTCTGTGCCGAACCCTGTGTACATTCCCGATCATGAGTTTAACAAGTCATTTCTGAGAAATGTGATGAAAACCCTCTTCCTCTTGATCGGAATCTTAGTATTGCTGATCTGCATCCTGACCATCTGGTACTCTTTCCGTTTCGGCTGGCCGCTGTTTCATACCATCAAATGGCTCGTCAATTTATCAAAGGGCCGGCTTGAAGAGCCGAAGAACCGAAAAGGACAGCCGGTCAGCAAAAACAAAAAAGGCAAAACAAAGCAGCCGTTCCGCTTTTTCGCAGAGATTTTCGAATCAATGGATCAGCTGACTGACACGCTGAAGCGGGATAAGAAAAACAGAGAAAAAATCCAGGCGACAAGGGAAGAGTGGATCGCCGGGCTGAGCCATGACTTGAAAACCCCGCTGAGCACGATTTACGGCTACAGCATGATGCTTGAATCGAAGCAATACGAATGGACCCCGGAAGAAGTCAAAGAAATGGGGCAGATCGTCCGGGAAAAATCAGAATATATGTCGAAGCTGATTGAGGACTTGAATTTGACATACCGTCTGAAAAACGCCGCCCTCCCGATCGAACGGCGCCTGATCAACGTCGTTCCGTTTATCAGAAACGTCACGAACGATTTCACGAAAAACACGTTCTCGGAAGGCTATGACATCGCCTTTGAAACCAAAAAGGAAGATATTCTTTTCGCCATTGATGAAGCATGGTTCCGCCGTATTCTGGAGAATCTGCTGGCCAACGCGGTAAAGCATAATAAGAAAGGGACGGCCATTCGGGTTGTGCTTGAGGAATCAGCAGAACAGCTCATTTTGAAGGTGAAAGATAATGGAAGAGGAATGGACGACGAAACGATTCACCAGCTGTTTAACCGTTATTACCGGGGAACGAATACGAAGGGGCCGTCAGAAGGAACTGGACTCGGGCTCGCCATTGCCAAGGAGCTGGTTCACCTTCATAACGGAACCATTCATGTCAACAGCAGAATCAGCGCCGGAACTGTGATTACGATTCTTTTTAAGAAAGATTGAGTTTGGACGCCGCTTTGTCGGGAATAACATATAGAAGACTGACAAGCAAAAGAAGAGGTGTTCACACATGGAAGCAGCATTACGAGCAGATACGAGAGCAGTTATAGGAGAAGGCCCTTTATGGGATAAGGACAAGCAATGCCTGTACTGGGTAGATATACTGGGCAGCCAGCTCCATATTTTTACTCCGGCTGACGGAATCAACCGTTCCGTTAAATTCAAATCATTTGTCACGGCTCTGGCCTTGTATTCAAAGGAAGAGCTGGTGATGACGATGAAAGACGGATTTTACCTGTACAATCTTCGGGAAGACATATTGACGAAGATGAAGCAGCCGAAAGACATGCGGGAAGATATCCGTTTCAATGATGCAAAATGCGACCCGTCCGGAAGATTATGGGCGGGGACCACGAGCATGGAAGGCAAAGAAGAGGAGGCTTCGCTGTACCGTCTGAATACGGACGGCAGCCTTGCCAAAATAAAAGACCAGGTCTCCACTTCGAACGGTTTGGATTGGGATCGGGACCGAAACCTGATGTACTATATTGATACTCCGACGCAGGAAATCGTCTGTTATGCATACGATCTTAAAACCGGAGCCGTATCAGATCCGAAAACGGTCTACCGCTTTCCGGAGTCGCACGGATCTCCCGACGGGATGACCATTGACCGGGACGGAATGCTGTGGGTGGCTCTGTTCGGAGGCGGCCGTGCCGTCCGGATTGACCCGTTTTCGCATAAGGAAATTGCATCTATTGAAGTTCCCGCAAAATACGTCACCTGCTGTGCGTTCGGAGGCAGGGAGCTCAACACATTATACATTACGACCGCAACGGAAAAATTGACGGAAGCCGAAAGACTTGAACAGCCGCATGCGGGCGGCCTGTTTTCCGCAGAGCTTGAGACGGGCGGCTGGGAGCCGGTTCCGTTTGCAGGCCTCATGTAAAAAAGCCCTGGCATATGGGAACAGTCCCATTGTGCCGGGCTTTTTTTGTTAAATGGAGCGGATGATGCCGCCTTCAACCCGCTGTGCGGTGCCGTTAATGGCAGATGCCGCAGCTGAAGCGAGAAATACAATCGTATTGGCGACTTCTTCCGGGGTCGCATAGCGCTGAATCAATGATGTCGGTTCATTCACTTTAAAATAATCCCGGACGAAGCTGTCCGTATCTTCTCCGGCGGCCTTTGCGGCTCCTTCCATGTAAGAAGCGACGCCTTCGGTCCATGTCGGTCCCGGCAGCACGGAGTTTACCGTGACATTCGTGCCTTTTGTCATTTCCGCCATTCCCCGGGACAAGCTGATTAACGCCGTTTTCGTCATTGAATACGGAATCATTTGCGCAAGCGGTTTGACACCGGCTTCACTGGAGATGTTCAAAATCCGTCCGCTGTTTCTTTCAAGCATTTGCGGCAGAAAACGCCGGCACAGGCGCACAGCGCTCATGACATTCACTTCAAAATACCGGGTCCATTCGTCATCAGATACATCCGCGAAGTCCTTCACTTCGAAAAAACCGAGGTTATTAACGAGAATATCGACTTCCCCGATTCCGGCGGCGCGCTTGATCAAATCATCGGCCTCCTCCTGACGCGATAAATCTGCGGCGATGCCGTGAACCGTTCCGTAAGCGGAAAGCTCCTCAACCGTCCGTTCAACGGTTTCTTTTTTTCTTCCGTTTACAATCACCTCGGCGCCTTCAGTTAAAAAGCTTTTGGCCGCGGCTTTTCCGATGCCGGAAGTTGATCCTGTGATTAACACGAGTTTTCGTTCAAGCTGTAATTCCATGATGATCCTCCTTTTTACTCGATTGTGTAACAGTATACATGATGAATTTTAGTGTTTACGAATCATTTGCTTTCATGCAAAAAAGGCCGGATATACAAGCCTTCAAGACTTATAGTATAATTACTGCGAAAAAAGGATACGAATGTCAAGAAGACAATCGTTTACCATAATCAGGGGGAGTTAAAAGAATGAAGAAGATCACTGCCGTCTGGGCGGCGCTCTTTGTCACCGCCGTTGTGTCCGCCGGCTGTTCCGGCGCGCAAGAAGAAGGAAGCGCGGCAAAACAAAAAGCCGTTTCAACCGAGGCATTCCCGGTAACCATCAAGGATGCCACAAATGACAAAGTAACCATGAAGCAGGCGCCGGAAAAAATCGTCTCCCTCATGCCGAGCAATACGGAAATTACATACGCGCTCGGACTGGGAGATAAGGTCGCAGGCGTCACGACAAATGATACATATCCGAAAGAAGCTGCAAAAAAACCGAAAGTCGGAGATATGAATGTAAACGTTGAGAAAGTCATCGCGCTGAAGCCGGATCTCGTGCTGGCCCACGCGTCCTCAATGTCCGCTTCCGCCGATGCGATGAAGCAGTTAAAAGATGCGGGCATCACCGTCTTAACGGTCAATGATGCGCAATCGTTCCAAGACGTGTACAAATCAATCAGTATGATCGGAAAAGCAGCCGGCAAAGAAAAGCAGGCGGACAAGCTGATCAAAAAGATGAAATCCGACCTTTCCGGCATAGAAAAGAAAGCGGCGGCGATTTCTGAAAAAGATGAAAAGAAAGTATTCGTCGAGGTTTCTCCTGACGGCTATACAACGGGAAAGGGCACGTTTATGAACGAAATGCTTGAAGATATACATGCGAAAAACGCCGCCGGCAGCCAGACCGGCTGGGTGCAGCTGACGGATGAAGCGATTGTCAAAATGAATCCAGACGTCATCATTACGACAGACGGCGTAAAGGCTGCTGAAGTGGAAAAACGCGCCGGCTGGGGTGCCGTCAATGCGGTCAAACACCACAACGTCTATTCTGTTGATCCTGACCTTGTCACACGCTCAGGCCCGCGCCTTGTAAAAGGGGTCGAGAAGCTTGCGGAAAGCGTTTATCCTGAAACGTTTAAAAAGTAACCGGCCGCTGGCTTACGCGGCCAGCCTGCTGTTTTTAGCCGTTTGTGCGGCGTTTGGCATTTCAATCGGCAGTCTGCATATTCCTTTATCCGACGTTTTTTGGATCGGGGTCGGCCGGACATCCTCGGCTGACCCTATGAATGTCAATATTATGATGAATATCCGCCTGCCGAGAGTCGTTCTGGCCGCCCTTGTCGGAGCCGCGTTATCCATTGCGGGAGCGGCGTTTCAGGGACTTCTGAAAAATCCGCTCGCCGATCCTTATACACTCGGGGTGTCTTCGGGAGCTTCGGCGGGAGCCGTGATCACCTTGTTTTTCGGCCTCCAGATTCCCGTCATCGGCCGGTTCACACTTCCGGTTGTCAGCATCGCCGCAGCCATTGCGGTCATGGCGGCGGTTCTGTTTTTCAGCCGTCTCGTTCATGCGTCGATGTCTGTTTCGACGCTCATTTTGACAGGCATCATCATCAATTCTTTTCTCGGAGCTCTCATTTCGCTTGTGATCGCCTTAACGGGAAATGACCTGCTCCCGATTGTCCGCTGGCTGTTAGGAAGCGTGTCAATGAGAGGCTGGGGCTATGTCGCGCTGTTTCTGCCTTTTTTTCTGGCCGGGACGGCGCTTCTGCTTATCAATGGCAGAGAATTAAACATTATGACTTATGGAGAAGAAAAGGCAAGGCTTTTAGGCGTCAGTACGGAAAAAAGAAAATGGCTGATGATCGCTGGCGGGTCTCTGCTGACGGGGGGAGCGGTTGCCGTATCGGGGACAATCGGATTTGTCGGCCTTGTCATTCCCCATGTGACACGGCTTTTATGGGGAACGGATCATCGCCATTTACTCCCGCTGTCAGCATTGACGGGCGCCGGTTTTCTCATTTTGGCTGATTTGTTTTCCCGCACCGTCATTGAACCTGTCGAATTGCCGATCGGCATTATGACGGCTTTGGCGGGAGCGCCTGTATTTGCCTTGATTCTGCTTCGCCAGCATCATGGAGGGAAACGCTTATGATCAGGGTGAGCGGCCTGTCCGGCGGGTACGGAGGCCGGATGATTGTAGAGGATGTCAGCTTTACCGCCGGAAAGGGTGAATTTGTCGGCATACTCGGTCCGAACGGCTCAGGAAAAACAACGCTGATGAAATTGCTGACGGGGATGCTTTCTCCGTCAAAAGGCGAGGTGCTTGTCGCAGGCAGGCCAGTGAGCAGATACAAGCCGCGGGAGCTTGCGAAAATCATGGCCGTTTTGCCGCAGCATACGGAGCAAGCCTTTTCATTTACCGTGAAGGAAACGGTGTCTTTCGGCAGATACCCGTATCAAAAAGGACTCTTCAGACAGATGGATCAACATGACGAAGCCATTGTCCGGGAAGCGATGGAAATGACCGGCATCGACCGATATGCGCAGCAATCCGTCCGCAATCTGAGCGGCGGGGAGCGGCAGCGCGTCTTTCTGGCGCAGGCGCTGGCTCAGCAGCCTGAGGTGCTGTGTCTGGATGAGCCGACGACATTTCTTGATCTCAAATATCAAAAAGACCTGCTTGATACGGTGAAGCGGCTGACGAGAGAAAGCGGCCTGACGGTCATCAGTATTTTTCACGACCTCAACGCCGCAGGACAATACTGTGATCAGCTGCTGATGATGAAAGACGGACGCGCTTTTTCCAAGCAGACGCCGGATCAGGCTTTGAAAAAAGAAACGATTGAAGACATTTACGGCATCACCGTCAGTGCTGTCGGCCAAAAAGCGTCACCGAAACCGCTGATCGCCTTCATGCCGGAAGTGCGGGAGGAAAGAGAGTCTGTCAGCGCTTCGTTCGCCTCTTTGATAAACAAAAGCGGAAATACCGTAACGCTTCAGACAGACCGTCCGTTCAGAATGTTGTCAACCGCATCTGACGGCTCAGGCTTTTCGTGGAGCCGCCGGCTTACCGGCTCAGCGGCGGCTGGTTTTGTCTGCCGGACGTTTGATTCGATAACGATTGCCGTGACCGCCAGGCACACCGTTTGGGCACTCGTCAGCGGCCGCTTATCTGAACAAGGCTTTGTACGTCTGTTAACGGCAGCGGCGGAAGCGAGAATGCAGGCTCTTTCCGGCAGACAGGCAAACGGTGACATTGTCATTTGTGCCTTGCAGACAGGAAAGGTAATGGACGTCCGCCATGCGGAAAAAGCTGTGAGAAGAGGAACCGCGGAATGTGTAAAAGCGGCGGAAGAAGGAGGAACAGAACGATGAAGCTGTATACGAAAACCGGTGATAAAGGGCAGACAAGCCTGATCGGCGGCAGAACGGATAAAGACAGTCTGCGGGTTGAAAGCTACGGGACGATCGATGAGCTGAACAGCTTTATCGGGCTTGCGCTTGCGGAGCTTGATGATTGTGAGAATTGCGGTGATCTGAAAGCTGAACTCCGAAACATTCAGCACGAGCTGTTTGACTGCGGCGGCGACTTGGCGACTGTCACTGAGAATAAGAGCTATACATTAAGAGAGAAATCTATTACCGTACTGGAAGACTGCATAGACCGTTATACCGCTGAAGCGCCTCCGCTTGAAAAATTTATTCTTCCGGGCGGGCATAAGGCGGCTGCTCAGCTTCACATCGCGCGGACTGTCACAAGACGGGCGGAGCGTCTCATCGTGAAACTGGGCAGAACAGAAGAGATAAATGACACGGTGATGCGTTACTTGAACCGTCTGTCTGATTATTTTTTCGCGGCGGCAAGAGCAGTCAACGCAAGACATGGCGTTAAAGATATAGAGTATGAAAGAAGCGCCGCAGTATTCCGTGAAGATGAATAACGTTTTGATTCAGCCGGCGAGAGGAAGCCGGCTGTTTTTAACGGCGATATCCATCAATTGAACCCTTATTGCCAGAAGGAAAATGTATCTTATGCATTATTGACTGAAAAATTAAAAAATGAGATATTATAAGAAACATTGTAAAAAAATGGGGGATTTGATAGATGGATACAAATCATAAGAGCGAGAGCATCTGGAATAAAAATTTCACCTTTCTGTTTATCTCAAGGCTTGTTAAATTGTCGGGAGACGGTTTTGCCTTTAATTCCATTCTCTGGTTTTTGATTTTTGACGGTGAAGGGGCGATCGGCACGGCGCTGTTAATTGCGGTTACGTTCCTTCCGGAGGCGATGCTGGCGCCGATTACCGGGCCTTTTATGAAGCAGCATACGCTGAAATTCTGGATGTATTTTTCAGACCTCACGCGCGCGGCGGTCGTGTTAATCATTCCGGTCTGCTATTTTAACGGTTTTTCTCCTTTATGGTTTGTGATGCTTCTTATGATTGTGCATTCAGCCACCGGAGCCGCTTATAATCCTGCATCTATCTCTTTAATCCCCAATATTGTCGGAGAAAACAGCCTGCAGAAAGCGAATGCGGTCATCCAGTCATCAGGCCAGATCGTCAGGCTTGCCGCCGTTACGCTGAGCGGAGTGTTTTTAACATTTATCAGTCCCGCCTATTCTTTGTTTATCGCACTTATATTCTATCTTCTATCAGGTTTTCTCGTACTCTTTATGTCATACCAAGTTCAGCGTGACAAACAGGATACCGCCGCCGTCAGACAGCGCGGGACGTATTTCGGAAGGCTTAAACGGGGTTTTGTGCTCGTCAGAAAACACCAGATTTTATACCCGCTCGCCATCTATTGTATTTTCATGAACTTTGCGGCCGCTCCGTGGGAGGCGCTTTCCGCCGTTTACGTCGCTGAAGATTTACATATGCCGCCGATCATTTACTCGCTTCTGAAAGCGACAGGAACGGGCGGAGCCTTTTTAATGGGTTTTATTTTGGCTAAGGTGAAGGTGAACAAATACGGTCTCCTGTTTGTGTCAGCGGGAATCATAGAAGGGGCGGCATTTTTCATCACCGGCATCAACACGTTTCTGCCGCTCGTCTTCCTTGCAGCGTTTGCGTTCGGTTCCGCCGTCAGCGCCATAAATGTGCCGGAGTATACCATTATTCAAACGTCTGTGGATCATGATGATCAGCCGCAGGTCTATGCCGTCATCCATATGATCTCCAACATATCCATTCCGCTCGGTGCGGTTCTTTGCGGATATGCGGCTAACGCCTTCGGGCCCGGAAAAGTCATTGCCGCCGGCGGTCTCGTTGAAGTCCTGTCAGGTCTCGGGATATTGTTCTTTACGAAGCTTGCCAAAGCGGAACGCACTGATCTCATCAAGGAAAAAGAAGCGAGCATCAGAATATAGCATTCTTGTAAAACGCCCTGCGCCGTCCGGTGCAGCGGCGTTTTTTTGATGTTAGGGTCGGGGGGCTTATACGACTCCGGTCTGATATGAAAATCAATCTCTGACTCGTTTTGCCGGCCGCGGGATTTGTTTATAGTAAAGACAAGGAAATCGAAAGGAGGATCTGCATGAATATAAATATAAAAACGGCAGGCGGCTTTCTGCTGATTGTGTTCGGACTTTCTGTCTTTTTCGGAGGAGGCCACTTCGCGTTTATCATCCCGCTGGCGATCGGAGGCCTGATGCTTTACTGGGGAATCAAACGTTTTTCAAAAGGCCGGGCGGTGTCCGGTATCATCGCAAGCGTCATCGGAGCTATGATTCTTGTCGGCTCTCTTCCATTTATCGTTGCTATCGGGCTGGCTGGCGCTATGGTGTATTTCGGCTGGAAGATGATGAAGCAGGGCGGCTCAGACACCGCTTCCCGCCAGTATGAACCGGAAGCGTCATCACCGGGCTATCAATCAGGCTTTGACTCTGAATGGGAAGAATTTTTGAAGAAAAAATAAGGAGGAAGACAAAATGGTCTTAAAAAGAATAAGAGATATGTTCGTCGCATCTGTTAACGAAGGGCTTGATAAACTAGAAAATCCGAAAGTTATGCTGAATCAATATGTGCGTGATATGGAAAGTGACATCGCCAAGGCGAAACAAACGATTGTCAAACAGCACACGATCGTCCATCAGTTTAAGAAAAAACAGGAGGACGCTTCCGAAACGGCGGCAAAGCGGAAAAATCAGGCTCAGCTTGCCTTTGACGCCGGGGAAGAGGAGCTTGCGAAAAAGGCTCTGACTGAAATGAAATACCTTGAGGGAAAAGCGGCCGAACATGAAAAAGCGTACGAGCAGGCGAAAACACAGCTGGCCGAGCTGAAAGAACAGCTGGAAACCCTGGAAACGCGTCTTCGCGACGTAAAGGATAAAAAACAGGCGCTTATCGCCCGCGCCAACGCGGCAAAAGCGAAGGAACATATGAACGCTTCTTTTGACAAGATTGACAGCGAAAGCGCCTATAGAGAGTTTCTCCGAATGGAAAACCGCATTGAAGAAATGGAAGTCCGCGTCAAATACGGCACTTCGGCTGAGGCGAATACAGAACACAGCCGCTCGCAATATTCGGACGAGGTCGAAGCTGAGCTTGAAAAAATGCGCTCGCTTTCTCTGGAAAAAGCAGAGCATCAAAAAGCGGCTCATGAATAATGTGCACAAGGGAAGGTCGGCGTTTTTACGCCTCTTCCCTATACGCACATATCAATTATCCGGCTTTTCCTTTATAATAAAATGAATGAAAAAGGATGGAACGTAATGAAGCGTAAGATTGCCAAAGGGCTGATGGCGGCGTCCGTTCTGATCTGCTGTCTGTTTTTGGTGAAAGAAGTGTTTGCCGGGCGTTTGTTTCCGCTGTACGAAACAGAATCGGTATCGGCAAGCGTGCCGCCTCATGCCGTCAAAAGCCTGTCCGTTTCGTCGGAACAGACGGATGTGAAAATCATTGCGGAAGAGCGGAATGACATCGCGGCAAACATGACCGGACCGGCGGGGAAAATGTTTGTCCAAAGCAGGGGGAAAACCCTCAATCTCAAAGCGAAGGAGAAAGGATTCCAATTTTTGAATCTCTTTCAGCGTCCTCTGCTGATTGTCCGCATCCCGTATGAGTATCATCAGGACATCACCGTCCAAACATCAGGCGGAAGCATTTCCGTTGACGGAAACAAGGGGCTGTCTCTTGCGCATTTCGGCGTCCGTTCTGTAAGCGGGAACATATCGCTGAAGCATGTGAAGACGGATGTGTTTAAAGCGAAAGGGCTGTCGGGCGATCTCGAAGCAGCCGATCTTGCGGCTAAAACGGCGGAAGTCCGCTCATCCTCAGGACATACCGGGCTTCATCATGTGACGGGAGCCCTTGACGTGAGGGTCGCTTCCGGCAGTGTCGACGCCTCGCTTGAGACGGCGAACGCTCCCGTATCCGTCAGGCTTGCGAGCGGCAGCGCAGCCATCAGCCTGCCGAAAGACGGGAATTTTACAGTAAACGCCGAAACGGCAAGCGGAAGGATTCAGCCGTCCTATTCCTTTGAGAAAACGAGTAAGGAAGGCGGGACCTTCACCGGCATGAAAGGCAGCGGCGCCAGGCCGATAGATATAAAAGTGACGAGCGGCAATATTGCACTGCAATAGACAAGGAAAGGAGGGGCAAGCAGCTGACATGGCAAAAAAACAGATTCTCGGACTTATCATCGCCTTATTAGGCGTCAGCATGTTTTTACGTATTATCGGCATCGGCGACTTCCTGTTTTGGCCGCTCTTTTTTCTGATCACAGGCTATATTTTTAATAAATACTCCCGCGGCTGGCTCGGCTCCGTCCTGTATATCTTTGCCGCTTTTTTATTTTTGAGAAACCTGTTCAGCGCCACCTTCAGCCTGTTCGGCTATGCCTTCGCCGCCTTTCTCATTTACGCGGGCTACAGGCTCCTGAAAGGAAAGCGCGTATTTGAGCATAAAGAAAAGAAAATCAGCCTTGAAAAAGAAGAGCAGCCAAAGCCTGCCGTCCAGCCGGAAAGCAGACAGCCGGATCTCCGGAGCTTTTTTATCGGCGAGCTGCGCATGATGAAGGACCCGTTTGAGCTGAATGATTTAAATGTTTCCGGATTTATCGGTGATGTGAAAATTGATCTCTCAAAGGCGATAATACCTGAAGGAGAAAGCACGATGACAATCAGCGGTGTCATCGGCAATGTTGATGTGTACGTCCCGTCCGATATCGAAGTGTCCGTCAGTTCATCGGCTTTTATCGGCGATATGAACCTGCTTGGCTCTAAGAAAAGCGGCATGAGCACGAATCTGTATAAAGTGTCTTCTGAGTACGGCGACTCGCCGCGGCGGATTAAAATATCAATTTCTCTATTCATCGGCGATGTGGATGTGAAGTATTTATGAGGAAAAAATTACTCGCCAATATTCAGTGGCGCGCCATGCGGATGACCGCGGGGCTCAGTCTGCTCCTTTGCGCGGTGTTTATTGCGCTGATGCTGCTGTATTACGGGCTTGATCCGATGCTGTTGTTTTCTTCCGGCTGGTTCGGTATTCCGTTTGTGGTCATCCTGCTTTTGGCGTCCCTTTCGGCCGGACTGATTTCCGGTTATGTATACGGCGGCCGTCTGAAAACAAGAATGGATACACTGATTGAAGCGGTTTTGAAGTTTGAAAACGGCAATTTCGCTTATCGGGTGCCGCCGCTCGGTGATGATGAAATCGGTCTGGCGGCAGACCAGCTCAACGAAATGGCCAAGCGGGTCGAGCTGCAGGTCACATCGCTGCAAAAGCTTTCCAACGAGCGGGCGGAATGGCAGGATCAAATGAAAAAATCGGTCATCACTGAAGAACGCCAGCGGCTGGCGCGCGATCTGCACGATGCCGTCAGCCAGCAGCTCTTTGCCATCTCTATGATGACATCCGCCGTCTTAGAGCAGGTGAAAGATGCGGATGACAAAATCGTCAAACGGATTCGCATGGTTGAACATATGGCGGGGGAAGCGCAAAACGAAATGCGGGCGCTGCTATTGCATCTGCGGCCCGTCACCTTAGAAGGAAAAGGCTTGAAAGAAGGGCTGATTGAGCTGTTAAAAGAGTTCAAAGCGAAGCAGCCGCTTGATATTGAGTGGGATATCAGCGACACGGGTGTGTCAAAAGGCGTTGAAGACCATCTGTTCCGAATCGTACAAGAGGCGCTTTCCAACGTTTTCAGGCATTCAAAGGCGACCAAGGTCACTGTCAGACTCGGCGCGAAACATCAAAAACTTCAGCTTAAAGTCATTGATAACGGGGCGGGTTTTACAATGGATCAAGTCAAAGCCTCCTCTTACGGTCTGCATTCCATCAAGGAAAGAGCGAGCGAAATCGGCGGCATAGCGGAAATTATCTCAGTAAAGGGAAAAGGCACGCAGATCGACGTGAAAGTCCCGATTTACCAGAAAACAAAAGGAGAGAACGACAGTGATTCGAGTGTTACTGATTGATGATCATGAAATGGTCAGGATGGGTCTGGCCGCGTTTTTAGAAGCACAGCCGGACATTGAAGTCGCCGGTGAAGCATCAGACGGACAGCAGGGTGTCGATCTGGCCGCCGCGCTTTTGCCGGATGTGATTTTAATGGATCTTGTCATGGACGGCATGGACGGCATCGAAGCGACGAGACAGATCTGCGCCAAACTCGATGACCCGAAAATCATCGTGCTGACGAGCTTTATTGATGACGATAAAGTGTATCCGGTAATCGAAGCGGGAGCGCTCAGCTATTTGCTGAAAACGTCCAAGGCGGCGGAAATAGCCGAAGCCATCAGAGCGGCTGCCAAGGGCGAACCGAAGCTTGAATCGAAGGTGGCGGGAAAAGTGCTGTCAAGGCTGCGCCATTCAGAGAACCAGCTTCCGCATGAAACGCTGACAAAGAGAGAACTGGAAATCCTCTGTCTCGTCGCGGAAGGCAAGACGAATAAAGAGATTGGGGAAGAGCTGTTCATAACGATTAAAACGGTGAAAACCCACATCACGAATATATTGTCAAAGCTTGATGTCAGTGACCGCACGCAGGCCGCCGTATATGCCCACCGCAATCATCTCGTGAAATGAAAAAAGGAGAGCGGCGCGATGCACACTCTCCCCGCGGGACAGGTCATTGGGACATTCCTTTTGTTCCGAAATCTCTGACGGCGACTTTGACTTTGTATTCAATATCTGATTCACTGAAATGACGGTCCCAGTCAGAGGCCACCTTTTGCCACTTATCGGGGTAATGAATACGGACCTGATCGCCTAACCCGGTAATATCCACTTTTAAATCATGCTGCAGATAATCGATGAATGTCGTAACATCTGAATGGATGCTTCGTTTTACCGCGTTTTTGATTTCATTTATATAGGACTCCCTGAAGGAATCTTCTTTCGGGTTCCAATCCTCAGACAGGCGGCCTTCAACAAACCGGGTGACGATGAACTTGAATTTTCCGTTTTTGTATTGTGTTTTCACATCATATTTGCTTGAAAATATCTCGAAAGATAAAAAATAATTGTCATGCTTTGCAAACGTGACGCCTCCCTTTACCGTGCCTGTGAACAGGTTCATATTCTGGACTTGTAAAGGCGTTAAATCTGCATACCAGAATTTATTTTTTATAATGGTTGCGCCCCAGATTTCCAGCCTGCTGCCCACTTTGCGCACTTGAGGCAGGACAAAGGTCTCGTTCTGGGCGATTTTCTCGGATATATCCCCTAATGTCACAGGCTCCATCATCCGGATGGTGACGGCATTATTTTCCGTTAAGTCATAGATAGTATTTGACGCAGGCTCCCCCTGGTCGCTGACATTGAAAATATCTTTCGTTTTATCCGGCACCGTCATCACATTGCAGCTTCTTCTCGTTCCGTTGTCCCTGACAAACTGGTTCATTAATGCGTCAAACGGGATGTTGTCCTTTAACAGCGCTTCGGAAAACAGCATGATGCGCAAGTGCTGGGAGAAAGCGGGGTGATTTTTTAACGATGCCGTCCTTAAGGCTTGGTGAACGGTTTCCCCGGAAGTGGAAGTCACCTTTGTCGGATTGCTTGATGTCGACTGCTGGGAACTTGCTTTTTGCGGGATCAGAATCTGCTGCGTCACTTCCACGTTTTCTTCCTCAGGTTTATCGAGCCCGACTCCGATAACGAGGCTCAAGTCTTCTATATTACGGCTGTCCCAGCATCCCGTCAAAAGCAATGAGCAAAGAAAGATTACGATGTATTTCTTCATTGCGCTTTTTTCACCTTCCTTTTCACAGCGACGACTGCAAACATCAGTAAAGGCAGCAAAAAGAAACCTAAGAAGATATAGCCGAGAATATCACTGAACATCATCAGCTTGTTCGCGTCCTTTGGCATCAATGACCCCAAGAATGTCGCAATCCCTACGAAGATGATGCCTTTTTTCTGCTTCAGCCCGAAAATTTTATTGAGGCCGGATGTCGCGAAATATCCGTACGATACATAGGTGGCGAAAAATTGGATAATCCAGACAACAAGCAGAAAGGACTCGAACCGTTCGATAAAAAGTCCTTTGATTTCAAATGATTGAAAGAGCGCGATCGTGGGCCAGATCATAGTTTTGACATCCTGGGTGGTTAAGGCGCCGACGACGAGCACGTAGGTAATGATGTATAAAATAATCGGGATGCCAAAGCCAATGGCCGACGTGCGGAACATGTGCTGTTTATTTTTAAGGTACTCTGGGAGAAACAGCATAATTTCAATGCCCAAGAAGGAAACAGAAACGACGGTCAAAGAGGCCATAACGGGAGAAAATCCCTGGCCGAGCACCGGCCGCAGGTTGTCTATATCAAATATTTTAAAGCTGAAGGAAAACACCATCAGCAAAATAATAATCGTAATCATTAAATAGAAAGGAAAGAGCCTGCCGATATCACTCATGCCGCCGATAATCAAATAAACGGAACAGGCGATAAAGATAAACAGCATGACCGGCACGGGCGTTTTTTCCAATAAAAAGAACTTGACCATTTCCGCCATCGCACGGGCTTCGAAGCTGGCGACTCCTATAAAATAGAGACAGATCACCAGGTTGACGATATTGCCCGCCCATTTGCCGAGACCTTCATTCATATAATCAAAAAACGATTCATACTGATGCTTTTTCATAATGAGCGTATTGAGATAAATCAAAAAGATAAAGATGACGCCTTCCAGACATAATGCGATCCAGCCGTCCGGCGAATTTGCCCTTGCTGACAGCGACCGCGGCATGGTGAGGAGCCCCGCCCCGAGCATCGTGTTGGCAATCAATGCCGTCCCTTGATAGCTTGTAAGTTTATTGTGAGTTGTTTTCTGGCTCATTTACGTTTTTCGCCTCTTTTGGTTGATTTTTAATAGGGAGACGGAGAATGGAGTCGCTTGCGTTTTTTAAGCTGAAAAACCCATTCGGCGAGAAATACGGAGAACCGAAGCTTCGCTGTCTCGATAAATGGGTGTATATCGCCAGCATAAATAAAATCATGCCGTACAGCCCGAATGCTGCCGCAGCAAACATTGAAATGAAACGGAGCACACGGAATGAAAGCCCCATTCCGTACTGCGGCACCGTAAATGAAGCGAGCGCGACAATGCTGACCACGATGACCATGATGGAGCTGACAATATTTGCTTCAACGGCCGCCTGGCCGATGACGACTCCGCCCACCAATCCGATCGTCTGGCCGAGCGGGCTGGGAAGCCTCAAGCCCGCCTCTCTCAGCAGTTCTATCGTAATTTCCATCACCATTGCTTCAATGATGGGCGGGAAGGGAACGTTTTCTCTGTTCGCCGAGATAGTGACTGCAAGCGGCGTCGGCAGAAGCCCTTGGTGAAACGAGACGAGGGCGATATAAATGGCTGAAAAAAACAGCGTGATAAAAATAGACGTAAACCGCAGCGCCCGAATGAGCGAGGCGGAAATCCACCGTTCATAATAATCGTCGGGAGACTGCATTAAAATGCCTAAAGAAGCCGGAACCACCAGCGCAAACGGTGAGTTGTCGACAAGGATGGCGACGCGGCCGTTAAACAAGGCGGAGGAGACTTTATCAGGCCGTTCCGTATTTTGTATTTGCGGAAACGGCGAATACTTATTATCCTCAATAAGCTCTTCAAGCGTCCCGGAATCCTGAATGTCGTCCAGCTTCACTTCGCTGAGGCGTTTTAAAACATCGCTGACGACAGACGGGTCAGCCTCATCATCTATGTACATGACAGTGGCGTATTTTAACTTGCTTTCTCCGAGCGGAACCTTTTTCGTTTTCAGCTTCGGATGGTTCGTCCGCTGCCTGATCATGGCGACGTTTGTATCAGAATCCTCGATGAAAGCGGTCTTAGGCCCTCTTACAACCTTTTCGGAGGTAGGTTCTGTCACGCTTCTTTTTTCTCTTTTTCCCGTGGAAAGAATGTATACGTTGTCAAGGCCGTTAATAAACACGGCGCATTTCCCCCGCAGAATGGAAGTGACGGCTTCTTTCGCCGCAGTGACGGGACGGGCGTCAATCTGATCAAGACGTTTCGTCACTGCCTCCAGCGTCAGGGTGTCTTCTCCCTGCAGCAGTGTTTCAATCGCTTCTTTTATTTTGTCTTCATCGTTCATTTCACTCAGATACATATAATAAAAAACAAGCCCGTTCGGAAGCATCTTTTTATTTTGAACCAGGTCATCGTTCGGCTCTAGGTGGGGCAGCACCATAGCCAGGTTTATGTGTATGTATTCCTTGAATTCCGATTGCGCCATCAACTGTCACCCGCCTTCCATTCCTTAATTGAGGTTATCTTTTCCTGTTAAAAAAATGATATACTATGATAAAGTAATTAATGGTACAAGTTTTTTTATGAAAGCGGAGGAGAGATGTGGCACAAGTCAGACTGGCAGGAAATGCCGAAGAAATAGAGCAGCTCATCAAATCATTTGAAGCGCATTACGAAGTAGCTTACACGTCGAAGGAATACCGAAAAACAAATCCGAAGTACAAATACTCTAAGGATTCGCGCGTCTATCTTGAGCTGAAATTAAAAACGGCCAAGGCCGAAAAATAAAAAGGGTTTCATCGGTTACTGGCGAATAATACTCAGGGTGAAGCAACTGTTATGGAGGGATACATAAATGGACTACAGAATTGAAAAAGACACCATGGGAGAAGTTAAAGTTCCGGCAGATAAATTTTGGGGCGCTCAGACACAGCGCAGCAAAGAGAACTTCAAAATCGGTTCAGAAAAAATGCCTCAGCGTGTTGTGAAGGCGTTTGCAATTTTAAAAAGAAGCACGGCGATCGCTAACGAACGCCTCGGCAATTTAGAGTCTGAAAAAGCACAGGCGATTGCCGCTGTATGTGATGACGTATTAAACGGCAAATACGACGATAACTTTCCGCTCGTCGTCTGGCAGACGGGAAGCGGCACACAAAGCAACATGAATATGAACGAAGTGGTGGCCAACCGCGCGACTGCTTTATTGAAAGAAAAAAATTCTGATCTGAAGATTCATCCGAATGATGATGTCAACCGCAGCCAAAGCTCAAACGATACATTCCCGACGGCGATGCACGTTGCGGCGGTCCTTGCCGTATATGAGCAGCTCGTTCCGGCCCTTGATCAGCTGCGTGCGACACTTGACGAAAAAGCGAAAGCGTATCAAGACATTGTGAAAATCGGACGCACGCATTTGCAGGACGCGACTCCGCTGACACTCGGACAGGAAATCAGCGGCTGGGTATACATGCTTGACCGTTCGAAAGAAATGATTCTTGAGTCAACGGAAAAAATCCGCGCGCTTGCGATCGGCGGCACGGCAGTCGGTACGGGAATCAACGCCCACCCGCAGTTCGGTGAATTCGTCGCGGAAGAAATCACAAAAGTAACGGGGCAGACATTCAAAAGCTCGCCTAACAAATTCCATGCGCTGACAAGCCATGATGAAATCACTCACGTTCACGGCGCGTTAAAAGCATTGGCTGCCGACCTGATGAAGATTGCCAACGATGTCAGATGGCTGGCAAGCGGCCCGCGCTGCGGAATCGGCGAAATCGTCATTCCTGAAAATGAGCCGGGAAGCTCTATCATGCCGGGCAAAGTCAACCCGACACAAAGTGAGGCGCTGACAATGATCGCCGCGCAAGTGATGGGAAATGACGCGACAATCGGATTTGCGGCCAGCCAAGGAAACTTCGAGCTGAACGTCTTCAAGCCGGTTATCATTTATAACTTCCTGCAGACAGTGCAGCTTCTCAGTGACGGAATGAATTCCTTCCATGACAAATGCGCTGTCGGTATTGAGCCGAACCAGGAAACCATTCAGGAAAATCTTTCTAACTCATTAATGCTTGTCACGGCGCTTAACCCGCACATCGGTTATGAAAACGCCGCAAAAATCGCCAAGCTTGCCCATAAAGAAGGCCTGACGCTGAAAGAAGCGGCATTACAGCTGAACCTTCTGACAGAAGAACAATTTAATGAAATGGTGCGTCCGGAAGATATGGTGCACCCGAAAGCATAAACAGAAAGAACGGCTGCAGTCATTGCGGCCGTTCTTCTAAATAAACTGCTGTTTCAGTAAAAATCTGAGCTGTTCTGCATCATCAGCCAGCAGGTCGGATTCCTTCAAATTTAGAATCATTCCTTTGATGATTGCCGGTTTCGGCGACTTTTTCTTCATTTCCGCTTCAAGAATATCCAAGCTCTCGGTGTATTCAGATGCTTGCGGCTTGTCCATCGTGCTGATATGCGCACGGAGGGTCTGCAAGATTGATTGGCTTAAAGGATCGGGCTTCCCGTTATGAAGGGGCCCAAACAGTGAGCTTGCCTCATCAAGAGAAATTAACGCTTCATCATGTCTGTCCGCCATTCCGTTTACGATGTCATCAATTCTGTGAATCACGGTATTTGCGAGAAGCGCAGGCTGTACAGACCGGCCGGTCAGAATGAGATATTCAAGATACATCTGACTGATTCCTTCTATTAAAAAACAAAGCTCGGCGGTGTAGGGTTCGGCTTTTTCTCCGTAAATAGCAAGAAGACTGTCGATATGAAACTGCAGGATCGACCGGCGGATTCTCTTTCCGCACTGCGCCACTTCTTCGGTATAAGGAAGTGAACCGTCTTTCATCTGCACGGTAATAAAATCTTTATGGGCGAGAATCGATTCATAAAACACTGCAAGCTGTTTTTGATAAGCGGCTCTCGGGCTGTCACCCTCCGTTTGGATCGTCGTGATTCGGGTAAACGTCTTATCATAGTAGTAATTCAGCATGGACAGAAGCAGTGCTTCTTTGGAAGGAAAGTGAAGATAAAAAGCGCCTTTTGAGATTTTGCATTCATCGGCGATTTCCTGAACCGATGTTGATTTGTACCCTTTTCGGGCAAATAGTTTAATTGCTGCTTCAATAATCAGCTTTTCTTTTTCCTTCAATGGTTCCACCCTTTCGGAGCCAGGAGGCTGGCTTGTGCTTCACGTGTGTGACTATATGGTCATATTGATATTCTGTAAATTTAACCTGATTGTAACTTGTTTTTTTGTTTTGTTTTATTTATATTATATAGTGAGCTGACCGAATGGTCAAAGTTCTGGCGAAAGGGTGAATCTGAAAATGAAAGAATTAGATGAAATGATCAGCCGCTTGCGAAACAGAGGAATTAAAGTCGAAAAGGTGAAATATCCGAAAAAGACTATTTGTGAAAAGAAATGGGTTCATCAATGCCGAAAACCGCTGAAAACAAACTACAGAGATTTTAACGGCTACTCCTTCACATAAAAAAAGACTGCAATGAAACACTACAGTCTACTTTGGTATGATAATCCGATAGATTACACCCGATTGGTCATTTTCAATTGAAATTGATGCTTTATGCAGGGTTAAAATCCGTTTTACGATGCTGAGTCCTATGCCGAACTCGCCTTTCTTCCCTTTATTAAAAGGCTCGTACAAGCTGGATAGCATCTCGTCCTCAATCGGAGGCCCGTCATTTTTAACCGTCATGACAATCTGCTGCTGATTTTGGCTGATCTGAATGTGAATCGCCGTTTCCGCATAGCGGATTTGATTTTCAAGAATGTTTTCGAGGAGCTTGCCCCACTGTTCCGGATCACCGGGCATCATCAATACATCTTCTGTTTCAACGGTCCATGATAATTCCTTCCGGGCCCATTTGAGCCGCTCAATGACTTCTTCCGTGACCTTCACAAGGTCAAATGTCTCATGGTGCACCCGCTGCTTCATTAAATAATCAAGCTTCGTTAAATATAATAAATCCTTAATTTTCTTCTCAAGCTTTTCTGCTTCGCCTTCAATGACATCAATTGTGTTTTTCAGGTCCCCCTTAGGAAAAATCCCGTCCTTTATGGATTGAGTATAGCCCCTTATCACCATGACAGGCGTTTTTAAATCATGAGAGATATTTTGCAGGAGCGTTCTTTCCGTTTCATCCTTTTGCACCAGCTTGCTCCGCATGTCTTCAATGGTGTGGCCTAATTTTCCGATTTCATCTTTTCTGTCGACAATGACCGGATCATCCCAGTCCTGTTCGGAAATCCGTTTGACATGCTTCTCTAAGGAGACGAGCGGACGCGAGAGATATTTGGCAAGCCAAATCGCCGGAATCCAGCTTAACAAAATCACGCCGGCAATGATAAAGAGCAGCTGCTTGAACAGGGTGTATGACAGATCATCACGGTAAGAATCAAGCGCATATGACAGCATCATCGCATCCTGACCGTTAATGGTGAGGCCTTTTTTAATGACGAAAAACACTTTTTCCCCGCCGATGTCCGCGCTGTATCGTTTCGTGACGCTGTGCTGGCGGCCCGCGAGCTTGTACACCTTATGGATAAAGGAAGAAGAAAAGTAGTTTAAATCTTTGTCGCTTGCCGATTCCTCCCGCTCCGGCAAAAGAACGTGCTGAACGGATCGGAAAGTCGTCGGAGCGGTCGCGTCCTCACTGTAATATCCCCGCTCGATTGACCCGGGCAGCCGGTACTCTGTCAGCACATGCTGTTCATTTTCAATGGTCGTGTACGTTTCATCCGTGAAAAAATCCCGCAGCGTATTTGAGAACAGCACGAGCAGCAGAATCGAGATGGCTAAAAGGATACCCGAGATGACCACCCATATTTGAAAAGCAAGCGGCTTATTTTTCATGACGTCATCATCCTGTAGCCGAATCCATAAATGGTTTCAACCTTTAAGCCGGGCATTTTTTTCCGCAGCCTCCGTACTAGATCATCGACCACCCGGTCAGTGCCGAAATAGTCATGGCCCCATATTTTCAGCAGAATATCTTCCCTGGAAAAGGGGTGTCCTTTATGGTGAAGAAATAAAAGCAGCAGATCAAATTCCTTAGACGTCAAATTGACCAGGCTGCCGGTTTCATCATAAACCTCTCTGGCATCTTCGATCACATTGTAGGAGGAAACGGTGAGGCCGGTTTTTTTGGGAGCGGGCTGTTCTTTATACACAAGCTCCAGCAGTTTCTGAACCCGTATAATGAGCTCTCTCGGCAAAAAAGGCTTGGCGATATAATCATTGCTTCCAAGCTCTAACCCGAGAACTCTGTCAATATCGGCATCCCGGGCGGAAATGAAAATGACCGGCACATCGGGATCTTTTTCTTTTATTTCTTTTATCAATGTATAGCCGTCCGTATCAGGCAGCATGATGTCAAGAATCCACAGGTGGGGAGACGGCTGCATCTGCTTTCTGGCTTCTTCGCCTTTTGTGAAAGATGTAATGTTCCAGCCTTCATTCTCTAAATATTTTGTGAGCAGTTCATTCAGGTTATCCTCATCTTCAACTAGATAAATGGTGTATGACAAGGCAGTTCACATCCTTTCAACGTCATTATACTAGTTTTAACACACTCAGGCCGCATTTTCATAATTTCACATATTCTTTTCATTTTTATCCCACAATGTTTGTTTATGATATGTATAAGGGAAGAAAGGAAGAAAAAAAGCGGGGAAGATAACATGTTCAAACACATTTTGTTTTGGAGCTTTGCTTTTCTCCTTATTATTGGGACAATAGAACTTGTACATGCGATGAATATGTAATGAATAGAATGAGAACCACTGAAGGAGTGTGCGTGAATATGAACGATCAGCGAGATGACGGCATCAGCCGCGATCAGTCAGATCTTTCACATACGGAGCAAAACGGCAATGAACAGCAGCGGATCAGCCATCAGGAGCCTGAGCTGCTCGAAGGCCCCGTCTCGAAAGAAGCGGAAAAAGAGACGGCTGCCGGTACGGAATTTGAAAAAACGGCTGCCGTGAAAAAAGAAAAAAAACGGAGAGCCGCTTGGCTGAGCCCGATTTTAGGCGGCATTATCGGCGGCGGCCTCGTGCTTGGCATTGTGCCGAATCTGCCGGGTGAGCAGCATAAGGCAGAATCTGTTTCTGATACGGCGAAACAAGTTCAGTCTGCGAATTTTACGTCAACGCCTTTGAAAAATACCTCAAGTGTGGCGGATATGGTAGAAGATTTGGAGCCTGCGATTGTCGGAGTGTCCAACTACCAAGCTTCGCAAAGCAGCCAATTCGGACTTGACGGCGGTTCAAGCTCTGAAACGGAGAGCGGCACGGGGTCAGGCGTCATTTTCAAAAAAGACGGCCAAAAAGCGTACATCATCACAAACAACCATGTCGTAGAAGGAGCAAACAAGCTGTCGGTCACTCTTTATAACGGGAAAACCGAAACGGCAAAGCTTGTCGGAAAGGATGCCATCAGTGACCTGGCCGTACTGGAAATCAGCTCGTCCAATGTCAAAAAAGCGGCCAGCTTCGGCGATTCTTCACAGCTGCGCATTGCCGATAAGGTAATCGCCATCGGCAACCCGCTCGGCCAGCAGTTTTCCGGCACCGTCACACAAGGTGTGATCAGCGGGCTGAACAGAACGGTAGACGCTGACACATCCCAAGGCACGGTGGAAATGAACGTGATTCAGACCGATGCTGCGATTAATCCCGGTAACAGCGGCGGGCCGTTAATCAATTCCAGCGGCCAGGTCATCGGAATCAACAGCATGAAAGTCAGTGAAAACGGCGTGGAATCACTCGGCTTCGCCATTCCGAGCAACGATGTGGAACCGATTGTCGACCAGCTGCTTGCAAAAGGAAAAGTCGAGCGTCCGTTTTTAGGCGTGCAGATGATTGATATGTCGCAAGTGCCGGAAACCTATCAGGAAAACACACTCGGATTGTTCGGCGACCAGCTGTCTAAGGGCGTTTACGTAAAAGAAGTGCAGTCCGGCTCACCGGCTGCGAAAGCGGGCATCAAATCAAATGACGTCATTGTAAAATTGAACGGCAAAGATGTCGGCAGCAGCGCCGATATCAGACAGATCCTGTATAACCAGCTGAAAATCGGCGATAAAACGACTGTTCAAGTTCTCAGAGGCGGCAGCAGCAAGACGCTGAACATCACATTAACGAAACAAACTGAAAGCGCAAGCTGAACGCATAAAAAAAGCTGAACCTCCGCCTGAGGTTCAGCTTTTTTCCTCATTCTCCTAAGTAGGCTGACAGCATCCACACATGCTTGTCCGCTTCTTCAACTAATCCGACAAACAAATCGGCTGTTGACGGGTCATTTTGTTCCTCGGCGATGCCGATGACAAATTTTGATTCGCGGCTGATCTGTTTGTAGTCCTGAACGAGTGATTCCACCATTTCAGAAGCCGTCTTTTCCTGGCCTTCATCCGTAATGGAAGCTTGTTCAAGGTAGCTGTGAAAAGTCGCCGCGGGCTGTCCGCCGATGGCCAGAAGACGCTCTGCGATGGCATCTGCCGTTTCCGCCGCTTCGTTATACAGTTCTTCAAACTTTTCATGCAGCGTAAAGAAATGAGGGCCTTTTACATACCAATGGAAGCGGTGCAGTTTAGAGTAAAGGATAAACCAGTTTGATAATTGGGTGTTCATTGATTTCTCAACTAGATTTTCAGTTTTTTTCGCGTTTTGTGTATTCATATTTATCGTCCTCCCTGTGATCTGTTAATTTAATTATATCACGTATCAAATAAAAATCAATACTAAATTATAATAATTATAATTTAAGTTTCTTTGAACAGCTTTTTCTTTATCATCGATTCCCAGACGGGCCAAGAGAAGAGTGAGCGGCAAGCCAATGTCAGCTTAATGCCCCTGCCGATCGGATAGCGCAGTTTCTTCAGGCGTTTCGTCTGTGCCAATTGATAAATCAGCTCCGCCACGTCATTGGGATCGCCGCTTTTAGATGCGCTCGCTTTGAAGTAAGCTTCAATTTGCTGATAGTAGCGGTAATAGGGCGAATCTTTGCCGGGTGCCGTAAGATGATGGGAGAGAGACGTCTCCCAGATAGACGTTTTATAGGAGCCCGGTTCTATTAAAGCGGCATCAATTCCTAAAGGAAGAAGCTCAAGACGCAGACACTCTGTAAACCCTTCAATCGCGAATTTGGAAGAAGTGTACGGAGAAAGAGCAGGAAAGGCGGTCAGTCCGCTGATGCTGCTGATATTGATGATTTTCGCTCCGCCGTGTTTTCTCATATAAGGGAGGACGGTTTTTGTGACATGAATCAGGCCGAATACATTCGTGTCAAACTGCTGTCTGTAATGTTCCATCGGCACATCTGCAATAAATCCCCCGTACGCAGTGCCGGCGTTGTTCACAAGCACATCAACCGGTCCGAAACCGCTGATGGTGTTGCCGAAGTCAGACACTGACTGCTCATTTGTCACATCTAAAGAAGCGATCGTAATATGACCGGATACACCCGCTTGGGCGGCGGCCTCTTTCAATGTTTCAGCTTTCTCCGGCTGTCTCGCTGTGGCTATGACATGATAAGACCGGGCGAGCTTCAGCGCTGTCAGCAGACCGAATCCGCTCGTCGCGCCGGTTACAATGGCAATTTTTCTGTTCAACTCATATTCCTCCCCGTTTGTTCTTATATGTTAGTGTATAACATTTAGCGGTGAGAAGGAGAAATCGTTCGGCAATATGTCAGAATTGTTTTATAATGGAATCAGTTTCGGACAGAAAGGGGTAATGAAAAAGATGGCATTAGAGGGATTGAAGGAAACATGGGATTTAAACTCCATTTTTGAGGGCGGGAGCAGGTCGGAAGATTTTCAGCAATACATACAAAAGCTTAAACAGCAGCTCAGCGCTTTTCAAAAAGAGGCAGAGGCGTTTACAGTTCCGTCTCATGCTGATGAAGGCCAAGAGCTGATTCATCTGATTGATCGGTATGAGCGGTCGGCGATCATGATCAGACAGGCGGGAGCGTTCGTCGGCTGTCTTCAGGCTCAGAACACTGATGATCAGAAAGCGAATGAGTGGAGGGGGCGGATCAATCAGCTGAGCAGTGATTTTAAATCCGCTCTGGTCACGCTTGATGATACACTTGCCCGGATTGACGAGCGGGTGTGGGAGGAACTGCTGCAAAAACCGGAACTTCAGGACCTCACATACGTTTTAAATGAAAGAAGAGACCGGATCAGAGAAAAGCTCAGCGCTTCAGAAGAGAGACTGATTGAAGGTCTGGCCGTTGACGGCTATCACGCATGGGGCGACCTGTATAATGCGGCTGTCGGAAGAATGAAGATTCCGTTTGAGGATAAAGAGCTGTCGGTCGGCCAGGCGGAAAACATGATGGCGCATCCGGATCGCGGCACCAGGCGGCAAGTATTTAAAGAGCTTAACGAAGCCTGGAAGGGAGAAGAGGAGCTGTTTGGCAGCACGCTGAATCACCTGGCCGGCTTCCGAACGGAAATGTATAAAGCGCGGGGCTGGAAAAGCGCCTTGGAAGAGCCGCTTGCGATCAACCGGATGAAAAAAGAAACACTGGATGTCATGTGGCAGGTCATTACCGATCATAAAAAGCCCTTTGCCGAATACCTGAATCGAAAGGCGTCCCTTTTAGGGCTTGAGCGCCTGAATTGGTATGATGTGAACGCGCCGATCAGTGAGGCGCCGAAAAAATACACATATGATGAAGCGGCCAATCTGATCGTTACTCAATTTTCCACATTTGGCAAAAAACTGTCCGCATTTACGGAAAAAGCGTTTCGCGATCGGTGGATTGAAGCGGAAGACCGCAGCGGCAAACGGGTCGGCGGTTTCTGCACCAGCTTTCCCGACAGCGGAGAATCCCGGATTTTCATGACATTTTCAGGAAGCGCTTCAAATGTATCGACGCTGGCCCATGAGCTTGGACACGCGTTTCACCAGGAGGCCATGCTTCAAGTGCGGCAGCTGAACAGAGCCTACGCCATGAATGTCGCTGAAACAGCCTCGACCTTTGCGGAAATGATCGTCGCCGACGCCGCGTTGAAACAAGCGGAGGCAAAAGAAGAAAAGCTGTTCCTGCTTGAAGATAAAATTCAAAGAAGCGTAGCCATGTTTATGAACATCCATGCGAGATTTTTATTTGAAACGCGGTTTTATGAAGAGCGGAAGCATGGCGTCGTTCCGGCTGATAAATTGAATGAACTGATGGAAGCGGCGCAGAAAGAAGCGTTTTGCAATTCATTAGGGGAATACCACCCGTATTTCTGGGCGTCAAAACTTCATTTTCATATTACGGGAGTGCCGTTCTACAATTTTCCGTACACGTTCGGTTATTTATTTTCGCTTGGAATATACGCAAGAGCTCTTCGGGAGAAAGCGGATTTTGAAGAAAAATATATCGCGCTTTTGCGTGACACGGCTTCGATGACCGTTGAGGATTTGGCGATGAAGCACCTTGGAGCGGATCTGACGGAACGATCGTTTTGGGAAGACGCGGTCCGCCTTGCGGTACGGGATGTGCAGGAATTTTTAGAGCTGACTGAATGATGATATAGAGAGGAACCGGTCGGAGCGATAAACAGCTCCGGTTCTTTTTTGTTCGATGAATGACAGCCGCCTCCCTTGGAAATACCTAAAAACGATCGGAATGGAATGGGAGTGAATCGCATGAAATGGATCAGGACGGCGGGCGTTTTATGTCTGACGCTGATGCTGATTGCCGGCTGCCGATTGAATGAAGAAAAACGGGAAGCGGAACAAGACAGCACGCCCGTATCAACCGCGAAGCCGGTTCCTTACAGCAGCTTTTCCCTTCGCGTCAACTACGGAGCCGGAGAGCATAACCGCTATGAAGGTTTGTATGAAAGAAAAGGCGGTCGTGAAAAGGCGGACATCCAGGACAAGCTTTCAGGAGTTCACAGAGAGGGCGAGGAAGCGCTTGATGAAATGAAGATGATCCTCGGAGAACTTGCCGTAAACAGCCGGATGCAAGAAAGCGAAGTCGTCAGGCAGGTGCTCTCTGCTTTTAATTTAGACAGCCATTATGACCATTTTTATTTGAAACTGAAAAAAAGCGACGGAGAAATGACGGAAATCAAAAAATAACCGCTGCCCGCTGTTTTTTTGCCCAAAACTAATTGATAATGATATTCAGAGTCATTAATTTCTGTTACAATATAATCATGATCTCACGTTGAATGTTTAGGCAATTTGTTTATATACATAGTGTTGGGAAATACAAAAAAGGAGCGGTTAGCGGTATGAGTGCAATTTCTACAGAGACGCTGAGCTTAGGGTACGGAGAGACTGTTATCATTGACGAGTTGGATGTAGCGATTCCAAAAGGCGAAATCACTGTATTGATCGGAAGCAACGGCTGCGGAAAATCCACGCTTTTACGTTCATTGGCGCGGCTGATGAAACCGAGGGGCGGTTCTGTGCTTTTGGAAGGAAAAGCCATCGCTAAGCTTCCGACGAAGGAAGTGGCAAGAGAACTGGCTATCTTGCCGCAGAGCCCGTCAGCTCCCGAAGGCCTGACCGTGCATCAGCTTGTAAAGCAGGGGAGATACCCTTATCAAAGCTGGCTGAAGCAATGGTCCAAAGAGGACGAAGACGCAGTGGCAAAAGCGCTGAAGGCGACGAAGCTTGAGGAAATGGCCGACCGTACGGTGGATTCTTTGTCAGGCGGACAGCGCCAGCGCGCGTGGATTGCGATGACACTCGCCCAGGATACGGATATCATTCTGCTTGACGAGCCGACAACCTATCTCGACATGACGCATCAAATTGAAATACTTGATTTGCTGTTTGAATTAAATGAAAAAGAAAAACGGACCATCGTCATGGTGCTGCACGACCTTAATCTCGCATGCCGCTATGCTCATTATCTTGTCGCCATTAAGGATAAACAGATTTACGCGGAGGGCCGTCCCGAAGAAGTCATCACTTGTGAGCTTGTGCAGCAGGTATTTGCAATGAACTGCCAAGTAACGCAGGACCCGCTGTTCGGTACGCCGCTTTGCATTCCGCACGGGCGCGGGAGATGCATCGTGCAGGAAGCGGCTCTCACCGCCCGATTGTCATAATCATGAAAAAGGGAAGGGAACGGTATGGAAGAGAAACTGCAGCAGCAGCTGGACGGCCTGCTTGAAAAATACACGGAACTATTGCTTGGCGAAACAAATCCGGAACTAAAGGAAGAAGTCAGGCAATGGATTTTGTATACACATATCGCAAAAAGCATGCCTCCGCTCGTAAAGCATTGGAACCAATCCTACCCGGACGCCAAAGAGGGCATCAAAGCCGCGGTACAGCACATTAAACAGCTCAATGAAGAGCACAGAAAAAAACAATAAAAAGCTTCCGGCATCAAAGAGAGGTGCCGGAAGCTTTTTTGCTGAAAAGGAATCAATAAAGGCGCCGTTCAATTCATAGCGAAGAACTTTAATTTAACTAACGCACCCGTTTGTTTACGTACATTCTTCCGCTTGTTGAACCAAGAAAAAAGGACCGCCGCAGCAATCCCTTTCTCTCTTTCCTATATATCACATTTCCTTTCGGATACTTAATAACTCTTCAAATGCTTTTATATTTGTATCAAAATTGGGCACTGTTTGAGATTCCTCGGCACATTTGACTTGTGCTACAACCAAATCATTAAAAGGTGTGGAAATTCCAGTACCTTCTGCCATTTTGGGAATAACTCCATTAATATAATCAATTTCAGTTTTACGTTTCTTCTCAAGATCCTGTAGCATACTTGCTCTTAGCAGCCTAGATGGTTCCATGGCTGCCCTGAATGTTTGGATACGTTCAGGAATATCATTTTCGCTTCTTAATTCCAAAGATTCTAAATCAAGGCCGCCCATTTTCGCAAATTTGACACCATTGGCGTGTCCAACCTTAATCGTCTCATCTGCGATATGAACTGCACTAGCAACACCGATTTCATGGTCAAGAACGTCTCCGTATTCTCCGTCTAATGCTGCCGATAAACCACTGAATGCATTATTGATAAGTAATTTTGACCACTTCGTTCCAACTAAATTATCGGAAATATGTGTTCCGCCGATAAGGTCTAAAACCGATTTAATACGCTGGATTCTTTCTGTTGTTTCACCATTTAATTCTCCAATTTGAAAAGCGTACTCTTTAAATTGAGTATACTCAGTTGTAAGTCTGGATACGCCTGGTTCAATAAACGTAGCACCAAATTCAACAGAACCCGCAATAACACGTTCATCACCAACGATCGAAGCAACTTTCTGTTCAGGTATACCGTTTTGCAAGGAACATACAACACTGTCATCCTTTAAAAAAGGCAGTAACTCTTTAAGAATGGAGTCATTATATAATTGTTTCGTCAGAAGTAATATTAAATCATACTGGCCTGACTTGTTTTCAGGGGTAATGGCTTTCACCTTTGCTTGGAATTCCGTTGTACCAACTACTTTAGCACCTATTTGATTTAGAGTATCTACATGTTCTTTGTATGAATCAATCAATTCGACATCCATTCCGCCAGCAGACAGATATGCTCCCACTATGGTTCCTAAAGAACCTGCTCCTAAAATTGCAATTCTCATTGTATACGTCTCCTTATTTTTCCTCTAAGTAGTTATAAACCGGCTGAGCAGCATTCAAGGTTAAATCTGTAAGGATATGAGATGCTGAAACGACTTCTAATACAGGCAAATCTGCAAGAGGTGCTAAAGCATGTTCAAATAATTGAAGCCGCGCGGGTCCAGTCCAGGCACCTTTAACTTCTATATTCGTTATTTGCGTTCGCACCAAATCACAAACCCTTAAATCACCATTGTAATCAGTAGCAATCTTAACCATAAAATTAGGTCGGCAAATTTCCCTTTTCGCTTTTTCCTTGTCCATTTCGAAATGTTTATATCCCATAGTGGCAGTTGCCACGCGAAGACTGCCATAATCCAGTGTGCCGACAAGAGTATCAGAGTCTATATACAGCTTAGGGGCGCCCAATTTCTTTGGATATGCAGTAAGTTCCCGTCCGCTTGCAATAGCTGGAAAATTGTCTACGTACATAGAATGTACATAATCCCCTTCTTCACCATTAAAGCTGACAGGGATGACCTGTCCTGCCTCTGTATAGGCACCAAGTCCGGAAACATCGGGCATCCACATCACTTCGAATTTCACTAAAGGTTCAGTAATTTCAAGAGGCTCTGGCACTGCCGCCCGTAAAGCTTTTTCATCCGTTCGGTAAATAATATTTAAATATTCACGGTTAACAAATTTATAATTTGGGATAGGATAAGCAGGAGCCGTTAGCGGCGTATTTAAATTTTTTGCTATATCTTTCACATCAATTTTCATTGAATGACACCCTTTCCTTTTCTTTTTTATGTTTTTTCAATTTAACTATGCTATTATCTTACATCCGCATTTACATTTAATCTAATACATAATAAGGTATATGTATATTTATTGAAATAAATAAGGGAGATGCAGACAGATGGAATTGCTGCAGCTAAAATACTTTCAGACAGTTGCCTATACTGAGCATATTTCTAAAGCAGCAGAACAATTAAAGATTGCCCAGCCTTCTTTAAGTCTTACTATAAAAAGACTTGAGAATGAACTGGGAACAGCCTTGTTTGAGAGAAAAGGCAGAAATATTAAGCTGAGTTCATCAGGGGAAATTCTTTTAAAACATGTAAACAGGATTTTTACTGAAATTGAAAATGCACAAACGGAAATTCAATTGGAGGAACATCAAATTTCTGACACCATAAGAATATCTATTTCCAATCCAAGATTCCTTGCAGGACTGATGAGTGAATATATCAACCGCTCTCCTCAATCAAAAATTCTCCAAGCAATCGGAGTTAAAAGCGAGATCATAACAAGTTTAAAAAAAGGGGACATTGATTTAGGAATAACAGGTCATCCGATTCAAGATGAAGAGATAGAGAGTTGTGTGCTGGTAAATGAAGATATTGTTCTGGCTTTACCCTCAAACCACCGATTTACGGGTAAAACAGAAATTTCTTTACGTCTTGTCGCCGATGAACCATTTATTACTCTTGCTAATAATGAGGAGTATAGAGGTTTTACAACCTCGCTTTGTGAGAAAGCTGGTTTCACCCCAAATATTGCATTTGAGGCGGATTCTCATTTACTGGTCGAGATTATAAAGCTGGATCGAGGTGTTGCGTTGCTTCCTATTTCAGTTTGCAGAACATTGGGGCTGAATTTTATAAAAGTGACTGATAACTCTGCTTCATATCCAGTCGGTTTATCTTGGATGAGACATAAGCTGTTATCTTCTTCGGTAAGAAATTTTCGTGACTTTATTATGTCGTACTATAAAGATAACGATGAAATGTTTAAGGTTTATTAAAGGATTTCATCACTATTTTTTGAATGTTTACCCCCATTTCCTATTTCACTTGTTGCGGGGTAGGCACTCCGGCTGCACGAAAAGCTGGGCGTCAGAAAAGATGATGTGTTTATCGTCCTCTCAGGCAATGCGGCGGAAGACTGGTCATTTGGAAACGGAGAGGCCCAGATGATATAAAAAAAATCCCGCGGCATCCGCGGGATTTTTCTCTATTAAACGGCTTTCGCCTTTTCTTCTTGTTTGCCTGTTTTTTTGTTAGTCAGTTTAATTGATTTAACAAACAGTGTGAGGATCAATCCGGCAACGATAAAGGCCAGGCCTGTGAAAAACACGCTGTGAAGCGAATCCATCAGTGACGTTTTCAAAACCGGCACGATATGGGAAGAAAATGCGGCCGGAATCTGTTTAATCGATTCCTGGCTGAACAAGGATTGAAGCAGCCCTTCAGGATTCTTGTCAATCATACCTTTAAACTGGTCGGCAAAGGCACTGGCCTGTTTCGGCAGTGAATCTAAGTAAGGCACCAGTCTGTCGGTTAAAAGGCTTCCTGATCTGGCATTCATTACAGCGCCGAGCACCGTAATGCCGAACGTTCCCCCGATCATCCGGAAAAATTGGCTTGATGAAGTCACGACACCCAGCTCTTCTTTTGAGAACGTTTCTTGCAGAGCGAGTGTGAGAAGCGGCATGACGAGCCCCATTCCCAGACCGATCACGGCCATATAGCATGTAGCCGCGAGTTTGCTTGTATCCAGCTGCAAAGTCGTTAATAAGAAGAAGCCGACGGCCATGATCAGCATGCCGATCATGATTTGCGGTTTGATGCCGATCTTATAAACCAGCTGGCCCCCGATAATACTTGTGATGATCATAGATACCATCATCGGCGTCATAATCGTTCCGGACGCGGTAGCGCTGACTCCGATAATTCCCTGCATAAAGAAAGGAACGAACGTAACGGCGCCGAACATGCCGATACTCATGAAAAACCCGATCAGATTCAGTACGGTAAACGTTCTGTTTTTAAACAGGTACATCGGCAGAATCGGCTCTTTTGCTTTGATTTCAGCGAAAATGAATCCGACAATCCCGGCAAGCGCAAGCGCAAAGAGACCGAGAATCTGCCAAGACCCCCATGCATAATCCTTTCCTCCGAAGCTGAGTGCGAGCAGGAGGCTGACGATTCCGACGATCATTGTGAAAATCCCGGCGATGTCAAAGTTAATCGGCCCGGTCTGTTTTCTGCCTTGAAGTCCTCTTGCGATAAAGATGACGGCTAAGATTCCGACAGGCAGGTTGATATAGAAAACCCATTTCCAATTTAAAGAGTCAACAATCCAGCCCCCGATTTGCGGGCCGATGACAGAAGCCAGCCCGTAAATCGCCCCGAAAAGCCCTTGGAACTTGGCACGCTGTTTCCCTGTGAACAAATCCCCGATGACGATCATGGCCATCGGCATCATGACACCGCCGCCAATTCCCTGAAGTCCGCGGAAAATAATCAGTTCCGTCATGTTGCTGGCCATTCCGCACAGCGCGGATGCTCCCATAAAAATCAATAAACCTGATACATATACGACGCGCCGCCCTAATAAATCTGCAAGTTTCCCCGCAATCGGGACGATCGTCGTCGAAGTTAAAAGATATGCCGTGGTCAGCCACGTCATCATGCTTAATCCCCCGAGGTCACCCACGATTTTAGGAATCGCCGTTCCTACGATCGTGCCGTCAAGGGCTGAGAAAAACATAGCGATAATTAAGCCCGTTATTAATAATGTGCGTTTTGGATCCTTCTGTTCAATGCTCATGCTTCGGCAGCTCCTCTTTTCTATTCGTTTTCTTTTTGATCAGCCGCGTATTTCTCGGCGGCTTCCGCTACTTTGCGGATGATGTTCACGGACTGAATCAGTTCATCTTCAGTCAGAACGGACAGGTTTCGCGCTAAGATCGCTTTTCTTCCTTCCACGACATCCTCGAATTTCTTCTCGCCTTTTTCGGTAAGGCTGATGTCGATGACACGTCTGTCCTGCTGATTATGTTTGCGGACGATCAGTCCTTTTTGCTCAAGGCGGTCGGCCATCAGCGTCACTGCGCTCGGCTTTACTTCCATACGCTCCGCAATTTCGGAAACTTTGCAGCTTCCTTGTTTTTTCAGGCTGGCTAAAACAAATAATTGGGCAGGAGTCACCTCATGTTTTGCCATGCTTTCCATCATTTCCGGCTGTATGTTTTGCAGCAGCGTCTGAAGGGATTTCTGGATGTCAGACACATATTGATCCGCGTTTTTCATAACTCCTCCTCATCTGGTTCTTCGGGAAAATAATTAACATTAGTTAAATATAAATAAGGATTAAAGATAAGTCAATCCTTTTGGGCAAAAATAAAAAAAGGATTGATGCTTAGTGAAAACATCAAATCCTTTCTTATGTTACTGCTGGTAGGGAGACTGCTGCTGAATGGTCTGCTGGAACTTCTGATACGATTGCTGAAGCTTTTGGGTGTCGGCCGCTTCAATGGAATACCAGCCATTTTGAAACATTACATCGTATAATCTTCTCTGCGCTTTTTGTGACTCATCGAAAATCGCCTGAATATCTTGATAAAGAGACTCGTGGCTGAACTCGTGCAGGGCTGTGCAATATGAAGACGTGATATACTTTTCCGTCGTCAGCAGTTCATTCACCAAGTCTCGGTCATTCATTTGCGCCGTATCGGGCACGGGCGTTTGCGGGTTAGTGATTTTTTGATTTTGCTGTTCCATGTATTGTCCTCCTATTGCATATAGCCTGTTGTTGTCTGTCCGCCTTGAGCGGGATTCAGGTGACCCAAAATGTTTTGATAATGCTTGTGGTGCATCCGGCCTATTTGTTCAAGCTCTTGTTTTAACGTCTGATTCTGGCAGTGTTCCGCCATGAAATGCGCTTTTTTCATGGCAAGCAGATTCCAGTTCAGCATGTCTTCAAGATACAAATGGTCTTTCGTTGAGATGACGGCAGGCGGCAAATGTCCGTGCTGCTCCTGGTTATTCATATAAACGCCTCCTTCAATTCTGTTCTTCTTAGCTTTCTCTGCGACCGGGATTTCATACACAAATAAAAGAAAAAGGAGGAGTTCGCCCTTGCTGCGGAGCATATGTTTATTTTTGTCGAAAAATAAAATGCTTACGAAATTCGCCCAGGCTTACGGCCTCCGCTTCGGCGCGGGAAGATTCGTTGCGGGGGAAACACTTCGAGAAGCTGTAAAAACGGTGAAGCGGCTGAACCAAAACGGGCTGTCGGCCTCGATAGATTATCTGGGTGAATATGCTGGGTCCCGGAAGGATGCCAAAAGGACGGCCGAAGAATGCAAAAAAGCAATCAGGGCGATCGCCGAGAATCAATTGGACTGTGAGCTGTCGCTGAAATTAACATCTATCGGTCTGGATATATCTGAGAATCTCGCCGAACAGCACATCAGAGACATATTGACGGAGGCAAAAGAACACTGCGTCCCCGTCACGATTGACATGGAGGACTATTCCAGATGCGCCCGCACGCTTGATCTGTATAAGCGGTGCAAACCGGATTTTCCGATGCTCGGCACCGTCATTCAGGCTTATTTGTACCGCGCGGCTGAAGACATCAGCAGCCTGATGCCATATAAGCCGCGGCTCAGACTTGTAAAAGGCGCATACAAAGAATCAGCGTCCGTTGCGTTTCCTGATAAAAAAGGGACCGATCTTCATTTCCAGCAGCTGATCAAGCTGCAGCTTTTGAGCGGGCATGAAACAGCGGTGGCGACACATGATGACCACATGATTTCGTATACGAAAACACTCATCAGCGAGCATCAGATTCCCCGGGAGCAGTTTGAATTCCAAATGCTGTACGGCATCAGAACGGAGCGGCAGAAGAAGCTTGCCGAAGAAGGATACAGGATGAGGGTGTACGTCCCGTACGGAACCGATTGGTACGGCTACCTGATGAGAAGAATTGCCGAACGCCCGGCAAATGCGGCGTTTGTGCTGAAAGGAATCTTCAAAAAATAACGGCTGCCTTAAAAAAGCAGCCGCAGTATGTTACTCCATGTTGTCTTTTTTATATTGCTGATTTTGGCTTGTCCGCTTGCCGCCGCCGTATTTTTGCTTCGGTCCCGCATTTCCTTTCATGCTTGCCGCGCTCACTGCGCCGGAAGACGGATCTTTTCTCCCTCGCACCATTCCCTTCACCTCCGGGTTTAAGTTTCCCGCCTGCGGCACAGAACATGCGGAAGCCAAAAAATTTAAAAAAATTCCATATTTGCTATTGAAGTCATCCTGAAAATCTTTTAAGATGAAAGAAGAAAAGGGTTTCATTTTTTTTGCCGAAAAAATGAATGACTATTCATTCAAAGTTCAAGGGGGATGACTCATGCACAAGTTTATAAAGAAAGCAGCCGTTCTCGGGTCAGGCGTCATGGGGTCCGGAATTGCCGCGCACTTGGCTAACATCGGAATTCCCGTCCTGCTGCTTGATATTGTGCCAAACGAGCTGACAAAGGATGAGGTGAAAAAAGGGCTGACATTAGAAAGCCCGGAGGTCCGCAGCAGACTGAGCCGATCGGCCATGCAAAAGCTGCTGAAGCAAAAACCGGCGCCGCTGACTTCAGCTGCCAATCTCGATTATATTACGGCGGGGAATTTGGAAGATGACGCGGCTGAGTTGAAGGATGCCGATTGGATTATTGAAGTCGTCGTCGAAAATCTTGACGTGAAAAAACAGATTTTCTCACTTGTTGATGAATACCGGAAACCGGGAAGCATCGTGTCCAGCAATACGTCCGGTATCTCCGTCACAAAAATGGCGGAAGGCAGATCTGCCGATTTTAAAGCTCATTTCTTAGGAACCCATTTCTTTAATCCGGCCCGCTACTTGAAGCTTCTGGAAATCATTCCGATTCAGGAAACAGATCCTGAGGTATTGCAATTTATGACTTCATTTGCCGAAAATACACTCGGAAAAGGTGTCGTCATCGCAAAAGACACGCCTAACTTTATCGCTAACCGCATCGGTACGTACGGCCTGTTGGTCACGGTAAGGGAAATGCTTTCCTCCGGCTGCCGCATCGGCGAGGTGGACACGGTGACCGGGCCTTTGATCGGCAGACCGAAAAGCGCGACCTTCAGAACCCTTGACGTCGTGGGGCTTGATACATTCGCCCATGTGGCAAAAAATGTTTATGATAAAGCCGACGGCGCTGAAAAAGACATGTTTAAGCTGCCGGAATTTATGAATGACATGCTGAAAAACAATTGGCTGGGCAGCAAATCCGGCCAAGGTTTTTACAAAAAAGAAGGTAAAACAATATATGAGCTCGATCCGCTTACCATGACATACGGCGAGCGCTCGAAAATGAAGACGCCCGCTTTAGAAGCCGCCAAACAGGCAAAGGGTGCCAAAGGGAAAATGAAAGCGCTTATATACTCTGATGACCGCGCCGGCCGCCTGCTTTGGAATATCACGTCGCAAACTCTCTTATACTCAGCCCGGCTTTTAGGTGAAATCGCTGATGATATCAAAGCGATTGACGACGCCATGAAATGGGGCTTCGGCTGGGAGCTAGGCCCGTTTGAAATATGGGATGCCATCGGTGTCAGAACATCAGCGGAGCGGCTTGAACAAGAAGGCGCAGACCTTCCCGGCTGGGTGAAAGAAATGCTTGACGAGGGCCATGAAACATTTTATATGAAGGAAAACGGAAGACGATTTTACTATTCAGACGGCCAATACAGGGCTGTGAAAGAAAATCCGAAACGGATCAGCCTGCAAACGGTAAAGGAAACAAAGGGCGTGATCAATAAAAACAGCGGCGCCAGTCTGATTGATCTCGGCGATGATATCGCGCTGCTGGAATTTCATACGAAAAGCAACGCGATCGGCTTAGACATTATTCAGATGATTGACAATGCGCTTGAGGAAACGGAGCGAAATTATAAAGGTCTTGTCATCGGAAACCAAGGCAGACATTTCTGCGCGGGAGCAAACCTTGCGATGATTTTAATGGAAGCTCAGGATGATAACTTCATGGAAGTCGATTTTGTCATCCGCCGTTTTCAGCAGACGATGCTGAACATCAAATACAGCGCCAAACCTGTTGTGGCGGCGCCGTTCGGAATGACACTCGGCGGAGGAACGGAAGTCTGTCTTCCGGCAGCACGCGTTCAGGCGGCGAGCGAATCGTATATGGGTCTTGTCGAAACCGGCGTCGGCCTTATTCCGGGCGGCGGGGGAAATAAAGAGCTGTACATGAATTACTTGAACGGCGGAAGTGAACTGATGGACGCGGCCATTAAAACCTTCGAAACCATTGCGCTTGCCAAGGTGTCCGGCTCGGCGCACGAAGCCCGTGATATGAAGATTTTGTCTGCGGCAGACCGTGTCAGCATGAATCAGGATCACCTGCTGCACGATGCGAAACAGCTGGCTGCTTATTTATATGACAGCGGATACCGCCCGCCTGCCCTCAAAAAAGTAAAAGTCACGGGAGAAACCGGCTGTGCTGCGTTACTGCTCGGAGCAGACCAAATGAGAAGATCCGGCTATTTATCAGATCACGATATGAAGATTGCGAAGAAGCTGGCCCATGTCATTGCCGGGGGAAGAGTCCCGTTCGGCACCGAGGTTTCAGAAGAATATCTACTCGAGATTGAAAGAGAAGCCTTTTTAAGCCTCGCTGGCGAGGCGAAATCTCAAGCGAGAATGCAGCATATGCTGGTCAAAGGCAAACCTTTACGGAACTAGGAGGGTGTTTATGAGAGAAGCAGTCATTGTGGCCGGTGCGAGAACGCCGGTCGGTAAAGCGAAAAAAGGGTCGCTTGCAGCCGTTCGTCCTGATGATTTAGGCGCGCTTTGTGTGAAAGAAACGCTGAAACGGGCAGGAGGCTATGAAGGAAACATAGATGACTTAATTATCGGATGTGCAACACCAGAAGCCGAACAAGGATTAAATATGGCGCGGAATATCGGTGCGCTGGCGGGGCTTCCTCATACGGTGCCGGCCATTACGGTGAACCGCTACTGCTCTTCCGGACTTCAATCCATCGCTTACGGTGCGGAAAAAATTATGATCGGCGCGGGCGACACCGTCATCGCCGGCGGGGCGGAATCCATGTCGCAAGTTCCGATGATGGGGCATGTGACCCGCCCGAATATCGCTTTGGCGGAGCATGCGCCTGAGTATTACATGAGTATGGGGCACACAGCGGAGCAGGTCGCCGAAACATACGGCGTATCCAGAGAAGACCAGGATGCATTTGCCGTCCGCAGCCATCAGAATGCCGCGAAAGCCCTTAAAGAAGGGAAATTTAATGACGAAATCGTGCCGGTTGAAGTATCGCTGACAGAAGTCGGGGATGACCATAAGCCGCGGAAAAAACAATTTACCTTTTCTCAAGATGAAGGCGTGCGCCCCGGCACATCGGCTGACGTATTGGCAAAGCTCCGTCCGGCTTTTTCTAAAACGGGAACCGTGACGGCCGGGAACTCTTCACAAACGAGTGACGGCGCGGCTGCTGTCATGCTGATGGATCGCGAAAAAGCTTCGTCGCTCGGATTGGCGCCGCTAGTCAAATTCCGTTCCTTTGCCGTAGGCGGCGTTCCCCCTGAGGTCATGGGGATCGGTCCGATTGAAGCTATTCCGCGGGCGCTCAAGCTTGCCGGACTCGAATTGCAGGATATCGGGCTTTTTGAATTGAATGAGGCCTTTGCTTCACAGGCCATTCAAGTTATCAGATCACTGGGAATAGATGAAGAAAAGGTGAACGTCAATGGGGGCGCCATCGCGCTCGGACATCCACTCGGCTGCACGGGGACGAAGCTGACCCTGTCACTCATACATGAAATGAAACGGAGAAACGAGCAATTCGGCGTGGTGACGATGTGCATCGGAGGCGGCATGGGCGCTGCCGGCGTATTTGAGCTCATTTAAACAAAGGGGGAAACGAATATGAAACAGGAAACGGTCAACGTCAAAAAAGGCGGCAGCTTTCTGATTGAGGAGACGGGATATGATCAAATATTCACTCCGGAGGACTTTACAGACGAACATAAAATGATCGGCAAAACGACAGAAGACTATGTCGTAAACGATGTGCTTCCTTATATTGATGAAATTGAAAACCATCAGTTTGAGCATTCAGTCAGACTGCTCAGAAAAGCCGGAGACTTGGGCCTCCTCGGAGCAGACGTGCCTGAAGAGTATGGCGGCATCGGCTTGGATAAAATCAGTTCAGCCTTCATTACGGAAAAATTTTCGCGTGCCGGCAGCTTTTCGCTATCTTACGGCGCTCACGTCGGTATCGGCTCATTGCCGATCGTGTTCTTCGGAACGGAAGAACAGAAAAAAACCTATTTGCCGGACTTGGCTTCAGGACAAAGAATCGCGGCATACGCCTTAACTGAGCCCGGTTCAGGTTCAGATGCCCTCGGCGCGAAAACAACGGCCGTTTTGAATGAAGCGGGCACACATTATATTCTCAACGGAGAAAAACAATGGATTACTAACTCCGCCTTTGCAGATGTCTTTGTCGTCTACGCAAAAGTGGACGGAGATAAGTTTTCCGCATTTATCGTAGAGAAAAATTATCCGGGCGTGTCAACAGGCCCTGAAGAGAAAAAAATGGGGATTAAAGGTTCATCGACGAGAACGCTGATTTTAGATCAGGCGGAAGTGCCGAAAGAGAACCTTCTTGGCGAAATCGGAAAAGGCCATGTCATCGCCTTTAATATCCTGAATATCGGACGCTACAAGCTTGCCGTCGGCACAATCGGCGCTTCTAAACGGGTGATTGAGCTGTCTGCCGCTTACGCAAACCAGCGCCGGCAATTTAAAACGCCGATTTCAAGCTTCACGCTCACTCAGGAAAAGCTTGCGACAATGTCGGCACGGCTTTACGCCATGGAGAGCTCTGTATACAGAACAGTGGGCTTGTTCGAAGATAATATGAGCCGGCTGACGGAAGAAGCGCAAAAAGACGGACGCGAAGTCGCAAAGTCAATCGCCGAGTACGCGATTGAATGCTCGCTCAACAAAATGTGCGGATCTGAAACGCTTGATTACATTGCCGACGAAGGCGTTCAAATTCACGGCGGTTACGGGTTTATGCAGGAATATGAAGTGGAGCGCGCCTATCGTGACTCGCGAATCAACAGAATTTTTGAAGGCACAAATGAAATCAACCGCCTGATCGTAACGAGCACGTTCCTGAAAAAAGCCGTAAAAGGGCAGCTTCCGCTCTTTGAAAAAGCGAAGGCGCTCCAGGAAGAGCTCATGATGCTGATGCCTGAAGAGCCGGGCTCAGAGCCTCTTGAACAGGAAAAATACATTGTCAGACAGGCGAAAAAGATCGCCCTCTTGACAGCGGGGCTCGCGGCGCAGAAATACGGAAAAGAGATCGAAGGCGAGCAGGAACTCATGGTGAACATCGCTGATATCGTCAGCGCGGTGTACGCTTTGGAATCTGCTGTCCTCAGAACGGAAAAAGCGATTGCGGCGGACGGTGCCGAAAAAGCCGCGCAAAAGCTGTTATATACGGAGATCTTTGCCCAGGAAGCCCTTCAGAATATTGAAGCGCATGCCAAAGAATCACTGATCGCCATGGAGGAAGGAGATTCCCTCCGCATGATGCTTTCCGTGCTGCGCAAACTGACGCGCCTGACACCGAAAAATCTGATCCGGAAAAAACGTGAAGCGGCTGCCGCTGTCTTCCGTGAAGAAAAATATATCGTCTGATCACATGCTGTAAGCGCTCCTTCATCCGGAGCGCTTTTTCATGAAGCAACGTTATAGGTTTTTACAAGTGATTGTGTTAAAATAACGACGATCATTTACAAGGGGTGAAGAAGATGTCGTTAAATTTTTACTGGTACCCTAAATGCGGAACGTGCCGTAATGCGAAAAAATGGCTGGAAGACCGCGGTAAGGAAATAAACGAGATACATATTGTGGAGGAAACTCCGTCGAAAGAAGAAATTAAAGACCTCTATGAAAAGAGCGGCCTTGAGCTGAGAAAGTTTTTCAACACGAGCGGCATGAAATACCGCGAGCTGAACCTAAAGGAAAAACTGTATCATATGTCAGAGGATGAACAGCTTGACCTTCTGGCATCTGACGGTATGCTCCTGAAACGCCCGATTACGACAGACGGCGAAAAAGTCACTGTCGGCTTCAAAGAAGACCAATTCGAAAAATATTGGATGTAATGCCGCGTTCTAAGAATTATGGTATCTTCTTATTATAAGAAAAAATTGGAGGGATTTAGATGAGCACACCGAAAGATATGCGTTATTCCAAAGAGCACGAATGGGTCAAAGTTGAGGACGGAAAAGCCCGTATCGGGATTACACATTTCGCGCAAGCCGAACTTGGCGATATCGTATTTGTCGAGCTTCCGGAAGTCGGCGCTGAAATTAAAGCGGACGAGCCATTCGGCAGCGTAGAATCCGTCAAAACCGTATCCGAATTGTACGCACCGATTAACGGAACGGTGACGGAAGTGAACGAAGACCTTGATGACAGCCCTGAATTCGTAAACGAATCTCCGTATGAAAAAGCGTGGATGATCGTCGTGGAACCGGCTGATGCTAAAGAAATCGAAAACCTCATGACTTCCGAGCAGTATGACGAAATGACACAGGAAGACTGATCGGATAGCAAAAGGGCCATTTGGACATTCTATCTGTAACGGGAGGTGTCTAATATGGCTTTTGATAAACAAAAGGTCGATGTGACGGAAAACGTCACGGGCCGCTTTCAAAACGGCCGGTTTTCCTTGTTTCATGAAAATGAAGCCATCGGCGAGATGACAGGCATGAACCAGTACGAGCTCAAACAGGGCTTTTCATTTGAGAATCAAAAATTTTATAAAACAGCCGATGTCATAAACGGCAGTGATCCGAAATATGTGGATTGCGATTATGAGAACGGCTGGTGTTAACAGTTGGCGGTGAATTTCACTGCCTTCTTTTTTAATCTGACGCTAAAACAATCGGCAGGTGATGCTTATGAACAACGAAGATGAAAAGGTGATCATCGTAGAAGGGAAATCGGATAAAATCAAAGTCAGAGAAGTGCTCATCGAACCCGCGGAAATCGTCTGTACAAACGGGACGATCGGCCAAACCGAACTGGAAGATTTGGCGGACCGCCTGTTTGACAGAGACGTCTTTATATTAACGGACGCAGATGAATCCGGAGAAAAATTAAGAAAACAGCTGAAACGGGAGCTTCCCGAAGCGCGCCATATCTATATAGACAGAACATACAGGCAAGTCGAGTCGTGCCCGGGCCATCATCTCGCATCTGTGCTGATCAGAGCCGGCCTTGATGCAGACCCTGTATTTTTGAAAAAGAACGACCTGAGGTGATAATCAAAATGAAAGAACTCCAAGAAAATGAACTCGAATTGATTCAGGATGACGTCTATCTCCTGTATTTGTACACCCCGTTTTGCGGCACATGCCAGCTGGCGTCCAAGATGCTTTCTGTCGTCGAAGAAATGCTGCCCGGCACCGCCTTCTATAAAAACAACGTGAATTATTCCCCCGCATTCGCCAAAGCCTATCAGATTGAGAGCGTTCCGTGCTTTTTGCTGTTTAAAGGCGGAGAACTTGTTGAGAAAGGATACGCCTTCCGCTCCGTTTCTTATTTATATGAGCTGATTAAACAAAAAACATCGCAAACGTTCCCGATGTGACAATTTTTACAGGAAAATGTCGTGCGGTTTATAAAGGGTTCTGTCCGTTAAAAAGAGAAAGTGTATGTATGGCCATTAAAACGGGAGGTTATACGAGTGGAGAAAATAGAAGTTTTGGAGAATGACGGACAGCATCTGTTTTTGAAACCGCTATTAAACGCCTCAACGCTGCTGATTACATTCCAGGGAGAAAAGGAAGCCTTAACGGTCTCAATTAACGGACAGGGAGAAATGAGAAAAACGTCGGTTTCAAAGGAAAAATCTAATTTGACCTTTTACGGAAACCAGACGGAAATCATCCATCTCCTGCACGGTGATGTCTCTTTGCAGAAGCTCATCCAAAGCGGAAAACTCAAAGTGAAAGGATCATTCCGGGCCCTGCTGAAGCTGGAGGCCATCCTCTGGCTGACAAACGGATTTTTTCAGACGATCAGCAAACGGCCGTAAACTGCCAATCTACTATGTGACAATAGCTTCCATTATTTATTTTATTGACTTTTTATCATTCGCCGTGCTATTCTACAGTAAGAATTTCCGGACGAAAATACGATATGTTTTCTCTTATCAAGAGAGGTGGAGGGAAGTGCCCTATGAAGCCCGGCAACCATCAACGATGTTGAAATGGTGCCAATTCACTCAAAGCGGTCTGCTTTGAAAGATGAGAGAAAGGCCTTTTTCAATAAGCCTTTCTGCTCATTTTTGCAGAAAGGCTTTTCTTTTGCGTAGAAAACCGGAAGATTTCTTAGAATAGTGTAAGGCAGGTGATTGCTTTGATCCATCTTCAAAATGTTTCAAAAATTTATAAAGCGAAGCATGGGGATGTCAATGCTGTCCAAGATGTCACTCTTGATATCAAAAAGGGCGAAATATTTGGAATTATAGGATATAGCGGAGCTGGTAAAAGTTCCTTAATCCGTCTTTTGAACGGCCTTGAAAAGCCGACGTCAGGTATCGTGGAAGTTGCGGGGACGGAATTAAATAAAGTAAGCAGCCGCGGGCTGAGAAAAGCGCGCCAGGAAATCAGCATGATTTTCCAGCATTTTAACCTTTTGTGGTCGCGCACCGTTCGGGAGAACATTATGTTTCCGCTGGAAATCGCCGGCGTGAAAAAAAGCGAACGGGTCCGCCGCGCCGATGAGCTGATTAAACTGGTCGGATTAGAGGGGAAAGAAAAGTCTTATCCGTCACAGCTGAGCGGCGGTCAAAAGCAGCGTGTCGGCATCGCCCGGGCGCTCGCCAACAATCCGAAAGTCCTTCTGTGCGATGAAGCGACATCAGCGCTCGACCCGCAGACGACCGATTCAATTTTGGATCTTTTATCCGATATAAATGACAGACTCGGTCTGACGATCGTGCTCATTACCCATGAAATGCACGTCATCCGAAAAATCTGCAACAGAGTCGCCGTTATGGAAAACGGGAAAGTCGTTGAAGAAGGCGAAGTGCTCCAAGTTTTCAGAAACCCGCGCGAACCGATGACCAAGCGTTTCGTTCAGCAGGTGACAGAACCGGAGGAGACGAAAGAAACCATCCAGCATTTTCTGCAGGAAACCGCGACAGGAAAAACGATTCAGCTTTCATTTGTCGGGCAGGCCGCCGAGCAGCCCCTCATTACGGAGATGATCCGAAACTTTGAGGTGGACGTCAATATTCTGCAGGGGAAAATCTCACAGACGAAGGACGGAGCCTACGGTTCTTTATTCATCCATATTGACGGTCAGGAAAAAGAAGTAGAAAACGTGATCCGGTTCATCAAAGACAAACAGGTAGAAGCAGAGGTGATCACAAATGTTTGAAAAATGGTTCCCGAACGTTGATTTAACCGAGCTGTGGACGGCCACATACGAGACCCTTTATATGACGGTCATCGCCTTAGTCTTTTCATTTGTCATCGGAGCGATACTCGGTCTTCTGCTCTTTTTAACGGGCAAGGGAAGCTTATGGGAAAATAAAATCATTAACACCGTGATTGCGGCGGTCGTTAATATTTTCAGGTCTATTCCGTTTCTTATTTTAATTATTCTGCTTCTCGGCTTTACTAAGATTTTAGTCGGCTCGATTTTAGGGCCGAACGCCGCATTGCCTGCGCTGATTATCGGCTCCGCGCCGTTTTATGCCCGGCTTGTTGAAATCGCGCTGCGGGAAGTCAATAAAGGAGTCATCGAAGCTGCCAGATCAATGGGAGCAAAGACATCGACGATTATCTTCAAAGTGCTGATTCCTGAATCAATGCCTGCGTTAATTTCGGGCATCACCGTTACAGCCATCGCCCTGATCGGATCTACCGCCATTGCCGGCGCCATCGGTTCAGGCGGACTCGGAAACCTTGCATATGTAGAGGGGTACCAGTCCAATAATACGGATGTAACGTTTGTAGCGACAGTATTTATACTCATCATCGTCTTTATCATTCAAATCATCGGTGATGTGATTACAAATATAATAGACAAAAGATAAGGGAGGATTTACATTGAAAAAGATTGTACTAAGTGCGCTGCTGCTTGTGTTCGCGGGAGTTTTGGCCGCCTGCGGATCAAACGGATCAAATAAAAAGGAAATCGTCGTCGCTGCGACAAAGACGCCGCACGCTGAAATCTTAAAAGAAGCGGAGCCGCTCCTGAAGGAAAAAGGCTACACATTAAAAGTAAAAGTGCTGAACGATTACAAAATGTACAACAAAGCGTTAGCTGATAATGAAGTGGATGCGAACTACTTCCAGCATGTTCCTTACCTTGAACAGGAAATGAAAGAAAATAAAGATTACAAACTCGTGAATGCCGGAGCCGTTCACCTTGAGCCGTTCGGTATTTATACGAAAAAATACAAATCACTGAAAGACCTGCCTAAAGGCGCGACCATCATCATGACAAACAACGTCGCTGAACAAGGCCGTATGCTGGCGATGCTTGAAAAAGCCGGACTGATTACACTTGATCCGAAGGTAAAAACGATTGACGCCACTACGAAAAACATTACGAAAAACCCGAAAAACCTGACATTCAAAAAAATCGCCCCTGAATTAACGGCGAAAGCATATAATGAAGAAGAAGGCGATGCAGTCTTCATTAACGTCAACTATGCGATTCAAAACAAACTGAATCCGTTAAAAGATGCGATTCAAGTGGAATCAACGAAAAACAACCCGTACGCAAACATCATCGCTGTGCGAAAAGGCGACGAAAAATCAGCGAAAATCAAAGCGCTTATGGAAGTGCTTCACTCTAAGAAAATCAAAGACTTTATTGAGAAAAAATACGACGGAGCCGTGCTTCCTGTATCTGAATAAAGCAAAAACCCCGGATGGATCATCCGGGGTTTTTTTCGGGTATTAATCGGAGAACTGTCCATAATAAAAAGGAAGGTTAACGATTGGAGGGAATGGCAGTGGCTCAATACCAGGATAACGGAAAAAGCGTGCATGACGCATTGAAACAATATAAAGAAGGTTTAGGCATATTCGAGCAAAAAATGCCGATGATGGGGCGGAAGTTTAATGAATTTACTGAACAGTGTTTTTCAGCGGATTCATTAACTGAAAAAGAGAAACAATTAATCGCTCTGGGCATCAGCATCAGCGCTCAAGATGAATTTTGCATGATTTATCACACGAAAGGCTGTCTTGATCAGGGTGCGACAGAGGAAAACATCCTTGAGGTCATCAGCGTCGCGGCGGCATTCGGGGGAGGCGCGGCTCTCAGTCAGGGAGTAACCCTCGTGCAGCAGTGCATTCAGGAATTCGGACATACAACGCATTAGAAAGAGCAATCGTATGAATACCGTTTTTCAGATAAAGCCAGCGCCGGTTACCGGCACATTCGAAAGGATTCAGGGGCACACTCCCTTTGGCCGGAGCAGAGGATCATTGTTACAATAGAAGCAAATATATGAAGGGATTGATTCATTATCTGCACCAGCCACGAGAGACTGGACCTTGACTATACGCCTGAAATGGAAAAAGCGATGCAGAAGTCACACGGCATCGGCTACGAGGAATACGGACGGCGTCTTTCAAAAAGGATGGAAGTCGAACGGCAGAGGGAGCTTGAGTACCAAAAAAGCAAGTTCCTCGCAGCGCAGCTTAATGAGAAAATCGGTCAGTAAAAAAGGGTGGAATTCCGCCCTTTTTCTGTTTTAAACAGCTTTAATTACACCCTGATCTTTGATAAACTTTAGGAATGTTCCGGGTAATATAAAAAGTTGTATTTACTTTTCATTTGTTATAAAATTAGAATGAGAATAAATTGAGAATAATGATTATATATTTTTGGAGGTATAGATATGGCTGCTTCAACATTAACGATCAAGGATCTTCACGTTGAAATCGAAGGAAAAGAGATCTTAAAAGGTGTAAACCTTGAAATAAAAGGCGGCGAATTCCACGCTGTCATGGGGCCGAACGGTACCGGTAAATCAACGCTTTCTGCAGCGATTATGGGACATCCGAAATACGAAGTCACTAAAGGCAGCATCACGCTTGACGGCAAGGATGTACTGGAAATGGAAGTGGACGAGCGCGCTCAGGCGGGTCTTTTCCTTGCGATGCAGTACCCAAGTGAAATCAGCGGTGTGACGAATGCCGACTTCCTTCGCTCTGCGATTAACGCACGCCGCGAAGAAGGCGATGAAATTTCTCTTATGAAATTCATCCGCAAAATGGACGAAAACATGGAGTTCCTTGAAATGGACCCTGAAATGGCGCAGCGTTACCTGAACGAAGGTTTCTCAGGCGGAGAGAAAAAACGCAACGAAATCCTTCAGCTTATGATGATCGAGCCGAAAATCGCCATTCTTGACGAGATCGATTCAGGTCTTGATATCGATGCGCTTAAAGTCGTTTCTAAAGGAATCAACAAAATGCGCAGCGAAAACTTCGGCTGCTTAATGATCACTCACTATCAGCGCCTTCTGAACTACATCACGCCGGATGTCGTTCACGTTATGATGCAGGGACGCGTTGTGAAATCAGGCGGTGCGGAGCTTGCACAGCGCCTTGAAGCGGAAGGTTATGACTGGATTAAACAAGAACTCGGCATTGAAGACGAAACTGTAGGTCAAGAAGCGTAAGCGTTAGGGGGATTAACATGACATTGGAAACGAAACTATCCGTAGATCAGGAATATGTCAAAGGCTTTTCCGAAAAGCATCAAGAACCTGCCTGGCTGAAAAACCTGCGCTTACAGGCTCTTGAAAAAGCTGAAGATCTGCCGCTGCCTAAGCCTGATAAAACAAAAATCACAAATTGGAACTTTACAAAGTTCAACAAGCATACAGTAGAAAACGCGCCGCTTGCTTCTTTGGAAGATTTAGCTGATGAAGCAAAAGCGCTGATCGATATCGAAAACGAAGACAAAACGTTATATGTGCAGCGTGACCAAACGCCTGCATTCCTGTCTCTCTCTAAAGAGCTGAAAGACAAAGGCGTTATTTTCACGGACATTTTAACGGCTGCCCGTGAGCACAGCGACCTCGTTGAGAAATACTTCATGAAAGACGGAGTAAAGGTCGACGAGCATAAACTGACTGCGCTTCATGCGGCATTAATGAACGGCGGAGCATTCCTTTATGTTCCTAAAAACGTTCAGGTGGAGACGCCTGTTCAGGCCGTTTACGTTCATGAAAGCAATGACACGGCATTGTTCAACCACGTGCTGATCGTCGCTGAAGACCACAGCTCCGTCACTTACGTTGAGAACTATATCAGCACGGTGAATCCGAAAGAAGCTGTATTCAACATTATCAGTGAAGTGATCACAGGTGATAATGCCAGCGTGACGTACGGTGCCGTTGACAACTTGTCAGCAGGCGTCACAACATACGTCAACCGCCGCGGAGCCGCGCGCGGACGCGACAGCAAAATCGAGTGGGCGCTCGGTCTGATGAACGACGGCGACACGATTTCTGAAAACACAACAAACCTCTACGGAGACGGCACATACGGCGATACGAAAACCGTGGTTGTCGGAAGAGGAGAACAGACGGAAAACTTTACGACGCAGATCATCCACTTCGGTAAAGCTTCAGAAGGCTATATTCTGAAGCACGGAGTCATGAAAGATGCCGCATCTTCCATCTTTAACGGCATCGGCAAAATTGAGCACGGCGCGTCTAAAGCAAACGCTGAACAGGAATCCCGCGTCTTGATGCTGAGTGAAAAAGCACGAGGCGACGCAAACCCGATTCTGTTAATTGATGAAGACGATGTAACTGCAGGACATGCGGCATCTGTCGGCCGTGTGGACCCTATTCAGCTTTACTACCTGATGAGCCGGGGAATTGCGAAAGAAGAAGCGGAACGCTTAGTCATTTACGGATTCCTTGCTCCGGTGGTAAAAGAACTTCCGATTGAAGGAGTTAAGAAACAGCTCGTCTCCGTCATCGAAAGGAAAGTAAAATAATGAATATCACTGATATTCGTGAACAGTTCCCGATCCTTCATCAGCAAGTGAACGGACATGACCTCGTGTACCTTGACAGCGCGGCGACTTCTCAGAAGCCGCGGTCTGTCATTGAAGCAGTGGATCAGTATTACAGCAAATACAATTCCAATGTTCACAGAGGCGTCCATACTCTTGGCACAAGAGCGACAGACGGCTATGAAGGAGCGCGTGAAAAAGTCCGTAAGTTTATCAATGCGAAGTCAATGGCTGAGGTCATTTTCACAAAAGGCACGACAACTTCACTGAATATGGTGGCGCTGAGCTATGCCCGCGCCAGCTTAAAACCAGGTGATGAAGTGGTCATCACCCAAATGGAGCATCATGCGAATATCATCCCGTGGCAGCAGGCTGTAAAAGCAACCGGCGCGACTTTAAAGTATATCCCGATGCAGGAAGACGGCACGCTTTCGCTGGAAGACGTCCGGCAGACGGTCACAAGCCATACGAAGATCGTGGCGGTCGCTCATGTGTCAAACGTGCTCGGCACGATCAACCCGATTAAAGAAATCGCCAAAATCGCTCATGACAACGGCGCGGTCATCGTGGTGGACGGAGCGCAGAGCACACCGCACATGAAAATCGATGTTCAGGATCTGGATTGCGACTTCTTCGCGCTTTCTTCCCATAAAATGTGCGGCCCGACGGGAATCGGCGTGCTGTACGGCAAGAAAGAACTGCTTGAGAATATGGAGCCGGCCGAATTTGGCGGCGAGATGATCGACTTTGTAGGGCTTTATGAATCAACTTGGAAAGAGCTTCCGTGGAAGTTTGAAGCAGGCACGCCGATTATCGCAGGCGCAATCGGATTGGGAGCCGCGATTGATTTTCTTGAAGAGGTCGGACTCGACGAGATTTCCCGGCATGAGCATAAGCTTGCGGCCTATGCGCTTGACCGTTTCGAACAGCTCGACGGCGTGACGGTATACGGACCGAAAGAGCGGGCGGGCCTTGTGACATTTAACCTTGATGAGGTTCACCCTCATGATGTCGCGACTGTCCTTGATGCTGAGGGCATTGCGGTCAGAGCCGGCCATCACTGCGCCCAGCCGCTCATGAAATGGCTGGATGTATCTGCTACTGCGAGAGCGAGTTTTTATCTGTATAATACAGAGGAAGAGATCGATAAGCTCGCGGAAGCTCTCCAAAAGACAAAGGAGTACTTTACAAATGTCTTTTAATGCAAATTTAGATACATTATACAGACAAGTGATCATGGATCATTACAAAAATCCGCGCAACAAAGGGGTTTTGGATGACAGCATCGTCGTCGATATGAACAACCCGACTTGCGGCGACCGGATCAGACTGACAATGAAGCTTGACGGCGATACCGTTCAGGAAGCGAAGTTTGAAGGGGAAGGCTGCTCCATCTCCATGGCTTCAGCTTCCATGATGACGCAGGCGATTAAAGGAAAAGATATTGATACCGCCCTTTCCATGTCTAAGATTTTCTCAGACATGATGCAAGGGAAAGAGTATGACGACTCAATAGATCTCGGGGATATTGAAGCCCTTCAAGGCGTTTCGAAATTCCCGGCCCGGATTAAATGTGCCACCCTTTCATGGAAAGCACTTGAAAAAGGAGTCGCTGGCGAAAAAGGCGGCAATTAAAAGATTGGAGTGAAAATGGATGGCTAAAAAAATGCCTGAAATTGGTGAATACAAGTACGGTTTTCACGATAAGGACGTTTCCATTTTCCGTTCAGAGCGCGGATTGACAAAAGAAATCGTAGAAGAAATTTCACGCATGAAAGAAGAGCCTCAATGGATGCTTGATTTCCGCCTGAAATCTCTTGAGCATTTCTACAACATGCCGATGCCGCAGTGGGGCGGGGATTTAAACTCTTTAAACTTTGACGAAATTACGTACTACGTAAAACCGTCTGAGCGTTCAGAGCGTTCTTGGGATGAAGTGCCTGAGGAAATTAAACAGACATTCGACAAACTCGGTATTCCTGAAGCTGAGCAAAAATACCTTGCCGGTGTTTCTGCACAGTACGAATCTGAGGTTGTGTACCACAACATGAAAGAAGATCTTGAAGAGCAAGGCATCGTCTTCAAAGACACAGACAGCGCGCTGAAAGAAAATGAAGACATTTTCCGCGAGCACTGGGCGAAAGTCATTCCGCCGACTGATAACAAGTTTGCGGCGCTGAACTCAGCTGTATGGTCCGGCGGATCTTTCATCTACGTGCCAAAAGGCGTGAAGGTTGAAACACCGCTTCAAGCGTACTTCCGTATCAACTCTGAAAACATGGGCCAGTTCGAACGCACGCTGATCATCGTTGACGAAGAAGCAAGCGTTCATTACGTAGAGGGCTGTACGGCTCCTGTGTACACGACAAACTCACTTCACAGCGCGGTTGTTGAAATCATCGTCAAAAAAGGCGGCTACTGCCGTTATACAACAATCCAAAACTGGGCGAACAACGTTTACAACCTTGTAACGAAACGTACGGTTTGTGAAGAAAACGCGACAATGGAATGGGTTGACGGAAACATCGGTTCTAAATTGACGATGAAATATCCGGCTGTCATTCTGAAAGGTGAAGGCGCGCGCGGCATGACGCTTTCTATCGCTCTTGCGGGCAAAGGACAGCATCAGGACGCAGGTGCGAAAATGATTCACCTTGCACCAAATACGTCATCCACAATCGTATCAAAATCGATTTCAAAGCAAGGCGGAAAAGTAACGTACCGCGGAATCGTCCACTTCGGACGGAAAGCGGACGGCGCCCGTTCAAACATCGAGTGCGATACGCTCATTATGGATAACAAATCAACTTCTGATACAATCCCTTACAATGAAATTCTGAACGACAACATTTCATTGGAGCACGAAGCGAAAGTATCAAAAGTTTCTGAAGAACAGCTTTTCTACTTGATGAGCCGCGGTATTTCTGAAGAAGAAGCAACTGAAATGATCGTTATGGGCTTCATCGAGCCGTTCACAAAAGAACTTCCGATGGAATACGCAGTTGAAATGAACCGTTTGATCAAGTTCGAAATGGAAGGCTCCATCGGTTAATAGTAAAACCCCGCCACATGGCGGGGTTTTTTTGTTTATTGAATCGTGAAATTTCCGTATTCGCTTGACCGGACATGAATCGGCCCGTTTAAATTGTAGTTCTTCTCTTTGACAATATCGCGGAAAACGTCGACACGGGCAACCGATTCTCTCCATTCATCCTGGGTGTCCTCATCTGACGGATTCATCAGATCATCATAGCGTACATCCAAAAATTTATTTAACCATTTCTTCTCGTCGGTTCCGTCTTTCGGTGACCCGCCCATTTTTTTGTTCGTGCGTTTAATCAGGGCATAGAAGGAGTCTGGATCATCGCCGTCGCCGTGCTGAATCACCGTATCGTACATCACCGCTTTTGCTAATGCTGTATTCAGTCCGGCTTGCTCTGAACGTTTCATCGCCGGCTGATAATACAAGCTGTCATTTACCTTATCCTGGGCAGCGCGGAAGGCCTTATCATTGCCAAGTGAGCGCCAGGCAGAAGCGAATCCTTTCAGATTGCTGATGTCATCGCTCTCGTCCTTCGCAAGCCGCCGTAATTCAGGCAAATACTTTTTCAAGTTGTTATTCGGCACCGCTTTCGTGTATACTTCGACTACTTCCAGGGCATCTCCGGTAGCCGTCGTAAAGCCGGCCCGGCCGCAGGTGTAACCTCTTCCGTCATCCAATGCTTCAACATAGCCGTATTGGATTTCCGTCTTGCCGTTTTCAAAGATGCTGGTCAGCTGTTCCGCCCGGCGCTTCTGATCCTTATTCAGCCCGGCCGCAAAAACCGTACCGCTCATCATCAGGGTAAAAAACATGGTGAAAATAAGAGATGAAACCGCCGTCTTCTTCCAAAAACCTGCTTTTTTTTTCAAACTGATTTTCATTGTCATACCCCTTTCATATGTAAGTTACGCACTCAGTATACATGAGGGGGTTATTTTTTGTTGAAAACACACGAATTTGTCAATATTTTGAATCATAAGCCCTATCCGGCGCTTCATAAAAAGAACGCATCTTCATCAGACAGATAATTCCGTTCTCTCATCATTCTCATCTGTAACATAGTCAATGCGATGAAACCCGCATTGTACAGCCTGCTGAAAAAGAGCTTCGAGCATGTCCGGATCTTTGCAATATAACGTTACATACGAGCAATCCGCGATGAGAAGCACAAGTTCACAGGAACTCTCCACATACTCCTCGTACGTATTGATTTCCGTTACCATCCCGCTCGGGAAAGCTTTCAATTCAGCAAAAATCATATAATAAAGGTTTCCTTCCAGACGCTGACGGAGTTCTTGACCCTCAATGATGCGCTGATTTTGCGGAAACAGGTCTGTATCGGTGTCTTCTTTGAACTCAGTATACGCCTCTCCATCACCGATAAACCACGTATAGGAAGAGATGGGGAACGGTTTTAATATGTCTGCCGCAAACCGTCCGAATTGATTTGGGATGTCAAAGGTAATGCCGCGTTTCATATTGTCCTCTCTCCTTTCGGCTTTTGAATATTATGGTATACTAGTTGGATAAATATTGAAAGGGCTTGACGGTATAACAACACGATACGGAATTGATGCGCCTTATGGGGCTTTTGGGTTTATTTTACTTGCGATCCTTTATGCCGCAGGCACGTTATGCGGCATGATTCCTGTTTTCTGGGGCTGGCTGACGGGCGCCTTGTTTTTAGTGCTCGGACTTTGGATGCTCTTGTATTCAACGGCCATTCAACTTTCACACCGCCATCGTATTCTGGCGCTTTCCGGTTTAAAGCCGGACATGAAGGTGCTTGATATTGGGACGGGACGGGGGCTGTTAGCGATTGCCGCGGCTCAAAAAGGCGCTGACGTCTCAGCGATTGACAAATGGTCAGGCTGGGATCTGGGCGGAAACGGGAGAGACGCATTTGAAAAGAACAGACGGACAGAAGGAGCGCGGGAAATTGCTTTGTATGACGGACTCGCGCAAGATATGCCGTTTCCTGATAAAACGTTTGACCTTGTCATTTCACATTTTGTCGTACACAACATTTCAGGCAGAAAAGAGAGGGAACGGGCGATCGCGGAAATGGCGCGAGTGCTGAAACCTGGCGGCACATTGGCTGTGTCAGATATAAAAAATACGTCTCAATACAGAAAGCTTCTTGAGGAAAACGGCTTCCAGACAAGAACTTATTCCTTTTATTATACGTTTCCGTTTTCGAAACTCATCATTGCTGTCAGGACTCCGGTAGGAACCGGGCGCTCCATTTGTTAAAATAAATAAGACAAAACAGACAGAAAAGGTGTTACACATGAAGTCTTATATCATTATCGGAGCCGGCATTCTCGGTGCGTCAGCGGCTTATCATCTCGCAAAGGCCGGTGCGGATGTAACGGTCATTGACCGGAAACACAAGGGGCAGGCGACTGACGCGGCGGCGGGAATCGTCTGCCCGTGGCTGTCGCAGCGCCGCAATCAGGCATGGTATGCGATCGCAAAAGGCGGAGCCCGTTATTATAACCAATTGATACAGCAGCTTGAAGCCGACGGAGAAACGGACACCGGTTATCAAAAGGTCGGTGCCGTCAGTCTCCATACGGATGAAAAAAAGCTCAGCCAAATGGAGGAAAGAGCTTATAAAAGAAGAGAGGACGCTCCTGAAATCGGTGACATTACGAGACTGACTCCGGCAGAAACGAAGGCATTGTTTCCTGCGCTGTCGGAGGAATACGGAGCGGTTCATATCAGCGGTGCGGCCCGGGTGAACGGGAGGGCGCTTCGTAAGGCGCTGTTAAACGCTGCCGTTAAGCACGGCGCGGCTGTTTACAATGAAGAGGCGTCAATATTGACAGAGGACGGTGCCGTCATCGGTGTGAAAACCGCAGAACGCACGCTTTTGGCCGATCAGGTTCTCGTAACAGCCGGCGCTTGGGCGAGAGAGCTGCTTGAGCCGCTCGGCATCCGCTTTTCAGTATCGTACCAAAAGGCGCAGATCGTTCATTTAGAGCTTCAGGATGAGGATACGGGCGGCTGGCCGGTCGTCATGCCTCCAAATGATCAATACATTCTCGCGTTTGCAAACGGCCGGATTGTAGCGGGCGCGACTCATGAAAACGATACCGGCATGGATTTGCGGGTGACGGCCGGCGGTCTCCGCGAGATTTTTGATAAAGCATTAACCGTGGCGCCGGGGCTTTCAGATAGTACTTTGATGGAGACAAGAGTCGGTTTCCGGCCGTTTACTCCCGGTTTTCTACCCGTCATCGGCAGACTGCCGAATATCAGCGGACTTCTCGTTGCCAACGGGCTGGGCGCCTCAGGGCTGACGAGCGGGCCGTATCTGGGGGCTGAACTGGCGAAACTCGCGCTCGATCAGCAGACAGAAATTGATTTGAGCCTTTATGATCCGGCCGGGGCGCTTGAATAAAAAATAGCTTTTAGCGCATTCTTATGATAGGATGGAGCTTTAATGAATAAGAGGACGTGACCCATTTTGATAAAAATAAACCTTCCTGCTCCTGATGTAACCATTACGGAACGGCAGCAGTCACCGTCGGAAAATGAACCGGCGATTAAAGCGATTTACGGTTTCATTGATTTTCACCGAATTCCGAGAGACAAAGGCGGCATCTTTATGTTTTATAACATTCATGATGAGCTGCTGTTTGTCGGGAAAGCCCGTAAATTAAGACAAAGAATCAAAAAGCATTTTGAAGACAATGTGTCGCCTGTTAAACATCACAGGGACGAAGTGTATAAAATTGAAGTATGTGTCGTCAATGATCCGATGGAAAGGGAGATTTACGAAACGTACGCGATCAATACCCTTCAGTCAAAATACAACATTGAGAAAGTATTTTATAAATAAGGAAAACCGGAGCCCTTCAAGGCTCCGGTTTTATTGTTGTTACAGTGCCAGCCACAGCACCGCGATGTGGACGATCAGCAGAAAGTATACGACGAGGAATAACTGGACGATCCGTTTTCTGAATAACATACAGACAACCATAAGCACGGGTAAAATCAGAACGCCGGCCGTTTTATTAATAGCTGTATTCGGACGGTTCGACACATCATAGTGGATGACCATATCAGCAGGAAGCAACGGATAACACACAATCGACAGAATAAAGGCGAGAGCCACAGCTCCCCACAGCACCTTATCATTCATCAAAAACATATGAACACTCCTTTTTTACATATAATAGTATATTAGTCCTAAAAATCTAATTTATCAATATTTTACCTGTTGGATGGTGTATAATCATGTCAATGAAATTTCCAAACAATAGGAGGGTTTCGATTGACTGACAAGAAGCAAACCGGCATGTTTTCATTCTTTCTTTTTATCATGGCCGCCTGGATCATCGTTTTGTTTTTAACCGTTATCGCGGCACTGCCAAGCTCCGCCATCCAATTAACCAAACATCAATCCAAAACCGTTTCTATGATTTATCCGCAAAGCTGGGGGTTTTTCAGTAAAGATCCGAGAGAAGACAGCCTGAATATCTATCTTCTTGATGCCGGGGAGGAGCTCAGATGGCCGAATAATTCTCTGAAAAACGTGATCGGCTTAAATCGGCACGGACGGACGCAAGGGATAGAACTCGGCCTTATGCTGGAAAAGCTGCCTTCCAAAGAAAAGTGGAACGACTTCACGGCCGGCCAAGACTTTAAGAATACCACATTTTTGAAGGTGAAAAATGAGTCTCCCTCCCCAAGGCTGAAAGGAAAAATGATCATTACATATGAACGCATTACCCCATGGGCATGGAGCAGCCATACTGAAACGAAACGAACCATCAAAAAATACATCGGAGTGGATGTCAATTGATTCAGGATGCAAAAAAGCAGCTCACCTTATGGATGATGAAGAATCCTCCTTGGACAAATGTGTATGGTCTTGCCAGAAGTTTAATCGCGCTCGGCACGCTTCTGACATTGCTGTTCAATCCGGCATCTGTCTTCTTTAAAACGCAAAATCAAATGCTCAGCTTTTCCGATACGTTCAGCCTGTTCTTGCTGTTTCCCGATTTCCGTTACATTGAGGTCGTCAAAGCCGTTTGTATCTGTATTTTAATTCTGGTTGTCATTGGCTGGCGGCCCCGCCTAACCGGTTTTTTTCACTGGTGGATTTCATACAGCTTCCAAAACTCCGCCGTTACCCTTGACGGGGGAGATCAGGTGGCTGCCGTCTTTACGCTGCTGCTGCTCCCCTTGACATTAACTGATCCGCGGAAATGGCACTGGTCTCCGTACGAAGCGTCTTTTGAGAAAAGGCCGCTTGAGCCTTATTACCGTTCCTTATGCTGGGCGACACTGACAATCATCAGAATACAGGTCGCGATGCTGTACTTTAACTCCGTCATTGCCAAACTGATGGAAGAAGAGTGGCAGAACGGCACCGCCGTTTATTACTATTTGAACGATCCGATGCTGGGGCTGCCGGATGCGCTTCACAGTCTGTTTGACTTTATGTTGCAGTCAAAGCTTGTCATCATCCCGACTTGGGGCACGCTCATTGTGCAAACTATTATGTTCTGCGCTTTGTTCGCTCCGAAAAAATATTGGCGCCTGATCTTGTTTATATCCATTTTTATGCATGAAATTTTTGCTGTCATGCTTGGGCTTACCTCATTTTCCATTACAGTGTCTGGTATTTTGGTCCTGTTTTTGGTGCCGGCAGAGAAAACAGTAGCTTTGAACCATTACAATCCCTATTTTATCAGATACAATTTTCTCAATAAAAGGAAAAGGAGGAAATTATATGGTTAAAAGTAAAAGGTCAGCTGCCGCCATGCTGCTGGTGTTTGTTTTAATGGTCGCATTAGTCGGCCCGCATGCCACAGCGCAAACGAAGCCAGCCGTCTCTTATTCGGGTGAAGACATTTTTTCCGGCATCTTTTTTGGACAAGGTGAGGTCGCAAAGCTTCTTCCCGAGGTATGGGATACCAAAGCTGTCAAAAAGATTAATCAGGACGAATTAAAGCAAGTTTCCGATCAGGTGATCGCTGATATTAAAAAGTCATCGCCGGATTATTTTAAAAAGTTAAAAACGGCTGTCTACAGCGGCGATTATGAGAAAGTGAACAGCGTCATTGATCAAGGTTCACAGATTATGGCGAAAGTGCTGAAAGAAGAATTTGACAAAAAAAGCATGGACAAAGGAAAATCAACGGCCATCGGCCAATGCGCAACGGCAGTTTGGGTGTTTTTAAACGCGGCAGCCGCCATTGAGACGATCGCTCTTGCGGTAGCGGCCATCATTTTGACCGTAGCAAGCGTTGACGAAGATTCCGACTTAGGCAAAGAGCAGCTCATCGCTAATGTCGTGGACCGCATTAATGCGCAGCACTGAAGCTGAAGAAAGAAACGCTAAGGAAATCGGCCTTAGCGTTTTTTTATTTGCAGCATCTTTTTTAAATATGCCTCTGAATCAAAGCCGAGCTCCTCGTCGGCTTCTTTTTTCAGTTCAAGCTGAAGGCGCACGTATTTGTCATAGGTCGGACTGAGCTTTTGAAGGAGATTGCTGAAAGGCGAACCTGCCTTAAGTGCCGGCAGATCCGAAGCGGATTCCCCGACCTTGATCAGGTTTTCTCTGTATTCTTCATCTGTCTGCACTCTTTTTACGAGCTGAATGATTGTGTTTTTATGAGTGTCCCAAGTAGCGGGGTCTCTCTCCAAAATCCGCTCGATGAATTGGTCATGCTGGGCTTTGTGCTGCTGGAGCTGAGCCGGATCCTCGCTGCCGACCAGTTGCATCATCGGGTGTGCGGCCGGCACTTCTTCCATATCATCCAATACTTTAATAAGCTCCGCCCATGTCGTTTTTTTCTCATCTGTATCAATAGAAAAGTCGAGGAACGGTTCAAACAGCGCGGCGATAAATTTTCCGAAATCTCCCGGGAACAGTTTTTTCAGCTGAAGCCCCATATACTTCGGTTCGTCTATTTGGACTTCGCCGATGTCATGTAAAATGGAATCGACATTTTCTGCACCCTCCACGCGTTTGAGCAGCAGTTCGGTGAGTTTCCGTTCCTGCTCAAGCCCTTCAATCTGCCGGCTGAGCTTTTGATGCTGCTGCTGCAGTATCTCATGCAGGCTGCTGCCCTCTAAGAGGAACGCTTTAATATCGCTTACGGAAAGTGCCAGCATTCGGAGGGCGGCAATCATTTTCAGTGTATTTACATCCTTTGCGGAATACTCACGGTATCCGTTATCAGGGTTTTTGCTGACGGTGATTAAACCTTCCTGCTCGTAATATTTGATGGCTTTTTTCGTGAGACCCGTCTGCCGGGCGGCTTCTTTTATATTCATTCTGCATCACTCCCTGCTTTTATTCTAAACGTGTCTCTAAGGGTCAGGTCAAGAGAGTGCGGGAATTAAGGCGATCTCGCTTTATATTTTAGAAATTTCAGAAAATATAATTGACAACACACCTTTATTGCGATTAATATAACAATATATAATGTTATATAACGTTATATAATAAAAATAAGGAGTGAAGGATTTGAGTCAGGCCACAGCAAAAGTAAATCGTGAGGTTCAAGCTTTCTTGCAGGATTTGAAAGGGAAAACCATTGACCATGTCTTCTTTGTCGCTTGCGGAGGGTCTTCGGCCATTATGTATCCGAGTAAATATGTGTTTGACAGGGAGTCAAAATCAATCAGCTCAGACCTTTACAGCTCAAACGAATTTATCCAGCGCAACCCTGTTCAGCTTGGTGAAAAGTCTCTTGTTATTTTGTGCTCGCATTCGGGGAATACCCCGGAAACAGTTAAAGCTGCCGCGTTTGCAAGGGGCAAAGGCGCACTTACGATTGCGATGACGTATAAACCGGAGTCTCCTTTAGCACAGGAAGCGCAATATGTTGCCCAGTACGATTGGGGTGATGAGGCGCTTGCGATCAATACGAACTATGGCGTTTTGTATCAAATCGTTTTCGGCACCCTGCAAGTTTTAGAAAAAAACACGAAATTTGAGCAGGCCATTGAAGGCTTAGACCAATTACAGGCTGTGTATGAAGGAGCCCTTAAGCAGGAAGCTGACAACGCACAGCAATTCGCAAAAGCTCATGAAAAAGAAAGCATCATTTACACAATGGCAAGCGGTGCAAACTACGGTGTCGCTTACTCCTACAGCATCTGCATTCTCATGGAAATGCAATGGATTCATTCCCACGCCATTCATGCCGGAGAATATTTTCACGGACCGTTCGAAATCATTGATGAATCCGTTCCATTTATTATCCTGCTCGGCTTAGACGAAACAAGACCTCTTGAAGAGCGGGCGCTTTCCTTCTCGAAAAAGTATGGCAGAAAGCTCACTGTGCTTGATGCCGCATCCTACGATTTCACTGCAATTGACGATTCAGTTAAAGGCTATCTTGCCCCGCTTGTCCTCAACCGTGTGCTGAGAAGCTATGCAGACGAACTGGCAGAGGCGAGAAATCATCCTTTATCTCATAGAAGATACATGTGGAAAGTTGAGTATTGATCTGAAAATGAGGAACCATTATGCACTAGACTATAATGTTATATAACATTATAGTCTAGTGTCCAGAGGAGGCCAACCCTTTGAAGAAAATGTTGTTGTTCTTGATCATTGCAGCTGTCAGTTTGCTCACCATTGCAGGCTGTTCGAGTCAGAGCAGTTCAGCGGACGGAAAGGTGACATTGAAATTTTTCCACAGATGGCCGAAGGAGCCGGAAAAAAGTTACTTTCAAGAGGTTGTAAAGGAATTTGAAAAAAAGCACCCGGATATCGACATTCAAATTGAATCCGTTTTGAATGACTCCTATAAAGACAAAATTAAGGTTATGCTGGGAACCACCAGTCCTCCAGACATTTACTTCTCTTGGAGCGACGAGTTTGCTTTTAAATTCATTAAAGGCAATAAAGCACTTGATCTCTCGTCCTACTACAAAAATGATACCGATTGGTCATCACAGCTCGTTCAATCGCAAATTACACCGTTTACTTATGAAAACAAGCAATATGGCGTGCCATGGCAAATGGACGCTAAATCATTCTTCTATAATAAAGACATTTTTCAAAAACTGAACCTTAATCCGCCGAAGACATGGGACGAATTAATCGATGTGTCAAAGAAGCTGAAAGCACATGGCTACACACCGATCAGCTTCGGCACAAGAGCACTTTGGACAATCTCCCACTATATCGGCACGCTCAATCAGCGGATGGTCGATGAAAAAACCCGGGAAAAGGACTATAACGCCAAAACAGGTGAATTTACCGATGAAGGCTATGTAAAAGCACTTGAAAAGCTTCAGGAGCTGATGCCTTACTTCAATAAACATGTAAACTCCGTCGACCACGAATATGTAAGGCAGCAATTTAAGAGCGGAAAGTCGGCGATGATATATGCGGAAACAGCGGAGATCAAGCTGGTTGAACCGGTGAATCTGGGGATGTTCCCATTCCCTGAAATCAGCGGGCAAAAAGGATCTTCAGAAGCGTTAACGGGAGCGCCGGAAGGATTCATGATTTCCTCAAAAACAAAACATCCGAAGGAAGCGGTGGAATTTTTGCAGTTTCTGACGTCGAAGAAAATGGGGGAAAAGCTCGTCAAAGATGTCGGAAAATACAGTGCGGTGCAAGGAACGGCAACTGAAGAAAATTCTACAGCCGTCCAGCGTGAAGCCGTTCAGCATATTGTTGATGCGAAATCAATGGTTCCATGGTTTGATATGGATGTCGATGTTGAAGTCGCAGATGCGTACCTAACGAGCGTCCAGCAAATGCTTGGCGGCGACATGACACCGGAGCAGGTGATGAAGACCGTTCAAAAAGCAGCGAAGCAAGTGAGGGCGCAAGCTGAATAAATCAAAGAAAAGGTGAAGCTTTGCACCTTTTCTTTTTATAAAGGAGATGAGATATCCTTGGTCAATCAGAATAAAATAATCCCCTATTTGTTTTTGGTGCCCGCTCTCGTTTTTTTACTTTTCGTTTATATTCCGATTTTTGAGAATGTCTTCCTCAGCTTGTTTCAGTGGAGCTCTTTTTCTCCGGAAAAAACGTTTATCGGCTTGAAAAACTATGTGGAACTGTTTCATGATCCTGTCTTCTACCGGGCGCTTTCCAATAATGTGCTTTACGCCGTGATCTCCATTGTATGCCAGGTATTTGGCGGTTTGATTTTGGCGGCGGTGCTTGAGGATAAGCTGGTCAGAAAATGGTCGCCGTTTTTTCGCACCGTTTTCTTTTTGCCGGTCGTCATCTCTATGACGGTGATCGCGCTTTTGTTTGATTTTATTTACAACCCTGAGACGGGGCTTTTGAATCAGCTGCTTCAGGCGGCAGGTCTTGATCAGCTGACGAGGGCTTGGCTTGGGGAGGACAGCACGGCTATGCTTTCTGTTATTTTCGTGTCTCAATGGCAATCTGTCGGTTATATTGCGATGCTGTACATTGTGTCGATCCAAAAAATACCGGATGAACTGTATGAAGCGGCCCGGCTTGACGGGGCGGGAAAAATTCAGCAGTTTTTTCACATTACCGTTCCCCAGACGAAAGAGATGTCTTTTGTGGCGGTCGTCATGACGCTGACCGGGGCTTTTACGGTATTTAATGAACCGTACATCTTGACAGGCGGCGGGCCGGGCAACGCTTCAGAAGTTTTAAGCACGTTTTTATATAAAAGCGCCTTTACAAAGGATATGATGGGCTATGCCTCAGCGATTGCCACCGTTGTGTTAATCATTACCCTCGTATTGTCGCTCATGCAAATGAAGTTCTTTAAAACCGGAAAGGAGGATTAACAGATGCTGCCCCAGAAGAAGACAGATTTGTTCAGATTGGAGCCTGTGCCTGACCGGCGCATTGAGGAGAAAAGAAAGCCTAGACGAAAATGGTACATCGGAGAAACGTCTGTGTGGGTTTTTCTGTTTCTTTATCTGATTGCGATCGCCTACCCGCTTCTATGGATGGTGATGAGCGCTTTTAAAAACTCGGATGATATTTTTGAGCACAGCTGGTCGCTGCCGTCTTCTTGGCATCCGGAGAACTTTGTGTCGGCCTGGAATCAGGGGATTTCTTCTTATTTTATGAACAGTGTCATTGTCACGGCGCTGACGTGTGTGATCACTGTCTTTATCAGTGCATGGGCGGCGTATGGACTTTCCCGTTTTGAGTTTAAAGGAAAAGGATTCTTTTTGGTGCTGTGTCTTGGCGGATTGATGCTGACACCGCAGGTCAGTCTTGTGCCGCTTTATTCTATTATTCAGTCGCTTGGCCTGTACAATACGTATTGGGCGTTGATCCTCCCGTATGCGGCTTACCGGATTCCATTCACCATCATTTTGATCCGCTCTTATTTTCTTTCTATTTCAAAAGAATTGGAGGAGGCGGCTTATTTAGATGGGTGTTCGAGTTTCGGAGTATTTTTCAGAATTTTCTTACCAATGAGTGTGCCGATCTTGGTCACCTCCGGCATTTTGACGGCTTACCATACGTGGAATGAGTTTATGTTTGCGATTATTTTCATAGATGATGAGAATTTGCGGACCATTCCAGCCGGACTGATGCAGTTCAGAGACGCGCTGCAGACAGATTGGGGCGTCCTGCTGGCGGGGTTAACGATTTCAGCAGCGCCGATTATCATTCTATTTTTATTGATGCAGAAGTATTTTGTCCGCGGGATTGCAAGCGGAAGTGTAAAAGGTTAAAGGGGGAAGAAAAATGAAATTGATTGCGGTCGGAGATAACGTTGTCGATTACTATAAGGATCAAGAAACGTTTTACCCGGGAGGAAATGCCTTGAACGTCGCTGTGCTTGCCAAACGGCTCGGGCACGAGGCTTCTTATATCGGAATTGTCGGCAATGACGAAGCTGCGGCACATCTTTTGAACGTACTGAATTTAGAGAAGGTTAATGCGGATTACATCCGCCAAGCGCACGGAGAAAACGGAATGGCCATTGTCACCCTTGATGAACAGGGGGACCGGATTTTTGTCAGGTCAAATAAAGGCGGCATTCAGTCCCGGCTCCGGCTCGTGTTCCAGGAGAAAGATCTCGCCTTTATCAGCGGGCATGATCTGCTGCATACCAGTGTGTACAGCCGGCTTGAGAACGATCTTCCGCAGCTGTGCGGGCTGATCCCGGTCTCTTTTGATTTTTCAACCAATCGGGAGGATGATTATTTGAGAAAGGTCTGTCCTTATGTGACGTATGCGTTTTTTTCAGGAAGCGATTTGAGTAAGTCAGAGTGCGGTGCGCTTATTGAAAAAGCACATGGGTACGGAGCCAAATTCGTTTGTCTGACCCGCGGGAGCCAGGGAGCGATCCTGTCTGCGGGAGACCGAATCTATCATCAGCCGATTGTGGAAATTGATATAATAGATACACTTGGAGCGGGAGATTCTTTTATCGCTGGTTTTTTGACTGCCTTTTGTGAGAAGCAGGACATAACGCCTGCTTTGCGCCAAGCGGCGGAAACGGCTGCGAAAACTTGCAGCGTGTACGGGGCTTTCGGCTATGGCCATCCTTATCGCTTGGAGGATGACGGGGGAAGCAGTGAAAAAACGAGAATACTGTAAGCAGTGTCTCGTTTTTTATGCCTATTAAGTGTAGGGGCTGTTGATGGTAAAGGTGACACGGTTTGTGTGCATCAAAAACAATGAGCAGTAGATTGGCTGGTCATTTGATGTAAAAGCCGTTTTATCAATTTCAAACAGCGCATCGCCGATATCGCAATCCAGGTATTTGCTTTCCTCCTGCTGGGCATATACGACATTTAATAGCTTCGTATTGTGAGTCGGAACAACTTGGTATTGCTGTTTCAAAATATCATGCATGGATACGCCGTCAGCAATAAACGTATCAATAGTGGGAAACAGATCCAGCGGATAATGTGTCACTTCAAAGGTGAGCGGCTGGTCATCGTTATATAAAATCCGTTTTAGTTCAACGACAGGGCTCTCGGGATTGATTTGAAGCTTCTCAGCAATGAGGTTTGCCGCCGGAATGATCTCATGGGACAGCACATGGTGCTTCGGTTTTTTTCCGGTTGATTCCATAAATTCCGAGTAGCCGTTTACTGCAATCAGCTCCCGTTTTAATTTAGGGCTTTTAACGAACGTTCCTTTTCCCTGCTGCCTGATCAGATAGCCTTCTTCGACTAAATCGAGAATGGCTTTCCTGACGGTAATGCGGCTGACATTATACTTGCTGCAAAGCTCGTTTTCAGTAGGCAGCTTGGCGGCGGGAGAATACACGCCCTTTTTGATATCATCAGTGATGATTTGTTTCAGCTGAATGTATAAAGGTGTAGAACTTCCATTGTTTAACAAAAGGTAGCCTCCTTTTAACCTGTTATTCATATTATAATGTAATATGACGTTATAATACAAATTCCGCATTTATTATTTTAGGAATATAGCAAAAATAGGAATTGATTATTTTAAAAATAACAGAAAGACCGAGTTGTTTCCAGTGACGAAATAACAGATGAAAAGATAGGGGGAATGTCTGATGGCTTCATTAACATTTGAACATGTCAAAAAATCATATCACTCACAATTAACGGTGAAGGACTTTGATTTAAATGTAAAGGATAAGGAGCTTTTGGTGCTGGTGGGGCCGTCAGGATGCGGAAAATCGACCACGCTGCGGATGGTGGCGGGACTGGAAAGCATCTCTGAAGGAAACCTTCTCATTGATGGGGAGCGGGTCAATGATCTCCCCCCGAAAGAACGTGATATCGCGATGGTATTCCAAAACTATGCGCTTTATCCGCATATGACGGTTTTTGATAATATGGCGTTCGGATTAAAGCTCAGAAAGATGTCCAAACAGGAAATCACCGAGCGGGTTCATGCGGCAGCTCAAATTTTAGAGATTGAGCATTTGCTGAAGAGGAAACCGAAGGCGCTCTCCGGCGGGCAGCGGCAAAGGGTGGCGCTGGGCAGATCGATTGTGAGGGAGCCGAAGGTCTTTTTAATGGACGAGCCGCTTTCCAATTTGGATGCGAAGCTGAGAGTGACGATGCGTACAGAAATCAGCAAGCTGCACCAGCGTTTAGAGGCCACCATCATTTATGTCACACATGACCAGACCGAAGCGATGACAATGGGCGATCGGATTGTCGTGATGAATGAAGGAGAAATCCAGCAGGTGGCGAAACCTCATGACATTTATCATTATCCGGCAAATCTGTTTGTCGCAGGTTTCATCGGCTCTCCCGGAATGAACTTTTTGAAAGGCGTCATAGAAGAGCGGCATGGCGAGCTGTTTTTCACAAATCCTTCGATCCGTCTTCACATTCCTGAAGAAAAAGCGAAGCGGCTTAGAAAAAAGGGTTACGCCGGAGAGCAGATGATTGCCGGCATCCGGCCGGAGCATATTACACACATGACAGGGAATGAACAGCTGTTTGATTCAGTGTGTAAAGCGAAGGTGGAAGTGAATGAAAATCTGGGATCGGAGCTGATTGTCCATGTCACAAGCGGGGACGAGCGGCTGACGGTGCGCCTGGATGGGAACACGCGAATTGCCGCAGGCGATTCGATTCAGCTGGCAGTGAAAATGGATCACGCCGTCTTTTTCGATGCGGAGACGGAAGAGGCTGTGTATTAGGAAAGGTGCTCCTTTTCAGGAGCACCTCAGATTGGGGAACTGATCAAGTCGGTAATGTTAATTGAAAGAACAACATACCGCGAACTGGAACTCAAACAGCAAAAGGAACTCCTGCATAAAGTAAAGCATGATATGAATACACCTTTAACTGCTGTCAGACTGCACTTATTTTGCTTAGAAGAGTTTGCGCATTCATATATTGTAAAGGCAGAAAAAGCTGACAAGTGATTCCGTCAGCTTTCTCTTGAATGTCAGGCTGCATCATCCCGTTGTCATGTCCGCTGAAGAATTCGATGCAAGATCTCATGTTCAATCTGAATGAGTGTGCTGTCGGACAAGGAGCGAGGGCGTTTGGCGCGGATCGGGATGTCGAAACTGATTTCTCCGTCTTCGATCATGATGACGCGGTCAGAAAGGCGGACCGCTTCCTGCACATCGTGTGTGACGAGCACAGCTGTAAATCCATTTTGTTTCCATAGCTTTTCTATCAATTGCTGCATGTCGAGACGGGTGAGGGCATCCAATGCGCTGAGCGGTTCATCCAGCAGCAGAAGGGACGGCTTTCTGATGAGAGCACGAGCAAGGGCAACCCTTTGCTGCTGTCCGCCTGACAGCTTATACGGCCATGCGTGGCGGTAATTCCACAATCCGACTGCTTTCAGCACTTCCTCTGCTTTTTCTGTCCGCTCTTTCGGCAGCCCGATTAATACATTATCGATGACCTTTTTCCATGGCAGCAGCCGTGAATCCTGATACATCATTGTGGTGCTGTTCTCATCTGTGCCGCTGAATGTCAGTTGGCCTGAGCTCGTTTGTTCTAACTGGGCCAGAATGCGGAGCAATGTGCTTTTTCCGCTCCCGCTTTTTCCGACGATGGCCGTGAATCTGCCTTGTTCAATTGTCAAAGAAATGTCTTTTAAGACTTGTGTGCCGCCGAATTGTTTGCTGACATGGTCCAATTTAATTTGGGCCGCTTGCTCATTTGCTTGGTTATACAACTCTATTTTCTGAGAGGGCTGTGCCATTTTTTTCACTCCTATCCTTGCTTTTGATAATTAGGATGCCATTTAAGCGCATAGCGCTCACCGATATGAGCAATGATGTCGGCTGCTTTTCCTAATAAGGCGTAGACTAAAATGCTGACGATAATGACATCCGTCTGCATAAATTGACGTGCATTCATGGCAAGGTAGCCAATTCCGTTGCTTGTGGCGATTGTTTCAGAAACGATTAAGGTCAGCCACATAACGCCGAGCGCATAACGAAAGCCGACGAATATAGAAGGAAGAGCGGAAGGGAAATAAATTTGTTTGAATAATTGAAAACCGCGTAAGCCGTACATTTTCCCCATTTCAATATGTTCGCGGTTCACGTTCCGAATGCCATGGAGCGTATTAATATAGACGGGAAACATGACGCCAAGCGCGACGAGAAATACTTTCGGAGCTTCGCCGATTCCAAGCCAGACAATAACAAGCGGCAAAAGGGCAAAGTGCGGAATGTTCCGGATCATTTGGATGGTTGTATCTAGCAGACGGAAGGAAAGCGCTGACCAGCCGTTGATAATACCGAGGACAAAGCCGATCAGTCCGCCAATCAATAATCCGCTCAGTGCACGCGCTAAACTGATTTGTAAATGCAGAGAAAGCGCTCCATTTGTGATGAGCTCCCACAATGCTTTTAAAACAGATAGCGGAGAAGGAAAAAGACCCTCTGATAATACATGTGAGGAAGAAAATAATTGCCAAACGATTAGAATAAAAATCGGCACCAGCCAGGGAAGTACACTTTTTCTCATCATCATTCGCCTCCTTTACTTTCTTTTAAAACAGGCTTCCGCAAAGGATCGAGAGGCATGATGTCAGAAACGCGGATCGGGTCTTTTATTAATCCGAGCTGATAGTAGTCATCTGCCTGCTGCTGCTGGGCGGATATGATGTCTTTCGTCAGCGTATTCACGCCGTAGTTTTTTCGCTTTGTCGCCCGTTTCAAGATATTAGACTGAATACCGGTCAGAGTCGCGATACGGCTGGCGATTTCGTTTTGATGCGTGCTGGCATATCGGTCTGAGCGGTCAGTCTCCTCTAATATAGATTTGACCAGATCGGGGTGTTCGCGTACGAATTGCGGTGCAGCATAGTAAAACGTTCGATTCGGATAAGCCGCAACATGATGGGAGAGAGTTCTCACATGTCCATTTTCTTCGACTCCGGCGAGGAACGGATCGTACGTTGCAAAAGCATCGACTTCACCCGATTCCAGAGCAGCCCTGCCTTGGGCGGCATCCGATACGAAAGCCCATTTGACATCGTGCTGGGTTAACCCGGCGGCTTTCAAAGCCAAGAGAGCGAGATAATGGTGATTTCCCCCTTTATTCGCGGCTATCATTTTCCCTTTTAAATCAGCAAAGGATTGAATGGGGCTATTCTCTTTTACGACCACACCGACACCTGATAAATTTGGCGGACTCGCACCCACGTAAACAATGTGTTTGCCGGAGCTTTGCGCAAAAATACCTGATCCGTCAGCGGCATTGCCGTAATCAATCTTTCCGGCAGCCAACGCCTCCAATAAAGCCCCGCCACCTTCAAATTCAATCCATTCAATTTTCTCGTGTGGTAATCGTTTTTCTAAATAGCGGCTTTCTTTTAAAAGGTGCAGCGTATTTCCTTTTTGGAATCCGATTCGAATGGGCTGCTTTCCATTTGTTTCATTGGCTGTACATGCAGTGAGGCTTAAAAAAGCAGCTATGATTATGAGAGTGCAGACCCTTTTTCGCTTCATCAGAATGGCCACCTTCCTTCACAGATTCATTCCTTACTATTTTTATAGGATTATATGTATTTGAAGGTGTAATGTCAATCCTGTAAAGGAAATGATTTGAAAAAACACAAAAAAAGACCCGAGGGGGTCTTTTTTTAAACAGTCTGACTCTATAAGGATGGTGAAACCGCGTCCCTCCGTTTAATGTAACGGCAAGTGAAAGACTTAAAATCAGCAGGGCAGCTGTGATTACGGGATAATTAATTCGCTGAAAAGGATGGCCGCTATACCACGTTCTTTATTGAGTATTACTTCTCTTAAAACTCCTCATACTCCGCGCGGGTAAACGAATCGATGATCTTCATGTCGTTTTCTTCAAGGGAGAAATCAAAAACAGAGATATTTTCAAGCTGGCTGTCTAGTGATGCTGATTTTGGAATCGGGACAGCGCCGAGCTGAATATGCCAGCGTAAGATCATTTAGAGATTGTTTTATGATTTTCTGCAATTTGCTCAAGCTGAAGATGTCTTTTCAGGAGCACCTTTTTCTTACGGCCAGATGTCGCCGGCCCATTCAGGGTGGTCGATAAATGGATTGCGGTTGTGCTGGTATTTCTCATAAATGATTTCATTTCTTTTTCGCTCACGGTCGTCAACCGGGTCCTGTTTATTCCAGTCGAGCAGGACAGATTGTTTGCCGATATAAGGAGCCGAGCCGTTGCCTGTCTTATTATTAAGCTCAAGGTCAGGGTAGCCGTCATCACCTTCGTAACGGACAGCCATGTAAAACAGCATGCGGGCAATATCGCCTTTTACATCATCGCGGGGTTCCCATGAATCGCCATCATAATAATTTCCGGGTGCCTTCTTATATTCAGTACCGCCATTGTCAAAATCCATATTTCCTCTGGCGCTGTTAACTTGGACATCAGCCGGGCGCAAATGGTGAATATCAGTTCCGGGTCCCTTGCCCGTACCAAAATTGCCATGGGATTTCGCCCAGACGTGCTCGCGGTTCCAATCGCCGACATTGCCGCCATTCAAGTTTTTGGACCGTGATTCATTCGTATAGAGCAGGATGACGTTATTCGGATTTGCCGGATCTTCATCGGTTTCTTTCAGTGCGTTCCACACTTCGCTGTAGGACAGCATCGTGTGTCCGCTGATGATGCGGTGCAGGGCGCTTTTTAGCGATTTCCCTGTTTTTCCGTCAGCCCCTTCATAATAGGTGTCAATGTCAGTATAAGGTGCTGCGGGTGCGGCTAATGAGAGAAGGCTCATTTTTCCTGAAGGGGAAGACGCCAATCGGTCATTCAGGCTTAATGCGGTTTGCGCGCTTGCTGAAGCTGCCGGCGCAAACCATCCGGAAATCAGTAATACACAGACGAACGGCAGAAACCATGCTTTTTTTGTCATCGCTTGCCCTCCTTTTATCAACTCATATCTATTATCTAAAATTGATATAAAGGATAGAAGTGTCATTTTGTATATTTTTCATTAAAATTGTAAATTGGTTCCTTTGGGGGATATCCTGAGACCCGGTTTTTGCTTCAGTTGGGAGATGGCAAGCTGCCGGCATTTCTGTTTTCATCTGTCCCGCGCTCTGCGCATCGTTTCTCCGCAAGCTTGGCTTGTTCATATGAAAGGTTTTTTGTCCTCTTTTTCCTCTCGCTGGTTCCTTCATCCATTGCGGCTGATTACTGTGTTTTCTGTGGGTTTTACATGAGATACTGTGACCAAAAAATAAACGTTTTTTTGGTTAATCTGTCAATGAACTGTCGTGTTCCTCCTTCTATAATGAAGTCACCATAACGGCCAGAGGGGGGAGTACATGGAAAAGCAGAAGCTTTCAGTCAAAAACAGCATCACAGATTATATTGAATGGCTCGCCCAATACGGCGCATCAGCAGACGGCGGTGTAACGAGGCTTTTGTACACAAAAGAGTGGATGGACGCACAGCTTGCAGTGAAGACGGAAATGTCTTCATTCGGGCTTGAAACAAGATTCGATGACGTCGGCAATGTTTTCGGCAGGCTTTCGGGCACCCAGTCTCCGGATGAAGTGATTGTAACCGGTTCGCACATTGATACTGTCATCAATGGGGGAAAGTATGACGGCGCTTATGGCGTTCTGGCGGCAATGCTTGCGTTAAAGCAGCTCAAGGAAACATACGGAGCGCCGAAAAAAACACTCGAGGCGGTCTCCTTATGTGAGGAGGAAGGCAGCCGTTTTCCAATGACCTATTGGGGGTCGGGGAATATGACGGGTGTTTTTTCAGAACAAGATGCAAAAGAGCCAAGAGACGAGTCGGGAGTCTCCCTCCAAACAGCGATGTATGAGAGCGGTTTTGGCAAAGGTGTGTTTCAGTCAGCATATAGGACAGATATCAGCGCGTTTGTTGAGCTGCATATTGAACAGGGGCAGACGTTGGAAATGTCAGGCAGGGATCTCGGCATCGTGACAAGTATTGCGGGGCAGAGACGATATCTGGTCACGCTCGAAGGAGAATGCAATCACGCAGGAACCACCTCCATGAAATGGCGCAAGGACCCGCTCGCAGCCGGCAGCCGCATCATTCATGAACTGCTTCTGTGCGCAGAAGAGCAGCCGGATGAGCTCCGTCTGACATGCGGAAAAATAACGGCCGAACCTAATGTAGCCAATGTCATCCCGGGGCGGGTGCAGTTTTCAATCGACATACGCCATCAAAATCAGCGCGTGCTGAAGCAATTTCATGAAGATATGGCTGTTTTGATCAACCGAATTTGCCGTCAAAAAGGAATTCACGCCGTGATTGATGAATATATGCGGATAGAACCTGTGCCGATGGATAAAAGGCTGAAGGATGCGGCTTTTGAAACGGCGGCAGAAAACGGCATCAGCTGTGAGGAAATGGTGAGCGGAGCAGGGCATGACGCGCAAATGATCGGACGGCGCCATCCGGCTTGTATGCTGTTTGTGCCTAGCCGAAGCGGCATCAGCCACTCACCGAAGGAATATACCTCGGCCAGACAGCTTGAGATCGGCGTCCGCGCACTGACTGATTTATTATACAAACTGGCTTACTGATAAAGGAGGAATGGCTGTGTCAGGCAGAAAGGAATTATGCACGCCGTTAAGAACGATTATGACGCCGGGCCCTGTTGAGGTAGATCCGCGTGTATTGAGAGTGATGAGCACCCCGGTAGTCGGGCAATTTGATCCGGCGTTTACGGATATCATGAATGAAACGATGGAAATGCTTCGGGAGCTGTTTCAAACAAAAAACCGCTGGGCATACCCGATTGACGGCACGTCACGGGCGGGAATCGAAGCGGTGCTGGCGAGTATCATTGAACCTGAAGATGATGTGCTCATCCCCATTTACGGGCGCTTTGGTTATTTGCTGACTGAAATCGCCGAGCGGTACGGGGCAAATGTTCATACGCTTGAGTGCGAATGGGGAACGGTTTTTGACCCGGAGGACATCATACGGGAAATGACAAAAGTGAAGCCGAAAATCGTGGCGATGGTGCACGGCGAAACTTCGACAGGGCGGATTCACCCGCTGAAAGCAATCGGCGAAGCCTGCCGCGCACACAATGTATTGTTTGTCGTCGACGCAGTCGCGACGATCGGCGGCTGCGAGGTAAAGGTGGATGAATGGAAGATTGACGCGGCCATCGGCGGCACGCAAAAATGCTTGTCTGTTCCGTCGGGGATGGCGCCGATTACATATAATGAGCGGGTGGCGGATGTGATTGCGGCTCGTAAAAAGGTAGAGCGCGGGATTGCGACACAAGCGGACAGGGCAGCGCTTTCAGGAAACCGGCCGATCACAAGCAATTATTTTGATTTGAGCCAGCTTGAGGATTATTGGAGCGAAAGACGGCTCAATCATCATACAGAAGCGACGACGATGCTCTATGCCTTGCGTGAGGGTGTCAGGCTGGTGCTTGAAGAAGGTCTGGAAGCCCGCTTTGAGCGCCATCGCCGCCATGAGAACGCATTAGCGGCAGGGATTCAGGCCATGGGGCTGAATCCGTTTGGAGATGACAGCTGCAAAATGCCTGTTGTCACCTGTGTAGAAATTCCGGACGGCATTGACGGCGAGTCTGTCCGCCGCATGCTGCTGGCGCAATTCGGCATCGAAATTGCCAGCTCATTCGGTCCGCTGGCGGGGAAGATCTGGAGAATCGGCACGATGGGCTACAGCTGCAGAAAAGAAAACGTGCTGTTCGTCCTTGCCGGGCTGGAGGCTGTGCTGCTCAGACATGGTGCAGCGATCGAAGCGGGAAAAGCGCTCCAATCGGCGCTTGACGTGTATGAAAACGCCGCCCGTCAGGCGGCGGTATAAAGAAAAGCTTGCGGAAACTCCGCAAGCTTTTTTAGTCATATGATGTGCTATTTCTCCAATCCGTTTTTCTCCGTTTGACTCTTTTTACAAATCTTCTCTCTCCGTGTTGTATTTTCTGACGAAGCATGAGTCAATTTTTCTTCCATCATCTATTCTTTATACAAGTTACCTATAAAATCACGCTGAACTTGTTGATTCTCACAGCAATGTAAGAGAGGGGGATACAGCAATGGCAAATTTGCACATGATGGTAGATGCGCTTCTAGAAGATCAGGAAGAGGCTGTGCTGGCGACAATTGTTCAAGTAGAAGGCTCCGCATATCGAAAAGCAGGCGCCTCTATGCTCTTTAAGAAAAATGGGGAAAGGGTCGGCCTGCTGAGCGGCGGATGTGTGGAAGAAGATTTATTCCGCAGAATCAGTGAGCTGGGTGATCAGCTGACGTCAGCGCTGATTTCTTATGATATGCGGGCGGAGGACGATCTTTCCTGGGGCATGGGAGCAGGCTGCAACGGCATGATTCATATTCATGCGGAAGCAATCACTCAGGAAAAAAGACGGCACTATGAAAGAGTGCGAGACTGCCTTCATGCTGGCAAAGCAGTAACAGCCGTTACGCAGATTGATTCCTCCCGTTCTTTATTTCTGACGGAAAACGGGCATTTCGGGAATTGGCTGGGCGCGCCTCTGGAAGACATACAACGTACCGTTTCTGCGCTTCATTTACCGCATTTTGATCCATCTGCCAACCTGTTTATGCAGCGGATTGAACCGAAGCCGCGCCTCATTCTGTTCGGAGCGGGACCGGATATTGTGCCGCTTGCCAATTTGGCGGCTGATACAGGATTTTCTGTGATCGTGACAGATTGGCGTCCCGCTTATTGCACATCCTCTCTATTTCCAAAAGCGGATCGGCTGATCACCGCTTTTCCGGAACAAATGCTCAATGAATTTCAGTTTTTGCCGCAGGATGCAGCTGTTGTGGCAACCCATCATTTTCAGCACGATCAAGCGATCATCGACTTTTTATTTTCTCAACATCTTCGTTATATCGGTTTGTTGGGTTCGGCGAACCGCACGAAGCGGCTGCTGAACGGAAAACAGCCGCCGGCTCACTTTTACAGTCCGGTCGGGCTGTCAATCGGTGCGGAAGGCCCCGAGGAAATCGCCGTCAGCGTTGTTGCGGAAATCATTCAAACAAGAAAACGGCTGGCGGTTGTATGAGAAGCCCCTATCTGATCGGTGTGTTTCTCGCTGCCGGCAAAAGCGAAAGGATGGGCCGAAACAAGCTGGCTTTGCCGCTAAAAGGAGAAACCGTCGGATCGCTTTCCTTGAAAACGGCTCTTCTGTCCGGCCTTGATCACGTGCTGATCGTCGAGCGGACAAAACATGCTTCCCTTGAATGGATGGGAGCGCCCTATCACGCTCCGCCTTTTCGAAAACGCTGGAGTCTGCATGTTTGTCGAGACGCAGAAAAAGGTCAAGGGCATTCAGTCAGCAGCGGGGTGAGAAAAGCGGAAAGCATGGGAGCGGACGGCGTTGTCATTTTATTAGCCGACCAGCCGCAGCTTTCCGTTGATCATCTCAATGCCCTTGTGGCGATGGCACCTGAGTCGTTTGCCGTGTCTTCATCTTTAGGCGCCCCTGCCCCGCCAATCTATTTCTCAGCAGCGTGTTTTCCTTATATAAAGAAGCTAAAGGGAGATGAAGGAGCCCGCAGACTTCTGAAAAGCGGGCAGCTTGGAAGGGGAGCCGTTTTGGAGGCAAAGGAAAGCGCGGAGCTGAACGATATTGATACACCGGAGGAATATGAGATGGTGAGGAGGGCGATGGTATGAACGGGCAAGTGCCAAAAGCGAGGATGAATATTCAATTATGGAAACCGGCAGCGCTCGATGAAGCCTATTCGCTTTTAGAGCAGTTTGCCCCGGATGTGTGTGCCGCATCGGGCAGCACATGGCTTCAGCTTCAGTGGGATAAGGGAATTCTTTCGAAACAGCACCTTGTCAGTCTGGAAGGAATAAAAGAGATGAGGGGGATCAGCGTCAGTGACACCCACGTGTCGATCGGAGCGCTTACGACACTGAATGAATGCAGAAAGAATCCTTTCATCAAGAGTGCGCTTCGTTGTTTCAGCGACGCTGCTTCCGCCGTCGCCGCACCGGGTGTCCGCAGCCGGGCCACAATTGGCGGAAATATCGCGAGTAAAATCGGCGATTTGATTCCGCTCTTGCTCGTACTTGATGCGGAGCTTGTCGCATATCAAAAGGAGCTGATCAGACTGCCGCTTGGCGATTGGCTCGCAGATGAAAATGATGGAGGTGATATCGTCACGCGTGTCATCATCCCGCGTGCGGAGGGAGAGCGTGTGTTTTACCGCAAGCTTGGGAGGCGTCAGGCTTTTACAGGAGCGGCTGCTGTTGCGGCTGGACGTTTTTTGAAAGACGGCGGCATTCGTCTCGCCGCTGGCCATGCTGATATTACACCTGAAAGATTATTGGAAAGTGAAGCGAAGTGGATGATGTCAGGGTGTGATCCGCACGAGCTGTACGAAACGCTTATCCATGAGCTGCCATTTTCCGCAGATGCTTTTATGTCAGCGGCATACAGAAAAAAAGCCGCTGCCAACGTCATTATGTCAGAGCTGATGGCGGGGAATAAATGATGATCAACAAACCGTCAAGAGTCAGGCCGGATGGAAGAGAAAAGGTCACAGGAGAACTGAAATATATGACCGATCTCAGCTTTCGCGGAATGCTGTATGGCAAGGTGTTAAGAAGCGCTTATCCTCATGCGGAGATTGTGTCGATTTGCACCATGAAAGCTGAAGAATTGGAAGGTGTGCGGGCTGTCGTCACTCATAAAGATGTTCCCGGATTAAACCGATTTGGCATCGTCATCCCTGATCAGCCGGTTTTATGCGAGGACAGAGTACGGTATGTCGGGGATGCGATTGCCGCCGTGGCTGCAGAAACGGAGGAAATCGCGGAGGCTGCGCTGGAGCTGATTCGTGTTGAGTATAGAGAGCTTGAGATCATTGATTCACCGGAAAAAGCGCTTCTTCCGGACGCGCATAGACTGCACGAGGACGGCAACATTCTGCACCGCGCGTTTTTTTCAAACGGCGATGTCGAGGAAGGGTTTCGGGTGTGTGACACAGTCCTTGAAGAAACCTATGAGCTGCCCCGGCAGATGCATACGTATATGGAAACGGAAGGAGGCACAGCCGTTCCGGAGGATGATGGGGGCTTTACGATGTATGCAGGAACACAGCACGGCTATAAAGACCGTTTCCAGCTTGCACGTATTTTTGACATTCCTGAAGAGAAGATCAGGGTTGTGTCGAGTCCGATGGGCGGCTCGTTCGGAGGAAAGGATGAGCTGAATATCCAGCCGTATGCCGCGCTTTTGGCCCTGAAAAGCGGACGCCCTGTCAAAATCCATCAGACGAGAAAGGAATCTGTACGTTCTGGCATTAAGCGCCATCCGATGAAGGTGACAATAAAAACGGGAGCTGATCAAACAGGAAAGCTCTTGGCTCATGATGTGAAAATTGTGGCGGACACAGGCGCTTACGCCACACTTGGACCCGCCGTTCTTGATTTTTCAGTCGAGCATGCCGCAGGGCCGTACCGTATTCCGAATATCCGGACGGAAGGGATATCTGTGTTTACGAACAACGGGGTGGCGGGAGAATTCCGGGGCTTTGGCGGCAATCAAATCACATTTGCCCTTGAAACCCATCTCGACCGCCTCAGTGATAGGCTCGGTATCGACCCGCTGGAGCTGAGAAGAAAAAATATCAGAAAGCCGTATGACTTAGGGCCGCTGGAGCATCGGATTGCACCGACTGACGGAGCGGCACAGGTGCTGAATGCCATTTCTGAATCTCCCATTTTGACAAGAAAACGCCGGAACACCGGGTATATACGGAGCGGCACGGGAGCGGCAATAACGATGCACGGCGGCGGGCTGGGCTATGGCCGAATGGATGCGGCGGGAGGCCGTTTGTCCCTTTCAAGTGACGGAAAAATTACAGCTTCGTTCGGATTTGAAGAATGCGGACAGGGCATTCTGGCAGCGATTGAACATATCGTCACCGAGGAGCTTGGATGTGCCGCAGAGGATATTACCATTGTCATTGGGGATACCGCAAAAGTGCCGAAGTCAGGCTCCTCCACGGCATCCCGCGGCACAAGCATGGTATGGCACGCCATTCACCGTTTGAAGAAGCCGTTTCTTTCTCGCTTGAAAAAACGGGCGGCACAATGGAGCGGCTGTTCGGCGGAAACCCTTATTCCCGGCGCTAAAGGCTTGCGTGATAAAAACACAGAGGAGCTCATGGTGACATATAAAGAGCTGGCTGAAAAAGGCCCTTTGGCAGAGGAATCGGCATTTGACTTTCCGACAACGCCTGATCCCGTGGACGGCGGCCATTTCCTTTACTCATTTGGAGCGGCGGCTGTTGAGGTGGAGGTGGATCTGTTAACAGGCGATGTCAAAGTGATAGATTGTGAGCACGCCATTGCGGCAGGGCCGGTTGTCAGTCCGCAAGGTTATCGGGGCCAAATTGAAGGCGGCGCCGCCATGGCGATCGGCTATACGCTGATGGAGGAAGCAAAAATGACGGACGGCCGTTATGCTGCGGAAAATCTCGATCACTATTTAATCCCAGTCGTCAAAGATGTTCCTTGCATGAAGGTGATCGCAATAGAAGAACTGATGAAGGGAGACGCATACGGACCGCGGGGAGTCGGCGAAATCGGAACGATCGCTATCACTCCCGCTATTGTAAAGGCTGTACATGATGCGGTCGGATGCTGGATAAACAAGCTGCCGATTTCAAGAGAAGAGCTGCTTGAAGCGATAGACAGAAAGGGGCTGAAGCAATGGACGTAAAAGAGGCTGGATCACTTCCTGTAAAAAAGGGACAGTACCGAATGACCGTAAATGGGCAGGAGCGTGAGGTGACAGCCATTCCCACGGCTCGTCTGAGTGATTTGCTTAGAAAGGAATTTCAGCTGACCGGGACAAAGGTGTCCTGCGGTATCGGCCGCTGCGGAGCATGCTCCATTTTAATTGACGGGAAGCTGGCCAATGCGTGCATGACGATGGCCTATCAAGCAGACGGCCATTCCATCACAACCATCGAGGGGCTTCAAAAAGAAGAGCTGGATATGTGCCAAACCGCTTTCCTGGAAGAAGGCGGCTTCCAATGCGGCTACTGTACGCCGGGAATGATCATTGCGCTTAAAGCATTGTTCGAAGAAAACCCGCATCCCACAGATGAAGAGATAGAAGAAGGGCTGGCAGGGAATTTGTGCCGGTGCACCGGGTATGGCGGGATTATGCGGTCGGCTTGGAGGATGAGAAGAGAGCTGAACAGGGGGAAAAGGGAGTTCGGCTGTTAAAAGCCGGACTTTTAGTATCTAAAAAACTTCGGGATATTTTCCCCGCAGGCCATTTTCTGAAAAACAAATAATTGTATAAGACTAATCAATACTTTAGAATAATTGATTATATTCTGGAAAAATTCAGGAGTGGTTATATGAAAACGATCGGCCTTATTGGCGGAATGAGCTGGGAATCTTCGGCTGAATATTATCGAATAATCAATGAAGAGATAAAAAAGAAACTAGGAGGGCTGCATTCTGCAAAATGCGTTTTATACAGTGTTGATTTTAAAGAGATTGAACACTATCAGTCTGAAGGGGCTTGGGATAAGGCGGGTGCAGCTTTGGGGGAAGCTGCGAGATCATTAGAAAAAGCCGGGGCAGATTTTATCATCATATGTACAAATACCATGCATAAAGTGATTGGCTGTATCCAGAAAATGATCACTATCCCTATTTTACAAATTGCAGATGCAACTGCCGATCAAATCACAAGACAAGGTATTCGTTCAGTAGGTTTACTTGGAACGAAGTATACGATGGAACAAGATTTTTATAAATCACGTATTGAGTCTCACAATATTAATGTCATTGTGCCTGCTGATGAGGAAAGAGAAGTAATCAATCATATTATTTATCAGGAGCTGTGTTTAGGCGAAATCAAACAGTCGTCTAAAACCATGTATAAGAAGATTATCAATCATTTGGTGGATCGGGGTGCGGAAGGGATTATTCTCGGATGTACTGAAATTGGATTATTAGTAAAAGCCGAGGATTCTGAAGTGCCATTATTTGATACGGCTTTCATTCATGCACAAACAGCAGTGAATACATCTCTTTCCTTGCAGCTGTGAATGCTGCCATGGAGAAGCCCGCCTCACCGGCGGGCTTTCTTTTTAACTCCCCCTATACACCTGATAACCAAACGGCGACAGCAAAAGCGGGATATGATAATGCGCATCTGAATCTGCAATGTGAAAACGGACGGTGACGATGGTTAAAAACGGCTGATCGGATGCGTTCACGTTTTTACTCGCGAAATAGTCCCCTGCATGAAACTCCATCACATACTCTCCGGACACCAGCTCTTCACCTGCGAGAAGCGGGGCATCGACTCGGCCGTCAGCGTTGGTGTATGCCTCTTTCCTAAAGCCTCCGCCGCCCAGCCGCTTCAATTCAATTTTTACGTTCGCCGCGGGTTTGCCGCAGGTTAAATCTAAGATATGGGTCGTCAGCTTTCCCATCAGGCTTTCAGGCTCCCTAAGGCTTCATCGGCTTTCTGTTTTTCTTTCTCGGCGTCTTCTCTTGTCACGGTAAAACGCTGGAAGCCGAATGGCGGGCGCGGTTCGGTGTAGACTTTTCCTTTGGACCCCGGAATTTCTTCCACGATTGTGTCCCATGTGTGATTTTGAGATTGGAAGCTGACATTAGTGAGCTGCGGGAATCTCGTTAAAATTCTGCAGCCGATATGATAGATTAAATGTTGGATTGAAGGGGTTTCAAGCTCGTGAAACACGGCGCACGCCAAGTCGCGGACTTGTTCAGCGGCGACGTAGCGGGCTGGATCAGAAGCGTATGCGTCATTTGTGTTTTCGTAATGCCAGCCGATGTTTAGGTGGACAAACAGCGGACGGTTGCCGTCTTCGGGGAGAGTCGTATATTCGTCGCGAATAAAGCCGACGAAAGAGTTGCCGCTCACCTTGACGAGCTGAAGATCCATCATTTCGCTGTACTGCTCTATAATCGTTATGGTCTCTCCTGTTCGTTCCGCTTTCAGCACAGACCGGGCCCGTTCATTGCGCGATCTTCTGAAAACGAGCCGGCTTGTGCGGAGCTCCTGCGCCTCGTATGCGGGCATTGCTTCAAATGGAATCTCTTCGCCCGTCAGAGTAATCGTGTCCATATGAGAATACGTATTTAAAAATCGGTGAGCCACATCGTGTAAGAACCCCTCAATTGTTGTCCCTTCATAGGAAGCGAAATGGCGCTGAATAAAGTTTTTCATTGAATCCGTCGCCACGACGAGGGTGTTATCCCCGTCTATAAATGACGGCAGGAATGCGTCTCCGCCAATTTCGCATGTCACATCAACGCCGACAACGGTATTGTCTCTCCCTGAAAAAGATGACTCTGGGATTTGCTTTACTCCTGTGAGCGGCTTTAAAAACGTTCGGTAGGCAAATACATTTCCTTTGCCGTAAGACATGGTTCTTTTCATTTGCGTCTCTCCTTTTTCAGTTATGATGTCCGCCAGCCGAAAGCGGGCGATGCGGTAAATTTCGATAAGAGCTTGCTGGAACTCGGTTTCCTGTTCGTTCTCAAGCCTTTTCACTAGGGCCCGGTGAATGTCCTGTTTCGTCTTTCCCTTTACCGCTAAAATAAAAGGAAAGCCGAAGCGTTCATGATAATGTTCATTCAGCTTGAGAAATTCCTCGTATTCCTCTTGTTCAAGTTTGCTGAGCCCTGCGTTCTGCTGCTCTCTTACCGAATCAGCGCTCATTGTGTTCTTTGTTCCGAGCCTGGGATGCTTGTTGATTAAATCAAGCTGCGTCTGGCGGTCCGCGGCTTTTACAATGCCGGCCATTTTGCGGTGAAGGTCAGAAAGGGAAGAAAACGGGCGTAATTCCGCCGCTTCCTCCGCAATCCATGAAGAGCGTTCGAAAATAGATCCCAGCGTGTCTGCCAGAGTGTGTTTGTCCATTTGATTCAGGTCATCCATAGTGAACATTGGCATCTTCCTTTACGTTTTTATTTCAGCGTGATCCGGCTGTTTGGTATGAAAAAAAGCGTGCAATGCAATTGCCGTCAAACTGCCGATCACAATTCCGCTTCCTGCTAAAACTGAAGCCGCTCCCGGAAGAGAGGAAAACAACTCGGGAACTGTCGTTGCGCCAAGCCCTAAGCTGACGGAAGCGGCGATAATCAGCAGATTGCCTTGCGAGTCGAGATCAACGCTGGAAAGCATTTTGATCCCGTAAGAAATGACCATGCCGAACATGACGATCATCGCGCCGCCGAGAACGGGGGTTGGAATCACTGTTGTCAGTGCAGCTGCTTTTGGAACCAGTCCGATTGCCATCAGCATCATTCCCGTGACGGCGATGACGTTAACACTTTTCATTTTTGACAGCTGGACAATACCGACATTTTGCGAGAAAGCTGTGTAGGGAAACGCGTTAAATAAGCCGCCAAGCACGATCGCAAGGCCTTCCGCCCGGTAGCCCTTTTCCAGATCCTTCTCCGACAGCCTGCGATTTGTGATATCGGCAAGCGCAAAGTAAACACCTGTTGATTCGACCAGACTGACAATCGCAACGAGAAGCATCGTCACAATAGCCGGCAGTTCAAAGGTCGGCATGCCGAAATAAAACAGAGACGGAATATGAAGCCAGGACGCCTCCATGACATCAGAAAAATCGACCTTTCCCATGAAGAATGCGGCCGCTGTACCTGCGATAAGGCCGAGCAAAACCACAATGGAGCGGATAAAGCCTTTAAAGAAATAAAACAGCAATAAGATAAAAGCCGTGACGCCAAACCCGAGAAGCACGTTGTCCAATGAGCCGAAGTCTTTGCTTCCATCGCCTCCGGCCAGGTTATTCATTGCCGTCGGAATCAGGCTGATGCCGATGATCATGACGACTGAGCCGGTCACGACAGGCGGAAAAAAGCGGACAAGCTTTCCGAAGAAGCCCGCGGCTAAGACGATAATCAGCCCTGCGGCAATAATGGCGCCATAGATCGCTGAGACACCGTATGTGCTGCCGATGGAAATCATCGGGCCGACCGCGGTAAACGTACATCCGAGCACAACGGGGAGGCCGATGCCGAAAAACCGGTTTTTCCATAGCTGCAAAAGAGTCGCCGCCCCGCACATGAACAAATCGATCGCGATTAAATATGTCAGCTGCCCCGCATTCAGCCCGATCGCCGCTCCGACGATCAGCGGAACGAGAATGGCTCCCGCATACATGGCAAGCATATGCTGAAGTCCGAGCATCACCAGCTGAAAGGCATTTTGCTGTTTCTGCATCTTTTTTACACCTCTTTTTCTAATGCGAGTGTATGATCTAATGCCGGAAGTTCGGTTTTCTGTGTTGTTTTTTCTTTTTTGCCGCGCAGGCTGAAAAATAGATTCAAAAAGATGGCGGTCAGGCTGCCGGTGATGGTGCCGTCACTGACCAGAATTCTGATTGGAGCGGGGAATTCAGCAAAAATCCCGGGGACCGTGCTGGCGCCGATGCCGAGTGCGATTGAGCATGCGATGGTCAAGAGGTGGTATTGGTTTTTGAGATCCGCTGTGCTGAGAATTTTAACGCCTGAGGCAATCACCATGCCGAACATGACAACGGTTGCGCCGCCAAGTACAGCAGCAGGAACGGCAGAAGCAAGGGCGGCAATCTTCGGTATCAGGCCGAGACAGACAAGGATACAGCCTGCGGTAACGACGATATTTCTTGTTTTGACTTTCGTCAGCTGCAATAAGCCGGCGTTTTGCGCAAAGGTGTTATAAGGAAAGGCGTTGAACAGCCCGCCGATAAGAATAGCGATTCCCTCTGCCCGGTAGCCTTTGACAAGATCTTTTTCGGTTAAAGATCTGCCGCATATCTTGCCGATTGCGTAGAAAACGCCGGTTGATTCGACGATAATGACCATTCCGACGAGCAGCATCGTTAAGATTGGTCCGATTTCAAATGAAGGGGCTCCGAAATAAAACGGTTTCGGGATTTGGAAGAACGGGGCTTCAGCAGCAGCAGAAAAGCTGACTTTGCCCATGAGCGCCGCTGCCGTTGTTCCGGCGGCGATTCCGATCAGAACAGACAGCGTTCGGGCAAACCCTTTGAGAAAGCGGTTGAGGACTAGGATCAGAACAAGAACGCCGACAGAGAGAAGAAGGTTTTCGAGCGAACCGTATTCGGGGTTGGCGCCGCCGTTTATTTTTTCGCCGCCGGCCATATTTTTCACACCTGCCGGAACAAGTGAAAGGCCGATTAAGGTCACAACGGTTCCTGTTACGACAGGAGGGAATAACACGGTCAGCTTGCCGAAAAAACGCGCAAACAAAAAGATGAATACACCGGCTGTAATGATGGAACCGTAAACCGCGTGAATGCCGTAATTGGCGCCGATAGCGATCATCGGAGTGACGGCCACAAACGAACTGCCCAGCATGACGGGAAGCCCGATGCCGATGTGTGCGCCGCGCAAGGTTTGCAAAAGCGTCGCGACGCCGCACGTTAACAGGTCAATCGCTAACAGGTAAGACAGCTGTTCAGAGGTTACATTCAGCGCCCTGCCGACAAGCAGGGGCACTAAAATCGCACCTGCATACATGGCCAGTACATGCTGAAGGCCAAGAGAAAACACCGCAAACGATCTTTGTTTCAACATAGTCCCTCCTTGTATGTAAACTTTAGTAACATGATAGCGTGCTGATTTTTGGGTGTCATTGGGTACAGTAGCTGAAAAAGACAGGCATTATTGCTGGAAGTGACGAAAAACGGTTTAGTTTGTAAGATTATGTGACAGATGCTAGCTGATCAGCCGCTGCATCCGTAAGGCCAGCCGCAAACGCATCGTCGTTTCAGGATCTTTTAAGCTTTTGCCCAGCAGATCCTCACATTTTTCAAGGCGGTAGATGACCGTATTGCGATGAACGTACAGGCGCTTTGCCGTCTCGGAGATTTGGCAGTGTGTTTCTAAATAGACGGACAGCGTATGAAGCAGGCTTTGATCCTCCTGCTGTTTTTCAGCGAGGCTTTGAAGCGTGGAACTGTAAAACTTCTTCAAATCCTCAACCGGAAGCAGGCGGAGAAGCTCGGGCACATCTTTCGCGTGATACACCTGGATAAACTCCGTGCTTCTTGACAAATGCCCAGAGTGCAGAGCATCAGAAGCCTCTGTGAAAGCGTCGGGAACGTCAATAAGCTTTTGGCATATATTGCTGATGCCAAAGGACACCGTCCGCTTAAACTGAGCTCTGACCTGTGTTTGGAACTGCTCCAAAAAGCTGATCACCGAGGCGTGCATTTCATTCCAGCTGTCTGTCGCTTCTATCAGAATAATGCCGACATTTCCTTTTATAAAAAGGTGGGGCGGAAACGGGAAGGCTGATAATTCACCTTCAAGAAAGTCGAAGACACCGTCGGAGGCGAGCTGATTTTCTGTGAAGCTGATCGAATCGTTATTCCGGTCGAGTTTGCCGGCGATGCACATGTATTTTTGATCCCAGCGCAGCTTGAATTCCTTCGCCCGGTTTTTGATTTCATCGTCTGAAGAAAATGTGCGCTCAATAAAATTGCTGAAAAACTCATTGCGCGCACGCCTGCTGAATTGCTTCAGCGCATTTTCCTTCAGCAGTTCAAAGGATATCACGTTGGCCGCTTGCTCAATGGTGAGAATCAATCCTTTGTCGCCGGCCTGCACCATGTCCGGTATCAGCAGGAAGCCGCAGTTTTTTTCATGATTATAAATAGGAAGGACGGAATATGTTTTCTGATCGGAGATTGCGGAAAAACAAGTGAAAAACGGCCCGGATACGGTGTTCAGGACTCTTTTTAGCTTTTCGGTCTCAATTGAGATCTGATGGGACGCAGACAGCATTTTGGCATGCTGGTCCAGAAGCAGCACGGGTATCTGAAGCAGGTCTGAGACCTTTTTGAGGAGAGATTGCAGCCCTTTTCCGCTCATAATGTGGTTTGTGAATTTTTTGTGCGCGTAAATGGCTTGCTGAAGCTCGTTGGAACGCATATCGAGAATACGGCTGAGTGTTGCATTCACAATATCGCCGAGACGGATGTGTTCCGGAAGCTCAATGATCGGAAACGCGTATGAATCGGCCAATTCGATGATTTCTTTCGGGATATCCTCCAAGTAGCGCTTTGTTTTAATGCCGAGACCCGCGCAGCCGCGTTTTGCCATTTGCCGAATCAATTCAGATAACTGGTCGGGGTGATCCTTCAGGTGATACGCGGTGGTGACGAGCAATTCATTCTTATGCAGGAAGTCTGCAATATCCGGTGCGTCCATCATATTGACATGCTGTACCTCTCTTTCACCTCCTGCTTTTCCAGCGATTAAATGGGCGTTTTCAAAAGCCGGTATTCTCATCACATCAAAAATATTCATAGCGCATTCTCCTTTTCTATAAAAATATTGGTTAAGATGAATAATTTTCAATAGGAATTCTAGCGGTTTTGCTGATGTAATACGATTATAGTAGCAGTAAACTGTTGAAAATAGAATGGATTGTGTTACATAAACTGACATGAAAAATCGTCAACCTGACATGGGGGGATCGGTATGGCTTACGATATGGTGATAAAAGGTGCGAAGGCAGTTACGCCAGATGGTGTGAAGGAAGTTGATATCGCAGTTCAAAACGGTATCATTGCCGAGGTTGGTTCTGTCATTGAAACAAGCGGGGCAGAAATCATCCAAGCAGACGGAAAGTACGTGTTTCCCGGTGCGATAGACTGCCATGTTCATTTCAATGAACCGGGCAGAGAGGACTGGGAGGGGATTGAAACAGGCTCTCAAATGATGGCGGCAGGCGGCTGCACCACCTATTTTGATATGCCGCTCAATTGCATCCCATCAACCGTGACGGCAGAGCATCTACACGCAAAAGCTGAACTCGGAAGGCAAAAATCAGCCGTGGATTTTGCGCTATGGGGCGGACTTGTGCCCGGCCATATCGAGGACATCCGCCCGATGGCTGAAGCGGGAGCGATCGGATTTAAAGCATTTTTATCAAGATCAGGCACAGACGAGTTCCGCTCTGTTGATGAACGGACATTGCTCAAAGGCATGGCAGAAATCGCTGCAACAGGGAAAATCCTCGCTCTTCACGCGGAAAGCGACGCGATCACAAGTTATTTGCAGATGGTTTTGGCCAATGAAGGAAAGGTGGATGCGGATGCGTACGCCGCCTCCCGCCCGGAGGAAGCCGAAGCTGAAGCGGTATATCGCACCATTCAGTATGCGAGGGTGACAGGCTGCCCGGTTCATTTTGTTCATATCAGCACGGCGAAAGCGGTTCGGCTGATCAGAGAGGCGAAACAGGAAGGGCTCGATGTTTCAGTCGAAACATGCCCGCATTATGTCTTGTTCAGCCATGACGATTTACGGGAAAAGGGCTCTGTCGCAAAATGCGCGCCTCCGCTCCGGCCGCGAAAGTCGCAGGAAGCGCTGATCGAGGCGCTCATTGCGGGGCACATTGACATGGTTTCCTCAGACCATTCCCCTTGCCGTCCATCCTTGAAGCGGGAGGATAATCTGTTTTTATCATGGGGCGGAATCAGCGGCGGGCAGTTTACTTTATTAGGGATGCTGGAACTCGCGCTTGAGCATCAGATTCCGTTTGAAACCATCGCTGAATGGACAGCGGCGGCACCTGCGCGACGATTCGGCCTTCAGAAAAAAGGGCGCCTTGAGGAGGGGTGTGATGCGGATTTTGTGCTTGTCAGCATGGAGCCGTACACTGTCACAAGAGAATCGATGTTTCAAAAGCATAAGCTAAGCCTTTACGAAGGACATACCTTTCCCTCCCGCATTTCGGCTACATACAGCAAAGGCCGATGCGTGTACAGTGACGGGAAGAAAGCAGAAGAAGGCATTGACGGAGCGCTGGTCGTTCCTTCGTAAGCCCGGCGGATTTTACCGCCGGGTTTTTTTTTGATTTCCGCCCTGCTTGTTTTTAAAATTTCATCAACGTGGTATCTTTTTATAAAAAGGAGTAAAACACATTGTATGATCAAATCTTGAACATATTAACGGCATCCTGGTCGCGGCAGTCCAGTACAAAATGGACGGAAGAATGCCCGGCCAAAGGCCAGTGCGGCGTGACGGCTTTAGTCATCCAAGATGTTTACGGCGGTGACATTCTCAAAACAAAAACCGGCACAAGCTGGCATTTTTATAACCGAATAGAAGGGGAGATATATGATTTCACGAGGGGACAGTTTTCGGAGCCGGTCGTCTATCAGCATATCCCTTCTACCAGAAGTGAGGCATTTTCGGACACCAATGAACATCAATACCGGTATCTGAAAAGTGCATTCAGACAAAACATGGAGACGGAAAGAGAAAAACACCTGTGATAAACTAGAGTGAGAGGTGAAGGAATGTGATTTATATCGGACTGACGGGTTGGGGGGATCATGACAGCATCTATCCGCCTAAAACGGCGGGACCGCAAAAACTGCAGGCGTATTCCTCTCATTTTCCCATCGTTGAGCTGGACGCGAGCTTTTACGCGATACAGCCCGCCCGCAATAACGAGAGGTGGGTCAAAGAGACGCCGGAAACTTTTCAATTTATCATCAAAGCATATCAAGGGATGACGGGCCATCAGCGCGGCGATATTCCTTTTGAAACGAAGGAAGAGATGTTTGAAGCGTTTAAGCTGTCATTGACGCCGTATATAGAGCATGGAAAGCTTGCCATGGTGCTGTTCCAATTCCCGCCGTGGTTTGACTGCAAGAAAGAAAACGTCGCATATTTGAGATGGTGCAGGCAGCAGATGGGTGATATCCCGTGTGCGCTTGAATTCCGCAACAGGTCATGGTTTTCCCCGCCATTTTACGAGCAGACGCTTTCCTTTATGAAGGCGGAAGGCTGGATTCACAGCATATGTGACGAGCCGCAAATCGGCGAGGGCAGCATTCCGGCCGTCCTGAAAGCAACGGATGAAGAAAAAACGCTTGTCCGTTTTCACGGACGGAACAAGCAGGGCTGGATCAAACCTGACGGCGGGCAAAACTGGCGTGAAGTCAGATATTTATACCGCTATAATAAACAGGAGCTCAAAGATTGGAAAAACAATCTTCTGGAGCTGAAAAAGCAGTCGCGCAATCTGTACGTGCTCTTCAATAATAACTCAGGCGGAGACGCCGCCGACAACGGCCTTGAGATGCTTGAAATGCTAGATATACAATATACCGGGCTTGCTCCGAAGCAGCTTGACCTATTCAGCTAGAAAAGAGGTTTCAAGACACATGTCTTATCTTATTTTAATTATATTAGGATTTATCGCGGGAACGGTCGGCAGCCTGATCGGGCTTGGGGGAGGAATTATTATTGTGCCCGCAATGCTCTATTTAAGCACGATGACTCCGTTTTTCCATGACGTAACACCGCAGACTGCCATCGGCACGTCCCTTTTGGTGATTATATTTACGGGTCTGTCATCAACTCTGGCCTATATGAAATATAAAACCGTTGATTACAAAAGCGGGCTGATCTTTTTTATCGGTTCAGGTCCGGGAAGCATCATCGGCGCGTATTTGTCTAAACTCTTTAATGCGCATACGTTTTCCGTCTGGTTCGGACTTTTTATGATCTTGATTTCCATTACATTAATGCTGAGGGCGAAAGCAAAACCGGTCAATAAAGCGCATAAAGGCATGATCCGGACATATGAGGATGAATCGGGTGAGCTTTATACATATTCGTACCGTATGTTTACCGGTATCGCGATTGCCTTTTTTGTCGGCTTATTGGGCGGTCTTTTCGGCATCGGCGGCGGCTCTCTTATGGTTCCGGCCATGATGCTGTTATTTTTGTTCCCGCCGAAAGTGGCTGTGGCCACGTCAATGCTCATTATTTTCTTATCCTCCGTGACAGGTTCCGTGTCACATATCGCAGAGGGCCATGTCAATTGGCTTTATGCGCTGTGCCTTATTCCGGGCGCTTGGTTCGGCGGTAAAATGGGCGCGTGGGTCAACAAGCGGGTGCAGACGAAAACAATCGTGCTTTTCATGCGGCTCGTCTTGATTTTGATCGGCTGTGAATTGATTTATCAAGGGATATTCAGCTAAAAGGTAGGAGAGATGGTATGTTAGAGAAGCTCCGTTTATATCATACGAATGATTTGCACAGCCATTTCGAAAATTGGCCGAAAATCGTACATTATATTGAGCAGAAGAAAAATGAGCATGAAAAAGACGGGGAGGAAACACTCGTTTTCGACATCGGCGACCATATGGACCGATTTCAAATGATAACGGAAGCGACCTTCGGCAAAGCGAATGTCGACTTGTTAAACCGTCTTGAGATTGATGCGGCCGCCGTCGGGAATAATGAAGGAATTACGCTGCCTCATGATGAACTGGCGGATTTATATACTCATGCCGCGTTTCCCGTCATCGTGTCCAACCTGTTTGACGCGGACGGACAGCGGCCGAAATGGGCCGAGCCATACGTGATCAAAACGCTGAAAAACGGGATGACCGCAGGCATACTCGGCGTCACAGTGCCGTATTATCCCGTCTATCAAAAGCTTGGCTGGACGGTGACGGATGCGGAAAAAAGCATTCAAGAATCACTTGACAATATCAAAGGCAAAGCGGATATCATCATTCTGCTTTCGCATTTAGGCTTGATCGATGACCGGGCCGCAGCGGAAAAATTCCCCGATATTGATGTCATTCTTGAATCGCATACGCACCACCTTCTTGAGGACGGCCAGGACATAAACGGCGTATTGCTTGCCTGTGCGGAGAAATACGGGAACTATGTCGGCTGTGTCGAGCTGACGATCGAAAGTGAATCAAGAACCATCGTCAGCAAACAGGCATCTGTGCAGAAAATGGCTGATTGGCACGGTGAATCTGAAGATACAGCGGCTTATCTGAAAGAGAAAGAACGGGAAGCGGAAAACCTGCTCTCCGTACAAGTCGCCGATCTGAATGAAGAAGCCGGCGTGAAGTGGTTTGAAGAATCGCTCCTCCCGCTTCTTTTAGCCGAAGCGCTGAAAAGCTGGTGCGGCTGTGAAGTCAGCATGGTGAATTCAGGCGTCATTTTGGGGCCTTTAAGAAAGGGGCCTGTCACAAAGCTTGATCTGCACCGCATCTGCCCGCATCCGATCAATCCGGTCGCCGTGCGTCTTTCAGGCAGGGAACTTCAAGAAACAATCAGCCAGGCTGCCTCTGAAAAAATGGAGCAGCTGCGGATTAAAGGCCTCGGCTTCCGCGGAGAAGTCATGGGCAGGATGGTATATGCCGGAGCAGAGGTGGAGACTGACATCCTTGAAGACGGGGTGACGCACCTCATCAATGTGAAAGTGAACGGGGAAGAGCTTGATCCGGACCGGATATACTCGGTTGCCGTTCTCGACATGTTCACACTCGGCAAGCTGTTCCCTGAGATCCGTGATTCGAAAGAAAAACAATACTTTATGCCGGAGTTTTTAAGAGATCTGCTCGCCTGGAAGCTTGCGCAGCAGCCGTAATGTCACGCCGGTCCATTTCTGCCGCGGGCACCTGAATGAAGGAAAGCGTGATTTTTTAAGAGCAAAAATAAATTACTATGTCCCCTCTTACAAGCATACATTGTGATATGTAAGGGGGGATTTTTCTTGCCTAGATACCGGAGCACTCTTCGCAAGAGAGGGCCTTTGCCTTTTCGGTATGTGCTTCTTCTGTCGTTTGCTTTTTTTATCATATCGACGGTCATCAGCCTTTGGATGATCAACTCCTCAATCAAACCGGTGCTGATGAACATCGGAGAAATGGAAACAAAACGGGTGGCGACAGAGGTCATTACGGAATCCATTGAAGAATACATGTCTCACAGCGACAATGTGAAAGATATGGTCGATATGAAAACGGATGAAAACGGAAAAGTCACAACGATGGATTTTAATACACAAGTGGTCAACAGCATGAAGGCGAAAGTGACAAAGCAGCTTCAGGCTCATCTGAAGGAAGCGGAGTCGAACAATAAGCAGCATGAAACAGAAAAAGGCGCCAAAACGGCCGATGCAATTATGATTAACATCCCTTTAGGGCAGGTCACGGGAAACAGCATTCTCGGGAATCTCGGGCCAAAAATCCCCGTGCGCTTTAACCTGATCGGTGATGCGTTGACTGATGTGAAAACAAAAATAAAGCCGTACGGCATCAACAATGCCCTGATTGATATCAGTATTTTCGTGGAGATTAAAGTGAAGGTGATTATTCCGTTTGCCAGCAAGACATCAGTCGTGACAAATAATATTCCGGTCTCCATTAAAGCCATTCAAGGAGAGGTGCCGCAGTTTTATAACGGAAGCGGCGGATCAGGTGTGACGCCTTCCGTTCAGCTGCCGAATGAAAAAAAGGAGAAAGACAAATAAAGACACACAGCCGCATTCTCTTCTGGCGGCTGTGTGTTTACTTTTTCCTGCGGATTTCTTTCCGTTCCCATGCCCTTAAATGAGGATACGGGTCAAAAGACCATTCCGACCTGCCGTTATCTTTATACATTCCGTAGTGAAGATGCGGCGGGAATTTTCCCGCAGTGCCGGGCGGGCCGTAGCCGGAGCTTCCGACAGAACCGATCACCTCACCGGGTTTGACGATCTGGCCTTTATGAATGCCTTTGGCAAAGCCGTTCAGGTGAGCGAAGTAGTGATACGTGTTATTGATATCCCTGATGCCGATTCTCCAGCCGCCGAAGCGGTTCCAGCCTTTCATCTCGACAATACCGTAGCAGGTCGATCTGACGGGGAGCCCGTAATGAGCGAACAGATCCGTTCCTTCGTGAATCCGGCGCCCGCCGAACCCCCGCGCGGCTCCCCAAGTGCTGCGGTAGCTGTAATCCGTCTTTACGGGAAGCGGAAAGGCGTGCTCTCCGAGATCAAGGCGGCCGAATGTCTTGAACAGTGTCATGAATTCGGTGATAATGCCGACCGTCTGATCGCGGCGGTAATAATTCCAGAGGCCGATGCGGATATGGTCAAGATCCGTTCCGAATCCCGCTAAGTACTGTGCAAATGTATAAAGGATATCCTCATCATTGCTTACCTCGGCTTTTCCGTCACCGTCGCCGTCCAGGCCGATGCCGTCAAATACTTTAATACTGAGGGGCGCATCGTCCTTAGGATTTGGATTTTCAGGCCCGCTCCACAAATGATCCGGAATATAAATGCTGATGATTCCCGCTTTTTCAGGCAGATCCTTTCGGTTCGAGCGGACATTTTCTTCATATTGATCAACCGCTGCAAGCACATACCAAGGAATCTGCGTGACCGCCTCGGCTTTGCGGTACAATTGCATCCGTCCTTCGTAAACAGGAGCCGATTGTTCTTTTCCGCTAGCAGCCGGACAGAAAACGGATAAAAGGAGAAGAGCAGATAACAGAACTTTCACAACATGATCTCCTTTCAGGATTGAATACAAATAGTTTGCGGCAACAATCCGAGAAAATGTAAGTAATTCTCTTCCCTTGTCGAGAAATTTTTCCTATGTTAAAGTGACTATGAATAGAAATCCGCGAGTTTTATATCCATCGTGAAATAGAAATTTTTCGCACACAAACATGAATAAAGGGATAATGGAGATGATGGGGAAATGGCAAAGAAAGACGAGCATCTGAGAAAGCCGGAATGGCTCAAAATAAAGCTGAACACGAATGAAAACTATACGGGTCTCAAAAAATTAATGCGTGAAAATAATCTGCATACCGTATGTGAAGAAGCAAAATGTCCGAACATCCATGAATGCTGGGCTGTCAGACGTACGGCGACATTCATGATTCTCGGTTCCGTCTGTACGAGAGCATGCCGCTTCTGCGCTGTCAAAACGGGTCTGCCGACTGAGCTGGATCTGCAGGAGCCGGAACGCGTAGCTGATTCGGTTGCGCTGATGAACTTAAAGCACGCCGTCATCACCGCCGTGGCGCGTGATGATCAGAAAGACGGCGGAGCAGGCGTCTTTGCGGAAACGGTCCGGGCGATCCGCAGAAAAAGCCCGTTCACGACGATTGAAGTGCTGCCATCCGATATGGGCGGAAATTACGACAACCTGAAAACATTAATGGATACCCGTCCTGATATTTTGAACCACAACATTGAAACCGTGCGCCGCCTGACACCGAGAGTCCGCGCCCGTGCAACATATGATCGTTCTTTAGAATTCTTGCGACGTGCGAAAGAAATGCAGCCTGACATCCCGACGAAATCAAGCATTATGATCGGTCTCGGCGAAACGAAGGAAGAAATTATTGAAGTGATGGACGACCTGCTTGCGAACAATGTCGACATCATGGCGATCGGCCAATACTTACAGCCATCCAAAAAACATTTAAAAGTTCAAAAATATTATCATCCGGACGAATTTGCGGAACTGAAAGAAATCGCGATGCAAAAAGGCTTCAGCCACTGTGAAGCAGGCCCGCTTGTCCGTTCTTCCTATCATGCGGATGAACAAGTAAACGAAGCATCTAAAAAACGCCAGGCCCAAGCATAATATAAACCGAAAAAACCCAAAACGCCGCAGGTTTTGGGTTTTTTATGATGGAGCCGTTTCAGCCGAAAAAAAGTCATTCTTGAATAAGGACCGTCTGAACCGCTAAACTGGATATAAAAGGGGAAAAATCTTCTCCGCAATCCGAACCGTCTCATTTTGCAATTGATGCACAGAAGTCAATGAATTATGATAGTAAAGAGTGATAAAAGAGGTGAAGACATGATTCTTATTCAAAATGCCGAGTTTGAACTCGTACACGATTTTAAAAACGGCTTTAATGAAGAAGCGTTCAAAGCCCGCTATTCGGACATATTAAATAAATATGATTACATTGTGGGGGACTGGGGATACAGTCAGCTGCGGCTCAAAGGCTTCTTTGATGACCAGAATCAAAAAGCAACCTTTGAAACGAAAATCAGCACATTGGACGAATACATTTACGAATACTGCAATTTCGGCTGCGCGTATTTTGTTCTTAAACGAATCAGAAAATAATTGATGCAGAAGGGGATGCTGTCACGTGTATTTTGTTGACAGAAATAATATCGAACAAACACTCCGTTTTTTTGAGAACCAGCTGGCGCTGTTTGACAGCACGCCGGCTTGGCAGAGCGAGATCGAAAAAAGAGCGCTTGAGCGGATCAGCCATCTTATGATCGAATGCATTCTCGATGTCGGAAATGATATGATTGACGGCTTTATCATGCGCGATCCGGGAAGTTATGACGACATCATGGATATTCTGACGGACGAAAAAGTGGTAGCTGAGGAAGAAGGAAATAAGCTGAAGCAATTGATCTCTTCCAGAAAGCAGCTTGTTCAGGAATATCAGCACGCCGATCATCAGGAGCTGTTTACGCTGATCTCGTCAAACAGAGACGTGCTGAAAGCCTTTCCGGCCCGCGTAAGAACCTACCTTGAAACAGAGTTAGGCCCTGTTTCCGCATTTAAATAACAACAAGTGAGAAAATCCACAGGAGTGTTGAGTATGAAGGATTATAAAGGATATTTGATTGATTTGGACGGCACAATGTACAACGGGACGGAAAAAATCGAAGAAGCGTGTGAATTCGTGAGAACGCTTAAAGCGCGCGGCATTCCGTATTTATTCGTGACGAACAATTCCTCCCGGACGCCGAAGCAGGTGGCGGACAAGCTGATGAGCTTTGACATTCCGGCCTCTGAAGAACAGGTCTTCACAACAAGCATGGCGACTGCGCAGCATATCGCCCAGCAGAAAAAAGATGCGTCGGTGTATGTGATCGGCGAAGAAGGCATCCGCCAGGCCATCGAAGAAAACGGGCTGAGCTTCGGAGAAGAAAACGCGGACTTTGTCGTTGTGGGAATTGACCGCGGCATTACATATGAAAAATTGGCCACGGGATGTCTTGCGATCAGAAACGGCGCCCGGTTTATTTCAACAAACGGCGACGTCGCCATTCCGACTGAAAGAGGGCTTTTGCCGGGGAACGGCTCACTGACATCCGTTTTGACGGTGTCGACAGGCGTCGAGCCTGTCTTTATCGGCAAGCCGGAATCCATTATTATGGAACAGGCGATGCGTGTGCTCGGAACGGATATTTCCGAAACACTCATGGTCGGCGATAACTATGCAACGGATATTATGGCCGGCATCAATGCGGGCATGGATACGCTGCTCGTTCATACCGGAGTGACAAAGCGTGAGCATATGGCCGGTTACGATCAGAAGCCGACATATGCGATTGACTCTTTAACTGAATGGATTGAACATCTATAAAAAAGGGACGGCCATGACGGCCGTCCTTATTCTGTATTTCTGGCGCTGTGGGCAAGCCGGCTTGAAGCCGCTGCTGCGATTGCGCCGACAATATCATCAAGAAACGTATGGCATTCGCCTGTTGATTTATCATTTAACCGCCCGAGAATGCCGGGTTTTTCTTTGTCAATATAACCGTAATTCGTAAAGCCGATCGAGCCGTATATATTCACGATAGAGAAGGCGAGCACTTCGTCAACCCCATACAGGCTTTCATCAATCGCTAAAATGGTCTGAAGCGGTTCAGACAGCTTTTTTTGTTCGGCGAGCACATCTAATTCGATTCCCGTTAAAATCGCGTTTTGCACCTCGCGTTTCGCGATGACGCGGTCCACATTGAGCCTGCATACCTCCATCGTCAAATCAGGATGATATTTTTTCTGAAGGAAATACACAAGCTCGGCAATATCGTCCGTCTCAACTCCCCGTTCTTGTAAACGCGCTCTGGCGACAGCTTCCACCTGATTCAGTTGTTCCTTTTCTGACATTTGCTTCACCCAATCTTTTTTTACTAGTTTATACAACATCCTTCCGATGTGTACGATGTTTCTCCTCTTCATCCAAAGGAATACAATATGTATTCATAATTCCGCCGGCGTATGACTACGATGTGAATAGCTCTAATTTTTCAGGCAGGTGATTATGATGAAAAGCATCATTAAAGAAAAATACGGCATCCATGTCAGACAGCTTTCCGTTTATCAGAAATACCAATGCTTCCAGACGCCTAATTCCTTCTTTCTTATTATTCCCGTCTCCGGCTTTTCGCAATCAGAGCTGACGGAGCTTTATTACATGAGTCAGTATTTACAAGAACAAAGTGACCCATACGTTTCAGTGTTTATCTTTACGAAGGAAGGAGAACTGACCTTTGAGGACGAAGGCAAAACATATGCGCTCTTAAAAGCGCCGATTCCCGTCTCAAACCGGTCGTTTTCTGTCGGAGGGGAGCTTGCTGAATTCCACAGAAAAGGGCGGGGTTTTCCTTATGAAGTGAAAGAAGCGGGCAGAATCGGCCAATGGAAGGACTTATGGGGAAAACGGGTGGATCAGCTGGAATCATTTTGGATGCAGAAAATTCATATGTCTCCGCTTGAACCGTTCGAAAAGAAAATGATCGAAGCATTTCCTTATTATTCAGGCTTAGCGGAAAATGCCATTCAATATTTAGTGGATACGGAGCTGGATGACAATCCCGGCGCTGAAGACTCGGGGACGATCTGCCATCAGCGGATGGAGCGGGATACCTGGTCGGCTGATTCATTGATCCGTATTCCGGGAGATTGGGTATTCGATCATGCAGCCCGTGATATTGCGGAATATATGCGCAGCACGTATTTGTATCATCGTGACGACTTGCTCAATGACGGGTTTTTATTTTTGCAGGAATATGAGCAAGTTACGCCGTTATCCTCCTTTTCTAAACGCCTGTTTTACAGCCGCCTGCTGTTTCCGCTCCATTTTTTCGAGACGGTGGAGAGCTATTACATCTCTCATGAGTCTGAAAAGCATTTTTACGAAGAGCAGCTGGACTACATTCTTGCCGACTGCACCCGTTATGAACAGTTTTTGCAGACATGTCACGACATGCTGAATGTCAGAGCGGCGCAGGTTTTTGTCCCGCCTGTCGCCTGGCTCGGAAAAGGAAGCATTTCGTAAGAAAATATAACGCAAAAATATTTAGAAAATAGGGAATCTTGTCATATCAGTGTGTTAAGCGTTTTCATGACTGTGAAATCAATATTCAGCCGCTTGTCAAAACAAAAGCGGGCTTATATAATATTTGTAACTTAAATGTCTGTGAAGGGTTAACAATTGTCCTTTTCAAGTGGACAAAAGGAAGAAAGGTGGAGTTTCTCTTTGGAAGCAATTCGTATTGGACTGTTAGGACTGGGGACCGTGGGAAGCGGTGTCGTCAAAATTATACAAGATCATCAGGATAAGCTTATGCACCAGGTCGGCTGTCCGGTGACGATTAAAAAAGTGCTAGTTAAAGATATTGATAAAAAACGAGATGCAGACCTGCCGAAAGAAGTGCTGACGACGGAGGTCTATGATGTGATCGATGACCCTGAGGTCGACGTGATTATTGAAGTCATCGGCGGTGTCGAACAGACGAAGCAATACCTGCTCGACGCCTTGAAAGCGAAAAAACATGTCGTGACGGCGAATAAAGATCTGATCGCTGTGTACGGCTCAGAGCTTTTAGCCGCCGCAAAGGAAAATGGCTGTGACTTGTATTATGAAGCGAGTGTCGCCGGAGGAATTCCGATTTTACGTACGCTAGAAGACGGGCTTTCCTCTGACCGGATCACAAAAATGATGGGAATCGTCAACGGAACGACGAACTTCATCTTAACGAAAATGATTAAAGAAAAAAGCCCGTATGAAGAAGTGCTGAAGGAAGCGCAGGATCTCGGATTCGCGGAAGCGGACCCGACTGCCGATGTAGAAGGACTCGATGCCGCACGCAAGATGGCGATTTTAGCCCGTCTCGGTTTCTCTATGAATGTCGACTTGGACGATGTCAAAGTAAAAGGGATTTCCCGCATTACGGATGAAGACATCAGCTTCAGCAAACGGCTCGGCTACACAATGAAGCTGATCGGCATCGCCCAGCGTGATGACAATAAAATCGAGGTCAGCGTTCAGCCGACACTGCTCCCTGATCATCATCCGCTCGCTGCGGTGCATAACGAGTTTAATGCCGTTTACGTATACGGAGAAGCTGTCGGAGAAACGATGTTTTACGGCCCCGGCGCCGGAAGCATGCCGACTGCGACATCAGTTGTTTCTGATCTGGTCGCGGTTATGAAAAACATGCGTCTCGGCGTAAACGGAAACAGCTTTGTCGCCCCGCAGTATGAAAGAAATCTGAAGCAGCCGTCAGATATCTACGCCCAGCAGTTTTTAAGAATTCACGTCAAAGACCAGGTCGGCTCTTTTTCAATAATCACATCCGCTTTCTCAGAGCGCGGCGTAAGCTTTGAAAAAATTCTGCAGCTGCCGATCAAAGGCCACGATGATCTTGCGGAAATCGTGATTGTCACGCATCATACATCAGAAGAAGATTTCAGCGACATACTGCAAAACTTAAATGATCTCGAAGTCGTACAGGAAGTAAAAAGCACATATCGCGTAGAAGGGAACGGTTGGAGCTAATGTGGAAAGGACTCATCCATCAATATAAAGAATTTCTGCCGGTGACGGAACAAACGCCGGCCCTGACATTGCATGAAGGAAATACGCCGCTGATTCATCTTCCGAAGCTTTCCGAAAAGCTTGGAATTGAGCTGCATGTGAAAACGGAGGGCATTAATCCGACGGGATCTTTTAAAGATCGCGGCATGGTCATGGCGGTCGCCAAAGCGAAAGAAGAAGGCAATGATACCATCATGTGCGCTTCAACAGGCAACACATCCGCGGCGGCTGCGGCATACGCAGCGAGAGCAGGCATGAAATGCATCGTCATCATTCCGGACGGAAAAATCGCCTTCGGAAAGCTTGCGCAGGCCGTCATGTACGGAGCGGAAATCATCGCGATTGACGGAAACTTTGACGACGCGCTGGCCATCGTCCGGTCGATTTGTGAAAAATCTCCGATTGCATTAGTGAATTCGGTAAACCCTTACCGGATTGAAGGGCAGAAAACAGCGGCCTTTGAAGTATGCGAACAGCTCGGCGGAGCGCCGGACATTCTGGCGATCCCGGTAGGAAACGCCGGGAATATTACGGCCTACTGGAAAGGGTTCAAAGAATACCATGAGAAAAACGGCACCGGACTTCCGAAGATGCGCGGTTTTGAGGCGGAAGGTTCTGCGGCCATCGTTCGCGGCGAGGTCATTAAAAATCCCGAAACCGTTGCGACGGCAATCCGAATCGGGAACCCTGCCAGCTGGGACAAAGCCGTGCTTGCAGCGGAAGAGTCAGCCGGAAAAATTGATGAAGTCACAGATGGAGAAATCCTTCACGCTTATCAGCTGATTGCCCGTGAAGAAGGCGTATTTGCCGAGCCAGGCTCCTGTGCATCCATCGCCGGTGTTTTAAAACAGGTGAAATCCGGTGAAATTCCAAAAGGAAGCAAGGTTGTCGCAGTCTTGACCGGAAACGGCCTGAAAGATCCGAACACGGCTGTAGACGTATCTGAGATAAAACCGATCACGCTGCCGACAGATGAAGACAGTATTCTCGAATACTTAAATGGAGCGGCGCGTGTATGAATGAGGCGGAGATGCTGTTTTCCATTACGGTTCCGGGAAGCACCGCCAACTTAGGACCGGGCTTTGATTCCGTCGGGATGGCGCTCAGCAGATATTTGAAGCTTTCGGTTTTCCGAAATGATGAATGGACGTTTTCGGCGGAGACGGAAACTGTCGCGGGCATCCCTCAAGGAACGGACAACCTCATCTATCAAGTCGCCAAACGGACGGCTGACCGCTACCAGAAAGAGCTGCCGCCCGTGCATGTCAAGGTGTGGAGTGACATCCCCCTTGCGCGGGGCCTCGGCAGCAGCGCAGCCGCTATCGTCGCCGCCATTGAGCTTGCAGATGAGTTATGCGGCCTGCAGCTGCCGGAAAGCGACAAGCTGCACTTAGCCAGTCTTGAAGAAGGGCACCCTGATAATGCCGCCGCTTCTCTCGCAGGAGGGCTTGTGATCGGCCTTCATGAAGAAGATGAAACACATATCGTGCGTACTGCCGAAGCGGATATCGACGTTGTTGCGGTTATTCCGTTTTACGAAGTTCTGACCAGGGACGCAAGAGACGTGCTCCCGAAAGAACTGCCGTACCGCGGCGCCGTTAAAGCAAGCGCCGTCAGCAACCTTCTTGTTGCTGCGATCATGTCAAATGACTGGGCGCTCGCGGGGAAAATGATGAGAAAAGATATGCTGCATCAGCCGTACCGCGCCATGCTTGTTCCTGAGCTTTCGAAGGTAGAGCATGCGGCAGAAATGAAAGGCGCTTATGGGACGGCGCTGAGCGGAGCGGGCCCGACGATTCTTGTCCTGACTGCAAAAGGAAAAGGAGAAGAGATGAGAAGCCACCTTTCTCAGCATTTTCCGCACTGTGAGATTGCGTCGCTTACCGTCCCGTCAGAAGGAAGCGTAATCGAACGGAATCCTTTAAAACAAATGAAAAGTGTATAATAGTAAAAAGCGTTCTTCCCATCAGAGAAGGACGCTTTCTTTTTCTGGAGAAGGATTTTTATTTAGGGGAGCGAAATAAAAGAGAAAAGGAGGAGAAACGATTGAAAAAACTTATAACCGAGGAGGACATTGCGTCTCTCGTATCCGTGGCAGATCCCCAATACGCCCCTGACGGCAGACGGGCTGCATACGTCCGGACAACAGTCAATGATAAACGGGACTCTTATTCCTCAGCCATTATGGTATACGACACAGAATCCGGCACCTCAAAACCGTGGACATTCGGAAGCGGTAAAAATACAAGCCCGCGGTGGTCGCCTGACGGACGGCGCCTTGCTTTTATTTCTGACAGGGAGGATGGTGTCCCTCAGCTGTACATCGTAGACACTGCCGGGGGAGAGGCGGAAAAGGCGTCTGATATCCCTTGGGGCGTGTCAGATCCGATATGGGCTCCCGACGGCAGATCCGTGCTTGTGTCCGTCAGTCTGACATCAGCGGAACGCGCCGATGAGAGAGAAAAAAAGAAGCATGACGAATATGAGCCAATTGACATTCAGTCATTAACATATAAACGCGACGGGAAGGGCCTGCTCAACGGAAGCCGGACACAGCTTGTGCTGATTCATCTTGAAACGGGGGAGGTTCAGCAGCTGACAGACCATGAAGCGGATCATGATGATGCGGCATTTTCACCGGATGGCAAGCAGATTGCGTTTACCGCCAATTTATGCGAGCCGGGTGACGCCGGAAAGCCGAGCGATGTCTACCTGATGAATCTCGCAGACGGCAATCTCAAACAAATTACGCCGCACAGCGGTTCTTTCGGCTCCTGCGTGTTTTCACCGGATGGTTCTTATATCGCGATGCTGGGCCATGAGAATGAATTTCGCAATGCAACCTTAGATAAGGCGTGGCTGTACGATGTGAAAAATGAGCGGCTGTCCTGCCTGACCGACATGCTGGATGTTCATTTGAGCGATGCGCTTATTGCCGATTCTCTCATAGGAGGAGTGACGCCCCGGCCGGTTTGGACAAATGACGGGCAGGGATTTTACGTCCTCGGGAGCGAGCAGGGAAGCACCGGTATTTATTATATCTCGATTGACGGCCTCGTATATCCGATCCGATTAGAAGAAGAGTATGTGAACGGTTTTGCTTTTCATCCCGATCAGAAAAGCTGTATCGCCGTAATTGCCAAACCCGCCCGGCCTTCTGAGCTTTACAGCATTTCATTTGAAAACGGTAAAGAGAAGCAATTGACAAACAACAATGATTGTTTTGTAGAGGAACGCATCATATCCGTGCCGGAGAAGCTGCAATATGAAACGAAAGACGGACTGACGGTGCACGGCTGGTTTTTAAAGCCCGCGGCTTTTGAAGAAGATCAAACTTATCCGCTCATTCTATACATACACGGCGGGCCTCACATGATGTACGGGCATACGTATTTTCATGAATTCCAAGTGCTGGCCGCGCAAGGATATGCTGTCGTCTATGTCAACCCGAGGGGAAGCCACGGCTATGGACAGGATTTCGTCAATCGTGTCAGAGGCGATTACGGAGGCGGCGATTACCGTGATGTTATGCAGGCGGTGGATGAAGCCATTCAGGCGCATCCGTTTATTGACAGCGGCCGTCTCGGCGTGACGGGCGGAAGCTACGGAGGGTTTATGACGAATTGGATTGTCGGGCAGACCGGCCGTTTTAAAGCAGCCGTCACGCAGCGCTCCATTTCAAATTGGTTCAGTTTCCACGGTGTCAGCGATATCGGCTTCTTTTTTACCGACTGGCAGCTTGGGCATGATCTGTTTGAGGAAGCGGATAAGCTTTGGGACCGTTCACCTGTAAAATATGCGTCCCGCGTTTCAACGCCGCTTCTCATCCTGCACGGCGAGCGTGATGACCGCTGTCCGATAGAGCAGGCGGAGCAGCTCTTTATCGCATTGAAGAAGCTGAACAAAACGACGGCGTTCATCCGATTTCCCAAAGCCACGCATGAACTGTCGAGAAGCGGTCATCCGGAACAGCGGATCAAGCGCATCCGTTATATTTGTTCATGGTTTAATGACTATCTGCAAAAATAAAATAAAAAACCAGGCTGTCATCAGCCTGGTTTTGTTATTAAAATACTTGTTCTACTTCAACGACACCCGGCACTTCTTCAAGAAGGGCGCGTTCAATTCCGGCTTTCAGCGTAATCGTTGAACTTGGGCAGCTGCCGCATGCGCCAAGGAGACGAAGCTTTACAATGCCTTCGTCAACGTCGACAAGCTCACAGTCACCGCCGTCACGAAGCAGAAACGGGCGTAATTTATCCAATACTTCCTGTACTTGCTCTTTCATTTCAACCTCAGTCATGAGATTCGCTCCTTTCATATGCATAAAACCATTATATTCACAGTAACGGTAAAAATCTAATGTTTGGTTTGCAATGCTGCTTTCTTCATTATAGCATATTTAAACTTGAACATAAAAACCGTTTTTTATACAAAAGCTGCCCCGTCCTTTGTATACTGGTGGAAAGGGGATGATAAACATGACAAAGCCGGTTACGCTCAGTGTTTACGGCGCTGAAACGCTCTGCGCAAGCTGCGTAAATATGCCGAGCGCCAAAGATACATTTGAATGGCTGGAGGCGGCGCTGAAACGGAAATATCCGGAGCAGCCTTTTAATATGCAGTATATTGATATTGACACACCGCCTCAGCAAAAGGAGACAAAGGAGTTTGCGGAGCGAATCAGAAACGATGAATTTTTCTATCCGCTCGTGCTGGTGGAGGATGTCATTGTGGGGGAAGGGAATCCGCATTTAAAAGATATATATGAAGAAATGGAAAAGCGCGGCTATGTGGCGGGCTCATAAAAACGGCCGCTGATCGCAATCAGCGGCTTTTTTCTTATCAGCCGTTATGATGCTTGTACATCCATAAAAGACCTGATTTTAACAGGCGCGGCACACGTCCGATCAGCGGACGGTCGTTGACAAGACCGAAACCCGCTTTTTTTCCGAGCGAGCCGAGGACGCCTTTCAGTTTAAATTGCGGCATTGTTTCCGGCAGCTCTTCATTGTTCCAGCGTTTCAGGAGGATCTGCACAATTTGTTCCGCTTGCGCTTCAGCAAGCTGGGCGCTCGGCGCATGCGGAAGGGACGCGCAATCACCGACGACGTAAACATGTTCATCGCCCGGAAGGTTATGGTGCGGTGTCAAAACGATGCGGCCTTGCGGATCTTTTTCAGCGTCCAGTTCTCTGACGGCTCTATTCGGCTGAATTCCCGCCGTCCACACGATGGCATCGGCCGGTATTCCTTCATCATGATTATAAACGATGCCGTCTTCCACTTTTGTAATATTCGCATTATTGATAATGGTGACGCCGTGCTCTTCGAACCACTTCTGAACGTACTTGCTGAGCCTTTTCGGAAAGCTTGATAAAATCAGATCGCCCCGGTCAAATAACATAATCTTCAGATCGTCACGGCTCTCTCTTAATTCACTGGCAAGCTCCACGCCGCTTAATCCCGCTCCGACGATAGCGACAGATGCATTGGCGCCGAGGTTGTTCAGCTTTTGATAGGCTTCGCGTGACTGGTCAATGGTTTGAATGCTGTAAGTATGTTCCGGCGCGCCGGGCACGTTATGATACTTATCCTCGCAGCCCAGTCCGATCACCGCGTCATCATAAGAAATCGGTTCGCGGTCATGAAACAGAACTTGTTTGTTTTTCGTGTCGATGGAAGCCACCTCACCGTATTGAACATCCAGATTCGGATGCTCTGGAAAGGACACTCTGATATGATGATCAGAAATCGTGCCGGCAGCGAGCGCATAATACTCTGTTTTTAAGCAGTGATACGGGTTTCTGTCAATCAGTGTGATGGATGTATCTGACGGAAGCTGGTTCGGCAATAAACGGTGCAGCACCCGCATGTTTCCGTAACCCCCGCCGATCAAGACCAATTTTTTCATAATGATTCCCCTTTTGCCCGAAAAATATGGTAGTCAATGTTGTTACAAAATAACGAACTATGTAAAATAACATCTAGAATTATATCGAATTTGATCTAAAACCACAATAATAGTTTTAAAATAACCTACAAATTGACCAGAAAACGCGTAATAGTAAAACCTTTAACCTGAATTAATATGTTACGATAACATTGAGCGTGAAACCGGATCTTTGACGAATAGAGGAAATTCCGTTAGGATAAGGTACATATGTGAGGTGAAACCGCATGAATCCGATGATTGAATTCTGTGTCAGCAATTTAGCGCGCGGTTCCCAGGAAGCACTTGAGATCTTAGAGAAGGACCCGAACTTGGACGTGCTTGAATACGGCTGTTTAAGCTATTGCGGGAAATGCATGGAGTCCCTGTTCGCCCTGGTTAACGGCGAAGTGGTCACGGGAGGCACGCCTGCTGAACTGGTTGACAACATATATACATTCATAGAAGAAAATCCGATGTTTTAATCAGAGGCTCCGAACGGGCCTCTTTTTTATGCGCCCCGGGATTTGGCAAAATAAAAAATTTGTAGACAGCAAAAATAAATATTGTTATCTTAATAAAGACTTTTTTTAAATAAAATTTTAGAGGTGGATTCATTGAATATCGTTTGGGGGCTGCTCGGGGCAGTTGCTATATTAGCCATTGCTTTTTTGTTATCAGAGAAGAAAAGCAAAATTAAACTGCGAACCGTCATTGTCGGTTTATGTTTACAAATGGCCTTCGGATTCATCGTATTAAAGTGGGACGCCGGCCGGGCCGTATTTTTATGGTTCTCAAGCCGTGTGCAGCTTCTCATTGATTATGCGAACGAAGGCATCAGCTTTATTTTTGGCCCGCTGTTAAAAGTGGGCAGCAGCCCGGCTTTCGCGCTGAGTGTTCTGCCGGTCATTATCTTTTTCTCAGCGCTGATTGCCGTTTTGTATCACCTGAAAATCATGCAGCTTATTTTTCGCGTCATCGGAGGCGGACTGTCAAAGCTTCTTGGGACAAGCAGAACAGAATCGCTTGCGGCGGCTGCGAATATTTTTGTCGGACAGTCTGAATCACCGCTTGCTATTAAACCGCTGATTGCGGGATTGACCCGTTCCGAGCTGTTTACGATTATGACGAGCGGCCTTTCGGCTGTAGCGGGTTCGACGCTTTTCGGATACGCCCTGTTAGGCATTCCGATCGAGTACTTGCTGGCGGCCAGCTTCATGGCGGCTCCTGCCGGTCTCGTGTTCGGAAAAATATTAATACCGGAAACAGAAAAAACGCAGACGGTTAAAGGTGACTTTAATATGGACGAAGAAGGCGAAGGCGCCGCTAATGTGATTGATGCTGCGGCAAAAGGCGCGTCCACCGGCCTTCAAATTGCGTTAAACGTCGGCGCCATGCTGCTTGCGTTTGTCGCGCTCATCGCCGTAGTGAACGGAATTCTCGGCGGAATCGGCGGCTGGTTCGGTTTCAAACATATTACATTAGAATCCATTCTCGGTTACGTGTTTTCACCGATCGCATTTGTTATCGGAGTTCCTTGGCATGAAGCGCTAGGAGCGGGAAGCTATATCGGACAAAAGCTTGTGCTGAATGAGTTTGTCGCTTATTCCAACTTCGGTCCCCATATTGCGGACTTTTCTAAAAAAACGTCTACGATTATCAGCTTTGCGCTGTGCGGATTCGCCAACTTCTCTTCCATTGCGATCATGCTCGGCACATTGGGCGGTTTGGCCCCAAGCCGCCGTTCGGACATCGCGCGCCTTGGGTTAAGAGCGGTTATTGCGGGAACACTCGCTAACCTTCTCAGCGCGGCGATTGCCGGCATGTTTATTTAGTAAACGATAAAAGCTCCCTGCATATGCAGGGAGCTTTTATGTATGAAAAACGGGGGATATTTGTATTGTGTCCGAGGGGAAGAGCTTTTATACTAAGTAAAAGAAAAAAAGTTGGGGGCCGATATGAATTCATTCCGTTTTACCAAGATGCACGGTCTTGGAAACAGTTATATATATGTAAATCAATTCGAAGAAAAGCTGCCGGAAGAACGGCTGGCTGAGATTGCCGTTAAAGTGTCCAGCATTCATACGGGCATCGGTTCTGACGGCATGATCCTCATCTGTCCGTCAGAAAAAGCGCCCGTCAAAATGCGGATTTTTAATAATGACGGTTCAGAAGGAAAAAATTGCGGCAACGGCCTTCGCTGTGTGGCAAAGTATGCATACGAACATAAGCTGACAGAAGAAACGTCCTTTTTCATTGAGACGCTTTCAGGTCTTGTGAAAGCAGACATTACGGAGGACAACGGGATTGTGCGTGAAGTCGCCGTTGATATGGGTGAACCCCGCCTGACCAAAAAAGAGCTGCCGATGCTCGGCAATGAAGATGAACGGACGATCGATGAAACCTTTGTCTTCGGAGAGACGGAGCTTTCAGGAACTGCCGTATCAATGGGAAACCCCCATATTGTCTTTCCGGTTGAAGATATCAGTCAAGCGCCTCTTACAACGCTCGGCCCCATCATTGAAAAAGACCCGAGATTCCCGGAAGGCGTCAATGTCGAGTTTGTGGAAACCGTCAGCGCGGATGAACTTCATTTCCGTGTATGGGAACGCGGCTCCGGCATTACACAGGCTTGCGGAACAGGCGCCTGTGCGGCGGCTGTCGCATCCGTATTGAACGGTGTTTCTGAACGAAACCGGGATATCACTGTTCATTTGGCGGGAGGCGACCTTGTGATTAATTGGCAGGACAATGGGCACGTGCTGATGACAGGTCCCGCCGAAACCGTATGCAGCGGCGTCTATTATTTGTAAACAGCTCGTTTGAGAAATACGCTTCTCAAGGTTTATAATAGATACCAGTATTCGTTTTTAAAAAAGGAGGTCTACCTATGAGTGTTCCAGTAACCATCACTGAAGCAGCAGCTTTGCATATAAAAGATATGATGAAAGAGCATGAAGAAGAAAACGCGTTCCTCCGTGTGGGCGTTAAAGGCGGCGGCTGCAGCGGCCTGTCTTACGGAATGGGATTTGAGCATGAAAAAGGCGAAAAAGACCGCATGTTTGAACAGCACGGAATTACCGTTTTGGTTGACAGCGAAAGTCTTGATATTATGAACGGCACGATCATTGACTTCAAGCAGTCCATGATGGGCGGCGGTTTCACCATTGACAACCCGAATGCCATCGCTTCCTGCGGCTGCGGATCTTCTTTCCGCACGGCCAAAAACGCCGGTTCGCCGGAAGAGTGCTAGGGCTCAACCCGCCATCCTTAGGATGAAAAAATATGACGTCTTTCTTAACGATGGCGTTTGTTTAATAAAAGCAAAACCCGCTCAACAGAAGCGGGTTTTCTTTTTCAAAAATGTTATTCAATTGTATGTTTCATTGCATTGTACATATTTGCCGTGTGTTCATCGGCTTTATCCCGGGACATGCGCAGCCGTTCCGCTGAAGAACCATATCCGATTTCTAGTTTGCCCTCTTTAAGTCCTTTAAAAATCCCATCAGCGAATTCATCCAGCGGTTCTCCTTGCGTATGCAGTCCTGCACCGCCAAGATCTGTATTGACTGCCGGAGGTGCAACTTCAATCACTTCTACAGCTGAATCAGAAAGCTGGTGTCTCAGACTCATTGTAAATGAATGAAGCGCCGCTTTCGTTGCTGAATAGATCGGAGCAATGGCAAGCGGTGTAAAAGCCAATCCCGAAGAGACATTAATGACAGCCGCATCTTCTTTTCCGGCAAAAAACGGAGCGAACAGCATTGACAGGTGGAAGGGAGCTTCAATGTTCGTTGTGATTTCTTTATTGAAATAGTCCCAATTGTCCTTCGTATCCGCTTTCAGCACATGAAAACGTTGTTGAATCCCCGCGTTGTTGACTAACACATTCACTTCCGGATAGTTCTCTGTCACCCAATCAAACAGTGATACACGTTCAGATGGGATGCTCAGATCACTGACATAGGTAATAAGATCCGGAAATGTTTCCTTTGCCTTTTGAAGAGCATGTTCACGCCGTCCGGTCACGATGACTTTATTTCCCGCTTTTAAAAATCGTTCTGCGAAAGCTAATCCTATTCCGGCATTTCCGCCTGTAATCAGTATTGTATTTCCCGTCAGTTTCATATGAACTCCTCTTTTCCAATTGTTTTACATTTTTTTGATAACATTTCAGCTGCAATCCAATCAATATATTTTTTTGGGATCATCGGGAAACCCGCCAAAACTATTCTTTCCTTGTCACAATATGATGATACGTCTTAAAGTGCGGTTTAAGTCAACAAAAGAACCTTTTCCGATCAAATTCTGGGACCTTTTTCTTGATGCGATAAAGCGTACCGTACAACATGGGAAAAAGGCAATTAAAAAACGTTTCTGATTAAAACAAAAGGACGGCGATTCAGGCCGCTCAGCCTGAATGATGCAGAGCAGGAACTGGTTTTGCAGACGGAAAACCGCATGTTTTTTGAACGGTTTGCCATGTCGAGACAAGAGGATTTTTATACGCTGGAAGGCCGGAAAAAACGAATTGAACAATCACTGAAGAATGCGGAAAATGACAAAGAATACAGCTTCGGCCTTTTTCTTCAGGATCAGATCCTGATTGGCACGATCAGCCTTTTTCAGGTGGTTCGGGGCAAGATCTAAAGCGCTTTCATGGGTTGCTTTTTAGATGGCAAACATAACGGAAAAGGCTATGCGACAAAGGCTGTCAAGCTGGCAGTCGATATGCATTCAATGAGCTGAAACTGCATCGGATAGAAGCCGGAGTCATGCCGCACAATAAGGCGTCAATCCGGGTGCTCGAAAAAGCCGGCTTTCATAAAGAAGGCATTGCGAGAAAAAATGTAAAAATAAATGGAAAATGGGAAGATCATCAGGTGCTGGCGATCATACATCCGGAGGATACATAACGATATCCTCCTTTTTTATATCCTGCGTCTCATTCCGCAGGTCATTCTTCTCTAATATCTCAAATCCATTGTCCAAATCGTACTATTTGCAAATTCAGAAAAAAATAAAGGGTATATAGAATCAAAAACTATGAAAAATATGCTCTTTGTCAACACGTTCTAAAGTCATATTTTTCGAAAGGATATTGATTTTTTGATAGGAATAAACTAAATTGTAAAAGTATAGAATAGTTCATTTATTTTGTAAGAAAAGGATGATAATATGATAGGTCAATTGAGCAATAAAAAAATATTTTTAAGTTCTTTTTTCATCATTTTGATCTGTTCATTACTCTTCCAATTCAGTATTTCAGATAAAGTGCTGCAGTCTTATTACTCTTCTGTCGGAGAAAATACCTACGATATCGGGGAAAAAAGTGTTCGTACGATTGTCATGTTTCTGCAAGGGTTCATGATCTTCACCACTTTTGTGGAAATTTTGATAGGCGGGTTTCTGTTATTCGTTGCCGCTTTTATTCTCGGTACAAAAAAACCGAAAAAAATATATTTGCTTCTATATACGCTGACTTCTTTAATCTCGGCATTTAAAATGTTGATTCTGTCAGTTGTTAACTACTTAACGGCTGATTCCTCACTTATATATTCTGCCGGCGGCACCAAACTGAGTTTACAGCTGCTGGATCCATTTCTGCTTCTGTCAATCGCGGCTCTTTATACTGCCGCAGGAAAACTTACCGATCTCAGCAAAGGAAAGAGAATCATTTTAACTGGATGTTTTGTTTTATTAAAACTCTTCACTATCTTCTTTAATTATTTTATGGCGGGTAAAATTTAGCTCGGGAGAGAGTCAATTAAGCTGAATTTTATTATATATTAAAAACAGAGCAGGGAGATGTTAAGATGAACTTAGTAAAATCTAATAAAAAATCTTTCATTTTGTTTGGCGCGGCTCTTGCCGCAGCGACGTTGGTTTATGCACTTTTATTAACCGGAACTGAATTAAATGTGGCGGCGGCTCATGCATTCTCAGCCAATGCTGAATTAGCTTCGACTCTCGGTATCTCTACAGCAGCAGCTAAAAAAGCAATTGATATCATTGATGCGGCTTCAACAATTGCTTCTATCATTTCTCTCATCGGTATCGTTACAGGCGCAGGCGCGATTTCTTATGCAATCGTTGCAACAGCAAAAACAATGATTAAGAAATACGGCAAAAAATACGCAGCTGCTTGGTAAAATCGATCGATAAATAATTGCTCTTTTTGTACAAGCTGCAAAAAGAGCCTCTCTCCCAAATACATATGTAAGGATTGAAAGTATGATAGTCAGACAAATTACAGCTCTTATCAAATATAATACTCTGTCGTCGTTTCGCAAAAGAAAGGAAGATTGGGGAATTCCTCAACTCAACGGCAAACTGCTGTCTGCCATTATCATTTCTCTGTTATGTGTTTATCTTATTTTACTGGGATGCGGCGTTGTATTCGGGACAAAACTGATTCAGCTTCCTGTCAGCGCGTGGGGGCAATTTGTTTTAATCGCCGTTTCATTGGAGCAGCTTTTTTGGGCTGCCGGCTTCTTTAAAGAACATCAAAATGCTTTTCTGCTGGATACGCGCAAGGTCATTCATCAATTAAAAAAGGTTCGTTTTTTACAGCTGTTTTCAGCTTTTACCGGCCAGGCGATCAAAAAAACCATTTTCGTATGGTATCTTTTTGTTTTTCCGGTCTTTTTGTTTTTAACCGGCGCAGGCATGACTGGATCTGCAGCGGTCATCGTATTTTTCCTGGGCTTCGTTTATTTTCTTCTCAATTTATTTTTATCTATGCTGTTTTCTTACGTTGTTTATCTTCTTACGAATATGTGGAGCAGATTGTTTTATTTGAAAATCTTGAAGGGTATTTTATTCAGCGTCAGCTTGCTGGTTCCGCTGGCAGTGGGGTATGCCGTTTATCTTCTCGTGTTTGGGGAGTATACGGTAAAGGACATTTCCGGATTTACGGAGTCGCCGGCTTTCCGGAACATCCTCATGAATACACCGTATGTATGGCTGGTATTCCGCTCAGATTCAGTGCTCGTTTTCGCAGCAGTATTTGCAGCCGCCGTCCTTTTTACGGCTGGACTGTTTAAGCTGTGGGCGGCTACCCTGAAGAAAATGGATCTTATTCCTTATATGTTTTTGACAAACGCGGCTTTTGCACCAAAGCTTAAATTATATAGGAATAACAAAATATTTCATGCCGTTTTTCAAAAGGACCTTCTGTTTTTAATGAGAATTGACGGGTTTTTTATCAGGAATTTCGGCAGTATGCTTTATTTGTTTATGCTGTTTTTAGGTTTTTGTGTTCCGCTGCTTTCTCATCATTTTACCGGGTATTCGGCAGCCGCCATCGTATCCGCCGCGGTTATCATTGCGAACTTTTCGTACCAGCTCGTCGGGGACGCGCTCAAAACCGTATTATCCATTGACGGAGAAATAAAAAATCAGCATCTGTTTCACCGGAATATCAAACATGCGTGGCAGCTCGTGTTTCCGAAAGTATGTATTTATAATCTTGCGGCTCTTATCTATTCATTCATCATGACCATTTTGATTACGGTGTTTTTTCCGTCCTCCGCTGCGCTGACGGTCTACCTGTTTATTGTATTTTTATGTTCGGGTTTTTTATACAGTCTTGTCCAGATTTCAAGCACCGCCTTGTATCCTAAAAAAAACTGGGAGCATCTGTACGAAATCGGAGAAGCCGGGAAAGCAAAGACGTACAACAACTTATACGGCTCTTTGATTTTCATTGTGTCGCTTCAAATTGCTGCGATCACGTCATATTTTATTTATAAAAAGCCGGAACTTGAAACGCTGCTTATTCATTCTGCATCAGGTATATTTGTCCTGTTCACACTATTAAACTATGGAGTCATGTTTCTGTTTCTTCGCAGAATTAATATGGCGGAAAGGTTTGCGAACAATGATTAAATTAGTGAATATACAAAAAAACTATAGTGAAAAACAGGTGTTAAAGGATATTTCTTTTGAGGTGAAAAAAGGCTCAATCTATGCTTTGCTCGGGACCAATGGAGTCGGGAAAACAACGACTTTGAAAATCATTTCGGGCCTGCTTAAACCGACGTCAGGCTGCGTCGAGATTGACGGCAAAGAAATAGATTCAGAAGAGGGAGGGCAAATATCGGCTGATATCGGTTTTGTGCCCGACCATGCCTTTTTATATGATTATTTAACGGGAGTCGAATACTTGCGTTTTACAGCGGAGATGTTTCAAGTGCCGTCTCAGCGGACAAATGATTATATAAAGAATATGTTAGAGACGCTGAAGCTTTCACAAGACGGAAATCAGCTGATTAAAACCTATTCACACGGAATGAAACAAAAATTATCAATCGCTGCCGCGCTCATTCATCAGCCTAAGATCTTAATCCTTGATGAGCCGCTGACGGGCATTGATTTAATCAGCGGCAAAACGATACGGACGTTATTGAAGGAGTACGTCAAACAGGGAAATACGGTCCTGTTATCGACTCACCTGCTGGAACTGGCGCATTCGTTGTGCGATACGATCGGTATTATCCATGACGGCGTTTTTGCGGCGGAGTATCAGTCATCCGAGCATTCATTAGAAGAAATCGAAGAAATGGCTGAGCGTATCTATACATGATGAACCGCATTTTGCCGGCAATCAGAACGTCCGCCATTCCGTTAACCGCGTCATTGCTGTTTTTTTCAGGCGGTGCAATCGCTGCGGTTTTTACCGATCACTTTGTATCATCAGCGTCTTATAATGGCTCGTCAGGCGCAGTTGAATTGTTAAAGAATAATGCGATCGCTTGTCTGTTTTTAGCGGCAGGTTTTTTTACTTTTGGGTTGACCTCAATCTTTTATTTATTCACCAACGGATTTATTTTAAGCGGCTCTATTATCGAAAATCTGCAGGGCGGGATCCCTTTATATCAGATTATTTTACTGCTAATTCCTCATGGTATATTTGAAGTTCCTGCGTTATTATTAAGTGGCGCCATTGGTTTTAAGGGCGTTGAATTGGTCACTAGGCTGTGTTTTTCTAAAGAAAGAAGGATAATAGCCTCAATGTTCAGGCATATCGGAATATTGGTGCTGTTTATTATTTGTCTGCTGATCGCCGCCGCCATCATTGAAACTTATATCACACCAATTTTTAAGTAAAAGGGGCAGAAATCATATGAGAAGTAAATTATCATTAATCGGTGTGCCGATTGTTATGATTATCGGTTATATCATTTCTTTATCCTTTGAGTGGCTGTTTCCTGTTCTTACTTTTGGGGCAGCGGGGCTGTATCTCTTTTTATTTGCCCCGGTGCAAAACAAATTCATCCGTTACATCTTTTTGTTTATTTTTGTAATTAATCTGTTGGCCAGTGCGGCTCTTTATTTTGGTATTTAATAAAAAAATGACATTCAAGTTGAATGTCATTTTTTTTATTTTCGAGCGGCTCTGCTGTGGGTTAAAATCTGTCGCCGTTGAAAATTGAGTTTTTTACGATCACGTAGTCGACATTGCGGATGGCTTCGAGTTTATTGCCGCCGGCGTAAGAAATGGAAGATTGCAGATCCTGCTCCATTTCAATCAGCGTATCCTGCAGAGATCCTTTATGCTCGACATGCATTTTTTTGCCCTCGACGTTTTTCTTTTCGCCTTTTTGAAATTCGGAAGCGGAGCCGAAATATTCTTTGTACAGCTTGCCGTCGATTTCGATCGTTTGCCCCGGTGATTCTTCGTGGCCGGCGAATAATGATCCGATCATGACCATAGACGCGCCGAAACGGATGGACTTCGCAATATCGCCGTGCGTGCGGATGCCGCCGTCAGCAATGATCGGTTTGCTTGCCGCTTTTGCACACCAGCGAAGCGCGGCTAATTGCCATCCGCCGGTTCCGAAGCCGGTTTTAATTTTTGTGATGCATACTTTCCCGGGTCCGATACCCACTTTTGTCGCGTCAGCACCCGCGCGTTCCAGTTCCCGTACAGCTTCAGGCGTCCCGACATTCCCTGCAATGACAAAGCTTTTCGGCACATGTTCTTTAATAAATTGGATCATGCTGATCACGGCATTGGAATGGCCGTGCGCGATATCAATGGTAATATAATCCGGTACAAGCTCCTGTGCTTTCAGCTCGCGGATGAATTCATAATCGTTGTCTTTCACGCCGACGCTGATCGAGGAAATCAGTCCGCGTGCTTTCATATCCCGGACAAAGGCCAGGCGTTTTTCTGGCTCGAAGCGGTGCATGATATAAAAATAACCGTTTTCCGCGAGCCAGGCTGCGATGTTTTCATCTATAATCGTCTGCATGTTGGCCGGTACGACCGGAAGTTTAAATGTGTGTCCGCCCAATGTAACTGATGTATCACATTCAGATCGGCTGTTTACAACGCATTTTGCAGGAATCAGCTGAATATCTTCGTAATCAAATACATTTTCCATAAATAACACCCCTAAAAGCGAATGATAAAATTATAATTAAATTAAAATGTTCGTCTTTTTATAATGTACTTTGTTTTGTCAGGAATGTCAAATGATTTCACGCTGCCTCATATGCGGTCAGCTTGTCATCCAATTGCAGTTTGGTTATCATAGTAGTATTGGTTCTTGTAAGACATTTGTTACAATAGATTGGTTGCAGAAGAAGGGAGGGGCCGGTGTGGAACAAAAACAGCCCGGGCACAGCCCGAAAGCCCAGAAAATTCAGGACCGGATTATTTTAGGCACGATTTGGGTCGTGTCGGCGCTTGTCATTGCGCTCGTTGTCGGAACCGTCATGAATTATATGTGGATGTTTAAATAAAAAAGAGTCTGTGCCGGTATGACACAGACTCTTTTTTATATTATTTTTCAAACATGCTTGTAGAATGCAGAGGCTGGACGCGCGCTTTCGGGTCCATGTAAGCCTTCGCGTTGTTCACGGCTGTCGGAGCTTCGCCGAAACCGCTCGCGATCAGCTTGACTTTGCCTTCATATGTGCAGATATCTCCGGCGGCAAAGAAGCCTTCAATATTCGTTTCCATCGTGCTTTTGACGACGATGGAATTTTTCTCGATGTCAAGGCCCCAGTTTTTAATCGGGCCGAGAGAAGAAACAAAGCCGTAGTTTACGATCAGGTCATCAATCTCAATGATTTCTTTGCGGTCGCCTTTCACTTCTTCAAGAACGAGCTGTTCGATCCGGTCTTCACCGACAAGTTCAGCCGGAACAAACGGTGTCAGCACGTTGACTTTAGAATTGTGCAGGTTTTCGACACTGTGCTCATGCGCGCGGAATTTATCACGGCGGTGGATGATGCTGACTTCTTTGGCGATCGGCTCAAGCATAAGCGCCCAGTCAACGGCGGAATCGCCGCCGCCCAGAACGGCAACGCGTCTGCCTGCGAATTGATTGAGGTCGTCAATGAAGTAGTGCAGGTTTTTGCCTTCATATTGTTCCGCTGATTCCAGCTCAAGCTTTCTCGGCTTAAACGCGCCGTTTCCTGCGGTGATAATGACTGTTTTTGAATAATGCGTTTCTGAATTCGTGACAAGCTTAAACACACCGTCAGCCTGTTTTTCAACAGATTCAACGGCCTGCTCTAAGCAGATGGTCTGATCGAACTTTGCCATTTGCTCTTTTAAGTTGTTCACAAGTTCTTGGGCGCGGATTTTCGGGAATCCGGCTACATCATAAATATATTTTTCAGGGTACAGCGCGCTGAGCTGGCCGCCAAGCTGAGGCAGGCTCTCAATGATTTTGACGCTCGCCTGTCTCATTCCCCCGTAAAAAGCGGTAAACAGGCCGACCGGGCCGCCGCCGATGACCGTAATATCATAAACCTTTGAATCCTCTTGCATACCAAATTGCCTCCTAATTGAAAATTGTTATTAATTATAACATAGAATTTGAAAGGATGACGAGTGCCGAAAACCGCCCGGCCGCTTCATTCTTGAAAAAAATTGCGCCTGCCGCTAATATGGGGACAAATTCCAATCTGTTTTTTCCTGAATGTTTTCCGATGCTTCCGGATAGTATGGTGATATGCAGACATGTGCGGTTTTCTAAAAAATTTATAATTCATTTCATAAAATCCCGCCAATAAGCTGAAGCTAATACAAATGTTGATTTGATTATGCGTCTAACAGCAAAAAAAAGAAGGTGGATGTGATGGCATTGAATAAACCCAAAATCGTGGTTTTAGGTGCAGGTTATGGTGGATTAATGACAGTAACAAGGCTTCCGAAGCATATCGGGGCAAATGACGCCGAAATCACTTTGGTCAATAAACACAATTATCATTATGAAACGACATGGATGCATGAAGCGAGCGCAGGAACGCTGCACCATGACCGCTGCAGATATCAAGTGAAAGATGTAATTAATGAATCACGGGTCAAATTTGTGCAGGATACCGTAAAAGCAATAGATGTGCAAAATAAAAAGGTGACGCTTTCACAAGGGGACATCCCTTATGATTATCTCGTTATCGGGCTTGGCGCCGTCCCTGAAACATTCGGGATTAAAGGATTAAAAGAGTTCGCCTTTCCGATCGCGAATATTAATACGTCACGTCAGCTGAAAGATCATATTGAGCTCCAATTTGCGACATACAATACGGAGGCCGAAAAACGCCCCGACCGCTTAACCATCGTCGTCGGCGGAGCGGGCTTTACGGGAATTGAATTTCTCGGTGAACTTGCGAACCGCAAGCCGGAGTTATGCAGAAATTATGATATAGATGAAAGTCTCGTCCGGATCGTCTGCGTCGAAGCCGCTCCGACGGTTCTGCCGGGATTTGACCCGGAGCTTGTCGATTACGCCGTTCAATACCTTGAGAGCAAGGGTGTTGAGTTTAAAATCGGCACCGCGGTTCAAGAATGCCGCGCGGACGGTGTCACAGTCGGCAAGAAGGATGAAGAGCCGGAAGAAATCAAATCGCAGACCGTTGTCTGGGCCGCAGGCGTACGCGGACATCCGATCGTGGAGGAAGCGGGCTTTGAAAATATGCGCGGCCGCGTCAAAGTCAATCCCGATCTTCGGGCGCCCGGCCATGATAACGTCTTTATTCTCGGCGACAGCTCGCTCTTTATTAATGAAGAGACGGAACGGCCGTACCCGCCGACTGCTCAGATCGCGATGCAGCAAGGAGAAACAGCGGCCAAAAACCTGGGCCGTCTGATTAAAGGAGGCCAGCTTGAAGAGTTCAAGCCGGACATTAAAGGAACCGTCGCCTCCCTCGGTGAGCATAACGCGGTCGGTGTCGTATACGGCAGGAAGCTCAAAGGCACGCCGGCGTCCTTTATGAAAAAGGTCATTGACAACCGCTCGTTATTTATGATCGGGGGACTCGGCCTGACACTGAAAAAAGGGAAGTTTAAATTCTTCTGAAAAACCCGCAGGCGCGGGTTTTTTCTTCTTTCAAAAAAGAGCGTTATATAAAGCATGTAAGAGAAAAAAATGAATGTTTCCGCTTACATGAAATGATTTGTTACATATTCTGACTTGGTGCTTGACAAATAAATATGATATATTATCAGAAAATTAAGAAAAAGGAGTGATCCGCATGAAAACGACAGCAAAAAGCACGGCGGCGTGTCCGTTCTGCTCAGGTAAAGGATATTTTCAATTGCTTCTTGGCGGCTCCGAAACATGTCCCTCCTGCCAGGGAAGCGGCAAAGAGAGACGCTGAATTTTCCAGACGTTGACTTTTTTACCGCCCCCGAGGTACACTGAAAGTGCTGTAGGGGGTGGATGTTTGTGATTAGTTTGCCGGTGGTCCTGATCTCAATCGTACTATTTTTCGTACTGTTTTTCGGCATTGGCTTTCTGTTGAACATGCTGCTGAGAATGTCGTGGATTATGGCTGTTGTCTATCCGATTGTATGCCTTTTCATTATCAGCAATAAAAAGATGATCAGTTACGTGCAGGCACCGGGGGAATCATTTCAAAGCCTGTTTCAGCGGATCATGTCATTAGCGGCTGCGGATGTCGTGATTTTGGCAGGCGGACTGGCGGGAGCGATCATGTCAGGCATTGCCATAAAGGCGCTGAGAAAAAGAGGATATCAAATGTTTTAAGCCGCTTTTTTATTCGAGAAAGCTTTTTTTGTGCCTCGGCGCTTTTTGTATAGCACCTCACCGGGTTGGGAACACTGACTCGGAGGAGAGTGATTTCAGATTGACGATAATCAGACGCGTATTCATGATCGCGCTTTTTTTGGGCGCATGCCATGCGACATACTTTTCCATAACGGGTGTTGAAGCAAAGGATCTGACAAATTGGATGACGGAACATCGCGGCGCTGTTTTGAAAAACATCGGCACTCCGTTTCAGTCCTTACAGAATCAGCCGGAAAAGAAGGCATCAGGCAAGGTAAAACCGCTGGAAGAAGCTTTTGACTGGGAACGCTATCCGTCAAAAAAGGTGACGGCCACCGGTTATACCGCAGGAGCGGAATCTACGGGGAAATCTCCGGGCCATCCGCAGTATGGAATTACATATTCAGGCGTGAAGGTCAAACGCGATTTATATTCAACTGTGGCGGCCGATCCGTCTGTTTTCCCGATCGGGACGATTCTGTTTATACCGAATTACGGATACGGGGTTGTCGCCGATACCGGCTCGAAAATTAAAGGCAGCCGCCTGGATCTCTACTTTGACACCGTAAAGGACGTCTATAACAACTGGGGCAAAAAAACACTTGATGTCTACATTGTCAAAAAAGGGAACGGCAAAGTGACCGAGGACGAACTTGTAAAGCTGAACGAAACAAAGTCACTTCAAGTCTTCAGAAATCAATACAAAACGGTAAAAGAATAAAAACGCTTCAGCATCCGCTGAAGCGTTTTTTACATAAAGAAATAATCTAAGATCAGTGTCAGTACAATGCCGGTGACGCCGCCGAAGAACACTTCGATCGGCTGATGGCCGAGCAGTTCTTTCAGTTTCTTCTGTTTTTCTTTCTCTTCCGCTTTCTGAAAGTCTTTCGCTTCGCTGACAAACCGATTAAAGTCGATGACCAGTTTATTAATGACCGTCGCCTGTTCACCCGCATGCCGCCTGACACCGGTAGCGTCAAACATCGTAATGACGGCGAAAATCGCGGCGACTGCAAACAGAGGCGAGTCCAGTCCCTGTTCCAAAGCGACTCCGGTTGACAGCGCGGTGACGGCGGCGGAATGGGAGCTCGGCATGCCGCCGGTGCTCGTCACAAGAGACCAGTCAAGTTTTTTGGATACGATAAATTGAATAGGCACTTTTACAACTTGGGCAAAAATAATGGCAGCAAAACTCGCCAGTAAAGGAAAATTCATAAATACATCCATATGCGACATCCTTTCTGTATCTGCGAAAGTCCGATCATATCGAAAAACTGCAGAAAACGCCCTTAGTTTGGTAAAATAAAATCAATGGAAAAATGTTTTTTCATTATACCACTTTACATAACAAATACCCACATAAGGAGTGTGTACTCATGTTTTATGCATCTGATCAATTGCGGCATCCCGAAACCCTTGTCATCGGTCTTTTTCAAAAAAGCACGCTGAGCGGATTTACGAAGGAATTAGATGATAAACTGGACGGACATTTGACACAGCTGTTAAAGGACGGTGATGTGTCTGCCAAACGCAATCGTGTATCAAAAGTATACCCTCCGGCTGCGACGGGTATGAAACGTATTTACTTTATCGGCTTGGGAAGGGAAGCGGATTATTCGTTTGAAGATGCGAAAGAATGCTTCGCACGCGTGTTTCAGCAGATTCACCAAGATAAAAAACAAGAAGTATCCGTTCTGCTTGATACGTTCGTCTCCGGTGAAGTGCCTGCCGCCGATGCCGCTCATGCGCTTTCGGAAAGCTGTCTGCTTGCGGTTTATGAGGTGCAGGATTATAAACATAAATCGAATGAGCCGGATCAGGAACTGACTTCCGTCTGCGCCGTAACCGAAGAAGACTTGAGGGAAGTGCAGGCCGGCCTGAACGTCGGCGCAGCATACGGCCAAGGGACGAATTCAGCCCGCACGCTAGTGAACATGCCGGGAAATATGCTGACGGCCACCGATTTGGCGTCATATGCCGCTGAGCTTGCGGCAAAATATGATTTTGAGTGTGAAATTTTAGAAAAAGAAGAAATGGAAGAGCTCGGAATGGGCGGGCTGCTAGCCGTTAACAAAGGCTCATCCGAACCGCCGAAAATGATCGTTCTGAAGTATCAGGGCAAAGATCATTGGGAAGATGTCATCGGCCTGGTCGGAAAAGGAATTACCTTTGATACCGGCGGATATTCAATTAAGCCGAAAACCGGCATCGTCGGCATGAAAAGCGATATGGGAGGGGCGGCTTCGGTATTGGGCGCAATGGAAATTATCGGCGAACTGCGGCCTGAACAAAATGTGCTCACCGTTATTCCGTCTACGGACAACATGATCTCGTCTGATGCGATGAAGCCGGATGACGTCATCGTCTCGCTCAGCGGAAAAACCATTGAGATTCTGAATACCGATGCGGAAGGCCGCCTCGTGCTTGCCGACGGCATCACATATGCCAAGCAGCACGGAGCCTCTGTCCTCGTAGACGTCGCAACGTTAACGGGCGGTGTCATTGTCGCCTTAGGAAACGAAATGACGGGCGCCATGACCAATCACGCCGGGTTTTATAAGCAGGTGGCAGAATCGGCGAAGGAATCCGGAGAGCCGATCTGGCAGCTTCCGATTACAGAAAAGGATAAAAAACGCGTGAGAAACAGTCAGATGGCTGATTTGAACAATTCTCCGGGAAGAGAAGGCCACGCGATTATGGCGGGCGCATTCATTGGTGAATTCGCGGAAAACACCCCGTGGGTTCATCTCGACATTGCGGGAACCGCGACGGCGAATAAAGCGACATGCTTCGGCCCTGCCGGCGCAACAGGCGTCATGGCAAGGACGCTGGCCGTTTTGACTGAGCGGTTTACGCCTGAAAGATAACAGCACCCGCTGCCTTGATGCAGCGGGTTTTTTTGATTTCCAAAATCTTTAGTTGACTAAAGCGCGGGATGTGTGTTAACTTTAATTATCTACTACATTAGCAAACTAAAGGATTTTTGGAGGGACTCATCAATGAATGCTGTTGTTGTCGCAGTATTGCTTATGCTCGTCTTAAGCCTGCTGCGTGTCAATATTATTATAGCTTTAATGATCGGAGCGCTTGCCGGCGGACTGACAGGCGGCTTAGGCCTCGGAGAGACGGTGAAGGCTTTTACGGACGGTCTCGGCGGAAATGCCACCGTCGCGGTCAGCTACGCGCTGCTCGGAGCATTTGCCGCGGCGCTGACAAAGACGGGGCTTCCCGATGCAATGGTCGAAGCGTCTGTCAAACTAATCGGTAAAAAGGAAGATTCGCGGAAAAAAGCACTGTCTAAAGTGTTAATCGTACTGATTATTTTAATCATATCCTGTTTCTCGCAAAACGTGGTGCCCGTTCATATTGCGTTTATTCCGGTATTAATTCCGCCGCTTTTAAAAATATTTAACGAACTTGAAATGGACCGCAGGCTGGTCGCGTGTGTGATGACATTCGGACTGACTGCGCCGTACATCGTTCTGCCGATCGGTTTCGGACAGATTTTCCAGGGAATGCTGAGAGATAATATGGCGTCAGCCGGTTTAAAGGTGCCGCTCAGTGATATCCCGTATGCTTTAATCATCCCGACGGCGGGGATGGTAGTCGGTTTAATTTTATCCGTCATTGTCTATCGGAAACCGAAGAAATATGAGACGAAGGAGATTGCCGGATTATCGTCTTCTCCTTATACGAAGAAAAGCATTGCCATCGCCCTGTTCTCCATTGCCGTGTCGCTTGCCGTTCAGCTCTACCTGTCACAAGTGCTCGGAGTGGAAGGCATGATCATGGGCGCGCTCGCCGGCTTGTTTACGCTGTTTATCAGCGGAGTCATGAAGCGCAATGAAGCGGATAAGCTGATCACAGACGGCATGATTCTGATGGCCTTTATCGGGTTTGTCATGCTTGTTGCGGCCGGTTTTTCAAATGTATTGAACAAAACGGGCGATGTGGCTTCCTTGGTCAAAGCGTCAACAGGCTTTATCGGCCACAGCCAATCGTTAGGCGCGCTCCTGATGCTGATCGTCGGTTTATTAATCACGATGGGAATCGGATCGTCATTTGCAACCGTCCCGGTCATTACGACTATATTTGTTCCGCTGTGCGCTCAGCTCGGATTCAGCCCGATGGCGACGATCGCCGTCATCGGAGCGGCCGCCGCGGTCGGTGATGCGGGTTCTCCTGCAAGTGACAGTACGCTCGGGCCGACGTCAGGCCTCAGCGCTGACGGACAGCACCACCACATTTGGGATACGTGCGTCCCGACATTTATTTTCTATAACATTCCGCTTGTAATATTCGGCTGGATTGCCGCAGTTGTCCTGTGAAAAAAGGCTCCCGGAAAGGGGAGCCTTTTTGTATGCCGAAAAAACTTACGCCGGATTTCGATTGAAGCCCGTCGCTTTATGAATGGACCTGTAAACGGCAGGCGCGACAGATGCCAATAACAATGCTAAAATGATATCTTTTATGAAAAACCAAATCATATAAAACCAGGCCATTCCGTAGCTGATCGGAGCATGAAGCCATAATTTCAGCGCAATATACGTATAGGTCGTGCCAATGATATAAATGACCGCGGTACCGATCAAAGAGGCCCATGCATAATGCAGACGGCCGGGTTCTTTTGTCTTTTCCAGCAGCCAGCCGGCTGCAAATGCCGCCGGGATGTATGCGAGAATAAACCCCCCGCTCTTTCCGATAAACGGCGCAAAGCCTGCTGAGAATTGGGCGAAGATGGGAGCTCCCGCGAGTCCGGCCAATGCGTATACCGTCATTGCAATGGCGGCCCGTCTTGCGCCGAGAAGCATCGCGGCTAACAGACAAAAGAAAGGCTGCAGCGAGAGCGGAATTCCCGCAACTTGCAAAAAGGGAGCCATTGATGTAATGTTGGCGCCGATGGCCATCAGTGCGGCAAACATGCCGATAAGCGCCATATCGCCCGCGCGAAGGTTGCGTTGTTTCATTTGTTTTTCCCCCTTACACTTGTACCAGATTAGCGTAATCGAAGGATAATTAATTGTCAACACGAATTTTATATAGGTTTACTAAATGGAGGGAGCCATATGTTTTTCGGGAAAACGAAACAAACAGGACAGTCGGATCGGATTCCGCCAAACCAAAATGTCACAACGAAGTTTCCCGTGCTTCACGCCGGAAATGTTCCTTATTATGAAGATATGTCAAAATGGAACCTGCAGGTGTACGGGCTTGTCGACCGTCCTATGCTGTTAAGCTTTGACGATATTAAAGCCTTTCCGAAAGCCGAATTGAAAAATGATATTCATTGCGTCACGGGCTGGTCCCGTCTTGATAACGTCTGGCAGGGCATACGCGCGAAGGACATCGCTGAGAAAGCGGGCGTGCACAAAGAAGCCGGTTTCGTCATATTGCACGCTGAAGAGGGATGGACAGCCAATCTGCCGCTTTCTGATTTTATGCGGGAGACATCCCTGCTGGCATATGCGCATAACGGCGAGCCGTTAACGCCCGAGCACGGCTATCCGCTCAGAGGCGTTTTCCCCCATCTTTATTTTTGGAAAAGCGCCAAATGGCTGCGCGGCATTCAGTTCACAAAGGAAAACCACCCCGGCTTTTGGGAGAAAAACGGCTACCATATGAGGGGAGATCCATGGAAAAATCAGCGCTTTACATGGGATTAAACACATATCATCATATAGTTCTTAGGTACCTTATTGAAATAAGGTGCTTTTTTTATATCCAAAATCCATTGACTTTGTTTGGCAAAAAATCTATTATTTGAGGTGTCTTTTGATATTGAAAATCATTATCAATAAGCGGAGCGAATGTCATAGAGGGGATGAACTCATAATGGACGGAAAACAAACAAAGCGGGGTCTCGCGCAGGCCGGACGATACGCGATTCCGGGTACAGAAGTAAGAGAAATGCGTTCAAAAGGAGGCCGTACGTATCGTATCTTTGTCTCTTTTCCTCAGGAAGAACCGCCTCCATCCGGCTTTCCCGTCATCTATCTGCTTGATGCGAATTCCGTGTTCGGTACAATGGCCGAAGCGTTGCGGGTGCAAAGCCGCCGGCCGGAAAAAACAGGCGTTGTCCCGGCGGTGATTGTCGGAATCGGCTACCCGACTGATCAGCCGTTTTCCGCCGAACGCCACAGTGATTTTACGATGCCGCTCTCTGAATCAGAACTGCCGGTGCATCCGCGCGGCGCGGCGTGGCCCGAACAGGGAGGAGCGGAAGCGTTTCTGGCATTTGTAGAAGAAGCAGTAAAGCCCGCGGTGGAGCGGGATTATCCGATCGACAGAGACAGGCAGACGATTTTCGGCCATTCGCTGGGCGGTCTTTTTGTGCTGCAAGTGCTTTTGACGAGACCGGACATGTTCCAGACCTATGTTGCCGGGAGTCCGTCAATTCACTGGAACAAACGTTTTATTCAGGAAGAAGCGGAGCGTTTGTCAGACCGGCTCTCTGAGGACAATCTTCAAGTCAGCGTACTGCTGGCAGCGGGAGAAATTGAAAAGACACATAAAAGCAAAATTCCGCAGCACGCAGAGGCGCTGTATTCTGTACTATCTGAGTTTGAAGGTGGCGGAGTCCGCGCAGAATACCGCGAGTTTGAAGGAGAGGGCCATATTTCTGTCCTGCCCGTTTTAATCAGCAGGGCCCTGCGTTTCTGCCTGAATCCGGGAGGGCCGCATACCCCGTATTCTCCTGCCTGAGAAAAACAGGCCCTTCGAACTAAATACGGCTGATTCTAATTTTCTAATTGACGGAGTGTTTTGATTTGGATATGATTGTCTTGAATCATAATTGATAATGATAATCATTATCAATATAGAAAGGGAATGATAATATGGACGCATTGGGAATGAGAGGGAAAACGGCGGTTGTCACCGGCGCCGCTCAAGGCATCGGAGAAGCAACAGCGCTCGCCCTTGCTGAACAAGGCGTAAATGTGGCTGCTATAGATAAGAACGAAGGCCTGCTTCGGGGGCTTACTGAGAGACTCCGGGAAAAAGGCGTGCAGGCGCAGGCTTTCGCAGCAGATGTATCAGACAGTGCGGCTGTCAATGATATCATCGCCGCCGTTGAACACGACATGGGTCCTATTGAAATATTGGCGAACGTTGCGGGCGTGCTGCGGCCGGGTCCGGTGCATTCCCTCAGTGATGAAGAGTGGGATCAAACATTTTCAGTTAATACGACCGGTGTATTTCATGTGTCACGGGCTGTCAGCCGATACATGATGGAGCGGAAAAAAGGCGCCATCGTAACGGTCGGTTCAAATGCAGCCGGAGTTCCGCGTGCTTCCATGGCGGCTTATGCGGCGTCGAAAGCGGCTGCGGTCATGTTTACGAAATGCCTCGGACTGGAGCTTGCGGCCTATCATATCCGCTGCAACATCGTATCTCCCGGTTCAACGGAAACCGACATGCAGCGTGCGCTGTGGCGGGATGAAAACGGAGCACAGGACGTTATCAGAGGTTCGCTTGATACATATAAAACGGGAATTCCGCTTCAAAAGCTGGCAAAGCCTTCTGATATTGCAAATGCTGTTTTGTTTTTGGCCTCTGAACAGGCAAGCCATATCACGATGCATGATTTATGCGTGGATGGCGGCGCTACTTTAGGCATTTGATGTAACGAGAAGGAGGGACAATCATGACAAATCAACATTTATTGACGGAAGTGTCTGCAAAAGAGGTGCTGGACGCTTACAAGCCCGGGGCGTTCTTTTTAGCTTCCCCGAAAAGTACGCTCCTTGCAGAAGGTGTGTTTGCAAAAGTGCCGGATACAGACGCGGAGAATCAGCTGGACTCACTGCCTGAACGTGTGAGACAGACGCTTCTTGAGGCAAAGCAAGCCGGCATCAAACATCCGATTGCGGCCGGCGCCATTCCGTTTGACGGCAGAAAGGCTTCGCGGCTTTTTGTACCGAAAGCCGTCCTTACGGCAGGTCCGCTTTCGTTTACGGAAGCTTCCGCAGAAAAACCCCAAGCGAATACATATGATATCCGGCCCGTTCCTGACCCTGAGGGCTTTATGAGCGGTGTGGAACAAGGCGTTTTAAACATTACGGACGGTCCGCTCAGCAAAATTGTACTGTCAAGGACGCTGCATCTGACCGCTGAAAGAGATATCGACATTCCCCAGGCCGTCAAGCATTTGGCGCAGCACAACCCGCGCGGCTATACATTCGCTGCAGATGTGACGGGAACGTCAGAAACAAGAAAAACGCTTTTCGGCGCGAGTCCTGAACTGCTTCTGTCGAAAAACGGAACATCGATTCTGTCCAATCCGCTGGCAGGTTCCAGACCGCGAAGCACAGATCCGGCTGAGGATCAGAGAAGAGCGGAGGAACTCCTGCAATCAGCTAAAGACCTGCATGAACATGCCGTAGTCGTTGCCGCAGTTGCCGCCGCACTTAAACCGTTCTGCCGTGTGCTTGATGTGCCGGAAAAACCGTCACTCATTAAAACTGAGGCGATGTGGCACTTGTCCACCGAGGTGAGGGGAGAGCTTAGTGATCCGTCAACGACATCGCTTGAGCTGGCCATCGCTCTTCATCCGACACCCGCTGTATGCGGAACGCCGACGGATGCGGCGAGAGAAGCGATTCAAAATATTGAGCCGTTTGACCGCAATTTCTATACGGGAATGGCAGGCTGGTGTGATGCTGAAGGTGACGGAGAATGGATTATCGCACTCCGCTGCGCCGAAGCGGAAACAAAGTCTCTCCGGCTCTTTGCGGGTGCCGGGATTGTCGCCGGATCAAAGCCGCAGGACGAACTGGACGAGACATCGGCGAAATTCCGCACCATGCTCCGGGCGATGGGGCTTTATCAAGATGAGATGTAAAAAAGGAGGAAACGGATCGTGCTGACTGGATTTACGCCATGGCCGGAAGAATGGGCTGACAAATACCGCAAAGACGGCTGCTGGAAGGGTGAAACGTTCGGAGGGATGCTGAAAGAGCGCGCGGCTTTATACGGAGATCGAACTGCCGTGACGTGTAAAGATGTACATTGGACCTACAAAGAATTAGATGAAAGGGCAGATCGTTTAGCGGCGGGGCTGCATAAGCTCGGAATTCAAAAGGAAGACCGCGTTGTCGTTCAGCTGCCGAATATCGCTGAGTTTTTTGAAGTGATTTTCGCGCTGTTCCGGCTCGGAGCGCTGCCCGTTTTCGCGCTGCCTTCTCACAGAAGCAGTGAGATTACGTATTTCTGCGAGTTTGCAGAGGCGAAAGCATACATCATTCCTGATTCGCATTCAGGCTTTGATTACAGAACGCTTGCCAGACAGGTGAAAGACAAACTTCCGGCTTTGGCGCATGTCATTGTGGCCGGCGAGGCTGAGGAATTTCAGGAACTGAGCAGCCTGCATAGAGAGCCCGTCCAGCTGGAAGACGTCAGCCCGGCGGAAGTCGCCTTTTTACAGCTTTCAGGAGGCAGTACGGGGCTGTCCAAGCTGATTCCGAGGACACACGATGATTACATATACAGTCTGCGCCTCAGTGCGGAAATATGCGGCTTGGATCATCACAGCGTTTATTTAGCCGCTCTGCCGACAGCGCATAACTATCCGCTCAGCTCGCCAGGTGTGCTGGGAACTTTATATGCCGGGGGCCGGGTTGTTCTGTCACCTGCGCCGACTCCGGATGACTGCTTCCCGTTAATTGAAAAAGAGCGTGTCACGATTACAGCGCTCGTCCCGCCGCTTGCGATGGTGTGGATGGAAGCATCCGCTTCGCGACGTGATGATTTATCAAGCCTTCAAGTGCTTCAGGTTGGAGGCGCCAAATTCAGCGCGGAAGCGGCCCGCCGTGTGAAAAGCGCTTTCGGATGCACTCTTCAGCAGGTTTTCGGAATGGCGGAAGGATTGGTGAATTATACGAGACTGGATGATCCCGAGGAGATCATTGTCAATACGCAAGGCAGACCGATGTCACCATTTGATGAGGTGCGGGTTTTAGATGATGACGGACGGGACGTGGCTCCCGGCGAAACCGGACATTTGTTTACACGCGGCCCTTACACGATTCGCGGATATTATAAAGCGCCTGAACATAATAAAAGATCATTCACAGACGACGGCTTTTATCAGACCGGCGATCTCGTCAAACTGACGGCGGACGGTTATATCGTCGTCGAAGGACGCGCGAAAGATCAAATCAACCGGGGCGGCGAAAAGATTGCCGCTGAAGAGGTGGAAAATCACCTTCTGGCTCACCCTGCCGTTCATGATGCGGCCATGGTTTCAATGCCGGATGATTTTCTCGGAGAGCGGTCCTGTGTGTTCGTCATTCCGAAAGGAGAAGCGCCGAAACCGGGAGAGCTGAAAGCGTTTTTACGGGAGCGCGGGCTGGCGGCATATAAAATTCCCGACCGGGTTGAATTTATCGCTTCTTTCCCAAAAACCGGCGTCGGCAAGGTCAGCAAAAAGGACCTTCGCGAAACGATCGCCCAAAAAGTAAAGCCTGCTGAAATCAAACAATCATAAAAAAAGGAAGTGTTTATATTGGCTATACCGGCTATTCCCGCATATGCGCTGCCGACAGCGTCAGATATGCCTGAAAATAAAGTATCGTGGACGCTGAACCCGAAACGCGCGGTGCTTTTAATCCATGACATGCAGAATTATTTCGTCGATGCTTTTGAGAAAGGGAAGGCTCCGATCACGGAGGCGGCTCAGAATATCAAGAAAATAAAAGAGCAATGCAAAGCGCTCGGCATTCCGGTGGTGTACACCGCGCAGCCGGGCAGCCAAGACCCGGCAGACCGCGCCCTGCTGACGGATTTTTGGGGGCCGGGACTTAAAAGCGGTCCTTATGAAGAAAAGGTCATTCCGGAGCTTGCCCCCGAAGATCAGGACATTGTCCTCACAAAGTGGAGATACAGCGCGTTTAAACGGACGAATCTCCTTGATATCATGCGTGAAAAGGGCAGAGATCAGCTCATTATTACGGGAATTTACGCACACATCGGCTGCCTTGTCACAGCCTGTGAAGCTTTTATGGATGATATTCAAAGCTTCTTTATCGGAGACGCCGTAGCTGACTTTTCTTCAGAAAAACATAAGATGGCCATCGAATATGCGTCCCAGCGCTGCGCTTACACGGCTCTGACAAACGAAGTACTGGAAGTGCTGGGCGGCTCGCCGGTTTCTGACGGAAAAGAGAAGACTCCCGCCGCATTGACAAAAGAACGGGTCCGGGAGCAAATTGCGGCGATTCTTCAAGAATCCCCGTCCGATATTCCGGATCAGGAAGACCTGCTGGACAGAGGGCTTGACTCCGTCAGAATCATGAGCCTTGTCGAACAATGGCGCCGTGACGGAGCTGAAGTGACGTTTGTGGAACTGGCGGAGAATCCGACGCTTGAAGAGTGGTGGAGACTGCTTTCTTCCCGATCTCAAAAAGTCTTGCCGAATGCAGATTATTTATAAGGGAGAGAATAGAATGCATCATACACAACAGCTGCCTCTGACAGGCGCACAGGCCGGTATCTGGTTTGCGCAGCAGCTTGATCCTGATAATCCGATTTACAATACAGGCGAGTATGTTGAGATAAATGGCGCGCTCGATGTGAACATATTTAAAACGGCTCTTGAACGTGTGCTGACTGAAGCCGCGTCATTACACGCCCGCTTCACAGAGGGAACAGACGGACCGGGACAGACGATCGTTCCAACTTGTGAGGCGACGATTGATGTCATAGATGTGAGCGCAGCGGCTGATCCGAAGCAGGCCGCACTCAGAATCATGCAGACTGATTTGGCTGAGCCTGTTGATATGGCGGCCGGGCCCTTGTACCGCGACATTTTATTCCAAGCCGGACCGGAACGCTTTTTCTGGTATCAGCGCATTCACCACATCGCGATAGACGGCTACGGTTTTTCACTGCTGGCACGGCGTACGGCGCATTTGTACACCGCAATACGGGAGGGACGTCCGGATAACGGGCGCTCCTTTGGTTCTTTGGAGGATCTGGTAAAAGAAGATCAAGAGTACCGCGCGTCTGATCAATTCCTGAAAGATCGGGAATTTTGGATGGGGAAATTTGCAGATGAACCTGATGTCGTCAGTTTGGCGGAAAGAGCGCCGAGAACGTCAGCAAGCTTTCACAGGAGCACGGCTTATCTTTCTGAAACGGCTTTACAGCATGTGAAAGCGATTCCGAACTGGCATGAGGCGGTCACGGCCGCGGTAGCGGTATATGTTCATCGGATGACAAGCGCCGGGGATATCGTGCTCGGTTTGCCGATGATGGGACGGATCGGCTCGATTTCACTGAATATTCCGAGTATGGTGATGAATCTGCTGCCTTTGCGGCTTTCTCTCCGCCCGGATATGAGTTTTCACGAGGCCGTCAGCCGAGTGGCAAAAGAAATCCGAACCATCCGGCGTCATCAGAAATATCGCCATGAAGACCTGCGCCGTGATCTTAAATTATTAGGAGAAAACCGCAGGCTGTTCGGTCCGCAAGTCAATGTAATGCCGTTTGATTACGCGCTTGATTTCGCCGGAGCGCGGGGAACCGTTCATAACTTATCAGCAGGTCCCGTTGATGATTTGTCAATTAACGTTTACGACAGAGCCGACGGCAGCGGATTGCGTGTGGACTTTGATGCGAATCCGGAAGTGTACAGCGCCGAAGATATTGAAAACCATCAAAAACGCTTCCTGCTGCTGTTGGAATCAGCTGTGAAAGACCAGACACAAAAAATCGGCACACTCAATCTTCTGCTTGAAAACGAACGTCTCCGCGTGCTGAAAAGCTGGAATGACACGTGCAAACCTGAAAGGCAGAAAAGTCTCCCGGAGCTGTTTTACGACCAGGCCGTAAAAACACCGCACCGCCCGGCAATCATCACGGAAAACGAAGAGCTCACCTATGCCGAATTGAATAGGCGCGCGAACCAGCTTGCCGGCATGTTAAAGCAAAAAGGGCTCGGGCCGGAACAATTTGCCGCTTTACTGCTTCCGCGGTCACAGGATTTGGCCGTGAGCATGCTGGCCGTTTTGAAAACGGGAGCGGCGTACCTGCCGCTTGATCCTGATTTTCCTTCTGAGCGGATCACATACATGCTCAAAGATGCACAGCCTGTCTGTCTGATTACAACGATGGAATTATTGGGCCGCATGCCGGAAGACAGTGATGCAAAAAGGATCATTCTTGATGACCCGGATACGGTACAAAATATTGCCGGTCAAAATGCTGACGGTCCTGCTCAGGCGGAATGTTCACCTTTAAACCCTGCTTATATCATTTATACTTCGGGCTCAACGGGCAGACCGAAAGGCGTTGTCGTCACATTAAAAAGCGTAAGCAATTTTCTCTTATCCATGCGGGAAATGTTCCCGCTCGGCGGACAAGACCGCCTGCTCGCCGTTACGACTGCGGCGTTTGATATTTCCGGGCTTGAGCTCTTCCTTCCGCTCATCAGCGGGGCGGGGTGCGTCATTGCCCGAAAAGAAACAATTCAGGAGCCGCAGGCGCTTGCACACATGATTCACTCATACGGTATTTCCATCATGCAGGCAACGCCGACATTATGGCATTCATTAGTCACAAATGAACCGGATTCACTTCGGTCGCTGCAGGTGCTTGTCGGAGGTGAGGCGCTCCCGAAAGCGTTAATGCATGCCCTGCTTGAATTAGGCTGTACGGTGACGAATCTGTACGGGCCGACTGAAACAACAATCTGGTCGGCCGCACAGCCGCTTGCAAAAGGCCATACAGGGACGCCCCCGATCGGAACGCCGATTTGGAACACGCGGGTATATGTGCTGGATGCCGCATTGCAGCCCGTCCCGTCGGGAGTTGCGGGTGAGCTTTATATCGCGGGCGAGGGGCTTGCCAGAGGCTATTTTAACAGGCCAGATTTAACAGCGGAAAGATTCATTGCCGACCCGTACGGCCCCGCAGGTGCGAGAATGTACCGGACGGGGGATCTCGTACGCTGGCGTGAGGACGGTTCACTTGATTATATCAGCAGAGCCGATCATCAAATTAAAATCCGCGGGTTCAGGATAGAATTAGGGGAAATTGAGACGGTGCTGTCGAACTATCCGGGTATTTCGCAGGCCGCTGTCATTGTCCGTGAAGATCAGCCGGGAGACAAGCGGCTGGCGGCTTATGCTGTCGCGGATCACCCCCTTGATATCGGCGGCCTTCGTGCATATATGGGCGAAAGCCTGCCGGATTATATGGTGCCGGGCGCATTTGTACAGCTGGAGGAACTGCCGCTGACACCGAATAAGAAGCTCGATCGCAATGCTCTGCCTGCCCCTGATTTTTCCGCTGTCCTGAGTGACAGGGGGCCGCGGACGCCGCAGGAAGAAATATTATGCGATCTGTTTGCCGAGGTTCTCGGTCTCGCACGGGTCGGAATTGATGACGGATTCTTTGAACTGGGCGGCCATTCACTCTTAGCGGGACGCCTGATGAGCCGGATCCGGGAGACGATGGGCGCAGAGCTGGGCATCGGCCGTCTGTTTGATACGCCGACGGTTGCCGGGCTCGCCGCACAGCTGGACACTGCAAAGAACGCGCGGCCAAAGCTTAAGCCGTTTGCCCGGCCGCAGCATATCCCGCTGTCATTCGCGCAGCTGCGTCTGTGGTTTCTCTACTGCCTTGAAGGTCCGAGCCCGACTTACAACATTCCGGTGATTGTCCGTATGTCAGGAAAGCTTAACCAAACAGCGCTGAAACACGCCTTTTACGATGTTGTCAGCCGCCATGAAAGCCTGCGCACCGTTTTTCCGGAAAATAAGGGCTCGTCTCATCAGCTCATTTTGCCTGCTGAAGAAGCCCGTCCCGTGTTTACAGTGACACATGCAGACGAAAACGAGCTTCGAGACATGCTTGCCGCTGCGGCACGCTACCGGTTTGATCTCGCAAAAGAGCCGGCCGTACGGGCTGAGCTGTTTGATCTTGGTGACGGCGAATATGCGCTGATGGTTCTTCTGCATCACATCGCAGGTGACGGCTGGTCCTTGAATCCGCTTATGCGTGACTTATCCGCGGCCTATATCGCCCGCCAAACAGGCAAAAAAGCAGAATGGCCGCCGCTAGCGGTTCAATATGCGGATTATGCGCTTTGGCAGCAGCAGCTTTTAGGAAGCGTATCTGATTCTGAGAGCTTAATAGCGCGCCAGCTGAATTTCTGGAAGAAAACACTTGAAAATATACCGGATCAGCTGGAGCTGCCGTCTGATTTTCCGCGACCCGCCGAATCAAGCTACAGAGGGGGCGTCATTCCGGTCAAAATCGGCCAAGAGCTTCATACCCGTCTTCTCTCACTTGCCAGAAATCAGCGCGTAAGCCTGTTTATGGTGCTTCAGTCAGGGCTTGCCGCACTGCTGACCCGGCTCGGGGCCGGAACCGATATTCCGATCGGCAGCCCGATAGCCGGCCGCAGTGATGACGCACTGGGCGACCTTGTGGGCATGTTCATTAATACTCTCGTGCTGAGAACCGATACCTCAGGCGATCCAAGCTTTTGTGAGCTTCTTGAAAGGGTCCGGACGATAAATCTCGCCGCATATGAACATCAGGACGTACCGTTTGAACGTCTCGTGGAGGAATTGAATCCGGTTCGTTCCCGGTCAAGACATCCGCTGTTCCAAGTGATGCTCGCATTCCAAAATACGCCTGATCCTGTACTCAGCCTTCCGGACATGGAAACAAGCCTGCAAATCAGCAGCGTCGGAGCGTCCAAATTTGATTTGACGCTGGAATTGGCCGAACAGCGCCATGACGACGGGACGCCTGCCGGTATTGAAGGTCTTTTGGAATTCAGCACGGACCTATTTAAAAAAGAAACGGCTGAAGCACTTGCGGGACGTCTGCTTCTTCTGCTCGAAGATGCCGCATCGCATCCGGAAAAGCCGATCGGAAGCTTAACGATTCTTTCTGATGAAGAGCGCCGAAAGCTATTGCCGGTTAAACGGAATAAACAGCACACTCAGCCTCGAAAGACATTGCCTGAACTGTTTGAAAGACAGGCCGCCGAAAAACCGGATGAAACGGCGGCCGTATATAAAGAGAGCCGGCTCACTTATAAAGAGCTGAATCAAAAAGCCAATCAGCTTGCACATATGATGATCGCCCGCGGTGTCGGCCCGGAGCAGTTTGTCGCGCTGGCCCTGCCGCGCTCTTTAGATACGATTGTCGGGCTGTTAGCCGTCCTGAAAACGGGAGCTGCGTATTTGCCGCTTGATCCCGATTATCCGTCGGACCGCATCGCTTTTATGTTACAGGATGCCAAGCCTGTATTTATGCTTACCAATTGTGAAGGCGCAAGTAAGTTTCCTGCCGATAGCGGTATGCCGTCCTTCATTTTGGATGACCCGCAGAAAAAAGAAACACTTGAGCAATATGCCGTTACGAATCCGACTGACGCAGACAGGATTTGTCCGCTGTCACCGCTTCATCCGGCTTACGTCATTTACACGTCGGGATCGACCGGTGTGCCGAAAGGAGTCATCATCCCGCACAGCAATGTCATCCGGCTGTTTGAGTCGACACAGCACTGGTATCGCTTTAATTCTGATGATGTATGGACGATGTTTCACTCTTACGCATTCGATTTCTCTGTCTGGGAAATGTGGGGGCCTTTGCTTCACGGAGGTCGTCTCATTGTCGTGCCGCATGACATCAGCAGATCGCCGGAAGCGTTTCTGGATCTTCTCGTGAAAGAGCGAGTGACAGTGCTTAACCAAACGCCGTCAGCGTTTTACCAGCTGATGCATGCGGAAAAAGAAAACGAAGAGCTGGGGCGCAAGCTCGCACTCAGATATATCATCTTCGGCGGCGAGGCGCTTGAGCTGGGCCGGCTTGAAGATTGGTACAGCCGCCATCCGGACGATAAGCCGGTGCTCATAAATATGTACGGCATTACGGAAACGACGGTGCACGTCAGTTATCTTGAATTAGACAAAAATATTGCGGAACTGAAGGCAAACAGCCTCATCGGCTGCGGCATTCCTGATCTGAACGTATATGTGCTTGATGACCGGCTTGAGCCTGTGCCTCCGGGCATCACAGGCGAAATGTATGTTGCAGGGGAAGGGGTGGCACGCGGTTACTTAGGGCGGGAAAGCCTGACCGCGGAACGCTTTGTGGCTGATCCGTACGGCCCGCCGGGAACGAGAATGTACCGGACGGGGGACTTAGCCCGCCTGCAGACGGACGGTTCTCTTGATTATATGGGAAGGGCGGATCACCAGATAAAAATCCGCGGATTCCGGATTGAACTGGGAGAAATCGAGGCGGTTCTCGTCAAACATCCGGGAGTTGAGGACGCGGCTGCAGTCGTCCGTGAAGACCGGCCGGGAGACAAACGGATCGCCGCTTACCTTGTCCGCTCTGACAGCAGCAGCTTAGATACGGGAGAGATTCGCCGGTTTGCCGGAGAAAGCCTGCCGGATTATATGGTTCCGTCTGCTTTTGTCCAAATGGATGAACTGCCGCTGACACCGAATGGAAAGCTTGACCGAAAAGCGCTCCCTGCGCCTGACTTCCAAATGGAGGTCTCCGGCCGGGGACCGAGAACACCTCAGGAAGAAATGCTGTGTGAGCTGTTCGCAGAGGTGCTGCACCTGCCGCGTGTCGGTATTGATGACAGATTCTTTGATTTAGGCGGCCATTCTTTGCTTGCGGTCCATTTAATGAGCCGTATACGGGAAGCGATGGGAGCCGAGCTCAGTATCGGAACATTATTCGAAGCTCCTACGGTTGCAAGTCTTGCTGAAAGGCTTGAGACGGGCACAGGGACAAGCGCGCTTGATGTGCTTCTGCCGCTCAGAACAGCCGGAGAAGAAACACCGCTGTTTTGTGTCCATCCTGCCGGCGGTCTCAGCTGGTGTTATGCCGGGCTGATGTCTTCTTTAGCAGCCGATTATCCGATATACGGTTTACAGGCGAGAGGCATCGGAAAAAAAGAACCGCTTCCCGCAAGCCTTGATGACATGGCGGCGGATTATATTGAAAAGATCCGCACCGTGCAGCCGAAAGGGCCGTACCGTCTGCTCGGCTGGTCTCTCGGGGGAAATGTCATTCAGGCCATGGCGACACAATTACAGAGCCGGGGCGAGGAGGTTTCGCTTTTGGTAATGCTTGACGCGTACCCGAATCATTTTCTGCCGATAAAAAATGCGCCTGATGACGAGGAAGCCGTCATTGCGCTGCTTGCCCTGGGAGGGTACGACCCGGACAGCCTCGGGGATCAGCCGCTTGATTTTGACACCGCGCTGACCATTCTCCGCCGTGAGGGAAGCGCATTAGCCAGTCTGGACGAGTCGGTGATGATGAACCTGAAAGACACGTACATTAATTCTGTCGGGCTGTTAGGAACATACAAGCCGAAGCCGTTCCATGGAGATGTACTGTTCTTCAGATCCACGATTATTCCGGAGTGGTTTGACCCGATTGAGCCGGATACTTGGAAACCGTATATTACGGGAAAAATCGAGCGGTATGATTTAGACTGCCGCCATAAGGATATGTGCCAGCCGGGACCGCTTGCCGACATCGGCGCGATTCTGGCAGAGAAATTAAACGGACGGCGTACAGTCCGGTAAAGAAAGGATCAATCTGCTATGACAAATCCATTTGAACGGGAAGACAGCTTATATCATGTCCTAGTCAATGCTGAAGGCCAGTACTCACTGTGGCCGGCCTATCTGGATGTGCCGGACGGCTGGGAAACCCGCCTGATGAATGAAAACCGCTCCGTTTGTCTCGAATATATTGAAACAAACTGGCGTGATATGAGGCCGGAAAGCCTGAAACAGGCCGAAGCCGCTAAGATGTAATAAATAAAGCCTGCCGCTATTTCGGCAGGCTTTTTATACGGATATCAGCTGTTAAGCTGTGTATGATCACAAAATGTATAAGGGTGGCCTTCTTCATTCGTGCACCATGACTGAGACAGAAAAGCCAAAAAGACCGCGGCCCACTGGTCTGCAAACTGGATTAAAATACCGCCGTCGTGCCATGTTCCGTTATCCTTCTTCCAGCGTGTGTCAATTGGATTTCCCTGATTCATATGAATATTATGCATGCCGTTTGTCGGTTTGAACCCGAAAATCTTATCAGCGCCCGGCTCCGGTCCGAATTTAGAGCCGTAAATATAGACGACGGCTTTTTCCGATTTGGCTTTTTGCATATACGTCTCAATAAAATCATTTAAGTCATTATCAGGCCCGGTGACTTCATGCGGGAGCGGCACCATGTTCCGGGGATTAAACAATCCGCCGCGCACATAATCCAGCGCCAGCTCACGGCTCGTTTCATCAATTGGGGTGTACCCATACGGTATGTTCGGCAGCAGGGTGATCGCGCTTGCGTCAAAATGATCGCGCGCCGCATACAGAACCTCTGATTCTTTTGAACTTGACATGACATTGATCGCACAGCGATAGTGCGTATCAGGCTCGCCTAACACCTCGACTTGAAAATGCGGAGAATCATCATCTGTTTCCCTTCTCATATCTAACACAGTGCCTTTTAATACACCATAGTGCTGAACAGCCATATGAATCCTCCTTTTTCTTCCGGGATATGAATTGATATTCGAGACAGGTGTCCGTTTTTCCTTTTATGAGAAAGAAAAAAGGACAGCCCGCTGATCAGGCTGTCCTCTTCATATCTATTAAGCTTTTGCAGCTGAACCTTGCATCGCTTTTTCAGCAGGCACGTAGTCATAGCCTAAGTCTTTGGCTACCGCTTCATACGTGACATGTCCGTTAGCCGTATTCAGCCCCGCTTTAAGCGCCGGGCTCTCGGCAATGGCTTTCGCCGCGCCTTTATTGGCGATTTCAAGCGCGTAAGGAACGGTCACATTCGTTAATGCGAGCGTAGATGTACGCGGTACGGCGCCCGGCATATTGGCGACAGCGTAATGAACGACGCCGTGTTTTTCGTAAGTCGGATTATCGTGTGTTGTAATATGATCAACGGTTTCCACAATGCCGCCCTGATCAATGGCAACATCAACAATGACGGAACCCGGTTTCATCTGTTTGACCATTTCTTCCGTAACGAGAGTCGGCGCTTTGGCTCCCGGGATGAGTACGGCGCAGATCAGAAGGTCCGCTTCCGCAACAGAGTCTGCAATATTTACAGGGTTTGAGATCAGTGTTTTAATCTGATGCCCGAAAATATCATCAAGCTGACGCAGGCGGTCTGCGTTCAAATCGATCATCGTCACATCGGCACCGAGTCCGACAGCCATTTTCGCGGCATTTGTTCCGACGCCGCCCCCTCCGATGATCGTGACTTTCCCGCGGGATACACCCGGTACGCCGGCTAATAAAATTCCTTTTCCGCCCTTTGGTTTTTCAAGGAACTGAGCACCGATCTGAGCGGCCATTCTTCCGGCCACTTCAGACATCGGCGTAAGCAGCGGAAGTGAACGTCCGTCCGTTACCGTTTCGTACGCAATAGCTGTCACGCCTTTTTCTGTAAGCGCTTTAGCTAATTCCGGCTCTGCGGCTAAATGAAGGTAAGTGAATAAGATCAGGCCCTGACGGAAATACGCATACTCCTCAGCCAGCGGTTCTTTTACCTTCATGACCATTTCCGCATTCCATACTTGCTGTCTGTCCTCCAGAATTTCCGCGCCTGCAGATACATAATCTTCATTAGTAAAACCGCTTCCGAGTCCCGCTCCGGATTCCACAAGAACCCGATGGCCGTTTCCGATAAGCTGTGAAACGCCTCCAGGTGTTAATGCCACTCGATTTTCATTGTTTTTGATTTCTTTTGGAACCCCGATAATCATGTCTGTTTCCCCCAATGTTTGTGTGATGCTTCAAGTGTAGCGCGATTTTTGCGAAAATTCTTTGTTTGAAACAGAAAATAAAAAAACACGGATTTGTGAAATTTCACGAACCCATGCTGCGAAGCTTGATATCAAGGTAAATCGTAAACTTTTCATTCACGTTTTTTAAGTCGATTTCTGCGATCTGGCTGATTCTCTTCAGCCTGTAATTCAATGTATTGACATGAATGTTAAGCGCTTTAGCGGCGGTGTTGACGTTGCTGTCGGCATCAATGAAATGTTCGAGCGTTTTTACCATATCGGCCTGATGCTCTCTGTCATACTGCTCAAGCTTTGACAGGGAATAGTTCATGTAGCCGCTGTGCTTACGTTTTTCATCCAACACATCAAGGTACTGATAAATGCCGAGTTCAGAAAAGCTGAAAAGGTGTTTGGTTTCTCTCACAAACCGTTCTTTCGCTTTTAACACGGAGAGCGCTTCCTGGTAGGAGCGGTAAACGTAAGAAATTGATTCGTAAATACCGCCGATAGCAATCGACGCATCCTCAATTTTATATCGTTCTTTCAGCTGTTTTTGAACATGGAGGGCGAATTGTTTTAAATCTTTAAAAGGCTGATCGGTTTTCGGCGCGGTTAATAGGATTAATTCATTTGAATCGACAGTCGCCAGCATGACATGAATCTGCTGTGTCGTTTCCTGCAAATATTGCAGCTGCTGTTCCGTCTTTTCAGTCAGCTCCTCATGCAAACGGATGATCATGACGCTGAACACGGACGGCAGCGCCATTCCGAGCTTATGAAATCCTTCGGCCATTTCGGCTTCCTGATAAATATGGCCGGTCAGCATTTTCCAAAAAAACTCCTGGCCCCGCTCTTCGATTTTCGTTTTGCGGATCTGCAGATGCAAGAGCTTGTTCCGCACCGCTTTGGCTGCCAGCTGAAGCGTCTTCAGATCCTCGTCATTGAGCTTTTTTTTGATCTCAAGCGCCCAAATAAATCCGAGAACCTGACTGTTTTTCCAGATGGAAATCGCCACACGGTTGCTCAGGCCGACCTCGTCAATTTCTTTCACTTTGATCGGCTGGTCCGTTTTTAAAAGGGCCGGAATGGTTCCGTCTTTCCACAGTTTATTGATGACTTTTTCAGGCACCCTCCGCCCGATAATCGTCGACGTCCGGGCCGGATCTGTACAATCGCTGTGCGTGCTGTATGCAAGCAGTTTATGATTAACGTCTTCTATTGTAATGGGGCATTGAAGGACCTCGCTGATATGGTCAGCTACATCTTCAAGCCTGTCGAAACTGTACTTAAATGGATCTTTTGGATTGGTCATCTGTATCCCTACTTTTTCATAGCTTCATATCTTGATCTTACCATCTTGTTTTTCAGACTGAAAGGCATCTTTGAACGGAAATGAAATAGGAAAATAGGATCATTTGAAGAAATGGAAAAGAATAAGATAATCATACTATTATCTTTACAAAATGTGTAAATATGACGAAAAATCCAATATATCATAAGACTCATTTTGTAAAATTAAAACAGATTTGTTTGACTGTGCCGAATTGTTGTTTTTATAATAATGACGTTCAAAAAATAAGTGAATTAGCCCATATTTAGGCTGATGACACAGGAGGGTATAAGGAATATGTCTGGATTAATTCGTGTCACACCCGAAGAGCTAAGAGCGATGGCTAAGCAATATGGCGTTGAAAGTCAGGAAGTCATGAATCAGGTTGACCGCCTGAACCGCATGATTTCTGATTTGAAAGGTATGTGGGAAGGTGCTTCAAGTGAAGCATTCGCGGATCAATATGAGCAGCTGAAACCTTCATTTATTAAAATGTCTGAATTGCTTCAAGATGTGAATCATCAGCTCGATCAAACGGCAAATACGCTTGAGTCTACTGACCAAGATATCGCTAACCAAATTCGCGGATAATAAGATGAATGAAGAACGGAGCGCCTGATTCAATCAAGAAGACGGCGCTCTTTCTATGTAAGGGTGATATGAATATGTATATCGATATTACAATAGATTTAACACATTATAACGGCAGCGTCTTCGATCTCAGATTGTCAGATTACCATTCTGTGAAAAAAGTCATTGATATTGCCCGGCAGGCTCAGCAAGTATCCGTTCCGCCGCGTGAAGGCTATTGGATCAGAGTGGTCAATAAAGAAACGGTTTTTTCCGGAGAGCAAAAATTATCTGACTGCGGCATTACGAACGGAGACCGCCTTGAAATTTTATGAGAGGACATGGTGGAATGACAGGTCATAACAGATCTTATTTAGAAACAGAACTGGACGCCGTCCGGGAAGAAACCGAATCAGGCTTCACGTTCACCTTCCAGCGGGAAAAAGTCAAGCTTCTTGACGGGCTGGAAGCAAACGTGATTAAAGAGGCTGATCCTTTTTTTCAAAAAGAGGTTTCAGTCTCAGAAGACGAAGTAACCATAACGATCAGACCTCCTTCTTCTTACCAGGCTTTCCGCTATATAAAAGGAAAAGATAAGAAAAGCAGGTGGCAATTTTCCTACCGTCTCGTTCAAGCCGTGAAACAGCATAAGCTGAAACGGCTCAATCTGATTGCCGCCCCGGAAAATATCGTGTTTGATAAAGCGCTGACACCCTACTTTCTTCATTACGGCGTAAAGGAGAGCCTCCCGCCTTATGAAGAAGACAGAGAAAGGGTGTTAAAAGAGCTCAAAGCATGTGCGGCGCTTGCGGCTGACGGGGCTTTCACCTTTGAAGAATATTTGAAGTACAAGGAGACGCTTCAATTCTCTCCCGAGGTAAAAAGCGTGTTAGAAGCGGAAACGTTTGAAGAACTGGAAGAAACCATTCTAACCGTAATTGATTCCCTCGAAGCAAGGGACAAGACATACATAAAACTGCCGAAAAAGAAATGGAAAATCCAAAGATACGCCGGACTGGCGCTAGCCGTCCTCCTTGTGCCGGCACTTCTGTATTCCTTGTACGCACTGTTTTTCGCCCAGCCGAAGCAAGAGGCAATCACTGAAAGCAACCGCTATTTTTTAAATCAGCAGTACAGCAAAGTCATTGACACACTCGCCAAATACGATGCGGAAAGCCTTCCTGAATCGGTGCAGTACGAGCTTGCTTCTTCTTATGTGGCAGTTGAAAATCTGAGGGAAGAACAGCGGAAAAACATCGGAAATCTGGTCACCCTGCAATCAGATCCGAAGCACTTCCTTTATTGGATCGATATCGGGCGAGGGGAAAATGAAGAAGCCATCAATATCGGCCGCAATCTTGAGTACAACCCGTATATCTGGCTGGGGCTTACAAAATATAAGCAGCAATTATTGGCGGATGACAGTATGAAAGACGACGAAAAGCAGAAAGAACTGGACGCTGTGGAAAGCGAGCTGGAGAAGGCGAAAAAAGAGGCGGAGGAGCAGAAAAAAGAAGCGGACGAAAACACCGCTGAAGCTTCCGCAGGGCAGGATAAAGACGGCAAAAAGGACGAAGCAAAGGATAACAAAGAGAGCGACAAGAAAGATGAGAAAAAAGATGAAAAAAAATAACCGCGTATATCAACAGGCCGCAGGTAACGATCAGGCAGTCAGGAGGTTCGCCATATGAGTCTGTTATGGGTCTTTTACCGGGAGCACGTACAAAAGATTCAGCTGTCTGAACTCCCGCCGTCTCAGCCGATTACGATCGGCCCGGAAATAAAGGATACGATCACGTTCGGCACACTGCCGTTACAGCAGCCTGCCGCAGCCCTTTATCGTAAGGAAACAGATCGTTACGAAGTTTTCCTGGGAAATAACTGTGCCGGCGAATTGACAATAGGAAATGAAATGCCCTGCCGGATTGAAGAAGAGACGCTGCGGCTTCTTCTCACTCCTGATCAGGAAGAATCCTCCGTTTACTTTATCGGCGGGAAGGACGAGATCGTTTTCTCATCAGAAACAGAGGAAGCGGATATATACAAAGAGCCGTCGTCCGCTCAAACAGGCGATTTTTATTTGCGAAAAGCGGGAGGAAGCTGGTCTGTTGTTCCTGGCGGCCGGGAAATTTATCTGAACGGAGAGCTCACAAAAGCTCCTGAAAAGCTTCGGACGGGAGATGAGCTGCTGTGGAATTTTCTGCGTGTGAGGCTGACCGAGGACGACCTTTTAGAAGTCATTCATCACGAACCGTTTCAAAGCGGCTTAATCAAAACGATAAAGCCAAGCACCGAAATGAAAAAGAAATACCCGCAATATCGAAGAACGCCGCGGATGGTCTACGATCTTCCCGAAGACCGCGTGTCATTCAGTTTCCCTTCGCAGGAAAGCGAACAGAATAACCGGGGGCTGTGGCTCGTCATTCTGCCTCCTGTGGTCATGCTGATTGTAATGGGGGTTGTCGCCATTATACAGCCGAGGGGCATTTTCATCCTCGTCTCTTTGGCGATGTTTATGATGACGCTCATTACGTCCACCGTGCAGTATTTCCGAGAAAAAACGCAGCGGAAAAAACGGGAGGAAAAGCGGGAGCGTGTGTACAAGCAGTATTTAGAAAACAAACGGAAAGAGCTTCAGACGCTTTCGGAAAAGCAATTGCAAGTGCTGACGCATCACTTTCCTCCGTTTGAAAAAATGAAATATTTAACCTCTGAAATCAGCGGCCGCATTTGGGAGAAATCGCTGGAAAGCAGAGATTTCCTGATGCTCCGGCTCGGAACGGGCACGGTTCCGGCAAGCTACGAGATTTCGATGAGCGGCGGAGACCTGGCGAACCGTGATGTCGATGACTTGATGGAGCAGTCGCAGCACATGCAGCGTATGTATAAAGATATCCGCCATGCGCCCGTGACCGTTGATTTACAAGAAGGGCCGATGGGGCTCGTCGGGAAACCCCAGATCGTCAAAAATGAAATTCATCAGCTGATCGGCCAGCTCGCTTTCTTCAACAGCTACCATGACCTGCGGTTTGTCTTTATCTTTCATGAAGAGGAATATAAGGATTGGGAATGGATGAAGTGGCTGCCGCAATTTCAGCTGCCTCATATGTATGCGAAAGGGTTTATATACAATGAACAGACGCGCGATCAATTGTTATCGTCCATTTATGAGCTGCTGCGGGAGCGGGATTTGGAAGACGAGAAAGAAAAAAAGATCTTCCAGCCGCATTTTGTTTTTGTCATCACAAATCAGCAGCTGATTGCAGAGCACGTCATTTTAGAATATATCGAAGGCCGGCATGAGCATCTCGGCATCTCGGCGATCATTGCCGCGGAAACGAAGGAAAGCCTGGCAGAAAACATTCACACCCTCGTCCGCTACATTAATGAGGATGAGGGCGACATTCTCATTCAGAAGAAAAAAGCGGTGCAGATCCCGTTTAAGCTGGACAGGCATGAACGGACAGACAACGAGCGGTTTTCCCGGACGCTTCGGACATTGCACCATCAGGTCGGGATGACGAATTCCATTCCTGAAACGGTCTCATTTCTGGAACTGTTTCATGCGAAGGAAGTAAAAGAAATCGGCATCAGGCAGAAGTGGGAGACAAGTGAGTCTGCTAAATCGCTGGCTGTTCCGATCGGCTACAAGGGAAAAGACGATATCGTGTATTTAAACCTGCATGAAAAAGCCCACGGGCCGCACGGATTGCTGGCGGGAACGACCGGCTCCGGGAAAAGTGAATTTCTGCAAACTTATATTCTGTCATTGGCCGTTCATTTCCACCCGCATGAAGCGGCGTTTTTGCTGATTGACTATAAGGGCGGAGGAATGGCGCAGCCGTTCCGCAAGATGCCGCACCTTCTCGGAACCATTACGAACATCGAAGGAAGCAGAAACTTCAGTATCAGGGCGCTTGCCTCCATCAAAAGCGAGCTGAAAAAACGGCAGCGGCTGTTTGATCAATACCGCGTCAATCACATCAATGACTATACAAAACTGTATAAACAGGGAGAAACGGATATTCCGATGCCGCACCTGTTTTTGATTTCAGATGAATTCGCCGAGCTCAAAAGCGAAGAGCCTGACTTTATCAGGGAGCTTGTCAGCGCGGCGCGCATCGGGCGGAGCCTCGGTGTGCATTTAATCCTCGCCACGCAAAAGCCGGGCGGCATCATTGACGACCAGATATGGAGCAACTCACGCTTTAAGGTCGCGCTGAAAGTGCAGGATGCAAGCGACAGTAAAGAAATCCTGAAAAACAGTGATGCGGCGAATATTACCGTCACCGGACGCGGCTATTTGCAAGTCGGAAATAATGAAGTGTATGAGCAGTTCCAGTCTGCCTGGAGCGGCGCCCCTTACATGGAAGATGTATACGGCACCGAGGATGACATTGCCATTGTTACCGATACCGGCCTAATTCCGCTGTCTGAGGTCGACGCGGATGATGCGGCGAAAAAAGACGCCCCGGCAGAAATAGAGGCCGTAGTCGAAGAAATCGAGCGGATTCAAAAAGAAATGGGCATTGAAAAGCTGCCGAGCCCTTGGCTGCCGCCGCTTGCCGAACGTATTCCGCGCACGCTTTATCCTGCGGAGGAAAAAGACCGCTTCTTCATTGCCTGCGTGGATGAGCCTGATCAGCAAAGACAGGCGCCTCTCGCTTATACGATGATGGATGACGGCAACATCGGTATTTTCGGCTCATCCGGCTACGGCAAGTCAGTTTCTGCCATCACGTTCCTGATGAACTTCGCGGAAGGGTACACGCCACAAGAGCTTCACATGTATATCTTTGATTTCGGTAACGGAACGCTTCTGCCATTGGCAAAGCTTCCGCACACCGCAGATTATTTCTTAATGGATCAAATGAGAAAGATTGAAAAATTCATGATCCGCATCAAGGAAGAAATCGAGCGGCGGAAACGGCTGTTCAGAGAAAAAGAAGTCAGCCATATTAAAATGTACAATTCACTCAGTGAAGAAGAGCTGCCGTTTATATTTATCACAATTGATAATTTCGATATCGTCAAAGACGAAATGCATGAATTGGAAACGGAGTTCATCCAGATTTCACGCGACGGGCAAAGCTTAGGCATTTACTTCCTGCTGACCGCAACGAGGGTAAACGCCGTCCGCCAGTCGCTGTTAAACAACTTAAAAACGAAAGTCGTTCATTATTTAATGGATCAGTCAGAAGGATACTCCATTTACGGGCGCCCGCCGTTTAGTCTCGAACCGATTCCGGGCCGCGTCATGATCCAAAAAGAAGAACTCTATTTCGCGCAAATGTTTCTTCCGGCAGAAGCGGAAAATGACCTCGAGATGTTCCAAGCGCTGAAAGACGATGTCAAAGCTTTAGCTGTTCGCCATGCCGGAACGGCCGGTCCAAAACCGATTCCGATGCTCCCGGACATGCTGACGGCCGGCGAATTTTCGCTCCGTCTCGAACCGGGTCAAGAACCGTTCCGAATTCCTGTCGGGCTGCATGAGGAAAAGGTCAGCCCCGTGTACTTTGATCTGGGTAAATATAAACATTGCCTCATTTTAGGACAGACACAGCGTGGAAAAACAAATATCCTGAAAGTCATGCTGAATCACCTGCTGCGTGAAGGAACGGAACAGATCGGACTATTTGACTCAATTGACCGCGGACTGTCGCAATATGCGCAGGAAACAAAGGTCAGTTATCTGGACACAAAAGAAGACATACAGCAGTGGATCGAATCGGCTGAAGCCATATTCACGGAGCGTGAAGCCCAGTATGCACAGGCCGTTAAAAATGGTGATGTGCACAAACTCAGTTTCTCTCCGATCGTGTTAATGGCCGACGGCATTACAAGATTCCAGCAGACAATCGACACCGCCATTCAGGACAAGCTGGCGATGTTTATGAAATCTTACGCGCATGTCGGCTTCAGTTTCATCCCGGCGGGCAATCACAGCGAATTCTCAAAAGGCTATGATTCCTTAACGACGGAAATGAAACAGATCCGCCACGCGATGCTGCTTGTGAAAAAATCCGAACAAAACGTTATTCCGCTGCCTTACCAAAGGCAGGAACCGGATATTCAGCCGGGCTTCGGCTATTTGGTTGAAAACGGGAAGGAGCAAAAAATCCAAATACCTCTATGTTCAGCGGAAAGGGAGGCCGTCAGATGACAGAACAACGAAAAAGCCTGATCAAATTAATAGCCGCGGTCGTTATCATTCTGGTGCTGCCGGTGCTGTTTTTCCGATTTATCGGCGATGACCCGGGAAAACAAAAAATCAATGCCACCCGCCAAATCGCAGTCGTGAATGAAGACATGGGCTTACAAACAGATGAAAATGAGGGGCAGGAATCCGTCCATTTCGGAAAAGAAGTGGCGGCGGCTCTCGGCGGCCGTCCGGATTATTCCTGGACGGTTGTCAACAGGAGCGCGGCTGAAAACGGTCTGGCGGCTAAGAAGTATGACGCCGTCGTTTACATTCCATCCGATTTTTCAAAAGACATTTTAAGCTATGACAAAGAGCGTCCGCAAAAAGCCACGCTGACATTCAATATTCAAAGCAGCCTGAACGCCGTCAACAAAGAAAAAGTGCAGCGTGAGCTTGAAGACGCCCAAAAATCAATGAATAAAAAAATGTCGGCATTGTATTGGAATTTCGTCTCACAAAAAGTGAACAATGTCAGAGGCGATTTTGACAAGATCGTCAATAAAGAATCAGAATTTCAAAACGTCATGTACAACTTTTACAAGCCGAGCTCCAATGACTTGGCAGGTGAAATCAAACGGCAAAAAGACCTGATTGACGAACTGAAAAAATCAATGAATGAAGCACAAGGCGCGGCAAAAGAAAAATTGACTTCGGCAGATGAAGCCAAAAACACGCTCAAAGACTTTGCCGATACGGTTGAACGCTATAAACAATATCAGGAAAATCAGAAAAAACTGCTGATGGCCGCGCAGGAACAAAATCAAAAGCAAATCACAACCGGCCTGAACGCCATTAAAGCACAGCAGGCCGCCAATCAGTTCAGCGCCATGATGAGCAGGCTGTCTTCAGGCATAAACCAGGCGCAGACACAGCTCGACCAGACAGGAGCGGCTCTGTTTGCCGCCCAGCAGGTGAGAGAAGCGCAGGTGCCTGATCAGGAACGCGGGATGGCAAATATTCAATCCAATTTACTGAACAATTATTTGACTCAATATAAAGCTCAAGCAAGATTTGAAACACTGAACAGCATCCAAACCCTGATGAAAAGGGACCGGCAGGCATTAACCGTTCCGGAAAATGATCCGAGGGATGACGGCTCAGATGAACCGAAAGAAGAAGAAAAACCGGAAGAAGAAAAACCCGGCGATCTGAAAATTGACCTTGACGATCAGCGTGATGAATTAAAACGCATCTCCGCTGAAATCAATCAAATTTCAGACGGATTAAAAGAACCGGAAAAAGAAAATCCTGACCCTGAAAAACCGGGCCAAGGTGATGACGGTGAAAAACCCGGAGGTACCGATCCGAATAACGGAACGGCTCCCGGAGAAGACGGAAAAACGGAAGACGGCACAAAAGATCAGCAGCCTGATTCCGATAACACAGGCGTCGAAGAGCCAAAAACCGTCCAAACCGCATCGGCCGCTAAAAACGTCACTCCGCCTGCTGTTGAACCGGCGGACGATCCAAACGATTCTGAAGGAGACGGCGGCACGGGAGTTTCTGACGCGAAACAAAGGCTGAACCAAGCCGCAGAGCGCATTCAGCAAATTGAAAAAGAGCTGGAAGAGAAACAGCAGACTCATAATGAAGAACTGAAAAAACGTCTCGATGCTCTTGATGAAGAAATCCAAGGCCTTAAAGACCGAATTGAAGACGCGAACAAACGAGCGGACAAATTACGTGAGCAGCTGGAAGAATCAAAAGAAAAGAGAAAACAAGACTTCAATACCGTTTACAGAATGATTGTAAAAACAGAACAGAACATTCTGAACTATCCGTCATTGGATAGCGGCCGCAAATCTGCTCTTGAACAGATGTTTGCCGCTGACATCAATACAAAAGAGATATCCGATTTAATGAGTTACTATAATGATTTATCTTTGTATGAGGCAACACTCTATCACTCTCTTGACGCAGGCCCGCTGCCTGATGTGAAAAACAGGGTGCTGAAAGCCCAGCAAGGCGAAGTCCAAACCGTTCTCGCCATCAAACCGGAAGAAACGGCAAGCTGGGAAAACCTGAAAAACAACAAAATGCAGACAGATGAAGACATCAGCAATTTCATTAAAGGCATGACCGAATTCTCGGATAACTACAGCTCGTATATCAGAGATGAACAAGCCGGAGTGCTCAATGAGCTCGCCAGCATTTCAGACAGCGCGGCGAAAGCATCCGATCAGCTGGCTGAAGGCGCTGTGCAGGAAGCGGCCGCATTCAGCGGAGACGGATTAACCGGAACGATGGCGCTCGGCGCTCAGGATACCGTCGGCCGCGAAGTGCTGCAAATGTCTGACACGATGGGCCATCTGTCAGAACGCCAGTCCGGCATCATCAGCTATACCGACAATATGCAGCAAAGCGTAAATGACGTCCAGCATAAAGCGGACACCCTGAACAGCAACTGGGGCAAAAACGTCGATTCCACGAAATTGATCAGAAATGACGTGTACGGCATTTTAGGGAACGCGCTCGTTGACGGACAGGAAAACGGATATGTTTACGATTATCTCGCCAATCCGCTTAAAATCAGCGGAGAGGTGCCGGAAGACCGGGCTCAGAATGTTCCGCCGGTCGTCATTTTGGTAATCGTTCTGATCAGCAGTCTTCTGATCGGCTATTTCAGCTCGTATTATCAGCAGGCGCCGCTTCTTGTCAAAGGCGCGCTCTTTGGGATTTTAAACATAATGGTCGGGCTGATGATCAGTCTGTTCGGTCTGAATATCTACTCACTTCCGGACGATCAGACGATTAAATGGTCAGTCTTTACGATTCTCCTGCTTGCGGCGAGTTCAGCTTTCATCCGGGCAGCCTTTGTCTTTGGCTCAATCACCGGGTGGATCGCTTCATCAGCGCTCATTCTCTTTTATGTGGCGCCTTTGATCGACCTGATTATGCCGAACTTCAGCTTTGACAGCCCGGTATCGAAAGTGTATATCGATATTCAATACGGAACGGGCCATCTGTTTGCGATGGGGATAACGGTTCTTGCGATCATTACGCTGATTGCGGCGGCGCTTCCGCTCATCATTCGGCTGCTTGCGGAAAAAACGGAGGAAAGTGATCAGTCTTATGAGGCGTAACACAATCGTGGAAAAAGGCGTTTTGCTGCTTGCTCTCTCCTTTTTCCTTTTCCTCCCGCAAGCCGCAGCCGCGAATGAGGACAATACTGATGTCAAGCCGAATGAATATGAAAAGAAAGACATTGAAATTCGCACGGATTATCTTCATGACGATGCCTACTCCGAGGAAAAAACGGCGCTTCCGAAAGAGCAGAAGGATATCACGTTCGATCAGCCGGCAGAAAACCCGGATGAAAAACTGATATCAAATTTGTTTACATCGTCAGAAACGGAGCCGAATACGATCAAAGCGCAATCGAAAAAACTGGGTATCACATTTGCCGAGCCTGCGGTGCGGCATACCTCAGCAGACATGGAAACGGATGAGAAAAAGACTTCCTTTCTGCTGCCTGTCATTTATGCCGTCTTGATCCTCCTCGGCATCGCCGCAATGATCTATCTGATTCCGAAGGTGACGGCGCAGGATAAGGCAAAGCGGTAAACGGATCGCTTGTGTTTGCGGGAAGACAGCCCGTAAAATAAGAAAAAAAGGAGGAGTTTCATGCAGTTTTTTCTTATAACAGGCGCGTCAAAAGGATTGGGACGGGCGCTGACGGAACAGGCGCTGCAAGAAGGAGCCGAAGTCGCCGCGCTTTCAAGAACGATAAGCGGGGAAAAGCGTGAGGGACTGACAGAATACAGTGTTGATTTAACCGATCTGGCAGATACAGAGCGGCAGATGAAGGCGATTCTTGAACAAGCTGAGAAGAAGCGGTATTCCGCCGTCACACTGATCAATAATGCCGGAATGGTGGAACCGATCAAGCGGGCGAAAGAGGCTTCCGCGGAAGAATTGAACCGCCACTATACCCTTAATCTGACGGCGCCCGTTTTGCTCAGCCAAATGTTCACAAAGCGTTTCGAAGCGTTCAGCGGCAGCAAAACAATTGTCAACATCACATCTGGCGCGGCGAAAAATCCCTATAAAGGATGGAGCGCGTATTGCAGCTCCAAAGCGGGGCTTGATATGTTTACGAGAACATTCGGATTCGAACAGGAAGATGAAGAGCTGCCGGTCCGCATGATATCATTCTCGCCGGGAGTGATGGATACAGACATGCAGGCCGTCATCCGTTCTTCGTCAAAAGAAGATTTCCATGACATCGAGCGGTTCCGCAATCTGAAAGAAACGAAAAACCTCAGAAGCCCGGAATACATCGCCGGCGTCATTCACTCACTGATCGCGGGTGAGCCGGAAAACGGACGGATATACGATATTAAAGATTTTTTGTAGAGCAGCTTTCACGCTGCTCTTTTTTTGTTTGTACAATCACTTCGGCGCCCGGCGGCATATCATGAATGAAACACCAAGTAAGGGGTATAAGAAATGTATCAGATGAATTGAGTTTCTTCTCGATTTATGTTAGGATTCTAAAAATATAATTAAGGAGGGGTTTCCATGAGAAATGTAACGTTAATGGATGTCTTCACCCATCCAATCGCACAAAAGTATTTACAGCGCTCCGGTGTCGCCCATGCGATTGCCTGCGCGTTTCATGCATACCGTCTTGCCGTAAAAGCGGGTGTCAGCCCCGATCTTGCGGCGAAAGCGGCTTTACTGCATGATGTCGGCCATTACGAATGGTACACAGACGGCAAATGGGATTATGAAAAGTACAGAAGAAACGATATCCATGCCATAAAAGGCGCGGAACGGGCGCATAAGCTGCTCATCCGGCTCGGTGAAGAACCGAAAGCGGCGAAAGACATTGCGCTGGCGATTCTGCTTCACACCGATTCCTATCTGCCTGAAGGCGAACTGGACAAGAATACGCTCCAGCAAATCGTGAAACAAGCGGACGAACTCGATGAAGAACCTGGCGGACATCATCATTACCGCCAAATGGATCACACGGCCGCGCTCAAACAAATCCAAAAGCTTGATCAGTTAATTGACCAAGCCCAATATCCCATAAGAAGCTCAGTCTAGGCCACTCATGCGGCCTTTTCCGCTTTACATAACCCCGCAATCTCACTAACACCTTTTCCGCTCCGATAGACGTACTGTGTCAAAACCTTTGTCCGCTGCATATGCTGAAGGAAAACATAGTAAAGGGGATCAGCGAAAATGGCCCATCAAGGAAGCCCGCAACTCGTCTCGTTAGTAGATCCTTACGTTTATCAGACCATCCATAAGCTTATCGGCTCAAGGTTTATCATTCAAACCGTCAGACGGATTGTCAGGGGACGGCTGATTGATGCCGCTCCGGATCATATCGCCATTGAAGAAACCCATGACCGCATATTATATATCAGGAACCGCCATGTGGTTTCTGTCATGCCTGATTATACCGAACGGGTGTAACAGCCCGTATAAGGCGCAGACCGGAGGCGGCCCTTACAGAACCCCGGTGCGTCTTCTTTTTTGAGATACATAGATGCACGGCGGCTTTTTTTGGTACAATCACAGTACAAGTTCACATGACAATAGGAGGAAACCGCTTGTTGAAATCAAAGGTCCATTTTTGGACGCTGCAAATTTTGCTCGTTTTGCTCATTATTTACGTATCAACGAAAGTCTCGTTTATTTTTCAGCCGTTTTTCGGTTTCATCACCACTCTGTTTTTCCCGATTTTGATCTCGGGCATTTTGTTTTTCATTTTTAATCCGATCGTGCGCCTGCTTGAGAAAAAAATCCCCCGGACATTGGCGATCCTGCTCATTTATCTCGTTTTCATCGGCCTGATCGCCTTTATGTTCACCGCCATCGGACCGATCGTGGCTTCTCAGGTCACAGGGCTGATTAACAATTTCCCTGATTACATTAATCAGATTCAAAGCTTGATTACACAATTATCCCATTCCAAATGGTTCACGTGGATGATGACGCAGGATTATGTCTCGATAGAAAAAATCCGGCAGTCTCTGACGGGATTTTTACAAAGCCTTCCGCAAAATATTACCGCAAGCCTGTCGGCCGTGTTCGGCGTCGTTACGAATATTACGCTTGTCGTGATCACCGTTCCGTTCATTCTGTTTTATATGCTGAAGGACGGCCGGCGTTTTCCGCTTTTGGCGGTTAAAATTCTGCCTTCTTCCTACCGGGCGGAGGGCCGGAAAATATTTAACGACTTATACGTCACATTGGCCGCATATTTCCAAGGCCAGCTGCTGATTTGTCTCTTTGTCGGAACGGCATGCTTTATCGGATATTGGATCATCGGTCTGCCGTATGCGTTAATTCTCGGGATGGTGATCGCCGTCACCAATATCATTCCGTACCTGGGACCGTTTCTCGGGGCGGCGCCGGCGGTCATTATCGCATTTATGGATTCTCCGGCTAAGGCGCTGTTTGCCGTGATTGTTGTCGTTGTCGTCCAGCAGCTTGACGGAAACCTGCTTTCTCCGCTTGTTATCGGGAAGCGGCTCAATACCCACCCGCTGACCATTATTCTTCTGCTTATCGGAGCGGGCAGTTTCGGAGGCATTCTCGCAATGATTCTGGCCGTGCCGGTTTACGCGGTCTTAAAAGCATTCGTCTTAAATATCGTCCGGCTTATCAAACTTCGTCAGCGATCGAAGCACGAAGACAGCCGCAAGCCGAAATAAAAACGGGCACAACTCCAGACGCAGCGCATAAACTGCTGTAAAGAAAAGCGGAGGTGTGGGTATGCCTGCAATTGTGGGACCGATTTATATTATGAGCTTAGCCGGAGACGCTGCGGCGAGCTTCGGTGACGTGTTCGCCATTTCTCCCAAAGCTGTTGACCACTCAGGCGCGGGGTCAGGGGCGTTTCATTCCGGAGATTTTGTCAAAGTCACTAATAAATTCAGCAAAACGCGCTTTGAAGATATTGATCTGTTTGACGAACCTGATTGGTTTAACGCGTGACAGCCTCCTTTAGGAGGCTGTCGCTTTTTTGTAGTATAATAGAATCAGTCTTTTATAAAAGGGGAATTTTTATGAAAATCAGAAAAGCGAATATTACCGTTCAGTCCGGAATGATCGGTGATGTGTATCTGCATGAAAATAAAAAAGAACAGCATACCCTCGTAGCCGTTCCCGAACTTGAGTGGAGCACGATCATTTCCTATGAGGAAGAGAAAAAGGCGCTGGCGCAGCGGCTTTTACAATCATTCAGCAAGCTGATGGATGAAGAGCCCGCCGGAGAGCTCGCGGGCAAGATCTCCCATTGGGTCGCTGAAATGTAACGAAGACGGTTTACCGCGTCCCGTCCGGGGCGATAATTGTAAAACAAGCTGAGGAGGGAAGGCCGATGAGCGACAAAACGGTTGACCTTTATTTACAGCAGGGTATGTACGGCCCTCTGCAGACGAAACCGGATGAACGGCATTTATTTTTAGGCTCGCTGCGTGAACGGGTCATCATTGCCCTGACGAAGGGGCAGGTGCTGCAAAAGAAGCCGTATGAAGAAGTGAAACAGGCGCTGAAAAAACGAAAAGACGCGGTGCTCTATATAAACGGAAGGCTCCCATATCATGCTTATTCACCTTATATGAAGCTTGCCGCACTGGAAGGTGTCCGAAGCTCCGTGATCTCGGATCTTCAATTCGAAACGCCGCTCGGCCTGGTATTTGCCGCCGATTATGCCGTGAACCTTGACGGCATTTACGTTCAGGATGACATTTTCAAGCGCTCACTCCTGAAATCTTAGTAGAGCAAGTGTCATTTTATATTGCCAATTCACTTACAGGTGGAGATAGGATATAATGGTTTTCATATGAATGGCGGGGAGGCCGGCTATGAAAAAAGCATTTATTTGCATAGATTATACGAATGATTTTGCAGCAGAGAACGGAGCCTTAACCTGCGGAGAACCCGCAAGGCAAATTGAGGATAAGATTGTCAGTTTGACGCAAGCATTTATAGAAAATGGTGATTACGTTGTCTTTGCGGTAGATTCACATGATGCAGACGATGACTTTCATCCGGAAACACGCCTGTTTCCTCCGCATAATATCAACGGCACGGAGGGCAAAGAGCTGTACGGAAAGCTCTCGCCTCTTTATAAGAAACATAAACACGCAAAAAACGTAAGCTACATGGAAAAATCGAGATATTCTGCTTTTGCTGGAACGGATTTAGAGCTGAAACTGCGGGAACGGCAGATCACTGAACTGCATCTTGCGGGCCTGTGCACCGACATCTGCGTTCTTCACACGGCGGTTGACGCGTACAACAAGGGCTTTCAGATCGTCATTCATCAAAACGCTGTGGCAAGCTTTAATCCGGAAGGGCATGAATGGGCGCTGTCCCATTTTAAGAACAGCATCGGAGCGCAAGTGGCAGAGTAAGGAAGGGGAAAACAATTTTGGTGGAGCATGGTTTTAAAGACGACAGTTTGTCTTTACATACAGATCTTTATCAAATTAATATGGCCGAAACGTACTGGAGAGACGGCATTCATGAGAAAAAAGCGATTTTTGAGCTTTTTTTCAGAAAGCTTCCTTTTGAAAACGGCTATGCGGTATTTGCGGGCTTAGAAAAAGCAATCGAATACTTGGAGAACTTCAAGTTTACCGACAGCGATCTGAACTATTTAAAAACGGAATTGCACTATGCTGATGATTTCATTGATTATTTGCGGGATCTGTCATTTACCGGATCTCTTTACAGCATGAAAGAAGGAGAGCTCGTCTTTAACAATGAACCGATTATGCGGGTCGAAGCGCCCCTCATTGAAGCGCAGCTGATTGAGACGGCTCTGCTTAACATTGTGAATTACCAAACATTAATCGCCACGAAAGCGGCCCGCATTAAAGGCGTAGTCGGTGATGAAGACGCCCTTGAATTCGGAACGCGGCGCGCCCATGAAATGGATGCGGCTATGTGGGGAGCGAGAGCGGCTCTGATCGGCGGCTTCAGCGCAACGAGTAATGTAAGAGCTGGCAAGCGTTTTAATATACCGGTATCCGGCACGCACGCTCATGCACTCGTGCAAGCGTACCGCGATGAGTACACGGCTTTTAAGAAATATGCGGAGACGCACAGAGACTGCGTGTTCCTCGTCGATACGTACGATACGATCCGTTCAGGCATGCCGAATGCGATTAAAGTCGCGAAAGAATTCGGCGACCGGATCAACTTCATCGGCATCCGCTTAGACAGCGGGGACTTGGCGTACCTGTCAAAAAAAGCGCGAGAAATGCTTGATGAAGCGGGTTTCAAAGACGCGAAGGTTATTGCTTCAAGCGACCTTGATGAGCACACGATATTAAATCTGAAATCGCAGGGAGCGAAAATCGATACATGGGGAGTCGGCACAAAGCTGATTACCGCATACGATCAGCCGGCCCTCGGCGCGGTTTACAAGCTTGTCGCCATTGAAGAGGACGGCAAACTGACCGACACCATCAAGATTTCGTCAAACCCTGAAAAAGTGACAACGCCGGGAAGAAAGAAAGTATACCGGATTATCAACAAGCTGAACCACCACTCGGAAGGGGATTATATCGCTCTTTATGACGAGCGGGTAAATGACCAGAAACGGTTAAAAATGTTCCATCCCGTTCACACGTTCGTCAGCAAATTCGTCACTGATTTCTATGCGAAAGATCTGCATGAGCCGATTTTTGAAAACGGCGTTTTATGCTATGATAATCCCGAAATTACCGACATCCAGCAATACGTGCAGGATAACCTCAAACTTCTGTGGGAGGAATACAAACGGATCAGCAAGCCGGAAGAATATCCGGTTGATTTAAGCGAAGACTGCTGGAGCAACAAGATGCAGCGGATTCATGAGATCAAAAGCAAGCTGAAACGGGAGCTTGAATAGAAGACAAAGCAGCCTTTCCTTTCTCTGGAAAGGCTTTTTGTTTGCGATAATATTTTTCACATTTAGACAAATTTCGTCAAATTATTTGATATACTTATGTTCGAAGGCCGCATCTAAGGGGGTAAATGAATGAAGGTGTTTGTTGCGAGACAGCCTATCTTCAACAGGAATGAACAGGTTGTTGCTTATGAACTTCTTTACCGGGAGAGCGAAGAGAACCGTTATTCGGCCGCAGACGGAGATAAAGCTACGACTGATCTCATTATTAACAGCTTTATCAACATCGGAATCGAAAAGCTGACTGAGGGAAAACGCTGCTTTGTGAATTTTACAGAAAGCCTGATGTTTTCAGATCTCCCTACCTCCTTTGATCCTGACCAGCTCATTATCGAAATTCTTGAGGACATACCGATCACTCCGGCTCTGATCTCAAGATGCAGACAGCTGAAGAAACTAGGATATACATTAGCACTTGATGATTTTTACGCCATCAATCCGGCAAATGAAGAATTATTGGAACAGCTGATGAAATATATTGATATTTTAAAAATCGACTTTTTGCAATCCTCGCGTCTGGAACGCAAAAAAATCATTCAGACGTACAGCTGCAAAAGCCTGATTTATTTAGCGGAAAAAGTGGAGACAAGAAAAGATTACAAACAGGCGGCCATAGACGGCTTTCACCTGTTTCAAGGATATTTTTTCAGTGAACCGCGTGTCATCAGCGGGAATGATCTGACGTTTCATTTTCATTCTTACTACCAGCTTTTAAACGAATTAAACCAAGACCAGCCCAATATAGAGCGCGTGACGGAATACATAGAACGGGACGTTACATTATCGTATCAGATTCTGCGTTTTTTAAACGGATCGCAGACAAGGCTGAAAAAAAAGATAGACAGCATCCGGCAGGCTATCATGATGCTTGGGCTGAATGAGATTAAGCGCTTGATTTACATCCTTTCATTCAGAGATTTAACGGCGAAAAGCCACTCAAGCCAAAAAGAAATCATTAAGATTTCCTTAATCAGGGCCAAGCTGTGCGAACTGCTTGCGAAAAGAACCGGAAGACTGCAGCCCGCTTCCTACATGCTGATCGGCATGTTTTCACTTATCGATACGCTTCTCCACAGGGAGCTGGAGGATATCGTCAAAGAACTGCCTTTAATTGATGAAGTCGGACAGGCGCTGCTCGGTTATGAAAACGATTATTATAAGATGCTCGGGCTCGTCAAAGCCATTGAATGCAACAACTGGGACTGTGACGAATGGGGAAAAGAACTGGACAAAGAAGCAGCGTATGAATGTTACTTGCAGGCAATCGAATGGTGCCGGCAGCTTATCGTGGATTGATGCTTTAAGCTGACCACCTGAGGGCGATGATGAACCGGCTTTGCTCCCTGATCAGACTGACGCGGATGCCGTCGGGATTAAATGTCACGTCAAAGTCATTTTTGATGCCGGTCTGCTTAATGAGCCGCTTGACCGCTGCGGCGTCAGATGATTCCGCTGCGGTGAGGATGCGGCGCGCAAGCTCTTTTGACGCCGACAGCCGCGCAAGAAGCAGACGGGCATCCTCCAGCATGCCCGCAGCGTCTTTTGCGGACGTTGTCAAAATATTTGCGGAAGCCTGGGGGCTAGGCGCAGGATGGCGGTACGGAGCGGCGAAAACAGGGCAGCATAGATACACATAATGCATGCGGCGGCCTCCTTCTGAAATAACATTCGTTATATATGAGTATAGGCCGCGTGATAACGAGTTATGACATGCAAAAAGACCACAATGCGGGGGTTGCGGTCTTTTCGGTGTTTGTCGGTGGATATGCGACGCTGTTCGCCCATTCTGTTTTGAAATTGCGACGACGGGGACTATAGTCCTTGTCGGTTTGTCGGAAAACCGTTAAAAAAACAGCAGAACCACAAAATTGATCTGCTTCATCCCAAACGTCTGCCTTTATCGTAGTTATATAGTCCTGTTCGCTAAACGCTCTGTTCGGGACTATAGGATTATCGAGGTTTGCGGTGTCACGCAGATACTTTTACACATACTTTTCGGTGAAAAATCCCGCAAAAACGTTTACACTATTAGTAACAGATCAAATACCTAGGACTCGTTCACCATACACAATTCATTGATCTTTCAAAAAAAGGAGTGTGGAAACGGTGGAAAAGAAATTAGAAGAAGTAAAGCAATTATTATTCCGACTTGAAAATGATATCAGAGAAACAACCGACTCTTTACGAAACATTAACAAAAGCATTGATCAGCTCGATAAATTCTCATATGCAATGAAAATTTCTTAAAAAGACTTGGAAACAAGTCTTTTTTTTGTGCATTTTTCACCCATTTCATGGATAAAGTATTATACGATTGTTAAAAAACGAAAAACCTGCTGTCTTTCATCACCTGCATTTAGTAAAATAGAATGGGAGGGTGAAGACAATTATTGAGCAAATGTGTTTAGATGCCGAAACGATTAAAGAGAAGATGAAGGAAATTGTGGAGCACAATATATGCAATACTAACTTGAAAATGTACCTTCTGAAATTTATTGCATCAAAAGATTCATTTGGGTTTGCTGAATTGGCATATCAACATTACAAGGCGTTCAATGGCAGAGACACAGAGGCGATTTTAAACTTAGCCGTAGGTTTAGAATTATTAGTCCTGTCATACGACATTTATGATGATTTAGAAGATAATGATAATCTGAAAATGGAATGGATGAAAACAGGTCTCCCCATTACGCTGAATACTGTAACAGCTCTCTATACATTAAGTATACAGGTTATGAATCAGGTTAGTGAAAACCCGTATTTTCTTAAGCAAATTTTAAACTTTGCTTTGAATTCAATTGAGGGCCAGCAAGATGATATTTTGAATGCACCGCAAACTGAAGAAGAGTGCTTGGAAATGATTAAGAATAAATCCGGCTCTTTAACTGCAATGCCTTGCGTTATGGGAGCGATGCTGGCTACAGGAAATTTAAATCCAATCGTTCAATCATATTCGTATGAACTCGGAATAATATCCCAGATTGATAATGATTATCAAGGTTTGTTTTACTTGAATAATGATTTTGTTCAACGCAAAAATACACTTGCTTATTTATATTTAAAAAAGAGATTCAATAAAGCTTCTGAAGAAATCTTACAGTGGTATGAGAACCCAGAGCTATTCAAAACCTTAAAGACTCGAGACATAAAAAAGAAATTAATTGAAGCAGGTGTAACTCAATATTTATTGGTTTTGAAACATTTGTCGTTAAAGAAAATAAAAAGTAAGATATTTGAATTGGAAATAGAAAGAAATAAATCGCAAACTTTATTAAATGCGATTGTTAATTTAGAGGAGGATGAAAAATAATGCAGGAAATTGTAGGATACTTAACCAAAAATCCAGAAGTTTTAAATAAAGTGATTGAAGGCAATGCTAGTCTGATTGGAGTTAGCCAGGATCAAACAGATTGTGTTATAAATGCGTTTAAGGGTATAGATGTTATTTCCTTCGGCGGTGACTGGAAATATTGAGGCTGATATAAATGAAGTCCAAGTACAATAAGATTTCAGTTGTCTTAATTCTGTTTACATTGGTATATGTCATTTATCTGACTTATATAAGCACAAATAATCTCTTAGTCGGCGCCACAATTTCTGAAAATAAACAGGGCGAAATTAAAATAAAAGATGTAGAAGATTTTACAATGGCATATTACGCCGGAGTGCAAAAGGGAGATATAGTAAAGAATATTAATCACCAAAATGTAAAGTCAATTAATATTCAAATGAATAAGCTGAAAAATGTAAACTCTATGGTAGTTGATAGAAACGGTCATGATATTGAGATTAAGCTCAATTTATTTAATGACAGGAACTTCAGTACTTACTTAATACCGATAATTTTTTATGTAGTATGTTTATTTTGCTGTTTCTTCATCATCAAAATAAATGAAGAAAAAAACTTAAAATCTGCTTTGGTACTAATTGTATTTCTCTTGTCTGCTTCAATTGCATATATTAGTGCTGGAGGGTCGGCAAAAGGCGATCTGCTCAGCAGATGTATCATGTTGTTAACATTAATAACTGTACCATTAAATTATCTTCTGTTTCTTTATCATTACTTTAAAGAATTAGGTACAGTGCTTTTCAGCAAAAAAGTTTTTGTTTTGTATTTATTTCCAACTGTAAATATATTATTTGAATTATTTCGGTCACGATTATTTTTTGGTGATTTTATTCCAAAATTTAATTTGATTTCGTTTTTTCTTCTTTTTTTAATTGTAGCATATTATTTTATTGTTATTTTGAGAAGAAACAAAGATACTGATCAGGCACATATTATAAAAGTGCTTGTAGTAATAAATATATTGGCATTTTCGCCTTTTTTATGTCTGTATCTTATACCATATGTATTTTTTAATGATTATTATGTCTCTTCTTTCTTAACAGCATCATTTATGCTGCTAATACCTTTTTCACTTGTATATCAATTCATGTCGAATAAAATATATAACGTTGATTTTATCTTAAGTAAGTTAAAATATTACGGCTTTTTAGCTTTAACTCCAACTATAATTCTGGTTACGACAATAGAGTTATTACGTGAGCCGGAAGAAAATTTTTACAATCTCAAACTGACATTTTTAATATACATTTTAATGTTAGCTGTTTTTTATTATAAAGAAATACTCGATTTCCGGTTTAAATTAAAAAGGGTCTCAGAAAGATTCAATTACCAAGACAGCATTTATAAGTTTACCCAATTAATCAGAAACTCATCATCTTTAAATCAGGTTTTTGGAGAGTTAAAAACCACCATTCTCGAAGTAACTCTTACGAGTAAAGTGTATATATTTGAAGTCACGTATGACGGAAATGTAAAGGCATTTGACGAAAGAGACTCAAGTTTGATAGATGATTATCAAGTGCTTTTAAATAGTGTTACTGTTGAGATAGGAAAAATAACGGAGTTTAATCAAGGTTTCGTAATGAAAGTAGGAGAACGGGGAGATAGATCATTCGTTGTTCTCTGTTTGTCTAAAATGAATACGCCCCGCTTATCACGTGAAGAAATTTCTTGGTTAAAAACATTATCTTTTTACGTTAATGTTTCAATAGAAAACGTGATGAAAATCGAAGAACTGATGAATCATCTCGAAGATTTAAAGAAACAGGAGACAAACCCGGTCTGGCTCAAAAAGCTGATGTTTACGATCGAGGAAAAGCAGCGGTCGGATCTGGCCCGTGATCTGCATGATTCGGTGCTGCAGGATTTGATTTCTTTGAAGCGTCAGTGTGAGCTGTTTCTGGCTGATTTTAAAAGAGAAGAGCCTTGCCAGTTAGAGGTGCAGGACAAGCTTCATCAGATGAATGAGCAGATGTCGGATGTCATTTTGATGACCCGGGAGACGTGCCATGAGCTTCGGCCTCAGCTGCTGTATGATTTGGGTCTGGTCAAGGCGGTATCCAAGCTTGCCGCGCAGCAGCAGGAGCGTGCGCCGTTTCATATCCGTCTGAATACGGGACGGTTTACGGCGGCGCTGGATTTGGATACGCAGCTGAATTTGTACCGCATCATTCAGGAATTTCTTTCGAATGCCATGAAGCATTCACAGGCCAATGAGGTGCTGATTATGCTGATCAGCATTCAAAATAAAGTGATTCTGCATTATGAAGATGACGGGGTCGGGTGCAATCAGGAAGAAGGCGGCGGACAGTCGATGAGCATGGGGCTTTCGGGCATTAAGGAGCGCGTCCGGGCGCTTGACGGCCGGATGAAAATCGACACAAGTGAAGGAAATGGTTTTAAAGCGGATATTGAAATGGAATTGTAACCAATTTATCACCAAATCGACTTGGCAGAAGCCAAGTCTTTTTAATAAAATGGAAATGAATGAGTAAAAGGGAGGAAACCATGAAAAAGATACTAGTGATTGATGATCATCCGGCTGTCATGGAGGGCACTAAGACGATTCTGGAAACGGACACGAATCTTTCTGTCGATTGCCTCAGTCCCGATGCCAGTGAACAGTTCGTTCTCCGGCATGATTTTTCAGCTTACGATCTCATATTAATGGATTTAAATCTGGGTGATGACCTCAGCGGCATAGAGCTTTCCAAGAAAATCTTAAAAGAGAATCCTCTCTGTAAAATCATTGTCTACACAGGCTATGAAGTTGAAGATTATTTTGAAGAATCCATCCGCGCGGGCCTGCATGGCGCCATCAGCAAAACCGAATCTAAAGAGAAAATCATGCAATACATATATCACGTGCTCAACGGACAGATTTTAGTTGATTTCTCCTATTTCAAACAGCTGATGACCCAGCAAAAAACAAAAACGTCTTCTTCCCCTCAAAGTGAGCAGGATCGGTTAACTCCGAGAGAGCGCCATATTCTCCAAGAGGTCGAAAAAGGTTTGACCAATCAGGAAATCGCCGATGCGCTTCACTTAAGCAAGCGGTCGATTGAATACAGCCTGACATCCATTTTTAATAAGCTGAATGTCGGCTCCCGCACTGAAGCGGTGCTGATCGCCAAGTCAGATAATGTACTATAAACTTTGAAAGGAGAATGATCTATGAATCTGAATCATACATTGCTCGGCGCACTCGGCATTGAAATCACTGAAAACACGGCGGAGAGATGCGTCGCGGTTATGCCGGTGGATAAGAGGACGGTGCAGCCTTTCGGATATCTGCACGGAGGCGCCTCCGCAGCGCTGGCGGAGACTGTTGCAAGCATCGGCGCCCAGCATTTTATCGACCAGTCGAAACAGGCGTGTGTCGGGCTTGAGATTAATGCCAATCATTTAAAATCCGTGAAAGAGGGCGGTACGGTCACGGCGATTGCGGAACCCGTTCACACGGGCAGGACAACCATTGTGTACGGGATTAACATTTTCGATGAAAGAGAAAGACTGATCTGTGTGTCCCGCTGCACGCTGGCTGTTATAACAAAATAAACAAACAGCCGGAACCCTGAATCGTCCGGCTGTTTGTTTTTACAAATATGAATCTTCTTTTCGTTTGATCACAAAGTTTCTGATCCCTTTATAATCATCCTGAACGCTTCGTTTATCAAGCGCCGTTCCCGAGTTATACGCGGCTCTGCATATGAGGTGCGCCCCGACCGGCGCCGTCAGCAGGATAAAAATGATGCCGAGCAGTATTTTTATGGAAATTTCTCCGGTCACCATCCACAAGTAACCTAACACCCCGAGCAATATCAAATTAACGCCGAGTGTCGAGCCTTTTGAAGAGGCGTGGGCGCGTGTATACATGTCAGGAAGTCTGAGTGTGCCGAAAGACGCGACCAGGCAGATCAGCGATCCCATCAGAATACAAACGGCGACGGCCCATTTAACGATTTCGATCATTTTCGATAATCTCTCCTTTCTCCAAAAACTTAGCGAAGGCAATCGTGCCGATAAATGATAAAATGCCGAGCAGCAGAATGATGTCCAAAAAGGCCGTTGTTCTTAAGAGGATGGATACGAGCGCGGTCATGGCAATCAGATTGATGCCGATCCCATCAAGCGCGACGACCCGGTCCGGTATTGTAGGCCCTTTAATGACTCGAATGACGTACAGAAGAGTCGAAACCGCCATAATGCCGAGTGATAATTGCAGAATAAACGTAAACATCAGCGGCTCACCTCCTGAATGGCTTTCTCAAAAGAGACGCGGATGTCATGAATCGCTTTCTCCGCATCCTCAATGTCCATGGCGTGTATATAGAGAATCGACCGGTCATCGGAGATATCCATCACAAGCGTACCCGGTGTCAGAGTGATTAACAGCGAGAGCAGTGTGATCTCCCAATCCTCCGTCAGTTCCGTCTTAAACGCGAAAATGCCCGGGCGGATGTTCATCTTCGGCGAAATAACGGTTTTCAGCACGCTGACATTGGCCAGATATAATTCTTTTATAAAGATCAGCATCAGTCTGATGACCGACCATATTTTCCAAATGTAAAACGGCCGCGAGAAGAAGCGCCGGAAAAAAAACAGCGCCGCCAAGCCCGCGATAAATCCGGTAACAAATCCCGCCGCGCTGAGGCTGTTTGTGAGAAACATCCAGCAAACAGCGAGAAGAACATTTAATAATAGTTGCAAAGCCATGCCATCTACTCCTTCAAAACAGCTTCAATGTATTTTTCCGGATTCAGCAGATTCTCAGCCGTCTGATTGACATACGGTGAAACCCATTCGGTTCCGAGCCCGAACAGAAGCGACAAAAGGAGAAAAGCGGCTGCCGGATAAAGAAGCCCTTTTGCGGACCGTCCGCCCGCGCCCGGGATTTCTTTTTCTTCTCCCCAAAAAGCCGTCGTAAAAACCTTCAGCACGGAATACAGCACAAGCAGGCTCGACAAGAGAATCAATACGGAAAACAATGTTTCCCCCTGATCAAAACCGCCTTCAGCAATCTTCAGCTTGCCCACAAATCCGCTGAACGGCGGGATGCCGGCCAAAGATATGGCGGAGATAAAGAACATCCAGCCCAAAACGGGATAACGGGTGATCAGGCCGCTCATTTTATGCAGACTGGCCGTGCCGGTCAGCGTGATAAGCGTTCCCGCCAGCATAAACAGCGCTCCTTTTATCAGCATATCGTGAATCAAGTAATAAACCGCTCCTTGAATGGAGGCCGGGGTGTTCATGGCGATGCCGAATAAAATCACGCCGACGGCTGTAATAATATTATAGATGACGATTTTCATGACATCCGAAAAGGCGATAGACCCGATTACGCCGAATAATACCGTCAGCATCGCAAGCCACATCATCAATTGGTGGGTAAAGCCTGCATCGTGAATGAAAATCAGGGTGAATACTCTCAAAATGGCGTACAGGCCGACTTTCGTCAAAAGAGATCCGAATAAGGCCGAAATCGCAGCCGGCGGGGCGTAATAAGAGCCCGGCATCCAGAAATACAGCGGGAATATCCCGCCCTTTAAACCGAAAACGACGAGAAACAGGACGCCGATGACACTTATCAGCCCGGTCTGGCCCGATTGGCTGATTTTCACGCTTAAATCAGCCATATTCAGCGTCCCCGTCACCGCATATAAGTAACCGACACCGATGACAAAAAACGCGGATGACACAATGTTAAACACGATATACTTCAATGATTCTCTTAATTGAATTTTCGTTCCGCCAAGCACGATCAGCATGTAGGATGCGATAAGCAGAAGCTCAAAAAAGACGTACATGTTGAACAGGTCACCCGTCAAAAACGCTCCGCTAACACCCGCCAGAAGAAACTGCACACCTGAATAATAGAAAGCGCGCTCCCGTTTTTCTCCGATAGAGCGGAAGGAGTACAGGATGACGAGCAGCCCGATTATGGCGGTTGTCAAAACAAGCAGTGCGGCGAGCTGGTCAGCGGCGAGCACAATGCCGTACGGCGCTTTCCATCCGCCGAGTGTCAGTGTCTGAATTCCGTGTGTAAAAACCGTTTGAACGAGAACGGCGCTGATGGCGATGGAGACACAGGAAGCGGCAGTGCTGAATATCCGCATCAGCATCACGTGCTTGTTCATAAAAATCAGCAGCACTGCGCAAAGCAGCGGCACCAGAATAGGCAATATCACAAAGTTATTCATGTTGATCATTTCCCCTCATTCGATCCATATCGTCCGTTTTCAGTTCCTGATAGGCGCGAAACGCCATCACAAGCAAGAAGGACGTGACGCCGAACGAAATAACGATCGCCGTCAGTATGAGTGCCTGCGGCAGCGGATCGACAAACGATGTGCTTTTTCCGCCCAGTATGGGAGGGGCGCCTTTTTTCAGTCCGCCCATGGTCAGAAGCAGCAAATGGACGCCGTGGCTTAAAAGCGCGGTGCCGATAATCACGCGCAAAAGACTTTTAGAAAGCAGCAGGTAGGTTGCCGCCATAAACAAAATACCGGCAATGACAGACATTAAGATTTCCACTATTCTTCCTCTCCAATCGTTTGAATAATGGTCATCGTCACGCCGACAACAACGAGATACACACCTAAATCAAACAAAGTGGCCGTCGCAAGCTCCGTATTCCCGAGCACCGGGAGCTGAAAATGGCCGAATGTATGGGTGAGAAAGGGCGCTCCGAATAAGAACGAACCTGCACCCGTTGCAATCGCGATAAGCAGACCCGCGCCCGCTACATAAATAAAATTGACGGGCAAAATCGACTTGACGGTTTTTAAATCAAAGGCCAAAAGCAAAAGCACAATGGCCGAAGATGTAATCAGCCCGCCGACAAATCCTCCGCCTGGAGCGTTATGCCCCGATAAAAATAAATAGAAAGAGAAAAGCAGAATGATAAAAGATACAAGTTTCGTTGCCGTCTGAAGGATAATGTCGTTTGTTTTTTGCTGTCTCAACGCTCTTCTCCCTCCTCTTTTACTTTCGTTCTGATCATGCCGTAAATGCCGAGTGCGGCAATCGACAGCACCGTGATTTCAAACATCGTGTCAAATCCCCTGAAATCAACGAGGATGACGTTGACGATATTATTGCCTCCGCCAAGCTTATGGCTGTAAGCCGTGAAAAAAGAGGCGATACTGTCTTGTGTTTTTTCGCTGGAAGACGCGATTCCGAGCATTGTCACGATGACGCCGACACCGAGAGAAATGATAAAATTCGTCAGCCGGAATGTTCTGGTCTTCTTTTTCCGCCGCATTTTCGGCAGATGATAAAAACAAAGAAGAAACAAGGCGACGGATATCGTCTCAATGACAAGCTGCGTAAGCGCCAGATCGGGCGCTCTAAAAATCACGAAAAACAGAGCGAGCGTATACCCGACAACTCCGAGTGAGATAATGGCCGTCAGCCGCGATTTGGCGAATACAGTCGCAATCGTTGCGCTCACCATAACGAGCGACAGCACGATTTCATACAGACCGATCTCAGCCATTCCTTTTGTTGTGATGGAAAAGCCGCCTTTCATCACGAACGCCGCTCCGATGAGAATGATAAACGCCGCAAAAATATACAGCAGATAATCCCGCAAAAATCCGGTCATATAAGATGACGTCAGCCGGTAAGATCTTTTTTCCATACTGCCCGTCACCGCATTGTAAAGCCGGTTCAGCGTCAGTTTTTTCGGAAACAGACCGTATACCCGCTCCCATTTAGACAGAGACACGTAACCGATCGTGCCGACAATGATAATGCCGACGGTCATCAGCACTTCAGCCGTCACACCGTGCCATTGGGAAATGTGGACATGGAATGTATCTCCGCCGGTTAACAGAGCCGGATAAATGGAATTCATCGCCGGTTCAATCAGGCTGTAGGACAAAACATTCGGTGCGAAAAACAGACTGACGGCGCAAGCGGCAAGAATCACCGGCGAAATCAGCATGCCGAGCGGAGCTTCATGCGGCGCCTTTTCAAGCTGATCCGTTTTGCGCGCGCCACTGAACGTTCTGAAAAACAGCTTCATGCTGTAGATAAACGTGAAGACGCTGCCGATCCATGCGAGAACGGGGAACAGCACGCCCCACGTATCCAGACTGAAAATATCTGCATGAGCAATCCGCAGCATACTTGTAAAGAACATTTCTTTACTTAAGAAGCCGTTAAAAGGAGGGAGGCCGGCCATGGAAAACGTTCCGATCAATGAAACGGTAAACGTTATCGGCATGAGCGCTATCAGTCCGCCGAGCCTGCGGATATCCCTCGTTCCCGTTTCATGGTCGATAATGCCGACCGCCATAAATAAACTTCCTTTAAAAGTAGCATGGTTAATTAAGTGAAACACAGCCGCGGTCACAGCGGCCGTGAAATACTCCGAATGCTGAAAGTGAAGCGCGGCGGCTCCTGCGCCGAGCATCGATACAATCATACCGAGCTGGCTGACTGTGGAAAAAGCCAGAATCGCTTTTAAATCGGTTTGTTTAATCGCGTTGAAGGAAGCCCATACCATCGTGATCAGACCGACTGAGGCAACCGTCCAAAACCAGACAGGTGAAAATGCAAAAACCGGACTGAATCTGGCAATCAGATAAATGCCCGCTTTCACCATTGTTGCCGAGTGCAGATAGGCACTGACAGGAGTCGGGGCTTCCATGGCATCAGGAAGCCAGATGTAAAACGGAAACTGCGCTGATTTCGTAAAGGCCCCCAATAACAGGAGAACCATTGCCGGAATAAAGAACGGATGGCCGGCGATAATATGCACCTGATTGACCATTTCCCTGATACTGAATGAGTCCGTCATCAGATACAGCAGGATAAAGCCGCCGAGCATGCACAGTCCGCCGCCGACGGTAATCAGCAGTGATTTTTCCGCACCGTAGCGTGATTTCTCCCGCTTATGCCAATACCCGATTAATAAGAAGGATGACAGGCTTGTCAGCTCCCAGAACATATAAAGCACAATGACGTTATCGACGAGCACAACGCCGAGCATCGCGCCCATAAACATCAGCAGGTACACGTAAAATGGGCCGAGCTTTTCTTTGTCCTTCGATAAGTAAAAAATACTGTAAAGCGTCACCAAAGAGCCGATGCCCGTAATCAATAAAGCGAATAACAGCCCGAGTCCGTCAATATAAACGGTATAGTTAATACCGAGGGAAGGAATCCATTCGGCCGCATACCGGACGGTTTCTCCCGCCATTGTCAGCGGGAGCTTGCTGAAAAAGTAAACAAACAGCACAACGGGCAATATCAGCACAAACCAGCCTGTATGGACTTGTTTTACCCGTTTATAAAGAAAGGGAACGATAAATGCAAATAAAAAAGGCGCTAAAATCGCGAAATGTAACAGCTGCAACAGAAGACCTCCTTTGCTTGTTTTTCATCAAGCAACTGCTTTATGTAAGAGTGAAAAATCAATTCACGGTCATAGGACCCAGTACAAATTATATCGCACTTTTTTTTACCCTGCTATGGCATAATGTATTCCTCTCTATGTTTTTGTGGTCTTTTGAACCTAAAATAAATTTATCAAATATCCGGATCTTTGTATATACATTTAGCTTTCAGATCAAGCTTTACAAAAGGAGCTGGTCAGATGAAAAGAAAGGCGGCAGCCTGTATTGGAATATTTTGTTCTATTATCGCAGGAACATTCATAGCGGACGATTTCTGCAAAGGGAGGCAGGAGACGGAGGCAGATGAATGGGAGTATTTTTTTCTCGGGACAGAATACGCGCACGACAAGCTGAGTGCGGCTGAATCAATGCAAAAGCCGTTTCAGCCGCGTGAATATATCAGAATCGTCAATAGATGAAAAGAGTTCCGGCATCAGGGCGCGGAACTCTTTTTGTATGATGATCAGCGTTTTCCTTTAATATAAGGGATGCCGTTGGCTTTAGGCGCATCTGCGCGGCCGATGAAGCCGGCAAGCGCGAGAATGGTCAGAATGTAAGGAGCCATCAGCATGTATACATTCGGAATATCTTTGAACAGGGGCAAAAGCGAGCCGATAATGCTCAAACTCTGCGCAAACCCGAAGAACAGCGCAGCCCCGAGCGCGCCGATCGGATGCCATTTGCCGAAAACAAGCGCGGCAAGAGCGATAAAGCCTTGTCCGGAAATGGTGGAGTGCGTGAAATCAAGCGCGATTGTAGAAGCATATACACCGCCGCCGAGCCCGCCGAACAGCCCGCTGATCATGACGCCGATATAGCGCATGGCGAACACGTTGATTCCCATCGTATCTGCCGCCATCGGGTGTTCCCCGACAGAATGGATGCGAAGGCCGAACGGTGTTTTGAATAAAATAAACCAAGAAACAAAGGCCAATACGATGGCTAAAATCGAAGTATAATATACGTCAGAAAAGAAGATCTTTCCTAAAACCGGAATATCGCTTAACCCCGGAATGTTCGTTTTGTAAAAGGGCTCCGGGATTTTATCAGTCTGCGCCTTGCCGTATATCAGCTTAACGATAAACAGCGTCGCTCCTAACGCGAGCATATTGATCGCCACCCCGGTTACCGTCTGATCGGCTCGGAAAGAAACCGCGGCAGCCGCGTGAATCAGCGAGAACAGCCCGCCGGCAATCATAGCCGCAGCCAGGGCGAGCCACGGGGCAGCGGCGCCGAGCTCACGTCCGAAAAATAAGTTGAACATGACGCTTGTAAAGGCGCCGATAATCATCAGGCCTTCCAGACCGATATTGACAACCCCCGATCTTTCAGAAAACACGCCGCCGAGAGCGGTCAAAATAAGCGGAGCCGCATAAACGAGTGTGGCCGGGACAATAATGGATAAAATCTGGAGGAAGTCCACTTACTTCGCCCCCTTTTTCTTCAATTTATCAAGGATGAGCCGGATGGCGTAGCTTGATGCCACAAACAAAATAATAATGGCGATGACGATGTCAACGACTTCAGAAGGCACACCGGATTCAATCGGCATATTTAAGGCGCCGACTTTAAGGCCGCCGAGAAGACAGGCCGCAAGAACCACGCCGATTGCCGTGCTGCCCCCTAGAAGCGCAACCGCGATGCCGTCGAAGCCGACTCCGGTAAATGCGCCTTTAACCGCCGCGTATTGAAAGGTTCCGAGTCCTTCCATCGCGCCGGCAAGCCCCGCAAAGGCGCCGGAAATCATCATGGCATACATCATATTTTTTCTGACGCTCATTCCAGCGTATTGTGCCGCGTGCTGATTAAAGCCGACAGCCCGGAATTCAAATCCGCTTTTTGTTTTATGAATGATAAACCACATGAAGACTGCCGCAAACAGAGCGATCAGTATCCCCCAATGAAGGCGGGAGTAGTCTGTCAGCTGCTCTAAAAACGGCGAGCGGAGCGACGCGCTTTCATGAATTTTGTCTGTTTTGTCCCTGTGGTCCGTCATGACATCGGATATGAGGTAATTGGTTAAATGAAGAGCGATATAATTCATCATGATCGTGACAATCACTTCGTGAACAAAAAAACGGGCTTTTAAAAATCCGGGAATCAGCCCCCAAATGCCTCCCGCGGCAGCAGCCGCCAATAACGAAAGCGGGAGGTGGATGTAAGCGGGAGCGTCAAAGGAAGTCCCGACCCAAACCGCGGCCGTCCAGCCGACAAGGAGCTGTCCTTCAACACCGATATTGAACAGGCCGGTCCGAAATGCGAACGCCACGGCCAATCCGGATAAAATATAAGGCGTAATCTGCCGGATCGTTTCCCCGAGATAATACATTTCACCGAAAATGCCGTTCCAAAGAGCGGAATACCCGCTTGCCACATTGTAGCCGCTGGCAAGCATGATGACCGCACCCGCAGCCAGACCAAGAATGATGGCAATCAACGGCACAGCGAGATGAGAAAGTCGATTAATCATGTATGTTCCCTGCCTCCATTTGCTTACTTCCCGCCATTAAAAGACCAAGCTCCTGCTCGTCTGTTTCCGGCGGATTGACGTTTGCGATGATGCTGCCTTCAAAGATGACGGCGATGCGATCGCTGAGATTCATGATTTCATCAAGCTCAAAAGACAACAGCAGCACAGCTTTACCGGCGTCACGCTGCTCAATGAGCTTTTTATGGACGAATTCAATCGCGCCGACATCGAGCCCCCGCGTCGGCTGGGCGGCAATTAATAGATCGGGATTTCTGTCCACTTCCCGGCCGATAATGGCCTTTTGCTGATTTCCTCCCGAGAGTGCGCGCGCGGGTGTATATTCATCAGGCGTTCTGACGTCGTATTCTTCAATCAGGCTTCGCGCTTTGTCATAAATCGCGTGTTTATTTAATATGCCGAAAGAAGAGTAGGGCTTTTGATAATAACTTTGCAGCACGATATTTTCTCCGATCGGAAAATCAAGAACGAGTCCATGTTTATGCCTGTCCTGGGGGATATGCCCGATTCCTGCTTCAGTGACTTTCCGCGGCGGCATGTTTTGCAGCTGTTTGCCGTTTAACGTGATCGTGCCGGCATGTGTTTTTCTGAGGCCTGTAATGGCTTCGATTAATTCAGATTGGCCGTTGCCGTCAACGCCCGCAATGCCGACGATTTCACCGGCTCTGACAGAGAGGGAGAGCTGTTTGACCGCCTCAACGCCGCGCGCGTCTTTCACCGTTACATCAGAAAGCGAAAGCACTTCCTGTTTCGGTTCAGCCGGCTGTTTATCCGTCTTGAATGAAACTGCGCGTCCGACCATAAGGCTTGCCAGTTCATCCTGATCCGTATGTGCGACATCGAGTGTTGTAATGCCTTTTCCTTTCCGGATGATGGTGACACGGTCGCAGACTTCCATGATTTCTTTTAATTTGTGGGTGATGAGGATAATGGATTTTCCTTCATTGACCAGGTTTTTCATAATCTGAATCAGTTCTTGAATTTCGTGCGGGGTCAGCACCGCGGTCGGCTCGTCAAAAATGAGAATGTCCGCGCCCCGGTAGAGGGTCTTTAATATTTCCGCCCGCTGCTGCATACCGACAGAAATATCGGCAACTTTAGCTTCAGGATCAATCTTCAGACCGTAACGGTCGGAAATATCGCGTACGTCCCGGTCGGCGCGCTGTCTGTCAATCCGTCCTAATTTTTTCGGCTCTTTTCCGAGAATAATATTTTCTGAGACGGTAAAGGTATCCACAAGCATAAAATGCTGGTGCACCATTCCGATGCCGAGATCGTTGGCTTTGTTCGGACTGTTGATGTGAATACGTTCACCCCGCACCCGGATTTCGCCTTTTTCCGGCTGGTACAGGCCGAATAAAACGTTCATGAGTGTCGACTTCCCCGCGCCGTTTTCCCCGAGCAGGGCGTGTATTTCGCCTTTTTTCACTTGAAGCGTGACGTCATCATTGGCAACGATTCCGGGAAACTCTTTGCGTATATTAAGCATTTCAATGATATAATCCACCGATTTGACGCTCCTTTTCAGAGATGCTTTGATGAAAAAGCTTGGCAAAAGAAAAGCTGCAAGAGATGCAGCTTTTCCTTCACCGCTCTTTCTAAAAAAGAGAGGGGATAAGCACGAAAGTCTCCTTATCCCCTGATTCTTACTCAGCCTTGAAGGATTTCAATTCTTTTTCAGTTGAAGGGATCTCGAGTCCGTCCGCGATTTTCTTCTTCCAATCGTCTGTTGCTTTGATGACATCGTCAGAAAGGTTTTCCTTGTGATCCGAGATGCCGACTGCATCCTGTGCCAATCCGTAAGTTAATGTTTTGCCGCCCGGGAATTTGCCGTCACTTGCTTTTTTCGTTAAGTCCTTCACGGCTGTATCCACTTTTTTGACCATTGATGTGAGCGTGACATTGTCTTTTGTGCCTTCAACTTGACCTTCCGCATACTGGTCTTTATCAACGCCGATGACCCATACGTTGCGTTTCGGATCTTCTTTTTTAAGGTTTTTGGCTTCCGTGAAGACGCCCGTACCCGTTGCGCCGGCCGCGTGATAAATGACGTCAACGCCTGATTTGTACATGCTTTCAGCCGTCGCTTTGCCGACATCGGCTTTGTCAAATCCGCCCGCATATTTCACTTCGACGGACGCTTTCGGATTTGCGGCTTGTACACCGGCGCGGAAGCCGATTTCGAATTTTTTGATCAATTCAGACTCCATTCCGCCCACAAATCCGACTTTTCCCGTTTTGCTCGATAACGCAGCCGCTACTCCCGAGAGGAATGAACCTTCCTGCTCTTTAAATGTAAGGCTTGCCACGTTGTCTTTTTTGACAACGGCGTCAATAATCGCAAAATTTGTGTCTTTGCGCTGATCGGCGATTTCGCTGATGGAATCCTGCATCAGGTACCCGACGCCGTAAATCAGGTCAAAGTGTTCCCGTGCTAATTTATTTAAATTCGTTGTGTAATCTGCATCTGATTTTGATTGGAGATAGTCAAACCCGCTTTTGCCTTTTGTAAGACCCTTGTCTTTTCCGAATGCCTGAATGCCTTCCCAGGCGGACTGGTTAAATGATTTGTCATCGACTCCGCCGATATCCGTGACCATGCCGACGGTAAAGTTTTTGCTGCCGGAGCCGTTTGCTTTGTCACTCGAACCGCATGCGCTTAATAGGGTTCCGGCCGCTGCAATGAGCGCAACCGCCATTCCGATTTTGCGTTTTTTCAAAGATATAACCCCCCTGTAAAATATGGATGATGCCGTTTTTTTCAGACTTGAGCCGCCGGAAGGATACAGAATCGAAAAAACTTTCTGATAATAGTGAGGAGACGTCTCTCTTTTTCCCGCTTCGAGCGGCTCTCTCATGTTAGTCCGGGACTTATGTCATATCTGAAAAGATCAGCTAACCAATCATAATTTATCATTTTACCCGGCATAAATAAATAGAAATTTGCTTATTTTTAAAAAATATCAATATTATGAATCTACTTCCTCATTTGGATAAATCACCGGCGGCTCCGTCGGGTCATTATTCTTATATAGCATATCAAAACGGAATCTCAAGCCTTTTGTCAGGGGATATGACAGTAAAAAGCACCGTTCACGGCGGAACGGCGCTTTTTGACATTATAAATATTGTTTTATGGTGCTGACATTGCCGGTGTTGATATGGTATTGAAAGACGGGTCTGCCGATCGTGCCGTACGCCATTTCTACGTTCAGCACTTGAATGTCTTCAAGAAATTTAAGGTATTTCCGGATGGAGACTTGCGAGATTTCAGTATGCTTGGCGAGGTCTTCCGTAGTAAAAGAGCTGTCGCCGAAAGATTCGATGCTCGCCCAGATGAGTTTAAGCGTGCTTTTTGTCAGTCCTTTCGGAAGGTGAACCTTTTCCGCCGCTACTTTCTTTTGAAAAAGCTCCGCATCTAATTCTTTCTGTGTCATGCTTCTGTGTGATTGATAAACCTTCTGCTTGCGTCTGTAGTCGGAAAGGGCGGTTTGAAAGCGGTCAAACTCAAATGGTTTGATTAAATAATCGACGGCGCCGTACCGAAGTGTTTTTTTGATGACATCCAGCTCGCTTGCGGCTGAAATGACGATGACATCGACCGATTCATTTTGTTTGCGGATTTCCGTTAAAAGCTCAAGACCGTTTTTTCCCGGCATATAAATGTCAAGGAGGATGAGGTCGATATGATGCTCGCCTAACACGTGCAGCGCGCTTTGAAAGGATGAAGCGATCCCTTTCAGCTGAAAGCCTTCAATCTGGCTGAGATAGCGTTTATTTAATTCACCCACCATGGGGTCGTCTTCAACTATGAGTACATTAATCATCATTTTCCTCCTTCGGTTCATACGGAATGCGAAGACTGAAAGTCGTTCCTTCATTCTTTTCACTTGTCACAATCATGTGGCCTTTTAAATTTTCTGTTGCCTGCTGGGTAAAATAGAGACCGAATCCCCGGTTTGTCCCTTTCGTGGAATAGCCTTGTTCAAAAATACGGGTTTGGTCTTCGGCGGACATCCCGGCCCCGGTGTCCGTAATTTCTATATCAAGCAGTCGGTCCTGAAACCGCATCGAACACGTAATGTTTTTTTTCGGCATCTGCGCCACCGCGTCAAGCGCATTGTTCAGCAGATTTCCGATAATCGTAATGAGCTCATGGATGACGGCGGGATCCGCCGCATTCGGAATCATGCTGCCGAGCTGAATGTCCAGGTCAGCGCCCTGTTCGCGTATATAGCTTTGTTTTCCTAGTAGAAACCCTGCAAGAACCGGACTTTTGACGTCGCTGATAATCTCGCTTGTTTCCGTCTTCTGCTGAATGGCGATATCCTTAATATAAGTGCCGAGATCATCATATTCTTTTAACTGGACAAGTCCTAAAATGACATGAAGCTTATTCATGAATTCATGGGACTGTGCTCTTAATGCGTTTGCATACATTTTAACACCGGACAGCTGTTCTGCTAAATGTTTGACCTCCGTTTTGTCCCTGAAAGTGGCGATCGCTCCGACGGTTTGTCCTTTCAGATGAATCGGAACTTCATTAAAAACAAGCTCAAGTCCGTTAATGCGGATATCCCTGTCCTGAAGCGGTTTTTTCGTTTCAATCACCTGCTTCAGCCGGCTTTTCGGAAGAATATCGTTCACATCTTGATCGACCGGATTAGTCGGAATACCCATTTTAATAAAGAGGCGTTTCGCTTCGGCATTGGCAAGCTTAATTTTTCCCCGCGCGTCAACCGCGAGGATGCCTTCCTTCGTGGATTCGAGCATGGCGCTCCGCTCTTCCAGCAAAGTGGCAATTTCATAAGGCTCAAGACCGTACATAATGTTTTTAACGGTGCGGGCGACAATAACGGCTCCTATGACACCGACAAAAATACTTACGCAGATAATGAAATAAAGCGGTCTCAAACTGTGGCTGACGACATCCTGTATTTTGTTAAGCGAAATTCCGACCGAAACGACGCCCACTTGTTTTTTATCTTTTCCGTAGATCGGAACGAAGGCTCTCATGGATTTCCCGAGCGTTCCCGCTGATGTGCTTGTTTTGATATGGCCGTGCATCGCCGGCTGCTCGTCTCCGCCGGTGAATTTCTTACCGATTTTATTTGCGTCGGGATGGGTGAGACGGATGCTGTTCATATCCATCACCACGACAAATTCGGTTCCTGTCGTATGCTGGACATCCAGTGTATAGTGCCGGAGCTCTTTCAGCCCTTTTCTTGTTTGCAGTGCCTGCGCGACACTCGGTGTTTCCGCGACCAGCTTTGCGGTGCGCAGGGCGGTTGTCCGTTCTTCTTCTTTCACGCGGTCTGCGGTCTGGACGCTGATGGTGAAAAAGGTGATACAAAGTGCGATAAGAACGACAATACAGACGAATATCGTTAATCGGGTTTGCAATTTTAAAGTTTTTTTCATGACAGCCTTCCTTACGTTTATCATTCCCGCGTTCTACTTTACTCCGAAAAAGCCGGTTTGTGAAGATCGGGCTCTTATTTCGTAAAAGTGAGGAAAAATGGAATTTTTTATCTTGTCAATGTGTTTTAAGTCCTCCATAATAAGTGAAGTAGATTACAGAAAGGGACTTTTTATATGAAAAATACTTATTGGACGGGTTATTTTCCGCTCGTTGCGATTCTGCTTTTTAGTTCGTCATTATCCATTTCTACCTCGCTTTATGTCATGAAGATGCTTCAGACGCTCGGCATGTATCAGGGAATGCTGGATTATTTCTCTGAGAAAGGGATCAGACTGGCGCTTTTTGCAGCGTTCGCCCTTGTGTATTTTATGCTTTTTTCGGCTTTGAAGCTGATTGCAAACACAGTGACAGAGCTGTCTCTATTGTTTTTCACAAATGACCCTGAAGGGGAAAACCTGAAAAAAATCAGATTAGGCTCTTTAATTTATGTAGGCGGCGGAATTCTTTCCTTTGCGCTTGTGCAGAACGGTTTCTGGATTGCGGCGTTTTTTGCCGTTGTCACGCTCGTTTATTTGATCTTCATGGTGTACAGAATCTATTCAACGCTCTCGGTCGTTTCGCTGATCGGTTTCATATTGCTTGAGATTCTGTTTTGGTTTACTTTTGTTATCGGTATTTTGTACATCTTTATCAAGCTTTATAATAGCATAATGGCTAGCTTACCTGTGTAAGCTAGCCATTTTTATTAGGATAGAAATCGGTTTTTGATCTCAGGGGAGGGGAGCATGCATGCTTCCTTTTTTCCGAACCATTTATAACGGCGCCGGGCGATGAAAGAATAAGCTCTGTCCCTGAGAGGGCGGGGCACTGCGAAAAAAACCGCTGACAGCCGCCAGGCCCCGGAGAGATGCCGGGCAGCCTTTAATACGGCTGCGGATTTTTTGTAGATCCGCCCGTTTTCGATAAAAATCATGCTGTCAAATTGTTCTGTCGGAAGTCCTTCTGATGCCAAAAGCTCCCGGGCGGTATCTGATTGCAATGATGCAAATGAGATCAGGCCGGCCGGATCACGTTTAATGATGAATTGAACGGCGCCGCTGCATAAGTTGCAGACACCGTCAAACAAAAGCACGCGGTCCGGAAGCTGAGCTGGTTTCAAGTCGGATCCCCTCCATTATCTTTAATAAGCTGCCTGCAGCGTGTTTTTCCAGATCGAAAGCTGAGGGCTTGCGTCATGCAGATATTCGACGCTTGACGGTGTATCCTTGCCGACCCATACCCCCATCGTATAAGCATCCGTCAGGCCGACAAACCACATATCGTGATAGTCATTTGACGTCCCTGATTTTCCGCCGACGTACGGAGCTTTAAAGTTCGCTTTTTTCCCTGTTCCGCTTTTCACGACGGCTTTCATCATTTCTTTGATCTGCATGTTGGTCCGCACGCTGAATACCTGCGTCGGCTCATCTTTCCATTTTAATATCGTTTTTCCTTTTAAATCAGTCACTTTCGTAATCGCGTGACTCGGCGTATAAACGCCGTTGTTTCCGAACGTGGTGTACGCATTGGTCATTTCAAGCGGCGTCATGCCGTTTGTAAAACCGCCAAGCGCCGCAGGCAGACGGTAATCCGCGCTGACCAGCTTCGCGAAATGAAACGGTTCAAGGTAGCTGAACGCCTTATTGACGCCCACGCGGTCCATGATTCTGATGGCCGGTGTATTGTACGAGTATTTAAACGCCGTTTCCAGCGTAACCGTGCCGTACGTGCGGTTATTATAGTTCTGCGGACAGTAATCCGAACTGCAGAATTTGCTCGCGTCAATCTTGCTGTGCGGCGTTGCGCCGGTCTTTTCAATGTAAGGCCCGTAATCAAGCAGCGGCTTAATTGATGAACCTGGCTGTCTGTATGCCTGATAGGCGCGGTTGAAATCATATTTATGATAATCTTTCCCGCCTGAAAGCGCGATAATCTGATGCGTCTGATGATTAATCACGGCCGCTCCGCCCTGAACGCCTGCATACGGCAGATTTTGATTCACTTGGGCGACGACCTGATTTTGCATATACGGATTCAGCGCCGTATAAATCTTCACACCGTCTTTTAACAATGTGCCGACTCTATCGGAAAGCTCACTCTGTATTTTTTGTTTCGCCTTACCGGAAGCTTTTTCAAGGCGTTTGTCATAGCCTTCAGATGATGAAACAAGCTGTGTGAATTCATCATTTACATAGGAAACATAGTCAGGATATTTGTTTGTTTTTTCGTTTATATCAAGCTTGATCTTTTCCTTTTCGGCTTTTTTCAGCTGTTTTCCGGATATGACACCCGCTTTTTTTAATCCGTTAAGCAATCTGACTTGTCGTTTTTTCGTATAGTCAAAATGCTTGAGAGGATCATATAATGTAGGGTTATTAGGGATGGCGCAGATAAAGGCCATTTCTCCTAAGGTGAGAGATTTCAGCGGCTTGCTGAAATAAAATTGTGCCGCCGAACCGACACCGTATACACCGTTATTGAAATAAATCGTATTTAAGTAGCCTTCCAAAATCTCATCTTTGCTGTATTTTTTCTCAAGCTGATAGGAATAGGCCAGCTCCGTCAGTTTTCGGCTGAAGGTGCGTTCATGGCTTAAATACACATTTCTCGCCAGCTGCTGGGTAATGGTGCTGGCGCCCTGGTCAATTTTATGATCTTTGAAATTGGAGGCGGCCGCTCTGACCATCCCCATAAAGTCAAACCCTTTATGCTCATAAAAATGACGGTCTTCAGAGGTTAAAAACAGCTGTTTTACCTCATTCGGTATTTTATTAAAGGGCACGATCACGCGATTCTCATGATCGCTGACAATCTCAGAAACAAGGCTTCCGTCCCTGTCATACATGTAACTGTTTTGAACCAGGTTGATCGCTTTTAAATCAATATGTTTATCGAGCACCTGATCAAAAGGCTTGATTTGTTTTACCTCTTTGCCGGAAGCAATAACTGTAAATGCAAACAACGGGATAATGCCGAGCAGCAAAATCCATCCGATTATTTTACGTACCATGGTCACTCTCTTTTCTCCTGATTTCTAGCCATATCGTATCATTCTTTTAAGAATACGAGAAGGTTAAATTTAGAAGAAATCGTAATTGCTGATCGGTCAGCCCGCATCAGACGCTGTATCTTTTTCCAAATGTCCGGCCAGCCATAAAAGCCCCGCGCCTGCCAAAAAGAGAAAAGCGGTGACGTAGAAAGCGGCCGAAATGGAAAAACCGCTCGAAACCGCACCGCCGAGCAGAGGGCCGATGACGTTTCCGAGAAAACGAAAGCTGACGTTATAGCCGAGCACCTCCCCCTGAATGCTGCCCGGCGCCCTGACGCGGATCGCTGCCGTAATACAAGGCAGCGTCCCGCCCATGACCATCCCGAACAGAAATCTGAAGACTAAAAGGATGGAAAGGGAGGAGGCGAGCGCCTGCGGAATAAAAAACACCGCTGAGGCAATCAAAAGCACGATTAAGATCCGGCTGTGGCCGAAGCGGTCGCCGAGGTCTCCCCATTTCCGGGCAAGCAGTAAGCTTCCGAGTCCGGTCGCTGAAAACGCCATTCCGGAGAAAAAAGCTAAATTAACAGGCCCGTGCAGCTCATTGACATATAAAGCGAGCAGCGGCTGAATACTGAAATTGCCGGTCTGCACGATCATAGTAAGCACCATCATCGCCCAAAGCGCGGGCTGGTGAAAAATATAAGAGAGCACCTGTTTTCTGGAGTAGGTTTTCCGCTTGCTTTGTTTCTCGCCGAGCGGCTGCTCATTAACCTGAAATAAAACGAGAAGCACAGATGCGAAAATGACAAAAGACGTAATAAAAAACGTATACGTAAACCCGAAGCTGTCAGCCAGCAGCCCGCCCAGCATCGGTCCGAATAAAGTGCCTGACACCTGACCCATCTGCAGCGTGCCGAGTGTTTTCCCGGCAGTCTCTTTCGGTGTCTGCGCCGAAATCATCGCCAGTGATGTCGGAACAAAGCCCGTGACAAGGCCCATAAGCAGCCGGAGGACAAACAGCTGATAAACCGATGTCACAAACCCCATCAATAAAATGCTGACGGCAATGCCGGTTCCTGTAATCAAGAGAATTTTTTTGTAGCCGCGCTTATCGCCGAATCTCCCCCAAAACGGGGAAATCACAAACGCCATTAAAAACGTGACGCCGAACACATAACCGCTCCATCTCTGCACATACCCGCCCGAATGGGGGCTGATCGTTTCGATATATAACGAAAGAAACGGAACAATCATAGTCATGCTGGCGGAAATAAAGAAATTTGTAATCCAAATGACGACGAAGTTCTTCTTACGGACAGAAATAACATCACCTTCTTTACTTTTCGTGTGTCTAATTATAAGTATATAGGAATGAATCCGGTATTTGTATTTTCGATGCGGATATAGGAAAATTCATTATTTTTAGAAAATGAAGAAAGTTTCAGAGGGGAAACTGATATACTATCATAAAATATCATTTTTGATCGGAGGAAAGGCAGGTGTAAAAAAAGTGGATCAGCGCAGTCTGCTCATTATTGATTTTGAATTTACGATGCCTGACGGAAAATACAGCCCGCAAAATTTCTTTCCCGAAATTATTGAAGCGGGGATTGTCAAGACAGTGAATGATGAAGTGACTGAAACGTTTTCGAGTTATATCAAACCGAAAAAATTCCCGAAGCTGACAAAACGATGCAAAACCTTTCTGAACATCACCCAAAAAGACGTGGACGGCGGAATCACGTTTAATGAATTCATCCGCAAATTAAATGAGCTTGACCCTGATAAAAACTGCACGATCGTCACCTGGGGCAATATGGATATGAAAGTGTTAAAGCAAAATTGCATGTTTAACCACATCCCCTTTCCATTTAAAGGAGAACTCCGGGATTTGTCCCTTGAATATAAAAACTTTTTCGGGGACAGAACACTGACCGGGCTTTGGAAAGCGGCTGAAGAGTATGGCGATAAAGGGACGGGCACACATCATAAAGCGCTTGATGATGCGCAGACGACTTATAAATTATTCAAGCTTGTCGAACGGGATAAACAATACCTTGAAAAACCGAAACCTCCGACGATCGGCGATCGCGTCGATCTGACTGAACTGTTTCGCCGGGCCACATAAAAAAACCCAATCATGCCGACTGGGTCATCGTCTTTTAAAATAGTCGCGCTCTAACGCGGCCAAGTTGGCGAGCGAACGTTCCGCCCATTCTGATCCGTCCGCTGTGAGCTGATCTTTCAGCCTGGCAGCCGCCGCTTGTAAGGAAGCCGTATAATCAGGAACTTCGCCTTCAAACGGTTTGACCATATGATGCGGTATGTTTGTCTGTTCTCCGAATGCGAGCGCTCTTCTTTCATGAAAAAACGGAACATCCGCCTGCTTCGGATGATGAAGATCTCCTTGAGCGGGATGCGTCAGAACGGCTTTAATTTTTACTAAATAGTGATTGGGTCTGACGTCTGTCACTTCCCCTATGTATACTCCTGTTTTATAAAACCCTTTTACGATTGTGCCGATTTCAAATGAATTCATTGCGTTCACCTCTCTGTTTATTCTATATAAGATCAACGCGATTGGCTAGAGAACAGCTGCCGGAAGCCTGACAGAGGCCGTGGTGCCCGAGTGCTCTCCGCTGGTGAAATAGACGGAGCCTTCATGATGCTGAATAATGGAGAATGTCACAGTAAGCCCGAGCCCAGTGCCGTTAGTCTTCAGCGTATAATACGGCTTGCCGAGTTTTTGAAGTTCTTCGTCGGACATGCCGATCCCATTATCCGTAATCTGAATGAGAATCATCTGTTCCTGTTTTTGGACGGAGACCTCGATTCGGCCGTTTTCAGAAGGCACGGCTTCAATACTGTTTTTAATCAGATTAATGAAGGCTTGTTTCAGTTTTTTTACATCCCCGAACACATATAAATCCGGCTCGCTTCGAACAGTAACGGTCACCGATTTAAAATTGGCGTATGACTCCATTAAGGAACCTGTTTCCTTCACAAGCAGAGAAATATCAAACCTTTCTTTTTCATAGTCATCCTGCTTCGCCATATCGAGATAATTCGTTATGATCGTCTGAGCCCGGTCAAGTTCGGACAGCACAAGCTTCTGATACCCGGCGTGTGATTTATCCTGAAGCTGATCGCCGCTGAACAGCAGCTGCACGAAACCTCTGACGACCGTGAGCGGATTGCGGACTTCGTGTGCGACGCTTGCCGCAAGCTCGCTGACGACAGCCATTTTTTCTGAATGAATCAGCCTTGCCCGCATGGACGCATTCTCATCAATGATTTCAATCAAATAAATGCACAGCAAAAGAGCGCTGACCTGAAAAAAAACGGATACTCCCGCCTCAAAATAAACGGAAGATAGATTTTGAAAGTTGAAAATATTGGTCACGGAATAGATGAAGACAGTTGCGGTTAATAAGGCGGCTTCAGTACAGCCGATGAGAAGAGCGAAAATCAGTTTCTTCCGCTTTGAAAAAAAGGGCCATTTCGTTTGGAGCTGGATAGAGATGATGAATAAAAAAGGAATTAAGGATAAGAAAAAAAGAGCGGAAGGTTCAAACCATATGAGCTGAAACAAAACAGACGCTGCTCCTGCGGCAAGTCCCGCGGCAGTTCCGGAATAAAGCAGGCAGACGATAATGGGAATCAGCTGCAATCCGTAACGGACGGAATGAAGCTCCTGGATGGGAAAAGCCGTACATAATAATGAAGATGCCGCTGCAAATACGGCGACCAGCAGGCGGTTCGCTCTCGGCACAAGCAAATCGGACTTGCTGAGCCAGAAGACTTGATAGAGAAAAATAGGAAATAAAAGAAAAGAGAAGTGAAGCAGATAATCCTTTACAATCTCCATTTATGCGAAATCCTTTCTTATGTAAATATGAACCTATTATAACATCTTTACCGCCAAAAAAAGTATATATTTCTCTAAAGAGAACGCCCTTATCTCTTCTGATAAAGGCGTTCTTTACATTATGAAGCAAGCGCTGCTTTGATTCTCTCAAGCCCTTCTTTTACAGCTGCGGCTGAACAGCCGACATTGAGTCTCATAAATCCTTCGCCGCCAGGTCCGTATTTCGTTCCCGGCTCTAAAATGATTTTCCCTTTTTTGAGCATTCTTTCTTTGAGCTCGGCGTCTGAAAATCCGTATTCGCTGAAATCCATCCAGATCAAATAGGAAGCATCAGGCTTCATCATGCGGACTTTCGGCAATTCTTTTTTAAAAAAGTCCTCAGCTAATTTCATATTCCCCTCTATGTAAGGAATCAGCGCGTCAAGCCAAGGGCCTCCCTTTGTATAAGCCGCTTCGATTGCAGCAACCGCAAATGTGTTGAGATTGGAGATCCCGTTCCGATGCAATGCCGCGGAGAATTTCGCCCGCTTATACCGATCGGGAATGATAATGGCTGATGCCTGAATGCCGGCAATATTAAACGTCTTGCTCGGCGCGACACAAGTAACAGAAATCCGCGCAAAATCCTCAGACAGAGAAGCAAAAGGCGTATGCGGTTTTCCGTACAGCATCAAGTCGGAGTGAATCTCGTCAGAAACGACGGTGACGTTATGGGCGGCGCACAGCGATCCGAGCTTCAAAAGCTCATCCCGGCTCCATGCTCTGCCGGACGGATTGTGCGGATTACAGAGAATCATCAGCTTAACCCCGGAATCGCTCAGCTTTTTCTCAAGGTCCTCAAAATCCATGCGGTAGATTCCGTTTTCTTCCCGTAAAGGATTATGTAAAACCTGCCGTTTGTTTTCTTTGATCATCTGATAAAAAGGCGTATATACCGGTGACTGGATCAACACCTGATCTCCCGGCTCGGTAAAGGCCTGAACGGCCATGCTGAGCGCCGTCACAACTCCGGGGCTGAACGTGATGCTTGCGGGATCGGGCCGGTAGCCGTGCCGTGTATCAAGCCATGAAGCGACGGCTTTTTTTGTGTTCTCATCAGGAGACGTATAACCGAATATGCCATGGTCAAGACGGGCTTTTAATGCGTCTGTGACTGCTTCGGGAGCGCGAAAATCCATATCGGCCACCCACATCGGAAGTGCGTCCGATACGCCGAATAGCGCTTCCGCCTTGTCCCATTTCACCGATTGAGTGCCAAAGCGGTTTTCTCGAAGGTCAAAGTTCATGTATGTCACTCCTGTTGTATCATTATTTTTCACATCGTATCTATGATAAAATAGATTTGCAAACTTTATTATAAGCGGTGATGAAAATGGAAGAAAGCCAAGCGGCCATGGAAATGATGAAAATCATTGCCAAGTGGGACCCGTTTAAATATGGAGAAGAATTTTATGAGACAGAAGCCGTCGATATCGTTCAGGCCGTATATCGTGAAGACCGCGCCGGCAAGCTGGCAGAAGCCATACAGGACATCTTTGAAGTTTCATTTGAACAAAAGCTTCCGATCGAAGACTGCCAAAAGGCCGCCGGGCAGCTTCTGCTCATAAAAGAAAGCAGCTCCTGCACCCCTTAAAACCGGCGGAAACGCCGGTTTTTTTATTGGACAAATTCAAAAATCCGCTCTGAAACAAACTCAGGACGCTCTTCGGGGACGAGGTGCCCCGTATCTTTAAGCGAATATAAAATAGAATCCGGCAGGTCGTGATGAAGCCGTTTTCCGACTGAAACCGGCACGACCCGGTCTTCCTCCCCCCATATTAAAAGAGCGGGGTTTTGTATTTTCTTCAAATCCTCGGAGTCCAAATCGCCCTCCCTGTGTCTGATGAACCTTGTCATCGCTTTGAAAATCTGGCGGTCTGTAAATGGTTTTTCATAACCGTCAATCATTTCCTGGTCGATAAGCGTCCGGTCGTGCACGACATTTAACAGGTTTTTCAGCACGCCGTCTTTTGAAAGCCAATACTTAAGATACAGGTCAAAACAAGGGATATGCGTTCCGACTATAATCGACGGATGCGAGCGTTTTAAATACCCCGAGCTGCACAGCAGGACGATTTTAGTAAAAAGCTCGGGTTTAAGCAGAGACGCGGATAAGGAAATCTGGCCGCCCATCGAATGACCGACGAGCGCGGCCCGGCTGATATTGAGTTTTTCCAGAAGTCCGATCAGAAGCTTGGCGAGGTTTGCATAAGTGTATACGAACGTCCGTGACTTTTCCGATTGTCCGAAAGGAGGCAGGTCAACGGCGATAATATCATAATGGTTTCTGAGCAGCGGAATCAGTTTTCTGAAGCTGAATGCCGAAGATAAAAAACCGTGTACGCAGACGAGCGTCTGTCTGCCGGGGTTCTCATAATGCTCGTAATACAGCTCAACTCCGTGTATCGCGGCCCGTTTAATCGGTGAAACAGCTTCCATGATCGTCTTCTCCATCCTTTCTGTGTTGTAATGTAATGGCTTTTTAATTGTCAGATTTTAGCTTTGGTTTCTTGCGGGTTTTTCTTAGCATTTGTCGAAAATCGTGATATAATGTCATGAAGATTTTTGATAATGAAAAGGTGTGAAACGTATGAAGCTGACCGAAAAAGAAACAGAAATATTAGAAATTTTAGACGAAAACAGCCGCGTTGATGCGGAAACGATCGCGAAAATGGCGAACATTCCCGCCGAAGAAGTCAAAAGCATCATTGAAAAGCTTGAAAAGGAAAAAGTCATCATTGATTATGCGGCGATGATCGACTGGCGCAAAGTCGACGGGCTGGAAGGCGTCACGGCGATGATTGACGTAAAAGTCACTCCGAAACGAAATGTCGGCTTTGATGAAGTCGCTGAACGGATATACAGATTCCAGGAAGTTGAATCAGTGTACCTGATGTCAGGGGTGTATGACTTATCTGTCGTCATCCGCGGCAATACGATGTCAGACGTGGCGAGCTTCGTTTCTGAAAAACTGTCCACCCTTGAGTCTGTCGTTTCCACGACAACGCACTTCATCCTGAAAAAATATAAGCATGACGGCAAAGTCTTTGAAAGCGGAGACGATGACAAAAGAATCGTGGTGTCTCCGTAAATGGAAACGAAGACTTCTTATTTATCGGATTATGTGCAGCAGATTAAACCGTCAGGCATCCGCAAATTCTTTGATCTGGCCGCTACGATGGAAGGCGTCATTTCACTGGGAGTGGGGGAGCCTGACTTTGTGACGGCATGGAACGTGAGGGAAGCGAGTATTCTTTCTTTAGAACAGGGCTACACGGCTTATACCGCAAATGCGGGTCTTTATGAATTGAGAGAAGAGATCAGCCGCTATTTAGATCAGCGGTTCGGCCTGAATTATTCGCCTGACAGTGAACTGATTGTTACGGTAGGGGCAAGCCAGGCGCTTGATCTCGCTGTCCGTGCCATTATGAATCCCGGAGAGGAAATGTTAATTCCCGAACCGTGTTTTGTCGCATATGAATCACTCGTGACGCTGACGGGGGCGAAGCCGGTGCCGATTCAGACTGTCGCTGCAAAAGGTTTCAAAGCATCCCCGGCCGATTTTGAAGCGGCCCTGACGGACAAAACGAAAGCGCTGCTTCTTTGCTCGCCGTCAAATCCGACCGGTTCCGTCTATTCGAAAGAAGAACTTGAATCGATCGCTGCCTTCGCTGAAAAACATGACTTGATCGTGCTTGCCGATGAAATTTATGCCGAGCTGACGTATGATGAGCCATTCACGAGCATGGGGGCCATCGGCGGCATGAAGGAGCGGACGATTCTGATTTCAGGGTTCTCCAAAGCATTTGCCATGACGGGATGGAGACTCGGATTTACGGCGGCGCCTCCCGTAATCAGGGATGCCATGCTCAAAATTCATCAGCACGCAATGATGTGCGCGCCTTCTATGGCGCAGTACGCCGCGCTTGAAGGTCTGAAAAACGGTCAGGAAGACGTCGAACGAATGAAAAAAAGCTACCGGAGACGCCGAAATCTGATTGTGGAAACATTGAACGAAATCGGACTCGGCTGCCACCATCCGGGCGGAGCGTTTTACGCTTTTCCTTCCATTCAATCGACAGGCATGAGTTCAGAAGAATTCGCGGAACAGCTGCTTCTTGAAGAAAAAGTAGCCGTCGTTCCGGGGAATGTATTCGGCCCGAGCGGCGAAGGGTATATCAGATGTTCCTATGCAACATCTATTGAGCAGATTCAGGAAGCGCTCGTCAGAATCAAACGGTTTGTTGAAAAAAGGGCATAAAAAAAGATACGAACCCGGTTCGCATCCAAATAAAAGGGGGGGAATACTAGAAAGCCTTCGTAATCATAGTATACCCACCTTTTTCTGTGCTTAAACATTATCATACAAAAAAGTTCCCTTTGCGAAAAACAAACTTGTATGATATAATTTTAAATTGCGTATAAACTGTATTTAATTTAACTTAGGAGTTGTTATGAATGGCAGCAAAATTTGAAGTGGGCAGTGTTTACACTGGTAAAGTAACAGGATTACAAGCGTATGGTGCGTTTGTTGCATTAGATGAAGAAACTCAAGGACTTGTTCACATTTCTGAAGTCACTCACGGTTTCGTAAAAGACATTAACGAGCACCTTTCTATCGGTGACGAAGTACAAGTAAAAGTTCTTGCAGTTGACGAAGAAAAAGGCAAAATCAGCCTTTCTATCCGTGCGACTCAAGCAGCGCCTGAAAGAAAAGAAAGCAAGCCAAGAAAACCGAAAGCGGCTCAAGTTTCTGAAGAAGCATCTGCTCCGCAAGGTTTCAACACACTGAAAGATAAGCTTGAAGAGTGGATCGAACAGTCCAACCGCAAAGACCTTATCAAAAAATAAGCATCAAAAAAAGCACCGGATATGTATGTTCGGTGCTTTTTTTATGTTTATCTGACTTCTGGATTTGCCGCTTCCTCGCGGGATGTTTCTTCGTTCGGCTTAAACAGCAGGCCGAGATTGATGAGACCGGCGATGCCGACAAGGCCGTAAATAATCCGCGACAGAGCTGATCCTTGGCCGCCGAAGATGGCTGCTACTAAATCAAATTGGAAAAATCCGATCAGTCCCCAGTTAATCGCGCCGATAATTGTTAAAACGAGACAGATACGCTGAATAACACTCATGTAAACAACCTCCTCTATGAATTCGTGAAACAGTTATAGATTGTGACAAAGCAAAGAAACTATGCATGTTTCATTCTCCGCCATGTAAAAACACACACTGTCTCATGCTGTACCAGTGACTTTCCCGGGACCCCGCTGTCTTGAAACCGTGTGATGTGCCGTCAAAAAAGCGGATTGCTTTACATTGAACGTCAACTTTCTGCATAATATAAATCCAAAGGAGGAGATGTCATGCAAAACTTTACATATTGGAATCCGACAAAATTGATTTTCGGAAAGGGAGAGGTTGAAAAGCTTCCAGAAGAAATCAAGCCGTACGGAAAAAACGTGCTGCTCGTATACGGAGGCGGCAGCATTAAGCGCAGCGGTCTTTACGATCAAGTAACCGGGCTGCTGAAAAAAGCCGGAGTTACGGTGCATGAATTGGCAGGCGTAGAGCCGAATCCGCGTGTCTCAACAGTGAACAAAGGTGTTGCGCTCTGTAAAGAACACAGCATCGATTTCTTATTGGCCGTCGGCGGCGGAAGTGTCATTGATTGCACGAAAGCCATCGCGGCGGGCGCTAAATATGATGGTGATGCGTGGGATATCGTCACGAAAAAACACCAGCCGAAAGAAGCGCTGCCGTTCGGAACAGTGCTGACACTTGCGGCGACCGGTTCAGAAATGAACGCCGGATCAGTGATCACAAACTGGGAAACACAGGAGAAATACGGATGGGGAAGCCCGCTCGTTTATCCTAAGTTCTCTATTCTTGATCCGGTAAACACATTTACCGTTCCGAAAGACCACACCATTTACGGCATGGTCGATATGATGAGTCATGTGTTTGAACAATATTTCCACCACACGTCAAACACGCCGTATCAGGACCGGATGTGTGAATCACTTCTGCGCACGGTGATTGAAACAGCGCCGAAGCTGATCAATGATCTGGAGAACTATGAGCTTCGTGAGACAATTTTATATACAGGCACCATCGCATTAAACGGAATGCTGTCAATGGGCGCAAGAGGGGATTGGGCTACACACAACATCGAGCATGCGGTGTCAGCGGTGTACGATATCCCGCACGCTGGAGGTTTGGCGATTCTGTTCCCGAACTGGATGAGACATGTGCTCAAAGAAAATCCGGCCCGCTTTAAGCAGCTTGCCGTCCGTGTTTTTGACATTGACGAGGCAGGCAGATCAGATGAAGAGATCGCGCTTGAAGGGATCAGCAAACTGTCTGCTTTCTGGACGAGCCTCGGCGCTCCGAACAGACTCGCTGATTATGATATTTCAGATGAAAAGCTGGATACGATTGCAGACAAAGCGATGGCAAACGGCGCATTCGGACAGTTCAAATCACTGCAGAAAGAAGATGTGCTTGCGATACTGAAGGCATCATTGTAATAGAATAAAGGGGGCGGCCGAATTGGCAGCTCCTTTTTTTCTGTGTTATAGTAATTCCCTTACGATTTTTTTGGAGGTTATGATAAATGGAGAACTTTACGTACTACAATCCGACGAAACTGATTTTCGGAAAAGGTCAAATCGACCAATTGAAAAAAGAGCTGAAGCAATACGGGAAAAACGTGCTGCTTGTATACGGAGGCGGCAGCATTAAGCGAAACGGCCTGTATGACCAAGTAACAGGCATCTTAAAAGAAGAAGGCGCAGCCGTTCATGAGCTTGCGGGCGTTGAACCGAACCCGCGTCTGGCAACGGTGAAAAAAGGAATTGAGCTGTGCAGACAGCATGAAATTGATTTTCTTCTCGCAGTCGGCGGCGGAAGTGTCATCGACTGTACAAAAGCGATTGCGGCCGGAGCGAAGTATGACGGAGACGCATGGGACATTTACAGCAAAAAAGTAACGGCACAGGACGCGCTTCCGTTCGGCACGGTGCTGACGCTTGCGGCGACAGGCTCTGAAATGAACCCTGATTCCGTTATTACCAATTGGGAAACGAATGAAAAATACGTATGGGGCAGCAATGTCACTCATCCGCGTTTCTCTATTTTAGACCCTGAGAATACATTCAGCGTTCCGGAAAATCAAACCGTATACGGCATGGTGGATATGATGAGCCACGTATTTGAACAATACTTCCACAATGTTGAAAACACGCCGCTTCAGGACAGAATGTGTTTTGCGGTGCTTCAGACGGTGATTGAGACAGCGCCGAAACTTTTGGAAGACCTTGAGAACTATAAGCACCGTGAAACGATTTTATATGCGGGTACGATCGCATTAAACGGTACGCTGCAAATGGGCTATTTCGGCGATTGGGCTTCCCATACGATGGAGCACGCCGTATCAGCGGTTTATGACATCCCTCACGCGGGAGGACTTGCGATTCTGTTCCCGAACTGGATGAGATACACGCTTGATACAAATGTAGACCGTTTTAAAAACCTCATGCTCAACATGTTTGACATTGATACCGAAGGCAAAACAGATAAAGAAATTGCTTTAGAAGGAATCGATAAGTTATCAGCGTTCTGGTCAAGCCTCGGCGCGCCGTCCCGTCTTGCGGATTATGACATCGGCGAAGACAAGCTTGAGCTGATCGCAGATATCGCTGCAAAAGAAATGGAACACGGCGGATTCGGCAATTTCCAAAAACTGAACAAAGATGACGTGCTGGCCATCCTGAAGGCGTCTCTGTAAGATCACATCCTGCAGATCTAACCGTAGTGAATCAGGAGCAAGTGAAACAACTATGGAAAACCGTTTCATCCGTATCGTATTGAATATGATGCGGATTTGACTCCCTTATTTTTTTTGTATGTTGAAAGAGCGAGTCGGCGCATGGAATCATGAATATGAAGAAAAGTAAGAATAAAAAAGAGCGCTGATTTAATCAGCGCTCTTTTTTATGCATTTTGTGTACTAAGATCTCGCTGCGCCCCCATATAGCTCCCCATTAAGTTTTGGTAGCCGGGAAGATGACTGGAAATTAATGCGCCAAACCCTTCAACATCGTTGCGCCAATCACGTTGCAACTCGCATGCTACACTAAACCAGTTCATAAGCTGTGCGCCCCCATGAGCCATACGGGTTAATGATGCATCTGCTACTTGCTTACTGAATGTTCCCGAAGCATCTGTCACAACAAACACTTCGTAACCTGCCTTGATTGCGGAAAGTGCAGGAAACGCAACGCAGACATCTGTAACTACACCTGCGATAATAAGCTGTTTTTTCCCAGTTGCTTCAATGGCTTTCACAAAGTCTTCGTTATCCCATGCATTAATTTGTCCGGGACGGGCTATTTTTGGTGCATCAGGAAAGAGATCCGTCAATTCCTGCATGAGTGGGCCATTAGGTCCGTTTTCGAAACTCGTTGTTAAAATAACCGGTAAATCAAAGAATTTAGCCGTATCGCCAAGAGCCAATACATTGTTCTTAAATTCATCAACACCATAGTCACGTACCAGACCGGAAATAAGGCCGGTTTGATGATCTACCAAAAGAACAGCAGCATCATCTTTTGAAAGACGGGAATAAAGATCAGACATTTTATTATCCTCCTTAAATGAGTCAAGTAAGTTTGTCAAAGGTAAATCCAGCTCTTGTATTTTTTGTAAACAATTTAAGAATATGTTGTATAGATAGAAAGCTTCTGAGGTGACTTTTAGTGAGGGTTATGATCCTTTTATTCATCTGGAATGGGAACCGGAGCATAATCAATCCAATGGATGAACTGTTGTAAATAGCGTTGAAGATAACGGTTTGTTTGTTCATCCGTAAGTATGTTTTGAGTGGATTCCATTTTCTCATGGACTTGCGAAATCAGCATTTTTTGAAAGGGCAGCACATTGACTTGCATAGCTTCAAGTACTTCTCTCATTTGCATTTGGGCAAAGGCGGTACCGAACCCTCCGGGGGTTGCTCCGATTAGGCCAACCGGTTTTCTGTTGAACACAGAAGAGGTCCGCGGTCTCGATGCCCAGTCCAATGCATTTTTTAATACCCCTGGCATTCCGGAATTGTACTCTGGACTTACAATGATGACGCCGTCAACGTCTTGTATATCTGCTCTAAAGGAGGTTACGGATTCTGGCGCTCCGGCCATTTCTAAATCTTCGTTAAAAAAAGGAAGACCGTCTATTTCAATCCAACGAAATTGCGCTGAATGATCCAAGTCAATCAAGGATTGAGCAATTGCTCGATTATACGAGTTTTTTCGTAAACTTCCACAAATAAGACCAATGGTTTTAGTCATAAAATCACCTCCCAGTTTAAAATTATTTTCATCTTAACATGATACCCCAAATATAGACACTATTTTTAAAAATGGAAATATTTGATTTATCGTGCGTGCATTCACCTTTACTGCATTTTTCGTCATTTGATTAGTGATCCTTCTCACCATACATACAAATATAACGTTCTGTACAATACCTATCTCAAAACCGAGATATTGTAAGAAAAAATGAATGCATTTTTAACGCAAATCCCGTATCCGCCAAGCCTTCTTCATGACTTGATTTAGAGGTGGAGTTCATATAAAGTGGAAGAGAAAACAATTCACCGTGATGGAGGGACAAGCAAATGACGCATGTACGCTTTGATTACTCAAGAGCGTTACCTTTTTTCAATGAACATGAACTTACATACGCACGTGATTTCGTAAAAACGGCACACCATAATATCCACGAAAAAACAGGCGCCGGAAGCGACTTTTTAGGCTGGGTGGACCTCCCTGAAAACTACGATAAAGAAGAATTTGCGCGCATTAAAAAAAGCGCTGAAAAAATCAAATCAGATTCAGACGTGCTTCTCGTCGTCGGAATCGGCGGTTCATACTTAGGCGCCCGCGCGGCGATTGAAGCGCTCAACCATTCTTTCTATAATGTTCTGCCGAAAGATAAACGCAAAAACCCTCAAGTCATCTTTATCGGCAACAATATCAGCTCAACTTATATGAAAGACGTTATGGATCTTTTGGAAGACGCTGATTTCTCTATCAATGTCATTTCTAAGTCAGGAACGACGACGGAACCTGCCATCGCTTTCCGGATTTTCCGCAAACTTCTTGAAGAGAAATACGGAAAAGAAGAAGCGAAAGCGCGGATTTACGCGACGACTGACAAAGAGCGCGGCGCTCTAAAAACGCTTTCTAACGAAGAAGGATTCGAATCATTCGTTATTCCTGATGATGTCGGCGGACGTTTCTCCGTTCTGACTGCTGTGGGTCTTCTGCCGATTGCGGTAAGCGGGGCTGATATCGACGAAATGATGAAGGGCGCGCTTGATGCAAGCAAAGACTTTTCCAGCTCGGAATTAGAAGAGAATGCGGCTTACCAATACGCCGTCGTCCGCAACGTTCTGTACAATAAAGGCAGAACCATTGAAATGCTCATTAACTACGAGCCAGCCCTGCAGTACTTTGCAGAATGGTGGAAGCAGCTCTTCGGTGAAAGTGAAGGAAAAGACGAGAAAGGAATTTATCCTTCCTCCGCTAACTTCTCAACAGACCTTCACTCTCTCGGCCAATACGTGCAGGAAGGCAGACGGGATCTGTTTGAAACTGTATTAAACGTAGAAAAACCGAAGCATGAGCTGACAATTGAAGAAGCGGAAAATGATCTCGACGGCTTAAACTACTTAGCCGGCAAAACGGTCGATTTCGTCAATAAAAAAGCGTTCCAAGGTACGATGCTGGCCCATACAGACGGAAAAGTGCCGAACTTAATCGTCAACATTCCGGAGCTTAACGCATATACATTTGGATATCTCGTCTATTTCTTTGAAAAAGCGGTGGCAATGAGCGGTTATCTGCTCGGAGTCAACCCGTTTGATCAGCCGGGTGTTGAAGCCTACAAGGTGAACATGTTCGCGCTTCTCGGCAAACCGGGCTTTGAAGAGAAAAAAGCAGAGCTTGAAAAACGCCTTGAGAAATAAAAAGAATGGCTGGCCCGCATGACGGGTCAGCCTTTTTTAAACCATGAAAGGTGTGATGATGAATTGACACGGCTCTTATGTAAGCATACCGTCATTTCCTTCTGTTCCGCTGCTATTGTCTTTTTTGCGCTGAACCCGTCCTCTGCTTCCCTCTTACAAACGATCATTTTTTTCGCTCTTCCCCTCGGCTTGTTTACGGATATGGTCCGGCTGAAACTGAAGATGGGCCGGATGTATTCGCTCATTACGAAGTGCTGTCTGTATGCAGCCGTTTTCCTCATTTCACCGGATGCCGCTCTCTCCGCAATTGTGACGTATGTTCTGATTGAATGCGCCGTTACCTCTTTTCAGCGTCTGTCTGCTGCTCCTGATTCTTTGCGGAAGCCGTATGAAGATATCGCAGACCGGGGACGCTAAAGACTAAAAGGAGCGTATGTACATGATCAGCATACCATCTTCACTTGAAGGACAGTCTTTTTTACTCCGCGAATTGGAACAGGTGCTGAAACCGATCGGTTATACCATCGGAGGCGGCTGGGAATATGACCGGGGATTCTTTGATTACAAAATTTCCGATCAGGACGGCTATTTGTTTCTCCGTATCCCTGTTGAAGCAAATAAAGGACGCCTTGATGAACGGGGAACGGCCGTTACAATCGGCACACCCTTTTTGCTGAGGCACGTCTATCAGCAGGAAACGGATGATGCAGCAGGCGGCGGAGTTTTTGAATCATTATTCAACCAATTCTCCGAGCCGAAACGCCGGGATGCGGCAATTGACCGCTCATATATAGATATCGGCATCTCGCTCGTGAAAGAGCTGGAAGATGTCCTGCTGCATTAAAGCGCCAAAAAAAGATCAGTACTGAGCACCTGGTATGACAGGGGAGGGGTCAGCATCGGCCCCTCTTCTTTTTGTATGCCGATAATCGTTGTATTCCGTTTGAGATAATAGCGCGCACAATCATGATAAGAGGAGCCCTGTAATTCCTCGGGGACGGGAATGATGCGAACCTTTTTCTCCAGCGTCAAATCGGACAGCGTCTGCGGCTTGGCAAGCTGCATCTTGACCCGGTAATGCTCAAACATCACCCGGCTCGACAGGCGTGATGTGCACAGGATCTTATTGGCTCCTGCGCGTTCGGCGTTTTTGACATACCGTTCTGTTAAAATTTCCACGATACAATAAACGGACGGATGCAGCCCTTTGATGGCGAGAAGCGTTAATACCGACAGCATATCAGCTTCGGATTCATTTTTCTGCTGGTCTGCTGTCAGAATGACGGTATCGGCTTCCGTAATATTCGCTTTATTGAGTGTGCTGTCATCAGCGGCATGTCCGCGGATGAAATGGACATTTTCAATAAGCGGCCCTTCTCTTAATGAATCATCAATCAGGACGACAGTTTTTGACGGTGCGATGTGCTGCAGTTCTTTCAGCAGCATATACGACTTCTCATTCCACCCGATAAGAATGACGTGCCCCTTGCCTTTAAAGGCGACCTTCCCTTCGATATAACGGTGCTGTTTGCTGAACACGGCTGAAGAAAGCGTGGCGAAATAGGCGGTCACAAAACTCGCTCCGCTTAATACAAGCACCATGCCGGCAATCTGCCCGAGCGGCGTCTGCGGAACATAATCGCCGTAACCGACCGTGGCTACCGTAATAACCGCCCACCAAACCCCTTCAAACACAGACGTGAATTGCTTCGGTTCAAGCATGTAAATCAATTGGCCGAACAATAAGATCAAGGCGATAATGATCAGTCCGATCCGGATATATAACGGCCATCTCAGCCAGGAAATAAAGATACGGTTTGATTTCATTCGGCCGGCTCCTCTTTCGAGAAAGAGATGGACAAAATCTGCTTAATAATGGTGTTTAATTTTTCATTCAGCTGTTCCTGCCCGTATGAGTCACGCGCCTGTCTGATTAAATCGGCCGTCTCATCCTCAAACTGAATGAGAGGCTCGTCGTTTTCCGATTCATTATAGAGCTGGATGAAGGCGTCAAGCCCCTCATTCATTCTGTCTATCGCATTGCTCAGCTGTTCTTTTTCGCCATTTGTCACTTTCATGATGGATCACACCTGTACCTTTTTTATACAGTATGTCCCAGTTCGTTTGATGTCTTTCAAAAATCAGCGAAAACATATTCACCTTCATTTTTTCATATGATAAAGAAAGCGGACCGAAAAAGGGTGAGTCAGATGACAGTCATTCAAAAACTGCTGGCGGCGCTGGCCGGAGGGCAGCTGCTCGCTTCAGCGGCCGTATTGCTTATTTTCGATTTAAATGGATATGACCATATGTCCGGCAGCTTTTCATGGCTCGCTTTCGCAAAAGGGACTGTCGGCACGTTTCCGTTTTATACCGCAATGGCCGGATGTGTTCTGATTTTGCTCGGAGGATTGATTCCTGTCAGAAAAAAGAAGCGGATTTCTGTACAGGAAAGCGGACAATCATTAAAATAATATATAAGCAGATCGTACGATATAAGAGAAAAAGGAAGAGGATAATATGCTGTTTGTCTTTTTAACAATTGCTGCATTGGGATTGTCGTTTTGGGCACAATTTAAAGTGAAAAGTAATTTTCAGAAATACTCAGACGTGGAAGCTTCCAGTCAGCGGACCGGGGCGGAAACGGCAAGACGGATTCTTGATATAAACGGTTTATATGATGTGCCGGTAGAACCGGTAAGAGGCACTTTAACAGACCATTACGACCCGACGGAGCGGGTGGTGCGTTTATCTGAGCCGGTATATTACGGCCGCTCCATTTCCGCCATTTCCGTCGCTTCCCATGAAGTCGGACATGCTTTGCAGCACCAGGAATCATACGGCGCGCTTGTACTGAGGCACAAAATTTTTCCGGTCGTCAATTTTGCCTCCGGAGTCGCCCCTCTGCTTTTCTTGGGCGGAATGCTCCTTGGCAGCTTGAATTTAATCGGGCTCGGCATTATTTTGTTTTCTGCCGCTGTTTTTTTCCAGCTTGTCACACTGCCTGTCGAGTTTAATGCCAGCGCGAGGGCGAAGCGGATTATCGTGTCGGAAGGATTCATTCGCAACAGTGAAGAACACGGCGTGAATAAAGTGCTGAACGCCGCTGCGCTGACGTATGTGGCTGCGGCGCTCGTTTCCTTATTCGAGCTGCTTCGTTTTGTGATGATTTTCTTAAATGGTCGTGATGAGAATTAACACGAAGGAGGTGGCCCCTTACCGTTTGCGGTAGGGGTTTTTTTGCTTATATTAAAACTGATTCTCATTTTGCTGTTAATCGGATTAACGGCCATCTTTGTCGCTGCGGAATTTGCGATTGTCAAAATCCGCGGTTCAAAAATTGCGGAGCTGGTTGAAACCGGAGACAGCCGGGCGCTTGCGGCGCACAGGGTGATTACAAATCTCGACGAGTATTTATCAGCGTGCCAGCTCGGCATTACGATTACGGCGCTCGGACTCGGCTGGCTGGGCGAACCGACGATTCAGCGGCTTCTTCATCCTGTTTTCAGTCTGATCGGAATGCCGTCATCCATTACGCACGTCGTCACGTTTATTGCGGCGTTTATCGCTGTTACGTATCTGCACGTCGTCATCGGCGAGCTTGCGCCGAAAACGATATCCATTCAAAAAGCTGAAGCCGTCAGTCTGTGGACGGCGAAACCGCTCATTCTCTTTTATAAAGTGATGTATCCGTTTATCAAGCTGTTAAACGGCTCAGCCGGATTTTTGGTCAAGCTGTTCGGATTTCATTCGGTGAAAGAACATGAAGTCGTGGTCAGTGAAGAGGAATTGCGGCTGATTTTGTCTGAAAGCTATAAAAAAGGTCAAATCAATCAATCCGAATTCCGTTACGTCAACAAAATATTTGAATTCGATAACCGTGTCGCCAGAGAAATCATGGTGCCGCGCACCGAAATCGCCGCCATCTCGCTCGAGCAGTCAGTTGATGAAGCCATTCATCTGATCATCAACGAGCGGTATACGCGATATCCGGTCATTAAGGAAGATAAAGACCACATTCTCGGCATTATTAACAACAAGGATTTATTTAAAGCATATTTTCTCGGCCGTTCCATCGAGTTAAAAGAAATGATGCGTCCGGTCATCAGAGTCATTGAAAGCATCCCTGTCCAGGAGCTGTTGATCCGCATGCAGAAGGAGCGGATTCATATGGCGATTCTTGTTGACGAATACGGCGGTACGGCGGGACTTGTGACCGTCGAAGACATATTGGAGGAAATCGTCGGCGAAATCCGGGATGAATATGACCAGGACGAAATGCCCCACATCGTCAAAAAAGGCGAGCATCATTATGTGATGGACGGAAAAGCGCTGATAGAAGAGGTGAATGATCTTCTTGATATCGCGATCGAAAATGAAGACATAGACACGATTGCGGGCTGGCTCCTCACACAAAAAATGGAGCTGAAAAACGGTGATGTGTTTCATGCTGAAGGGTGCGAATTCAAGGTGCTTGAAGCAGAAGACCACCATATCCGCTTTGTTGAAATTAAAAAAACCGATTTCTGAGCCTCCTGCTTTTGCAATGAGGCTTTTTTTGCGAAAAAAATGCTTCTTCATCCCGCTCCTTCATATGCTGTAGAGAAAGGAGTGGACGGTATGAAAACGGATTGGTGGAAAACGGCGTCCGTCTATCAAATTTATCCCCGCAGCTTTATGGATTCGAACGGGGACGGAATCGGCGACATAAACGGCATCAGAGCAAAGCTTCATTACATAAAAGAGTTGGGGGCTGATGTGATCTGGCTTTGCCCCGTTTTTGACTCGCCGGGCGCCGACAACGGCTACGATATTCGAAATTACAAACAAATTGCTGAAGAATTCGGGACGATGGAGGATTTTGACCGGCTCCTCGCGGATATCCATGCACTCGGCATGAAGCTGATTATAGACCTCGTCGTCAACCATACGAGTGATGAACATCCTTGGTTTATCGAATCGCGCTCAGCGAAAGATTCCGAAAAACGGGACTGGTACATCTGGAGAGACGGAAAAAACGGCAAAGAGCCGAACAATTGGGAAAGCATTTTCGGCGGATCGGCGTGGGAATATGATCAAAAGACAAACCAGTATTACCTTCACCTGTTTGATAAAAAACAGCCTGATTTAAATTGGGAAAACGAAACGATGAGGCAGTCCGTTTATGAGATGATCCGCTGGTGGCTTGATAAAGGCATTGACGGCTTCCGGGTGGATGCCATTTCTCACATCAAGAAAAAAGAAGGGCTCCCTGACATGCCGAATCCGGACGGTCTCCCGTATGTCCCGTCCTTCCCGTATCATATGAATACAGAAGGCATCGTGGATCTCTTAAAAGAGCTGAAGCGGGAAACATTTTCACATTATCCGATCATGACGGTCGGCGAGGCGAACGGAGTGGCGGCTTGGGAGGCGGCTGATTGGGCCGGTGAAGAAACCGGCGTCTTCCATATGATTTTTCAATTTGAACACCTCGGCCTTTGGGATACGGATGATGATCAAAGCATTTGCATCCCGGCGCTTAAGCGCGTTTTGTCCGACTGGCAGAACAGCCTTGAGGGAAAAGGCTGGAATGCGTTATTTATGGAAAATCACGACCAGCCCCGATCCGTTTCGGTATGGGGTGACGAACGGTTTTTGACAGAAAGCGCTAAGGCACTTGCCGCGATGTATATGCTGATGAAAGGCACGCCGTTTATTTACCAGGGACAGGAGCTCGGCATGACCAATGTTTCGTTCCCATCCATTGAAGATTACGACGACGTCATAATCAAACAGCTGTATGAAAAAGAGACGTCCCGCGGCGTTCCGCATGAAAAAGTGATGAAGACGATCTGGAAGAAGGGCCGGGATCATTCACGGACACCGATGCAATGGAGCGGGACGGCGAACGGCGGGTTTTCTGATGTTTCTCCGTGGCTCGGGGTGAATTCGAATCACACATGGCTGAATGCTGCATCGCAAATGAAGGATGAAACATCCGTATACCATTTCTACAAACGGCTGATCGCCCTCAGGAAAGAACATGACGTATTGATCAGCGGAACTTATGAATTGCTGCTTCCAAAAGACCGGCAGATTTATGCCTACCTAAGAAAAAACGGAACGGAAACCGCCCTGATCATCACCAATCTGTCTAAAACTCCCGCATTATACAGGCACCCCGGTTATCCGCTTGACGCCGATACGCTCGTGCTCGCAAACATGGAAACACCGCCGCATCGGCATGTGACATCCTTCCTTTTAAAGCCTTATGAGGCCCGCGTATATATATGGTGAAAAACTTCAGTTTTGGGGCTGAAGTTTTTTATGATCTGCGTTTATCATCGCGATCCGACAGGAAAAGACAAATACAGAAACGAATATGGGAAAGAAGAAAAAAAGAGAGGAGGCATTCATATGCTGAAACAATTGCAGATTCAAACAAACAGACGGGATGAAATGATCGACATCACACATGAAGCGGAAGCGTTTCTCCGCGAAACCGGCGTGAAAAACGGTTTGGCGCTCATATACTGTCCCCATACTACCGCCGGCATTACCATCAATGAAAATGCCGACCCGGATGTAAAAAGGGATATGCTCCGCAGGTTTGACGAAGTGTATCCGTGGGAGCACGAACTGGACCGGCATATGGAGGGAAATACGGCGGCACATATGAAGGCGAGTACAACGGGCGCATCCCAGCATGTCATCATAGAAGGCGGGCGCCTGATCCTCGGAACGTGGCAGGGCATTTATTTTTGCGAATTTGACGGTCCGAGAAACAGAACATGTTATATCAAAATCCACGCTGAAACGGAGGCATCCGCAAATGAGTGAGTGGATGGACGCCTTATCATTAACAAAGCCAGTCATTCAGGCGCCGATGGCCGGAGGGCTTGTCACGCCGCGCCTGGCTGCGGCGGTATCAAATGAAGGGGCGCTCGGAAGCCTCGCTTCAGGATACGTCAGCCCGCCGGCGCTTGAAAAACAGCTTATCGAGATGAAAGACCTGACCGAGCGCTCCTTTCAAGTGAATCTGTTCGTCCCGGAAGAAAGGCAGATGCCTGAGGAGGAACTGGTTGAACAATGGAAAGCGCGCATCCCGAGGGCAAAAGACGCCAAGCCGTTCTCCAATCTGAAAGAAGAGTGGAACGATTTTGAAGAAAAAGCGGAGCTTCTGATCCGTTACGGGGTCAAAGCGTGCTCATTCACCTTCGGCCTGCCGCCGGAAGAAACGGCGGAAAAGCTGAAGAAAAACGGATGCTTCCTGTTCGGCACGGCGACAACGCCGGAGGAGGCGAAGGCTTTTGAAGAGCGGGGAATGGACGCCGTAATCCTTCAAGGAATAGAAGCCGGGGGACATCGCGGATCGTTTCTGCCGGTTAAAGGAGAACCGGCTCTCGGTCTTATGGCGCTCATTCCGCAGGCAAAAGACGCGCTGAATATCCCGGTCATTGCGGCAGGCGGCATTTTTGACCGCCGCGGGGTGCAGGCGGCCCGATGTTTAGGTGCGGACGGCGTTCAAGTCGGCACGCCGTTTCTCCTTTGTGAAGAAAGCAGCGCTTCACCGGCATATCAAAAAGCCATTGCCGAATCAAAAGGAGCCGACACACGGCTGACCACCTTGTTTTCGGGAAAACAGGCGCGCGGAATCGTGAATCAGTTCATGAAAACATATGAAGCTGACGAGGGAAAAACGCTGCCTTATCCGCTGCATAATACGCTCACAAAGCCGATGCGCGGGCATGCAGCTCAATCGGGAGATGCGGAGTATATGTCTTTATGGGCGGGCCAGTCCGCCCCGAAACTTGAAGGGCCGACAGATGTGAAAGCTGTTTTGGACCGCTTGTGCCGATCATAATCAAGATGCTGTGAGGTGATGGAAGATGAAGATTCTTCAAATGTCCTATAAAAAAAGAGGAAATATTGAGTTTGTCTTTGAAGATTTTCCGCATTCCAAAGTCACCATGGCGCCGATTAAAGGGTATTACTTTGTCCGGGCCATTAAATGGAGCAGACGGGACAGAGCCGTCACCCGCCATGATTTAGAGAAGTTTGAATGGGCGGCAAACCAAGCGCTCGGCACGACGGCTTTTTACCGAAAAAGAAAAGCATTTCACATCCCATCGTCACATTGACAGACGATGGGATTGTTTTAATGCATCATCCGATATAGCGCAGGCGCATCAAGCCTTGTCGCCTGAGAAAGCAGATAAGCCGACTTCACGGCATCTCTTTTTCTTAAAGAATTCAATTTCTGGATAATCTGTTCAGCGGTCAGAATCCCGAGACCGTGGGCGAAAAATTGGTCATTCCCCATCACAATGACATTTTCTCCCCGCCACTGGGCCTTTGCAGGATTAAAATCAGGGTTTTTAAAATATAAACAATCTCCCCTTAAAAAGTGGCTGCCGGTTTCCGTGTAGATCGGCAGATGCTCATAGTGCCAGTCATACAAAGTAATATCCGGGAAACGGCGGTCAAACCGCTCTTCACCGATTGTCTTTAAAACGGCCAGATAATAAATCACGACAATGGCCGTCGCGCATTCAAATGCATAAAACGCCCCGTTTTCAACAATATCCCGAATCGCTTTTGAAGCGGGAATTCTGTACTTCAGCTCCAAGGCTCCTTCCGGCGTCAGTCTCCAATAAGCCGTATTTCCGTATGTTTTGGCGAACGTTGCAAATTTTGCGCCTGATCCGTTCAGTTCTCTTGCGGCTTCCACAATATGGCGCCGCAGCCGTGCTTCAAACATCAGTTCAGCAATCGATCCGTAATCAAATTGTACGGGAGAATGGGTCAGTTCATTTAGATACGGAACAAGGCTTTCTTCCGTCTGCCAGTTCGCAATGTCCTGGGGCCGAAGCACTTGGCCGGAAATGATAATCATCTGCGCGCCCCCTATCTTTTTTTTATAAGATATGCAGGAAGCTTGGGAAATGAAAATCAAGTCATAAAAAAGGAGGAAAGGTTAACAAAATGTGGAGACTGAGCCGATATATAAGGTATCACACATGAGGGAGCAGCTTAATATGAAAAAATTCATTAATTGGTGCACAAAGGCATCGATTTCACGTAAATTAATCATTTCATTTATCGTGATCTTAATCATACCGATTCTCGTGTTAGAATTCAGTTCATACCATACGGCGAGCAATTCGCTGGATGATCAGATTTCAGGCAACGCGAAAAACAACATCGAATCTTTTAACACAACCATTACAAATGATATCGGCGCAAAAGCAAAGGCGATTGAATTTTTCAGTGAAACGTTAAAAGGGTCATCATTCTCAAAGAAAAACATGTCTGCTCTTGAAGAAAAGTTCGGGCAATACACATCTATTCATAAGGACGTAGCCCGCATTTACGGAGGAACGGAAGACGGCAGCTACACACAGGCGCCGAAGGAAAATACTCCGGCTGATTACGATCCGAGAACACGCACATGGTATAAAGACGCTGTAAAGGCCGGCGGCACGCTCGTTGTCACCGATCCTTACACCGCGGCAAGCGACGGCAGCATGGTTGTCACCGTGGCAAAGCAGATGCAGGACGGAACAGGCGTAGTAGCCATGGATATTACGATCGACCAGCTGCTGAAACAGATGCAGGGAATCAAAATCGGGGAAAAAGGCTTCGTGTTTATCACATCTAAAAATAAAACCTATGTCGCGCATAAAGACCACAAACCGGGCGATAAAGTCTCAACCCCGTGGCTGAACGAGGTATACAGCAAAGACAGCGGAATTATTTCATACAAGCTTGATGATGAAAATAAAAAAATGGCATTTACGACAAATAAACTGACCGGGTGGAAAATAGAGGGGAGCATGGAGCTCACCGAAATTAAAGACGCCTCACAACCGGTGCTGACGATGGGAATGATCGTCCTTGCAGCATCCATTATCATCGGGGGAATTTTAATTCTGTTTATTGTCAGATCCATTACATCACCGCTGAAACGTCTTGTCCGCTCGTCTAAACAAATCAGCGGCGGAGACCTGACTGAAACCATTGAGATCCGCTCGAAAGATGAACTGGGCGAACTGGGCGCAAGCTTTAATGAAATGGGAGAATCTCTGCGCGGACTGATCAGCGCGATCCAAAGCTCGGTCGACAACGTGGCCGCGTCATCAGAAGAGCTGACCGCCTCAGCTTCGCAGACAAGCAAAGCGACGGAGCATATTACGATGGCGATTGAGCAGTTTTCAAACGGAAACGAAGAGCAGAGTGAAAAAGTCGATTCAAGCTCAGCCAAGCTGAATCATATAAATGACGGGCTCGCCGCCGTTTCCCGCACATCATCATCCATTACGGAAGCATCTAAACAATCGAAAGAAGCTGCCGGCACCGGGGAAGAATATGTGCAGCAAACCGTCGGGCAGATGAATCTCATCAATCAATCCGTCCAGCAGGCGGAAGCTGTTGTAAAAGGTCTTGAGGCCAAATCAAAAGACATCGCTCATATTTTAAGAGTCATCAACGGCATTGCCGATCAGACAAACCTGCTTGCATTAAATGCAGCCATTGAAGCGGCAAGAGCCGGTGAATACGGGCGGGGCTTCTCAGTGGTAGCCGAAGAAGTGAGAAAGCTTGCCGTCCAATCCGCCGGTTCTGCAAAAGAGATTGAAAAACTCATTCAGGAAATCACGGCTGAAATTAATACTTCGCTTCACATGTTTACATCCGTTAATGAAGAAGTGCAATCAGGACTTGCGGTGACGGATCGAACGAAAGAAAGCTTCCAGAATATCTTCGGCATGACAAACGACATCGCTGAGAAGCTGCAATCCATGAACGGCACGGTTGAACAGCTGTCAGACAGCTCTCAGCACGTCTCAGCCGCGGTAACCGATATTGCGGACGTTTCACGGGAAAGCGCAGCAAGCATTCAGGATATTGCCGCATCCGCAGAAGAACAGCTTGCATCTATGGAAGAAATCAGCACATCCGCCGACACTTTGGCGCAAATGGCCGAAGAACTGCGGGAATTAACAAAACAATTTAAAATCAACTAGTAAAAAAGGACGCTTTCCGGATGGAAGGCGTCTTTTTTTATGGCTTCTTCGAGAAAATTAAATAAAAAGTCTTACTTACAAAAAGAGTATATAGAACTATTTTTCATTTATGACTAAATTTTCAATGTAATAAAAAGGGAGATTGCCGATATAAACAGTAAATGATTGAAAGAGGTTTACAAAATTGAAAAAAACAGCAAAAAACATCGCAAAAAAATCAATAGCCAGAAAACTCATCATTTCATTTTTACTGATCTTAATCATTCCGGTAGCAGTGCTGGCTGCCAGCGCCTATCGTTCGGCTGCCTCATCCGTTGAAAATCAAATGATGGAAAGCGCCGAAGGGAATGTGCAAATCTTAAACAATATGATTGATGACCGGATCGGGACGTTTACAAAAAGCTCAGCATATTTCAGCGAATGGGCGACAAGCGCAAAATTTAAAGAAAAAAACCAAACGGAAATGAAAGAAAGATTCAAGCAGTTCATAGAAAGCAATGATAAAGCTGCCGCCGTATTTTCAAGCAGCAAGGATGGCACGTTTACACGTTATCCTCATGCCGATATGCCGGCTGATTTCAATCCGCTTGAGAGAAACTGGTATCAAGAAGCCATGAAGAATAAAGGCCAGACCATCATCACGGACCCTTATCAGTCCATTTCAAACAAAAAGATGGTCGTTACCATGGCCCGTGCGGCTCAGGACGGATCAGGGGTCGTCGCCATTGATATTAAAATCGACGATCTCATTACGATGACAAAAGAAGTCAATATCGGAAAAGAAGGATATGCCTTTATCCTCAGCAAAAATAAAAAAGCCGTTGCCTACAGCAATGAAAAATCCGGCGCGGCGGTATCTGGAAAATGGGTTGATACATTATACAGCGGGGAAAAAGGCGATTTTGAATATACGATGAACGGAAAAGCGAAAAAAATGGCGTATGTCACCAATGAGGCGACTGGCTGGAAGATCAGCGGAACCATGTCCGTGGATGAAATCAAGGATGCGGCAAGACCGGTTCTGATCACAGCCATTATCATTTTGGCCATAGCGGTTGCCGCAGGAATGGTTTTCATTTATTTTGTCATCCGCTCTATTACAAAACCGTTAAAACGTCTCGCAGCGTCAGCGGAAAAAATCAGAAGCGGAGATCTGACGGAAACCATTCAAGTCAGCTCTCAAGATGAGCTTGGCGTGCTCAGTAAAAGTTTTAATCATATGACAGATTCACTCCGGACGCTTATTCAGGGAATTCAGGACTCTGTTGAACATGTCGCTTCCTCCTCAGAGGAACTGACGGCTTCCGCCGAGCAGACGAGCAAAGCAACGGAACATATCACCCTTGCGATTGAACAGTTTTCTAATGGAACGGAAGACCAAAGTGAGAGCATTGAAAAAGCGACCGCCCAAGTGAATGACATGAAAGACGGGCTCAGCGATCTGGCGGAAGCGGCAGCCGTTGTGACGGAAACTTCTATTGAATCGGCAGAGATATCCGGTGCCGGAGAGCGGCTTGTTAAGAAAACAGCAGGCCAGATGGATACCATTGACCAATCTGTGAGTAAAGCGGAACAAGTCGTAAAGGGGCTTGAGCACAAATCGCAGGACATCACCAGCATTTTGCGCGTCATTAACGGCATTGCCGATCAAACGAATCTTCTCGCTTTAAATGCAGCCATTGAAGCGGCAAGAGCGGGAGAGTACGGACGCGGTTTTTCAGTCGTTGCCGAAGAAGTGAGAAAGCTTGCCGTCCAATCAGCCGATTCAGCAAAAGAAATCGAAACCTTAATCCATGAAATCGTTAAAGAAATTCATACATCGCTCGGAATGCTGGAATCCGTCAATCACGAGGTGAAAAGCGGACTTCAGCTGACAGACGAAACGGAAAAAAGCTTCCGGGACATTTCTGTCAAAACAAATCAGATTGCCGGTGAACTGCAAAATATGAATGCAACCGTAGAACAGCTTTCCGCCGGATCTCAGGAAGTATCGAACGCTTCAGAGGATATCGCGGCCGTCTCCAGACAAAGCACGGCCGGCATTCAGGACATTGCGGCTTCTGCTGAAGAGCAGCTCGCCTCTATGGAAGAGATCAGTTCATCCGCCGTCACGCTGGAAAAAATGGCTGAAGAATTACGCGAGCTGACAAAACGCTTTAAAATAAGTTTTTAATTAAGTCTAAAAGACTACTTTTGTAATAGGTAAAAAGTATGTTTTGTTATATTTCTTCTTTTTAGATATGTATATTTACCCATAATCGCCGATATGAAGGGTAAACACGTAAGAGGAGATATAGCAGATGAAAAAAATCATGCAAATCATCAAGCAGAGATCGCTTACAAGAAAACTGCTCATTTCTTTTTTGGCCATTCTTATTCTGCCGATTTCAACGCTGGCTTTTATCGCATATCAATCGGCGGTAAGCACGCTTGACAAGCAGGTGATGGGAAGCGCATTAGATAATGTGCAGCAGATTAATAATATGATCAATACCAGCATCAGCCAGAAGGAAGACGGAACGGCATATTTCAGCGATTGGCTCACCAAGGATCGGTACAAGCCGAAAAATCAATCGCAAATTATCGATAAATTCACAGAGTATATGAAAATCAATAAAGATGTGGAATCCATCTATACGAGTGACACGGAAGGCCATTTCACACGGTATCCCGATCTGCAGATGCCTAAAGGATATAATCCGCTTGAAAGAGACTGGTATAAAAAAGCCGTGGAAAACAAGGGGAAAGTTGTTGTAACAGATCCTTACCGCACGGCTTCCACCAATACGATGGTCGTGACGATCGTTCAGCAGACGAAAGACGGCTCAGGGGTCGTCGCCATCAATATGAAAATCGAAGAACTTCTGAAAACGACAAAGAAAGTGAAAATCGGAAAATCCGGCTACGCTTTCATCCTGACGAAAGACAAAAAAGTGGTCGTCCACCCGAACCGCACGTCAGGCACAGCATTAGACGGAGATTGGGCTGAACAGCTGTACAGCAGCAAAAAAGGTGATTTTCAATACAAATACGACGGCCAGGAAAAGAAAATGGCTTATGATACGAACGAGCTGACAGGCTGGAAAATCAGCGGAACGATGTATGTGGACGAGATTCATGAAGCGGCGCTGCCGGTCCTTCATCTGTCCCTGCTCGTTCTGTTGTTAGCAATTGTCATCGGAACCGTCGTCATGGTGCTGATTATCCGTTCAATCACAAAACCGCTCAAGCAGCTTGTGACATCATCGAAACAGATCAGTGAAGGCGATTTAACCGAAACGATCGAGATTCAGTCAAAAGACGAATTAGGCGAGCTTGGCAAAAGCTTTAACAATATGGCAGCTTCACTGCGGTCTTTGATCCATGCCATTCAGGATTCTGTGAATAACGTCGCGTCTTCCTCAGAGGAGCTGACGGCTTCAGCGGAGCAGACAAGCAAGGCAACCGAACATATCACACTGGCAATCGAACAATTTTCTAACGGAAATGAAAGCCAGAGTGAAAAAATTGAAAGCGCCGCGGAACATATTTACCAAATGAACAGCGGGCTCAAAGATATGGCGAAAGCATCTGCCGTCATTACCGAATCCTCCGTCACATCAGCGGAAGTCGCCAATTCAGGCGGAAAGCTCGTTCACCAGACAGTCGGTCAAATGAACGTCATTGACCGGTCAGTGAAAGAAGCTGAACAAGTGGTGCGCGGGCTTGAAACAAAATCAAAAGACATTACAAACATTCTCCGTGTCATTAACGGAATCGCCGATCAGACAAATCTTCTTGCGCTGAACGCCGCAATTGAAGCCGCGCGTGCCGGTGAATACGGCCGGGGCTTCTCCGTCGTCGCAGAAGAAGTGAGAAAACTTGCGGTGCAGTCTGCTGATTCAGCGAAAGAAATCGAAAGCTTAATTATAGAAATCGTCAACGAAATCAATACATCTCTTGGCATGTTCCAATCCGTCAACAAAGAGGTGGAGAGCGGGCTGGATATTACGAATCAGACCGAAACGAGCTTCAGGCGGATTTCGGAAATGACGAACCAGATCGCCGGAGAAATTCAAAACATGAATGCGACAGTAGAACAGCTGACAGCCGGTTCGCAGCAGATTTCAGGAGCTTCTGAGCAAATCGCGTCCATCGCAAAAGAAAGTTCAGCCAGCATTCAGGATATCGCGGCCTCCGCCGAAGAACAGCTGGCTTCCATGGAAGAAATCAGTTCGTCTTCAGAAACGTTATCCCAGATGGCGGAAGAATTACGTGATATGACGAAACAATTTAAAATAGAATAATAGTCCATAGAACACCCAAATGTGCTGTTTGGGTGTTTTTTTTAGTTTTTTTAATAAATCTTTTGTCCTAGCTGTCGATAATAGATTTAGCTTTTCAAAGAAGGAGACTGAAAAAATGAAACAACTGATACATTGGATCAAACAGCCATCCATCAGCAAGCCGCTTATCGCGGCATTTTTAGCCGTATTGGTGCTTCCGATCGGCATACTTGCCTATTTCAGCTACCAAACGGCGGGGAGTACATTAGAAAACGAACTGACCCACAGCGCGCAAGGAAATGTCAGCGAACTGAACAGCGTGCTGGAAAACATGCTCGAAGGCAAGCTGAAAGGACTTGACTATTACAGTGAATCAATCACAAAGGACAAAATGAACAAAAAAAATAAATCCGACCTGCTTGAAAATATGAAGCAGTATGTCACTGTAAATGACGATGTCACATCAATTTATGCCGCGTCCGCCGACAAAGCGTTTGTGACATATCCGTCTGCTGACGTGCCGTCCGATTTCAATCCGCTCACACGCGAGTGGTATACAAAAGCGGTTGAAAAAAGCGGACAGCCGGTGTTTACCGAGCCTTATAAGGACGCTGCAACCGGACAAACGGTCGTTACGATTGCCCAGCAGACAAAAGACGGCTCAGGCGTTGTAGCGCTGGATATTAATCTGGGCGACCTGTTGAATGCCTCTCAGCGCGTACAGATCGGTCATAAAGGATTTGCTTTCATTACAACGGGAGATAAAAAATACATCGCCCATCCGACCATCAAAGCGGGAACGGAAGGCTCCGGAGACTGGACGAAAGAAGTATTTTCGAAATCAAGCGGATCGTTTGAATACATGTTTGAAGGACAGCAAAAGAAAATGGCCTTCACGACAAATAAACTGACGGGCTGGAAAATCGCCGGTACATTCTTTGTCAGTGAGATACATGACGCAGCCGCGCCTGTCATGAAAATGGCGCTGATCATTCTTGCGATTTCTCTTATCGTCGGCGGGATTTTAATCTTCTTTATCATTCGCTCGATTTCAAAACCGCTCAAAAAACTTGTCTCGACATCAGCTAAAATCAGCGACGGCGATTTAACCGAAGTTATTAACATCAGGTCGAAAAATGAATTCGGTCAGCTCAGCCAAAGCTTCAATGAGATGTCGGCATCACTCCGGTCTGTCATCGGCGTCATTCAATCATCCGTCGAACATGTTGCTTCTTCATCCGAAGAGCTGACGGCATCTGCCGGTCAGACAAGCAAGGCGACCGAGCATATCACACTGGCGATTGAGCAATTCTCAAACGGAAACGAATCACAAAGCGAGAAATTGGAAGAAAGTGCTGATCACCTGTCCCAAATGAATACGGGCATTGCCGAGACGGCGAATGTATCGGCGGAAATCACCGAATCGGCCATTCAAACCTCTGATACGGCCGGAAGCGGAGAAAAATTAGTGGCGAAAACGGTCGGCCAGATGAAAACAATTGATCGTTCCGTCCAGCAGGCGGAAGCCGTCGTAAAAGGACTGGAAACGAAGTCGCACGACATTAAGAGCATTCTGAACGTCATTAACGGCATTGCCGATCAAACAAACCTGCTTGCTCTAAACGCGGCTATCGAAGCAGCCAGAGCCGGCGAATACGGACGCGGTTTCTCCGTCGTTGCGGAAGAAGTGAGAAAGCTTGCCGTACAATCAGCCGACTCCGCGAAAGAAATCGAAACGCTGATTCAGGAAATCGTCAAAGAAATCGCCACATCGCTTTCTGTATTCCAAGCGGTGAATCAAGACGTGAAAGAAGGCCTCGATATTACGGATCAAACGGCCGAAAGCTTCAAAAAAATCTCGGAAATGACGACTCAGATTTCAGGCGCTTTGCAGCATATGAACGGAACGCTTGAGCAGCTTGCGGCCGGGTCACAAAACGTGACAAACGCGGTGGAGGATATTACCTCAGTCGCCAAAGAAGGGTCCGCCGGCATTCAAGACATCGCCGCGTCAGCCGAAGAGCAGCTGGCTTCCATGGAAGAAATCAGTTCCTCTGCTGAAACGCTTGCGCACATGGCCGAAGAACTGCAGCAGGTCACACGGAAATTTACGATTCAGTCTGAAGGCGAAGAACAGCTGTAACGAGCTGTTTCTTTTCCTCAGCTGAAAAAAGCGATACACTTGAAAAAAAGAAGGGAGTGGCAGTGATGAGATTAGAAGGCAAGAAAGTCATAGCGCTTGTCAGTGACGACTTTGAAGACTTAGAGCTTTGGTATCCCGTCTACCGGATGAGGGAGGAAGGCGCGATCGTCCATTTAATAGGAGAAGAAGCCGGCCGTTCATACAAAGGAAAATACGGCGTGCCCGCGACGGCGGATTACGATTTTAAGAGCCTGATTATTCAGGAGTATGATGCCGTGCTCGTGCCTGGCGGCTGGGCTCCTGACAAACTGAGAAGATATCCGGAAGTTTTGGACATCATCCGTACGATGAACGAGCAGAAAAAGCCGATCGGCCAGATCTGCCACGCAGGCTGGGTGCTCATATCTGCCGGAATTCTCGCAGGAAAAAAAGTAACGAGCACGCCCGGCATCAAAGACGACATGACAAATGCCGGGGCACAGTGGCTGGATGAAGCTGTCGTAACTGACGGCCACATTGTATCAAGCCGCCGCCCGCCCGACCTTCCGCAGTATGCAAAAGCGTTCGCTGACCTGTTAGCATCCAAATAAAAAACATCCGCCCGAAACCCGGGCGGATGTTTTTAGTTTTGATCGGCAGGAAAGACAACTCCGATTTGTTTTCTCGCTTCTTCCATAATGCTTGCCGTAATGAAAGAGCGTTCAAAGGTATTTTCGGAAGACTCCTGCTGTCCGTTCCGAAGAAGGCTGATGAATTCAGCCGTTTCATAATACATCGCCGGTTTCAGATCAGGAACGGAAATGTCCTCCATCCGTCCATCACGATAGCGGATTTCCGCCCGCTCCGGCCCGTGAATGCTGTCCAGCACGATTGTGCCGTCTTCACCCTGTATTTCCGCCGGGGCAAACGAATTTGATATTTTTGAATGCATCAGCACCGCTTCAAACCCGTCGTATGACAAAATAACCGTGCCCTCGCCGTCAACGCCGGATGCTAGTTTGTGACCGGTCGCAATGACGTTTTTTGGTTTGCCGAACAGGACGACGGCCGGATAAATGCAGTATACGCCGATGTCCATTAACGAACCGTTCGATAATTCAGGCTTAAACGCATTAAGCACCGTTCCGTTTTTATATGCATCATATCGTGATGAATATTGGCAGTAGCTTGCCGTGAATCTCCTGATCGGCCCGATTTTATGTAAGTGGTTTTGAAGCATGCTGAAGTTCGGCAAAAACGTCGTTTTCATGGCCTCCATCAAGAGAACGCCGTTCGCTTTGGCTGCGTGAATCATATCTTCCGTTTCCCTTGCGTTAGACGCAAACGGTTTTTCGCACAGCACATGCTTGCCGTGTTCCATAAAAAGGATCGCCTGCTCCTTATGGCATGCATTCGGGCTGGCGAGATACACCGCATCATAGGCTTCGCTTTCCGCCATTTCTCTCAGGCTGGTGAAATAATGAGCTGCGCCGTGTTTGCCGGCAAATTCCGCCGCGCGTTCCTCAGTTCTGGAATAAACCGCCGTTAATTGAAAATCATCAATAGCAGAAGCCGCCTCCAGAAATCGTTCTGTAATCCAATTCGTTCCGACTGTTGCAAATCGAATCATTGCTATCGCTCCTTCTATGTATTGGCTTACATTATAGCTGTTTTTCAAAGAAACATAAATGGAAAAAAGGCTGTCCGCCAAAAGTATAGGAAAAATTCCCATAGAGACCGGTTATTATTTTTCATTACAGGAACGATAGTGTACAATTTAAGTAAAATACATATGATGGAGGAACAATAGTGGAAACATTGCAAACATGGGGCGGCAGATTTAAACAGTTTTTCTTAGACAATAAATTTGTGTTGTTTTTGCTTGTATTGCTGCTCATCGGTCTCAATATCCTTGTCTTTATGAAGACATCATTTATTTTCACACCTATTATCGTCCTGCTCAAAACGATTGCACTCCCCGTTATTTTGACAGGAATTGTTTATTATCTGCTTAATCCGATCGTAGATATATTGGAAAAAATAAGAGTGAAAAGAGTCTATTCCATCCTGCTCCTTTACCTCGTTATTATAGGGCTGATTACGATTACGATCGTTTCAATTATTCCGTTTTTAAAGGAACAGATCATGAGCCTGATCGACAACCTGCCAAAATATGTGGACATCGTTGAAGATCAGACGAAAAGCCTGATCGGAAGCGATTTTGTAAATCAGGCGCAAAAGACGATGAATATCAACATTTCCGATCTTGCCAATAAAGTATCGGCGCAGGCGGCGACAATTGCAAACAGCACATTTACCGGAGTCGGGAATTTTATCGGTGCGCTGACGGAAGTGATTATTTCAATTGTAACCGTGCCGTTTATTCTGTTCTATTTGCTGAAAGACGGCAAAAAACTGCCAATCTATATCTTGAAATTTGTGCCCACCCGTCTGAAAGAACAAACGTATACGATGCTGAGCGAAATGAACCACAGATTAAGCTCCTATATCAGAGGACAGGTCATCGTCAGCTTCTGCATCGGGTTTTTATTATTTATCGGCTATTTGATTATCGGACTTGATTATGCGTCACTGCTTGCGGTCATTGCCGCTTGTACGAGCGTTGTTCCGTATTTAGGGCCGACCATTGCCATCACGCCGGCGATTATTATCGCTTTAGTCACTTCGCCTCTTATGCTGCTGAAGCTTGCGATTGTATGGACCGTTGTCCAGCTCGTGGAAGGAAAATTAATTTCTCCGCAGATCATGGGGAAAAATCTTCACATTCACCCGATTACCATCATTTTTGTTCTTTTAACCGCCGGAAAGCTGTTCGGGGTTGTCGGCATTATTTTAGCCATCCCGGGCTACGCGGTCATCAAAGTGGTCACGACCCATCTGTTTGATTGGTTCAAAATGCGCTCGCATTTATATGAAGAAGAAAAAAATGATGCCGTATCGAAGTCATAAAATCGGAACCGACATGATATTTATTATAAGACAGGCTTTCCTTCAAAGGAGAGCTTCTCTTTTGTAAATGATAAATGAAGGGAAGAATAGGATGACACTATGGGAGATGTTCACAGCAGCCGTTTTGGGGATCGTGGAAGGGCTGACGGAATACGCGCCGGTTTCTTCCACGGGACATATGATCATAGCGGATGACATCTGGCTGAAATCCGGAAGCCTGATGAATCCTGAAGCCGCCAATTCCTTCAAAGTGGTGATCCAGCTCGGTTCGATCCTGGCCGTGGCCATTGTGTTTAAGGATCGGATATTAAATTTACTCGGCCTCAAAAAAAACGTGACGCGCGACCAGCAGAAAGGATACAGGCTGACCATCGCGCAAATCGCTGTCGGTCTTGTTCCGGCCGCAGTGCTCGGCTTTTTATTTGAGGATTTCATTGACCGCTATCTATTCTCCGTAAGAACGGTCGCTTACGGACTAATTGCCGGAGCCGTGCTTATGCTGATTGCGGACTGGGTCAATAAAAGAAAAGATACGATCAATACGGTAGACAGAATCACCTACAAACAGGCTTTCTGTGTCGGTTTATTCCAATGTCTCGCCTTGTGGCCCGGCTTTTCCCGATCAGGCTCAACGATTGCCGGAGGTGTCATTCTCGGCTTGAATCACCGGGCAGCCGCAGACTTTACATTTATCATGGCCATTCCGATTATGGCGGGTGCAAGCCTTCTGAAGCTGGTGAAATACTGGAGCAGTCTTTCTCCTGACATGATTCCGTTTTTTCTTGTCGGTTTTATCTGCGCCTTTGTCGTCGCTCTCTTAGTCGTCAAATTTTTTCTTCGGCTTATTAATCGGATTAAGCTTGTCCCGTTCGCCATTTACCGTGTCATCCTCGGCATCATTTTAATCATGCTCGTGCGATAAACGAAGAGGCCCCCGGAGGGTCTTTTCTATGTTTGAAAAACGTCTCAGAAAAATGTAAGCAAACTGAATTTTCGGCTTGAAATTCGAAGGAAACTCGTCTATAATAAAACATGACGTTACCGCACGGGGCCATAGCTCAGCTGGGAGAGCGCTACGCTGGCAGCGTAGAGGTCAGGGGTTCGAGCCCCCTTGGCTCCATACTAATAAAGCTTGATCTAAAGCCATTCTTGAGAATTTCAAGAGTGGTTTTTATTTGCTCTAATCTCTAATTGGCAACAAAACGGCAACATTTGTGTCTGAGTTTTTAAAGTGGCAACACTGTATCTTATTTTAAGACCCCCATCATAGGTGGACAGTTTTATTGATCGCTGCAGGTTATCTATAAGTTTCTTCTTGGTTTTAGACATGATGTGCACATACGTGTCATAGGTAAAGCTTGATTTTGCATGTCCAAGTCCAGAAACCCCCTACCTCCCCTCTAATTCCGTTGAAGTAAAAGGAAGTCTCGATGGAAAAGTTAACGGACTTTATACAATATCTACAGAGACAAAGCCTATTGCGCCAGAAGCGGGAACAATTTGGATCGATCCAAAGACTAATAAACAAGAACTTTTTAATGATGAAGAGTGGATTGTGTCTTCTGCGAGCTCGGCTGATTCATTAAATGGTTATACGGCTTCACCAGTATCCACGCCTAATTCAATATCTGTACGTAATGACTAAGGAATCATTACAGGTTCCATAGATGGCAACGCTGAGTTTCTTGGGGTAAACTACACTCAGAATATGCGTTATCCTCTGATGTTCCTCAGATGGCAAAAGGAACGTATGTAGGCGATGGAACAATTAGCAAACAAATATTGCTGCCTTTCACTCCAACACATGTGAAAGTGTGGCCAGTCTCTTCTAATGATTCCATGTTATTAATTGATGAGACAGAAGGTTATACGTATCAGGTAAATGAAATGGGAATATCCTTGGTTGGGGGAAACTCTACATATGGAAGTATAAACGAAATTGGATTTATAACAGGCTCAGACAGCAATCAAAGAGGGAATAAATTAAACGTCAAGTATATATGGGAAGCATATAGGCATGTACATTAAACAGGCGTATCCTTATTGGATACGTCTTTTTATCTATTAAAGCCCACTTTGTGGTAAAATTATAAATAAAAAACAAAGGGGCAATCTTTATTGACTACATCATCTTTACAATCTCAAATTAATATCAACACTCGTCCTTTGCAAGATGCCATGAATGCAGCTTTCAAAACACAATTAGAGCTAATTGAAACTCTAAAAAAACAAAATGTTGCTTTAAACAGAATTAATCTCCTACCTAAAATCTACACTTTGGATGTCTTAAAAGCAACAAGGGTTGAGACTGCAAAGATTGAAGCTGCAATGAATCAGATGAGAGTGATGTTCAGCCCCAAGTATAATGGGAAATATATTCAACACTTAAGAAATAGTTTAATGCATGACTTAGGTTCCAATAGATTTCAGATAGCAACATACATGCAGCAACTTAGAACAGTATTCAATGACCAAGCTATTCTAAATTCAAGCATATATGTTACAAATGATGAAATCTCTTCTGAAACCATAAATGAGATCGAAGAAATTTCTGATTATGTTGAAGAAACAGTAATATCTTTAACAAATGATAATTCAATTACAAGAAGAGAATACTTTGAAAGATTTAATGATTATTGGGTTACCCTCATATCAATTATTAACAATAATAAAAACACAGCAGTCAAAGCACTGCTTTCGGTGTTTGTTGCTACGGTATTATATCCTGTTGGTGAAGCACTGACAAACAAGTATATAGTAGATGAATTCATTGACCAAAAACCAGAAACAGTAATCGAAGCTAAAAACGTTTTAAAAGACATCCCAATGAATAAAGAACTTAAAACCAATTACAGAATGGTTATAAAAGATACATTAGTAGTTAGAACACGTCCCAAAACAAAATCAAATGTAGCGTACGTCTTAGACAAGTCATCAATTGTCTTTGTTGAAGAAAAGAAAAAGAATTGGAGCAAGGTTCTCTTTCGTAATGAAGCTGGTGAGGATCAAAGCGGATGGGTTTATACTCGCTATATTAAAAAGCTTGATTAAAACTGATTCCCTTTTTTGTTTCAACTTTCTTTCTAAATAAAATTCTTCTTTTATGCAAAGACTTGACCGTTTTCATACGATAATACCCCTTTTTCACTTAAAAATACCTTGTAAATTATAAATTAATTTATCACTTTATTCCATAGTGGAAATTGTGTCATGATGGATTTTGGTAGATAAAGTGTTTAACAGAAAAAGTGAGGATTAGCAATGAGTGACAAAAAATATGAATCTATACACTGGTTTACGTCAGTACTAGCGTTTTTATTAATAATTTTGAATAGTTTTTTTATAAAAATTGAGGGTGTAACTGTTGGTATTGCGATTGTGTACATAGTGATCATGGGAATTGTTAGGAGTACATGGAAAAAAGCTTAGTGTGAAAAATATTTCTCTACCCAATTTTGTAATATAATAAAAGAAAAAAGGAAGTGTACCCATGCCCCCATTCGTTTATGGGAGTTTAAGTGCATTCATTTGTTTTATTACTGCCGTGGTTTTAGCTAATCATGACAACATACCTGGAATGTGGCTTGCTTTATTCGGAGTTTTTGCTGACATCATTAACCGCTTTTTTGCAAAGAGTCAATATAACCATTTCTTCATTGTAATTCCTCCAAATTTGTTTGTTCTGTCTCTATATCGGACAAACCTTCCCTAATTATAATTAAAACCAAATATTGTAAAATTCATTTTGGCATTTTAGGAAAATCAAATACAGTTGTGTGGTTAAATTTGGTGGTATAACCTTAGAGGAGGGAATTTAAATGGAAGAAGGAAAGTTAATTCGCATGACTCTTAATGGGATAAAGGAAGCTGTTTCGAAATACGGAAGTTTTCCTATGTTCCAACATGGAGGACATGTCATGGAAGATGCTGCTTTTCAATTCAGAGGCCCAGCCAGTTCTCGAGAAGTTAGCAGTTTAGAAAAAAAGCTTGGGGTAACTTTACCTAATGATTATAAAGAGTTTCTATTCAATCACAATGGAATGGAAATGTTTAATGGTGTTGAGCTTCTTAGCACAGAAGGGATAATTGAATTTAATGAAGTTCAAGACTTCCCTAAGGGCTATGTCCTAATTGGATACCACTATGATGGCAGGTATGTTGTTGACACAAACAAATCAAATAAGGGATTAGGATATATGATGTATCTAGATTCAATTGATGATATTGAAGATGCGGTATATTTAGACTCTAACTTTGAGGTATGGTTTGACATGTTGGTGTCTTCAAATGGAACAAAATATTGGGAAGTGACCCCGAAAACTCAAGAGTATTATAAATATGTTTCAGAATAGAAAATTCAGATAAGATTAAGTGGAAAGGAGACGTAAATGAAGGTATTTGAAGCAGACTCGTTAATCTCAGCAGCGGAAAAGCGGGCAAAAGAATATGATCAGATTAGAGAACAATTTATCAATCTCAAGAAAGCTTTTCAGGGAATGGCTGACTTAGATGACAGTGAGTTTTCAGGCAAAGGCGCTGACAACATTAAAGCTTTTTTTCAAGACCACGCCGGTGTCACAGACAGCTGGCTTGATCTGATCGATATGAAAATAGCATTTCTTAACAGTATTTCTGGAAAAGTAACTGATGCGGGACTGGTCGATTCGTTTGTGGAAGAGTCATTTTTAGAACATGAGTTGATTCATGCGAAGAATAAATCAAAAGCCATCATGCAAGAGCAGCGGAATGAAATGAGGGATATTCTTAATGAGATAAGCGATATTGTTCATCTTGATGTTTTCTCGACAGAGGATGTCGATCAAAAGCTGGATTCAGCAGATAAGAAACGGGACAATACCATACACAAGCTCGGAAAGCTCGATCATGATTTAACGAAGGAATATGCAGAAACCGAGGCAAATGAACATTTCATTCAAGCAGATTTTCAACAGCTCCAAAATGCCACGGGAAAAGGGAAAAACGCAACACCACTTCACTATAACGTCAAGGCATACAGGGAAAGCGATATACATAAGAAAAAAGGCGAGATTACAAGACATTCAGATGCTTATTTGACAATGAAGAAGGAAGAAGCGAAAGAGCGGGAAATAAAGGATCTGAAGAAAAAGCTCGCTGATGGAGTAACTGATCCGGATGAATACTTAGAGATTGCGAAGAACATCGGCTATGAGAACCTTGAACCTTCCCAGCAGCAATATGTGATCCAACTTGAACATGCAAAACAGATGGAAGAAGCCGGAGAAGTGACTTGGGATATTTTAAAGGGAGCTGGCGTCGGTCTTTATGATGTCGGGAAAGACACGGTAACCGGTTTATGGCAGCTGATCAGCAAGCCTGATGAAGTTGTTGAAGGTATCATAGGGGCAGTTGCTCATCCAATTAACACGTATAATGCCATTTCAACAGCTATTGAGGAATCGTATCAAAAAGATATGGTAAATGGAGATGCGTATTCCCGATCAAGATGGGTGACATATGCGATAGGTACAGTAGTTACCTCTGTGGTAGGCACAAAGGGAGCCGGTTCTCTTACAAAAGCAGATGTAGCTGGAAAAGTCACCTCTAAAGTCAGCAAAGCAAGCTCAAAGGTGAAAGATGTCTCAATTGCTGATTTATTGCCTTATAATCCACGTTACAATGTTGTTCCGGCTGGAGGAGTTCCTTATAATGTAGTTAATAGTGAAAATTTAAAGGATCGTCTGCTTAGATTAATTGAATCAGCAAATCCTAGAACGGTATTACCAAGGAATAAAGGTCAATGGGAAGGTACACCTGGTGACGGAAAATGGTATTCCGACATACCTGAAGTAAAAGCAGCAACTAAGGGAGAACCGATTACTTTTAAAGATGGACGTCCTGATTTTACTCCATGGACTGTTGCAAACATTAAGTTTAAATCTGGTGAATTAAATGGAACCAAAAAAGATTTTAGGCTTGTATATAAGAAAATTAAAGAGATCAAGGGATTTAAGTCCCAGGCACAGGCGAAAAAATGGCTGTCACAACAGGGACTTACCCCGCACCATTTGGATAGTATCACAATACAGCTAGTGCCTAGTGTGATTAATAACAAAATACCTCATATTGGAGGAGCTTCTGATTTAAGAGGAGGGTATTAGCATGAGTTTCAATAAAATTGAAAAAAAGTTAAAAGAATTTACAATAGATGCTGAAAAAGATTCCAACATTAATACAAACGAACAACTTAAAGAAATCGAAAGAAATATAGGTAATCAATTGCCTTCCGACTATAAAGATTTTTTGAAGAGATATGGAGGCTGTTATTTAGAAAGTAAAAAAACAACAGGTGAAGTTGAGTATGACGTTTGCTACAAACCTATAGAGAAAGATCCTTGGATGGGTAAGGAAGATAATACACAATTGCTAGAGAACTTCTATGGTTTAGCTAACGATCATAACAGTCTTCAAGAAGCAATCACTACCTATTCTGATCGCTTTCCTAAGAATATTATTCCTATAGCAAGCTCAGCAGGCGGTAATGAAATATGTATGGATATCGACAATGAAAAGATATTGTTTTGGGATCACGAATTAAGCCATCCCGATAAAGACTTTTTCCTAATTGCCAATTCATTTGAAGAGTTTATCCTAAGTTTAGTGGATGAACCGATTGAAACTGATGATAATGGTAGCGATGTGGAAATTGAGATTTTAGACAATGATTTTGGAAAGTTACTCTTTGGTAAGGACAACTAGGTCTTATTTTTTAAAAAGCTCCTTAAATAAAAGTAATGCAAAGGTGTGGACTTGAGTATTGAAATGTTAATCAAGAAGATTGCTTCTACATCGGACTGCCGGCTGTTTGAAGCTGATGGTCTCCCGACAATAGATGAGAAGCATCGACTACCAAAAGATATTAGGGAATTTTATGAACAATGTGGTGGAGCAGTTTTATATGAAAATGCGGATTATCCAATATATATATATATATATATATATAGTACGACCAGCTGAGTTTAAATTGGCTAATCCCGTTATTGTTGGGGAACTTTGTGAAGAAGATATTTCATCCGAGTGGTATATTGTTTGTACGGATGGAAAAGGAGAATATCTGACAATTGATTTAAATGAAGATCGTAAAGGTAAGTTACGACAGCTTTTTTGATCGACATGGAATTGTTGGTGAAACACAGCTAATAGCCACTTCATTTACTGGTTTAATTCAACGGTTGCTTTATAATAAGGGACAGCACTGGTATTGGCTAAGTGATAATTTTAGTACATTGGGCGATGCATATGATGGAGACTGAGCTAAACAATCTATTTTTGTTTCTTCCCTGAATTCGTTCATCTCTTCTTTAAACAGATGACACACCGTCAATTTTGTTGTCATTTTTCTGTATCTCATCCAATATTGCTTGAAGCATATTGTTCCCCATCCCGTTCACCGCTCCGTACAGTATAACAGCAATTGCAAGTCCTTCACCATGCCGAAAACCGTCAATCATCGCGCCTAAAAAGTATAAACGCGATATTATAACTCCCTATTTTGAAAAAATGTACAAAAAACAAATTTTTCCTAATAAGGGTACATTTATCTGGTTTTAATCTTATGACCATAAACTCAAAGCAAGAGTCGAAACCCCCCAAGCTAATATACCAAACATCACAGAGAACCTAAGACAAGCTTCAAATTTTGTAAGCCCTCGCTCTCTTTTTGTTTTACCTAATTTCCAGTAAATAGCATATCCAGAGAACACCAAAATGATTACTCCGAGTCGTGTCATATCTTCTAAAAATTTTATACCATCCATTGATTTTCACCTCGTTTATTTATGAGAAAAAAATAAAGTAGACTTGTAGAGAGTCTACTTATAAACGTTTTCCTAAAGTACACATTTTCATAGAGCTTAAAACATTTGAGTGATAAAGTAAGGCGCATTTTAAAATGATATTCCCCATGCATTAGTTTTATTATCGCAAATGGAATGGCCGTTTCCAACAGTTATGTGAAAATAAGTAATCTGGCAGACCGCAAACAAATTGCGGTTTTTTTTCATCCAAACATAATTTGGAAATGTTAGAATATTATATAAAAGGAGGAGTGGCCTTGTGAGTTCTGTTTTACCATCATCGGAGGTAGGCGTTAAAATTAATGAATGGTACAAAATGATACGTCAGTTCAGTGTTCCGGATGCGGAAATTTTGAAGGCGGAGGTGGAGCAGGAAATAAATGAGATGGAAGAAGACGAGTATTTACTGATTTACTACACCCTCATGAAATTCCGCCATCAGCTCATGCTGGATTATTTAGAACCGGTGACGACCCGCGTGAGACCGACAATTGACGAGCTGCTGGAAAAAATCGAAGCATCAAATAAAGGAATTTCCGGCCTGCTGTGCTATTACTCTTTATTTTTCCGCGGCATGTATGAATTTGATCAAAAGCAGTATGTAAAGGCGATCGGCTTTTATAGAGAGGCTGAAAAACAACTTGTTCATGTGCATGATGAAATTGAGAGAGCGGAGTTTCATTTTAAATTGGCTGAAGCATATTACGGTATGAAACAAAGCCACGTCTCCATGCATCACGTAAAGCAAGCGCTCGATATTTACGATCAGTATGAGTTGTATAAAGTCCGGAAAATTCAATGTCTATTTGTCATATCGGGGAATTATGTTGACTTTAAACGCTTTGAAAAAAGTTTGCCGCATTTAGAAAAAGCTTTAGAGTTGTCGAAACAAGTAAACAATAATGAAAGGCTGCTCAGTTCTGCTTATTACAACTTAGGAAAGAATTACGGAGACCTAGAAGAATATAGTAAAGCTGAAATCTACTTAAAAAAAGCAGCGGAGATATCTGAAAAGTATAAATTGGGTAACCTCCCGCATTCCTTGTTTACATACGCAAAGCTTCTATTTAAACAAGGGAAAACAAGCGAGGCGATTCAAATCAGCAAAAAGGGACTTTCATCAGCGATATATCACGGGGATAAGCTGTTTGAATCTCTGCAAAAATATTTGGATGCTTTATATATTAATGCAATAGACCAAATGGGAATCAAAAAAACAATTGATTACCTTGAGAAAAATAAAAACTATTCGTATGTAGAAGATATTGCTCTTGATACGGCTGCTGTTTATGCAGAGTCAAAACAATATGACAAATCTTATTTTTATCATCGAAAAATGATTCAAACGCAAAAACAAATTCAGAGGGGAGAATGCCTGTATGAATTTTAGAAAAGGCGTATTTATCATTGTATCGGCTGTCGTTTTAATGTCAGGGGTCGGTCTAACGGTATCGGCTGTTTCATTTGATGGATCATATCAAGTTTCATCTGATCGTAATCAAACCTAAGAAGGAGAGTGCCTGTATGAATTTTAAAAAGAGCATCTTCATCGTCCTGGGTCTGACATTGACTTTAGTATGTGGGGTGGGTATGAACTCGGCAGAAAAACAAGCACAGGATACAATCAAAGTAGCTTCTGATCGTTTTCAGACTTGAACAGCCTACGCCTTTTCTTCGGAAAAGGCTTTTTTAGTTTTCTTCATTAGTTTCAAAACATCCACCTGTTTTTTCCTTTCAATTGTTCCATGGAGGGATTTTTCCCAAAGCGGGTCATATTAAAAACTTTTCGTTCAAAATCAGTCATTTGATCATCTCCCAACTTCATAAGTCTCAAGGGAAAAAGAGAATCAAATACAATAAGCCATCTATCCCCCTTTAAGTCCTTCACACGAAATTCCTTCCGTAGGTGTTTCCATAGTGAACTGCGCAGATAACCTTGCGTATGTATCCGTCGCCATAAAGCTCGAACGATAATTCTATGCTAATATTTAAAAAATATGGCACTCAATATTTATAAGTTCAATTTTCTTTTCAATTTATCAATTTAATGGAGGGAAAATAGAAAAGAGAGAAATGAGAAAGTATTTTGGGATCGTGCCGCTTATCATCCTTTTATTCACATTGTGTTTTCTGCCTCATATTCATTGGGCGCTTGGAATTCTAGGAATTGTCGTGGGGAGTATTCTCGCAATCAAATCGCCTAAAGGAATCGCAAAGAATATTTCTTTTGTTATCCTGGCACTTTGTTTACTTTTACTATTATTCTTGATTGTGATGGGCGTTTTGATGGCAGGTCTAGTGGGAAATTAACTTTAATTTACAATCCTATTTGGGAACAACTTGTTCATTTTTCGCCAAACAGAAGATTTTTTATCAGAAAGACTGGTCAGCAAACCCTATAAAATAAGGTTCGAAATAAAACGTCCGTTCGTATCAGAAACGCATCTTCACACTGGTGGCGTAGAGGTCAGGGGTGAGAGCCCCTTGGCTCCATACCTTTATAAGTTTTTAATCCTCTGCAGCAGCCTCTGTGTTCTGCTTCATTTCTAACAACTAAATGAAAGGAATAAGAGGAAAATCTATCTTCTACTAACTCTTTCAGCGCAGTGGCACTTCTTTTAACAGCGCTCCCCGCTCTTTCTCTGTGGTCTTCACGTCTGCTTCAGAAATATGTGATTCAAAAAAATTGCCCGAAGGTGAGTACAAAGTAAGCTGCGGAACCGGACCGTAATGATTAAGAGCCCCTCTTTCATGAGGGGCTTTTTTTAATGCCGCTCCTGCTCTCCGTTTAATACCCCCAATATAACGGCGGATCATAATGCCGATACGGATCATTCGGATAATGCGTATTTGGCTGATAAGGTTTATTCATATCGTGAATACCCGTATTTTCAGACTGCCCGCAGTATTTATCGGGACCTATCACAGTTGATTTGCGGATCGGTGAAACAGCTTTTTCCCATTCCTGTTCATTCAGACAGTACGTATGCGCCATGATCTCGGGCGGCGTGAGACGGAGAACATCCGAGCCGTAAATCACTTCAGGCGTATGGGCGTCAAATATGGCCAAAAGATGGGTATTATCTGAAGTCGCGATCTCATAATGCCACCACCCCTGCGGAATATTTGCCACTTGTCCGGGGGTGAGCGGGTAATTTCGTATTTTCCGGGTGAACGGATTCAGCATCGACACGGTTGCGGAACCCGAAATACAGTACACCAATTCAGCGGCATTTTGATGGGTATGCGGTTCAATCACATTTGTCTTGCTCAAAAAGATATCCAGTAATGAAATATTTTCAAGCGTGTTTAACTGTTTAATCCCCAATACATTGATAAAGTTCCGATGATCTTTAGTGAAAAAACGGCTCTCATTCACATCATATGTGAACTGTGTATTCGGAGACGTGTAATCCATATAAGAAACCATACAATCCCCTGCTTTCATGTGTAAACGTATAATTTCTACAATATGTGTCCCGCTTCCAATAGGTGAAAAAGGGAATAAAAACCAACGATTCCAAACTGAACACAATATTGTGACGACTTTTCTAAAGATTCATTTAAGATATATCTTTTATTCAAAATATCTCTTACTATAAAGATATATTAAAAATACATCTTTAGAAGGGTTGAGGATTAACATGCTGGATGAGAGAACAATAGACATCATCAAAAGCACAGTACCCGTATTGAAAACACATGGAGAAAACATCACAGGACGCTTTTATAACCTGATGTTTCAAGATCATCCTGAACTGTTAAATATGTTTAACCAAACGAACCAAAAGAAACAGACGCAGCGCGCAGCATTGGCAAATGCAGTCATTGCGGCTGCGGCGAATATTGATCAATTAGAACAAATCATTCCGGCGGTCAGACAGATCGGTCATAAACATACTAGCATCGGGGTAAAGCCGGAGCATTATCCGATTGTCGGAAAATATTTGCTTCTGGCGATTAAGGATGTGCTGCAGGATGCCGCAACTCCTGACATTATGGGAGCATGGGAAAAAGCTTACGGCGTCATTGCAGAGGCTTTCATCGGTATTGAAAAAGATATGTACAATGAGGCCGGATGGCAGGGATATAAAGAATTTACGGTTATAAAGAAAACCGAAGAAAGCAAAGACATCACATCATTTTATATCAAACTGAGCGACAGCTCTGCGCTTCCTGAATTTGAAGCGGGGCAATTTATCAGCATTAAAGTGCGGATTGCAGATTCTCCTTATACGCACATTCGCCAATACAGCCTGTCTGATGCTGCCCGAAAAGGCGAATATCGGATTTCCGTGAAAAAGGACGGAGCGGTTTCTTCTCATCTCCACAATGAAGTTCAAGAAGGAGATAAACTTGAAGTCAGCGCACCCGCCGGGGATTTCAAACTGTCTTCCGCCGAAAAACCGGCTGTTCTTCTCAGTGCCGGTTCCGGAATCACGCCGATGATGAGCATGCTGAAAACAGCCGCCGAAAAACAGCCGGAGCGTTCTATTACTTTTATTCATGCCGCGAAAAACGAAGAGTACGCCGCGTTCCGCAAAGAAGTCGAGCAAGCCGCGGCAGGCAATCCGAATATTAACGTCATTTATGTATACAGTGAACCGTCAGAACAAGACCGCTCAGGGGACAAGCCTTTTTACAGCGGCCGGATTGATCAAAGCTTCTTAGAGCAGCTGCATCTGAATCAAGATACTGAATTTTACTTGTGCGGTTCAGCACCGTTTATGACGCAAATGAAAGATATGATTCTTGCACTCGGGTTTAACTCTGATTCCGTTCAATTTGAATTGTTCGGTCCTCAGCTGAGCATGGCATAAAAAAAAGACTCCTCTTTGAGGGGTTTTTTGTTTGCACACATGTTCTTTCTCCGTCTTTTTCCCTATTTTATTGAAATTTTCATCAATGACCAGTAAAATTATAAATCTAGTGATTCCGGAATTAAAGGAAGGTTGATATGAAAAAGAAAGCAAAGACCAAAAGGGTGCTTGGATGCCTTTTTGCTGTATCTCTTATATTCGGATTATTTCTGGTATCAATGGTGTTTTCGAAATTCATAGCGACGGAAGAAAAACCGCCTGAAGAGGTGGACGGGCAGCAGGTCTTTATTGACAGCCTTTCCGGGCATGCTCAGATTTTATATGAGAAATATCATGTCCTTCCGAGCATCACCCTTGCACAGGCCATTCTCGAATCGGATTGGGGGAACAGTGAGCTTGCTGGAAAAGCGCGCAACCTGTTCGGTGTAAAAGGTGATTATAAAGGAAAACACGTCACGATGAAAACAGATGAATTTGAAAAAGGGAAACGAAAAACGATTCGGGCAAAATTCCGTAAGTACAACACGTTTTTTGAATCCATGGATGACCACGCCAAATTATTTGTCAAAGGAACGTCTTGGAATAAAAAGAAGTATAAACCCGTCATAGAAGCGGACGATTATAAATCAGCTGCGGCAGCCCTTCAAAAATCCGGCTATGCCACAGATCCCGACTATGCGGAAAAAATTAAAGATGTTATAGAAACCTATAACCTGAATGAATTTGACAAAATCAATGCCTCTCTTAAAGCGGTTGATAAAAAAGGCGCCATCAAAGACTACGCCATGGAAGACGTTTGGTCCAAGCCGTCGAAAGAGCAGCATTCTATTAAACTGGCATCGGCGCAAAAGTTTACCGGCCAGCATATTAAAGTTGTCTCTGAGAAGAAAAACGGCGGATCCGTCTGGTATCAATTTCAGGTGAAAGACAAGCTGATCGGCTGGGTTGACCAAACCGCCGTCCAGTTAAATGAAGAAACATAAGCATCACAAAAGCCGGCCGCAGCCGGCTTTTTTTACATTCCCTCTGTTTCAAATCTTTTAATATCACGTTTATGCCCCATCAGCACAAGGCAGTCACATTCATGGACGACAGTCTCCGGAGAAGGGGACAGCTGAATGTCTCCATTATGTTTCACGGCGAGAATGGTGCAGCCGAATCTGGCACGGACGCCGAGGTCAAGAATGGTTTTTAAATGGAGTTTTTTCGTGGCTGACAGTTCTACGATGCTGTATTCATCTGACAGATCAATATAATTTAAGACGTTTTCATCCGACAGGCTTTGCGCAATCCTCACGCCCATATCTTTTTCCGGATGAATAATACGATCAGCGCCGATTTTCTCAAGCACTTTGTGATGATAATAATTTTGCGCCTTCACCCAAATGTTAGGGATGTTCAGTTCTTTCAATAACAGCGTCGTCAGCGTGCTCGCCTGAATGTTGGCGCCGATTGCCACGATGACATATTCAAAATTTCTGATGCCGAGCGATTGAAGTTCGCTTTCTTCCGTCGCATTTGCCCGCACGGCATGAGTGGCATAAGAGGAGTATGCGTTGACCCGCTCTTCGCTGATATCGACGGCCAGCACCTCATGCCCCATTTTAAAAAGCTCTTTGCAGATGCTTCCGCCGAAACGGCCGAGTCCGATGACGGCAAATTGTTTATTTTTGATTTTTCCCAATCCTCATAACTCCTTAAGAAACTGTTTTCGTCACTCCAAATACAACAAACAAGAATGTACTCCTGTTTCAAAGGTTTGTCAATGTGAGAGCCGGAAGAAAAAACGGCACAAAAAAAGACCGGCTGACAAGCGATGAGCTTGTGCCGGTCCGTTTTTCGCAATTATTTGCAGTTGCAAGGCTGTGTCGGCGGTGTGCTGCGTTTTTGAACAACAATTGTGTCCTCAGCATAGAATTTAGAGCCGATGCTTAATGATTTATTTTCTGCACGGAACTTATATGTACCTGCAGCAGGCAGCGTTTTATTATTAAGAGAAAGCTTAAATTCCGCTGCGCCGAGCAAATCAATGTTTAACGGAAGTCTGACTGTTTTGCCGTTATTCAGAATCTGTCTTTCACGCAAAGCGTGTCCGTTGATTGTATCCTTTGTTGTAGCCGCAAATCCGCTAGGAAGGGTAAATTCCATAACGCCTAAGCTCAGAATCGTGTTCGGGCGGTACGTCAATTCGATGTCAGAAAATGACCATTCCTGCTGGCTGGCACCTGTGTATTTTGCAAATAAGGAAGCGGTCGCCTTTGTGGACATTTCCGGCTCGTGAACGGTTGAACCTGATTCAGCAGCGAATGACGCTGTCGGCAGAGAAAGCAGTAAAGCCAAGCCGAATAAACTTGCCATGACAGTTGAGAAAAACTTTTGTTTCATATCAAAATCCCCCTTAAAAAAATTTGTCGATCGTTCTTAAAAAAGAACGACCGTACCTATAAAAATTTACCATCAATTTTAATGGAAGTAAATGGGGTTATGTTCCTATATTTCCTCGAAAATAATCAAATCACGTCGAAAAATGACGAAGAAAAAACGCCTGATTACGATTCAGGCGTTTTTTCGTCTGTTTCTATCGGAATAAAGTTAAAAATCTCTCCGCTCCGGACTGAATCGGCGAGCCGCTTCAGCCAATGATAATAGGCCTTCGAGCTTTCAAGCTGATCATATAACTGCCGCGCTTCTTCCTGTAATTCCGCGCTGCCTTCCTCTGCCAGCAAAACGGCCTGCAAATCCGCCTGGGCCTGTACGATGGCGGACAAATTCACCTGAACTTCCCGATCCCATTTCGGCGGGAAGAAATTCGTGAAAAACGTAAAGAAATCCTTTTCCGCTACAAATGTATGCTTCCGCGTGCCGCGGTGAAAGGTTTTTTTGACCACATTTAAATCCTGCAGCTTTTTGACGCCTGTGCTCATACTCGGTTTGCTCATCTGCAGTTCCTCACGCATTTCATCAAGCGTCATTTCATCCCTCATATACATTGTTCCGTATAAAATTCCGACACTCCGGGTGATTCCGTACAGATCCATCGTCTCAGCAATGGAATCAATGACAAGATCCCTTGCTTGTTCTATAGCTGCAAATTCTGGATTCTCATCCATACTGTCCCTCTTTTCCTCTTGAAGTTAAATTGATTAAGTCATTTCTTTATGTTCTTAATCTTAACGAATCATGGCGAAATGTCAAAACCTAAGCGGACAAACAAGGTTTTGACAGGTTAAAAAACATGTGTTAAATTAACATTGTTAAAAACATTAAATTTTTATTTAACAAACTTACTTTTCGGTAAGGAGGACTCTTATGAGCAAAACGCTTTATATCGGCGGCGAGTGGATCAGTGCAGAAAAAAAACAGACCCGCCGTATCATCAATCCATTTAATCAGGAAGAAATTGCAACAGTATGTGAAGGAGACCGGGACGATGCGGTGAAAGCCATCGCCGCAGCCAGAAAAGCATTTGATGAAGGGGAGTGGCCGGTGCTTTCGGGACTTGAGCGCGGTCAATTTGTTCTGAAAATTGCGGAATTAATCAGACGAGATCTGAACGAATTAGCTGAGCTGGAATCGCTGGACACAGGGAAAACCATTGAAGAAAGCAAAGCCGACATGGATGATATCGCAAATGTATTTCAGTATTATGCCGGTTTGGCGGATAAAGACGGAGGCGAGGTCATCTCATCTCCGATTCCCGATTCCGTAAGTAAAATCGTCAGAGAGCCAATCGGCGTATGCGGACAAATTACGCCGTGGAACTATCCGCTCCTTCAGGCGAGCTGGAAAATCGCTCCCGCTCTTGCGGCCGGAAACACGATCGTTTTAAAGCCGAGCGAGATAACTCCGCTGACAACGATTAAAGTCTTTCAATTAATAGAAGAAGCCGGTATTCCGAAAGGAGCCGCCAATCTTGTGCTTGGACCGGGCGCTTCTGTCGGGGATGAGCTGGCGAGAAACCTTGACGTCGATTTGGTGTCCTTTACGGGCGGAATTGAAACAGGCAAAAAAATCATGCAGGCGGCAAGCGGCAATGTGAAAAAGATTGCCCTTGAGCTTGGTGGCAAAAATCCGAATATCGTGTTTAAAGATGCGGATCTCGAAACAGCTGCAGATCAAGCGCTCAACGCCGTGTTCTTCCATGCCGGCCAAGTTTGTTCGGCAGGCTCGCGCCTTTTAGTGGACGAAGCCATTCATGATGAATTTTTAGCCGAGTTAATCAAGCGCACGAAACGCATCAAATTAGGAAACGGTTTTCATGAAGATACGGAAAGCGGTCCGCTGATTTCCGCCGAGCATCGGGCCAAAGTTGAAAAATACGTAGAAATCGGAATCGAAGAAGGGGCAAAGCTGGAAACAGGCGGCAAACGTCCTGATGATCCCGCCCTTCAAAACGGTTTCTTCTATGAACCTACTATTTTCTCAAACTGCAAGTCTGACATGAGAATTGTCCAAGAGGAAATCTTCGGCCCCGTTTTAACAGTCGAGTCATTCTCTTCTGAAGAAGAAGTGGTCAGACTCGCCAACGATACCATTTACGGGCTGGCCGGAGCGGTATGGTCAAAGGATATTGAAAAATGCGAACGCGTAGCCGCAAAACTGCGGATGGGTACGGTTTGGATCAATGATTTTCATCCGTATTTCGCGCAAGCGCCGTGGGGCGGGTACAAACAATCAGGCTTCGGCCGCGAACTCGGCAAAATCGGTCTGGAAGAATACACGGAAGTCAAACATATTTACCGCAACACGAAACCTGCACCTGTTAACTGGTTTCAAGCATAACGAGGAGGAGATATAATATGACATTAAATATGAAAGTAGAAAGCATGCATAAATTCCATACATTCGAAATCCCGACAGTTATTAAGCACGGAATCGGCGCGATTCAGCATGCGGGAAAAGAAGTCAGAGCGCTTGGCGTCACAAAAGCGCTGCTCGTAACAGACCCGGGAATTTATAATGCGGGAGTGGCAAACCCGGTTATTGAATCCTTGCAGGAAGCGGGCATCGAAGTCGTCCTGTTTAACAAAGTGGAGCCGAACCCGCCTGTACGTCTTGTGAACGAAGGATCTGAACTGTATAAAAAAGAAAGCTGCAACGGCCTTGTGGCTGTCGGCGGCGGAAGCTCCATGGATACGGCGAAAGCGATCGGAGTAGAAGCGACACACGAAGGTAGCGTGCTTGATTATGAAGCCGCGGAAGGCAAAAAACCGCTGGAAAACCGTATTCCTCCGCTGACAACGATCCCGACAACTGCCGGAACGGGTTCAGAGGTTACGCAATGGGCGGTCATTACAGACGAGGAAAGAGAATTTAAATTCAATACGGGCGGACCGCTTATCGCCGCGCATTTAACAGTCATTGATCCTGAGCTGCATACGTCCATGCCTCCGCATGTGACGGCCATGACAGGTATCGATGCTCTCGCGCACGCCATTGAGTGCTATACGATGAAATTCGCGCAGCCGATCACTGATGCCGTGGCTTTAATGGCTATTGAATATGGGGCGCATTATATTAAGCGTGCGTTCGCGGACGGAGAGGATTTGGAAGCGAGATACGGCATGGCACAGGCGGCGATGCTTGCCGGACTTTCATACGGCAGTGAATCCGCTGGCGCTGCGCATGCAATGAGCCAGACACTCGGCGGCATCATCCCTGTCGCTCACGGGCAATGCGTCGCAGCAATGATGGGGCCGGTAATGGAATACAACTGGAAGGGATATCCGGAAAAATTTGCCCGCATCGCCAAAGCATTCGGAATCGATACAAGCAACATGACAACCGAAGAAGCGGCCAAAGCGTCCGTCAATTGGATGTATGACCTTGTAAAAGATTTAGAGGTGCCGAGCTTAGAAGAACAAGGTGTGTCGCCGGACATGATTGAGCGCTTATCAAAAGAAGCCATGAAAGATCCGCAAACCTTCGGAAATCCAAGAGACTTGAATGAGAAAGCATACAACTGGATTTACAAACGCTGCTTTGACTTAACGCCGAAAACGGTATAATAATTGAACCCCGCTTCTTTACAGAGCGGGGTTTTTTAAGGATAATGTCAAGAAAAAGGCGGTGACGGGTGATGTGGAAGTGCATAACAGCAAAGGCGGAAGGCGTATATATAGCAGATACGGAACAATTTGTTACCAAAAAGATGGACAAGCTTCGTGCGGAATACGGCGGGTTTCCAGGTGACCTTCATTTCGGACTGACAAAAAAAGCCGGTGCGCGGGAGCCGATGTATCAAAGAGGGACGGAAATTTTTAACCGGAGACAAATTTCAATCGTGTCCATGGAGGAATGTGATGAGATTGCGGCGGCGATGGGGGTTTCTCATATCTTTCCCGAATGGCTCGGCGCTAATATCGCAATCAGCGGTTTTTCTGCACTGACGCCGCTTAAAGAAGGAAGCAGAATAATATTTCCAAGCGGTGCGTCTCTGTTGTGCGAGGGAGAAAATGATCCGTGCATTCAGCCGGGAGAAATCATTCAATCCTTTTACCCGGATCAGCCAAAACTCGCTGCGGCATTTGTGAGGCACGCAATGGGCAGAAGAGGAATTGTCTGTATTGTTGAACGGCCGGGAGACATATGCACGGGTGATTCGGTCGCCATCCATTCCTATGAACCGAAACGCGTCAAGAAAAAAATCGAGAAGGTCTGACTCAGACCTTCTCGATTTTTTGTTTAATTTCTTTTATTTGATTGATGTGGCGCTTTTCATGATGACCGATAAAATCAATCCACTGGCGGATCGTCAGTTCTTGAAAAACGGGATGCGGAAGCACACGTTCAAAGTCTTCCTCGTTTAATGATGAAATAACGGCGGTCAGCTGCTGTCTTGCTGTATCTAATTCTTGTTTCGCTTCGATGACTGATATTCGGTTTTGCTCAGGTTCAAGCTGTGACGGCGCCGGATGTTTAGTTGTTCTGTCCTCTATAAACTCCATCGGTTTTTCTTCTATTTCTTTTAACGGTGCGTCTTTTGCCTGCTTTGATAAAAGATTCTGCGCTGATTCGTCAATTTTCTTTAAATGGTCAAGGACTTCGCGCACGCTCCACTCATCAGCCGCGGGCTTTTGGTTGAATTCCTCATCAGAGAGTCCTTTCAGTTCTTCCCAAGTCTGCTGTCTGGCTTCATTAAAAATACTCATCCTATCTCCTCCTTTGGAGTAAACATATCATATCCGGATTGGATAATCATGTAATCAGCCTTTCTTATCAGAAAATTGAAACCATTTTCCTTTGCAACCGTATATAAAGTAACACTCCGACATCCAGGCCGAAAGGAGGAAAGAATGTGGTCGTATTTCATCTGCCGCTCGAAACGATCTATCTTTACACACTGATTATTGCGGGGAGCCTCACGCTTTTGATTCTGTTTTTTCAAGATGTGTTTCACGGCGTCTCGGAAGCCATTCCTGTTTCATTCGTAAATCCAACGTTGATTTTGTCGTTTTTGACCATCTTTTCAGCCTCAGGTTACATCGGCGAAATCGCAACTCCGCTTTCACATCCTGTCATTGCATTACTTTCATTTGTGCTTTCAGTTTTTTTGGTCAGCCTGCTTCACTTCTTTGTCCTTGTACCGCTTTCATCAGCGGAAGAATCGCTCGTATATCGGGAGTCGGATTTAAAGGGCAGAATCGGCAGGGTTATTACTTCCGTTCCGAAAGATGGCTATGGGGAAGTGATCATAGAGGGAATCGGGGGCGCCATTTCTAAATCTGCTGTCAGCTTTGATCAAGAACAGATTCAGTACGGAACGGCCGTATTAGTGATTGACGTGAAAGACGGAGTGCTTTTTGTGACGCCGCATGAACCAATCTGATATCTAAGGGGGAACTGTTATGACTATGCCGATTATCATCGTTATCGGAATCGTATTCTTTTTACTCATCGCACTTATTGCTGTATTTATTACGAAGTACCGGACGGCGGGGCCTGACGAAGCCCTTATCGTAACCGGAAGCTATTTGGGAAATAAGAACGTCCACATTGATGAAGGCGGAAATCGTCTGAAAATCGTCCGGGGCGGGGGAACGTTCGTGCTTCCGGTGTTCCAGCAGGCGGAACCTCTCAGTTTACTTTCAAGCAAGCTTGATGTCTCTACACCTGAAGTTTATACAGAACAAGGGGTGCCGGTAATGGCCGACGGAACCGCCATTATAAAAATCGGCGGCTCCATCGGGGAAATCGCAACAGCCGCTGAACAATTTTTAGGGAAGTCTAAGGAGGACCGCGAGCAGGAGGCGCGTGAGGTGCTGGAGGGCCATCTGCGTTCCATCCTCGGCTCCATGACCGTTGAAGAAATTTATAAAAACAGGGAAAAGTTTTCTCAGGAAGTCCAGCGGGTTGCGTCTCAGGATCTTGCCAAAATGGGACTGATGATCGTTTCCTTTACGATTAAAGATGTCCGCGATAAAAATGGCTATCTAGAATCATTAGGTAAGCCGCGAATCGCCCAAGTCAAGCGGGATGCGGACATTGCCACGGCAGAAGCGGATAAAGAGACGAGAATTAAACGCGCGGCGGCTGATAAGGACGCAAAAAAATCAGAGCTGGAGCGGGCGACGGAAATAGCTGAAGCGGAAAAAATCAATCAGCTGAAAATGGCGGAATACAGAAGAGAGCAGGACACAGCAAAAGCCAATGCCGACCAGGCATATGACCTCGAAACAGCAAAAGCCCGCCAGCAGGTGACAGAGCAGGAAATGCAGATTAAAATTATTGAGCGGCAAAAGCAGATTGAATTGGAAGAAAAAGAAATTCTCCGCCGTGAGCGCCAGTATGACTCTGAAGTGAAGAAAAAGGCCGATGCCGACCGTTATTCGGTAGAACAAGCGGCCGCAGCTGCAAAGGCGAAGCAGCTCGCAGAAGCAGATGCCGAACAGTATAGTATTGAAGCGATGGCCAAAGCGGAAGCTGAACGCGTGAGAATTGACGGTCTTGCTAAAGCGGAGGCTGAAAAGGCGAGAGGAGAAACCGAAGCGGAAGTCACCCGCCTGAAAGGTCTTGCGGAAGCGGAAGCTAAAGAGAAAATTGCTGAAGCCTTCGAAAAATACGGGCAGGCCGCAATCCTCGATATGATTGTGAAAATGCTGCCTGAGTATGCGAAGCAAGTCTCGGCGCCTCTTTCCAACATTGATAAAATAACTGTCGTTGATACGGGAGGAAGCGGTGAAAACGGCGGAGCCAATAAAGTCACGGGCTATGCAACCAATTTAATGGCCGGTCTTCAGGAAAGTTTAAAAGCATCTTCCGGAATCAATGTAAAAGAGATCATTGAGAATTTTTCAGGCAAAGGAAACATAAAACAAAGCATAAATGAACTTACAAAAGAACTGAGCGATTCGAAGAAAGAACGCAGCTCTGGATAAAAAAACAGCAGGCATAACCCGCCTGCTGTTTCAATTTGCCCGCTTGGATTCAAGAAGCCGCGGCGCCGTCATGAATAATAAGATAAGGACAATGGCCGAAAGGATAAAAGAAGGAATCATATAAGTCGCGTTGTAGACGAGCGAATAAATCCAGACCGGAGTGCCCTTCGGAGCATAGCTTCCGAAAAAGACCGCTCCGGAGATCACATGTGCCGCATACCGCAGCACACTGCCGATAAAAACGCCGCTTATCACATACATCGTTAATGCGCCTCTTTTTTTAGCCAATGCCGTTTCACGGACACCGGAAGCAAACAAGCCGCTGAAACCGAGAACTGCAAACGCCGCGATATAATCAAGAAATAGCTGCACCGGGTGCTGCAAAAACAAATTGCCGATGGCGATCTGGACAATCCCTGTTAAAAAGCCTGTCGTAAGCCCGGCCTTCACTCCCCAGCGGAATGAAATCAAAAAAATCGGAATCATCATAATAGAGACTGATCCGCCTTGTGGCATACGGAGAAACATACCTGACACAATGTCCAGAATGACGGCCGCTCCGGTCATAATCGCTATTTCTATTAAGCGCACAAGCTGTGTTGAATGATTCATAGTTTTCCCCCTGGTCAGACAACCGTATCAAGGATAAACAAAAAAGCAGGGCGGGGAAGGATGGGAAAAGGTCCGCGCGCTGCTTACAAAACTGCAATTCATTTGGCTTTGCCACATCCCTACGCCAGCGTTAACTAACAGGTTCAAAGGGTCAGAACAAAACGTTCACTCTCAGCTTTAATGCTCCCCTTGTGGTCATCAAGTATTTAGTTCAATCTTACTATACAAGAAAATATACCAAACCACAAGACAGCATTCTTTCTATAGAAGAGAAACTGAAATAAGTATGAATGAAAATAAACAGGGACTTTTTTTAAAAAAACTATTGTCATACTTTTAAAAGGGTGTTATATTATTAAACGTCGCTGATGAACAGCAGACAAAACAAAAAGCTTCGAAAACGATTTGAAAAAAGTTGTTGACATAAAAGAAGCTAAGTGGTAAGATAATAAAGCTTCTTCAACAAGCGGTAATGATCTTTGAAAACTAAACAAGACAAAACGTACCTGTTAATTCAAAGTTTTAAATAAATCGCACAGCGATGTGCGTAGTCAGTCAAACTAAGGTCTGCACGATGCAGATCACACAGACGTTACTGCAGGATGCAGTGAACTTAGTCTGTGATCCATTTATCGGAGAGTTTGATCCTGGCTCAGGACGAACGCTGGCGGCGTGCCTAATACATGCAAGTCGAGCGGACAGATGGGAGCTTGCTCCCTGATGTTAGCGGCGGACGGGTGAGTAACACGTGGGTAACCTGCCTGTAAGACTGGGATAACTCCGGGAAACCGGGGCTAATACCGGATGGTTGTTTGAACCGCATGGTTCAGACATAAAAGGTGGCTTCGGCTACCACTTACAGATGGACCCGCGGCGCATTAGCTAGTTGGTGAGGTAACGGCTCACCAAGGCGACGATGCGTAGCCGACCTGAGAGGGTGATCGGCCACACTGGGACTGAGACACGGCCCAGACTCCTACGGGAGGCAGCAGTAGGGAATCTTCCGCAATGGACGAAAGTCTGACGGAGCAACGCCGCGTGAGTGATGAAGGTTTTCGGATCGTAAAGCTCTGTTGTTAGGGAAGAACAAGTGCCGTTCAAATAGGGCGGCACCTTGACGGTACCTAACCAGAAAGCCACGGCTAACTACGTGCCAGCAGCCGCGGTAATACGTAGGTGGCAAGCGTTGTCCGGAATTATTGGGCGTAAAGGGCTCGCAGGCGGTTTCTTAAGTCTGATGTGAAAGCCCCCGGCTCAACCGGGGAGGGTCATTGGAAACTGGGGAACTTGAGTGCAGAAGAGGAGAGTGGAATTCCACGTGTAGCGGTGAAATGCGTAGAGATGTGGAGGAACACCAGTGGCGAAGGCGACTCTCTGGTCTGTAACTGACGCTGAGGAGCGAAAGCGTGGGGAGCGAACAGGATTAGATACCCTGGTAGTCCACGCCGTAAACGATGAGTGCTAAGTGTTAGGGGGTTTCCGCCCCTTAGTGCTGCAGCTAACGCATTAAGCACTCCGCCTGGGGAGTACGGTCGCAAGACTGAAACTCAAAGGAATTGACGGGGGCCCGCACAAGCGGTGGAGCATGTGGTTTAATTCGAAGCAACGCGAAGAACCTTACCAGGTCTTGACATCCTCTGACAATCCTAGAGATAGGACGTCCCCTTCGGGGGCAGAGTGACAGGTGGTGCATGGTTGTCGTCAGCTCGTGTCGTGAGATGTTGGGTTAAGTCCCGCAACGAGCGCAACC